>NZ_JALAMS010000094.1:0-806 GCF_026790145.1 Priestia endophytica | reverse complement strand
ACTTGCCATCTTTCGTACATGCAGCTTCATTTTAGTTATTCCTTTTTCTTTCATGATTTTTTCTAGCTCTCCAATGATGACTTTACCCAATCCGTACTTCCGATAAGGTTTTAGGATACAGATTCTTTCCAGCTTACTAGTCTGATCAACGATGCGCACACGGCCTGTGCCGACTGGTTGATTCTTATGATATACCAAGATATGCTGGCATTGTTCTTGGAGCGTATCAAATTCATCGAACTCATCGGATTCAGTTACATGTTGCTCCTCGATGAATACCGTTCTTCTAATATCTAAAGCAATGTGTAAATCATTTTCAGTTGTTATTCTTTTTATATTCATTATTTGATCAATCCTTTTCTGATATTAGTCTGGACTGTACAGCATGCATGTGGTCTTATAATAGTAAGGTTAAAACAATTTTGTTGTAAATGCAACAAAAATACGTGAGGGGTTTTTAGGAATGAATGACATTTTGCGTGAGATCGGCATGATAGCAAGAGCGTTGGATTCCATAAGCAATATTGAATTTAAAGATTTGGACTTAACAAGAGGGCAGTATCTCTATCTTGTACGTATATACGAAAACCCGGGAATTATTCAAGAAAAATTGGCAGAAATGATAAAAGTGGACCGAACAACAGCCGCGCGGGCCATTAAGAAATTGGAAATGCAGGGATTTATTCAAAAACAGCCGGATGAGCAAAAAAAAAAAAAAAAAAAAATATAAAAAAAAAAAAAAAAAAAAAAAAAAAAAAAAAAAAAAAAAAAATAAAAAAAAAAAAAAAAAAAAAAAAAAAAAAAAA
>NZ_JALAMS010000093.1:0-2312 GCF_026790145.1 Priestia endophytica | reverse complement strand
CCCCTAACTTACCCGACTAAACTAAATTTGTATATGATGTGCATTCCTGTTAAAAGTATGATAAGGCTGTTTGCCGTGGAGGTCTTAAGGTGGGTATGGAAAACAATGAAGATAAATATGCCAATTTAGATTTAGGCAAAACTTATAATTATAAAGACTTACCTGATAAAGTCTTATCAAGACCTAAATCGTAAAAGGATTTAAAAAATAAAAGGTGATACATATTATACATGACTAATATGTATCACCCCTTTACTTCTTGTTCAACAATCGGGCCAGGTTGTGGAGTAACTCCTTTGTAAAAATGGTACAAATTGTTTTTTCTTCAGCTAGATATTTAGGGCTAATCGCTTGAGGTGGTCTTTCAAACCAATCGTGCTTAATTATTAAATTTGTAGCATCCTGATCAAATCCAAATGAGAGATGCAAAGTGTTTAATCTCAAAACAGAACAAAACCACTCAGAGTGGTTTTTTAATCATGCATTGCTCCTTGTCCTTCACTTACATCTTTTTGAATTTCTTGTTTTACTTTTTGTACATCAGTTCCAGAAAATTCTGGTTTCATAATAGAATCCAAATTCTCTTTAGCTTGTTGATCCTGTTACATACAAGTCCTCCTCAATTTATTGTTTAACAATATTATTATTTACAAAAAAACACTCGGTATATCCCGAGGAATTCAGCAAATTTTACTTAAAGTAAAGGGGACTGATGCGGAAAATCGTTATTAATATTACCTTGAAACCAAGTCTTCATGAAAAGGGCGCGATTGTGGAACATCAAAATGTATACATTTTATAATGATAAGGTTCGTTTAAATATAAATAGAATACTGTATTACTTTCTAACTGATACTATATCTGTACATTCGTATTTATATCGATATAAGGAGGATATAGTAATGAGCAATTTGGATCAGCATAGAATTGGATTAATTCATGAAGGGCATTTCTATGAAGTACTTATCAATAAAGAACCGACCATATTCAAAGAGGACCTTTATCCGCAAGTAGCGCGTCTTCCTATGGATTTGAACTTGCCTAAGGAGGATGAAAAGAAATTAGTCGTCGTTTCTTACAATTCTACAGGAGAAGGTCATCAACCATTTATAAGCAAGAGATCAAATCAGTTACCAGAAAATGGTGTGGGAATATTGTTAGAACAACGTATTGAGTCTTCTAACTGTTTTTCACCTTCTCTTGTTGGTGGATCAGTGAACTTGCCTCAAGACACAAAATAATAAACCTTTCCCCCTGTGAAAAGATAAAATAAAGAATAGAAGGTATCTTAGAGAAGGATAATTCAACGGAAACGGAGAAGGACAACGGTGGAATTTTTAATTGGCATATCAGGAAACATTAGTGTGGATCAAGGAGGACGCTTTCCAGGATATAAACGAGCGTATGTAAACAATGATTATATTGAATCAACAACACTTAGTGGAGGAGTTCCATTTATCTTACCAGTCTTAGAAGATGAAAAAATGATTAAAGCGCAGGCAGAAAGCATAGATGGGTTGATTTTATCGGGTGGGCAAGACGTAAACCCACTTTTATATGGAGAAGAACCTACAATAAAGATTGGAGCACCTTTCTTAGCAAGAGATAAGTCCGAACAGCTATTATTAAAGCATGTTATTGATCAGAGGAAACCTGTATTAGCTATTTGTCGTGGTTTACAAATTTTAAACGTTGCTTATGGGGGGACTCTATACCAAGACATATCAGAAATTGAAGGATCATTTGTCAAACATGATCAATATAAAAATACAAGTAATCCTTCCCATTCCATTACTGTTAAAGAAGGAACCCACTTATACAACCTTTATGGTAGTGGAATTCTCATTAATTCATTTCATCATCAATCAATTAAAGATGTAGCACCTGGTTTTGACGTTTCAGCATGGGCAAAAGATGGGGTTATTGAAGCCATTGAAAAACAAGGAAATCAGTTTGTAGTAGGCGTGCAATGGCACCCAGAAATGATGGCAAAAGAACATGCTTCAATGTTAAACTTATTTAGACTCTTTATGGAAAAGGTGCAACAGTCCGTCAAGGGGAAAAATTAAGCATAGAATCTAATCATTTGACTTTAGAGAGACAATATGATAAATAGAAAAACCCACATTAGATTTAAATTGTTTTATAGGGAACAAATTTAAATTCACTAGATAGGAGTCCATATCGATACTAAGAGATTATAAAATATCCGTAAAAGTATGCCTAAAGGAATAGAAAAGCGTAAAACCATTGACTGACAAAGGTTTTACGCTCTTTTACTTCCTTTAATCCATCTTATGTTAACTAGCTTT
>NZ_JALAMS010000092.1:450-666 GCF_026790145.1 Priestia endophytica | reverse complement strand
TGACGCTTTGAACTGTCTGTTCAAATGATTTTGTGAAACGACATACTTCTCCTTTTGGCCATAATAAGGACGCTTTTTCCGAATAACTGCACGAATCCCCATTTCACGCATGAGGCGCTGTACACGTTTATGATTTATATGTAGGTTGTACACACGCCTTAGCCAGATTAAGACCCTTCGATACCCATAAATCCCCTTCATTCTTGTATGACATTC
>NZ_JALAMS010000092.1:0-190 GCF_026790145.1 Priestia endophytica | reverse complement strand
TGGCAACATCAATTTCTAACTTCTTCGCAATCGTTTTATACCCCATTTCTTCTTTCAGATATAAGTCTACTGCTTTTCTCTTCGTTTTTAGGTCATACGTTCTATTAGTTTTACCCATTAAAAAATCCCCTCCGTAGTAGATAGAATAAAGGGCTCTCTTTTTTCTGTCTACTATAAGGGGATCATATCA
>NZ_JALAMS010000091.1:1892-2122 GCF_026790145.1 Priestia endophytica | reverse complement strand
CTGTTCAGTAATTAACTTTCTTACAAGCCTTCTTTATCTTAAAAGAAAATGAACAAAAAAAAATCGTACATTAGGGCGGATATCTAATGTACGAAAGGGCAATTTTTTTATAAATGGATTAATTTCATCTGAATAGCCACTGTAACGGCTTCTACTCGATTATTAACATTAAGCTTGTTAAAGATATTAGTGAAATGGGCTTTGACCGTTCGTTCGGCTATTCCTAAATC
>NZ_JALAMS010000091.1:606-1874 GCF_026790145.1 Priestia endophytica | reverse complement strand
AGACTCAAGCGTACGAAATAACTCTTCTCTCCCTGTATCCTTTAATAAGTAACCTTTTGCACCTAACTCTAATCCTTTGAGCATCAGCTTATCCTCATTATAAGTGGTCAATATGATAATTGGAGTGGATATATTCATCTCCTTTAGTCTCTTTATGGTCTCTAATCCATCCATAATTGGCATATTCAAGTCCATCAAGATTACATCAGTTGGGTATTTTTCAATAAACTTAAGCGCTTCTTCTCCGTTTTCAGCTTCTCCTACTACGTTGTATAAATCATTTGTTTCTAAAATTAACTTTAAGCCTTCCCTGACCACCATATGGTCGTCCACAATTAATACATTATATTTCATTAGATTGCTCCTTCTGTTCAAGTGGTACCGATACAACTATTTTTGTACCTTGATTTGGTTCGCTTTCAAACCGTATCTGTCCCCCTATAAGGCGGACTCGTTCTTGTAAGCCACGTAACCCGTATTTTCCATGCTGAGATATGGATAGGTTGGAAATTCCAATCCCATTGTCTTCAATCTTTATATTCAAGTAGTTATTTTCTTTTTCAACCAAGACTTTTGCCTTCGTAGCTTTAGAATGCTTAGCAATATTCGCTAAGCCTTCACTTATAATGTAGAGGCTATGTTCTCTTACAAAATTATTTAAGGGAAAAACATTTTCAATTTTAGACTCAATCTCCATTGCTGTTGCATCTGAAAATCTTGTTATTTCTTCTTTTACAGCATCTTGAAAGCTCATTTTAGATATCGATTTTTCTCGTAAATTATCAATAGCTGTTCTTGAATCACGCATGGTTTTACGAGCTTGAGCCATCGCTTTTTGAATAATTTCTTGAGCTCTTATCTTATTTTCATTCTTCATATGGGAATCAATGGCCTCTAACTGCATAATTAAACCCGCCAAACCTTGTGCTAATGTATCATGAAGATCCCTGGCCATCCTCTGTCTCTCATTTACTAATGTTAGTTCTTCCACCTTGCGATGGGCAATTTCTAATTCACTAAGATAATACTTCATACGGATTCGTTCATTAACTTGTCTATTGTACATAATGTAATAAAAACTAATGATTAGAAGTATGGCAATAAAAATCAGAATAAAGTGAAGCAGTTCCTTAAAGCCGTAAATAATAATAATAGCAACGCTATACTGAGAATAAAGAAAAGAGAAAACAAGGACAACTTGAATAATCTTTTTTAGTACAATCATACTTTGAGCAATTAAAATCGGGAGCAGACCAATTAATAGGACC
>NZ_JALAMS010000091.1:0-430 GCF_026790145.1 Priestia endophytica | reverse complement strand
ATCTTTCTTTATTTTAAAGCAGAAGAATTTTTTGCAAAACTGTACTTTAGTGCATGTTCATATGAACAAAGAGGCAATAACAAAATTGGTGATTAAATACAGGAGATTTTTTTACAATGGGAATTATACAGCAATACATAAAAAAAGACTTTTGCCCAAATGTACATGATTAGATTACCCTTATGTACGTTTTTTTTATTTCACTTTGTATTAGGATAATGAAAGTTACACTATTCATAATAGAACCTTACTCTATTATGAATGGTGTGAAGAGCTATATTCTCTAGAAGTACACAGGATATAATGATGGATTAAAAAGCCTTCTTATATCCTTGCTTTAAAGAAAATTAACAAAGGGGAGATTTTATATGTCGGTAAAAGAAATATTCTTTATTAGGTGCATTTCTTGTATTTTATTTCATCATTTCTC
>NZ_JALAMS010000090.1:0-931 GCF_026790145.1 Priestia endophytica | reverse complement strand
CCAAGATTTATAGACTATTTTCAAGTTAGTTGAAATTTTTGCACCAGAACCCAATTATGCTTATTATTTCAAATGGCTTAAGCCTTTATCTATAGCCTTAAAGCTATTAGACAGCGCTTTTTGTATGAACGTTTATTTTGGTTTTTGTAGTGATTTCTTATCTAATAACTGCATAGAAAAAATGTCTCGTTCTGTGATGCCCAACAATTTCATTTCTTCTTTATAAGAACGCCCTTCTACCACTTTTATAGACTTTTTGGTTCCATCTCTTAATGTATATTCTTGATACATTATCATAGGATTTACTCCTCTTTTTCAAAAGTTTCTTCCATAGTATCACAATTTTTAGCAATGAAATAATTATGAATAAACAAGTTCCTTTTCATATATACCTTTTGCAAACTGACGTACCTGTTGGATCGTGTCAAATCGTTGAACTTCTTGTGAGAAATCACCTGTTCCACTTATATGATAAGACTTTTTAAAGAAACGAACAGGGGTTGTATAGTACTTGTTGTTTGTGAATGTAAGGGATTTATAAATGACGACTCCTAACTCATTAGGAAAACGACAGACAATCTTAAAATCCTCTTCTTTTTCTAAATCTGTATCAAATGAACAGATAAAGTCTTCTAAACTAGGCTCATTCATTTTTTATTCCCTCCTTATCCATTCTAACCCAATTATACTCTAATTCTATGTTTGTATCTCTGGGACTTTACAGCTTTTTTTAAATGGTATGGAGAAAGGAAATATGTATCAGTTAAATCAGTCCGCGAAAGTACACTTAAAGGGCAAAAAAAAATCTCAAACTCGTTGCGATTCAACGAGTTTGAGATTTTATTACATTTCACAGTTCTTTCGTTCACACCAACAGCTTTTGCGATTTCAGGACCAGTTAAGTATTTATTTTCAGCGAGTAATAATAAGA
>NZ_JALAMS010000089.1:0-1527 GCF_026790145.1 Priestia endophytica | reverse complement strand
TCAGCTTGTAGACAAAGTCCAAAAAAGGTCTCCTGTCTACAAGCTTTTTTTTATATAATGAAAACAGAAGATTAATTTTGTGTGGGAATACGATGTTATCTAAACACTTAGAAGAAGGTAGAAATCAAATAGAGATGGTGGCGTTGGATCAGTTGGTCCCTAAAGATCATTTAGTAAGGAAAATCGAACAGGCTATTAATTTTGAATTTATTTATGATTTAGTTCAAGATAAATACTGTTTAGATAAGGGGAGACCGAGTGTTGACCCTGTCGTTTTAATTAAAATGGTGTTTATCCAATATCTATTTGGGATTCGTTCTATGCGTCAAACCATTAAAGAGATTGAAACAAACGTAGCTTATCGTTGGTTTATTGGATATGGGTTTACGGAAAAAATCCCACACTTCTCTACCTTCGGTAAAAACTATGTTCGTCGTTTTCAAGATACAGATCTTTTTGAACAGATTTTTTATCGCATCTTAAAGGAAGCGATGAGGAAAGGATTAGTGGATCCATCTGTTGCTTTTATCGATTCAACGCATGTAAAAGCGAATGCGAATAAAAAGAAGTTTGAGAAAAAAGTAGCTCGAGTAGAAACGAGAAGTTATCAAGGTCAATTAGATGAAGAAATCAATATGGATCGTGAAGAACACGGAAAAAAGCCCTTCCCCCCACAGAATAAGGAAGAAGTAAAAGAAATCAAAGTCAGCACAACGGATCCGGAGAGTGGGTATTATGTAAAGGATGAACGGGAGAAGATGTTTGCTTATTCTTTTCATACGGCCAGCGATTCCCGAGGATTTATTTTAGGCTCCCTTGTCACAGGTGGTCATGTTCATGATAGTCGTATGTTGGACTCACTCGTTACTTCCGTTACAAAGAACGTAGAAAAGCCGAAGGCTGTGGCGGTAGATGCTGGATATAAAACCCCTTATATTGCGAAGTTTTTAATGGATCAAAACATTCGACCCGTTATGCCCTACACGAGACCTAGAAGAAAGGAAGGCTATCTCAAAAAGGAGGAATATGTGTATGATGAACATTTTAATCACTACCTTTGTCCCGAAGGGCAAATCCTCTCTTATCGTACCACCACTCGAGATGGCTATCGACAATATGCTTCCCATCCTCAATTTTGTAAAACCTGCCCTTTACTAGAATCTTGCACACAAAGTCAAAATTATACAAAAGTGATCCACCGACACATGTGGCAAGATTACATAGAGGAAACGGAGCACTTGAGACATACCAATCTGAATAGAAGGCTGTACGCAAAACGTAAGGAAACGATTGAAAGAGTGTTTGCGGACGCGAAAGAAAAGCATGGCATGCGTTGGACAACCCTAAGAGGGCTTAAAAAAGTTTCAATGCAGGCGATGCTTACCTTGGCTGCCATGAATCTTAAAAAATTAGCCAACTGGACATGGCAAGGGCCATGTCCAGCCTAATCAACAAAGATTGTTCACCCACTATACAAACAAACCCCATCCTAACTAAAGGTTAGGATGGGGTTTGTCTACGGTCTGA
>NZ_JALAMS010000088.1:0-661 GCF_026790145.1 Priestia endophytica | reverse complement strand
GATAAAAACATATATAACAACTCCTAAAAAATAGAGGTTAACTATGAATAGTTAACCTCTATAAATATAGTTAGTTTACTCATTAATTCTTAAAAAACCTCTTCAAACTCTGCCCAACCTCCAGCAGTACCAGAGCTCTTGTCAATATAAGAATACAAATTCAACGAGCGACTTAGAAAGTCCATATCTATAAAACCAAATGCACTTGCTACGACTTCAAAAGGCTGGTTACCTACAGCTCTATCTCCCTGGGTAAATGAACTAGACACTCCATCCCTAATTTCAAGAAAAGGATTAATATTGCTGTGTCCTCCTGTGGCATTATCTGCTTGGATTTCACCATCCTTTACTGTAGCAAATACAGTTACATGTACTTTTGACGTATTAAGTTCATGATCTCCAATTATATAGCCTAAATCTCTTTCATATCTATAATAATAGGAGCCATCAGGTAGTTCAGAGGCAGCTCTTACATTTTTGATTTCTTTTCCCTTTTTATCTAACCATTTAGAAGTCGCTTTTACATATACTCCACTATCTCCAACTGGTACTACTTCATTTTGTGGAAGGCTTTTATCTACCCATTTATCTAATGCTTCTCGGGTAGTTTTTCCATCTAATATCGCTTTTAAGAACTTATTTTTTTGTCCTTCATTTAGTT
>NZ_JALAMS010000087.1:0-3497 GCF_026790145.1 Priestia endophytica | reverse complement strand
GTACAAAGCGTTTCTCGATCGTCAAGAGGATATGGAAACGGCCTTTGTGCTTGAAACCCGCTTTGCTGGACGACTCGAAACTCGTTTATCTGACTTAGTACAACATGTTGTCAATCATGGAACATATCATCGTGGCAATATCACGGCTATGTTGAGGCAATTGGGCCATCCTGGTGTTATGACTGATTATGTTTTATATTTATATGAAAAAGGTAACAAATCTTAACCTTTATAGATAATAAATAAAAAGAGCAGAGATACTTTTAGTTCAATACTTTAAGTACTCTCCTCTTTTTTATATGTTCCTATAATTAAGGTTATGTAAATTAGCTTTCCGTAAAAATATGAGTTTTAAATTATGCTATCTAAACAAATGAAGCTACATAATTTCCCCTTTTTATTTCCTCAATAGAAGTTTATATTGATAATTATCCATCTTTGTTCCCTTCCGATTAGCAAGATTTATCTCTCTAACCAATCCGGGTTCCTTTTTATGTGTACTGACGCGTCTGAAAAGAATAGGGTTTACAGACTTATACAGGACATAAGTGCTTGTAAGTTGTTCAGTTGGAACAAAGGAGTACTCCCAGCTGTTGGTTTCATGAATTACATAAGGAGTAGATGAAAATTGGTTTTTTTTAGCATAAGCATAATCATAAGGTTGCTTTTGAATGGACCACCATAACCACAACGTATGAAAGAGAATGGCTCCAATCAAGACTCTCTTTATTGTTTTTACCTTGGTCTGTCTATCCTTTAAGAAGAGGTAGAAAAAAGTCGGCATAGCAATTAATCCAATGATTGCGATCCATTTATCTAACAGTCCTCCATTAATCCAGAAAATAAAACCTATTCCCTTCATTAAAACAAACACAAAAACGCCTATAGTTAAACATAGGGATGAGCGATACATTACTTTTTTCACAATATTCCTCCATACTTTAGGATGTATGTCTTTCATAAATATGTCTTATTTTGAATAGAGGAACGTTCATGATTATCGAGGAATATGAACTTCCTAATATATTCTTTTCAATCTTGCCACATTTTACAGAATGAATAATATAAAGAAACAGAGATGATATTTACATCATTCTTTTTTTCTATTTTAATAAGCTTACTTTTCTTATTTATCATCGTTATAGAAATGTTTTCGAACAAAATAACTTTCTTCCGTCATAGTCATACGTCCGATAGCCTTACCAACTTTACCGCCTTCATATTCCCAAAAATAGTTATGTTCTTCAATTACATTGTCAAAGTTACCATTTTCCCAATGGTTCACTATTTGTAAAAGCTTTTTTTTATTAGGTGGTTGAACCTCGTTAATGAGATCTGTAACTTGAGCTAAAGAGTATGGAGTCATTCGAATAGCTCCTTCTTTTTTGTTCGCTCTAACTTTTTGGTGGGTCATTAAGTGCATGATGTGCATAATATCAGCTTCTGTAGGATTTTCAGGAGGCTCAAATGTCATATGACCCTCACTCGTTTCTGCTCTTTCAAAAGCTTCTTTAGAGGAACTATCTGTTGTCTTTCCTTTAACCGTTTCTTCACTATTAAGTTTAAGCTCGTCAGCTTTTTGCTCTTTTTCCACTTCAGAAGAAATCTCCTCTTCCTTTTGTAACTCCTGAGATTGAGTCTTATCTAATACCTTAAACGTTATAAATGCAATAGCAAGACACATAACTAAAGCAATCCCAGTAATTTTGAAAAACTTCTTCATGATTTCTCCTCCGACTCAGAATGATGTTAAGAAATTAAGTATAACTTTTTAATAAATACGATGCTATATCATATCATACAACCATCCTATAACGTAACAAAGTAAGATAAATATGGCAAATTAACATGTAACTGGATTTTTAATACAAAATTAAACGCGTCCGTAAAAGTATACTTTTGAGGACGTTCTCTTTGCGAACTTTCTATTTGGGTTTGCTGTTTATGGAATGATAAGGTAATTAATGGATATGGGGATTATGTTTGTTTATTTTTGGAAAATAATTTTAAATTGTTTTTATTAAACAGGTTTGCGCTTTTTACTACCTTTAAAATGTTTTATGGTAACTAGTTTCAACATACTGTATGATTTACAAGGTGAAATTAATTTTGGAAGAGGTAAGAAGATGTCCGTTACATTTTACATAGCAGATAACAAGAAAGAAATCCAAGATGCCGAATATGGTGTTTATTTAGAAGATGAACTTCACGATTATTTATGGGAAAAAGAAAAAGGGAAAAGCTATGAATTAGAGTTATTAATCAATTTGGATCCATATGAGCATAAACAATTTAATATACATGAGGTAAAAAGATTGAAGCGAATATGCGAAATTATTCTTAGGGACTATAAGGAACCTTGTGTCATAGAATTTGGAGAAAAATTACATAACTTATGTATTGAAGCTTTAAATAGAAGTAAGCTTGTATTTGCATTTGGAGATTAGTCTATGATGTGGCAAAAAATCATAAAATTATTATAGATTATAAGACTAGTGTATTGTAGGATACTTAAATAAAAGGAGAAAATAAATTAAATGAGCCGAAGAAGATCATACAGTAGACGAACAGACAGAAAACGGCAAAAGGCTGAATGTACGTCACAAGACCAAATATTAAAATTTCTTGATTATCATGCTAAAGAATTTTCTTTTCCCATGTTCGATATTATTTCATTTAATGCTGCTTACAGTCGATTGTCTGTCTATAAGGATGAAGAGCAATGGCTAATAGTATTTGAAATGATTGGGGCAGGGGGAGGTGCTGGTTATATAGAAAATTGCTTATTCGCTTATGGAAATAAGACTAAACAGGATGGTATAATTTCGTCCTTTAACGACATTTATGATAGTGATGATGATACTTATTATGACGATGATGGTCATCTCATTATAGATCCTTTTAATATAAACGTATCTTTAAATAATGAGAAGGTTCATCTTACCCTTTCAAAGGATGATTACGAAAGAAATCATATAGAAAATCCTGAACTATTCAGCCACACTAAATTGGTAAGAATATTAGGTGCTTACTACCCAGAGAAATTTTTGTTAAAAGAAAAGGACATTTTTGAAGAAGTGGAACTCGAAAATATACCTTTATTTTATCGAACAGAGTCCTGGAAACATCCTGCTCTTACAGAAGACGAACTCCCAAGTGATATTCGGTTTTTTAGAAGTTTAGCTTTAGCCATTGAAAATGGAGATAGTAAACTAATAGAGAATCGTAATCCTAATAACCATTGGACCAATTGGATAGAAGATGACGTAGAAGAATTTTGAATACATCTAAGAGAAACAAAAAAAGCACAAACCCGTTGCTAATCAATGGATTTGTGCTTTTTTACTACCTATAACATGTTTTATGGTGCGACAAGAAGTCGCTTTTATATAGTGTGGCTCACGCCACTGGTTTAGACGCAAAAACTATCCCCGTCCAAAACTGCGGGCCCGTAATGGTCACGTAGGTTGCAAGCGGAAATGCGGAAACACAGAGAC
>NZ_JALAMS010000086.1:0-1129 GCF_026790145.1 Priestia endophytica | reverse complement strand
CGATCGAGAAACGCTTTGTACCGTTCAGATAAATCGAAAAACATCGTTTCTACTTCCTCGATTCTTTTCTTTTCCATCTGTTCTTTCAATCGATCAGCCAACGCATATACTTCATCAAATTTTTTACCGGAAATAATGTCTAACCATAGGTTATCGACGACATAAATATGCGCCATCACCTCTGATATAGAAGGAAAAACGCTCTGAATTTCCTTTTCGTAAATGTCCTCGGAAAGTTCTTTTAATCGGTCGAAAATTTTTTGGTTTGCCCATACATGGTAGTCGTATAATTTTAATGAGTGATGTGTCATTTGAAATCCCCCCTATTTCACTATTCATTATCGACATAATATAAGGTATCAGTAGTCAACTTAACTATAATTCTATAAAAATACCCTCCAGACCTTTTGCCTAAAGGAGTTTCTTGTTTACGTAATGTTGATTATCGGAAATTTCTTTATGAATCTAAGAATAAACTCATGTTAATCATATCCGCATATTTATCTTTACTAAACATAACTTGATTTTTTAAACGACCTTCCTCTTGAAACCCTACCTTCTTATATAGACCAATAGCAGGATCATTTCCTTCAATAACTTGTAAGCATAGCTTTTTAATTGATTCTTGACCTTTAGCCCAAATAATTAAGGATTGAAGTAACTGTCTCCCAATACCCTTTCCCCTGTATGGTTCCTGAATACCTATTGCTAATTCCCCTGTATGGGAGTTTCTTTTCTTCTTACCACGGATAAATAATAAATCCCCAATGATTTCCCCTTCATTTTCAGCTATTAAAATAAGGTTGCCTTGCTTTTGCATATTTTTAATCCACTGTTTCTGAGAATCTTCAGACGCCTGGAACTCCTCCCGAGTAGTAAGAGTAAATGTACTGTTTTCTAAGACAGACTCTGCATGTTTAATCAGTCCTTTTGCATCCTCTAGCTTAATTTCGCGAATTTGTACCACTGATATTTGCTCCCCCCATCAGGCAATTTTTTATAAATATCTATACATCGATATTATCATTTAAAAAGAATAATTTTGAAAAAACATTATGATATGTTATTTGAATCTAGTTTAGTCGGGTAAGCAGGGGGCATCGCTGCCCCCAACTCCCCTAAGAACCGT
>NZ_JALAMS010000085.1:0-13685 GCF_026790145.1 Priestia endophytica | reverse complement strand
AGAAGGGAATCAAGGTAAATCAAAAAAGAGTAGGCAAACTAATGCGTCAAATGAACGTGTATGCGAAAGGAAGTCGGTATCGCTATAAGCGTTATAATAAGAAATCACCTTCTATAGAAAGACCCAACCTCTTAAATCAAGTTTTTCACACAGACGGACGAAATAAAATATGGGTCGGTGACATTACCTATATTCCTACTCAAAAGGGTACCTTATACCTCGCAGTATTTGTAGATATGTATTCGAGAAAAGGGAGTGGCTGGTCTATGAGTACACGGATGAAAGATTCTCTTGTGATAGACGCTTTTTTACAAGGATATAAGAAAGAGCATCCTCCAACAGGATTAATTATCCATACAGACCAGGGGTCTCAATATACAGGTAGTCATTTTCAAGCCATACTGAAAAAGTATGGGGCTGTTTCAAGTGTCAGTAGAAAAGGAAATCCTTATGATAATGCGTTAATGGAATCCTTTTATAAGACCATAAAAAGAGAGCTCATTCATGGGACCAAATTCACGACACCCGAACAAGCTCGAAAAGAAGTATTTAAATATATAGAGCTCTATTATAATACCAAAAGAATGCATTCTTCTCTGCCTTATCTTTCCCCTATTGAATACGAAAAAGCTTATTCATCATAGTAACCTAACTTAATGTCCAGTAAATATTGACAAGTCCAAACCTCCAATTGTTAGTGGTGTCTAACAATTGGGGTGCAGTCCAAAAGGAGAAAGGTCGTTTTTCTTTATAAGCGTATCAGACATGGCAGCGTGATTCTTCACAACATCTTTTGTAGTTTGCTCAGGAGATTGAATATTATTCATCTAAAAATAAATAGCCTTTAGCCTTCTTCAAATAATAGTCATACTCATAACAAAGACCACTCAGTATTTATTAGTATATAAGACGCTCTTAAATAGTAGTCAAAAGTAAACCGTCCTATCCAAAATAAAGTTTTTTAAATTTATCTTTCACACTTATATAATGAGCTATTAAATAAATAAAAAACTGGATGATGAAGGAGTAAAAATAACTCCATTTTACAGGATCATATATTCCAATCCATTTTACAATGGGAAGAGCGATGATTGAAAATATGGCGTATACTAGTGCTTTTAAAAAAGGAGTTGTCTTTGGCCTTATTTGTATGAAAAACATAACCGTAATAGGTAGGACAAAAAAACTAAAAGGGATGTAATGAGATAGAACGGGGAATATCTCATAATCATATTTCCATAAGCCAAAAAATGTTCCGATATAATCCAAATTCGAAGAAGCTAAAGCCACAAATAGACCCGCATATTGTAAGCGATCAGCACTTTCTCGATTTCGATATTTAATCCAAAGGATGAGTGGAATCACAATCAGTAAAATTCCTATCCACCAGCGCCAAGCGAATAAGGAATGTTCAGTCCATGCATGTAAAATTTGTTTATTTAAATCTAAAGATTTTTTGTAGAAATCTGTAAAAATAGAAGACTGTAGTATCATTTCATAACCTCTTAATTTTGAATTTATATGATTAAAATGAGCAGAATTAAGCTAATATATTCTTTGATTTTGTTTTTAATTTAGAGAATACAAAAGTAACCGCGATTTTATATGAAGAAAGTAGGCTTGATCCTGCTTTCGAGCCTTTAAGGCTACTTTATACTAAGAAATCTGTATAAGTTTTTAGAGGGATTCTTGATTTATATTTTTTAAGAGATTTTTAACAACTCATGGTGTGTTATCTTACTACCTAGAACATTGATTATGTTACTTTATGGTTTGCTTTTTCTTTTCCTAGGCTTATTTGGATAGAGATAAAATTTCTATAATAAAAGGCAGGTAAGGAGTACTGTGTATATAATAGGCTGCTTTTGTTAACAACAATAAAGTTAGATATTGAACAACAGATATGATTTTTTGGAGGATTTGTATGAACTACAAAAAAAACACTTGATAACTTCGACGTTTTTGCCCAGGGAATATGGTATCCTATTGGGCTTAGTATAAGTCTGTTGATTTTTGTATTATTCATGCCAAAGAAATTAACGTGGAGAGAGATTTATATTACTTTTGGAGTTGTCGGCTGGCTAGCCACTATAAACCGATCTTACTTTTGGCCCCAATCTAGATTTCTTTGATTTAGGGACACCTCAACATGAAGGGATTGGAGATATTATATCGTACGGAGTTATTCCAGCTTTATTTGCTGTAATATTTTTAAACTATTACCACAAAGAAAAAAAGTGGAGGTTCGTTCTTATTTTTACAGCCTTATCCTTATTAGCACATTGGCTAATGGTACAAGTAGGATTTATGAAAGAAAATTTTTGGAAAGTAGGATATGACATACCTGTTTTTTTATTTGTGTATAGAGTTTTTTTACCGTGGCATTTAAGGTTTATTCGAAAAGCCTAATAAGCACTCCATCTTTTTAAGAAAACGAACTAATCGAACAGAAAAAACTAGTTAACATAAAACATGTGCAAGGAAGTGAAAAAGGACAACTTCGTTACTAATTAATGGAGTTGTCCTTTTTTGTTTCTCTTACTTATCCTTTTATGGACTGTTTAAAGGGCCATTTACTATAGTTCATATTAAAAAGAGTAAAGCCTTTATAATAAGGATTTACTTTATACAATACTAATTCAAGACAATTGGTTCTTGTTTTTCACCCCGACTTAACGGCTTCTCGTGTTAATCGACGCTTGACGAAAGAAATGGAGAAGCAAGCCAACGGTTACCGTTCACCGTTTTTATGAGGCTTATCTCGATGAAAAGATCGATGTCGCAGTCGAGCAGAGACTATTAGAGAAGCACGACCGCATCGTTTTGCAATTTCCTTCCTACTGGTACAGCACGCCTTCATTGATGAAAAAATGGGAGGATGCCATCCTTTCTTACGGCTGGGCTCATGGAAGCAAAGGAGACAAGCTGCACGGAAAAGAGCTGCTGTTGTCACGAAAGAAAAAGTATTAGAACTTGCAGAAAAAGCAACTATAACAGGATCTGTAGGAGGAAATCCTGACAGTCTTCCAAAACAATGGACTGATTGGTTAAAACATTTATAGACCTTTACATTTAAGTTATAAATACAGCTTATATACTCACAAAAAAAGACTTCATTTTGATTCGTTTTTCTCAAAATGGAGTCTTTCTATTTACGATTAAACCTTTGTCTATAACCAAGCTTTTATAGTTTATATAATGTTGCTTATTAGAACATAAAAAAATTTTTTCTAATTCAAATAAGATTCTTTTCCTCGAACATTTTATTAATAATTCTAACATATGTTTCTTTTAAAGACTTTTCTAAATCATGCTGCTTTAATTCTATTACTTTATTAGAGGGCTTTGCTCGCTGTCTTCATTTGTACGTTTTCTACCATTGATAGAGACGATGATCAAAAGAAAGCAGGGATTATCTGCCCTTCTACTAAAAAAGGTTCTGATGTAAGGATAAAATAATAGAAATAGACGTTAATTTAGTCTTTACAACACAAAAAAACAGGAGTAATATATCTTTGGTAAATTCATAAATCATCTTAATCGCTGAATCCGTATGGAGCGGGGAAACCAATTTTGTAACAGTTTTTTCTGTTACTTGGGGTGAATCCTTTATGTAAGTAAAGGTAGGGTTACTTCTTGACCCGAATCCGACAGCTAACTTCGTAAGCGTTAGGGAGAGGGTGTGAAACTTGTGATCAAAGAATAATACGACCACGGGGGACTCCTCTGTGGTCTTTTTGTCGTTAAATGTATATTTCTGTGTTTTTTAATACTAAACAACAAACCCTAATGGAAACGGGGTAAGGAAGGATTATAATGAAGAAATTATTTGCCGTATTTGGTTTAGGACGTTTTGGTTCAACTCTCGTTAAAGAGTTTTATGATATGGGTATCGAAGTATTAGCTGTAGATACAGACGAGGCAAGAGTTAGTGAATATGTGAATTATGCCACGCACGCCGTTTGTGTCAGTTCAATCGACGAAACGGTTTTACGTAACTTGGGCGTTGGCAATGTCGACCATGCTTTCGTTTCTTTCGGAAATGACATGCAAACCAGTATATTAACTTCATTACTCTTAAAAGAAACGGGAGTTCGTAAAGTGTGGGCAAAAGCGCAAAACGAATATCACTCAAAAGTGCTTGAAAAAATTGGAGTAGATCGAGTTATCCATCCCGAACGAGATGTAGCCAAAAGGATTGCTCACCATATTACTTCCGATAAAATGATTGATTTTATTGAGTTATCCAAAGAATACAGCATTGTAGAGATTGTGGCAACAAACAAGGTGGATCATTATAGCTTGGAAGAACTTAACATACGAGCCGAATATGGATGTAACATTGTGGGGATTCAACGTCATGGAAGGTTTGTGGTTGCTCCTGCTGCAGAGAAAATCATTTATAAAGATGATGTTTTAATTGTGATGGGAAATAATAAAGACATCACACGCTTTGAAAAAGAAGGTGTGTAAGATGAATATAGCATCCATTAAAATTCTTCTCAGTTCTTTGTATTAATGCTTGCGTTTTTCATTATATGAGGAGCAATATTGTTCAAGCTTCCCTTTACCATGATGGAATCTTTCAGTTAAACCTTTACTCAAGACACGTTGAAAGGAATTTAATATGTTACTTTATAAGTCACGTAAAAGACATAAAATAAAGAAATTGGAACCTGCATCTATTTTATTTTCGGGATTTTTAGGCTTAATATTGCTAGGAACAGGATTATTAATGATACCTGCTGCTACAAGTGATAGGCATCATCTGAGCTTTATCGATGCTCTTTTTGAAGCCACTTCTGCCGTGTGTGTAACAGGATTAGCTGTTGTCGATACAGGAACTACCTTTACTTTATTCGGCCAAATCATTCTACTTGTACTCATTCAAGTCGGTGGTTGGGGATTCATGACCATTGGTATCCTTATGTTTATTATATTAGGTAAGAAAATAGGATTACAACAAAGGTTAATCCTTAAAGAATCTTTAAATGCATTTTCTCTACAAGGCGTTATTGCATTAGTCCGACGTGTTGTGTTCATTACCTTAGCTGTAGAAGCTATTGGAGCCCTTGTTCTAGCTATTCGTTGGGCACAAGAGATGAGTTGGGGAAAGGCTATTTATTATGGGATATTCCATTCTATATCTGCATTTAACAACGCAGGATTTGGCTTAGAACCTGATAATCTAAGTAAATGGGTAGGAGATCCAACCGTCAATATCGTTATTACGTCACTTTTCATAATAGGTGGAACAGGTTTTTTTGTAATCGCAGATATTTTAGAAAAACGAAATATAAGGAAATTTTCTCTTCATACTAAAATTGTATTAGTTTCGACCATTATTTTAAATATTGTGAGTACACTTGTTATTTTTGCTTTGGAATATCATAATGCTGACACGTTAGGTAAATTAAGCATGGAAGATAAATGGTGGGCAGCTTATTTTCAAGGAGTTGTTCCTCGTACAGCTGGTTTTAATACGTTAGATATAGGAGAGCTAACGTTAAGTTCAAAAGTCTATATGATGGGCCTTATGTTTGTGGGAGCAGCTCCAGGTTCAACAGGTGGTGGAATTAAGATTACGACCTTTGTCTTAATATTGTTGGCTTTGTGGTCAGTGCTAACAAACAAAGAGGATATTAACATTTTCCAACGCCGAATACCAAAATCCCTTATTTATAGAGCTTTTTCTATTGCTACTTCTGCAATGATTTTTGTCTTTGTCATTTTCTTTTTACTAACTATCACAGAAAAAGGAGTAGATATGTCCACACTCTTATTTGAAACCATTTCTGCTTCCGGAACGGTTGGACTAAGTGCTAATTTCACAGGCGACTTAAGCCCCGCAGGACGCATTCTCATTACGATTATGATGTTTATTGGAAGAGTAGGGCCTCTTACCATTGGTTTTGTGCTTGCTATTCGTGCAAATAGACAATCAAAAATTCGTTATGCAGAAGAAAAGATTCTTCTTGGTTAAAAGGAATAACTTTTATATTTCGAACAAACTAAACAAGATGCCATTAGAGAATCATCTTATACAGTCTAAAACAGAAAAAACCTTCTCATACAGTAAGATGGTTTTTTCTGTTTTTAGGATGTATATGTTATTCATTCCTAGTTTACGTAATGCATGTTCGAGGTAGTAAAAAGAGCGCAAAACCGTTCAATAACAATGGGTTTATGCTTTATATATATACTTTTACGGAATTGTTATATAACGTCTACATAAACTAAAGGATAATAGTCAAATAATCAAATTAGTGTTTGATTATTAGTCGGAAAAATTATACACTGCAATCAAATGTGCATTTGATTATTAGGAGGTTCTTATGTCAAAAGATCGCTGTGATATTTATTGTTATAACAAAGAAAAAGTCAATAGCATTAAACCGTCTCCATCTGTATAAGATTAATAGTATGAATATTACTTGGCTTATATATAAAGTAATGATAATAAATAATTGAATGATAAAAAGTAATAAAGAAGTTTTGTTCTATTTTATAGGTCATATTTTCTTAGCTAACATAGCACAAATTTTAGGAACTACAGAGGAAGAGAGTAAAGATTTTCACTCTCTTCTTTTCATCACTTAGTTTCTTGGCCATAATATAATAAAAACACCAATTAAGCATACAAGCCCACCGACCCAATCATATGTATCTGGAATTTTCTTATCTACTAACCAGCCCCAAAATAAACTCATAATAATAAAGACGCCTCCATAGGCTGCATAAACCCGACCAAAATCAGGGAAGGCTTGCCATGTAGCAATAATCCCATAGAGAACAAGAGCTATTCCACCGAATAACCCTAACCAACCAGATGCTCCTTCTCGTAACCATTTCCAAATAAGGTAGCCTCCACCGATCTCTGCTATTCCAGCTAATAAAAATATAAAGATTGCTTTAATCATCATAAATACTCCTTGCGTAAATTTTCTTCTTTTACATTGTATATCATATTGATTATTAGTTAATATAATAGTTTTTATGAGAAGTGAAAAAAGCGTAAAACCATTAAAACTATAAAAGTGATTGCTGTGAAAGGTTAAATACTTATCTTATGAAGGGACTGGTTAGTTTTGAAAGACTTGACAGCCACTTCAGGAAGTGTATTACCTCAAATTGAAAGTAGATATTCGTATTATTCACAAGGCACTTTGGTATGAACCGATATACGTAGTGAAAGGGCCTCACAAGGGCAAATAACTTTAATCTATTAGAAGTGTATGAAAGAAAAAGGCAGCATCCAATTAGATGCTGCCTTTTTCTTTCAGTAATTATAAGGATAATTATTATATATTTATTAAAATAATCCATTTTTTGATTTAAAATATTGTACTTTCATAACTCGAAATTACAACATGTTCGAGAAAGTGAAAAAGCCCAAACCTGTTGATTACCAATGAGTTTGTGCTTTTTCTTTTGCTTTTCCTATATTTATACTTTAGTCTAAATATTTTATGTGCCTACTTGTATATACCTGTGAAAATTTTGTTATTTATTTTTATTCAACTATAATGAAAGTCAGTTAGATGTTTTTAATATTTGCATTAAAACTGTCTTAAGAAGAGTTCAAAAGAGGAGGAATCTAATGAATACAATTCAACCTAATATTCTTATATTTAGTCCTAATGAATCAGAGGTAAAAGCTTATACTGAATATATTTGTAATCAAGGGTTTACATCTGTCAAAGCAGCAACAAGTTTAGAGCAAGCAGAAAGATGTTTATCAGGTACTGAAGTTATTTTAGGATGGAAATTTCCTACCCAATTATTGAATAAACAAATGGGCTCATCTGTCCGTTGGTTCCAATCAATGGGAGCTGGGATTAATGACCTTATTGCAGATAAATCAATACCTCAGAATATTAAAATAACCAGAATTGTTGACCAGTTTGGTACTTATATATCTGAATATGTATTTAAATTTCTCTTAGATATAGTTAAAAATGGTCCACGTATGAGAAAAGCACAACTAGAAAATCGATGGGATCCATTTATTTCTGATTCTCTAAAGGGGAAAACTATTGGAATAGCCGGGCTTGGATCAATTGGGACTGAAATTGTTCGTAAAGCCCGGGCGTTTGATATGAATGTAAATGGATTAAGCTTTAGTGGAAAACAAGCTTCATTAGTAGACCTTCATTTTAATCCAAATCAATGGTACGATTTTGTAAAAGATCTCGATTATTTAGTGTTAACACTTCCTTTAACAGACGACACGTATCATATTGTGAACTACGAACTTCTTCTAGCCTTGAAACCAAATTCTTGTGTTATTAACGTTGGACGTGGCTCCTTAATCGATGAAGATAGTTTAATATCTGTCTTGCAATCCGGGCATCTCCAGGCAGCTGTTTTGGATGTATTTGAGGTAGAACCGTTACCAAAAAATCATGAATTCTGGTCTATGCCTAATGTGTATATCACTTCACATTTATCGGGACCAAGTACTGTACAGGATGTAAGTAACTTTTTTTTGAAGAATATTAAACGGTATATAAATGGACAACCCTTAGACGGATTCGTTGATAGAAAGCGTGGTTACTAGAATAGGAAAAGACAAGGGGAATAATCAGTATAAACGGGATGTAACTGTATCGTACTATTGATTAAGAGGGGCATACGAGTAATTTTTATTTAAGTAAAAAATGATTTAATCCTATATATTTTAACTAATCATTTACTTTCACCAGTGTGCCTGCTTTTAGTACTCTTAAGAATTTTGGGAACTTATATTTTTCTTATTTTTAGTTAACATAACACAGATTATCTTTACAAACAAAAAAGATATCCCAATAATATTATCCCCTAGAGTTTAGGGGGATAATATTACTCATAAGAGGAGTCATCATATAGTTTGGTTCAATCATTTTCTCTGTCAATTCCTCGTCACTCCATAATAATTTATTGATGGTAATGGGGTAGCGATGGGAGGATTTATCGCTTCAGCAGCTGATGTTATGATAGCGTACGCGATTACATCAAAACTTAAAGATAATCAAACGTTTGCGTCGATTGATTTACATACCTCATACCACCGACCAGTATCCGTAGGAACAGTAGAAGTTGAAGCTAGAGTAGGAAGACTAGGAAAGAAAGTCGCCTATCTTGTAGCAGAGTTATTTCAGAATGAAAAAAAGTGAGTGATGTTGTTTCTTCTGTAATGATTCTGGAAGAGGGATAGGATCTAGAACGGTTCTAATGTAAAATCTTATAAGAAGAAATAAAGCAGCTTAGACATTACTAGGCTGCTTTATTATTAATTATTTATCTATCTGGGTAAAACGTTAGATACATTTCTCAATCATCCTAAATAGGTTAGCAGAATACCCAGTTTTATTCATATATGTCTGTCAATCATTGTTTTTTCTAAAGACGAGCCTACATTCTAATTTTAAATAAGAGCGTATTTCCCTATCTAATGTTTATGATTTATACATTAAATAAATTTGTTTGGTAATATAATTCGAACTAAAATGAAGGCCGTTTTTTATCCACCACATGATGATACCTACCAGAGAGGCCGTTTTAATATCAACTGCAACATAATCATCAGGTAGATTCTCCTCCGTATTTTTTCTTCTGGTTTCTATTAATTGTTTTAACAGTAAAAATAACTGCTCCTCAAATTGATCTATTTTAAATAGAGTAAGCAAATAAGTTGGATGGATATATAAATAATCAAGCAATTGGGTTAGCTTTTGCTTTTTAGACAAATCTTTTGCATGGATTAAATCACAGGTTTTATCAGAAAGCTCATGAAGAATTTCATCTGTGATTTGTGTCAATAAATCTTGAATATCTTGATAGTGTAAATAAAACGTTGTTCGATTTAACCCTGCTTCAGATGCAACTTTTCTAACTGTTAAGTTTGAGAGAATTGGATCTTTACCTAAGAGAGAAAAGACGGCGCTTTTAAACATTTCTCTCGTACGAGTAGTACGAGGATCTTTTTTTTAGAGATAGTCATTGTTAAACTCCTTTGTAGATTTTACCCAGACTTTATCGACACACCTTGTTTTCTATGTCGAGTAGTGAACACTTTCAGGTAAACTGTTCATGGTCAAGGAATATATATTTTGTTACTATGAATTTTGGGGTTCTGTTGACAGGAAGAATGATTCAAGCGATTGGAGCAGGCATCATTACACCACTAATGATGACCGTGATTTTATATTTATACCCTAGTGAAAAGCGCGGAAGTATTATGGGGACCATTGGCTTTGCGATAATCTTTGCACCAGCTATCGCTCCTACTTTATCGGGCTTTGTTGTTGAGTATGTTTCCTGGAGATGGCTATTTATTGGATTAGTTCCCTTTGTATTAATCGTTATTGTTCTAGCATTTAAATATTTAATGAACGTTTCCGAAACGGCAAAAGCAAAATTAGATGTTGTGAGTGTTTTGTTATCTACAATTGGTTTTGGCTGTATTTTATTCGGATTTAGTAGTGCTGGAAGTAAAGGATGGGATCATCCTGTAGTTATCACGACCATTGTTGTTGGTGTAATTGTTACTATTCTTTTCTGTTTACGACAAATCAAATCTAATGATCCATTATTGAATTTATCTGTATTTAAGTATAAAGTATTTACCCTTACATCTATCCTCAACATACTTATTACAATGATTATGTATGCGGATCTTATTCTTTTACCTATTTACTTACAAGATGGAAGAGGTTTTACCGCATTTGAAGATGGATTACTATTATTACCTGGAGCTGTCATTAATGCCTTTTTATCGCCAGTCACAGGAAAAATGTATGATAAATATGGGTCGAGACCCATTTTTATTACTGGGTTAATATTTATTATGATTTCCATGTGGGGGGTAATTGATTTAACTGAATCCACGACTTATATGTACTTAATGGTCCGTACCATTATTTTACGAATTGGACTAAGCTTTATCTCCATGCCTTTAAATACAGCAGGATTAAATGCTTTACCAAGAGAGTTAGGTTCACACGGTTCAGCAGTCAATAATACCGTACGACAATTAGCAGGAGCTATTGGAACGGCGGTAGTCGTTACAGTGTATACAATTCATACATCACGCGCTACGGAGTTATCTACTGAGAATGAGAATATGGCAGCTATGCAGCTCGCTAAGTTATCTTCTATTTATGGTTCAAGTGATGCCTATATGTTTATGTTAGTGTTATCTTTTGTCGCCTTAATTTTTGCTTGCCTAATGCCTAAAAAAGCAGCTGTCCAAAAAGGGCAAAGTAAATCCCTTAACTAAGATAGACACTATTTTTATCTATTGTATATAAAACAAAAGCCTATTTGAGATTTCTCAGGTAGGCTTCTGTTTTTGTAAGGAGGTTTTATGTTATTAATGTTTAAATAGGTTTCATTTAGATATATTTCTACGGACGGTTTTGCATCCTTTTATAATTTAGATTTGCAAGTAGGGGAAAAAGTCAGAACCAAGATTTAGAAAGTAATTGCACTCCTTCATTAATCCCATTCTCATCTAAACCAGCAAACCCAAGAAGGATTTGAGGGCACTCTTGATGAGGTGGCTGATCATAAAATGTAGATACAGGATACACTAAAACTCCCTGCTTTCTAGCCTTATCAATAAGTTCTCTCTCTGTCATATTATTTTTAGGTTCTAAAAGCACATGTAATCCAGCTCCCGAACCCATTACTTTTACCTTACCATCCATATGAGCTCTGATAGCAGTAAGCAAAGCATTGTGCTTTTTCTTATAAATATTTCTTACTTTGTTCAGATGTCTGGACCATTGACCAGTTTCTATAAAGAGCTTTAGCGTATGTTGATGTAATCTGGAAACGGTTTGCACATAACCAATAAAGTGTTTGTTATATTCAATTAATAACTTACTAGGAAGTACCATATAGCTCAAGCGTAGTGATGGAATGAGAGACTTCGCAAAAGTTCCCATATAGATTACTTTTTCATTTGAATCAAGACTTTGAAGAGAGGGAATAGGCTTTCCTTCATATCGAAATTCACTATCATAATCGTCTTCAATAATATATCCTCCTGTTTCCTTTGCCCATTCTATTAATTCTAGGCGTCGAGATATGGGCATCACCATCCCCAAGGGAAATTGATGAGAAGGAGTCACATAAACGACTTTCACTTTACTATCTTTTAAGTGAGTAACATTTATTCCATTTTGATCAAGAGGGATAGGTTTGACTACTTGTCCATACTCCTTAAATATAAATCTTACGCGATTATAACCTGGTTCTTCTATACCATAAACTAATTCTCTACCCACTATTTTACACAGCATGCTTAATAGATATTGTGTACCGGCCCCAATAATAATTTGGTTTTCCGAACATTCAACTCCTCTAGATTGATATAGATATCTAGCAATATATTTACGAAGTTCTAACTGTGCGTGATAGGTAAGGATTTGATATTATCTCCACCTTTTCCCCCACCTAACACCGTACGTGACAGTTTCCCGTCATACGGCGTCCCATCATCTCCAGCTAATAGTTACAAGTTAACTTATAGAGTTATCGGTTCATTACCAGCTTCAATTCGGAGGTAATTCAATTTATCTAATTTCTTTGCGTTTAATTTAAATAGAAAGAGCGAAGCTCTGATTCTCTTTTGATTTGTCATGTGGATGAGATGGTGAATGTATTTGTCCACTATAACTAAGTTGTTAAATTTATCAGTGCCCCCGTTTTTAACAGGAATCTTATGATGGCAGTGTACTCTGTCAATCCCAATCGTTTCTCCCGTTATATAACATTTCCCGTATTGAGTTATATATTTCGATATCCGGTTATCATTATATTCAATACTCTTGTTCCTCGAGTATCTAGACATTACTTGGATTAGGACATCTTTCGGTATAGCTTTAAGGTTCTTATGAACCTTAGTACGTCCAGTTCTAGTGTAATTACATATATCTTGGGAGAAGTTCCATGGGTTTTTATGATGTTTTCCTGTTACTGGAAGTAAAGGAGTTTTACATATGGAATACACTTTAGTGTCTAATTGAATTCCTTTTGCTCTCACTTTAAATTTCATAGGTGTTTGATTAAATTGAATAATTTCTCCATTATTTCTCAGTCTGGATTTCATAGATTTAAGCAGAGTGTAGTTAATTCTTGTTAAATCTAAATAAATTTTAGTAGCGTATTTGTAGTAATTTTGAATACCAATAAGGGTAATATTAAATTTCAAAACATTATCAGCTGTAGGATATCTTTGAATTTCCTTAATTCTTTGCTTTAAAATCTGAGTAGTTTTCTGCCTCGCTTTATCAGCCATACTACTTTTGGCGACAAAACCATACCTAGATTTGTTCTGTTGAACTAATTTGACTTTAAAGCCAAGAAAGGTAGACGAGTTCTTTTTAAGATTTACCACTTTAGATTTCTTTCGGTTAATATCTAATCCTAACCTATTGTTAAGAAAATCAATGGTGGCATGGTAGTATCTTTGCGCACCTTGATATGTTCTGCACATAATCTTAAAATCATCTGCGTATCTGACAATGAAGCCATCCTTTAAATTTGTATATTTACGTGCATAATGTCTAAAGTTAATGTTTGTCTTGAAATTGCTAGGTTTGAAGGTCTCCCATTGATTACTAATCCACCAGTCTAATTCATTTAAGACAACATTTGATAGGAGAGGGGAGATGATACCACCTTGGAGACCTCCGAAA
>NZ_JALAMS010000084.1:0-3558 GCF_026790145.1 Priestia endophytica | reverse complement strand
CGGAAGTTTACAATGTTAATGGTAATCTTTTGACATAACTCCCCATAATCCCTTCCTTCCTTCATTTGACTGCTATACATCTTAGACCAATAGTAAAGCGTTCTTTTTTCCATATCATGTTTATTATTAAGCTGAATTTCAATGTTTATACGGGTTCCATCTTCTAATTGAGCATGAACATCAAGAATGGATCGTTTATCTTCCTGGTTTTCTTTATTAAAATGTGGATCTAATAAGTGAACGGTCGTAATGTTCTTTTCCTCTGGTAAACGTAGAGCTGCATTTAAAAAAGCAGCTAAAATGGATTCATTTCCATGAGTCCCAAAAAGAGATTTAAAGGCAAAATCGACACGTAAATCTAATCGCTTTGTCATTATATCCTCCGTGATTTCTTCTTTTCTTTTAGTATAACATGAATCTTACTTTTTCCTCTTAAGTATACTTAAGCGAACGGTTTTTCAGGGGGAAGATAAAGACTTGAAAAGCTCCAAGTTATGTTATTTCACAATCGAATCATTTAATGGAATATTGATAGTTTACAACGGCTGATTTATGATTTATGCTATACACGAGGTACCATAATATTCCAAATAGGTGGATAATAGTGAGTTTTGTAAATATTGAGAATGACGAATTTGATACAGGGAACTTTAAAGTTCAGGTTGGTCCACACAGAAGAATCGATCCTTCCAATGGCTATGTATTTTTTATGTGTGAGCCTAAAGAGGGAGATGACACTACGTTTCTAGCTATCTTAAAAACTAAAAAGGGAGACCTTGTTTACCCTTCTGGAAATGAACATAATACAGATTTGATCAATTCTCTTATGATAAAAACAAATGAAATCTTAGACTCAACAGAAGCAATATATAAACGTGATCTTGCCCCAGAAATGCTAAACAATGAAGTAGTCAATTTTGTTAAGCAAGACTTAGACCCAACAAACGATGAAAATACAGTTATGAATTTTGACTTAGGTGGAGCTCTTAGTAGTATTGGAAACGCTATTGGGAACGCAGTGAAATCAGGCGCGGAAGCAGTGGCAAAAGAAGCTAAGGAAATTGGAGAAGGAATCGTAAACGCTGGAGAAAAAGTTATTCAAGGTACAAATATTGCCATAGATATAGGGAAAGTATGTGCTGATCCTGAGAATTTTCATAAACATATGCATGAACTTAGGGAGCACGTAGAGGGGAAATAAAAAAGTAAATTGCTGAATGATGAAATCGTTCTTCTGCGGGATTCAATAAGATCCTTATAATCTAGGACATAAGCCAAATTCCTTAACGCACAGGTATTTGGCTTTTTCTTTTCGTTTATATATACTTTTACGGACTGTTTTTAATACACAAAGTATCTTTTAATATAATTTAATTGAAGTTATTTCAAGGAGATATACTTATTTTTCATATATAAAACCCTCTTTTAATCTTCTCTAAAACACCTATAAATGTCATTTGTAAGACAATCCAATTTTTAGATCTTATGGTAACATATAGACCTATATATTAAAGAAGGTTGGGGATGATAGATTGTGACTCAAGAAGAATTTATATATTTCCGCAATGAGAGGGAACTTTATCTAGATGCCATTATAGAGAAGACTGTCACAGGAAAACAAAACATTGAGAGAAAAAAATTTCTTTACAGAAAGTTAGATCAATGGCGTAATATGGTTCTCCATCTTTACTCTGAACATGAAACAATGAAGCACTAGTGGCTCACTCATCACTAGTGCTTCATTTTTATTTAGAATCCTTCATCATATTTGCTACCCTATCATCCAAGTGATATCTTTTTTATAAAGCTTCTTTCGTAAAGATTGTTGTTAAAATCCTGAGGCCGATCTGAACGTAGAAATAGTTATTTTGTCGCTAATATTAAATTTAATAAAAGCCTGTTTCACTAGTGAAAACAAGATCAATCACCTTTTTTTCTCTTCATAAGCAACAAAGTTTGAGAAAAGAGCCTTTTATAAAAGAAAACAACGGAGACGATTCTATGGTAAAAGAAATAATATTGAATAATACTTTGATTAAAGTGCACAGTTTTGAAGAAAGAAAAGTGAATAATTCCACTGAGATTTCAGTTGGTTTTGAAGTCACGAGTGAGGCGTATCATGATATAGCAACGTTACTATATCAAGGGACATTTGATGTGAAAGTACCTGAGAGAGCCTTATCATTTAGAGGAACCATTAAGCAATATTCTACTTCGATTACAAATTTATACGAAAAAGGGCAAGTTGGAGATTATTCATTAACTTTGTTTGAAGTGAAGAATTAAGAAAGTAGGGTAGGAGTGATGAAATTAAGTATTTTAGATCAGTCACCAATTTCTTCAGATCAAACAGCTAAAGAGGCATTAAATGAATCAATGAAATTAGCTCAAGTTGGAGAAAATTTAGGGTATTCTCGCTATTGGATCGCCGAACATCATGATTTACCAGGACTTGCATGTTCAGCACCAGACGTGATGTTAAGTTATATTGGAGCTAATACAAATAGAATACGTATTGGGTCAGGAGCTGTTTTATTGCCTTATTATAAACCGTATAAAGTGGCAGAAGTTTATAATATGCTAGCTACATTGTTTCCTAATCGAATTGATATGGGTATTGGACGAGCTCCAGGTGGGTCGGCTGAAGCGACCAATGCATTATCTGATAACTTTTTGCAGCAGGTGTGGAACATGCCAAATTTAGTGAATGATCTACTTCATTTTTTAAATGATGATTTTCCTGAAGATCACGAGCACTCAAAAGTTACAGCTTCTCCACTCCCAGAATTTTCACCAGTACCTTATATTTTAGGCACAAGTAAAAAAAGTGCATTATTTGCAGCAGAAAATGGATTATCCTATGCTTTTGGAAAGTTTATGAGCGACAATGATGGAGCATCTATTATTCAAAAATACATGGATTCATTTACACCAAGAAAACAGGGGGACCGCCCTACGGTGATCTTGACTGTTTCAGCGATATGTGCAGAAACGAATGAACGAGCAGAAGAAATTTCCTTAAGTTCCCTTATTTGGTCCTTGTTAAAAGAAAAGGGAGAAGGTCACCTTGGTGTCCCTTCTATTCAAGAAGCAAAGCAATATGTGCTAAATCAAATAGAAAAAACGACACTACATAAGATGAAACAGAACATGATAATCGGGAATCCTCATGTAGTGAAACAGAAATTGAACGAGCTACAAACTTTATATAAAGTAGATGAAATCATGATTGTAACGATAACACACTCTCCGAAAGACCGGATTCGGTCCTATCAATTGATTGCAGAAGAAATACTAAAAGCATAAAATTGGCCGTATAAAACAATCAAAAGGTTTTATAGTAATGGCTATTCCAAATCTTATGGCAGCATTGATTTACATCATGATTTAATGTATATGATATGCAGAACTAGTTAAGTCGGGTAAGCAGGGGGCATCGCTGCCCCCAACTCCCCTAAGAACCGTGCTTGAAAGTTTCCCTTCACACGGCTCAAGCCTTCCTTTATCCAAATAACCACAACTTATTTCATACAAGGTTTATGTACAAGCTTATTTATC
>NZ_JALAMS010000083.1:0-963 GCF_026790145.1 Priestia endophytica | reverse complement strand
ATGCATTATTAGTTTAGTCGGGTAAGCAGGGGGCATCGCTGCCCCCAACTCCCCTAAGAACCGTGCTTGAAAGTTTCCCTTCACATGGCTCAAGCCTTCCTTTATCCAAATAACCACAACTTATTTCATACAAGGTTTATGTACAAGCTTATTTATCGTTCCTCTAATTCCTTCAAAATGGTGAACCATAACTTCTTCTCCATTCTGAAGAGTGTGTTTGCACAACGCACAGCGATATCCTTGCTTCCTAGCGATTTTCATTCGGTCAAAAGTATTTTCTGCATCAAAGACCTTGCGGTCTCGTTTTACCCAATACTCTTTTAAGCAAGGGTCATCTGGACTGTTCTTATAAGACACCATAACGTGTCTTACAATTTTAGTCCAAGACATCCTTAATAATTGTACCTTGGTTAAAGGACATGTGAGAATCCATCTATTTTCTCCCCCATGATGGGGTTTTCTAAAGTATCGTTTGGCTATCCACTTAGATGATTTTCTTGGGTGAAGCTGTCTGAGATGTTTCTTTACTTTTGAAAAAATATAGTTATCCATATGGCTATACGTTTTCTTAGCTACTACAGGTTTCCAATACTGACCATAGCCTCTTATAATAGGGTTCAATATATTGATGACCTCTTTGACAGGTCTTCCTCTCATCAAGTGAAACGTTTCTCTGATTTTACTCTTAGCTTTCTTTACGCTGTCTTTACTAGGTTTAATAAGTAATTTATTACCTTGTTGGGTTCTATATTGTCTAATTGTAAAACCTAGAAAATCAAAACCATGCTCTATATGAGTAATCTTTGTTTTTTCTTGGCTTAGCTCAATACCACGCTTTTTCAGATAAGGACTTAGATGCTGAAACATAGATTCTGCTTGTTCTTTTGTTTCGGTCGCGATGACGAAGTCACCGGCATAGAGAACACGTCCTATTCCACACTTAGGGTCAACCTTATAGCCTGA
>NZ_JALAMS010000082.1:0-10753 GCF_026790145.1 Priestia endophytica | reverse complement strand
TATCTTCTTTTAGTTAAGGACTTTATTTGAAAAGAGTGCATAAAACCTAGGTTTTTTATGCACTCTTTTTGTGTTGGAGAACAGTAGAAAGCTTGCTAACCCAACGATGTATAAAATCCTGCATAAAGGAGAAAAAAGAGAAGTTCCAGAATCCTTGGGGGACAAGGGGTCTGCGCCTCTTCAACTTCCTCTAAGATAGATTATGTTAACTAGTTTTGTATAAAGTATTCATCTGATACTTTGGGATCTTGTTCAATTAAAGAGCCATTTAATTGAATAAAAGGTTGCATAAATGCTTCGGAATCAACAGCTTTAAGGACGGAAGTTATGCCACGTGCCGATAAAAAAGTACATGTATGTTCGAAATGAAATGGTATGTACAGGAACGAAAAAAGACACTTTTACCAGAGTCTTTTTTTCATTGAGATCAAAGGGTGTTCGTGTCGTCCCCATTCGTATTCTTCATAAATTCGATATGCTTAAATCCCCACCCGCACATGTCGGTCAAAACCGAACTTAACGTTCTTCCGTGATCGGACAAAAAATATTCAACTTTGGGCGGAATCTCTTGATACACTCGGCGTACGATGAGTCCGTCCCGTTCCATCTCACGAAGCTGATTGGTGAGCATTCCTTGCGTGACATTAGGAAGCAGACGTCTCAATTCCCCGAACCGCTTTGTGCCTTGATGCAGTAAAATAAACAAAATGAGTGGTTTCCATTTTCCTCCGATTACCTGCAGAGTGGCCAATATCCCCTGTGTCTTATTAGAATCGCGAATTTCCCCTTGCATCTTACCATCTCCCGATCACATGATCTTTACCTTCATAGTTGTAATTTTATCAAAGTATCCAGAATGAAAACAGTACGATGATTTATCATACTTAGTACGGTAAACCGTACTACCTACCGACATCAGGCAACGTCTATGGTACGTTTCACAGGACCTAGTCTGAAAAAAAAGCGTACTTTGCAAAAATGAAATTCCGGACAATAATAGGAGTGTAGATCACGATGCTACGAAAAATGAGAAAGGATGATCGTTATGAAAAATTATGGTTATCGCTGCACATCCCAATCTAAGTAATTCTCGGGCGAAGTCATATCAAAGGAATGAAAGGAATGGATAATATGAAAACATTAGTACTCGTTATACATCCGAACATTGAATCCTCCCGAGTAAATAAAAAGTGGAAAGAAGCGCTTTTAAGTGTACCGAGTATAACCGTTCATGATCTTTATGAAAAATATCGTAATCAACCCATCGATGTCGAATTTGAACAACAACTACTCCTTGCCCATGATCGTATTGTTTTTCAGTTTCCGTTGTACTGGTACAGCAGTCCCCCACTTTTAAAACAGTGGTTTGATGAAGTGTTTACCTTTGGTTGGGCTCATGGACCTGGTGGAACGAAATTGAGAGGAAAGGAATGGGTGATGACCATTTCTATCGGTTCACCTGAACATTCTTTTCAAGCCGGTGGTTATAATTTATTTTCAGTAAGCGAACTGACAAAGCCCTTTCAAGCATCTGCTAATTTTGTAGGCATGACCTATCTTCCTCCCTTTGTCGAATATCGTTCAAATAAAATCAGTGACCAAGAAATCGCCCAAAGTGCGATTCAGTATGTAGAGCATATTACAAATATAGAATTAAACCCGAAGATTCGTCTTCGTAACTATCTAAAACAACTAGCAGAATAAAATATCCGAGTCTAATTTTTTATACCGATAAAAAACATTATGTTAACTAGAAATGAATAGCGTATACAGTGTAAAAACAGAAAAACCTACTGACCATGCCCAGTAGGTTTTTCTGTTACACATCAACTTTTAAGAGCGATACTTTACGTATCTTGAGTAGTTTGCTCTATATAGAAAATGTTATTCATCTTTTAAAACAAAGATTGATGAACAAATAAAATATTTTTGAATATGCTTAATATAGGTTACTAGATTATCAGAATATGAACGTTCCTCTTTTTATTATATTTGAGAAAGTTCAATAAAACCTTCATGGCTTATTTTTTGTTCTCCGTTAATTTATATATAGGGTTATAAGGACAACTCTAGTATACATAGGTATTATTACGGTCCTGGTTGATTTCTTCAGTTTTTCAGTTCTTTTTGACTTAAAAAACTTGCGAACTTAGCACTACATTGTTTGCATGCTCTTTTTTATTAAGTTGATTAAGGTTAGTGAAGGAGGGTACCTATCCTATTACAGTAGTAGAGAGTTTTGTATCAAGAGGGGGAAGGGGGATCAACTTTTTTCATTACAGATAACCTTCATTATAATAATTAAGTTTTATAAGATGGATAAAAAAACATTGATGTAAAATTCAAAGGATAGATAAGAATGGAATAAGAGTTTTAATTTTACAAATAGTTAGAATTGTTTTATTCTTTAATGAAGGAGGGTCCCTCCCTTCTTCATGTATTTTACACTACATAGCCCTCCTTCATTGGTAAAAGGAGAGGCCTTTTTTTATTCAAATTGAACATTACTTCCTCTAATGAACATTATGTAAATTAATTGTGAATAGTAATATTATAAATCAATATATGGCATTAATAATATTAGTAGTATTAAAACTTCTGATTTTTAATTAATTAACACAAGAATATGAAATAGTTTTGAATATATTAAAAATATGCATGGGAAACTTATTTAGCTTCCTTTCACATATATTTTTAAAAAATCAAGAAAAATCACCTTCCTCAATTTCCTTGATTTCAAAAAGCCCAGGAAAGTCTTCTTGGACTTTGTTCTATTATTGACAATAAAAAGGATCTTCGATTTGAAGGTCCTTTTTTCAATGCCGATAAAAAAGATTATGTTAACTACAATTGTATATTTTATACAGTTTAAAAATAGAAAAATTCCCTTCGTCTATGGTGAGATTTTCTATTCTATATATTTTATTAAGCCTCCTTTACTTCAAATAGATCTCTATCAATTACTTCTCTTTCCCCTGTACGAGTATTTGGTTCATCATCTTTTAGGTATCTCTTATATCCATCAGTACTTAACCATTTTGTATCTCCACTAGTATGAAGTTTAAAGTTCAAAGTATCTTCGTTTCCACTAGAATGCCAGAATTTTATTCTTCCCCAAGCATCTAAGAAAAAACAAAACCGTGATGCATTTGCTTTTGTATCTAAATATACCCATCCCTTGCCACTACGTGTAAAATATTGACTACCTGACCAGTTACAACTTGTCATTTTTATGTAGTACTCGCCTGGTTTATCAGGATGTTGTTCAAAAATAACAGGTGTTCCAGACTTTGAATCACCTGATAATTTAACATAGTCATAGCTAGCATATGGTTGATAAGTTAAAGCAGTTTCTTGATGTACTTTTCTTAGTAAATACTTTTTGCCTTCAACAATTTCATTTACTGCCATAGGGTAAACACTCCTTATTATAATCAAATTTATAATATGGTATAGTTAAATATTTAACTATATTCCAATAAAAGTATGTTTTTAACCAAAAAAAGGATATTTAGAATCGTTAAAGGAGAATTAGATAAACATAAAGACTTACGAGATAATAACTTTTACATCTCTATTTGCTCCTAAGCGTTAATTACTTAATACTACCGATAACATCCATTATGGTGCGACAAGAAGTCGCTTTTATATAGTGTGGCTCACGCCACTGGTTTAGACGCAAAAACTATCCTCATTGCAACTCATAGTTGCTATCTATAAACGATGTTGGAAACTAGTTATATTTGTTACTTAGAATATGTGTTTTATTCTAACTCTAAAAGCTTGAATATAGACAAGGTACAGGTTGTATTTTTTATCCTACGGAACGCTATCGCTTAAAAAATCTCCACCTTTTACTCCTTGTCTATATCCATTTTGCAGTCTTCGTTTGTTTTGCCGAACGACCGATAAACTGATGAGACACAAATAATAGGTCGTTCGAACACAACAAGTATAGACTGCAAAACTGCCTCATCATCCGTCCTAAATGATTTCTCCTATTCTATAAAAGATAACGTGGTAAGACCGTGGGGCTAGCCCCACCACCCCAGCCTCACTCCCGATACCTGATGGATAGAAAATACGGAAAATAAAAAATAATTAAATATAGCATCTACTCAGAAAATAAATAAGTGAAGGTAATAATGACGTAAATCTAAAAGAATTCGTAAATATTATTGAATTTTTCACCTTTATAATGTAATATATAAATTGCATAAGTGATATATGTATTACATTATGAGGTGTGATTATGCCAATAAATAAAATTAAATTAGCAAGGATGGAAAAGAAATTAACACAACAGGAATTGGCTGACAAAGTAAATGTTACAAGACAAACAATTGGTTTAATTGAAGCTGGGAAGTACAATCCTACTTTAAAGTTATGTATAAGTATTGCTAAATCATTAGATAAAACATTAGATCAACTTTTTTGGGATATGGGGTGATAACATGGAGAATTCTTGGATATCTTTTTTATTGCCTAATGATGAGTATAAAAGGAATAGATTGGTTTATTTTTTAGCGGAATCATCTGTGGTACTTGCAATTTGTTTAATCTTATCTTTCTGTGTAAATAATTTGTTTCCTAAATTAAATTTCGACACTGATTTTATACTGATAATTAACATTGGAATATTTATCATATATTTATTATTAAGATATATATGTTCCGGCATTGAATACACTAATGTTTCAACTCGACAAGAATTTGCTTTACAGAGAAGGAATATTATTGTTAAATCAATTACTTTTGTTATTGTTTTCTTTGTATTTTATCTGGCCGTTATAGGAATACCTAGAGTGCAATTCTCTTGGCTTGAAATTATATTAACTCCGTTAATAGCAACATTTTTCTTTTTTCTAATAAATTATTTTTCTTTAAAACGTTCCTATAAAAAAAATAAACAATTATTAGATTCTAATGAATAGGGCATTATTAAAGGTGGCTGATCAATATGGGTAAATATCTTTCACTTCTTATTATTTCATTTATCCTACAAATAATTTTCTTTAAAGTTGTAGGTTTAGATAATTCCGTAGAAGTAATCTATATGATTATGTTTTCAATTTTGTATACACTTCTTACACTTATACTTGATAAGGTATTTATAAAGAGACGTAATTAGAAAGCACTAAAAAACAGCCCATTTATACTGGGCTGTTTTTTAGTGCTTTAGTTTACTTACCGATACAAGCTATACTCCATACTCCTAAAGAGGCAGTTAAACCAACTACTCCACCTTTAACTGCATTTTTTCCAGCAATTTTTAGGACTTCCATAGCAAGCTTTTTCCAAGCCTTTTCTTCGATTAGTTTATTCATTCCACCAGTGATAAAACCGATGCCAGTTGCAATCAAAATTTTATCTTTTACACAACCTGTCCAAGATAATGTACTGATTTGACCCTCATTGGAAACATTAGCTCCTTCTTGTTGAGGTTCTAGTCCTGCTGCATAGAATTCTGTTTCTGTTACAGGTTCTTCATTTACTAATTTGATGAAAATTTTAATTGCTGCTACATTTTCAGTTCCAAAGTAATCTGCAGTTTTTTCCTCATCAAGAACATATTTGTTATCTACCATAGTTGTAGCCTCATCGAAAATAAACTCTAAGTCATTTTCAAGTTGACGCATGTTTTCCGTTTCATTATCTGATGCTGCAAAAGATAATGAAGGTAATAGACTTGCAAAGACCAACATTAAAGCAGATACAGATATAAATAATTTTACTAATGTACCTTTAGAAATAGATAGACTCATAGATATACTCCTGCCTCCTAGAATTTAATAAGCCACTTTTTATATGTAATTTATCCAAAAAGCAACATGTAAATATTATCATGTTTTAAAAGAAAAATGTACCTCAAAAGGTAAAATTATATAAATATATACTTCCATTAATAGATAGGGAGATGTCTAGAGTGTCTGTCCACGGTAAATCGCAAGACCGATAGGTCGAGAATTTAAGGAGTGGATAGACGTACTGCATCCGAACCCTCTTGGCCTTGAACAAACTTTGTTTGTTCCTGCCAACCGGCGAGGGAGCCCCCTCAAAATGTGAGGGGGTTGGGGGAGTTTTTGAAGGGATCCAACGGCCTTCCGTTGGTCGTCGTTTGGGGGCGACACCCCAAGGTCTTTTTCATGCGATAGCATGAATACGGCATAGCCGTACAAGCCTCGCAGAGCACACACTTTTGTTCCAAAAGTATAGTGTGTTATACTTTACATGGAAGTGTTCCGAATAAAGGTCGCTCTCTCCCTATTATTTTGGGAATGTCGAAAACTTTTTTTGGGCACTAGTTTCGTCGAAAAGAAGGAATAAAAAGGGGTGGATTTATGAGCTATGCGATTTGTCGTATGGAAAAGATGAAATCTCATGACCTTAAAGGGATGCAATTTCATAATCAGCGTGAGAGGGAGAGTAAAACGAATCCCGATATTGATAAGGAGCGTTCCCATTTAAATTACGATTTGGTGAATCTAGAAAAGATTGATTATAACAAGCGAGTAAAAGAGATTATTGAGAGTCAAAAAACAGGGACGAGAAAAATACGAAAAGATGCTGTTATGGTTAACGAATTACTCATAACGTCAGACAAAAGTTTTTTTGAGCGTCTAGATCCCCAGCAACACGAAAAATTTTTTAAAGAAAGCTATAAGTTATTTGCAGAAAGATATGGTCAACAAAATATTGCTTATGCGACCGTACATAACGATGAAAAAACACCCCATATGCATATAGGCGTTGTCCCAATGCGTGATGGTAAACTGCAAAGCAAAAATGTTTTTAATCGGCAAGAATTACAGTGGATTCAGGACGAGTTCCCCAAACACATGCAAAAGCAAGGGTTTGATTTGCAACGTGGGGAAAAAGGGTCCGATAGAGAACATTTAAAAACTCAAGAATTTAAAGCTAAGACGTTGAATGAAAAGGTTATGACCTTGGAAAATGATTTACAAGCAAAACAAATGGAAAAACGAGAGATTGAAGACTCAATTAAAGATATAGAAGGTCGCTTAAGCGACTTGGGAAGGTCTATAGACCATGTTGAAAAGGTTGATAAGGTAGAAGTTAAAGAGAAAGGTGGTTTTATTCGCTCTAAAACGCTCGAGATTGGAGTTGAAGACTTTGAAAGTATCAAAACCCTCGCCAAGTCCTCTGAATGGCTTAGAAGTGAAAATAAGGGCCTAGAAATTAAAAATGCAAGATTAGAACAAGAGAAAAAGGATTTAGCTAGACAACGTGATATGTTGGGAACAAAAAATATGGATTTGCAAAAGAAAAACAGTAGTTTAGAAAAAGAAAACGACTTTTTGAAAAAAACTTTAGAGCGAGTAAAAGAGCTCTATTTGGAGAGGATTCCTGAGTTAGCTAAAATGATCGGCTATGTTAAAGCTCGTTTGTTAACTACAGCAAAGGAAAAAATATTAACCAGATATTTTTCAGGAGACGAAGAAATCAAAGGTGCAAAAGAATTTATAGACAAAGAACAAGAACGAAAAAATAGTAAGAAGCAAACTCGGAAAAAAGAGCGAAATTATGAACCTGAGCGTTAAAAAAGAATGGTAGATTCATAACGTCAACGAACGCCTACCATTATCTTGCCAATAGCAGGATTTACGTCAGTATTATAGAATGGTGCTATAAGGCGTTATGACGGGGGTGTTACTATATAATGAATGCATATAGTACTAAACAAGCAGCAGACAACTTGGGTATATCAACTTCAACATTGCGTAAATGGTGTTTGTTACTCGAGAAAGAAGAATATATTTTTGATCGGAATGAGAATAACAATCGTATTTTTTACGATACTGATTTACTAGCGCTTCGCCATATAAAAAAGCTTACACAAGAGGAAGGCCGAACGCTAGAGAACGCAGCGAAAGACGTATCTATCAAGGGACGAGCAAGGAAGAACATAACGGGTAGCGATATGATGGATAAATCAGATTCTAATGGCGATATAGCCGTCATGTCGCGTCATGACGGCTATAAAATAAATCAGTTGTTAGAGCTTGTAGAGAAGCAGAATGAAGTGTTATCTCGCCAAGAAGAACGTATTGATAGATTAGATCGATTTAATCGAGAACTACTCATGGAATTAAAGAATCAGAGCGAAAAAGAAAGAAAAGAAAAGGAGTTTATTATAAAAACTCTAGAGGAAATCAAAGAACGGGACGTAACGATAGGAAAGTATGAGAAATATATAGAGGAAAAGCTAGAGAACCGCGATAAACAGTTTACAGAGGTTGTTCGTGAAATACATGATACAAAACGCCTCATAACGGCTAGTAACGAGGAGAAGAAGAAAGGGTTCTTTTCAAAGTTATTTGGAACAGGGAAAAATTAACTTGATATCCACTTAGCAAACTATTAGAATAGTAAACAAATAAAAGAACGCAAAATAAAAAGAAGCTATATAAGGCCAAGTAATCGGACTGCAATCCTTTTACTTTGGTCGTCTCACCAGTACTGAGACAACAGCTGACCTACATAACTTCTTTGTACTACTTAATTTTTATGTGTACATTCTACCGTAAACTTAAAGTAGTTTCAAGGGAATAATTTGGCGAACTCTCTTTTCTTTTTCGTCGAACAAAGGCGTTGTTGTCCCCTTTTTGAGGCAACAGCGTCTTTTTGTTTGCTAAAAGGAGAGGTAAAAGTGGCTAAACAGGCTATCGAAATCATAGCAAGCGAAGATACATTTAAAAACCTATCAATCTTTGAAAACATTGACCAATTGAACGAAACTGTACGAGCACATAAAGAAATCTTTGAAAATGAATTAAATAAAACACAAATTGCTGTATTAGATCTTCTCCATCGTTACTCTGCAAAATACAAAGGCGTATCATTCTTAACAAAAAACAAAATGGCGGATCTCCTAGGAAAAAGCCGTCGCACTATTATTCGTGCATGCAATCATTTAGAAGAACTCGGTATTATTCGCCAATACGAAATGAAACGAAGCAGTGATATGCAACAGACATCTAATGCTATTGTAATTCAACCAATAGAGCAACCAGTAGAACAACCTATAGCGGATGACACACAAGAAACGGTTAAAATGTCACACCAAGAAAACAATATCTCTTTAAAACAAACCCATAATATAAATACAATACGTGAAGAAAGTGTCTCTAAAAAGGAAATATATCCATCATTTATTCCTAAAAGATTTATAGAAAAGGTACGATCTTACTTTCCTAAAGTAGACGATGTTTATCAATTATGGGGGAAAATTCGTCTTGGTTATCTTCATGCAAATGTGGAACGTCCATTGGAAGATTTAACTGATATGGCCGTTAATATTGTGAATGATTCTATTGCAGCCCTTAAACTAAATCGTATCAACGCTGGACAATCCTTTGATGCTTTACGTCGATATACATATGGAACAGCTCACCGTGTCTTTTTAACAGTTAAACGACAGGAGACTGTACAAAAACAACCGTTAATTAATTTTCTTGAGCCCTCAAAAAGTACCTTAGTGCAAAAATTAGAAGAATTAAGTGTGGAATGGTAAAACCTTAAGGTAATTCATAGCATGTTATTTAACAACTCACCTGTTGAATGAAGATAAACTTACTTTAAAAAGAGAAGTAGATAAGAAGCAAGAAGGAATATTTGAGGTTTGTATATAACATTATATTTAGATTGACTAGACCTACTTCAAGACTGATAATATTAAAAAAGGAGTGGATAATATGAATAATTATCAACCTTTAAAACCTTTGAAAATTAGTGATAAAGAATCGACTAAAATAGGTTTAGAGATGATTGAGAAGCATAGTCAACCTTTAAGTAAGAGAAAAAAAGATTTTCTACAAGAATGTTTAGATCTTTATAATGAACGTGAGGATGCAAAGAAATTAGTTTATAATTTTTAGGAGATTAATATGCGTATTGATTATAAAGAAATAGAATTTATCCCATTAAATGAATACTGTAAAAACAGAAATGAACTTTCTCAAGTTGTCAGTGACTTTAGTTCAGGGGATATGAAAATTGATTCTTTCATTAAAAATTATTATGCTGCCTACTATAATCACATTTTAGGTCTGGCAACTACTAATCTTTTAGTCTATAGAGAAGAAGTTATTGGTTTTTTCACTTCACGTTGTACTTCATTTCCTGTAGACAATGAGGAATCAAAAAGAATTTCATCAGAAATAGAAGTGCCAGCTGTAGAGTTGTCCTATATAGCTGTAGATGAAAGATATCAAGAACAGGGAATTGGAACTTATGTTATTAAAGTACTTATAGGACAAGCTATGGCCCTTAATAAGACTTTTGCTTGTAGATACTTTTTCTTAAGGTCTGTACCTGAAAAAGTAGCCTATTATAGTGACCCTGAAGTATTAGGGTTTGAACAAGTCAGTATAGATGAAGAAGGTTTACATTTAATGAAATATTATATACCTGACTTCAACGATTTCACAGAATTTGAAGATCATCTGGAGTCTTTAAATGGTGATAGTGAGGCAGATATGTTTTTTAAAGAACTTGATAGGGAATAAATCACCAAAGGCATGACTATAAATGTAATATGTCAAAAACCTTGGGGTGTATCAAAATGAGTTTAAAAGGTGTTAAGCTCAATAAACAACAATCTAAGAAAATACTTAATGAGATTGTTAAAGGCCCAAATCGTTCTCGTAAAAGAACTGATTTTGCTAAAGAATGTTTACGTTTAGCAAAGGAAAGAGACAAATAATCATTTGTCCTTAACTAAAAGAAGATA
>NZ_JALAMS010000081.1:0-1252 GCF_026790145.1 Priestia endophytica | reverse complement strand
CACTATACTTGGAGGGGATTTTTTATGGCTCGAAAAGGACAAACATTTCGTCAGTATACAGAAGAATTTAAAAGGAAAGCTGTTCAAATGTATGAAAGTGAAGAAAAAAGTTACCAGATTGTCGCGGATGAATTAGGGATACGCAGTTCCACACAACTTAAAAATGGGGTGAAGAAGTATCGGGCTGGTGAATCCTTTCAAGATCAGCGTGGAAAGGACTCTAATGCCGATCACCCTTGGATCGGACGACCTAAAAAACACTTTAAAAGTGTCGAAGAAGAGCGTGATTATTTGAAAGCACAGGTGGAGTATTTAAAAAAGCGTTATCCAAATCTACATGGGGAGGACGGATTCTAAAAGCCATACGTTTTGAAGTGATTGATGAATTAAAGCACGCTTATCCCATTACGTGGCTCGTGTGTATTGCGAAGGTATCACGAGCTGGCTATTATAAGTGGCTCACGACGCAGAAAACTCGCTTGGCCAGAAAGCAACGTGATCAACTCGTGAAAGAGCACATTCTAGCGATTCATCGGGCCCATCCTTTCTATGGCTACCCACGTATGGTTGTCGCCTTACAAAAGGAGGGCTTCCGGGTCAATCATAAACGGGTATATCGATTGATGAAAGAAATGAAGATTCAATCGGTGGTTCGAAAGAAACGCCGATATTTTGGACGAAAGCCTTCTATCGTTCATCCGAACCGACTCAATCGATTGTTTCAAGTTGATCAACCTCATCGGGTCTATGTGACCGATATTACGTATATTGCTTGTGGTCCACGTTTTTATTATTTATCCGTTATTCAAGATCTTTATAATAATGAAATTGTGTCATGGAAACTATCCAAACGAAATGATGTAGAACTTGTCATGGGAACCGTAGAACATCTCGTAGCTCAACGAGACGTACAAGGAGCGATTCTTCACTCTGATCAAGGCTTTCAATATACCTCGAAAGTTTATAATCGAAGATTAGAAGAGGTACAGATCCAAGGCAGTCACTCTCGTAGAGGAAACTGTCTAGATAACGCGTGTATTGAATCGTTCTTTTCTCATCTCAAAACAGAGAACGCCTACTTTTCTTCCTGCGAGACGGAACATCAACTTCGTCAAATGATTGACTCGTACATATGGTTTTACAATCATGAACGATTCCAGAAAAAATTAAACCAGTGTGCTCCGGTTGAATACCGAAACACACTGGCTGCTTAGGCTTTTTTCTAACTGTCTACTTGACAGGGGTAACTCCA
>NZ_JALAMS010000080.1:0-4004 GCF_026790145.1 Priestia endophytica | reverse complement strand
TGCTATGGACCGAGTAGTAGGCTACGGTTTAAAGAAGAAAAATTCGACAAAAGAAACACACTTACAAATGCTTAAATAAAGAACCTAATTGATATCAATTAGGTTCTTTGTACCGATAATATAGGTTATGTAAACTCTATTATAAAAATCAAACTTTAACATCGACTAAAGCATGATTATTATTTAAGCTAATATAAAACGGCTAAGTTGACTCTTTTAGCTCATTTATTTATTGAATTCATTAATTGAAAGAAGTATTCAGGTTTATGAGTTTTATTTAGATTATACCATGAATGCAATGTATCTGGTGTAAATACATCTAGTTTTTTCAATACTTCCATCGCAAATTCCAGAGGCGCTACTCCTGATGCCGTAACCAAATTCTCACTAGATACTGCAGGTCCCACCTCATAAAATTTTTCTCCTTTATAATGAGGACAGACCATTTTAATATACGCTAAGTCATTGCTTGTATGCTTTCTAGAATCTAAGTATCCATTATTAGCCAGTCCTACAGTTGCACCACAAATGGCAGCAACAATTGTACCAAGCTTTAAAGCTTCGCCAATTTTTTTCAAGATGGGTTGATGAATATCTTCTCCCCAAGTATCCCCTCCGGGTAAAATAAAAAGATCTTTACTCTCAAGAGTACACTCATTAAGAGAAATTTCTGGTTTTATATTTAGTCCTCCCATCGTTGTAATCATTTCTTTATTCGTTCCTACTGTAACTACTTTTAAAGGGGCTAAATCTTTTTTGAAATATCTTCCTGAATTTAGTTCAGCAATTAAATATCCATATTCTCAGTCTGACATTGTATTAAATACATAAAGATAAACTTTTTTTGTTTTCATCCCATAACACTCCTATCACCATTGATATAACCTATTATAATATACCCAGGCCCTTATTTGGTTATATATTACTTTTTTGTAATATTTGTTATGATATTAGAGCTGTACTACATATATTCTTTGTAAAGGTGGATTTTATGTGAGTGAAAAAGCTGTGAAGAGGGAACCAGGTTTTATTTTCTATTTTACGATGGCAATCGGTGGTGTGGCATTAGCCTATCTGGATAGCCATTCCTTCCATCTCGTTGATCGTTTACTTTCTTATGTTAATTTTTGAAGTTAAATAGAGGATGTCATATGTATATGTATGACATCCTTTTAATTCGCTTATTCAATCTTTCTTTTCCACTAAACGTCCGTAAAAGTATACTTAAGAGGAAAAAGTGAAACTCATGTTATACTAAAAGAAAAGAAGAAATCACGGAGGATATCATGACAAAGCGATTAGATTTACGTGTCGATTTTGCCTTTAAATCTCTTTTTGGAACGCATGGAAATGAATCCATTTTAGCAGCTTTTTTAAATGCAGCTCTACGTTTACCAGAGAAAAAGAAAATTACGACCGTTCACTTATTAGATCCACATTTTAATAAAGAAAATCAGGAAGATAAACGATCCATTCTTGATGTTCATGCTCGGTTAGAAGATGGAACTCGTATAAACATTGAAATCCAACTCAATAATAAGCATGATATGGAAAAAAGAACGCTTTATTATTGGTCCAAGATGTATAGTAGTCAGATGAAAGAAGGAATGGACTATGGTGAGCTATGTCAAACGATTACCATTAACATTGTAAACTTCCGTTATTTGTCTCATATCAATCATTATCATTCAGTCTTTCAGTTATACGAACGTGAAGAAAAATTATTACTAACGGACATGTTAGAAATTCATTTTATGGAACTTCCTAAACTTTTGATTAAGTGGCGTAGAAAAGAAGTCGATCCACGAGAAGATCAATTAGTAAGGTGGTTATTATTACTTGAAGCATCGGAAGATGAAGAAATCACTCAAGTATTGGAGGAGATTGCGATGCAAGAAGATCAAGTATTGAAGAAAGCAATAGATGAATGGGAACGTGTTAGTCAAGACCCAGAGGTCTTACTGGCTTATGAAGCAAGAAGAAAGGCTTTATTGGATGAAAAATCTGCTTTAAAAAGAGCTGAAAACCTTGGGGAAAAAAGAGGCATCTTGAAAGTTGCATTAGGTATGATTCAAGAAGGCATGGATAGTAAAACAATAAGTAAACTGACAGGACTTGCACAAGAGGAAATTGAGAAACTTCGCCACCAATAAATTACCCAAAATAAGCAGTGTCATGAGCACACTGCTTATTTTTATTTGTTTAGTAAACATAGATATCTCAGGTTCTTATAAGATACATTATGGTAAATAGGTTTGCATATAGTATACAAAGAGTTTTTAAACAAAAGAACGATTATATTTTCAGTAAGATTATATAAAATTACGGTATAATTTGTAATAAAATAATTCGAGGGGTGTTTATAATTAATAATTTGGAGTATGAAACATAACAACGCTGTTTATCTATCCGAGCTCCTCCTTTTAATAGTCAAAGCCATATAAATCGTAAAAACTATTATTAGGGAGGATTTTAGAATGAAAAAGGACAAACAATTTTTAAGCTTTATAGATCATATGAACAATAAGTTTACTGGAAGGGGAAGAAACCTAGTATGTAAAGGTTCTTCTCCTTTTATCTTATCTAAACTTAATTAAAATTTATTACTTTGTATCTGTAGGTAAGTTCACTGATCCACCAACAGTAGAAGGTGAAAGAGAACTGGAAGAATTAACACTGTGTTTTAATAACATTTTTACTGCATTTTCCGGTAACTGGTTAGACCTCTCACTTATAAATGGCATACGGCCTTCTCCTGTAGAATTGTAAGAAACTACGACTAGTTTTTTTTCATCTTCACTAGGAACAGTTAACTCTAGGGGAGCACGCCTTACTTGCGGATGGATGTCCTCCTTGAATATTGTGGGCTCTCTATTTATAAGTATTTCATAAAAATAGCCTTCGTGAATCGACCCAATTGTTTGTCTAGATTACTCATTAATATATCCTCCTAATGTCGATATAAATACGAATGTACTGATATAGTATCAGTTAGAAATAAATATGGTATTCAACTTATATTTAAAACTTTATCGTGTTAGGATGAAACTTCCGTAAAAAGGGGAAACTAGGCAAAACGTTTCTGGAGAGTGACCAAACATGGCTTATATCGAAGGACAAATGATATCAGGTGACTTTGACGAAGAAATAAATACTTTTTCATTAAAGTCAATCAAGAACTTTCAAACGGCAACTAGTCTTAAAGAAAATCAATTAAAAGATATCTACCATTATTTAAAACAGCATGAACATGAAAAAGATGGACAAATCATTTCTTTTTATGATCAAATGCTTGTCCCACTGTCTCAGGAGGAAGTGAAAGTGCTGTTAGATGACATTATGAGAGTTCAGTTATTGTATCGATAAGGGGGCAAAAAATTCAAAATATCTGTCTGTTAGTTTATTAGGGAAAGAAACAAACAAAATAAAGAATAATTAAAGTTCTTATTTTGTATTTAGTGATGGGGTTTATAAGAAATAAAAGCTAGATGCAAATCTCCTTGTTGTTACCTCATTCTTGTCTATTCATGTATAGAGGCTTTTTGTTCATTTTTTTAGCAGGTTACCTGAATGGAAAAACTCCCCACACATACCACAACCACCCTTGTCGTACCTTTAACAAAGGTCTAACTATATCAATATATAGGTATATGAAGCTATAAAACGGTTCATACTACTAATGTATTCCCCCATATGTAAAAACCCTTTACTCAGCAAAGGGTTTCTTTTTATCACATAAAATTCAACATTTGTAGTTTACATAAGATGTATGGTTCTGGTGCAAACATTGCATTTGGCTAAAACAGGTATATAGATTACTAGTGGAATTTGTTCTTATGCAGTTAATCCAAACAGTTGATGAATGAATTTCACTTGTTTTTGGACAGACTTTTCCCTTTGAATATACCCCTGTCAAGTAGACACTACAAAAAAGGCAGTGGTTATGACGCAGCCATTCTTCGATATTCCATGGGAGAACGGCTGTGTAACTTTAATTGAATTCT
>NZ_JALAMS010000079.1:235-8939 GCF_026790145.1 Priestia endophytica | reverse complement strand
TCTCAAAAACGGGGGTCAGTCCCGTAAAAAGCTGGATTTTTTTATCTTACTGCTCTGATTCCTCTTTCTCAAATCGAACCAGCGCTGCTTTGGCACGATCTCTAAGGGAGACTAAATTTTCCTCAACCTTTAAGAGATTTTCCTTTTTTTGAACGAGCAACTCAAGCTGTTCTTCGACAGTGTTTACTACTTTTCTTAACTTTTCTTTTTGTTCACTCGTACCTTTTACTTGCCTATAATCCGCTTTGCGAAGTTCCAATATATCGCTGAGTTTGATGAACTGCTGAAGTTCTTGAAGGGAAAAGCCCATTACTTCTTTTGCATTTGTGATTTTTTCTAGAAAATCGATATGTTCCTGAGAATATAACCTTATGCCACCTTTGCTTCGGGGAGGAGAGGGAAGAAGTCCAATTTGTTCATAATACCTGATCGTTCGTTTTGTTAAACCACTTTGTTTTGCCACATCATCTATTTTAAATTCGCTCATGATTTCGCTCCTACATTTATTCATTTCTCTCCTTACATTAACAGAGGAAAGGTTTTAGTTCAAAAGATATTATACTACAATCCGAAATTTTCTCAGAAAAAGGTAAACAGTTTAGGAAAAGGCTCTATTAATAAAACAATATAAATGTTTACGTTGACGTCAAGGTAAAAAGATTTTATACTGTTATTTGTGACAAGTATGAATAAATTTCTCAATTACCAAGGGGGTTAAAAAAGATCATAACGCAGAAGAATTTAAGCGAGTAGGTTAAATGCATTCTAAAAATAATGTATAAGGAGTTTTTTAAAATGAATTCAGAGCCAGGACAATCACTGAATGCCCAATACCAATCGGCTAAACAGCCAGTAGTTGTTTGGGTTATCTTTTTTGCGACTATTATTTCTTTTATGGGCTTAGGTTTAGTTGATCCAATTTTACCTGCCATTGCACAACAACTTGATGCAACTCCAAGCCAGGTTTCTCTGCTATTTTCAAGCTATAATTTGATTACAGGGATAGCAATGTTAATCACAGGGGTCGTTTCTAGTAGGATTGGCATTAAATGGACTTTATTAACTGGTATTTTATTTATTATTGTTTTTTCAGCATTAGCCGGTTCTTCAAATGGAATATGGCAAATTGTTAGTTTCCGAGGTGGATGGGGACTTGGCAATTCATTGTTTATTGCCACAGCATTATCTGCTATCGTAGGATTGGCGATTGGAAGTACTGCCAAAGCCATTATTTTATATGAAGCTGCTATTGGACTTGGTATTTCTGTAGGTCCGCTGCTTGGCGGAGAACTAGGATCAATCTCTTGGCGCGGGCCGTTTTACGGAGTAAGTGTGCTAATGATTATTGCCTTTCTTGCCCTTTTATTGAAAATGCCTCGTGTGGAAAAACCGAAAGTTAAAAGCTCTATTCTAGATCCAATTAAAGCTTTAAAATTTCCTGGGTTGTTTAGACTTGGTCTTACAGCTTTTTTATATAACATAGGATTTTTTACGTTAATGGCATATGCTCCATTTGTTATGGATTTAGATGAGCATGGTCTAGGCTATGTGTTTCTTGGTTGGGGACTTTGTCTTGCCTTGACTTCCGTCTTTATTGCTCCAAAGCTTCAAGTTAGATTTGGAACGGTCAAATCTATGTGTGCCATGTTAACTTTGTTTGCTTTCACTCTTTTAGCCATGGGAATTTGGACAGATTCAAAAACCGTCATTATTGTTTCCGTAATTATTGCAGGACTATTCCTAGGGACTAATAATACATTAATCACTACAGCGGTTATGCAGGTTGCGCCGGTAGAACGCGCTACAGCATCTGCAGCATACAGTTTCGTCCGTTTTATTGGGGGAGCTGTTGGACCTTGGCTCGCAACGAAGCTCGCTGAAGCATATTCCTCAGCTGTTCCTTTCTATACAGGTGCTGTATTTGTATTTTTAGGCGTACTGGTTGTTGCATTTGGGCGAAAACACATCGCACATGTAGACCAAGTCAGTGGCCATTAATGAAAACGTTCCTCGGGAAAAAGCGTAAACCCATTGAGTGACAACGGATTTACGCTTTTTCTTTTCCTATAGGTATCCTTTTACAAACAAGGTTTAGGGAAAAACTTTACTTGCAATTAAATGAGGATATCTTTTAAGTCATAAATAATCATGATGAATTGACGCCATATACAAGAAGTGGTATCTTTACTTCGTAGTATATTTAGTTTCCTATCTAAATAAATAACACTATAAAAAACATATATCATTAGGAGGCCATGCATGCGACAGTCTCAAGATAATCATATAGGCTATTTAATACAGCAAATTTCGCACCTTGTGATTCAACTTCATAATGAAAAGTTAGAAAGGGAAGGAGTGACCTCGTCCCAAGAACGTTTGTTAACACTCCTTTACATAAAGAATGGGGCTACTCAATCTGAGCTTCAGCAAGACTTACTCATTAAACCTTCATCTGTAACAAAATTAGTTGATGTATTAGAGCATAAAGGTTTAGTTACAAGGATGAGTGGAGATAAGGATGCAAGAGTGAAAAGAATACACCTAACAGAAAAGGGGAAGTTTCTCGAGGAACAATTATGGTTCATAAAGAATGAAATGGAAGCACAGATAGGAAAGAGTCTTTCCGAAGAACAACATTCGTCGCTAATTCATCTTTTGAATGTGGTGAAAAAAGACCTGCAGCAAAGTTAATTTGCTGCTAATTTTACATCTAAATATATTTAGTTAGGAAACTAAATCAGTAAAAAAGTGGGTGTGTAGATGATTAAAGATGTTAAAAAGATGATCGTTCTTTTATTTATTTTAAGTTTCTTTAATCCGATGGGAGGGACACTTGTTATCCCTGCTTTGCCGTTTATAGCAAAAGATTTTCATTTAAATTCATCTGAATCCAGTTGGGTATTTATCGGGTATGAAGTGATGCTTATCGTAGGCTCAGTTGTTTATAGTAGGTTAGCTCAAGCATTTAAATTAAGAACGTTACTATATGGATGTATTTTGCTCACAACTATCGGAGGGCTACTTGCTTTAGTTTCTTCTAACTTATTACTATTAATTGTAGCTAGAGTCACTCAGGGAATCGCACTCGGAGCTCCCATCCCATTAGCAATGCTCATTATTAATGAGTATTTCCCTAAGGAGGAACGTAAAAAAGGATTAACTTATATCGCATTAGCTATCTCTTTAGGAACAGGTCTGTCACCCATTATTGGAGGAGTTACAACAAGTTTATTTGGTTGGGAAAGTATTTTTATCGTCATTGCTTCTATGATTATTTTGTTACCTTTTGTTAGGTACATTCCTAATAATAAAGTTAAAAAAGGGAAAATCCCTTATATATCTATAAGTTTATTAACCATTACCTTTTTATTACTCCTATATGGAATACATGGCCATATTCTATTCTTAGGTATATCTGTTCTGACTTGGATCATTTTTGTAGTTATGAATAATAGGCAGAACCCAATAATCGATTTCAAAATTCTTAAGAATAAAATAGTGATAACGGTTGGTACCCTAAATTTTCTACTTATGATTACGATTAATTCATTATTTTTTTTAACTCCTATCTATTTAGAAGATTTAAATCATTTATCATCGATTGAGATTGGACTTACTTTATTCCCAGGTGCCATTTTAAGTATTTTATCCATGAAGTTAATAGAAGTTTGTTCTTCAAAATTTGGTAGTGTTACTTTCCTAGGTTCATCTATTTTCATCTTATTCATAGGATTATTAGTTTTAGTACTAAGTATTGGACACTCTGTCCTTTATACTTCAGGTGCCTTTTTATTCATTTACGTTGGTTTTGCTGCCGTGCAATCTGAATTAAGTAATTTTACCTCTGTACATTTGCCCTCCAACTTAATGTCGGAAGGTATAGGCATGTCTAACTTATTCTTCTTTATGGGAGCTACGTTTGGTCCGGCTTTAACAGGAGTTTTTCTAGATGAAAAGTTTACAATTTCAAATAAGATCATAACCTTTTCAACCTATCATATCGGTATCATAGGGATGGGGTTAATGGTCCTTGTCATGTTCTTCATCGTTATGTTAGCTATGAGAAGAAAAGAGGATAAAAGACAAAGTAACATACAGTATCATGCTTAATTATTAATCTGGTTAAACAACAATTGTAGTAAAACACTAGTTTTTTAGCCTGAGACATATTTTTAGTAGAAAAAATAAAGAACGGATTTCTATAAAAGAAATCCGTTCTTTTCTGAATCCAATTTTAAGTTTTTGTTCTAAATTACATTCAAAAGTTTAATAAGGATGGGTATATACCCTTGCTGAACGAAAAAGCCAGACGACACCTTTAATTCATCTGTTGTCTGGCTCCTTTTTTGCGAGAGTGTGAAAAATCGTAATTAAAGTCTAATCCTATTCTGGAATTCTTTCATATGCTAACTTCATAATAATATCTTTGTATTGAGGATACTTTGATAAAAGATCAACTTGTGTGAACAGTTCAAAGTCTTGGAATTCAAACCCCGGTGAAACCATACAACCTACTAGAGAGCAAGTATCTTCCTCCACTACAGACGATCCAAAGATTGAATTTTTTGGAACTAAAGCTTGAGGGACTTCTCCATTGTCCAAGTCCATACCTAATTTAATTTCTTCATATTCCCCATTTTCATGAATGATATGAATCGTTAAAGAACTTCCAGCGTGATAATACCATAATTCATCCGATTTTAAACGGTGAAAATGAGAGACATCATTTGATGTTAAAAGAAAGTAAATACTCGTATAGAGCTTTCGTTCACCTTCAAAATCAACAGTTAATTCCTGATCGGACGTACGTTCTTCTGATTCAAAGGTTCTTTTATAATATCCACCTTCTGGATGGGGGAGTAGTCCAAGTTTTGATACCCAATATTGTGCATTATTTTTCTTCATGGCAATCTTCCTTCCGCTTCCTCTATATCAAGCATTTTTATTCGTGCACTATTAATATAGCACGTATTGAAGAACTTGAATTTTATATTTAATAGAGGGTTTTACCCTAAAATTTTATTCATTTGTAAGATGATGTATTTAAATTACTTATATAGGAAATTAGATGTGTGAATTTACAAAAAATCAATAAGAAATTAAAATCTGGCTTACATAAAAATGATAGTTTTATATCAGTTATAAAAAATTTTGTGGGGGGAAGAACAATGGTCAAGCTTCGTAAAAAGATGATTGGACTAACAATAGCAGGAACAGTAGCAGTAGGTTCATTAGTTATAGGTAATAGCATAATGGATTATCCTGCGCAGGCAAAAAGTGAAACAAAGAAAAAGGGGAAGCAGCCTGAAAACGTGATTATGATGGTGATGGACGGGACAAGCTCTACAGCAACAACGTTAGCACGTTGGTACAAAGGTGAGCCTCTTGCAATGGATGAAATCATGACAGGTGGAGTCCGCACATACTCTGCTGAATCTGCAATTACAGACTCGGCTCCTGCTGGAACAGCACTAGCAACAGGAAACAAATCCAATTCTGGTTATGTTGGGGTGTTGCCTTCACTCGTTACATCACCAGGTTTAGAACAAATCAGTGAAGAAGACAAGTTCCGCCCTGTAGCGAATATAATGGAAGGGGCGGAGCGCACTGGACGTGCAACTGGTATTATTGCGACTTCTGAAATTCAACATGCTACACCAGCTGCTTTCTCAGCTCATCACGCTGATCGTGATAACTTTGAGGTGCTTGGTGAACAACAGGTTTACCAAGATATGGAGGTTGTTCTTGGAGGCGGAAAGGAAGCTCTTCAGCCTGGTACAGGTGAAAAGAGCCGTAAGGACAATGAGGACTTAATAAAAGTCATTCAAGAAAAAGACTATGATTTTGTTGAAACAAAAGATGAACTATTAAATTCAAAATCAAATAAAATTTGGGGTTCATTTTCTAATAGTGCTCTTGCTTATGATATGGATCGTGAGGAAACAAACCCTGAACAGCCAACACTTGCTGAAATGACAAGTAAATCAATTGAAACGCTTTCGAAAGATAAAGATGGTTTCTCTTTATTTGTAGAGGGAAGTAAGCCGGACTGGGCAGCACATGCGAACGATCCAATCGGAATGATTAGTGACGTGTTAGCCTTTGATGCAGCTGTTGCAGAAGCAGTAGAGTTTGCTAAAAAAGATGGAAATACAATGGTAATTTCTGTAACTGATCACGGGAACAGTGGTATTTCGATCGGTAATAGCAATACTACAAAAGGGTATGATACAACACCTGTAGCTAAATATATTGAGCCACTGAAAAAAGCGAAATTGACGATTGAAGGGGCAACAAGCAAGCTAAAAGATGACTTATCTAATCTAGAAGAAGTCGCAGCACTTTATGGCTTAGAGAATTTAACAACTGATGAAAAAGAAAAACTAAAAGCGGCAAAAACAAAAGAAGAGGTAGGACCAATCTTATCTAAACTATTAGCAAATCGCGCGAACCTCGGTTTTACAACTGGAGGCCATACAGGTGAAGATGTTTTCTTATATGCTTATGGTCCGCAAAAACCAACTGGTTTAATTGATAACACAGACATTGCTAAAACGGTGTCAAAAGCGATGGGCTTTGACTTAGAAGAATTAACGGATGAGTTATTTCTAGATGCTGAATCAGCCTTTAAAAAAGTTAAGGCGACAGTAAAGGTTGATAAGACAGATGAAGCCAATCCAGTACTTGTGGTTACACGTAAAAATTTAAGGGCTGAACTACCTGTTAACAAAGATATTATCCGTATAAAAGGAAAAGAATATAATTTAGACAGTATTATTGTAGAGAGCAATGGTAAATTCTATGTACCTGAAGAAGCAGTGAATTTATTTAAAAAACATGCTCGCTAAGTTACTAAGCTAAACGAACGAAGGAACTGCGCCTCAACTTTAATTAAAGTTGAGGCACAGTTCTTTTTATTTCTTGATATATACATATTTAGTTCACATCATGTGATTCTAGAAAATCATAAAATCCTTAAACTTGTTGGGTAGCAATGAGTTTGGGATTTTTATTTTTCTTGAGGTCTACTTTTACGGTCATTTTCATTGTATTGAAAAAACAACTAACTCATACGTAGGAGGAAATAAGTCAAAAGTTAAAGAGAAATATTTCAAATCTTCCTAATCTAAATCCTCTTAAAGAATATATGAAGAGATAGAGAATGCTTAGATCTTAACTTAATAAAGAATTCACATCATGTATTCATATTATTAAAAATCCTGATTATATAGGTAATTTACGACTTCAGTCTTACTTTTTTATAAGTCTAGAAATGGTTAATTTTCCATTATGAACCATATATAATGAATGTACATCATCTAATAAATGCTTGTTTATTCCAAAAGTAAGTTGTTTAGTATGTTAAATCATGCACTATTCTTTCACGATATATCATTGTTAGTTAGTAACCACTTGTATATAAGTAGCTAAATGGAAGGAGAGAAATAAAACTTATCATACAAATTTTAAATTATTGTCTATCCGAATGATATTAAACAGAGAGGAATTAAAATAATAAGATGAAAAAAATAAAAGGATTACTGAAATGGACAGGATTAAGTTTTGTATTATTACTCCTTATCGCTCTCTTTTTTCCCACCTGGACTGCCCATGTAAAAGGAAATAATAGTATAAATGCATTAGAACAAGTAGAGATAAATGGAAGTAGTCATGAAATTATGATACGGGATCACGATAAGAACAGTCCTGTTATTCTTCTTGTTCATGGAGGACCTGGAAGTTCGGAAATTCCGTATGCGAAGAAATATCAAGACTTATTAGAAAAGAACTTTACAGTTGTAAATTATGATCAAAGAGCAAGTGGGAAATCCTATCATTTTTTTGAGGACTATTCTAATCTTTCATCAGACTTACTAGTCGAGGACTTATTGGCGATAACCGATTATATATCAGAACGTCTTGGTAAAGAAAAAGTAATCCTTATTGGTCATTCTTATGGTACATATATAGGCATGCAGGCTGTCTATAAAGCACCTCAAAAGTATGAAGCATATGTTGGGATTGGACAAATGAGTGATACAGTCCAAAGTGAGCTTGACAGTTTAAACTACGTTATGAATAAGGCAAAAAAGGCTGAAAATACAAATGATATTTCAGCTTTACAAGGGGTAAGGGAAAAAATCATAAAAGGTGAGACATTTACCCCAAGGAATTTTGTACTCAAATATGGTGGGGGAGCAAGAGAAATTGATAGTCCAGATGGTGATAATCTAGGTATGTTGTTGAGCAGTGAGTATAACTTATTAGACGTGATCGGCTACAACTACGGGATATCCTATTCTCAAGAAACTTTATTAAAGGAAGTTTTAAAAGAGCCATTGCCTACTAAGATCACAGAACTTAAACTACCGTGTTATTTCGTGATGGGAAAATATGACTATATGACTTCGTCTCATGCTGCAAAAGATTATTTTGATAAACTTGAAGCTGATAACAAAGAGTTTATTGCTTTTAATCACTCCGCACACTATCCGCAATTTGAAGAGAAGGAAAAGTTTTATAAGTGGATGTGCGATACATTTCTAAAACACGAATAAAATGAAAAACCAAAAGACCATTATCCAAATTGGATATGGTCTTTTTAGGCCTTATACTTTTATGAACTTATTTTAAGTCGTTTTTTTATTTAGACATGGAAAACCTAGTTTATATACTATTTATACAAGGAGATGAGAGGAAGAGT
>NZ_JALAMS010000079.1:0-162 GCF_026790145.1 Priestia endophytica | reverse complement strand
AGGAATTCTAAGATTATCCAAGGGCAAGGAGGTGGCAAGCATGTCAAATCGTAGTGGTGGTCGTAATCAATTATTAGTACAAGGTGCTGAATTAGCACTTGAGCAAATGAAATATGAAATCGCTTCTAAATTTGGTGTTCAACTAGGAGCTGACCAAACAGC
>NZ_JALAMS010000078.1:298-17834 GCF_026790145.1 Priestia endophytica | reverse complement strand
GCCACCATAATGGCTTCTGCCATCTCTTCTTTCGTGACCCCAGCTTTTTTAGCTCCTTTTACATGAACTTCAATACAATATGGACATCCTGTTACATGAGCAATTGCAATAGCAATGAGCTCTTTTTCTTTTACACTAAGCTTCTCAGCTTTCATCGCTTGTACATCAAAGGTTCCAAATGCTTTGAAAACTTCTCCACCTATACTAGAAAATTCGTTAAAACGATTAAGGTAAGACTTTTTGTATAACGATTCCTCTTCTATGTCATCGTAAGCATTTAGAGCATTTATACTATGAGCAAGAGCAGAACCTGCTTTTAATGCTGTCGCCACCATAATGGCTTCTGCCATCTCTTCTTTTGAAGCTTCCTTCTTCTTGGCCTGTTTTACGTGAGCTTCAATACAATATGGACACCCCGTAACATGAGCGATTGCTACAGCCATTAACTCTTTTATTTTGGAAGTTAAAAGTCCCTCACCTAATGCTTTCTGATCAAAATCCCCAAATGCTCGGAAAGCTTCTGAAGACAGCTTCTTAAATTCACCTAACCGGTTAATATTTGATTTCCGATATAAACTATCATTACTCATGACCATTCCTCCTTAGCATATTCCCTTATACCTTGAGTCTTATCTATCAAAGAAGTTTCATTCTTCAACCTTTTAATCTGTTACATTTTTCTTATTTAAATGATTTTCTATTGATTGTAACGCTTGATGTTCATCAATTCCTTCAGCCTTTATTTTAATTTGGGCTCTAGACATAATGCCTAAGGAACAACAACTCTTATTATAAAAAATCACCCTTAATTCATCCATTTGCTTTCCTTCTTTCTTCATTACACTTTATAGTACTCCCTACCCTATAAGAAGATCAGAATTCCTCTTTCTTACTTATTAGAATAATCGTACTCTTATCAAAACAAACTTACCTTTTTCATATCAACCACAGACTTTTCTTAAGTAGTAGTGTTAACATATCCAAGATTTAGAGAGTCCTTACAAGTAGTTTGCAGTTTTCATCTCCGAACCCAAATTATAGTGTACTATTCGAGTCAGGTACGGGAACCCATGGAGTTATCCCCACTTTTTTTGCTCCAGTTTGTGGATTATACATATGGCGCTCAATTTTTCCAATATTGGCACCATACACATGGATTCCTATGCAGGGCATAGGGGAAGCGCATTCTACTTGGTGAAGGTCTTGTTCGGAACTGCAGCAGATTCCGACTTCTCCCTCTCGAATGTAACGATCTTGTACCACAGTCAACGGTTCATTCTCACGAGAGGGACGAGCATACTTAATCTCATGCTCTACTCCTTTTACAACACCAATTACGCCCCATGTTCCATGGTCGTGCATAGGTGAGGGTTGACCTACATTAAAGACCGTAACCGCAATAGAAAAGCTTTCATCCTGAGCTACATGTAATGGATACAGAGCTGATGTGGGCTGAGGTTGCATGTACTGATCAGGTAGAACTTTTTCTGATTTTAACAATTGTTGCATCCTCGTTTTAATTTTGCTAATCAAGACCTCTTCGATTCCCCCAGATTGAACAATCTGCTCCACGTCTTGAATGAAAGAATCAAGTTCAGGGTATCCTGTATTTGTATTCGCCATTTCAACATACCTCCATAAAAATATTTTAAAAGTTTAAACCTAAATAGAATTATTACAATCACTGCCTCGATAAATTGGGATTATAAGAAACCCTGGTGTCCCACAACAATAAAGTTGCTAATCGAAGTTTTCTTCAATTAACTACTTTCCTTTTATTTACTATAACACCATACCCCTGTTAGGTATATCAATATTATAAATAAAATGCATTTAGGGAGCTTTTCTAAAAGAGGATCAGACGTCAAAGCGCCCTACTCTTTTCTAATTATTCCTCTAAGCTTTCTATAAATTGTTTTTCTTTCCACATTACTGTAATACTAAGACCAATGCCTAAAATGACTGTAGCGAAAAGGTAAGGATAGTGGATGTTTATGTCAAATAATATTCCGCCCATCACCGGTCCGATGATATTCCCTAAGCTCGTATAAGTTGAATTCATTCCAGCGACAAATCCTTGCTCTTTCCCTGCAGCTTTTGATAAAAATGTCGTCAATGCAGGACGAAGTAAGTCAAATGCAAGGAAGATGAAACAAGTCACCGCCAACACTGCTAAAAAACCAGAGATCATCGTAGATGCTATCGCCAATATGGCACCTGTAATTAAACATAATTGGATTAGTTTCTTTTCACCAAGTATATCCACCATTCTTCCAAACATAAAAATTTGGAAAATCACGCCGAAGATTGAGCTTATTGAAATAATGGCGGCAATATCCTTTGGTGTGAAGCCGAACTTATGATCAGAAAATAAGCTAAAAATAGTTTCATATGCTGATAAACCGAAAGCAAGTACAAACACAATCATAAATGCAATAAAGTAACGTGGATTAAGTGATCTTTTTATATCGCTTATAAAGTTTGTTTGCTTTGTATTGGCAGAAATGTCTGTAACCTTTTCTTTTGTTAACGGCTCCTCTTTCAAAATAAATATTGATGGTATGCATGCTAAAATGGCAATGGCTGCCGCAAAGAAGAAGGGCATGCGTATACCATATTCTGCAATAAAGCCGCCGATGCCAGGTCCTATAATATAGCCAGTACTAATGGCGGCAGAAATATAGCCCATCGCTTTTGGACGTTCCCGAACGGATGTAATATCTGCAACATATGCAGTAACGCCTGGCATGATAAAGGCGGCACTTATTCCTCCTAGAATTCTTGATATATAAAGCACCAATACATTCGTACCTAAACCAAAGATAAGTTCTGAAACACCAAAAAGGAATAAGCCAATTATAATGATTTTCTTTCTGCCATAACGGTCAACCCAACGTCCTGCAAAGGGTGACATAAGCAGTTGTGCCATCGCATATACAGCAACAAGATAGCCCATCGTTTTTCCTGATAAATGCATGATATCCATAAAAGACGGCATAACGGGGACGATGAGTCCAATTCCTAGAAATGCAATGAATATATTGCTTAAAAGTATAATTAATACCCATTTCTGTTCTTTTATTGTTTTCTTCATATATCAACATCTCTTTCTGTATGATTACTGATGTGAAATACCTCTCTAAAATACTGTCCAAGAAGCTTCTAATTATCCTTTTATCCTTCGTTTTCTATCATTGTCATATATAAGCTCCAGGATAATGGAATCGACTATTCCTAAGAAGCAAAGGTCTGCATTTTTACTGCATCTTCGACTATTACTTTAGCATTGATCCAATCCTGAAATTTACTTTCTAGTATCGACTGTACCTTCTCTTCGATATTAATTACTTCCTTTTCAATTGCTTTTGCAAGATGTGCTGGTAGAAAAAAGACATACGTAGCCAAAACTTTATCTGCTTATTTTTTAGAAAAAATCGATTACCAATTGTAGAAATCAAGTGTTTTAGAATGTTGCAATGCTGTTCATAAGCCTCCATTTATGGCAAAAACAATTCCTCTACTTGGTCTTATTATGGGCCAAAAATAGGCCATCTTGATCTTTTATCAAGTGGGAATACTTATATTGAACTACAAAACAAAGCATAATGAATAAAGGGTGTCCAGAAGTTATTTTTCTGTACACCCATTGCTCAATTCATATAATAATCATTAATTTAAAAGCAATAACTTTTATAGATGATTAAATGTTTCCAGACCTAAGACCAGTTAAAATGTCTGAGAACAAAGATGTTACACTGTTAATTATTGAACTAAGGAGTCCCATTCTAAAGGTATAAAAGCCTGATACATAATAAAGTTATTTTTTTTATGCTTACTTAAAAGAGAGGTCTCCTTGAATTTCACTCCTAACATCTACTTGTTATATATGGATATCAGTCTGACTAATCAAAAGACAATAAACTAGAAAGATTTTATAGTAGCTCTTTGTTTAGATTCTTACGAGACCAAACAACTACAGGAATAAGCAATAGTGACAGAATGGCTCCAGAAAGTGATAATGCTTCATAACTAGAATGAGCGACTACCATTCCTGATACTCCTCCACCAGCTGCTCCTGACAGGGCAAATAAGACATCGACTGATCCTTGTGTTTTTGCACGCACAGATGGATGTGTTGAATCTATAATGAGAGCAGTTCCACTTATTAAACCAAAGTTCCAGCCCAAACCTAGTAGCACTAACGCCAGGGTAAGCAATGGCATGGAACCTACCGGTGCAAAAGCTGCCACCAATCCAGAGGCTAGGAGTGTAACACCAGAAGCAACAGCCATAGTAGTACGGCCAAGCTTATCGACGAGTATACCTGTTAATGGCGAAGGAAGGTACATAGCTGCTATATGGAAACCTATAACTACCCCCACCTCTTGCAAACCATGACCATGATGTCCCATATGAATGGGTGTCATGGTCATAATGGCTGCCATGACAAATTGAGTCAAAATCATAATGACAGCCCCTACCACAACACCTTTTTTGTTTATATTAGCACTCTTTAAATTTGCCTCTGTCTCTGTAGTATTCACATTTTTCTGAGCATTCGCAATAGCTGTAGACACAACCAAAGGATCTGGACGAAGAAAAAATAAGATCAATAATCCGGCAATTATAAAAGCTGCTCCTGACAAGATGAAAGGGCCAGCCAAAGTTGGAACACTGATTGAATCCGCAAATTCTCCCATTGTATTGACCAAGTTAGGAGCAACTACAGCACCCAAGGTAGTGGAAACCATGGCCATGCTTGCGGCAGTTGCCCGTTGTTTATCTGTTGCAAGGTCTGTCCCTGCATATCGCGCTTGTAGATTAGAAGCCGTCCCAGCTCCATAAATAAGAAGGGAGAGGAATAAAAGTGCGATGTTGTTGGTTAAAGCTGCAATTATAACACCGATAGCACCTACCCCTCCTGCAAGGAACCCTCCTGCAAGTCCTGCTCTACGTCCAAAACGTTGTGAAGACCGTCCTATAAGTAGGGCAGCTCCTGCAGAACCTAAAGTAAATAGAGCCGTTGGAATCCCTGCTGCATTTTCCGTCCCTAGCATGTCTTGTGCAAGAAGTGCTCCTACTGTTACACCGGCTCCAAGTCCTGCTCCCCCAAAGATTTGTGACAAAATCAAAATTCTTAATGTTTTTTTATAAAGTTTTGCTTGTCTTTGTGGTGAATCAATATATTCTTGCAACCATATAGGCTGCTGCGTTGATACATTTGTATCTTTTGCTTTCATTGTCATGAACTCTCCCTCCTAACGAGATACCTTTGTAGCTTTTCGTGTTTGTTTTGTCATCCTTAGAATATTTAATTCTTCATTCTACATATTTAGGATTTTCGATATATTTACAATTCACTATATTCGTCATTGGAAGAAGCTCATAATTAAATTTCTGATAATTATGAGCTCCTTCTATTTCTTATTTTTAAATATGAACACGACAATATTAGTCGGTGGTCATATTAAAATGTGTAGGATTCACCATCTTCAGGTATTAAAATACTATTTAAGAATTCTTTTTCTTTACTAAAGTTTTTTAATTCTTCTCTAGATAGTGTCCAATGGTTAACAGCTTCCATATGAACAGAAATAATCTTAGCATTAGGAGCCGCCTTGTGTACTTCATAGATGTCTTCTTTTCCCATAATGAGAGAACCATACTCTATAAATTGATTATCTCCGCCATTGACGACAATAATATCTGGTTCATGAGTATCTAATTCTTCCTGTACACCTTCATACCAGACTGTATCACCAGCTACGTACAATGTTTTTTCACTTGGATGTTTAAAGACGACGCCACATACTTCCCCCATAAGCTTTAATAGTTCTTCTCCTCTTCCATGCTCGCCTCTTGTTTTAACTAATTGTATACCTTCAAAGACAGTTTCCTTTGTTAGTACCTCTACATTTTGGAAACCGACATTTTGGACTTCCTTTGCCTCTTCTTCATTTTGAACGAACATTTTAATATCTTTTGGCAATAGTCTTTGTGCTGCCTCGTCAAAATGGTCTAAATGAAGATGAGTGAGAATAACTGCATCAATTCCACTAATAATATCATCAACTGAGATTGGTAAACTCACTATAGGATTGTTTTGATCTTGCTTAACCGAACCAGGGAAAGGGGGGTACGTACCTTTCTCTGCTAACATAGGATCGATTAAAAACCTTTTATGTGCATATTCAACAACGATTGTTGCATTGCGAATTTGTTTAATATTCATATTTATTGCTCCTTTTCTTTGATCTACATATAGTTTATATTATGGAGAACCATGAAATACACAGATAAAATCAAGTCTTTTAGCCGTTTGACTTGATTTTTGAAAGGAGTTGAATACATGTTAGATCATACAGATATGCGTATATTAGAAGAAATGGCCAAGAATAGTCGAATCAAAATGAAAGAATTAGGTGATAAGGTTCATTTAACCGGACAAGCAGCCGCCTCTAGAGTGGCTAAATTAGAAGACAGTGGTGTAATTGAAGGATATTCAATTAAAGTCAATCAAACGAAGTTAGAGTGTTTTTTACATGCTTTTATTCATATCTATTTACATGATATTCATCATCAACCATTTCTCTCATTTGTAAAAACACAAGATCAATTCATTTTTAATAACTATAAAATTAGTGGAGATGGATGCTATCTACTTGAATGTAGATTTCCTTCTAATGAATATTTGAATGAATTTCTAGAGAATCTAAATAAGTTTGCAAATTACAAAATATCAACTGTTATTAGTAAGATGGATTGATTAGTATTAGAAAGGACCTTATGTAAAAACATAAGGCCTTTTTAGTTTGCATAACACATGTTAGAGAAAGTGAAAAAAGCACAAACCCGTTAAGTGACAACGAGTTTGCGCCTTTTCTTTTTAGAAAAACTTCTTTCATTATCATGGTTTTAAAAACCATGATATATCAAACTAAAATATTCATAATTAACTTTATATCTTTATCTCTATTTGGGGGAATTTCTATGTTTAAATTAGAAGCCAATTATCCTCTTTTACTTTATATCTAACTTAATCAAAAGGTGATTTTTTCATAACCTTCCTTTTTAATCATCGGTTCAATTTTTTCTCGTGGTTCAATAATAGTGAAGAGAAGGATGAAGGTTATTAAAGAGCTAGCTGATAAGAATGTAAATACCATATCCCAATTAAATTTATCTAAAATTAAACCTACTACAAACGGAGCGAAAGCACCACCTAAAGAACCACCCGTATTAACAATTGAAGCTGCAAGTGGCAATTTTTCCTTGGATGTAATCCCCATAGGGTACGCCAAAAATGTTGAATATCCCAAATTTAACAAAACACCAGTGATAATAAGAAGAATACTTAGAAACATAGGATTATTTGGGGCGTACAATAATGCATACATACTGAACATGGTTGATGCTGCAGTCACTATCATAAGAGGTTTTCGACGTTTATCAAAGACATTATCCGAAAGCCATCCGCCAATTAGGTTTCCTAATATGGCCCCTATCCATGGAGCTGAAGCCACGAATCCCATTTCCATAATTGAATACTTTTTAACGTCTACCAAGTAAGTAGGTATCCATGTCATAATAGCATAAACAATCCCAACCATGAAAAAGTATCCGAGCGTACACCCCCATATATTCCACGAAAGAAAAATCTTTCTATTCGTGTCAAGAGAGTCTACTTTCTTGGCACGAATAATTTTATCTACCCACTTCAGGGAATATTTTCTCTTATTTTTTTTGATTTTCACATCAATATTTGAGTGTTCCTCAGACTTAATATACTCTCTTTCCTCTTTTGAACAGTACGGACTTTCCTCCGGATTATCTTTTACTAACCAGAGCCAAAATAGAGCAAAGATAATGCCCGGAATAGCAAATATATAGAAAACTTCTCGCCAGCCAAAAGCGTAGATGATATATGCACACAAAGGAGGAACAATTGCTGGAGCAAATTTCATTGCCGACATATAAATCCCAGTCGCAGTACCCTTTTCCTTTCCAGGAAACCATCGATTAATAGTCGAAATAATCCCAACTGGAAGTGGTCCTTCCGCAATACCTAGTAAGATTCGTCCAATTTTAAGTTGGAGAGCCGAGCTAGCCGTTCCTATAAAGAATGTGGCAACCGAAGTAACGATCATAGAGAAAGTGAATATTTTACGTGTTCCAAACTTACTATAGATAAATCCGGATGGAATCTGAATAATAGCATATCCAATATAAAAGAGACTTGCCATTGCACCAATATCCGTATTACTTAACTCAAATTCCTTCTGAAAATATGGAATAACAACACTGATGTTGGCCCTATCTGCCCCAGCAATCATATAAGTTATAAAGATTATTAACATGACTACCCAGCGAAAACGTGTCTTTTTCTGTGACGACTCTTCCATTATATCCTTCCCCCCCATCCCATTTTTAAGATGTACTCTTGGTGTACCTCAGTGATTTGGGTTATTGCTTCCAATTATCAATCTTTCATTTTCTTTTACTTTTCTGAACTCCCTTAGTCACAGGAAAAATAAACTAGTTTATTTTTCGCGATAAGAGTATTCTTCAATAACTTCGCATCCTTTTCTCTTTAACGTTTCATCCACCCACGTACGATCCCAATTTCCATTATAAATTGATTCAATGACCATTTTCTCTTTCGTTTGGATGTCCTGAGATTTTCTAAGAACATCTTCAGCATCTCCCTTTGGAATGACTACAATGCCATCATCATCCGCGACTATTATATCCCCAGGACTTACGGCAACATTTCCACAGCTAATGACTGTGTTAATCTCACCGGGCCCCTCCTTATAGGGACCACGTGGGGTTCCTCCTTTGGAAAAAACAGGAAAATTCATTTCTACAATGCTATATAAGTCCCGGATTGGTCCATCAACAATGTAACCCACAATCCCTTTTGTTTTAGCATAGTGACACATAAGCTCGCCTAAAATTGCATTCCCCATGTCTCCACAAGCATCAACAACAATAATATCCCCCGGCTGAGCCATATCCATTGCTTTATGAACCATTAAATTATCGGAAGGATGAGTGCGAACAGTTAAAGCGCTTCCAACAATGTGGATACCTGGCTTATTTACACTTTTAATAGAATGATCCATAGCATACATACGTCCCATTACATCTCCAATATTAGGGGTCGCAACCCCTTTAAATCCCTCTATGACCTCTTGATTTACTCGATTATTATATTGAACAATTCTAAATCCTACATTTGACAATGATATCCCCTCACTTTATAAAATAGGAAACAAACGAGATTTCTACTACTTTTATATTTGATTTACTAGACGTTAAACAGATTTTGAAACAACTTTTACTAAATTATCAGCTATAGACCCTGCTTCTACCTTTCTTATGTTTTCAAAGGATAAACGCAATACCGTTTCTAATACATCTCTGGTTCCTCCTGCGATATGAGGAGTAGCAAGTACATTATCAAGTTGTAATAATGGATTATCCGAATTGATCGGCTCAGCTGCCCATGTATCAAGTGCTGCCCCTAGTAAGCGATTACATTTTAGTGATTCGGCAAGTGCTTGCTCATCAATGATATTGCCTCTTGCTACATTAACTAAAATGGCTGTAGATTTCATTAGGCTCAATTCTTTATCACTAATCAAATTTCTTGTCTCTGGTATTAAAGGAATATGGAGACTTATAATATCTGATTGAGATAATAAATTATCAAACGTAACATAAGTTATCCCTAATTCTTTCTCTTCTTCCGTTGACAATCTATTTACATCGTAATAAATAACATTGGTTCCAAAAGCTTTTGACAGTTGAGCAACTTTTTTACCGATGTTTCCTATACCAATTACCCCATGAGTTTTACCATTCATTTCAAACATGGTTGTTCGATATTCCCACATTTTCCATTCTCCATTTTTGGTTAATCGATCTAGGACATGAAGTTTTCTGTACAGACTTATAATCATCCCAATAGTCAACTCGACTACGCTATTTGAATTTGCTCCTGGTGTACTAGCTACATGAATTCCAAATTCAGCAGCAGCTTTCAAGTCAATGTTATCAACCCCACTCCCAGTCTTTTGGATTAGCTTTACATTAGGAGCTTTTTCTAATAACTCTCTCGTAATAGGATAAGATGCTGTAATGAGATAGTTTGCCTCACGTATTGCTTGTTCTCTTTTTTCATCATTTAAATCCACCCAGTAGTTAACCTCCATATCTACACTTTTATATGTATTGATGATTTCACGTGTTGCAGTAAACACTTTTTCAAAATAAATTATTTTACAACTCAATATTCTTTCCTCCCTTTCTATTAGACAGAGTCATTAATTAACTTTATATTAAATATAGAAGATGAGTTTGTAAAACTAATTAATTAGCTATTTAATACCATAAATATTGCTATTTGGAGGCGAACTAATGGACTTTCATTCTAATTCAATTGAAACATTTCTTGCAGTTGTTCGCTCAAAGACTATTAGTGGCGCAGCAGAGGAATTACATGTAGCGCAAACTACCGTTAGTCAGCGAATAAAGGTACTCGAAAGAGAGTTTGGGATTCAATTAATTGAACGTGGGAAAGGAATAAAACAAATCATTTTAACTCCTTTAGGTGAGGAATTTTATAAATTAGCAGAAGAATGGAGTCGTTTAGAACAAGAAGCACATCTATTAAAAACTCAAGGGCCACGATTATCCTTAAACCTTGGTGCCGTTGATAGTATTAATACATTTATGCTACCTAGAGTCTTTAGAAATTTAACGAACCACCAACCTCTAATAAAACTTCAGATTCATACATTACATTCTTACCATCTCTATTCAGAAATTGAAAAAAGACATATCGATGTAGCCTACTCTCTTAGAGAAAGGGTGCATCCAAATGTAAAAGTGGAAAAGTGCTTTACATCACCCATGGTTGTTATACGACCTTCAGATAAGAGTGGTTATAGTTCAGAAAAAATTCATCCTAAAGAATTAAATCCTGATTACGAATTTTTTATGCCTTGGGGGCTTGAATATCAATCTTGGCATGATTACTGGTGGGATCCTTTATCCATTTCACGAATAAAATTAGACAGTACTCATTTACTTCTATATCTTCTGAAAGATTCAATGCAATGGGCGATTGTTCCAAAGTACATAGCTAATGAAGCGATTAAAAGTGGAAACTATAAGATTTATGAGCTTACACATTCTCCTCCAGATTATACTGTTTATAAACTTACCCATATGAAACAAACATTGCTTAAACAAAAGGCTCTAGAAGCTTGGGATTCTCTCTTTCAGAAATATTTTTAATCATCGGAACAAAGCCTGTGGATTATTGAACTCATAGGCTTTTTATCTATTTTTTATAATTTTTTTGTATTATAAAACATTATGTATAAGGGATTCATTTCAAGTTAACATAACACGGATTATCGGAAATGAAATGACTGTGGGGTTCCACAGAACTATTGGAACATCACAGTCATTCAATCTGTTTATGTATAGATATAAAGGGAAATCTATTAAGTTTATTCTGAACATTTTTATATAGTAAAAAGGTTTTTGGAAGAATGTCTTCCAAAGACCTTTTTACTTTAGTCATAAGATACATATGTTTATTGGTAATCAACCCAAACAGCACCATTATCAGCTGAACGTACACAGTTCTCTACCCATCGAACCCCTTCAACTCCTGCTTTAATATCTGGGTACCACATATTTTCTAATGTTCCCCCACGGTCTGCAGCGTCCATTGCTAATGCAAAACGCGCGTATAGATTTGACCAACCTTCAAATAGTCCCTCAGGGTGTCCCCCGCCTATGCGATCGTCAACTAAGGCTTTAGGATAAAGATAATCCATCCCTCGATCTAATACTTGAGCTGGCTTACCTTGGACTTCATAGCGTAATTGATTAGGGTGTTCATCCCACCATTCAATGCTAGCTTTTGAACCAATCACACGGATGATTTGGCCGTGCATGGAACCAGCATTTACGCATGATGACCAAACGGTTCCAACAGCACCATTATCATATTCCATAATTGTAAAAGCATTATCTTCAAGTGGAGCACGACTTTCTACAAAACTTTGACGAGAACACATTAATTTCTTAATTTTTAGGTTGGGTAACATTACCTCAGACAAGTAAAGAGGATGAGTTCCTACATCACCTAATACGTAACTAGGTCCGGCTACTTTAGGGTCAACACGCCACTTTGTACTTGCATTACCTTCTTCTACTGCAGATGAGTGGAAACCGTGAGCAAATTGCATTTTAACAATTCTAATTTCGCCTAAATCTCCATTTGCAATCATTTGACGTGCTTGTTCTATCATTTGATGTCCTGCATAACCATATGTAACACCGACAACACGGTTCTTCTTTTTCGCAAGAATCTCCAATTCTTCTGCCTCTTTACTCGTAAAGCACAATGGTTTTTCACATACCACATGTAAGCCAGCATGTAATGCCGCCTTTGTAATTTCAAAATGTGTTCCATTTGGAGTAGCAATTGAGACAGCTTGAATACCGTCCTTACGTTTAGCTTCTTCTTCAAACATTATGTCATAATTAGGGTAGCAACGGTCTGGATCAACATGTAAATTGACACCAAAGTCCATCCCGCGTGCTGGATCAATGTCAAACGCTCCAGCTACTAGTTGAAAGTTATTATCTCTTAACGCGGCTGAACGGTGAATATAACCGATTTGACTTCCTTTTCCGCCGCCAACCATTGCCCAGCGAATTGGACTTTCTACCTTTTTCTCTCCGTAAATCATTTCTTCGTATCCCCTTTTCTTTAAATTAATTTCTGATTAATAGCCAACACTTTTTAAATAATCAACGCTTTGTTTAACATCACGTAAACTTGTGGCAGAGTTTCTAGGATCTCGCTCTTGCTCAATTGTGATGTACCCATGGTAATCGATTTCCTTCAATAATTTATGAATAGAATTGTAATCAATAATACCTTGTCCAATTGGACACATAACCCCTTTACCGCAAGCATCGAAAAAGCGAATACGTTCTTCCATTACTTGTTTATATATATTAAGATCAATATCTTTAAAGTGAATGTAATCTAGTCGATCTGCACACTTTTGAAGCCACTTTATCGGATCCATTTTCGAATAGTATAAATGCCCTGTGTCTAAGCAAAGGCCAGCCATTTCATAAGGTATATCTTCTAAAAGTTTTTCAATTTCATCTTCAAATTCAATATAACCGCCCGCATGTGGATGAATAACAGAACGCACGCCATATTTTTTCCATGCCCTTTCTGCTAGTACACGAATATGATCCATCATATTGTTCCAGTCCCTTTCAGACAACCGTACTGCTTTTTCTGGATGTCCTGCGTAATAATCCCTCTCATCGTGTCCCCAATCAATAATTACTAAATATGGAGTTAAAAATTTTTGTCCTTTTTCCTGTGGAGTTGAAGGCAGTTTTGTTATTAATGAACAAATATCATCTACCTGATGTAGTAAATTTTCTAAATTAGACTCTGATACTAAATCATCGAAAATTGTTCCTGCTATTATAGTTAAATCATTTTTAGAAAGCTCTGCTTGTACTCTTTCAATGTTCATGGGTATATATCCATAAGGACCTAACTCAATCCCTTTATAACCAGCTTGTGAGGCTTCATTTAAAACCCTTTCCCAAGGTGGTAGATACGGATTTTTGGGATTATCAACGCCCCAACAACAAGGCGCTCCTGAAATTTTAATACTCATCTATAACACTCCTAATTTCTATATATTAAATTAAGCGCTTTCATTGTATTGCTTAAGTGTTCTTATAAAACCCACAGTTTGCTTCTATTTTACTGGACTTTGTTTATTGGATTAGGATTAGTATTACTTTTCTTGTCATATTTTGAACGAAACTCTTCCTCTATTTCCTCAAGTGAACGGCCATTTGTTTCTGGCATAAACTTATATACAAACCAAATCCCTAATAAACCAAGGATTACAAAACTTAAAAATGTTGCGGACAAACCAATCGAGCTTAGTAACACTGGGAATGAAAAACCAATTATACAGTTTACTATCCACAGGAAGAATATACTGATTCCCGAACCAAGTCCTCTTAATCTTTGTGGGAATATTTCTGCAATAACTAAAAATGTCACTGGACCTATGCATCCCTGCATGAATGCAAGAAATACAACAGTTAAAGAAAGTACAACATACGGAAGTGAGGCGGAGCCTTCAAGTATATTGGAAAATATCGAAATAAGTAAAAACGCAGATGAAGTTCCAGAAAGTCCAATGATTAACATGGGACGACGGTTAACCTTTCCAACCAGCCATATACCGAAACAAACAGCAATTACCGAAATTAGCCCGTTAGCAATGTTAGCAATCAAAGCAGCTTTTGTACCAAAACCAGATTCCTGAAGAATTTGAGTACCGTAATACATAATTGAATTAACACCTGTAATCTGATTAACAACAGCCACTCCAACTCCAATGAATAAAATGCGCTTTAGCCAAGGCGTAGAAAAGTCTTTAAGAGAAGCTTTTTCAAGCTCTGAATCCCGTTTCACTGCCTCTTGAATCTCTTTAAATTCAGCTTCAGCTTGCTTTTCATTACGAATTTGTTTTAGTACCCGTAAAGCCTCATCTTTTCTTCCTTTGGAAGCTAGCCAACGTGGACTTTCTGGAACAATTAACATACCGATAAACAACATTACAGCTGGAATCGCACACAGGATAAGCATGTATCGCCAAACATGTCCAATATCTCCCCATACTACACCAAGAATAGCATTAAAAACGTAGGCCAATAATTGACCTCCAGTAATCATAAGTTCGTTCTGGGTAACCATTCTTCCCCTTTTCTCTGCTGGTGCCATTTCTGCTAAAAAGGCTGGTACCATTGAGGAAGCTCCACCAACAGCTAGGCCTAGCATAAAGCGAAAAAACACCATGATTGGAACGTTAGGAGCAAAAGCTGTACCAATCGTTGCAATTAAAAATAACAATGCAAGATTCAGAATTGTTTTTTGACGACCATAGTGATCTGCCAGTCGTCCTCCTAAAAATGCACCGATTGCTGCCCCAAAAAGCAAGGAACTTGTAACAAAACCTTCTGTGAATGGTGTTAAATTAAGTTGATCAGCTCTTGACATAAAAGGTAAGGCTCCATTAATTACACCAGTGTCATAGCCGAATAGAAGTCCACCAAACGTAGCAGAAATCATAATGATTTGTAAATAACTTTTATGATTTCTTGGTTTCTCAATTACTTGATTACTCATGCATTATCATCCTCATTGGTTATATTTTATTGAACTCCAATTAATGCACTAATTTGTTTGACCTTATTTCCAAAACTAACAACCATAAAGAGTATAGCTTTGGATAACGCTTACAGGTAGCGATTTCATACTTGCTCGATTCAAAGAAACTACCACTTACTCTAGGTAAGGCTTAAGAAACAACCTAATTCTACATCCTTCTCTTTATATTCCTATAAATTTCTTTATAACAAATATTTCTCTTTAATTATCAATTTGATTTTCCTTTATCAACTATGTAGTAGTTAGATTATTTAGCATTTTGTCTCCCCCTCTTGACCTCTAAATTACAAAGTCAACTGAGTACCAATTGAAAACCACATGAGCTAATTTCATCCCCTTAACCTCTGGGATCCCATTTATTTGTTCTATTTTTGAGTTTGTTTCATCATTCTCTATTCATCTCCTTTCTGGAATACACTCTCATTTATATAATTTCCACCCAAAATGTAAAGCGCTTTACATTTTGGGTAAACTGAAAAAATAATCATTTATAAGTATTATTCAGCAAATATATCGAAAGCGCTTTATTTTTTGTAAGCTAATTGTATAATATTCAGTATATTTTGTAAACGTTTTTTTAAAACTATAATTTCACTTCCATCCCAGCATTTATTTCAATTATGTTCAGATTAGGCAAAAGTTCAATGATAATTAACTTTTTATAAAAGACACTCTATTTCGTATGATTGATAAATATAAACATAAAGCGCTTTATATATTTATTTTATAATAACTCTAGACCACTCTATTTAATCATACTATTCTAAATACTTTACACACTTTAAATTATTAACTTGAAGGTGTAAAGGCCCCTATTATTCAAACACTCCTTTTGGAATAAATTTTTAAGAATCCTTAATGTACCTTGGTTCATGATTAAAAGTGATGCTGAGCATATGTACAAGGCATATTCAGCATCACCATAATATAAAAATTTAACTCTCAAACCAGATGCCCTAACGCTTCGTTAACTCTTCCTGGCATAAATCTGCTAGATTCTTCTGTTTAAATTTCCTTCCCAAGCACGACTATGGTAGTAAATTATTCGTTTTGTATAGAAGTTACATTTCTAAATTTTCCAGGACAGAAACTCGATGATTGTCTAATAATTAATTTAGGTAACACTAAAATCTTTTGTTTATCTATTCCTTTTCCTTTTATCTCTTCTATAAGTAAATCTACAGCTTGGGAACACATATTTTGAACAGGTACTTCCACTGTTGTTAAAGGAGGATCACAACTTTTAGATAACAAGGTATTATCAAATCCTGTGATTGAGAGATCTTCAGGAACCTTTAAATTTTTTTCTCGTGCCCCCAAAAGGGCGCCAATCGCTAACACATCGTTACAGGAAATAATTGCAGTAGGTGGATTGAAAGAATCTAGTAAGCATGCCGTTAAATTTTGTGCATATTCTGGGTTTGAATTACTCGTAACAATTAGTTCTACAGGAATATCGAGATCATTATCTTTTAATGCTTGTTTGTATCCACGAATACGCTCCTGACTACTTGAATTGTCCTCCGCAATAACTGCAATCCTTGTATGACCTAAGGAAATTAAATGAGAAGCTAGCTCATACCCTCCCATAAAATTATCAACTGTTACAGTGGTAAGAGATGAGTATGGCTGAGATTCAGAAAGAAGTATAATTGGAATATTGTCCCTTAACAATTCTAAAACTACCTCTCTGTTTCTAAAACCACCGGCTAGGATAAATCCATCTACACTTTTCTGTCTTAGTAAAGACACGTAGCGCTCTTCTTTCTCTAATTTTAAATCGGTACTACAAATTACAACATTAAATCCATATTCATGTGCCCGATCCTCTACTCTACGAGCCATTTCTGCAACTAAAGGGTTAGCTATGTCTGGTAACAGGAATCCAATTGTAGATGTTCGCTTACCTGTTAAGGCAGATGCAACAACACTTGGTTTATAATTTAGTTCTTGCATTACTTTTAAAACTTTTTGTTTTGATTTCTTCCCGACTGGTTGATTATTTAAAACCTTTGATACTGTAGATATTGAAACTCCTGCTTTTTCTGCCACATCATAGATAGTTGATTTCATTTATTATATACCTTCTTTCTATCATACGAGTCACCAGTTAAGTTATCTCCTTAATCAACTTTATAGCATTTGCACAATTACTGTGAAAATTCGTGTTTTTAATGACCTTTTTATTAGTAGATAAACACCTAACATTATCACTAATTCCTTTATATA
>NZ_JALAMS010000078.1:0-227 GCF_026790145.1 Priestia endophytica | reverse complement strand
CTTTATATATTGTTATTATATATGTATATTCTAGTATTCTCAATACTTTTAGTATTAGACGACAGTTATTATTAGACCTTATGGTTATGGTGCAAAAAATAATTAATAGAACGTAAAGTGTCAATTTTCTTTAAGTTACTAGCTTATCAAGTTACTCCAAACAATTTATGGATAAATTCTTTTTGATTTTGGACAGCCTTATCTCATTGAATATACCCCTGTCAAGT
>NZ_JALAMS010000077.1:1502-3653 GCF_026790145.1 Priestia endophytica | reverse complement strand
GAAATTTTTGCACCAGAACCCTTTAGTTTAATATACAAGTAAAAAATTAATACACTTGGAGTTTAGGGCTAAAAAGAAAAATTAATACAGAGGTTTATTAAACTTTATTTTAAATCTACATTATGAGAAAAGTAAGGGCTATAAGACGTCCGTAAAAGTATACTTTTACGGACGTTTCCTTCTTCTCAAAAAACACTCGTATATTGACCGTCTCAAAAATCTTGGTTTTTAAGGCAGTTTAGTTATGAATGTTCGTCAAAGGATTATTTGACTGATTAATTCCAATTATTTTATAATTTACCATACCCCTAGATGTTCATTATTAAAAACTTACATTTAGATTCAGGATATAAGTTAATTAAGAAAGAACTGGGTTCTAAGAAAAGTCATCGAGAGAAAGGATTTAAAAATGATTAACGGAATATTTGAAACACACATTAATGTATTAAACTTTGAAGAATCCTCGGATTTTTATAAAAATTCACCTGGTATATCTCCCTTATATAAAGACGAAAGTAGAAAGTCTACGTTCTTTTGGGTTGGTGGCGAAGGTAAAGGTATGTTAGGTATAAGAGAAAACTATCCCAGTAAGAATGTCCAAAGACAGCACTTCGCCATCTCAGTTGATTTAGAAAACCTTAAAAAAACTGCCATAGAAGTAAGGGAATTAGGAATTTCTATTCATAACTTTTTTGAAGATGATTCAGGGGAATTATATGTATTTCCTTTTATGCCTGCTGTCTCATTCTACTTCAAAGATCCTAATGGGCATTCGGTAGAATATATCTCTATGTTAGACGATAAACCTTTACCGGATAAACCGATTATGAAATGGAGTGAGTGGGAAAGGATTAATGGAAGAGTGCCAAGGGAAATCTTTTAGTTTTTATCACTCTTCAGGCTTCTAATAACCATAAAGATTAACATAACACGGATTCTAGAAACCGAGAAGCCTTAAATGTATAATTTAAGGCTTCTTTATTACTGTTTAATATATAAAACCATATGTTCTTCATCAATATATGTATTGTTTAACTTTAAAGCTCTTTTTTCTATAGAAAAACTTTTAAATCCTAATGTTGAATAAAGATTTTTAGCTGCAATGTTAGTAGTAACTACAGTTAAATAAATCTGTTCGATTTCTTTTAAAGTTTTTGCTTTCTCAATACAAGTTGCTATGAGTTTTCTTCCAATTCCCGTCTTTCTACTGAGTGGAGAAACATACATAGCTGTAATATTCGCTCGGTGTCTTAACTTAATCAGATACTCCTTTTTCAAAGTTACGATTCCAATCAATTCGTTATGCTTATCAAAGGCTCCGAATGTGAATGATTCTGGAGAAGATAGTTTATCTTTAAAATACTTGATGGATAAGTCTTTTTCTTCTTCATAACTAGATCCAAATGATTCAGGGTGTTTTTTCAGAGATTCTAAACGAACCTTACGATATTCTCGAGCATCTAATGTATTTAAATTTCTAATCTCCATTGTACATACCTACCAACTGTTTTCTTTTCATATTACAGCAAATTAGAATTTATTTCTTAATAATCCAAGGAAGAAGATGTGTATTTTCAGTTACCATAATGTGATTTATCGGAAATAAAGAAGCCTTGGTTAAACCAAAGCTTCTTTATGGTGTTTTATTAAAATCTTTTTTTACATCTTGAAATAGTTTTATCAGACTTTCATAAAAACCAATGATTAACCCTCCTACCATATTTAATACGATAGAAAAAATTAAAGAATCAAAAATGAGACCAAGAAAAATCCCTAAAAATATGATCATAATTCCGATGTAAAACCCGGCATTTATTTCTTCTTCCTTAATATCCGTTTCAAGTTGAAGAGTAGAATCCTTTTTAATTAACTCATCAACGGTTATTCCATAGATTTCACTTAATCTTATAAGGTTTTGAATATCTGGGTAGCCCTTATTATTTTCCCACTTGTATACGGCTTGCCTCGAGACATTCATTTTCTGAGCTAGTTCCTCTCTAGACATATTTCGCTCTTCTCTTAACTTCTTTAACTGTTCTCCAAGTTTCAACTGTTTCACCTCTGGGTTCCACCTTATAACAACTATTCAAAATTATCCATAAACGTTTGGTGATTCAGTTGTAAACATTAGTTAAGTCGGGTAAGTTAGGG
>NZ_JALAMS010000077.1:0-1422 GCF_026790145.1 Priestia endophytica | reverse complement strand
GCTCCCTTTCGGGTCTATCATAGGTTTGTCCGTAAGGACGATAGTATCCATCCAGTTATACAGTTTCCTGCTTTCCTGTTCTCTTTCGAGATAATGGCATTCGCTTTCTCTCGTATCTTTTACCCTCTGCCACATCGTTTGACTTTGCAGTCATCCTACTACTTATGCAGATGACATAGGGCTTACCAAGTTCCGCATCTTATAGATACGACGAGGTTAGGTGGGTTCTTTACTCCGGGCAAGATGTGGGACGCATCACAGTAGCATTATGAATCTACTTTTCCTCTTACCAATACTCAGGTAAATCTATGCACTATCCTGAGCTAATCATTACGAAGCTTACAAACCTTCACTTTCGTTCACCATACTCATCTTCCCCTAGCAGTGTTCCGAGCCGTGCACTGACTCTCTGTTTCCGCATTTCCGCATGCAACCCACGAGCCCGTTACCAGGACCGCAGTTTTGGACAGGGATAGTTTTTGCGTCTAAACTAGTGGCGTGAGCCACACTATATAAAAGCGACTTCTTGTCGCACCATAAGATGGATTATCGGTAGAAAAAATGCGCTTGACTTTAGAATCAAGCGCATTTAATAGAGATGCTTAATATATAAACGCCTTAAATAAATATATAGAGCAAAGGCAATGAAAACTATAAACAAAAGATAATATAAAGAAAAGAAGTTAACTGAGTCTTTTTGAATAATACTTATAGAAAAAAAAGAAAAAGGAACCGATAAATAAGCAATCACTATTCTTGACACCCATTTTACATTCTTCAACTTGATTTTATCCCATTGAATGGCCTTTGACTTTAATAACAGGAATCCAGCTATAAGAGCAATCACAAAAGGAAAGATAATACTTAAATATACTTCTCCTTTTAAAACGGGAATAGATAAACCACCTAAAGAACCTACAGAACACATGAGTCCATATCTAAAAAAAGAATTTCCATCACCCTCAAGATTAAATTCATTAATGTCCTTTTTTGTTAAAGAATCTTTACTATCAATTTTTTGTTGAAGTGTTGATGAACTCTTAATTAATTCATCTAGTGTTACCTCATATAATTCACTTAATCTAATTAAGTTATCAATATCAGGATAGCCCTTATTCGTTTCCCATTTATAGACGGCTTGTCTTGATACATTCATTTGTTGGGCAAGTTCTTCACGACTCATATTGTGCTGCTCTCTTAAATTTTTTAACTGTTCACCTAAATTCATCTTCTCACCTCTTACTTCCACTTTATAACAACAAGAGGAGGATGACCATAAACCATTGGTGAAAATACGTAAACTATTGGTTTACAAGGCTTTAAAGCTTTACATAATGTTGCTTCTAGGAAGTAAAAAAGCGTAAACCCATTGAGTAATAACGGTTTTACGCTTTTTCTTTTCTCTTAGTTACACTTTTATAG
>NZ_JALAMS010000076.1:5026-32975 GCF_026790145.1 Priestia endophytica | reverse complement strand
CTAAGAGGGATAATATCAAAGAGCCATCCCTGTCTTTTTTATGGTCATTGGTGGAAGACTTTCTATGCTTTCCTAAGAGAAGAAGGATTTCATCAATAGAAATATTCAATCTTTGCTTTGTCCGTAAAAATAAACCTAATCAAAAAGCTTACTCGTTTTTCAAAGGATCACCATCAAAAGGTTCACAACTCACTTTTATGGATTGAGTAGGACAGCCGTCAGCTGCGTCTTCCAAATCATCGTAAAAATCTTCATCGACAGAAGTAATTCCTTGATTGTCATCAAGCAAGACATAAGAAATACCTTCATCATCGTATTCAAATAAATCGGGACAACTTGCTCCACAAGCTCCACAAGCTATGCAAGTTTCTTTATCTACAATCGTATATTTAGTCATATCTCATCCTCCTTACTTTGTAAGATTTATCCCTAGAAGTTCAAGTTTTTAAGTATATCAATCTCTGTTTTCTGCCTACATCTCGTTCTCTATTTAAGAATGAACTATTCTTTCATTAGCCTTGTCCTATGAAGAGGTTGAACTTTGGCATTAGAATCACTATTAGTACACACTCTAGGTTTATAACGTTTTAGAAACGGTTTGGATGGTAATAGTTATATTGAAAGCTAGATATGTCTCCATGCATTTCATAAACTAAATAGTAAAAAGGGATTTTCTTTTATCTAAGATACGAATGGCTTTTCCTTCAGATCTAGGAATACTTTTAGGAGCAAGCGCTTTGATCTTCATGCTTACTAAACAATTGTTTTTCATAGAATGTTGAACTTTCCTTACTACTGCCTGAATATGTTCATGAGCCATATTTCCATTTACTCTTTGGTAAATTTCTTCATTAATTTCGACATGTAATTCTACTATATCCAATGTACCATCACAGGCTAAGTGAACTTGGTAGTGTGGAGCTAATTCTTGAATTTGAATTAAATAATGTTCAATTTCAGATGGAAATACGTTAACTCCCCGTATAATGAGCATATCATCAATACGACCTTTTACACGTGACATTCTTGTTGTGGTTCTACCACACCTACAAGTTTCTCTAGTAATAGACGCAATATCGCCTGTGCGATAACGAATAACAGGGAAAGCCTCTTTTGTTAAGCTAGTGAATACTAGTTCACCTTCCTCACCGTCTGGTACTTGTTCAAGGGTGTCTGGATTGATAACTTCTACGAAAAAATGATCTTCAGCTATATGTAGGCCATTTTGAGCTTCATGACATTCTACAGCAACGCCAGGCCCCATTACTTCACTAAGACCGTAGATATCACAGGCTTTGAGATCGAACTTTTCCTCTAAAATCTTCCGCATTTCCTCAGACCATGGCTCTGCCCCAAAGATACCAAATTTGATTGAACTTTCTCTAGGATTTAAACCCCTTGCTCCCATTTCTTCAGCGATCTTTAAAATATAGGAAGGAGTCCCAGCGATTACAGAAGGTTTAAAGTCTTTAATAAGAGAAATTTGACGGTCTGTATTTCCTCCAGAAATAGGTACTGTCGCCATTCCGAGTCTTTCTCCTCCATAATGAAGGCCTAATCCACCTGTAAATAACCCGTATCCATATGCATTGTGAAATATCCCAGCTGGTTCTCCACCCGCAATAGCGATTGCTCTTGCCACAATATCAGACCAATTTGAAATATCATTTTTCGTGTAACCTACTACTGTAGGTTTCCCGCTTGTACCAGAGGAGGCGTGGAGACGGACAAGTTCTTTCATATCAACAGCGAATAAATTAAAAGGGTAATTTTCACGTAAATCTGATTTTTTAGTAAACGGTAATTTGTTTATATCTTCTAACGTCTGTATATCTTCAGGTGAGATCGTAAGCTCCCTAAATTTTTCTTGATAAAAAGGTACTTTATCATAGACTCTTATTAGGGTTTCCTTCAAACGACTTAATTGTAGCGCTTTCATTTCTTTCCGAGAATACATTTCAACGTCATGAATAATCACAAATTTTATCCCCTTTCGTATCCCTTTTAATTAAAACGCTTACAAAAAATATAACAATTTAAAAACTATAACTATAAAAAAGTTATATAACACATTCAAAAATTATCATAAAATGAGCGAATTGTAAATATTTTTTGATATTTCTCCCCCTTTTATTTTAAAAACATAAGAAAAAATGCTGAGTTCCAATTATGGATCATGTTTTTAGGTTTGGTTTTATTCCAGTTTAAAAAGAGGGGAATCATGAGTCTTTTCATGTATGAAGTTTAATTTGCGAAAATAAGAAGGAGAACTTTTTCTTATATTAATTAAAAATTAAAATGACATGAAAAAAGCGGAAATTATATATAACGAAATTATAGTAATTTTATATATGTGTGTTATGTTTGTCGTTTTTATTACTTTATAATTTGTTTAAAAAATAATGATGTGTGAATGAATAGAAAAGGGGAGAGAGTTTATTATACAATTCCTACCGAAGGGGATTGAGGAACGGTATAAATAAAAAGAAGAGTAGAATAAAGGGTATAGCCATTAAGGAAGAAGAGTAAATGACATTAGTTACAAATGGGGGATATACAATCTGTCCTTTATGATTTGGTAAGATTTAAATAGATAAGAAAAGATATAAGAAAAGCATACGTCTGAATTGATAAATCTTTCTTTATCCAAAAGATTTAATGAGATTTGATCTATTATTTTTAGAAGGTGCTCATATTTTAAACATCAAAAAAATTAATCAAGAAATTTCAGAAAATATATACAAATGATAAAAAACGTGTTATATTATACCCAACGATATAACAATAAAATAAAAAAATATTTTTTTTCGTTATATTGTAAGTTGATGTTGAATTCATATTCCATAGCATTTCAACTATTTATAAGTCTTCAATAAGTGTATAAATAGTTGGTGTTATAAAGGGATGAATTGACACGAAAAATGCAATAGGAGAGGGATAAAGAACAATCTTTATTTGTTTCTAAAGATATGGAGAAGCAATTGTGTATTACAACATAACCAAAAAAAGTAATAACACTTAAAAACCGTTATGGAAGTTGTGGGGAGGGATAAAGAATGAGTACAACTAAAATTACAGAAAAAGAAAAACTTGAAAATTTTATACACCGCATTGAATCAGGTGAAAAAATTGAGGCAGAAGACTGGATGCCAGAAGAATATCGAGTAACATTGATTAAATTAATCTCCATGCATGGAATTAGCGAAATAATGGGAGCGCTTCCTGAAAAAGAATGGGTTCCTAAAGCTCCTTCTCTTCATCGTAAGCTCGGGATTATGGCTAAAGTACAAGATGAAATGGGACATGGTCAATTATTATTACGTGTTGCTGAAGATTTATTAAAGCCTTACGGAAAAAACCGAGGGGACTTAATGCAAGATCTCTTTAATGGAGATCTTAAGTTTCATAATGTATTTCATATGCCAGCTAAAACGTGGGGAGATGCTGGGCTAATTGGTTGGTTAGTAGATGGCGCAGCCATTATCACCCAAACAAATATGTTAGGTGCTTCATATGGTCCCTATGCACGTGCTCTTCAACGAATTTGTGCAGAAGAGGTCTTTCATGCTCAGCACGGAGAGGCTATTATTATGGCCCTAGCAGAAGGAACAGAAGTACAAAAAGCCATGATTCAAGAAGCATTAAATCGCTGGTGGGATTCTCTACTTATGTTCTTTGGTCCAGCGACAAGTAATACAACGGGTACTTCTAAACAAGACGTAACCGTAAAATATAAAATTCGCACAAAAACAAATGAAGAATTGAGACAGGATTTTCTTACTAAATACATTCCTCGTATTTTATCACTGGGGTTAACGATTCCAGATCCATCGCTTCACTATGATGAAGAACAAAAAACATGGATTTATCAACAACCGGATTGGAATGAATTTAAGAAAATCATTAAAAATCAAGGACCTCGTTCCGAGGCGCGACTTAACCTTCGCCGAACTTCTTACGAAAGTAACGCATGGGTACGTGAAGCACTAAGCGCAGCGATTAGCTAGGAAAGGAGTATAGACGGATGGAAACTAATAAAAAAACATTCTACCAAGAGTATGAGGTTTTTAGTAAACGTACACCTAATTCTTCATTTCAACACCAATTCAGTCTACTTGCACCAAACGCTGACATGGCTTTAGTGATGGCTCAAGAGAACTTTATGCGTCGTGAACCAGTTACTGATATTTGGGTCGTTAATCGTACTGATATTCGCGGGATAAATCCCGAAGAAAAACAGATCCTCGCACGCTTAGACAACAAACAATATCGGACAACAAAAGGGTATGGCTATTTAAAGAAGAAATGGCGTCATTATGAACAACAAATGCTGGATGAAAAAGAAATTTTGTCATGGGGAGGAACAAAAAAATGAGTGCAACAGCCAACCTTACGAATCTAGATTATACAAAAGCTCTGACAGAATTACTATTTCAGCTTGCAGATGATGACTTTCTCTTCTCTTACCGTGGTTCCGAGTGGCTAGGATTAGCTCCACATATCGAAGAAGATGTGGCTTCTTCCTCGATCAGTCAAGATAGCATGGGGCATGCTGTTTTGTATTATCGCCTATTAGAAGAACTGGGGCATGGAAGCGCAGATGAATTAGCTCATGCTAGACCAGCCTCCGAACGAAAAAATAGCATTCTAGTTGAACGAGTCAATGGTCCTGGTCATTATATGGAAGATCCTCAGTATGATTGGGCTTATGCAGTAGTGAGAAATTACTTCTATACACTAGTAAAAAAGGTGAAAATTGATTCCTTAAAACAAAGTAGTTATCCGTCTCTCGCTGATATTGCTGTGAAAATTAACATGGAATTGTACTATCATCTTCTTCATTGGAAAACATGGTTTGTTCAATTATTAAGCACGACAGATGAAGCAAAAAAACGGATGAATGAGGCCATTAGGAAAGTAATGAAAGACTTTGATGATGTGTTCTCCTTTGGAGCTCATGGGGAATCTATCCCACAGTTTAACTTGATTGAAGAAGAAAATGTATTAAAAGAAAGATGGGTAGCAGCTCTTAGTCCTGTATTAGAATCAGTTGGAGCAGAGCTTCCTAGAGAGATAGAGGCTCACAATAAGAACGGACGAAATGGTGAGCATACAGATGAGTTAGACGAGGCCCTGTTAACATTAGGGGAAGTATACCGCATAGATCCAGCAGTCCCTTGGTAAGCACATAGAGAAAGAGGTGAAAAAAATGGTTGCACGCTTAAGCGTTACGATTCAAGATGTGCTGGATACATTAAAACAAGTAAAAGATCCGGAGATCGATACTGTAAGTATTCTCGATTTAGGAATGGTAGAAAAGGTTATGGTCCGGGAAGATAGCATTTATATTCAAGTTATTCCTACTTTTTCCGGATGTCCAGCTCTTGAAATTATTAAAAGTAACATCGTACAGGCGGTAAAAAATGCACACGCCATTGAACATGTACAGGTAGAATTTATTCACTCACCTCCTTGGACATCTGATCGCATTACTGAAAAAGGACGCCAAAATCTAAAAAAATTTGGGATATCTCCCCCTAGCCATATGAAAGAAGATGGATCATGGCATATTGATTGTCCATATTGCGAATCCACGTATGTCACAATGGAGAATATTTTTGGACCTACGGCCTGTCGAAGTATTTTATATTGTAAAAGCTGTAAAAATCCATTTGAGGCAATGAAACCAATGTCAGCCTTATTATAAACAAAAAAAGGAGAGGAATAAAATGGTAAAATTAATCGCGTTATATAAGCATCCTGAAAACAAAGAGGAGTTTGATGAGCATTACTTTAATGTACATGGACCAATTACAGAAAAAATCCCAGGTCTTCGCAAGATGGAAGTAACAAAAATCGTAGGTTCTCCTATGGGTGGAGAAGGTAAATATTATCTATTATGTGAAATGTACTATGATGATCATGAAGCTCTAAAACAAGGATTAAAATCAGCTGAAGGCAAAGCATCTGGAAAAGATTTGATGGGATTTGCAGCAGAGCTTGTTACCTTAATGATTGGTGAGGAAGTAAAGTGAGCACTTTCGAATTTATTGAAACCTCGATTAGAGATCAAGTAGGAATCATTGAACTTAATCGGCCTAAACAGTACAACGCATTGAATCGTACAATGGTAAGAGAAATCGTTGAATCTATGGAAATGCTTGATCGGAATAATGAAGTAGTCACAATATTACTAACAGGAAAAGGGCGCGCTTTCTCAGCTGGCGCTGATATTGAAGAAATGGCTAATGATGGACCTATTCATTTAGAGCTGTTAAATCAATTTGCTGATTGGGATCGTCTTTCATTGATAAAAAAACCGATTATTGGAGCTGTACAAGGATTTGTATTTGGCGGAGGGTTTGAGTTAGCGCTTTGCTGTGATCTGTTAATTGCAGCAAACGGTACTGAATTTTCATTTCCAGAAGTAAATATTGGTGTGATGCCAGGAGCAGGGGGAACACAACGTCTTACAAAGGTTGTGGGAAGAGCAAAAGCGTTGGAATGGCTTTGGACAGGAGACAGAATTCCTGTGGAAGAGGCTTTAAAGTATGGCTTGGTTAACAAAATCGTTGCTCATGAGCTATTAATGGAAGAAACGTTCAAATTCGCTAAAAAGTTATCTAAACAACCTCCTTTATCCTTGCGTCTCATTAAGGATTCTGTCAATAAAGCAGTAGATTACCCTTTATATGAAGGGATGCAATATGAGAGGAAGAACTTCTATCTATTGTTTTCTTCAGAAGATCAAAAAGAAGGAATGAAAGCGTTTTCTGAGAAAAGAAAGCCAGAATTTAAAGGAAAATAAGGAGATTAAAAAGTATGTTTGAAACCATTCAATATAATGTCCGAGATGGAGTAGCTTGGCTGATCTTAAATAGACCTAACAAGCTTAATGCGTTCATTGCTCAAATGAATCATGAGATTAAATCAGCTATCAAAGATGCTTCCTTAGATGAAAATGTCCGTTGCATTGCTATTACTGGTGAAGGACGTGCCTTTTGTTCTGGTCAAGATTTAGCAGAAGTTGATGAACACATGGATCACGGTCAGGTTTTACGGGAGCATTACGCCCCAATGATAAAGCAAATTATGATGTGTGAAAAGCCTATTATAGCTGCAGTAAATGGTACTGCAGCAGGGGCCGGATTTAGCTTGGCCCTTGCATGTGACTTTAGATTAGTATCAGAAAAAGCAAGTTTTGTGAATGCGTTTATTCACGTTGGACTCATTCCAGACTCAGGGAACTTGTACTTTCTTTCAAAATTAATTGGTCAGGCGAAAGCAGCAGAATTAGCTATTTTAGGAGAAAAGATTTCAGCGATTGAAGCCGAACATTTAGGGTTAGCAACAAAGGTCATTTCATTAGATACATGGGAAAAAGAAGTGAAAGAATTTGCTGTACGTTTAGCAACTATGCCAACAAAGGCAATCGGTTTAATTAAACGATATTTAAAATTAGCGAATGACCTATCTCTTAATGAATATTTAGAAAAAGAAGCGGAAGGTCAGCGAATAGCTGGAACAACAGAAGATCATCGACATGGTGTTCAAGCATTTTTAGAAAAACAAAAACCTGTTTTTATCGGAAATTAAAAGGAGTGGATTATATGTCAACAGTTCAAGAAACAAAAGTAGAAAAACCGGAAATGAAGAGAAAATTTTATCATCTTATCATTAATGGAGAAAAACTAGAAAGTAGCAATGGTTCAACATTTAAAACGTATAATCCTGCAACAGGTGAAGTCATCGCTGAAGTAGCAAAAGCCTCTAAAGAAGATACAGAAAAGGCAATTCAGGCAGCTCGTCAAGCATTTGATTATGGAAAATGGAAGAAGTACCCCGTTAATAAACGCTCGCGTACTATAAATAAAATTGCCTCAATTATGCGTGCTAGATTCAATGAATTAGTAGAGTTAGAGATTTTGGATACAGGAAAATCTCTTCATGCGGCACAAGGGCAAGTCATGCAGGCAATTGAGGATTTCGAATTTTACGCTTCAGCTATTGTTGGTCATCGTGGTGCTGTTAATAGCGTACCAGGGCAATTTCAAAATTATACAGAAAAAGAGCCTGTCGGAGTTTGCGCTCAAATTATTCCTTGGAACTACCCATTAATGATGGCAGCATGGAAAATTGCTCCTGCTCTAGCTGTAGGATGTTCTGTGATTGTTAAACCAGCTTCCCTAACACCATTAACAGCCATCATTCTAGGCGAAATTTGTCTTGAAGCTGGTGTACCAGAAGGCGTAGTAAATGTTATTCCAGGTTCTGGATCAGAAGTTGGGAATTATTTAGTTGAACATAAACAAGTGGACAAAGTTGCCTTTACTGGTTCAACTCCGATCGGAAAAAATATTATGGAAAGAGCGTCACAAACGTTAAAACGCGTAACGTTAGAGTTAGGAGGGAAATCTCCAAACATCGTGTTTGATGATGCAGATCTAGATGCAGCAGTTGATGGATCATTATTTGGAATCTTCTATAATACAGGACAATCATGTGAAGCTCGTTCTCGTTTATATGTACATGAAAGTATTTATGATGAGTTTGTTCGTAAGTTTGTTGAAAAAACAAAAAAATTAACATTAGGAGATCCATTTGATAAAGGTACACACATTGGGGCGGTCATTGATCAAAATCAACTAGATGTCATTGATGGCTATGTAAAATCCGCAGTACAGGATGGGGCAGATATTTTAACTGGCGGCAAAGTTGCCGAAGTAAAAGGATTTGAAAATGGCTTTTGGTATGAACCTACTGTTATCGCAAATGTTAATCATCAAATGAAAGTAGTAAATGAAGAAATCTTCGGTCCTGTTGTTGTGATTATGAAATTTACAGATGAAAAAGAGGCGATTAAACTCGCAAATGATACAGAATTTGGCTTAGGTTCAGCTCTTTGGACAAAAGATGGAGCGCGTGCTACACGTGTAGCAAACCAAATTCAAGCTGGTATTGTAATGGTCAATTGTCCATTCTCTGCATTCCCAGGCACTCCATTTGGTGGATATAAACAGTCAGGCTTTGGCCGTGAGTTATGCATTGAAACGCTTGATTTATATACAGAAACAAAAAGTATTATTTCTTACTATGGAAGCCGTCCTTTGAATCCATTTGGCTTGTAAGCCTAGAATACGTACGGATAAAGCTCTATAAGAGTTTTATCCGTACTCTTTTAAGTAAAACATAAGGGGGGAACGGAACAATGATAAATAATATTGTCGTAGTAGGTTCTGGTGTAATGGGCAGAGGTATTGCTTACGTATCAGCTGTAGGGGGGTATTCGGTTACATTAATAGATGTGGATGAATCTGCTTTACAAAATGCCGAAAAAGAGATTGTTAGTTTATTTGAAAAGAGTTTAAATCGTGGCCATATTTCTAGCGAATTAGTTTTACAAGCTAAAAGAAATCTTTCCTATTCTACAGATTTAAAAAGGGCAGGAAGTCAAGCAGACTTAATCATTGAAGCTGTGCCTGAAAAAACAGAAATTAAAAGAGGAGTGTTTCATAATCTAGAAGAATATGCGTCTGATTCCTGTATTTTCGCTACTAATACTTCAACAATGAGTCCGACAGAAATTGCTTCATATGCTAAACGCCCCGAAAAAACAATTGCTATGCACTTTTTTAATCCAGTACATAAGATGCCGCTTGTTGAAATCGTCCGCGGCTTAGAAACCAGTGATGAAACAGCACAACTTATTAAAGAAGTAGCAGAGCAAATGGGGAAAAAAAGCGTTGTGATTAATGAGTTTCCTGGATTTGTAACGAGTCGAATCAGTGCGTTAGTAGGAAACGAGGCTTTTTATATGTTACAAGAAGGATTAGGTACGCCAGAGGAAATTGATAAAGCTATTAAACTAGGATTAAATTATCCAATGGGTCCATTTGAACTTGTCGATTTGGTAGGGTTAGATGCACGTTTAAATAATTTAAAGTATTTACATGAAAAGTTAGGTGAAAAATACCGACCAGCTCCGTTACTGGAGCAATATGTGAAAGCTGGGCGTCTAGGCCGGAAATCAGGTAAAGGTGTATACGATTATACAAACAAGTCAAAAGAGGAGGTCAAAAAATGAGGGAAGTTGTTATTGTAGATGCAGTGCGAACTCCTATTGGAAGATATAAAGGAGCTTTAAAAAATATACGTCCAGACGATTTAGGGGCGATAGTTATTAAGGCGCTCATTGAACGTAACCCGAACCTCCCACCTCATCAAATTGAAGAAGTGATATTGGGGAATGCCAACCAAGCTGGTGAAGATAATCGTAATGTGGCTAGAATGTCAGCTTTACTAGCAGGACTTCCAACAAGTGTAGGGGGAACTACTGTCAATCGTCTATGTGGATCAGGTCTTGATGCTGTAATCTATGCAGCAAGAGCTATCGCGATCGGTGAAGGGGATATTTATATTGCTGGGGGCACAGAAAGCATGACTCGTGCACCTTTAGTGATGGCTAAACCCGATAAAGAATTTCCGAGAGGCAGTATGGAGTTACAAGATACAACAATTGGCTGGCGTTTTACAAATAAAAAATTAGAAGAAATATACGGGGCAGAAACAATGCCTAAAACGGCTGAAAATGTAGCCCAACAATTTCAAATTTCACGTAGTGAACAAGATCAGTTTGCATTTGAAAGTCAACAAAAAGCAAAAAAGGCAATGGAAGAAAATCGATTCTCCGAAGAAATTGTACCTGTTATGTATCGAGATCGAAAAGGCAATGAAGTTGTTATTGATAGGGATGAACATCCTCGTCCTGATACAACGTTAGAAACATTAGGAAAATTAAGACCCCTTTTTGAAGGAGGAACGGTTACTGCAGGAAATGCCTCAGGTGTTAATGACGGAGCCTCAGCCCTTCTAATAATGAGTGCGGACAAAGCAAAAGCATTAGGTTTAAGACCGCTTGTAAAGTATGTGGTTGGTGCAACAGCGGGATTAGAACCTAGCATCATGGGGTTAGGCCCGATTTTGGCTACTAGAAAAGCTTTGTCGCGTGCCAACTTAACAATACAGGACCTTGGGCTAGTTGAATTAAATGAAGCTTTTGCTTCTCAATCTTTAGAATGTATTCGTCAACTAGAGTTAAATACAGAGAAAGTGAACGTAAATGGAGGAGCTATTGCATTTGGACATCCGCTAGGAGCAAGTGGGGCAAGAATATTAACAACTCTTATTTACGAAATGAAAAAACAAGATATCCGGTATGGCCTTAGTACAATGTGTGTGGGTGTTGGACAAGGAATTGCAACAATTGTGGAAAATGTAAAATAGAGGAGTCCCTTATTTAGCCCTATGCTAGATAAGGGTTGTTTTATAGAAAAGGAGTGTAAAAATCATGTCTCGTATTTTATACAGAGTTGAAAATATGATTGGGTATGTTACAATTAACCGCCCAGAGGTGTTAAATTGTTTTGACTATGAAACATTAGAGCGACTACAGGAAATTGTAGCTGCGATTCATCTAGATTCAAATGTAAACATTGTCATTTTTACAGGTGCAGGTGAAAAGGCTTTTAGTGCAGGTGCGGATTTAAAGGAACGGAAAACATTATCAGAGATGCAGGTGAAACGAAATGTAAAGGCGATCCGAGATGTTTTCAATAGTATTGCAAACCTTCCTCAGCCTACTATTGCTGCAGTAAATGGATACGCGTTTGGCGGGGGATTTGAATTAATGCTAGCATGTGATTTTTCTATTGCTGTCGAAGGGGCAAAGATTGGACTTACAGAGACAAGTTGGGCGATTATTCCAGGAGCTGGAGGTACACAGCGATTGCCACGTTTAATTGGAGAGGCAAAAGCTAAAGAACTGATCTTTACAGCAAGGAAAATTGCAGCTCAAGAAGCATATGAACTCGGCATACTTACAAAAGTTGTTGAAAAGAACATGCTCATGCCATCTTGCGAAGCTTTTGCAGCAGAAATGATGAAAAATGGCCCAGTTGCTCTAAAGCAAGCTAAATATGCTATTAGCCAAGGAATGAATGTTGATTTGCAGACGGGATTAGCGATTGAATCAAAAGCTTATGAAGTAACGATACCTACAGAAGACAGGTTAGAAGCCTTGAATGCGTTTAGTGAAAAAAGAATACCAAAGTTTAAAGGAAAATAGCCGCTTCCGTAACAAAATATAATCATGACTTTTGAATGAAAAACGAGTGAAATATTCATACTTGTAGAAGAAAACTATTATTTTTAAAAAGTTCATACCTAATATGAAGGAAAATAATAGTTGCCATGGTTAACAAATATTCGATATGATATTGTTAGATAAATCAAAAAAATGGCTCGTGCATTAGAAGGAAGGCTTAAGAAATAATAACTTTTATTAGTTAAAGAACTTTAACAACTCTTCATCACAATGAATATGAAGGGGTATTAGAGAATATATTTAAGAGCTTTTTAGTACTCCGCTGTATAACATAAAACAGGGTGAGCGAGTAGAAAGAGTGAGGTATTAATGAGTACGAACACACAATCGATGATTTTTACGATTTATGGTGATTATATTCGCCATTATGGTAATAAAATTTGGATCGGCAGTTTAATACGTTTATTAAAGGAGTTTGGACATAACGAACAAGCTGTACGTGTCACTTGTTCACGTATGGTCAAACAAGGATGGCTACAATCTCAAAGAGAAGGAAATAAGAGCTATTATTTTCTAACTCCTCGAGGCGTTAATCGAATTGAAGAAGCAGCGCGGAGAATTTACAAACTAAATCCTCATGAATGGGACGGAAAGTGGAGAATTCTCATGTATACCATTCCAGAGGAAAAAAGACAAATCCGTGATGAGTTTAGAAAAGAGTTAATATGGAGCGGATTTGGAAGTTTTTCAAATGGTTGCTGGTTATCACCTAATAATCTAGAAAAAGAAGTTGAACTATTGATTGATAAATATAATATTGAACAATATGTTGATTTCTTTATATCTGATTATAAGGGACCTCATACAAATCAATCATTAGTAGAAAAGAGCTGGCCATTAGAAGAGATTGAACAAAAATATGAACAGTTTATTGATACGTATAGTAAAACATATATTATCCATCAAAGTGTCATTCAGCGAGGCCAGATGACTGATGCAGAATGTTTTGTAGAGAGAACGAATCTTATCCATGAATATCGAAAATTTCTATTTGTTGATCCTGGCCTTCCAAAAGAACTATTACCAGCACGTTGGATTGGCAATCATGCAGCCTTATTATTCAGCCAGTACTATAAAATGCTAGCTGATCCTGCTAACCAGTTTTTTGAAGACATTTTTCAAAAAGATAATGATTTAAGCCATAAAAGTAAATCATACGATTCTACAGATCATCCTTTAATTAGTGAACAAATTAGAAATTCCTAAGAGATAGCTCTTAGGAATTTTTATTTGCTTAAATTTTTCTTAAACTCATATCCTTTTTGGACATAGGAATCAATAGACAATTGAATAACTTCTAAATCCTTCTCATTTATTTCACGAACAACTTTTCCTGGGGACCCCATAACAAGAGAATGAGGTGGAATGACCTTTCCAGAAGGAATAAGTGAATTAGCACCGATAATACATTCTTCACCAATTTGAGCTCCATCTAATATGGTAGACCCCATTCCAATAATAGAACGTTTTCCAATTGTACATCCATGAAGAATTACATTGTGTCCAATTGTTACTTCATCCTCAACAGTGACTGGGCAGCCAGCGTATAGATGAATTGTTGAATTGTCTTGGATACTACATTTCTTTCCAACCTTGATAGCGCCTTCATCACCGCGTAAAACAGCGTTAAACCAAATAGTCGTTTCTTTTCCGATTTCTACATCTCCTATCACATAAGCCCCTGGCGCTATAAATGCTGTTTTATGAATATCCGGTTCTTTTTCATTATAAGAAATAATCATACTAGGGTCCCCCTTATAGAGAATTTATAATTGTTTTTCCTTTATCTATAGTATAACATTATTATGAGGGGAGTGGTGAAAATGTTACGCTTAACAGAACAATTAAATATTAAATATCCTATTATTCAAGGGGGAATGGGGAATATTAGCAACGCAATTCTCACTGCTGCTGTATCAGAAGCAGGAGGATTAGGTACAATCGGCTGCGGAACGATGACACCAGATCAAGTCGAAGAAATGATTCAAGAAACAAAGAAGAGAACAGATAAACCCTTTGCTGTAAACATTCCTATTACTGTTACACCTTTTTTAGAGGATATCATAAATATTGTCATAGATAGTCACATTCCAGTTGTCTCATTATCAGCAGGAAATCCTGCTTCAATTATTCCGAGACTTCATTCGCACGGTATAAAGGTAATCGTAGTAGTCGCTTCTGTCAAACATGCTAAAAAAGCAGAGAGAGCAGGAGCCGATTTATTAGTAGCAGAGGGGTTTGAAGCAGCCGGAATTAATTCTAATCTTGAACTCACAACATTTACGCTTATTCCACAACTCACTGGATGTGTAGATATCCCTGTAATTGCTGCAGGCGGAATTGGGGATGGAAAAGGTTTGGCAGCAGCTTTAATGTTGGGAGCAAGTGGAGTTCAGATTGGTACCCGTCTGATTGCTACGCAGGAAGCACCATTTCACATGAGCTATAAACAAAAATTAATTCAAGCAAGTGATACAGATACAGTTGTTGTAGGACGTTCGGTAGGGCAGGTAAGAAGAATATTAAATACTCCATATGCAAATAAAATCGTTGAAAAAGAAAATGAAGGGATGATTTTAGAGGAATACAATAAAATGACTTCTGAAAATCTCCATGTTATAGGAGCTCTAAAAGGAGACTTTGTCAATGGATTTATTAACAGTGGACAAGTAGCAGGTTTACTTTCAAATATTCCTAGTGTAAAAGGGTTGTTAGAAAACATGATGAAAGAAGCTTCATCAAGAATTCAACAATCCTTCTCAGCTTTGGAAACATTCACATCTTAAATTATAATCTCGATTGTCTAAAAGGCTTAAAAACTTTGTTTTTTTTGATTCCTATCAACAAGTAAGATTTCTATTTATACAAGTTTTTCAGTTTCCTTTTTTGAAAGCGTTTTAAATATAAGGAACCTCCTAAAGAATGCTGTCTATCTTTGATGTTTGATAGAGGTGTTATTGAATAACCTTTTAAGAGATGGGGATCTTAGAAAATCAATCTTACAGGAAGGCATTATCCTAGTTTTTTAAATTCGTATTTAGAAATATATAATAGTCTTTTTCTCCACCGTATTTAAATTGGAACCATTTTCTATGTGACAGGTGTTTGACTAGTCCTAAAAAGCGGAGGAATGATAATGAAAACAAATATAACGGAACAAGAAATTCATCAGAAATACTATAATGAAATCTTTTCTCTTATGGAACAAGAACCCTTTGCACATTTTCTAGGCATGAAATTAATCCATATGGGAGAAGGTACAGCAACCGCAGAATTGGATATCAAAGATCATATGTTAAATGCACATGGCACAGTCCATGGAGCAATCATCTTTTCTTTAGCAGATTATGTTTTTGCAGCAGCTAGTAATTCTTATGGAAAGACATCTGTTGGGCTATCAACAAATGTTAATTTTATGGCCCCCGGAAAGGTAGGAACGCGTTTAATAGCAAAAGCTGTAGAAGAGAAACGAAATAACCGTACAGGTTGGTATAAAATTAGAGTAGAAAGTGATGGAGAACTTTTAGCTACGATGGACGCTCTAGTTTACCGCAAGAATCATTATTTTGTTCCTGTTGAATAGATAAGGGAACTCCTCCTCTCATCTAAAGATGGGAGGAGGAGTTCTCTTTTTTGTCTATTACATGCAAAAACTTGTAGCAATAATGTTTTATCCCCATAAAAGTAGTGTTCTTTAATCTGATAGATAAGGCTTGTCTTTCACTCAAAAATCAACTATAACCTTGTAAATATGCAATTGACAGAATTGTGTAAAGAAGTTAACATTTATATATGTTAACCAATTTTTATATTAAGTTAACATATATAAGTCCGTAAATATTTTATCATTGAGGTTCAGTTTTAGAATGAAAGTAGGGACAAGAGAATGAGAGATTTACCATATTATAGTGTGAGAATGAGAGCTTCTAAGAGTAAACCACACGAGGAAGGAGGGAAACATATATCAGGTGGGGAACAACTTGTTTTATTTGATGAAATTAGAGAGTCAGTAGATAAGCTACTTCATAAAAGTTTAACCCATTCAAGAGGAAAACCAGACTTTGCGCAAATTCAGTTTGAAGTAGTAGATAAGCCTGTTCAAGTCATTAGTCCTCTACAAGTTACTACACATACTACAAATTCAGTTGAGGAGGGACAGTTATTAGCTCAAAACTTATTAATGAAATGTGGAGTGCCGTTTCCTATTATTCAAAAAGCTTACCTACTAATGGAAGAACATGCGGAACTCAGTGGTGCCATTCTTATCGATAGTAAGACAGGACAACGATTAGATGAAAGTCATCACAATGGAAAAGGGATTCGTGTATCTAGAATGGATTGGCGAGATGAAAACTTTAAGAAATGGAAGAGAGAGATTGCAGTCAATCAAAATGATCGATTGAAAGAAGCTATAACCCTTGCCTCAAAAGTAAGTATGCATCAAGCTACAGTTGCAGAACTATGTTGGTCTGATGATCCGGATTACACGACAGGATATGTGGCTAATAAAAAATTTGGATATCAGCGGATTACAAACCTAAAAGAATATGGGAATGAGCAAGGTTGCCGTATCTTCTTTGTTGATAGCTCTGAAGACATAACGAAATACATAGATTACTTAAAAAAGAACCCTGTTCTTGTTCAATGGGAGGGAAATCATGAGTAGTGAATTAATTGAAAAAAGTAAAAAACATCTTTGGTTACCGTTTACACAAATGAAAGATTATGATGAGAATCCGCTCATTATTGAAAATGGAGAGGGAATAAAGGTTAAAGATGTTTATGGAAAAGAATATTACGATGGCTTTTCTTCAGTATGGCTAAATGTACACGGACATCGTAAACAGGAGCTTGACGATGCTATAAAACGACAGTTAGAAAAAATTGCTCATTCTACTTTGCTTGGTATGACAAATGTGCCAGCGACCGAGCTTGCTGAGAAACTTGTTAACATAAGTCCTAAAAATTTAACCCGTGTTTTTTATTCAGACAGTGGTGCAGAGGCGGTCGAAATTGCTTTGAAAATGGCTTTTCAATATTGGAAAAATGTTGGAAAATCAGAAAAGCAAAAATTTATATCTATGAAAAACGGTTATCATGGAGACACAATTGGGGCCGTTAGCATTGGTTCTATCGATTTATTTCATCATGTATATGGTCCATTAATGTTTGAAAGTTTTAAAGCTCCTATTCCCTATGTATATCGTTCAGAGAGTCAAGACCCTTGTATATGCCGTGACGAATGTCTACAGGCACTTGAACAATTGTTAAAAGAGTACCACCATACAATTGCTGCTTTATCTATTGAATCTATTGTCCAAGGAGCTTCGGGGATTATCGTAATGCCAGAAGGATTTCTTTCAGGCGTACGTGAGCTTTGTACAAAATATGAAGTGTTATTAATTGTTGATGAAGTAGCAACTGGATTTGGTCGTACAGGGAAAATGTTTGCATGTGAGCATGAAAATGTGCAACCAGATTTAATGGCTGCCGGAAAAGGAATTACAGGTGGATATTTACCTATCGCAGTAACGTTTGCAACAGAACGGATTTATGAAGCATTTTATGATGACTATTCAAATATGAAAACCTTTTTTCATGGTCATTCCTATACAGGGAATCAACTTGGCTGTGCTGTCGCTCTCGAAAATTTAAGGTTATTTGAAGTGGAAGATATAGTAGAAAAAGTTGCCGAGAAGAGTGAAAGCCTTAAACAACTGCTTAACACACTATACGAACTATCTCATGTCGGGGATGTTCGCCAACTTGGCTTTATGTGTGGTATTGAACTTGTTCAATCTAAAGAAACGAGACAACCTTTTCCGTCAGATAAGAGAATAGGTTACAAAGTCTCTTTAAAGATGAGGGAGCTTGGAATGCTAACTCGTCCGCTTGGAGATGTTATCGTTCTTATGCCGCCACTTGTAAGTACAGTAGAAGATTTAAAAGAAATGATCGAGATTATAAAGCAAGCGATTACGGAGGTAACGAATGGTGTCCTTCAATGATGAGCTTGAAAATCGCCTTTTACAAATGAAGGAAAAAGGATTATATAGAACACTAAAAACAATGCAAAGTGCTCCGGAAACAGAGGTAGATATTGATGGAAGAAAACAACTTGTTTGTTCTTCTAATAATTATCTAGGTCTTTCTAATGATAGACGTCTAATTAGAGCAGCTCAAGATGGTATAGAAACGTTTGGCGTAGGAAGTAGTGGAGCTCGTTTAACAACTGGCAATACATTATTGCACGAAAGGTTAGAAAAAAAGTTAGCATCCTTTAAAAAAACGGAATCTGCTTTATTGTTTTCAAGCGGCTATCTTGCAAATATTGGGGTATTATCTTCTATTCCAGAAAAAAGCGATATCATTTTAAGTGACCAACTCAATCATGCTAGCATTATTGATGGCTGTCGATTGTCAAGAGCACATACAGTCATTTATGAGCATGTTAATATGGTTGATCTTGAAAAGAAATTAGAAGATACTGGGCAATATGAGCGGCGTTTTATTGTAACAGACAGTGTTTTTAGTATGGATGGAACTCTAGCTCCTTTACCTGAAATTATGAAACTAGCAGAGAAGTATAAAGCGTATGTAATTGTAGATGATGCTCATGCAACAGGTGTGCTAGGAAAAACAGGAGGCGGAACAAGTGAACATTTTCATGTTCATCCAGACATTATTATTGGAACGCTAAGCAAAGCTGTAGGAACAGAAGGTGGATTTGTAGCAGGTTCACACACACTTATTGATTTTCTACGAAACCATGCTCGTACCTTTATTTTTCAGACCGCTATGTCACCGGCTATCTGTGCTGCTTCATACGCTGCCCTTAAAATTATTGAAAAAAGTGATGAAAAACGGAATCGATTATTTGGAGCTGTTGGGGAAATAACGAAGGGATTAAAGGGTATGGGCTTTAATGTAAAAGGAGGGATGACGCCGGTCGTAGCTGTTCTGATCGGCGACTCTACAAAGGCTGTTTCCTTTTCGCAAAGATTACAAAGAAAAGGAATTTATACTTCTGCCATTCGTCCCCCTACTGTTGCAGCAGGGCAAAGTAGAATACGGATAACGATAACATCAGAATACAAGGATAGCGAGATAGAGAGGATATTAGAAAGTTTCTATGTAACGGGAAAGGAGATGAAGGTGATTTGAAATTCGGATTCTTTGTAACAGGAACAGATACAGAAGTAGGAAAGACCATTGTTTCTTGTGCTTTAGCCTTACTGTTAAAAAAGCACAAAGGAAATGTTGGAGTGTTTAAGCCATTTTTAAGTGGGGTAAGTCGAGATGACGTTAACAGTGATACAAGTTTATTGAAAGTTATGTCAGGAACTAAGCTCTCGCATGAAGAAATTACTCCGTTTGCATTTAAAGAACCTCTTTCTCCTTATACAGCCGGAAAGTTAGAAGGAAAAGAAGTAGGGCTCAATGAAGTGATGACAAGATGGAATGATATAAAACCTATATATAACTCTTTTATTGTCGAAGGAGCAGGAGGAATTTCCGTTCAGCTTGGTCAACATTTTTTAGTTAGTGATTTGATTAAATCGATAAACCTTCCCATTGTTATTGTCACTCGTCCTAATCTTGGGACGCTAAACCATACTTTCCTAACTGTTCATTATGCTAAAAGTCAAGGGATAAAGATTGCAGGTATTATCATCAATGGAATGAGTGATAACCCAGGACTAGATGAACAAACAAACCCTATCTCAATAGAAGAGATGTGCGGTGTCCCTATTTTAGGAATTGTCCCAAAACTTAAGGAGATAACAAAAGAAAATATCGAAATGGTAGTGAATCAACATCTTGATACGAAACTTATTATAAATAGGATGGAACAGCAATACGAATAAGTACTTTGTTTTCAAGAGGTGAATTGTTCATTATAAAGATAGAAGCTTCATCTTTATTAAACTATTTTACGAGTGAATTTTAGTAGAGGAAAAGTAAAAACGAGCAGTCGAGTGAATTTCGGCTGCTTATTTATTTTAAAATAACCAAGGAGGATAACATGAAAATAAATACTACAAATATAGAGTCATTTTCTTTCAATACTTTGGAGTTTTTTCAAAATCCATATCCATTTTATGAAGAGATGCGATCCATTAATCCTATTTATAAAAGTACATTATTAAAATATCAAGGCTGGTACATAACAGGATATGAAGAAACGGTAAAAGTCCTTAAAGATTCAAGATTCCATAGCCGTCCTCCTATTCCGGCTTTTTCTCGCAACTACGAGAATCTTAGAAGAATTCAAGAGAATATGATGTTATTTACTAATCCACAGCATCATAGACGATTACGCTCTCTTGTTACTAAATTTTTTACACCAAATATTATAAACGAATGCCATCCTTTTATAGAGAAAACAGTAGATGAACTCATAGATCAAGTGATTTGTAGAGGAACTATGGAAGTTGTATCTGACTTTGCTTTCCCTTTAGCAAGTTCTGTTATTGCTAAAATATTAGGAGTGCCAGTAAAGGATCGTCCCTTATTTAAAGAATGGACGGCTAGTTTTATTCAATCCATTGATTTTATGAGATCTCCGAAAACGTTAGGGAATAGTCGCAAAGTAACGGAAGAAATAATAGCCTATTTCAAAAAAATAATTAAAGCGAGAGAACAAGCACCAAAAGAAGATTTGATTAGTAAATTAATTCAGGAAAAACAGAGAGAAGAGAAATTAAGTTATGATGAACTCATAGCAACATGTGTTTTACTCTTAATTGCTGGGCACGAAACAACTGTTAATCTTATTAGTAGTTCTATCTTTTTACTAATTCAGAACCCAAGGCAATTAGAGAAATTACAAGATGACTCAAAATTAATAACAACAGCCCTAGAAGAGTTTTTAAGATTTGAAAGTCCTGCACAGCTCATTGCTCGTACTGCTTCAGAAGATATTACCGTGAATGAGGCTGTTATTCGGAAAGGAGAACAAGTCTATTTATTTTTAGGAGCTGCTAATCGGGATTCTAGAAAGTTCCGGAGTCCTCATCAGCTTGATATTACAAGAAATCCAAATCCCCATCTTGCTTTTGGTCACAGTAGTCATTTCTGCTTGGGGTCTTCCTTAGCACGTCTAGAAGCTAAAATTGCGATCGAACGACTTTTACAAAAAGTACGAAATTTACAAGCGGTAGATGGCAATGGTCATTACCGAAAAATTATTGGCTTCAAATCTTTAGTAGAATTGCACGTAACATTTGATTCGTTTCCAGATGAGAATTTTATTTAAGTATTAGATATATTGGATTTTCTTGTATATACAAGTATAGTTGTGGTGAAGCAATTATATTAAGAGGAAGGAAGAAAGAAATGAAATCTGAAAAAGAGAAAATGTTAGCGGGGGAATTGTACCAGTCAGATGATATGGAGTTAGGAGAAGATCGAAAAAAAGCACGAAAACTATTGAAAATATATAATGATAACATTGAGATGAGTGATGAAGAAAAAGGAGAGATTTTAGGAGAGCTGTTTGGTTCAGGAGGTGAGCATGCTAATATTGAACCACCTTTTCGCTGTGATTATGGTTACAACATACATATAGGTAAAAACTTTTTTATGAATTTTGAATGTGTCCTTCTCGATGTATGTGAGATTCGAATTGGAGATAACTGTTTTATTGCTCCAGGCGTCCATATTTATACAGCTACACATCCATTAGATCCTCACGAACGAAATACAGCAGGAGAGTATGGAATCCCTGTTACAATTGGAAACAACGTTTGGATTGGTGGAAGAGCAATCATTAATCCAGGGATAAAAGTTGGTCATAATGTTGTTATTGCTTCTGGAGCAGTTGTGACGAAAGATGTGCCTGACAATGTCGTAGTTGGAGGAAATCCAGCCCGAATTATTAAAAAGCTTGACGTTCCTTCACTATAAGCAACAACGATATGAACATAAGCCAAAAAAGAAAACCTTTTGAAGGTTTTCTTTTTTTACTTTTTGAACAAAGAAAGAGGTTACCTTATACAGGACGAAATTTACTATGTTACCATTAAAGGGAAGGGAGAGGTTGGAATGCTAGGTCTGATTGGTTTTGTTATTGTTCTTGTAACGATTTTGTCTCTAGATACGCAGATGAGGAAAATCGTAAAGCAGAATGAGAGAATTATTGAAATTCTTGAAGAAAAGAAGGAGAAGTAATTTGTTTTTAAGCTTGAATTTTTTAGAAAGTGAAGGTGAAAAGATGTTTGAAATTAACATTATAAATCAATATTGGCTAGGAGAGGAAATTCACGATTTATGCTCCCATGGAGAACTTTATATAAAAGTAGGAGATGTGATGATCACAAACTCTGGTAGGGATGAAGAGTGGGGGATTAGTACTTCTGCATTAACTTTACTGCGTACGCTCTATGAAGAACCTTCTTTTACATACCAAGAGATAGATCCTGAACGTGATGAACCGCTTATTACCCACTGTGGAAATGTTTCATCACCAGGATGTCCAATCTCAATTTATTGGGGAGTACAGCACATGGAGGGAGAGATTATCCTATCTAATTTTGTAAAGTTTACGACAACAAGCTATAAGGAAGGAGTTGTAGACTATAAAGGTTTAAAGGTAAAAATCAGTAAAGAAGAGTATCGAGAGGAAATTGTCGTATTTGCATTAGAAGTGAAAGCGTTCTTTGAACAGTCACAGAAGAAAATAATAGAGGATGAAGATGAACGAGAAAGCTACAAGGCATTTTGGGAAGAATACAATACATTACTCGAAAAAGCTCATTCTGCTTAAAAAGAGCAAGTCCTTTGTGGAAAAGGCCTGCTCTTTTTTTAATACTCTCTTTTCTTTCCTTTTTTTACAGCTTCCCAGTCTCCTTCAATATTCTTTCTTATCCGTTGAACAAGCTGAAACACTTCCTTTCGTTCTTGCTCCGAGAACCCTGTTAAAGCTACTTTCTCAGAATGATCTCCTTCTCGTCTTAAAAACGGATAAACTTCTCTTCCTTTCTCTGTTGGAAAGAGTTTCTTAATTTTCTTATTGTGATAATCATCTTTCTTTTCGATAAATCCTTCCGTTTCGAGCTTTTTTATAGACCGAGCAGCAGTTGTGCGGTCTACTTTAATCATTTCCGCTAACTTTTCTTGAATAATGCCAGGATGTTCACAAATACGCACAAGATATAAGTATTGTCCTTTTGTTAAGTTGTGTTCTTTAAACTCAATATTGCTAATAGAGTCAAGTGCTCTTGCAATCATTCCAATTTCTCTTAAAACATCATCCACAAAAAAACCTCCATTTTATATTTTTGTTGCATTTACAACAAAAATATTTTCTTGTATACTTTATAGGGATAATAAATTCATTATGAAGGATGTTCATTGATAAATCTAGAAAAGGTGGGGTTAAAATGACAGCAAAGAAAATTACAACAAAAGATGAGTTAGAGACTGCGTTCTATATTAGAAAAGAGGTATTTGTGAGTGAACAAGGAGTATCACTAGCAGACGAGTTTGATCAATATGATCAACTGAATAATGGTTGTGATCATATTCTCGTCTATTATAACGGAGAGCCTGTTGGTACAGGACGTGTACGCGTTGTAGAAGGAGTTGGGAAGCTAGAACGAATTTGTATCTTAAAAGAATATCGAAAATATGGCCTTGGAAAAGTCATTATAGAAGCTCTTGAAAGAATCGTAGAAGAGCATGGCGTTTCGTCTGTAAAACTGCACGGACAAGTGCAAGCACAAGGGTTTTATACTAAGTTAGGGTATGATGCTTCTTCAACTGTTTTTATGGAAGATGGTATTCCACACATTTTAATGGTTAAAGAGTTCGTTCACTCATGATAAAAAGGAAAGTAAATGCTTTTACACTTGTTTTTTATAGTATAGGCATTCTTCTCTTAACTTTAGGAATTTCTCTTACGATAAAAGCAAACCTTGGAACGTCACCTTTTGATGCTCTTTTAGTTGGCCTATCCCATAACATTGGCTTAACAGTTGGAAGTTGGGAAGTTGTGATTTCCTTCGTTCTTATCTTCACAAATGCATGTTTAAAAAAGCAAAAGCCAAAATTTTTAGGATTAGTGACCGCTTTTATGACAGGAGTTTGTATTGATTTTTGGCTTTTTTTGATCAAAACACTTGAAAATCCTAGCCAATTTCTAGTTTTCACGGTAGGCTTAATTATTATAGGGATTGGAACAGCGGTTTATCTTCATACAAACTTTGCTCCAATTCCACTTGATCATCTTATGCTTATTATAACTGAACGAACTGGAATAAGTATTAGGCTATCTAAAACTGTTTTGTATGTTACCTTTTTACTTCTTGCATTTTTGCTACATGGTCCAATTGGAATCGGAACGCTCCTTACAGTAGGGCTTGGCGGACCTCTTCTACAGTTTTTTATGCCGTTAACAAGAAAATGGCTTTTCAAAAAAACAGAGGGGATTCTCCTTTCACCTTTAGAAGAAAAAGAATAGTTTGTATGAAAACGGGAGAGTGAGTAGGGGGAAATAGAGTGAAAGAAGAATACTTAAAAATATTTGATGAAAACCAAGTGCACATTGGTGAGAAAACCAGAGATGAGGTTCATAAGAAAGGATACTGGCACGAAACCTTTCACTGCTGGTTTGTTAGTGAATATGAAGGAGAGATTTATCTTTATTTTCAAATTCGAAGCAAAGAGAAAAAAGATTATCCGAATTTGTTAGATATTACAGCAGCAGGTCACCTATTAGCACATGAAAAAGTTATGGATGGCATCAGGGAAGTAGAAGAGGAGCTTGGCGTTGAAGTAGAGTTCAACAACCTTCTCTCGCTCGGCGTTATTCCATATAGCGTGTCACTTCCACATTTTATTGACAAAGAGCTAGCACATGTTTTCGTGTATAAAACTCAGCACACATTTGAAGGATATACCCTTCAGCAAGAGGAAGTTTCAGGTCTTGTAAGAGCCAAACTTTCTTCTGTTGTTGAGCTTTGGTTAGGTCAAACGGATAGTATTGATGTGGAAGGATTTCAAACACATCAAAAAGGTGAGAAAACCCCGATTAATAAAGTCTTTTATTGGGAAGAATTTGTTCAACATAAGCCATTTTACTATAAAAAAATCATCCATGAACTGCATAAAACATTTCATTTCTAGCTTAAAAAAATCAGGTTGATTCCTAATTAATTAGGAATCAACCTGATTTTTTACCGTAAGAAAAACGATAGCCGAACCATATCTTGACAGCGGATGCCGTTTTCAAATAATGGTTCTTTGTAATTTTCTAAAAAGAAGTTGCGTTCAATACCTGTCATGCGAAAACCGCACTTTTGATAAAAAGCAAGCTGATTTATACTTGAATTTCCTGTTCCAACTTCAATGATTTCGTAGCCCTGTTCTTTTGTACTTTGAAGGACATGCTGAATTAATTTTTTGCCAATTCCTTTTCCATGAAGATGTTCTTTCACTGCGATATTCACAAGTTCAATACTCTTTTCATTTTTTTCTTCTAAAATGTAAGCTCCGATTATTTCCTTATCTTTTTCCGCTACAAAACAAACCCCTTTTTCTAGATGTTCCTTCACTTTTTCTTGAGAAGGATCTGCAAGTAAGAGCAAAGAAAAAGGAGGCGTTTCCTCTCTGTGTAAGCTTCTTATTATCACAACAACACTTCCTTTTACAATTTGTATTTGTCATCCATTCTTCTTGAAGGAAATGGAATAGTGAGATAAAATTTACAGTATATCACTATTTTACTTCATGTAAGGAGTTTTGAACTTGCTAAAAAATAAAAGGGTAATTGTAACTGGAGCAGGAGCAGGTATTGGAAAAGAGATTGTGAGACTTTGCTTAGAGGAAGAGGCTTCAATTATTGCTTGTGACGTGAATGAGGAAGCTTTAGTAGAGCTAGAAAGATCAATGAAAAATATCAACTTATCTACATATACAGTAGACGTTAGTTCTTATAAAGAAGTTGTTCGCTTTTTTGAATGGATTGATGAAAGAGGTGTGGAAGTACATGCCCTAGTAAATAATGCAGGGATTTATCTTGCGCAAAATATATTAGAGTATACTGAAGAAAGCATTGATTCTGTATTAAATATTAATGTTAAAGGAGCCGTCTATTTTTTACAGCTTTTTGCAAAGAAGCTGATGGGGAATAATGAAAAGGGAACAATTGTGAATATGTCGTCAGTATCAGGAATGGAAGGAAGCTCTGATGCCATTTATGGGATGTCGAAAGCCGCTATCTTAGGATTAACAAAAAGCTGTGCCGTAAACTTCTCCCCACATATTAGAGTAAATGCTGTTGCGCCCACAATGGTTGATACAACGATGATGAAGAGTATTCCAAAATGGCGAAAGCAAGAATATTGGAACAGTCAGCTCATCCAAACACCTGTTACAGCTAGGGATGTAGCTGAAACGGTTCTTTTTCTCTTATCTGACAAATCTAAGCACTATACAGGAGCAACATTTGATCTCAACAATGGAGGATATTTAAGATAGAATTCATAATAAAAAGAAGAAACCTATATTTTAATCACTTGTTGAAATATATGGAAGATAGTTTTATAATGATAGCTGTTAGACCTTTCTAACATTGAGCAGAGTTTAGTAGAGTAGAGGAGAGATCGTAAAGATGAGTAAAAATGTATTTTATGAACAAGTTGGAGTTGCTATGACGTGCAGATCTTACGAAGAGTATGAAAAGATGTTCGACTTGAAGATGGAACAATTTAAAGCCGAAAAAGTGTTAGACGTGGCTGCAGGAGCTTCTCCTTTCACAGCAAGCGCTTATCGTAAGGGATATGATGCTTACGCAGTAGATCCTTTGTACAATCTATCTGCACGAGAGATGAGAAAACACGGCGAAGAAGAAATCCAAGAAGCTAGTCGTAAGCTTAAAAAAGGAGCTCATACTCTTTTATGGGATTCCTATAAGACGCTAGAAGAACATGATAAAATTCGAAGAAACTCGTTTTCTTTATTTATGGAGCAATATATGCAAAATGAAAAAGATCAACGCTTTTTTCACGGAGCGCTCCCGCATTTGCCTTTTTCAGATCAAACCTTTTCTCTCTTGTTGTGCAATCATTTTCTTTTTTTATATGAAGCACAATTTGATTTCAACTTTCACGTAACAGCAATGAAAGAAATGATTAGAGTAACGAAAAAAGGCGGATAAATTCGAATTTATCCGCTTGTTGGATTTAATCATGAGATTTATCCATATTTAAATAGTCTAATCGAAACGCTAGAAAACGAGCACGTGAAAATAAAGCTCCTTCCAACAACATTTCGATTTATGCCAAAAGCAACCGAAATGCTCGTTATTTATAAAAAATAGAAGAAAAAAGCTTCCTATTTTAAAATGGAGAGCTTTTTCATTTAATCAAAGATTATTTTCGTATAGATTGTCGCTTATTTGACTACTTATTGTGCCTCTGAGTTATTTCGTTCTTTTACTGGAGCAAATAAAGCGCAAATGAGAAAGACTATCCTTACGCAAAGTGTATGTATTATTGAATGGTCAATAACATTTCTAGTTCCTAATCTAGAGCGGCTTCTTTATTTTTTCAATTATTCCACCAAAAGCATTCGTTAAAGTATATATGTTTTAGAGGACGTTCGTAATTAATGTTAGACTTAAACAGACATTGAAAAGGATGTATTTCTTTTAAAACTTATCTGTCTGTAGAAGTACACTTTTATGGACGTTCACTTTGCGAACTATCTCGTCGTGTTCACATTTCATGGAGTAAAAAGGTAATGAATGGATATAAAAATTATGCTCGTTCATAATAGAAAAAA
>NZ_JALAMS010000076.1:0-4907 GCF_026790145.1 Priestia endophytica | reverse complement strand
TATAATTAAAAGACTTGATATCAAGGATAAAAGGACAGCAACTGAGGTATTACGTATTCAAATTCCTTCTTATTTAGCTGAAGCAAAGGTTATCGGATATTATAATCTTCCTCCATTAAAAGATACCATCCATTCGTTACAGCAATGTGAGGAAACTTTTTTTGCTTATTACTTACAAGAAGAGTTATGTGGAATCATATCTTTTAAATTAGACAGAACCGAAATCGATTTACATCGATTAATTGTACACCCCAGTCATTTTAGAAAAGGGATTGCTCAGAAGCTCTTGGACTTTGTTGAAAATATGTACGAAGTAAAATCAATTCGAGTAATGACTGGGAGTAAAAATACTCCGGCCATTAATTTTTACATAAAGAATGACTTCTACAAGTTACGGGAAGTCAAAATTGATGAATATCTTACTCTTTCCTACTTTAGAAAGTATATGATCTGAATGGCTACTAACATTGATACCTATAATTTCTTTAAGAAAAAGAGCAAACTCGTTGCTGCTGGACGAGTTTGCTCTTTCTTCCTATCTGTAACATATTTTATGTTAACCAGATACCAAGACAATATATAGGAGAAAATATAAAATTATATTTCCTTTTCCCTCTTTTAGAATTAGATTATCTAAACGTCAACATACAGCCTACTGATTGTATTTGAAAGGTCTATTAAATTAATTTTGAACTACCTTTAATTCATCAAGGTAAGATCTAATCTTTTTAATATCCTGCCCGGAATCAGCCAATGCTACATAACCATCAGGTCTAATGAGGAACATAGATCCAGGATTAATTCCAGCTTCCCTCATAGATCCTGTCCATGGAAATTCATGAAGGGGAATAGCAGTAGTTTTAGCAAGTTCACGAAGGTCAGCCTTTGCTTCTCCATACACATGGAACTGCCAATCAAAGGTTTGCAATGGTTTAAAATTGTCTACACCTTGCCCATATATCCATGGCAAGCGATCTCCCCCATGAATAGCACCGGCCCTTCCTGCACTAAGCATACTATTACGATAATGAATGCGGATTTGTGATACGGATTTAAATAATGCTTTCCTAATCGAAGAGACACCTGTCAATTTTGGAACTACATAAGGAATTAATACTTCACGAATAATTTTTGTAGAAAAACCCTTTCCAACGATTCCAGAAAACATTCTATCTGTTGTGGCAACTAAATCCTTAGCAAAAGCTATTCTCTCCTCTTCATAGGAAGCTAGAATTTCTTCTTTTGCCTTCCCTTTAAGAACGGTAGCAAGCTTCCATGAAAGGTTTATAGCATCCCCAATCCCGGTGTTCATTCCTTGTCCTCCTGCTGGGCTATGTACGTGTCCAGCATCTCCTGCAATAAATATACGTCCTTTTCGAAAGTATTCACTTACTCGATGATGTACTTTATAGGTGGAGAACCAGTTCATCTTATTCGTATGCACTCCTAAGTTTTCTTTTATATAAGGCACAATTTCAGTAAAATTAATCTCTAACTTTTTATCTAATAATGCCTGAGGAACAAGACCAATCAAGCGCAGAGAATTTGTGGTTCGTATAGGAAAAATTAAACCAAAACCATCTTTGAAGAGTTTTAACTGTAAACCATCAATAGGTGTTTCACTTAGAACGTCAGCAACGTAAAAAACCTGCTTGTATGTTCCACCTGCAAAATCGAAGCCAAGTCCCTTTCGAACTGAACTATGAGATCCATCACATCCGCATAGATAAGCATAATGATGTTTTTCTTCATTCCCTTGCTTGGTAGTGATGACACGAACTCGATTTTCCTCTTGATAAAATGAGATTAGCTTTGTATTCCACTCTACAAAAATCCCTTTTGCTTTCAATTGATTTATTAGAATCCGTTCATGTTCATCTTGTGGAAAGCTCAATACGTATGGAAAAGGACTCAGTCCTTTTCCAATGTGGCCCATGTTCATCTTCGCCCTTTGTTTATTATCTTTATAAATTTGAACTTGTTGGACGGGGATTCCTAATTGAACTATTTCATCTACAAAACCAAATTGACGATAAAATTCTAATGTTCTAGCATGAACAGCCATCGCTCTAGATGCTTCTCCAGGTCCTTGATTTTTATCAATAATTCTAAAGGGAATTCCTTGTTTCTGAAGACCAAGGGCTAACACTAATCCTGTTGGACCAGCTCCAACAATTAATACTTGAGGTTTCATCACTTTCTCCTCCTTAAAAGATTTAAATAATAAATCCCACGTAGTCTATAAAAAGATTAAAGGTTCTACTTAAGTAATATAGAAATCTCGTCTGTAAGAAGAATAGAAATAGATGACAAATAAATCATTATATGCATAAATCTTTCTGTAAATATTACGAATGAGCATTCCTATTTCTGTCATCCTTTAGTAGCTTTTGATTCTTCCTTTTCATAAGAACCGTTGTCTGAAGCTGAACCTTGTACTTTCAAAACAGATAATAGAAGGATAAAGAAACTTCCTAAAGCAATCCACAATAAGATAGATGTCGGACCACTAAAGCTAAAGCCCTGATGGAAAAAGAATAAATCCCGTAGTTCCTCTATCATAAATCGCATAGGTAACCATGAATAAATATAATCACGATAGAAAGTAGACATCATCTCTGGTGCCATTGAAAGTAGTGGAGCTCCAAAGAAAAGAATGAGAACAAAGATTGGAATTCCTTTCATTCCAAGCCAGGATAGAACAGCCGAAATGAGCAAGAAGAATGCAAAGTAAGTGATGGTTAAGAATAAAGAAATATCCATAAAGTTTGAAATTTGAATGCCTAATAAGTCTGCAATCCATGTTAAACCAAAACCGGCTACTAAACCTAAAATAATTCCAGCAATAACTTGAGTAAGCACGGTATATAGCTTCTGCTTTCGATTCACAAAATTGAGCTTATTAGCAACAAAGAAAAGTACGATTGCTCCGGCGATGCTTGACATCCATAAAGGCTGAAACAAAGCAACAGGAGCGTTCCCATTCATACTTGCTGTTCCCACCCCATTCACATTCTCCACGTTGACTTGTAAAGGATCTGTCAATGGAGTTAGTTGGTTGGGTTTTAAAGAAATATTTTGTTTTTCTAAGCCCTGTAAGACTTGTGTTTGAATTCCATTCTTTAGATGATTCCCCATTGTATTTAACATCTGACCTACTAAATTAGCTGCAACAGGGTTCATTCCTTGGTTGATAAAGATATTAATTTCTGGTTTTTCCGGTTTTGAAGTCATTAAGGATGATTGCTTTTGACTAAAATTTTTAGGAATAATAAGAGCACCATAGTATTCTTGGTTATCTAGTCCTTTCAATACATCTTCCTTACTCTCAACATTAATCCACTTAACAGGGGGAACTTCACCATCTGTAGAAGTTATATTCTTTTTCAACATGTTCGTGATTGTATCTCCCATATTGACTTTCCCTTGTTGGGGGATCACAGCACCGATATCCTCATTGACTAAAGCAATAGGTAGGTTTTTTGACTTTTGTTGAACAGAAGGGATTAGAGTTAACCCAAATAAAGCGATAACTAAAAGCACTATTAAAGGAGAGAAAAAAGTAGCTTATTTTTTAACAAATGAATATACCTTCTTCCTAATTCGAATTATAATGAACAGTGTGTTGATTTATTTACACTTTGAATTATAAGTGCAGATATAGAGAGATTCAATAAACAGAAATCATAGATATGATGCATATTGAACACATAGCCTATATCTGTTGAATAAAATTTAGGAGGAGATTCATTGAAGGAGCTCAATACGGATTTACGAGTAATGCGCACAAAGACATCTATCCGTAACGCCTTAACCGAATTGATAGAAGAAAAGGGATTTGAAGCCATAAGCGTGAAGGATATTACGGTAAAAGCCAACATTAATCGAGGAACGTTTTATTTACATTATCAAGATAAATATGATCTCATGGATAAATGTCAGCAGGAAATCATGTATGAGATGTCCAATATGGCAAAGACCATCCTTTCAAAAGGTGTAGTAGATAATGAAATGGCTTTTTCCTTTGCAATTTCTATGTTTGAGTATCTCAGTCAAAATGCAGATTTTATGAAAGCTGTATTGGGACCAAAAGGGGATTTATCTTTTCAAATAAAAATAAAAGAATTTATGAAAAAGACACTTTTTAAAAATGATAAACAAAATTCCCTCATTAAACAGGAATCTTTACTTGTTCCAGAGGATTATTTCACCTCTTATATTTCTTCAGCACATCTAGGGGTCATTCAACAGTGGCTCCAACATGGAGGAAAAGAATCCCCACAGGAAATGGCGCGTATCCTATCAACAATGACCTATAATGGTCCTCTATTTGCAGCTGGTCTAAAAAAGTAATATGGATAGATGAAATTTATCTCTAAACTTTCTCTTATTAAAAATACGTAGATATCTAAACACCAAAAAGGCCATAACATAAATCTATTTTATGGTCTTTTACTTCTTATAATCAACATTACGTAAACAAGAAACTCCTTTAGGCAAAAGGTCGGGAGGGTATTTTTATAGAATTATAGTTAAGTTGACTACTGATATCTTATATTATGTCAATAATGAATAGTGAAATAGGGGGGATTTCAAATGACACATCACTCATTAAAATTGTACGACTACCATGTATGGGCAAACCAAAAAATTTTCGACCGATTAAAAGAACTTTCCGAGGACATTTACGAAAAAGAAATTCAGAGCGTTTTTCCTTCTATATCAAAGGTGATGGCGCATATTTATGTCGTCGATAACCTATGGTTAGACATTATTTCTGGTAAAGAATTTGATGAAGTATATGCGTTGGCTGATCGATTGAAAGAACAGATGGAAAAGAAAAGAATTGAGGAAGTAGAAACGATGTTTTTCGATTTATCTGAACAGTACAAAGCGTTTCTCGATCG
>NZ_JALAMS010000075.1:0-13094 GCF_026790145.1 Priestia endophytica | reverse complement strand
TGAAATTTTTGCACCAGAACCGGATTAACTGCATAAGAACAAATTTCACTAGTAATCTATATATCTGTTTTAGCCAAATGCAATGTTTGCATCAGAACCAGTTTTAGAGATTACTTGCAGCTATTTTGAAGTTTTTGTACCAGAACCCCGAAATAAAATTTTCAAATTATAATTGAAATTTAAAAATTTACAAAATCTTTACAAAACATACATTTTTCAGTTATAAATTAGTAGTGTTTTCTAAAATATATAATTAAAAGCGAAGAAGGGAGATATCCATATCGTGACACCAACAAGTAAAGACAACACAATAACAAACCTAGAGGACGTTTCCTTTTATAATAATCGAGAATTAAGCTGGTTGGATTTTAATAAACGTGTATTGGAGGAAGCAATAGATAATCGAAATGCTTTATTAGAACGATATAAATTTCTATCTATTTTCAGCTCGAATTTAGATGAGTTTTTTATGGTGCGTGTAGCTGGTTTACTAGATCAAGTAAAGGCTGGGTTTAATCGACCTGAAAATAAAGCAGGATTAACTCCAAAAGAACAGTTAAGTGCTATTTCTGAAATTACACATTCTCTTGTAGACAAACAAGATGACATATACATAAATGAACTAACACCTTTATTGGCTAAAGAACGTGTGAAATTTGTGTCCGTTTCAAAAGTATCCTCTGCAGAGTTATTGTTTTTAGAAGATTTTTTTAATCAGCAGATTTTCCCTATTTTAACTCCTATGGCTATTGACGCCTATCGTCCCTTTCCTATGTTATTAAATAAATCTTTAAATCTGGCTATTAGGATTGAAGAAAAGATGCACGGGAAAAAAGGAGGATTATCAATAGTTGAACAATTAGCGATTGTACAAGTTCCTTCTTGTTTAAACCGTTATATTGAGTTACCCGCAGAAGATGGACTAAGAGTCTTTGTCTTATTAGAACAAGTCATCGCTAAATTTATTCATAAGTTATTCGCGGGGTACCATGTCAAATCAGTAACACCTTTTCGTATTACACGGAACGCAGATTTAACCATTCATGAAGATGAAGCAGAGGATCTTCTAAAGGAAATTGAAGAAGAACTTAAAAAACGCAAATGGGGCGCAGCTGTTAGATTAGAGATGCAAAGACATTGTTATGATAAGCAAGTAGTTGACTATTTAAAAGAGGAACTAGAAATTCATGATAAAGATATCTATTTTGTTCAGGCACCACTTGATTTAACGTTTCTCTTTTCATTTTACAAAACCATTCAATCAACCCATGAACATTTAGTAGCACCTTCCTTTATTCCTCAACCTGCTCAAGATTTAGAAGGAGCAAAGGATATTTTTTCGAAGATACTTACCCAAGATGTTTTACTTCATCATCCATATGAATCATTTGAACCTATCATTCATTTTATTTCACAGGCTGCAGACGATCCAGACGTATTGGCTATTAAACAAACGCTCTACCGGGTAAGTGGAGATTCTCCAGTTATTAAAAGTCTTAAACGCGCTGCAGGAAATGGAAAACAGGTAACGGTTCTAGTGGAACTAAAGGCACGATTTGATGAAGAAAATAACGTACAGTGGGCAAGGGAATTAGAAAAATCAGGGTGCCATGTTCTATATGGGATGACGGGGGTAAAAACGCATAGTAAAATCACCCTGGTTCTGCGCCGTAAAAAAGGGGAAATTCAACGCTTTGTCCATCTAGGGACAGGTAATTACAATGATGCTACAGCAAGAATTTATACAGATATGGGGTTAATTACATCTAATGAAAAAATTGGAATGGACGCAACCAATTTTTTCAATTACATAAGTGGTTATATGGAAAAACCCAATTATCATCATTTATCTGTTTCACCATTTGGTATAAGAGATACATTCTTAGAGTTAATCAATGAAGAAATCGTCTATCACCAACAATATGGAAATGGACATATTATCGCTAAAATGAATTCGCTAACTGATAAACCACTTATTACGAAACTTTATGAGGCATCAAATGCAGGGGTGAAAATTGACCTTATTATACGTGGTATTTGTTGCTTACGTCCCGGAATGAAAGGAGCGAGTGAAAATATCAGAGTTCGGAGTATCATAGGCACATTTTTAGAACACACACGGATTTATTATTTTCACCGGAACGGAGAACAGAAAATATTTTTATCATCTGCAGATTTGATGACACGGAATATGGAAAATCGTATTGAAATTCTCTTTCCTATTTTGAAAACTCATTTAAAACAACGAATTTATACATGGATAAGCTTCATGTTAAAAGATAATTGCAAGGCCCGAGAACAAGATTCGAAGGGGTATTATCATTATGTAAAACGAGATGATGAATTAGAAACAGTTAACAGCCAAGAATTGTTCTGTCAAATGGCTTACAATGAGAAGAATTCTGAGGAAAAGCATAATCGATCATCATTTAAATTCAAACATAAATTGGTTAAGTTAGGACGGATCCTCTTAGGTAGTTTACTGAAAAGGAAAATATTGTAGAGGTCTTGAGGGATTCAGTGATTAGTTTGACACAAATTCCAGAGGCGGGCATCCCTCCCGAAATTCTATGGTTGTATCTTGAAAAGAGAACTAATCGTTCTCTTTTTTATTTTCTCTCCATATAACCTTAAAATCTATATATCTTAAATCATTGTTTGTAAAACCATCCGTAAAAGTATACTTATAAGTCATAAATATACTTAAGACCGCCTTATACAATATGGATACTGGACGGTCTTTGTTATGGGTATGATTATTATTTACAGAAGGTTTTCGGTCATTTAGTACAAGCAACTAGGGAAAAAAGTAAAATCAAGATGATAAACATAAGAAGACTTTTCTTCACATCTCACCCCTCATTTAAGTCTTATCCTTCCTCATAATTTCATAAAAATTAAAAAACATATAAATCTAAGCTAATTCAATAATTTTTGAGTGAAAGCAACGATAAACACAGGCCCGAATTTTACATTTAGTGAAGTATTGCCCGCCAAACAAAAGATAAATGTAAAATTCGTTCCTATTATTTTTTTGACTTCCTTGTATTTAAAGCGTTGCTTCCTTTATTAGTTTTTATGTTATGATGAGTCAGCATGTATTGAATGGTGGAGGGTAAGAGGTATTATGGAAAACAACGAAGATAAATATGCAAATCTAGATTTAAACAAAATTTATGAATACGAGGAGCTACCTGATCGCATCTTATCAAGACTAAAATTCAAATAATACATATAAAATAAGGGTCCTTACATATTAGATATGTCTAATATGTAAGGACCCTCTTATTCAACAAACGCCCCCACGAACCAGGAAAGTGACGTCTGCTCCAGTCCACTCCAGGGGATAGCCTGTGTTAACACCCATTGAACCGGCGCTAACGATGCAAACAAAAGTGGTATTTGGATTATTCTTTTGAATCATTTCCTCTATTAATTAAGCTGACATTATCCCTACTCCAATGAGCCACTACTTTAATAATTTTACCTGATTCATCAAATGTCATGACGTCAATAATATCTATAGTAACTTCTTGTCCCCCAACGTCCATCCACAGTTTGAATGCCATAGCTGCTTGATTCCCATATGTTGTACTAATTGGAGCTATTAATTTCGCTTTTTTCGGAATAAATTGCACATCTTCATCTTCAAAATCTTCTGCTGTAAATCCATTGCTAATTGTTAAAGCTTTTGTACCAAATGGATCTTCAAGCATGTAATTATCTGCAAACAAATTAAGTGTACCTTCATGATAGTTTTTATTAATCATATCAATATAGCTTTGCATAGCCTTTCTCATATGTTCTGGTGTAGGCGTGCCTGTAGGGATATTTGATGTCTCTTTATTCTGCGTAATATCTTTTAGAACTTCTTTCCAACTAATTTCTTTCAAATTCATTTTTTTAAAATCTCCCTTATAATATATTGGTTTAAATGGTTATCTTGTTTATAAATTTACATCTTGTAACAGTGTCAAAACTTTTACGTAACCTATTTTCAACATGTAACCTTTCTATAACTAAATCAAATGAGAGATTAGGCTTTTTCATCATATTTTCTAATATCATCCTTTGGTTCATCTACGACTTCTTGTATATAAGCATTTACATATGCACTTGTTTCAGTTATTATCTCAATGTATTTTTTATAATATTCTTCTGGATCCAGTTTGAGCTTTTTATCTTGTGATTCAGTAAACTTACGAATTAAATTTGTAGCCTTCGTATCTATATGATCAGGTGGATAATCACCCAATGCCACAATAGTTTCGTTTACTTCTTTGGATTGTAACTGCTAGACTGAAAATTGCTGTAATATGAGTAAAGTCTAATGCAGGTAAAGCTAAAAACGTAGGTAGCAATTCGAAATCTAGTTTCTTTCACATGAATTGTAAACAGTTTATTTTTTAGCAAATCCTTGTTTGTTTAAATACTCAAGCATGAAGGGCTGTTGGCTTCTTTCAAGATGATCCTCAATATGGTCTTTCCATCCCTTTACTTTCTTCACTGTGAAAGGCGCTTTAACAGGACGATCTTGGTAATATTCACGCATCTGTTGGTCATAAGTTGCTAATTTTTCTTCATCGAGTGGCTGGTACTGATTATCAAACATGACCATTGATTGAGGCAAACGTGGTTTTAGTCCAGGTTTCTCTCCAGCAGGATGGCCTATGCATAGACCAACTAAAGGAACTACATACTTTGGTAAATTTAATACCTCAGTTAATTCTGCAATATTAAGTCTTATTCCACCGATGTATACACCACCTAGTCCCATTGATTCAGCTGCCGTTAAAGCATTTTGAGCCATTAGCCCAGCGTCGAATGAACCTATTAAAAGGTACTCAATATAATCAAGGTCTACTTTGGGAGCAATTTGATGATTTCGGTTAAAATCTGCACAAAAAATCCAAAACTCTGCTGCTTCTTCAATATAAGGTTGATGACCAGAGAGTTGCGTCACTTTTTTTCGAAGAGCTGGATCCGTAATTCTAATGATAGAAACGGCCTGTAGAAGGCTGAAAGACGAAGTTTGATTAGCTGCCTTAAAGATTAGATCCCGTTGCTCCTCTGTCAATGGTTGATTTGTATAAGAACGAACGGATGTATGATTACAAAGTAATTCAATTGTATTATTCATGTTGATATTCTTCCTTTCCTTCTTAAATACTAGATTCAAGACTAATTTTGTCTTATTTATCAAGTTACATTGGAGCTATTGGTGAAAACTAAGTATACTTGCATAGACTATAATAAAATCATTACTCTAATTTATGAAGAGGGCAATTTAAATTGCGGTAGTACACTTTTTTGTACTTATGGGTAGATAAGAGAGGTGTAAGGGATGACGAAAATTTGTAAAGGCAGTAAGTAAGCATCCACAAAGGATTCTTTTCCGGAGTATGCAGCTTTTTATACATCCTTGGTATCACAAGTTTTCTCTTAGCGATGTAAATCAGAAAAATGTATAAAAAGTGCACCTGTCCTACAAACACTGGGTGGCTTTTTCTTTTGTTAACGATAATAATTACTTTAACATCTTGTAATAGATTTAAATATCTTATCCGTAAAAGTATAAAAAGGCTGTCTAACCTCTGACAGCCTTTTTGTAGAATGAAAACCCCAAATAGTTTATGTACAACATTAAAAGGGTGTAAACTTATTCACCAGATAGATTAGTCATGAAATGTCACATTAGAGTCGATTGGATCACGACCCATACGAAAACTATTTGCTTTCGCTTCTTTATCAGGATAACCAAAGGAAATACCAAACAATAACTTCATGTCATCGGATACACCCAGTAATTGGCGTACCGTGTCAGCGAAAAAGCCTAATGCTGTCTGAGGAATACCACCTATCCCACGTGCCTCAAGTGCTAGTAGAAATGACTGACCATACATGCCAATATCAGATGCAACACGTACATTGTCTCCAAATGAAGGCATGAATAAGAAAGCAGCATGCGGTGCATTAAAAAACTCAAAGTTTCGTAATACTCCCTTATGGCGACCTTCTTGATCTTCGCGAGCTATGCCAAATGCCTCATAATATGTTTTTCCCTGTTCTTTTTGCCGTTCAGCATAACGATCATAAAAATCATTGTTATCGAATGTAAAATCAGGTGAGAATTGCTCTTTTTCAAATGCATTGATAAGAGCCTTGCTAAGTTCCTCTTTCTTTTCACCTGAAACGATATGGACATCCCAAGGCTGTGTATTACAATTCGATGGGGTATACTGAGCATCCTGGAGAATTTCACGAAGAACTTCCTTTTCAACTGGTGTAGAAAGGAATTGACGTATAGACTGTCGAGAGCGTACAACTTCTTGAAAAGATTTAGTAGGCATTAGCATGACCTCCTCTTGTGTTTTAATGTTTCTCCAAATACTGATTTTTGATAAATACATCCTCATTTGGCTATGCTTGAATCGTATTGAGTATTTTTGTTACATCCACTAGAATAGAATCATTGCTCATCTTTTGGAAGAGGGCAATTTAAATTGCCGTAGTACACTTTTTTGTACTTATGGGTAGATAAGAGAGGTGTAAGGGATGACGAAAATTTGTAAAGATGGATTTGAAAGAGAATTTATACGAGAACAAAGAGAAATGTATGGTATTGCTTATACACAAAACATACTCTCTGGACGTTGGAAGTATTTAATCCTTTGGTTTTTAAAAAATAAAAAACGTCGCTACAGTGAAATTAAATCCTTTTTAGCTGATATCTCTCAAGGTTCGCTTACAAAGCAACTTCGAGAGTTAGAAGTAGATGGTATAATTAACCGTGAAGTTTATCCAGAGGTTCCTCCACGTGTGGAATATTCATTAACATCAAAAGGAAAGGCATTGATTCCCATTATTGATCTAATGGAGGAATTCGGAAAAGAATTTGGAGAAAAAGAATAAAAACCTAAAAAAGATCGTGCAACTATAATTACTATAGTATTTATGGAACTCAATATTATTTTCGAGATAAAGAGAAGTAATTAGTTTACACATACCATGATTACATTCTTTTTCATTAAATATTTGAATGAAAAAATAAGAAAATGATATAGTTAGGTTGCTAATTATATTACAACAAGGAATGATCTATATGATTGAAGATGAAATTCGAGAACTTCTTGATAAAATATCAGCCCAAATGCGTCGAAATTACAACCACTTGTTACAGGATGTAAACCTTCATGTTGGGCAGGACAATTTGTTATGTAAGCTATGGACAAATGATGGACTTACACAAGTTCAATTATGTGAACACTTAAAGTGTGAAGCACCTACTGTAACAAATATGCTGAAAGCTCTTGAACAAAAAGGATTAGTTTATCGTCAACGTGATGAGAAAGATGGTAGAATTAGCAAGTTTATTTAACTCCTGAAGGTCGCAATCTAGAGGGTCCGGTCCATGAAAGATGGAGAAAACAACAAGACAAATTGTTAGCTGGTATTGCACCTGAGGAGCGTATGTTATTAAGAAGAATGATGAAACAGATGGAAGAGAATCTTTTTTAATCTCTCCTTTCCTACTCATTTAGTTAGCAAGCTAATTATATTTCAGAATTTATGTAATCACTAATAATTTACTAAAGAAAAGACAAGGTTATAGATAATTAGAAGCGGTGTTAGCATGGTAAAGGAAAAACAAGTAAACAAAAAGAAAATGGGTGTTGGTATCATTGGAGCAAGCCCGTTAAATCCTGGTTGGGCAGTAAGAGCACATAGGTAAACACAATGAGATAGTTCGCAAAGTAACCGACCGTAAAAGTATACTTTTATGGACGTATTTAGACCAGATATTGCTGCTAAAATAAAAAACAGTAAAAAAACATGACAATAAGCATGTTCCTTTTACTGTCTTTATGAGGATAAATAAACATCACTTCAATTATTTACTATAGCTTCCACTTTCGCATTCAAAGCTTCATACTCCTCTTTGTCAAAAGATACAGTTACTCTAGCCAGTCTTTCTGAATTTGGATAGAGGCATAATTGTTGGGTGAATTTCACCCCTAAAGGTCCAATGATTTGATAAATCAGGTTTAAAATTTTAAAACAATCCATATCTACACCATCTTTTAAATGATTCTTCATACTAATAACCATAATATCTTCAATCATTTCAAATCTGGGTTTCTGAGGAGAAATATGGTTAATTTTGCACATTCTCTTTACAACTTGTTTAAAAACATCGGACTCCTCACTAGTTCTCTCCAAAAAATCATTCCTTTTTGTTTTGTACTTTTGTTACATCAATCTAAAAAATTAGTTCCTAATCAGTCGTAACCTAATTTTTAAGTAACGACGAATCTCTATACCTACATAAAGTATAAGACTTATTAAGGATAGACTAAAGAACACCACTGTAATTTCATAATAATAACTTCCAGTAGGATGATACTGCTGAACAATATACCATTCTCCAGCATCAACAGCCTCCGAGATATAGAAAGAGTCGGCTAAAAACCCTCTTTTTACTTCTTGATTTAGAGGATAAACATATTGTGCCTGATATAAGTCAAGGTCTGCCAATATGGAATCATACTGGTAATCTTTCATCTGATTTTTTTCTTTTGGATAGAGAGCTAAATATTGATAGCTTGGATAATTATTTTGATGGACTTGAACCATGGTTCTAATTCTTTGGTTTTCTTCCTTCGTAAGAGAGTTTTCACCTTCAAGTTCGTCCTTAATTTCGCTAATTATATAATCCTGTTCTACATAAAACTTAGAATGGGTGTCATCTGCTATCTTAAACGTAACCAATGTTGTAATTAGTGAAATTAAACATAATATGAGTAAAGATTTAGAACGCAAACTTTTCTTTCTAAACCCGCGATACAGATCATACTTCCCCAATGGATCACCCTTTTCTAATAATTGGATAATACCATTTTCGCTCTTAGTGTCTTATTCTCCTTTTAATAAAAGAATAACTGTCTAATTGTACAAGTGTATAGGGTTATACATCTCTAGTTTATATAAAACATGAAGGAAATAATAAAAGCACAAACCTGCTAAATAACAACAAATTTGTGCTTTTCCTTTTCGTATAAACAAAAATTATCCTATATATCGGTTTCGTTATTTTTTTGTCGAAACCATTTTATATACATAAATGATTCTCCTATTACTAAACCAATCACAACACAACTGATTCCAGTAATATAGTCAGGTTCCTCTATTATAAGTGTGCCTATACCAAAACCAATTAACAAGCCTATAAGGGTAAACAAATAATGCTTATATCTCTGGCTAAAATAGTCTTTCATAGAGTATTGACCACCTTTACAAAAAATGTGATGTTTATCGATTTAACTTCTTTTACATTGTAAGATATGGTCTACTACACAGAATAGAAGTGCAATGCCTACAGAATAAAAGGTAAAGAACCACAGAAGGAAGAAGGGAAGAATACCAAATAATGTGTGACCAACAAGAGAAAATTGGAATTGACCAGCTTCCATTCTATTGGTTACGAATCCAATTAGGAGAGAGGTAGGTAATCCGTATAGGAAAACACATGGAATAATATATACAGGAAAAATTAAAAAGCTATGCAGTACACTTTTCAAGTAATTATCTACTTGCCCAAAGAAACCATCTATTGGTGTAAGAAAAGAGATAATGACAATAGATAATATACTGGTAATGAGAGCCGTTAACAATTTTCTTTTAAACATGATCTTATGCTTCCTTTCTAAGGATAAGAAAATTTTAACATAAACTGTAACTTTTTAGTGTGTTCATGCGAATATAGGGTGCATGTGAAAAGGAGGGAACGTATTGGCTCATTATTCGGATGAGGAGAATCGTATAGCTCAAATTTATGATGATTACTATCTAGATGTTTATCGCTTTATTATGTGTTTTACAGGCCTCAAAAGCGAAGCTGAGGATCTTACACAAGAAACCTTTATTCAAGTGTTAAAATCTCTCCCTACTTATCAATCATCTAAACCTCTTAAACCTTGGATCTTCTCTATTGCTAAACATGTAACCCTTGATCAATATCGTCGAAAGAAATTTTACCGTTTATTTAAGGATGTTTACTTTCAACAATTAATTTCCCCCGGAAAGTCACCGGGTCAATTGATGGAGATGAAAACAGAGCGCCAAATGGTGGAGGAGGCTTTACTACAAGTCAAACCTACCTATCGTGCTGTCTTTATTCTTAGAGCAATTAACGAACTCTCCATTAAAGAGACAGCTGAAGTTCTTGGATATTCAGAATCAAAAGTAAAAGTCACCTACTTTCGAGCCCTAAAGAAGCTGCAGAAACTCTTACATATCCAATGGGAGGAGTGGAACCATGAGAGAACGAACTGAGCAAGAATGGATTCGTTTATTAAAGGACTCTAAAGAGTTAGATCCAGATCCAGAGTATGTTCAGAAAACACGAGAGAAGATTCTTTCTGAAGCCAGAAAGTCTTCTTCATCGGTAAAGAAAAGAAGTTGGAAAACCATTTGGCCAACTATGGTGGCGGTTTGTCTCGCTGCTGTTCTTACGATAACCGTCTTAAACCATCAGGAACCTACACCACAGCCCTCTTTTTCTACTTACAGTCACCCTGAACCCATCAGTAAACCTATACAAGTAAACAAAGATACAGAAGTCTTTATTTATAACACACATAGTTGGGAATCTTTTGAAACCAGGGAAATCAATGGTTATAACAAAAAGAAAAATGTTCAAACGGTATCTAAAAGTTTAGAACATTATTTAGAACAGGAATCTATACCTACCACAATTGACGATACAGACTATACTAAGTTATTAATGGAAAAAGACATGGAACTCCAGGATAGTTATGAGTTATCCCGAAAGTCCGTTCAGAATGCTGTGCAAGCTTATCCGAAAGTTCAGTTAGTATTAGATATTCATAGGGATGATGCTGTAGGGGAAAGGGAAACGACCACCACAAAAATAAATGGAAAGAATGTAGCAAAGGTTCAATTTTTTGTTTCAAATACCCATCCGTCTTATGAGGAAAATTTAAAGGTAGCTGCACAATTAGATCGTATATTAAACGAGATGTACCCGGGAATTTCTAGAGGTATTCTTAAGGAAAGGGAGCGCCCTTATCACAATCCAGTCTCATATAATCAGGATTTACATCCTGGAGCTTTACTGATTAATATTGGTGGCGTAGAGAATACATTAAAAGAAGAAGAACGTACAACCAAGATATTAGCGACTGTCATTAAACGTGCACTCCAAGAACAACAAAATTAAAGGGCAGAAAGCCTCCTCTGCTTATCATTAGCAAAGGAGGCTTTTTATTGAAAGGAATTTAGAATAAATCAGTTCACATAATGTAAGTTATAGGGAAAACATCTTTCCTTGTATTGGAAGCCCATCTGTTTTTTGTTAAATTAGGGATAATTACAACATAAATAAAGGGGTAAAATGCAGTTATGAAATCAAATAGGAACAAAATCCAAGAAAAATATAGAAGAATCATGAAGGAAAAAAGAGTAGAGGAAGGTAAGAAAAATTACCACATAACTACAATGTTAGCCATATCATTTATTGTTCTTATTATTGTATTAGATCGATACATTAAATGGTTCTAAAGTAAATATGAAAAAATAAGGGTGGGTTCCATGAAGGAGTTTTTATCTAGTTTTTTACTTATAATAAGTTGGCTTATATTTGCTATAAGTGGATATCTGCTGTTTTGGACCATATTAGCTCCGTATTATATGGTCATTCCATTTTCCATAATGTTGATCATCGGATTACTATGCCGTTATTTATCTAAGAAACTTGATTCAAATTCAAAAACCACCTAATTTTTGAGTGTATACGATATACAAAATTAGTTAACATAAAATACATTATCAGAAGTGAAAGAGGAGCAGACTTGTTTAGTGACAACTAGTTTGCTCTTTTTCTTGCTGTATAAACAAAATGATTTTATATATCAGTTTTGTTATTTTTTGTCGAGACCATTTCATATACATAAACGTTTCGCCTATCACTAAACCACTCGTAACGCAGATGATTCCAGAAATATAATTGGGTGTATCTACTATAAGTTCACTTATAACATACCCCATTAACACGCCTATAATTATAAACCAATAGTGCTTATATCTTTGTCTAAAATAGGGAATTGCTATAAAACATTTACTTATTCACCTTCACCTATTTTAATTTATGATACGGAACGCCGTTGTGTTTCTAAGTGAGGTGTTAGTTTAATACTGTCATCTTACATAATACACAAAAAAGTATTATTCGCTAACTTCTTCTGTTTCAGGATTCGTCACTAATTTTTTTATGATCTTTTCCAAATTGCTTTGCTTCTGTTTCTTAAATGATCTCAGACTAATTAGTCGACCAATTAATTACATGTATGAATTCTTTGACTGAGGATAAAGTAACAATGAGTTCTAGATAAGGAGGGTTTCTTATGGATGACACACATGAGTTTGTAGAAAAATTACATGAAAAACAGGCTAAGGCGGAGCAGAACGAAAAGCGTCAAGGAAAGGCCCATGCAAATCGTAAATTACCTAATAAACAGCACAGCACTAATAAGTAAGTAAATGAAGCCATTGCAACACTTAAACGACTACAGGTATGAAATTGATTTGACTGTTGGAACATAGAGTTTGGATTCCTTTTAATCTTGTAAATAAAACAGGATGTTGAGAAACTCAACATCCTGTTTTAATTTAACTTTTAACGTATCGTTTCTTTAAATACAGTACCATCTTCTAAGGTTTATTGAATATTTCTTAATTTCCCCCATAAAAAAACCTCGTTTACTTATGATACGGTTCACCAAGTTAATTCTAAACTAGTAGTAAGGGGTTGTTTAATATATATCATTTCAAAAGATCTATAACTCTTAAGTACTCCACAATCTGGCCCGATTGCGGAACAAAAAAATCCTGCATATCATACAGGACTTTTAATCAAACTTTATTAGAAATTATCAATCTTTTAAAAAATATTGGACTTTATTGGTTCTGGTGCAAAAACCTATTCCTATAAACATAGAGAACCAGTTTCCTTTAAGTTGCTAACTTATGAAGCTAATCCAAACAGTTGATGGATGAATTCTTTTTGATTTTGGACA
>NZ_JALAMS010000074.1:0-10558 GCF_026790145.1 Priestia endophytica | reverse complement strand
AGAAAAAAGAGAAGTTCCAGACCTCTTGTCCGACAAGGGATCTGGACTTTTTCAACTTCCTCTAAGATGGATTATGTTAACTAGAAATGAATAGCGTATACAGAGTAAAAGCAGAAAAAAGATTTTATGTTGGATACTTCACAGCATCTTGAGTAGTTTGCTCATAGTATGGAATGTTATTCATTTGATCTTTGGGGAATTTGTTCAACTAACGATGCAGGAATGTTGAGGAATAGAATTGTGAGATGTAGAAAGTATAACAATAAAATGGGTTAGCAATGGAGGTCTATTTATTTGAATAAAATGCTGTTATATCTCATTCTTTTATTTATAATAACCTCTCAACAAACTGTTTTAGCAGCTCCAATGACATTTGAGGATTGTATGACTCAACTTAATAATGAAATACAAAAAGATATAAAAAAAAGTTTCCCTTTATTAGAGCAAATTGAGGGGCAGAATAATGCTCGGAGATATGACTACGATGATATAAGTAAAATGATATTGAATTCGAGAAAGAGAAATAAGGACTTAGAGTTTCTAATGGCTCTATTTTATGGTACATCCATAGGAGATAGAGAATTAATTGTTATGCACAATAATATAGAAAATGCTTCATCAGGTTATCTGTTTTATAAAGAACTAAATGGCACAAACGTATTATTAAAAATAAAACGAGAAGAAGAAAGCTGGAAGGTAATAAATAAGCGTAAAGTACGAGGTGAATATATAACACTTGAAAAAATCAATAAAGAGTGTGTGAAGAAGCCTTAATTTCTTCTTAGGCTATTGGATGCCAATGTTTAACAAGCATCATCAAAAAAAGATCTTCAATTGAAGATCTCTTTTTATTGCCGATAAAAAAGATTATGTTAACTAGAAATGAATAGGATATACACATTATTAAGCTAATCTAACTTTTTTTCTTCAAAGAGCGAAGGAACAACTATGGCATGATCACAGTTTACTAACAATTATATGATCTATATTCGAAATACTCAAACATTCTTTAACATCATCTACCCATATTAATACATTATTGTTACTTCTGATAAACACTCCTGTTGCTGAACTTGTACCTTGATCTACTTTGATTCGGTCTCCTAATTTAAACATTCTAGATAATAAATTAGATGAATTTGGTTCTAAAAGTTTTTGAATTTCTTTAATTTCGTTCTGTAATTGTTTATCAATGTTTAGTCCGTACTCTAATTGATCGAGAGCACTAGAATTGATCGTCTGTTGTTCAGTTGTGAATATTTTTTGATTACTATCTGTTTGGCCATTCTGTAGGAATGGTGAACAAATCATAGTTGATAATTGTATATTTATCCATGGTGTTTGCACTTCTAAAAACTCCCCGTTTTTAAAAATTTGTTATAACTTATGAATGGATAAGGGTGTAGGTGACAAACGCTTATATTCTTACATTCAAATGTTAAGTTTGATAGATTATAAGAAGAATCTAGCATGAGTAAACGAAAAGAATCCGGATTTAGCAGCTACCCATTAGAAAATTAAAATAAATCCCGAAAAACTAGATATAAAAGTATGATATTCTACCATTTTTATATTTTTAGGTAAAAAAGCGGTACAACCCTATTTAAATATACATATTTTGTAGTATGTTGTGTTGAAAGGAGGGAAGCAAAATGGCTAACCTTGCTGATGCTTATAATCAACTTTTTCAAAAAGGTGACAAAATAAATGTAGTTTTTAATGGTCAAGACCTTGGTACTGGAGTTTTCCTGAGAGCAAAGGATAACTTTTTAGTTTATGTTGATGATGGTGATAATGAACTTAGAATCGTTCCTTTGACGGCAATTGTTGTAAATGAAGTGTAATAAACACATAAACATTGTTTTCTTACCGCGAGAATGCAACAAGCAAATTTGTTGAAAAAGGGGGGATACTATGTCAGATCTAGCTAATGAAGTAAATAAAATTTTTTCAGAGGGAGACAGAATTGACGTACAATTTTTTGGCTTTCCTTCTTTCCAAAGTGGTGTTTTCGTCCAAGCAAAGGATAACTTTTTACTTTGGGTCGACGATAGTGACAATCAATTAAAAATTGCACCTCTAAATCAAGTTCGTATTGATAAAAAATAAATGCGTATCAATTAGGGACAGGCTAAATCCCTGAACCTAGAGGTTTTCCTGCGGATTAGTTCCGAAAGTATAGAAGGATCTTCGATTAGAGGATTCTTCTTTCATTGCCTATAACAATCATTATGTTAACTATTTTTGCATAGTGTATACATTTACAACTCCAAAAACGACCCCATATGGCAAAGGTCGTTTTTGGATGATAAAACGCTAAGAAATAGGTTTGTGAAGTTTTTACATGGCTACATACATCACAGCATCTCTTGTAGTTTGCTCATAGTTTGAAACGTTATTCATTATTTTTACTGGTATCTCAGTCATACTCTTAATATTTTGAATGTCACATTGATAAAGCTTTATTCGCAAGATTTATGTCGTTATTCAGAAGTTTTTCTAAATTATATGAAGGATAATAACCTCTTTCATACATATATTGATAAATCCTAGCATGGCATTTTATAGCTAATCGTAACTGTTTAGCTAACACCTTTCTTAATTTGGGTGTTGCAGTTTCTGTAATTGCAACAGCATAATTTCTTACAGCTGCCTTAGAAAAAGCAAGTAAATCCCCTGCGTAAAAGACCTTATCCATGTCCCTCATATCTCCTTCATCACGAGGAGTCAAAGGATAGAATTGTAATAACTCTTTTATGTTTACTTCTAATTCACAGATAGACTGGCTGTATATATTTTTTAATGTTGGACATTGAATTTTCCCTATTGCCTTTTTTAATTTCATCAAACCAATTGATGAAAATGCTACTAACTCATGAAGTTCTAGTGTTTCATGCCACGCCAGTGTCCTATGCTGTTGGTGTTCAATTGGATAGAGATAGTGGTTATAATACATTTCGTTCCCCCTAATTTTAGTCTTTACACTAATATTCAAGGTATTAAAAATAGTTTTTTGTCCTATTTAAATTAGGCATTTTCAAAAGGTTTTTGACTATAGATTCTCTTTACTCACCTGTCATATTTATTTAACTGTCCGGTACATATCTTTCTTACTAAAAGGGTTATTTAGGTATCTAAAAGACACTTAACCTCTTTTTGTTCTTATAATGAACATTATGTTAGCTAAGAATGAATAGTGTATACAGTATAAAAACAGAAAAAACTACTGCTTGGAGTCAGTAGTTTTTTCTGCTACTCATCAACTTTTAAGAGAGATATTTGCACCTCTTGATTAGTTTGCTTTATAAAAAGGATTTTATTTATTTTAGTGCAATTATTAGAGAACCAATAAAAAATTTTTGCATATATTTAATATAGGTCACTAGATTATTCGAATATGAACGTTCCTCTTTTCATTATATTTGAGAAAGCTCAAGAAAAGCTTCCTGGACTTATTTTTTTGTTCCCAATTAAGTTTTTTATATAGAGTTATAAGGACAAATATAATATACATATGTATTATCAGGGTTGATTTATTGTTTTCTTTTCGATTTAAAAAACTTGCGGATTGAGCACCTAATTGTTTAGGTGCTCTTTTTCATTATATTTGAAAAAAATTGTGTACCTAGAGAGGAACCTACTCTTCTTCATTGCCGATAACAATCATTATGTTAACTAACTTTGTATAGAGTATTCATTGTAACTAGGTTATTAATTTAGATAATATAGGCATGCTCGAACCCGACACCATTTAAATATATATACTGTGTGAGTTATCTTATGGAGGTGAGTGTATGCACAAATGTCGTTGCTGCATGGGAACAGGATGTTGTCGTTACTGTGGCGGTTCTGGTATGTGCTGCTGTTGTGGTGGAAGTGGATGTCACCACTGCCAGACAAGCGGATGTTGCCCGTGTTGTCATAGTGCCAGAAGATGTGGTTGTTGTGGAGGAACAGGTGTCAGCTATCAGTAGGCACTAAATAAATAATGAAAACAGGAGCTTGAAATAAAGCTCCTGTTTATCAAATATAGTTGTATGTAACGACGAGCTTATAACTATAATGATTAACTTGCCATTTTGCGACACTAAAACACATTGACGATAGGATTCAGCAAGAAACTTAAAATGGATTGTACAGGAATTATCGATACTTAAAACAACAAGGCTGAAAGGTATTTATTATAACAACCAACCCAATAAGTCTATTATTATGAAGCGTGTCGGCAAGCTTCTGCACAACGGCGACATGCATCCGCACATTCTTGGGCAATCTTAAGATCCTCCCTAGTTTCACAAAGTTCAGCGCATTTGATACAAACATCCGCACATGCTTTGGCAAGGGCACCCATAAACTCACTGTCGCGTGCACAAAATTTTCCGCAAGTATAACATAAATCAGCACAATCTCTTAAATATCGAATGAGTTTTGTGTCATCCAAATTCAATGACGCTGCGTATGTTTTTTCACAGAATCTTGCTGCCTCAAAACATAGTCCCATAGCATTTCCTTTGACATGTTCCACTTTTAAAACATCTCCTCTATTTAAATTTTTGCTTACTGTCTTACTATTTACTAAAATCAAAGGAAAAATGTGTTTTAAATTTAAAGCGTTCGAGCATAAGATGGGTGATGAACTCGAAAAAAGAGACCGTTTATTCACGCAACATTTTCATACTCTTTTAGAATCCAAACAAGTGGAGATAGCAGCTGCTCAGGAAAATAAGAAGTGGTGGAAGTTTTGGAAATAAGGTCGAGAAATTTACATAGTAGCATAGAATATAGGGATGACATGAAGAAACTCTTTTCTTTGCCCTACATGGCTCCGACCGTGGGGGCTTTTTTTATGGTGCCAAATGGGGAACCAATGCATAGGATAAAAAAGTTAGTTTTGTTATAACTCTTAACCAGACATCTAGTACTCCTATAATACTCACTCCGAAATCCTAGGTCTATAATGGTGTTACTGTTTACAAGAGAGTTCCCAGGACCCTCTCTTTTTTATTTAGTAAACAAGACAACTTATTGAAAATGAGAAAGAGATATTGAAATAAATAAGAATGAATAATAATTTGGAAAATAACTCATGCTATAAAAGAAGGTATTCCCCAGACATAGATATCCTAATTGTTATTGATTAGTTATCTATCGTGTTCAAGAAATGAGCAGAAACAAGCCGAGAGGTTTCCATCATCCTCTCGGCTTGTTTTATTGCAATGAAATTCATCATGAGAAAAAGGGAAAAGTATAGGGATCTGTCAATTTGCAGTCTGTGGTGGCTACGCCGAACGACCAATACACTGATGAAAGGGAAAACATATAATCTGAAATAGATTATAAAAATTAAACAAAGTTTATATTGTTTATAATCTGTGTCGTTATAATTTATAATCCAAATCAGATTATAAATGTTGCATCAGCTATGAAACATTTACGTTTAAAATTTGAAATATCATGTTTCATCTGAATGAACATAAGGAAATAAAATTGGGATGTGGCATAGAATAATAAGGATGACATTGAAAACTCTTTTCTTTACTTGCCCAACATGCCCCGATCGTGCGGGGCTTTTTTTATGGAAAAGAGACAAACACGGTACAGTAACACACACATACAATGTTAGGAAGACGTCATACTTCTTCTTATTTCATCCTTACAGCCTTACATTGGTGAGGCTTTTTTCTTTGGGTCTGTCCACGGTAGGTAAATCGCAAGACCGAAAGGTCGAGAATTTAAGGAGTGGATAGACTCACAGCACCCTCTTTATTTGAGAAGGGGGATGAGGAGGGGCAACGCCCCAAGGTCTTTTTATGGCTAGCATGAGCGAGCCATTTTTTGCGCAAGCAAAAACAGAAAGGGGGATTGGGGGAACCCCCCAACAAGCTGTATTTGCGCCACGCAGTGGCTAGCAAATGCGACGCTTGCCAAACCCCTAGCGCCAGTGCTAGAATTGGAGATAACACGAACAATTCTAAACGGCGCGTCCGTTTGAAAAACGGAAGAAAGGGGTGGGATTTTATGAGCGAACGAGACAATGATGTGGCTAGCAATTTACGGAAGATTCCGAACCGTAAAGAGCCTCGCCAAATCAGTTTTCGAGTGAGCGAGGACGAATATTCAAAGCTTCAGCAATCAGCTGAAACGTTGAATATGAGTGTGCCGAGCTTCGTGAAGAAGAAGGCACAAGGCAGTCGCTTGGTTGCTCCGAAATTCGATAAGGAGACAAGACAAGCGATTGCAAGGGATTTGAGCAAGTTGGGGAACAACGTGAACCAAATTGCGAAATATTGTAATTCGCATAAAGATGGCAATGTCGATTGGGAACGCTTGAATTACAATATCGAACACTTGAGAAAAGAAGTGAGCGAGCTATGGCAACGACTAAATTAGGAAACACCAAGTCAGCAAGTAGAGCGATCCATTACGCCGAAAAGCGAGCAGTCGAAAAGAGTGGCCATAATTGCGATATAGATTATGCAAAATCAAATTTTAAAGAATTGCGAATGCTTTACGGAAAAGATGATGGGATTCAGGCACACACCATCATTCAGTCATTCAAGCCTGACGAAGTGACGCCAGGGCAAGCGAATGAAATCGGTTTAGAGTTAGCTAAATCTGTCGCAAAAGACTATCAAGTTGCCATTTATACGCATGCGGATAAGGAACACATACATAACCACATTGTCATCAATTCCGTCAATATCGAAAATGGCAAGAAGTATCATAGCAATAAAGAACAGCGTGATGTAATTAAAAACGAAAATGATCGCATTTGTCAGGAGAAAGGGCTCTCTGTCGTCTTGGAGAAAAAAGCGCCGATACGCTATACAGCAGCTGAAAAATCTTTGATAGAAAAAGGGAAAATCAGCTGGAAAGACGAAATACGTCAGGCGGTCGATATAGCCAAAGCCCGTACAAGCGATTTTAATAGCTTTTCAGAGGTTTTAGATAAGATGGGTATAGAAACGAAGCTAAGAGGTGAAACGCTCTCATACAAGCACCCAGAAGCGAATAAGTGGGTGCGAGGAAGTAAACTGGGGCACGATTACGAACTGGAGGGGATAGAACGTGGCTTTGAGCGACAACTTACAGCAAGCCAAACAAGAACTCAATCAATCGACTGGAATGAATACGAGCGAACAAATCAACTACAGAGTGCGAATGTCGGAAATCGAGCACCAGAACGAACTGATCGCACAGCGTATCGACCAGTTAGCCGAAAGTATCGAGAAGAACAACGAGAGCTTGAACAAGCAAATGAAAGCCGTCATGAACATGAACAATCAAAACAACCAGAACCTAAACCACAAAGTCGAGCAATTAGAAGAAGCGAACTTGGTCCTGAGAGATAGTTTGAATGCAAAACTGAACATCTATTTTGAACAGATGAATGATATGGTTGGAAAGAAATTTGATGAAAAAACAGATGAGATCGTCAGTGATTTTTCTGAAAAAGTGCATACCATTCAAGAAAAAACAAACGAAGTGCAAGAAATGCGAGTGAAGACCAAAAAAATCGAAGAAATCTGTGTATCGGTTGTGCAAGTCTTGTTATATGCCGTGATTGCCGTGATTGCGTTAACGGGGATTAAATGGGGTTTTTGGAACGTATTAGGTGTATCTAAACTTTATGATATAGTCGCTCAAAAATTTGAATGGGGTTGGCTGGTCATGGCGATCCTTATCGGTGTCATTATGCTTATGGCCTTTATTTTTGCGTTTTCATTTGTAAAAGAAAAAGCGAGTCAGCACCGTTTTTAATGTTAAAAAAGCATAGGAACTTTAGATGAATGTAGTTCTAGCCTTTAGGCTAGTGTAGGGAGGCTTCAGCCTCCTTTTATTTTTTATCAGAAGTGGGATTTAGATATTGTTTCCAGTCTTATAGAGTGATATATTTAAATAAAGGCTAGACAGTCTTAGCTTTCTTGTCTGACAAGAAAGTCAGGAGGTGTAATGATGAAGAAAGAAACAATAGTAAGTCGTCGTCCATCATTTCGTTTGGATGATAAACATTATAATCAACTTAAAGATTTAGTTGAACTTTACCAAAAAGAGAGTCCTATTTCTAGGGTTTCAGTAACAGATGTTTTTTTACATGCACTTGATACTTTGCATGAAATTAAGTTCCCTGATAGAGAAGATGATGATTGATGATTTGTTCTTATTGTGGAACAGAAAATCAAGCAAATAAAAGTTGCCTATTTTGTGGGGCTTCTCTGGATCCGTATAGACCAAGGAGAAAAAACTTTGTGTATCTGGAACATTGTGAGTTATCTTTTAGTGAGTTAGAAGGATTTCATACGTATGACTTATTGGTGTTGCTGAGATTGGTTCGAAAAGAGCGTTCAGATTTGTTTAATCAGATGAGATTGATTAAGAAAGGTGCCAAGGAGGCTCAAATAGACCAGGAGACGATTTCTTTTGCAGAAGAGCAGTATTTGTATTATACGAAGCGTGCGAAGGTCCTAGAGGGAATTCTAATTGATAGAATGGGGTACAAGCCCAAAACAATTAATGATAGACTATTACTAAGTATTGATCAGAAGATTAAAGAGTACGAAAAGAAGGCATGAGAAAAGCCCCCAAGTTTTAGCGGACTCCGAGGGCTTTTCAATAAAAACTATAGAAGGGTTAGACCCTTATTCGTATGATTATATTTGTATTCTACCATAAGGGTTTAATTCCTTCCATACTTTGAGGAGGATTAAACGTTGGAAAATGTTTTCGAACAAAGACAATTAGAACGAGAACGAAAACGTAAGGAGAAAGAAGAAGAATTTAAGGCGCTTCCAGAAGGACAGCAGGCCATTATTAAGGGTTCTTCAAAAGCTTCTAAGAATGCGAATAAGAGAGATTTAGATATTGAAGAGCTGCTTGGACAAGCTGGTGTTGGTTTGTCTGGTGATCAGCAGAAAATGCTTCTAGAGATTTTACATAAGACAACAGGTGAAAATTACTTCATCGGGAAAAAGAAGAAAAAAAGTGATGGAGTGAAGTTTGTGCAGATCATTACTGATAACATGAATTATTTAAATAAAATTGGTTACTTTACTAGTTCTGAGCAATCATTTTTGTTACAAGTAGCTTCTTATTTAGAATTTAAAACTAATGTCATTGTTGAAAAGAAAGAGAACGATGAGGAAATAGAAGTGAATGCTGTAACACCTAGTTATTTAGCTGAACAATTTGGAAAAACACGAGAAAGTGTCTCTAAAACTATGAATTCTTTACTTAAAAAAGGCGTACTTGGAGTTGCGGAAGCTGGAATGACTACCGAAGATGGAAGGGCTTGTACTTCTCGTACTTGGTTTGTAAATCCCAATATTTTATGCTGTTCTCCTAAGGATGGTGTAGATAAGGCAACTCAACATATTTTTAAGAGATCGCTACGTAACTTTAAAGTAGGTAACGATAGCAAAAAGCATAAACTACCTATTTATTTATTCTAGTAATCAAAAGAGAACCATAATACCGGTTCTCTTTTTTTACTCCTTTTTTCCATTTTTTAGGTGTGAAAAAAAATTCACACAGGTGTGAAAAAAAATTCACACCCTACCCCTTATAAACCCTTGATACGTCTACATTCTTTTACTTGTCTCTTCTCACTCTATTTAAATAGCAATTCGGCGATAGAATTGCAAGACTATTTTTATCTTTTTTTCGTAGAAAAACAATTAGCCTGAAGGCTAAAAAATCACCATAAAGGTGATCGTATATAAGAAGGATAAACAAGGAAGTTGGAGATTACCAAAATTTCCACCACTTTTTATTGTTTCTTTCATGGGAAGATTCATCTTTAGTTTCTTCTTTCATATCTTCCATTGTTGTTGAAACCTCGGCGACTGCTTTCTTTTGTTCTTTCATCATTCGTAAGGATTCCATGAGTATTTTATCTCTTTCATTCATTCTTTCATCAATATATTTTTGCTGTGTAATAACTGTTTCCTTTAGCTGCTGGATCTCTTGTTGAAATAACTCTTTCATAGATTTAAGTTCATCCATCATTTCAGTTTGATTTGCCATTACATCTTTTTCATCCTTTACATCAATAATAACTGGTGTTTCTTTCAACCTTTCATGAATTTCTGATGTATTGAGATGGTCACCATAGTAAGACTTTATTTTCTTTAGTAGAGGAATACTTTCTATATGTACAAGTCTTTTGTTCCCACTTTTTCGATCTTTAATATAATATTTGAATTCATCGGCATATCGACTTAAAGAAGGTACCGAAATGCCTGTTATTCTCTCAATTTCTTTCAAACTGTACCATTCTTTTTCATTTTCCTGCATGTGAAAGAACATCCTTTCATCATTTACTTACTTTAGATAATACTATATGTACCAAGGTTTATCCTTTACAAGATGTATAAAAGATTCACATTTATTTTATACAATTTGAGGATTTAAGATATGATTGAATTAATCCTATTAAAAGATAAATAACTACTGTATAAACTCTCCATTTTTTATGCATTACTCAGGCATGGAAAAGGCTGAGTAACATTGATTTATCAACGATGTATAAAAACCTGCATAAAGGAGAAAAAAGAGAAGT
>NZ_JALAMS010000073.1:0-1016 GCF_026790145.1 Priestia endophytica | reverse complement strand
CATTGTTTTAAAAATAAAATAGAATTAACGTTGACGTATTTTGTTCAGTTTTCAAAGGTCAATATAATTGGTGGAGCCTAGCGGGATCGAACCGCTGACCTCCTGCGTGCAAGGCAGGCGCTCTCCCAGCTGAGCTAAGGCCCCAATATTTAAATGGTCGGGAAGACAGGATTCGAACCTGCGACCCCATGGTCCCAAACCATGTGCTCTACCAAGCTGAGCTACTTCCCGCTTGAAAGTAGAACTTCACAAGCTTTTTTTAAAACGCGCCCGATAGGAGTCGAACCCATAACCTTCTGATCCGTAGTCAGACGCTCTATCCAATTGAGCTACGGGCGCATATAATATAAATGGTGCCGAGGGCCGGGCTCGAACCGGCACGGTAGTCACCTACCGCAGGATTTTAAGTCCTGTGCGTCTGCCAATTCCGCCACCCCGGCATATATTACTTGGCAGTTAAATTTCATAAATGGAGCGGAAGACGGGATTCGAACCCGCGACCCCCACCTTGGCAAGGTGATGTTCTACCACTGAACTACTTCCGCATAATGCGGGTGAAGGGACTTGAACCCCCACGTCATAAAGACACTAGATCCTAAGTCTAGCGCGTCTGCCAATTCCGCCACACCCGCATATTAAACTTTCTTAAAATGGTGAGCCATGAAGGACTCGAACCTTCGACCCTCTGATTAAAAGTCAGATGCTCTACCAACTGAGCTAATGGCTCCCACAGTGGTGCCGGCAAGAGGACTTGAACCCCCAACCTACTGATTACAAGTCAGTTGCTCTACCAATTGAGCTACACCGGCAATATGGTGGAGGATGACGGGCTCGAACCGCCGACCCTCTGCTTGTAAGGCAGATGCTCTCCCAGCTGAGCTAATCCTCCATCGCCTGGCAACGTCCTACTCTCACAAGGACAAAGTCCCAACTACCATCGGCGCTCAAGAGCTTAACTTCTGTGTTCGGCATGGGAACAGGTGTGACCTCTTGGCTATGGTTACCAGACAGATTCT
>NZ_JALAMS010000072.1:6608-9174 GCF_026790145.1 Priestia endophytica | reverse complement strand
TTTCCTTATTTTAACATACTCAGTTAATTATTTGGTTTACATAATAGATCTTACAGGAAATGCATAAAATTCCGTATGTTAAGTAAAATATAAAAGATGCCGTTAGGCCTCAAGCACCCCTATTCTATATAAGCGTGTTGATGTAAAAAAGACTATCTCTCGATCTTCTCGTCTTTCTTTCAAGAGGTAGTCTTTTTTCTTTTTATAACTGTATACTCTATACATATTTAGTTCACATAATGTTGATTATCGGCACAGAAAAAGAACCTTAATTTAGCTAAATAAGGTTCTTTTTCTCTTATTAAATATTGAGAATTCTAATAAATGTTCCTTTCAAGGACTTTTCTAGAGCATGCTGATTCAATTTATTTGAAAGGCGTAAAAAAGATTTTGAAATCTTTTGGCGAAAATTAAATATTAAATCTATAAAAGAATGGAGGTTGTTGTGATGTTGAAACTGTTTCAATATAACTGGCAAGTTCGTGATGATTGGTTTACATTGTGCGAAGGCATACCGGATGAAGAACTATTAAAAAAACGGGTCGGTGGGTTCGGCAGTATCCTACATACCCTATTTCACATTGTAGATGTAGAATATATGTGGATCTTAGGTTTGCGAGGTGAACCAGTGCCTGAGGAGCCATTGTTTGAGGATTATGCTAGCTTACAAAAAGTGAAAAATCTTTCAGCTCAATACCATGAGAAAGTGAATCCATTTGTGACATCTTGGACAAATGAAATGGATTCTCGAAAACTTTCAGAAACTGATTTCACTAAAGAACCAATTAGCTCTAGAGACGCACCAATCAGGCGCCGAGTCATTGAATGTACACACGGAGAGATCATACGTCATGTCATTGTCCACGAAATCCATCATATTGGCCAGTTATCTATATGGGCACGTGAAATAGGAAAGGAGCCTGTTTCCGCAAATCTGAGAGGAAGAGGGTTATTCGATAATTAGACTGCCTTGGCCAATTTCACAAATGGGTGCTTTTATTGTATGAAAAACCATGAAAAATAGAAAGTTTCTACTTATTGAACTTAAAGGATAAATATATTTTAAAATCTAGTTTAAAAGAAACTTAAATGAGTTTAGAAAATTAAAAAAGTCATAAAAAAAGGAGAATAGTTTTTTGTGACTTTTTGGATATGGGGGAACTATCCTTAGTTTACATAAAATGTATTCTAGGTAGTAAAAAAGCACAACCCCGTTCAGCAGCAACGAGTTTGTGCTTTTTCTTTCAATTTATATATACTTTTAGGACCAGCAAAAATTGATATTAAAACTCCTAATTCCCTCTCATAGGAGTTTTAATATCTTCTTTAAGTAAAAACACTGCATGTCCTTTCTAATCTTATGTTTTATGTAGACTTGAAGACATATAGTTAAGTGATTATAATTAAATTAACTTAACTATTTAGGAGTGGTTGAATGGAGCTCATGCATGCAGTTGATAAATTTTATTACGAATGGATATTGAAAAGTCTTCGTTCTATGAATAAGGAGAATGCCTATAAGGACTTGACTTATAACAGCTTATTGTACTTAGAAATCATCTTATATAATGAAAACTGCACCCCTAGTTTTTTAGCTGATACTCTCCATGTAGCACGTTCTGCGGTAACCGTAAAAGTGAATGAGTTAGTCTCTAAAGGTTTGGTCATTAAAACACCTAGTAAAACAGATAAACGTGTAAGTTACTTAAAGGCCAGCTCTGAAGTAGCTGAAGATTACAAAAGAATAGACAAATCGTTACTAGCTGCTGTAAAAGAAATTGAAGAAACATATAGCCAGGCAGAAATTAAGGCATTCACAGAAATGCTTGAAATTATGCAAAAGCATTATATGGGGGAATATAAGAATGAAAAAAAATGAATGGAGTCACGACGATATATATCTCCAAGAGGTACCTATCGATAAATCTAATCTACGAAGGCTTTTTGACTATGCTTATATAGACTTCCCTTTCCTAAAGGATACTTTTCCTTCAAAGATTGTGAAATCTGCTATAAAAAAAGGGGTGCTACATCCTGTATATCTTACAAACGGATCCGAAGTATATGGATACGCTCTATATCAGAATGTTCCTGAATTAAAATGTATTCATGTTCTGTTTCTTGCTATCCTACCCCCACACCGTTCATCTGGACTAGGTAGTGTTCTTCTTGAACGTTTGAAACAACTATCAGGAAATGGTCTTATCTTAGAAGTTGAAGATCCGGAAACGACGGATAGCGATGCGGAATTGTCTATCCGAACTCGTCGTATTCATTTCTATGAACGAAATGGTTTTCACCTTATCCCTGATGTAAAGCTCAGTCATTTTGGTTATGCTATTCAAATCATGACAGATTTTAATCATCCAAACCAAAATTGGCTTCTATTTCATCGAAAACTATATAACCGAGTTTATCGTATATATGGGGTTCCCTTGTCTACTTTTTCCCTTAAGAAACGATAATAGAATTTAATGAGTAATCACCATACTTGTTAAAAAGTGAACGAGGAGAATAGGAATAGAAGATATCATACAGATATTTTGTTAAGTCGGGTAAGTTAGGG
>NZ_JALAMS010000072.1:6189-6497 GCF_026790145.1 Priestia endophytica | reverse complement strand
GCTCCCTTTCGGGTCTATCATGGGTTTGTCCGTAAGGACGATAGTATCCATCCAGTTATACAGTTTCCTGCTTTCCTGTTCTCTTTCGAGATAATGGCATTCGCTTTCTCTCGTATCCTTTACCCTCTGCCACATCGTTTGACTTTGCAGTCATCCTACTGCTTATGCAGATGACATAGGGCTTACCAAGTTCCGCATCTTATAGATACGACGAGGTTAGGTGGGTTCTTTACTCCGGGCAAGATGTGGGACGCATCACAGCAGCATTATGAATCTGCTTTTCCTCTTGCCAATACCTAGGCAAATCT
>NZ_JALAMS010000072.1:0-6144 GCF_026790145.1 Priestia endophytica | reverse complement strand
TAGCAGTGTTCCGAGTCGTGCACTGACTCTCTGTTTCCGCATTTCCGCATGCAACCCACGAACCCGTTACCAGGCCCGCAGTTTTGGACGGGGATAGTTTTTGCGTCTAAACCAGTGGCGTGAGCCACACTATATAAAAGCGACTTCTTGTCGCACCATAACACACATTATAGGAACATATAAAAAAGAGAAGAGTACTTAAAGTAGTGAACCAAAAGTATCTCCTCCCTTTTTATTTATTATCTATAAAGGTTAAGATTTGTTGCCTTTTTCATATAAATATAAAATATAATCAGTCATAACACCAGGATGGCCCAATTGTCTCAACATAGCCGTAATATTGCCACGATGATATGTTCCATGATTGACAACATGTTGTACTAATTCAGATAAACGAGTTTCGAGTCGTCCAGCAAATGGGGTTTCAAGCACCAAGGCCTTTTCCATATTTTCCTCACGATTGAGAAACACTTTGTACCGGTCAGATAAATCAAAAAACATCGTTTCTACTTCCTCGATTTTTTTCGTTTCCATCTGTTCTTTCAACCGTTCACCTAACGCATATACTTCATCAAATTTTTTACCAGAAATAACATCTAACCATACGTTATCGACGACATAAATGTGCCCCATCACCTTTAATATAGAAGGAAAAACACTCTGAATTTTCTTTTCGTAAATGTCCTCAGAAAGTTCTTTTAATCGGTCGAAAATTTTTTGGTTTGCCCATACATGAAAGTCGTACAATTTTAATGAGTGATGCGTCATTTGAAATTCCCCCTATTTTACTATTCATTATCGACATAATACAAGATATCACTAGTCAACTTAACTATAATTCTATAAAAATACCCTCCAGACCTTTTGCCTAAAGGGATTTCTTGTTTACATAATGTGAGTTTCAGGAAGCTAATTAGACTTTATTACCTTCCCATAAGCTACATGACAATGCAAATGCTTGGAATCTTGATACTGACCAAGATTTGTAATAATTCTACAAGCTCCGTATTCCTCTTTTACTTGAGAAGCAACTTTCTTTAATACATTCAATAAGTCGTCCCATATTTCCTTATCCTCCAAGGTTAAAAGGGAGTCTATATGTTTCTTAGGCACAACTACAATATGTACTTCATAGTAAGGATTAGTATGATAATAAGCCAAAACATGTTTTGTTTCTAATACAGCCTTTACCTTCGTTTTTCCACTAAATACTTCCTCACAATAAAAATCGTTCCCCATGCCTTATCCTCCTCTACAAGTCACGAACTCTTTACAATATCTTTCGGCAAACACCCCTATTCCCCTTTAAGGGGTAGTGACAGCTTCGCTGGTACTACCCCTTTTACTTTGAAGAAGTGTCGTGTAAACTTGATAGGTGTTGGAGCTGGGGTAACCTGATCCTTATCCAGGAGAAACACGACACTGCAAGGTTCAAATTCAAGGGCATATATTATACATGTCTAATATAATAAAACCCTATAAAATCAAGGAATTTTCACCTTTAGTTTAGATAAATTGAAAAAGCAACAGGATGTAAACTAGGAAAATGGCCAGACAAAAAACGCAACCAATTAAAGATTGCGTTCTACAATTCCATTTATATGTGAGTGATATTTATGAATTGAAGCCATCATACTCTTTAATCCGAATATTAATTACTCTCTAAATCCTATATAAAATGAATCTTTGTGTAAAATTCGATTATATGCATACCATGCTGCAAGCCAGCGCCCATGAGTATTGTTTGCATCTCTGGGAATGTATCGTACAGAAAACTTGCCATCACCCTTTCCAGCTCCTTCATATGTGCTGGCAAATGGAAATTCATCACATTCATATCCTTCCGGTTTATTAAGATTCTTACATGCTTGATTTTTAGCATTGGTATTCTTGTTATATTGTTCTCTGTCATATGCAGAATAAATTCGAGTGAGTGGAGGCTTAGGCTCCTTCCCTGGGATTAAGCTTCCTTCTGAGGTCAAGGCGTCCTTATGATGCTGAAAAGCTTCTTTCATAATATTAAAGTACGGATCATTCATATCATAGGTAAAGGTCGGAATGAAATTCGCAAAGATAGCCCCTTCTCTTTTAGAAAAGCCGGGAGTAAACAGATAATCGGCTGAGTCCATTCGAATGGTTTCTTTTGGACCATCGTTTGTGAGTGGAGGATATTTTTTGCTAGGTGGATCTACAGTTATTCTTGGCCACATATCCATGTAACTTACCCGATCCTTATTGTTATTCGTAATGGGTGGGGCTTCAGATGTAATATAAAACTGGTAATGACTGCTTGATTCCCAATTTGCCAATGTTCTTGTGACATTTTCATCCGCACCAATACAATCACGGGTTTCTGAAATACCGTCACATTCCGTGCTGAGGGTAACTTTGGAACCTCGCCGCCATCCCTTGCTGTCAAAGTCTGAATCAATATCGTCTATTGTATAATTGTAAGTAACTCCCCGAAATCCGTTATATCCATTTGCAATAACGGTTACTCGAAAGGCAACCCAGTCACAACCAAATGGAAACCAACTTGGACCACATCCGACTGGATCGCTATACACAACGTAGCTCGACCAACATTGAGAATAACGGTTTTTAATCCAACCTGATGCTGCCTTTTCATTCTCCACACAGGAATCAAATGTTATATCATCGTACTGAAATGAAGGGGGGGTCCAATCATCTCCATCTGAAGCAGTAATGGAATTCGCCATAACGGAATCTTTTCCCTTATCTGTCCTTTCCTCCATTATCGTAACCGCATTTTTCTTAACCTCTGAATTCATTTGCTCCAACGTTTGTTCTCTTGGGCTGTGCTTTTGACTTGATATTAGCCCTAATGTTTCCGGAGATTTCCCTTGCTTCAGTTGGCTAATAACTTCATCTGCTTTTTCGGGATCACTCGTTGGAATAAAATATAATTCTGGTTTTGCTTGATTGATTTCATTTTTTTCTTTTTCCGTAACTTCTGACGAGGAATTTACTTTAGCCTCCATTTCAACTGGAGCAGCAAAAAATATGCATAACGTGAAAAGTAAGGCTACAAATTTGTAGTACTTTTTCATTATCCTTCCTCCATTTCTTATTTCTAAAAAAATCCAGTATGAATCCTCGCACCATGCTAAATAACTTTTTTCATTACTCGAAAACAGGAACACCATTGTTTTCATTTTCTTTTGCATTAACACTTTCATTAAATACAAGTACTGTAATAACCTAAATTAATAATTTCCACTTTTTATCACTCTCCCTCCTGAGGAAAAAGTATTACAAAATTATCATATTATACATAAAATAATTTCATAAGGGGCGAAATTACTGAATATTCCTAATTTATTTCTCCATATCAGAACTTTCTTGGTTCTGGTGCAAATACTTAAGGAAGATATAAAGAGGCGAAAAGTTCCTTAGTGAAATCTGGTCTTAAGCAGCAAGGCCAAATAGTTGATGGATGATCTTCACTTGATTTTGGACAGACTGGTTCCGTGAAACAAGTTGCCCTTTTTTAATGATGTTCATAGTTTCTATTCTGGAAATAATGAATGTAGCTGTGCGAAAGGATTTCAACCCGAACATAGGTCTAACTCGTTTTTTAATAAAACGATGATCCTGTTCTACGATGTTGTTGAGATATTTTACTTGCCTTATTTGGATGCCTCCAGGCATCTTTTTTTCGTTTTTCAACTCTTCAATAGCTATAGGATAAGCTGGATTTTTATCGACGGTTATGACACGAGGATTTGAAACATGAAGAGACCTCAAAGCTTTCTTGAAGAAACACTTTGCAGCCTTGTGATCTCTTGTTTTACTTAGATAAAAATCAATGGTGTTTCCTTCTGAATCGACTGCACGATATAAGTACATCCATTGCCCTTTTACCTTGATATAGGTTTCATCGACTCTCCATGAGTCATTTGTTGACTTAAGATGATGTCGTACTCGCTCATCTAATTCAGGACCATACTGATGTACCCAACGCATGATTGTCGTATGGGTAATGGATAGTCCACGTTCTTCCATCATTTCAACTACATCACGAAAACTGAGGTTGTACCGTAGGTACCATCTCACAATTAATAAAATTATGAAAGGTTGATAATGTTTCCATTTGAATAAATTTTGGTTTTCCATAACTGAATACCATTCCTTTTCTAGATTGATAGTATCAGCATGTCAAAGATTTAGAGATTAATTTCAAGTCAGCTGAAATTTTCGCACCAGAACCGAAAAAAGCATAAACCTGTTTAACAAAAATTACTTGGTTCTTTTTTATTCCAAACGAGCGTAATTGTAATTAGCCATTAATTACCTTCCTCTTCCATAAAAAGTGAACACAACGAGATAGTTCGCAAAGTGCATGTCCGTAAAAGTGTACTTTTACGGACATAATTTTACTAAATTCTTTTCTTATTACGTAACGGGGTACCACCAGCAAAACGTGGATTTACAACGTTAGGGATATTCCAATAGTAAAAATCCCAATCTCTCACTGACATAAATGAGGGATTGGGATTTAGTTATTCTGCAATTGTGCCCTATTCCAGAAAATCATTATGTAAGATAAAGGCTCCACAGATGATAAAGAAAAGTATCCCTAAGTTAAAGAAAGAATTTTCTTTTTAACAATAAGATAATTATTTATTTTAAAACCGTTAAGGCATTTCGTTGTTTTTCTCTTTGGTCAAATTTTATTTATTTTTCTAAAAACTAACTAGACTCCAAACTGTTTTAAATGATGGTCAAGGTGCTTGTAAATTCCTTTTCCCCATTGCTCGGAAGTAAGTTTACCGAAAAAAGGATGTGGATGAGTCGTACACTTCTCTGAACCATTGTTTTGGAAAGTTATAATTTTTTGTTTCAGTTTTTCCTTCTCTGTTTCAAATTCTTTTTCATCTACAATCAAAATGGTCGGAATTGTGGACATATTTTGGGCTAATGGCTTATCGTTATAAAAAATTGGTTTCACAAAGTTTCCTATTAATATTCCTAACCAACCTCTCGCTGGAGAGGAATGTCCCATTGCAATGTCTTGAAAGGATGAGCAATGTGCTAGCATTTGGGCAACATCCATTTTACCCCATTGGCGTTTTGAATTTGGGCTTAATTTGTCAATGCGGTTTAAAATTTCCTCTGAATGCAATTGATTAAAAATATTTTTCATTTGTGCACCCCCCTTTACAAATCTCGTATTGTAAAAATTTTCATAATAAATGGTCTATAAAATACCTTGATAGAGGGCTTTATAAGCAAAAAATCCATTTATTATGTTCTGCTTCTTTAGACGGAAAATTTTTCTAAAATCTCAAAACAATAATAACATAATAATCCAATTTTATTCGAAAATCTTATTCCATTAAATGGCCCTTTTTCGGAATAACATGACTAACGTTTTTAATACAAAAGAATAGAAGGCATTTTTTTATATGCTACTACTGGCAAAAAGCATACTTTTACGGACTTTTTGTATATTAACAATTACTAAAAAGTATGAATTTTAAGTGAAAAATTGGATTTTTTTGTATAATGTAGTGAGGGGGGGATGAAAGAAATGATTGAAGGATTATATGAAGCACATTTGCCCGTGAGCAATTTAAAACGTTCTATAGAATTTTATGAAGGACTTGGTCTAGAACTTTCACATAGTCATGAAGATAGGTTGGCATTTTTGTGGATTGAAAAGAATAAAAGTTGGTTAGGACTTTGGGAAACAGATAAAGTAGAACTAGAATATCATCCTTCCATAAGGCACATTGCTTTTCAAGTTTCTTTAGATGGTTTAAGACATTCTGTTTCATGGTTAAATGAAAGAGGATATACACCTAGGGAAGCATTTGGTTTCGAACCTGTGGAACCATTCGTTATGGCGCATAGTGGTATGGCTCATGCTAAAATTCATTTTAATGATCCGGATGGAAATAGCCTAGAATTTATTTGTAAGATGGATAATCCCAAAAATATTACAAAACGAATGTACTTAAGTGAATGGGAACAATTAAACCAAGATAATTAATCCTTCTCAAGTAGGCATATAAAACAAAGGATAGTTAGAGGGCTTGAATTTTGCATTGAGTAGTCTATCAAACTTGGACATACTGATACTATTACTCTAAAAAAGATGTGTGATCGGTATGGAAAAGG
>NZ_JALAMS010000071.1:0-3630 GCF_026790145.1 Priestia endophytica | reverse complement strand
AAAGCTAGTTAACATAAGATGAATTATGAGAAGTACAAAAGGCATAAAACCATTGCTTCACCAAGGTTTTATGCCTTTTATCTTTCCTATAGTTACATTTTTATGGACAGTTTGTTTTAAAAACAATTATGAATGTCCTTTTCCTATTTATAAGGATGCTGTAAACAAGATATGGGTTTACGACGCTAAGGATATTTCAGTATTTAAAAATTTCAAGTTTCCAAGGTAACAAAATAAACAGTCATATCATACAATACTAGGATAATTTGGTTCTGTATAAATACCATGCCAATAGATATCAAAAGAAGCTGAAAATGCTCGTTCGAAAGAATGCTTATTTTCATATACAAGTTGAATCATTAATCCATCGAATAAGGTTAGGAAACCAGAGGTAGCTTCTTCGGCTGTCAAACGGATCTTAAGCTTCTTTAATATATTTAGAATTTCTGTTTTTAGGGTATGAATGTAATTTCTATACATGGACAATACCCAATCTGATACTTCTAATGAAGAGACAAATGAAAGTCTCTGCAAAAACATAACGTTTGGTTTTACATGAAACCGTACTTTCATTTCATTAAGAAATTGATATAGCTGTTCTCTTACAGGATATTCTTTATTTTCCTTGAAGAAATTAATAATGAAGGGTAATTCTTCTTCCATAACTTCAGCATATAGTTCCTTAAATAGTTCTTTTTTGGAAGGGTAATGATAAGAAAGAGATTGTTTGGTTATACCAGCTTCAACTGCTATTCGAGCCATTTTGGTACCTTCATACCCCAATTCATTAAAATGGTGGATAGCAATTCCCTTGATTTTATTTGTAATCAAATCTTTTTCCTCCTAGTTGAAAGGAAACTAAGCGATTATTTCCTTCTTAGCTTTATATAACTAATATACATTAGTAGGAAAGTAACGTACATAAAGACGGATACAAGGTACACAAATTGATAGGACACTACCGTAGCAATGATACCAAGTAGAAGAGATCCACCTCCAATTCCTAAATCAAAAAAGTTAAAAAAGGAAGACATCGCATCTTCATGTTCATACTCAGCAACTAAGTTTAAGCACCAAGTTTGGATGGCAGGGAAGATAGCTCCAAATCCCATCCCATAAAAGATGGCTGCCAAAAAGAAAGAAAAGTTAGTGGATGCCCCATATAGAATGAACAAACCTATAGTACCGGAGATTGCTGATGGGATTAATACATAGGCATGACCAAATTTATCAAATACTTTACCTGTAACCAAACGGACCATAAAGCTAGCTAATGCAATGATAAAAAAGAACCATCCAATGTATTGAAATCCTTGTTCAATGGCATAAAGGCTTATAAAAGACATAATTCCTGACGCCGCAATCCCAACTAGAAAAATTAAAAGAGATGGGAATAATACCTTTTTCTCTAAAAGTTTAAACCTTATATTTTGATTCTCCATCTTCTTTATTTCTCTTGGTTCCTTTTTTAAAAGTAATGCCATGATTAAAGAGACAAAGAGAAGAACCATTCCTCCTATAAATAGAGTAATAAAATTAGAAGATTGGAGAATAGTAATGCCAAGTAATGGGCCTAAAGAGATGGCAACGGTCTCACCTACTCCAAAATAGCCCATACCTTCTCCTCTTCGGTCAGAAGGAATATTTTCAGCAGCAATTGTTGCAAAAAATGTACTTGCAATCCCAAATCCCATCCCATGAATTAAACGAATGATTAACAGTATATAAATATCCGTTGATAAGTAATAAGCCCCTGTACAAATGGCGCTAATACCGATTCCTATTAAAAGTAGATACTTTTTGTTAAATTTATGAGTCAATAAACCTGTAAAAGGGCGAATTAAAATAGCAGAGAACATAAATGCTCCTGTAATTAAACCGACTTGGTTGGCTTCTCCGCCTAACTTTGTGACAAACAAAGGAAGTGTTGGAAGCATCATTTCAAAAACCATAAATAATAGGGCATTTGATAGCGTAATAAATATAAAAGATAGGCTCCACAAGGAAGGTTGTTTCTGTGATATAGAACTTGTTGTCATGAATATTCTCTCCTATTTCTTATTTGCACAACCCTATCTTATCTGACTAAGGTAAGATAATCAACCTTTTATTTATAAGCAACTTAAAATAGCTTAATTCTATTCTAATTATAGATGTAACAATAGAACATTATATTTTAAATGACCTTTTTATTCATTCTAATTAATATGACTATGGTCATATTACTGTTAGTTATAAATAAAAGAAATTTGATTAGGGGATAATTATTATAGATAGCGATTACAACAAGAAATGAAAAGAGAAATTAGTTAAGAAACCAATTTAGGGTATAATTATTAGGAAGGCAGATACAAAGACAAAAATGGTTGATTTCTTGTTATATAAAAAGAGAAGGTCATGATTAAACCTTCCCTGCATCTTACTTAAATTCTTGTTTAAACGTTTCAATAAATTGAACAGCACTTTTAGAAATATAGCGATCTTTCAACCAGATGAGTGCCGATTGGGAATTAATTGTTCCATCGTCAATATTGATAATTCTTAATCCATGCATAGGGAATGCTTCCAGTGTTGATTGTGGTAAGAGCGTAGCTCCAATTCCAGCTCTTGCAAGTGATAGAAGCATAGCTGCATCTCCACACTCGCAAATAATTTCAGTATTAACTCCATGTCTATCAAACTCTTCAATGACAACCTCATAAAGGCCAATCCAATTGGTTCGATGTAGTAACATAAGAGGAATCCCAGCAAGTTCCTTTATTTTTATACTCGTTTGATGACTCCAATTTTCAGACATGATGAGAACAAACTCATCTTTAGGCAGGGGAACAAAAGAAAATCCATTCATTTCTAGGGGCTCTAGAGGATATCGTACAATGGCCAGCTCAATCTCTCTTTTTATTAAACTTTGGGCCAAACTATACGTATCACCTTCTTTCAATCGGAAAGTGACCTGTGGATATAACTGACGAAAAACTTGAAGCCTATGTGGTATATAAGAAAATCCTGTTTTGGTGGAACCAATTGATAATACGCCTCTCAGACCTTCTTCTATTTCCTTAACTTCTTTTACCAAATCATCCATTTGATTTAAAATACTTTTGGCTTTTTTATATAATAACCTTCCTCCCTGTGTGAGCTCTAATTCTTTCCCATTCCTCTCCAGTAAACAAGCGTCTAGTTCTTGTTCCATTAATTTAAGTTGGTGACTTAGAGGAGGTTGTGCCATGTGAAGCCTTTTAGCTGCACGTGTAATTTGTCTTTCTTCGGCGATTGCGGAAAAATAGCGTAATTGTTTGATATCCATTATAAAAATCCCCCTTCACTATGCATATAATTTTGGTATGTAAAGTCAATTACTCTAATATTTTTCATATAGCATACCACATGGTATATCGTAATTGTAAGCGATAACAAAATAGTGTTCTCTAATAGTTAATGATTAGTTAAATGATGAATATAGCATGATGAGGGTGATGTAGTTGATGTTTCTCAATGAAAACTTTCAACTTTTCCGTATGTTTAAATTCAGAAAGCTTAATGTTTAGTTCAAATAACCTATATTATCGGTACAAAGAACCTAATTGATATCAATTAGGTTCTTTATTCAAGCATTTGTAAGTGTGTTTC
>NZ_JALAMS010000070.1:0-15928 GCF_026790145.1 Priestia endophytica | reverse complement strand
TTTGAAAAGAAAAAAGAGAGCGAATAAGCTCTCTTTTTTCTTTTCAAATTTATGATATAATAAAAGAAAATTATGAAAGAAGGTTTCGATCACGGAAAAGTCTGCAGCTTTTTTAAATCATCAATTCCAAGATGCAGAAGACAGAAACCTTAATGATAGCGCTTTAAAAAAACACGTTTCGCCTTGAAACGTGTTTTTTTGTAATTGTTTAGCGTAGAAATGAGCGGATTTTTCGTTGAATCCTTAACATTGAAGAAGGGTTTTAGGGAGAAGGGTCGGAAATTTGTGAAAAAAGCCTTGAAAAAATAAAAAAGTCAGAATATAATATAAATATAAATGGTGTAAGAAAAAATAACATTAAATTGAGAGGTTATATAACATGAGTCAATTAGCAATTACAGAAGCAACTCCGCAAACGGACGTTTTATCACAAATCAAAGACATCATCTCCCAAAAACACGTTGAACTTCTTCATCTTCAATTCATCGATCTTGAAGGAACTTTAAAGCATGTTACAGTTCCAGTTGAAAAGTTAGACGACGTTGTAGAAGGTAAAAGCATGTTTGATGGTTCATCTGTTGTAGGTTTTTCACCAATCAATAAATCTGATCTTTATCTTCAACCAGATTTACAAACGTTCGCTGTTTTACCATGGTCTGTTGAAGAAGGATATTCGGAAGCTCGTTTCCTTTGTAGTGTAACAAACCCGGACGGCACTCTTTTTGAAGGAGATACACGCAATGTTTTAAAAAACACGATTGCAAAAGCTGCTGATCATGGATATACAATTTCAGTAGGTCCAGAGCTTGAATTCTTCCTTTTTAAAACAGACGAAGAAGGAAATCCAACAGTGCAGGTTCACGACAATGGTGGCTATTTTGAGCCATCTCCAAAAGACATTGGGGAACGCGTTCGTTTAGAAATCTACCGTGCGTTAAAAGCAATGGGCTTCACAATTGAAGCATCACACCATGAAGTAGCGGAAGGACAGCATGAAATTAACTTCAAATATGCAGATGCACTAACAGCAGCTGACCGTTCAACAACATATAAATGGGTAGTTAAAACAGTAGCTGCTAAATTTGGCTTACATGCGACATTTATGCCAAAACCAGTAGCAGGTATTAATGGTTCTGGTATGCACGTAAATATGTCATTCTTCAAAGATGGTGAAAATGCGTTCTTTGATCCACAAGGAGAAGATGCTCTTTCTGAGACAGCTTATAGCTTCATAGGGGGCCTTATGGACAACATTAAAAACTTTGTTGCTCTTACAAACCCGCTTGTAAACTCTTATAAGCGTCTTGTTCCAGGATATGAAGCACCTTGCTATATCGCTTGGAGTGCTTCAAACCGTTCTGCACTTGTGCGTATTCCATCAACAAGAGGCATGGGTACACGTGTTGAGCTTCGCTGTCCAGATCCATCAGCAAACCCTTACTTAGCGTTTGCAGCAGTTGCTGCAGCAGGTCTTGATGGAATTGAACGTAGCTTAAAACCTGTTGATTCTGTAAATGAAGATATTTTCCATATGACAGAAGAGCGCCGTGCTGAGCTTGGAATTGACAGCTTACCAGGTGACTTAAAAGAAGCAGTAGAAGCACTTCAAAATAGTGATTTTGCAAAACGTACGTTAGGTTCACACGTATATGAAGAGTATATTGCATTGAAAAAAGGCGAGTGGGATAGCTACCGTTTAGCTGTTCACGGCTGGGAACTTGAAAGCTATCAAGCAAAATTCTAATTCAAAAAAACAGGGTGCGAGCGCATCCTGTTTTTTTTATGAAAAGCTTTATTTTGTTGTGACTAGGATAAAGAAGCCATCGTGTGTAAAAAAGCGAATCTCTTTTTCATCCTTTTTAAACACTGTCATTTCTTTACGATCTTGTTGTTCTTTCTCTTTCCATCCCCACATTGTAATTAACGTTTTATAAGAGGAAGGAATTGGTTCATCTTTCTTTATTTTCGGCCAGCTATATCTAGCATACTTTTCAACAGAGGAGTCGTGAGATATCTTCGCATCTTTTTCAGCTGTTCTTGGAATAGGAAATTGGGCAAAAACATCAGATTCTCGTACAGAAAACAGAAATCCAATTCCAATCAATAGAAAAAGAATGATAAAAATAAATGCTTTTTTCATACTTTCTCACCTCATCTTTTTATCTCTTGTAAGTCATTCCATATCATAAGCTATTTTCCTTTTAAAACCGAAAAAAAGCATCCTGCCATTATGCAGGATGCTTTTTAGATTAGCTTATGGTCAGGAGATGGTGGTGGGTTTTGATCTTCATCCTTTTCATCTTCTTCATGTGGAAGCATATTGCCAAGCTTGCTTGCAACAATAATGAGCGCAACCGTTACAACTCCTGAAAAAATCCAGCCTGTTACACGCATTACAACAAGCATTTTGTCGTATCCATCAACACCGTATTTTCCGATTAAATACCACTTCACACCGCTTGTAGCGAACTGCCGAAGCGCCATGATTCCTGTGCAAATTTGGAATCCTTTTAGGATAGAAGGGTGCAGACAAGCTGCGAGTGTTTGTTGACGATCATAGCCCATTAGCTGATAGCCATCAACGAAAAAATACATAGCGAATGGTCTTTTTGTAAATGTTGTCACAAGGAAAAAGACGCCAATAATAGCAGAAACATATACGCTATTAACGAGCATTGCTTCAGCAGAGCCTGATAAAAGATCAACAGCAGTGCTTGAAATCATCGTTGTTAAAATAAACAGCCCTGTTACATTAAACTGCTTGTCTCGCCCGAAGCGATAAAGCGTATAAAGGATACCAGGTCCTGTTGATAGAAGCATTGCATAATAGTCACCAAGGCTCTCACGGCCATATTTCCAAATTAGCCATGGAACAGCAATGTAAAATAGAATATCAAAAATAATTGTACGACTTGCTTTTCCCAAATCTATGTGCCTCCTAAAATTCGATTAGAATCAAGCTGTTTCTCTTTTATGAAATCGGTTATAGTACTTGTAAGAACAATCGGTTCTAGTAAAAAGTGTAGCAGAAATTCTAGAAAATAAAAGAAAAAAAGGAGAATTTATTTCATGTTGAAAAAGTTTACGGTAGAAACGAAAAAAAGAGATGAAATGATTGATGTAACAGACACAGTACGTAGTGTTGTAAAGGAGGCGAATGTGAAAGAAGGAGCGGTTCTTGTATATTCTCCACATACAACAGCAGGGATTACAATTAATGAAAACGCAGATCCAGATGTGAAAAAAGATATGATTCGGCGCTTTGATGAAGTTTATCCGTGGGAACATAGGGAAGATCGTCATATGGAAGGTAACACAGCAGCTCATTTAAAAGTAAGCACAGTTGGTCCTTCGCAACACATTATCGTTACAGAAGGGGATCTTCTTCTTGGAATTTGGCAAGGAATTTATTTTTGTGAATACGATGGTCCGAGAACGCGTACATTTTATGTGAAAGTATTATAAAAGAAGAAAAAGCTGACAATCCAGTTGTCAGCTTTTTTTATTATATTTTAAAACAGACCAACAAGGGCTCGTACAAGTATAAGTACAATGAAAGAGCCAAAAACTGTTGCTGCAATCGCGATTAAAAAAATTTGCGCGATTTTTTTAAGATTCACCTTGTCCACCTCGTTAAATACGTTCTTTCTTTTATCGTAGCTTATTAAGAGATAGAGAGCAACTGATAGTCCTTATTTTTTGAAGAATCGTCATATTTAAAGAAGAATGAACTAGTGCATAATCATCGAATCATACGCATTTTCGATATTTTGAATTTCTTTTCGAACTTTAGCCATTTTCAAATCTAGTTCGTTAGCGGCAGAGGCAGCTTCTGATAATTCCTCTTTTAAATGAGTAGGGATTTCCCGGTCGTATTTATAGAAAATTTTATGTTCAACACTTGCCCAAAAATCCATTGCAATAGTACGAATTTGAATCTCTGCTCTAACCATTTCTGTTTTTTCATGCATTACAACAGGTACTTCGACAATTAAGTGTAGACTTCTATAGCCGTTTGATTTTGGTTCTTTAATATAGTCTTTTTCTTCAACTACAGTTAGATCAGGACGTGAATAAAATAAGTCACGTAAAAAGTAAATATCTTCTTCAAAACAACATACAATGCGTGCGCCAACGATATCATTTAAAACATTTTTTGCACTTGTTAACGTTGCAGCCGCACCTTTTCTTTTTAACTTTTTTGTCATGCTTTCCGGGCTCTTAACCCGAAACTTCATATGTTCAATTGGATTGTGCTCAAGTGAAAAATAAGCCTCCTGCTGGATGATTTTTAGTTTAGTTTTAAGTTCATCAACAGCAAACTTATATGGCATTAAAAATTGTAGCGTTTCCTTACTAGGTAACATTGTTAAAAGCTCCTTGTCATATGGAAATTTCCAGTAACTCACTTTTTTAATGTAGATTCATCATTATTAAAGCACTGCTATAAAAATTCGTCAACTTTTAAGGAACAAGGGAGAGGTCTCCACTAAAAATTTATTTTTAAGTAGAATCACCCCCAAAAAAGATGAGTATAACTTGAATATTATAGTAGGGTTATTTTTTTAACTTTTTAACGTCTTAAAAATAAAAATAATGTCAAAAATGGAAAATAGTCAGTAAAGCTGTTTTGCAACTTATGTGTAAACATCATGCGAACAATTTCAAGCATGACGGCTCTACTGATGATGGGAGTATAACAATGGACAATTACGAAATTAAGCAACTAAGTAGCACGGAGGAATGGTTTCAAGTTTTTCACTTTCTAAAACGTCTTGATGCGGAATTAGATCGTGATCAATTTATTCAGCAAGCAACGGTTATGAATGCAGAAGGTCATCATTTCTTTTCGCTTTCTGTGAAGCAAAAGATAGTGGTTATTGTTGGGGGAAGTATTCATACCAACTTTTGCGACGGGAAACATTTGTACATTAGTGAGCTTCTTTATGGGAATGAGGAGATTGATTTATATATAGATGCTTTGTTTGTTTATTTGCAAACATGGGCAAAGCAAAAAGGTTGTAAGAAAATTATTGTGTCTACGAACGTTGAAAATGAGCGGTTTCAACATCAGGATAGTGCACTTTTAAATTATGATGAAAGTCGTCACACGTTTGTTAAACAACTGTAATGTGAAAAATGAAACTTTGCTCTTACCTTTTTCGTTAATGTGGTAAAGACACTGTGAAAAGGAGAATGATCGATTGTGGATTTTGATTTTGTAATGGTTTTAACCATTTTGTTGTTTCTGCTTAGTTTAGGTGGGTATGTTTATTATCGTCGCCTTTTAGTTCTATGGGAAGAAAGAGAAGCAGACAATCGCTCTACTCAAGCAAAAGATGTCTTTGCAAATCGGTTGAAAAACGCGCAAAAATCAAGCCAAAATGTATAATATATAGTAACAAACGCAGCATCTAGAAGATGCTGCGTTTTTTTTTTTTTTTTTGGTAACATTGGCTAATTCATTAGACGGTTCATAAAACAGTATATGGCGGAGACGCTAAAAAAATGGGATAGTTCCTAAAATCTAAACGAGAGAAGGGATAAAATGAATACGCTTGATCCAAAAGAAATACGCGAAGGAGACGACGTGTATGTTATATATCGCAATCCGCATGCTGCGACAGTAGCAAACATTCAAAAAGCAGAGATTGTACAACACCCTGAAAATAAAAACGACGTTGCTCTTTTTATTCATGAATCATATCACCTCATTGGTGAAGATGATGCTCTTTTCCCTACGGAACAAGATGCACAGCAGGCATACAACGAAATCTTTGATTATGAGCAGGATGATTAAAAAAATGGTTCTCTACTATATAAAGGAACGCTTTTAAAGCCCGTGTCTAACGGAGAAAGGATTTACAGGGATGATAAAACCTTTTGTACCACAGCTTGTATATATTGAACCAAGAGCGCTTGAATACCTTCTTGGTGTAGAACTAAAAGAAAAGTTTGAAAAGATGGGTCTTGAAATAAGAGAAACAACTTCACATAATCAAGTAAGAAACATTCCAGGGGAAAATCATCTACAGCAATACCGTAACGCTAAATCAACGCTTGTTGTTGGCGTAAGAAAAACGTTAAAGTTTGATACATCAAAGCCATCAGCAGAATATGCAATACCTTTTGCAACAGGATGTATGGGACACTGTCACTATTGTTATTTACAAACAACAATGGGCAGCAAACCATACATTCGAACATATGTAAATACATATGAAATTTTTGATCAAGCAAGAAAGTATATGGAGGAAAGAGCACCTGAAATGACCCGTTTTGAAGCTTCATGTACTTCTGACATTGTTGGAATTGATCACTTAACACATACGCTTAAACGTGCTATTGAATATTTTGGGAAAACGGATTTTGGAAGACTGCGTTTTGTTACAAAGTTTCATCATGTTGATCATCTTTTAGATGCAGAGCATAACGGGCGTACAAGATTTCGTTTTAGTGTGAATGCTGATTATGTTATTAAAAATTTCGAGCCTGGAACATCATCGCTTGATTATCGAATTGAGGCTGCGAGGAAAGTTGCAGAAGCAGGATATCCGCTTGGATTTATTGTTGCTCCTATTTATATTCATGAAGGCTGGGAGGAAGGGTATAAGACGCTTTTTGAAAAGCTTGATGCACAGTTGCCTGAAAGTGCCCGACAAGACATCACTTTTGAAATGATTCAGCATCGCTTTACAAAGCCAGCAAAGCGAGTTATTCAAAAAAACTATCCAAAATCAAAGCTTGAAATGGATGAAGAAAGTCGTCGCTATAAGTGGGGACGATATGGAATTGGAAAATATATTTATTCTAAAGATGAAGAACATGAGCTTCGTGAGCATTTGGAATCTTATATTGATAAATACTTTCCGAACGCCAAAATTGAATACTTCACATAATAAAGCTAGAGAATATCTCTAGCTTTATTTTTTTGTTGATTGGCTAGAGGAATTTTAAGATAATGAAGAAGATAGGGGCTGGTAAATACGGGAAGTTATGAAGCGTGAAAGAAGCAAAACCGATATAGAAGAAGAAAGCATTTTAGAAAGAAAGGTGCATAATAGATATGAAGCGGAAAACGCTCTTAATCAGTTTTTTTATTTTCATTTTATTTATACATACTGCATGTGGCAAAAAAGAAGAAACTGATGCTTATTCAAGCGCTAATATAGAAAACATACCACAAGCAGCAGAAACTGTAGAAGATATGAACAATCAAAAGCAAGGGATTCTTGTAAAAAAGTATTTAAAGGGGAGAGAACTTGCCCAAACGTTAAAATATGACGAAATCATCGAAAGTGATCTAGAACCTTTTCTACATAAGAAAATTGATTCATTCGCCCAGTCGCAAAAAAGTAGCGAGCAATCGTTTTATAACTATCTTGTTTACTTATTAGGAAGTGGAGAGTACGGGAAAATAGAAAAAGAGCTTGAAACATTTGAACCTGTATTTCCAGAGGTAACTGCTGATCAAAAGAAAAAGAAGAATGCCGTACTTTTGATAGACGGGAGTAAAAGTATGGAAGAAACGTTAGGAAATCAAACAAAACTTTCATTAGCGAAAAAGGCAATTATTGATTTTGCAGCAGCTCTTCCTAACGACGAATCCCTTACACTTTTAACATATGAGAACCCAATAGAAGAGGATGAGGAAACACAAAAAGTCCCCGCATGCCGGAATATACAAGTAGCATATGATCATAAGTCATATGAACCAGGTGAATTTGCTTCTTCTCTAGCAGAATATAGAGAAGGGGATGACACTTCATTTACAGCAGGATTGCAAAAAGTAGAAGAAGTTCTTTCTTCCTACAGTGATGAACAATATGAAAATTCTATTTATATTATTAGCGATGGAATAGATATTTGTGAGAACGAAGGAGAAGAAAGTAAAAGTATTCTTTCTAATGGTAGCGAGGATATCCATATTATTGGTCTTGATGTAGAGCAAGAGGAGGAAGCGGCACTTCAACAAGTCGCAGCAAAAGGTACCTACAAGACCGTGGCAACGGAGGAAGAACTACAAACATACATTAAGGAAGAGTGGGAGCAAGAAACGCCTGAAAAAACTTTTGTGCAAGAGGCGGCAATTTCAGATGAGGAACAGCTTAGCGAGCAGAGACGTTTTGATTCTATTAAAGAATCTTATGATAAAGCAAGCCTAAGGGAGCGTGATCGACTTCTTTTAGGGGTAAAGTATATAGAGGAACAAAAATTACTCTCATCAGAGGAAATTAAAAGGTTAGAAAAGCGTATTTTAGATCAATATAAAAGCCGTAAAGAAGCCGTATGGGAGATTAGAGATCAAAAACTAGCTCTTATGAAAGCGAAAATAAAAGAAAATAATAAAATGATTCAAGAGTGGAAAGATAAGTGGCAGTGACAGTCATAAAAGAGAAGAGCGTGCTCTTCTCTTTTACACTAAAAAATATCCAGAAAAATGTAAAAAAGGGGGAACAGAAGAGAAAATGTATGATAAACTTGGGATAATTGTTTAGTATATATGAAAGGAGAAGAAGAGTGAAAAATACCAAAAGAGATACGGCGCTTTCCTTTGTATTTTTAGGACTTTTATTTTTAGGGTTTGTACAAGTATGGCACGAGCGTCAATATGTGCTTGGGGTTGGTGCAATGCTTGTAAGTTTTGTCGGCATCTGTGGGGTATGGAAAGGAATTAATAAAGAACGTCAAAAAGAGATTTTGTTAGGAATAAAACTTTTTTTTATAACCATTATATTTTGTTTGCTACACCGTTTTGTCTTTCATTTTATACAAAGTATAAACAATGATCATCGCTTTCTAGCCGCTTTTTTATCAAGCCTCCTTATCGTCTTTACTATGGACAAACTTGTCCGAATTACGTATCATAAGCTTCATCAAAAATCTGCTTAAGAAAAACAAAAGATGTGTATTATAAAACTAGTTCATATTTTTTGTGAACTAGTTTTTTTAATAGCAAAAAAGTGAAATTGATTTTTTTATAAGGAACAATACCTTGAGAGAAAAGAAGTTTAATAAATGCGGGAAAAGTCAAGGTCTTTCTTTCGGGCAAGAACTGTGTATAATCAAGTATTGTAACAAACATAGAGTTTTTCTGTTGTAAAATCTAAAAGAGTCTGATAGAATAATAAACACAATATGTAGTGTTCGGATGAATATAAAAATACTATATTTTGTATAAACCTAAAATAAAGGTGTCATGTATTGACTTAAAAGGGAATTTGGTAATCAAACCAAAACTGTACCCGCAACTGTGATTGCTGATGAAATAAGCGCATCCACTGTATGAACGAAAAGGCTTACATAAGCTTATTATACGGGAAGGGCTTAGAGTAGAGAGACGCAAAAGTCAGGAGACCTGCCTTTTATTGAGACGTTTTATTCTGTTCGGGAGTTAGGAGGATAAAGCGAGGGTTGTGCTTTTTTGTGCGCACGTTCCTTCGCTTTATGCTCATTGCTCTCGAAGAGACAATGAGCTTTTTTTGTAGAGTGAATGGTAAAGACTGGAGGAAATATTATGTTACAAACAAATTCGAACACGTTAGAAACGGTTGTCGAACAAGATGGAGCTGAAGAGGCGTTAGTTGGATATCTAGAAAAACTAAAAGAAAAATATCCACATCTAGATTTTGACGATTATGAACAGAAAATTGTTCAAGGGGTGTTCACATTACAGGAAGTCACGAGAGATCGTCTTTCAAACTTGCTTATTTTAGGTGCGCTTGAGCGTATTAACACGCTTGAACCTGATTGGACATATGTTGCAGCTAGCGTTTTATTGGACAAGCTTTACGGAAATGCAGCAGAAAACCGTGGCTATCAAGCAGATGAGAAATATGGTTCTCTTTATCATTTAATTGAGACGTTAACAAACACAGGAATTTTCAGCCCTGCTCTTTTATCTTCTTACACGAAAGAAGAGATTGAAAAGATTCAAAGTTTTATTTCACAAGAACGTGATGAACTTTTTACATACATCGGGCTACTGACATTATCTGATCGTTACTTAGCTCAAACACACGATCGCAAAACAATGGAATTACCGCAAGAGCGCTTCTTAATTATTGCAATGACGCTTATGCAAAATGAGCCAAAAGAAAAACGTCTTGCTCTTATTGAAGAAGCATATTGGGCTCTTTCAAATCTTTATATGACAGTAGCTACACCAACACTTGCAAATGCAGGTAAAACATATGGCCAGCTATCAAGCTGCTTTATTGATACAGTTGAAGATGATTTAAGAAGCATCTACGACAGCAATACAGACGTTGCTACCCTGTCAAAACACGGCGGAGGTATTGGTGTATACCTAGGAAAAGTGCGTCCAAGAGGAAGCGATATTAAAGGGTTTAAAGGTGTTTCCTCAGGAGTTATGCCATGGATGAAACAGCTAAATAATACAGCTGTTAGTGTTGATCAGCTTGGACAGCGTAAAGGGGCAATTGCTGTTTACTTAGATGTATGGCATAAAGATATTTTCAGTTTCCTTGATGCTAAGTTGAATAATGGAGATGAGCGTCTTCGTACACACGACTTATTTACAGGCGTATGCTTACCAGATTTATTTATGGAGAAAGTGCAAAACAGAGAAGAATGGCACTTATTTGACCCACATGAAGTGCGAAGCGTTATGAACTATTCTCTTGAAGATTTTTACGATGAAGAAAAAGGCAGCGGTTCATTTAGAGAAAAATACGAAGAGTGTGTAAGAGAAGAGAAGCTTTCTCGCGAAACAGTTCCGGCAATCGAAATTATGAAACGAATTATGATTTCACAGCTTGAAACAGGGACACCTTACATGTTCTATCGTGATACAGTAAACCGAGCAAATCCGAACAAACATAAGGGAATGATTTACGGAAGTAACCTTTGCAGTGAGATTGCTCAAAACATGAGTGCAACAACGCTTGTTGAAGAAACAACAGATGGAGGCACAATTGTAATTCGCAAAGAGATGGGCGATTTTGTTGTGTGTAACTTGTCTTCTGTTTCACTTGCAACAGCTGTAAAAGCAGACGTTCTACCTCGTCTTGTGAAAATTCAAATGCGCATGCTTGATAATGTAATTGACTTAAATACAATTCCTGTACCACAAGCTAAATATACGAATGAAAAGTATCGTGCTGTCGGACTAGGAACGTTTGGGCTTCATCACCTACTAGCCCTTGAGGGAATTAGCTGGGAAAGTGATGATGCTGTTGAGTACAATGATCGCTTATATGAGGACATTGCCTATTATGCCATTTCAGCGAGTATGGAGCTTGCAAAAGAAAAAGGTTCATACCCTGTATTTGAAGGTTCAGAATGGGAGAATGGCCGCTATTTTGAGGATCGTGGGTATACGAGCGATCGTTGGGAAGAACTTCGTGCTAAAGTGCAAGAACACGGAATGCGAAACGGCTACGTTATGGCTGTTGCACCGAATTCTTCCACAAGTATTATTGCGGGCTCTAGTGCAAGTATCGATCCTATTTTCCGTAAAGAATATTCGGAAGAGAAGAAGGACTATAAAATTCCAGTAACGGCACCAGATCTTACGCCGCAAACAAACTGGTATTATAAATCAGCATATCACATTGATCAAAATTGGAGCATTAAACAAAACGCGAAACGTCAGCGTCACATTGACCAAGCTGTATCTTTTAATCTTTATGTACAAAACGATATTCGTGCAAAAGACCTTTTAGATCTGCATCTTAATGCATGGTCAGAAGGATTAAAAACAACATATTATGTTCGTTCAACATCTGGAGATGCAATTGACGAATGTGAAAGCTGCCATAGCTAAGAGTAACATATATAATAGAAGAAAGGTGAATTGTGATGTCATATACACTAAAAAAGCGTGACATTATGGATCGTCAGGCACCAAACAGATCAACAAGCATTATTAACGGAGAAAGCTCTAATGTTTTAAACTGGGATGACGTTCGATTTAGTTGGGCGTACCCTAAATATAAAAAAATGCTAGCGAACTTTTGGACACCGTTTGAGATTAATATGTCACATGATATTAAGCAGTTTCCGCAGCTAACAGAGAAAGAACAAGATTCTTTCTTGAAAATTATTGGACTTCTTGCTCTTTTAGACAGCATTCAAACAGACTATGCCGGGAAAGTAGCAGACTATTTGACAGACTCAAGCTTAAATGCGCTTATGATTATGCTTGCACAGCAAGAAGTCATTCATAATCACTCTTATAGCTACGTACTTTCAAGCATTGTAAACAAATCTAAACAAGACGAAGTTTTCAACTACTGGCGTGAAGAACCAACGCTTGTAGAGCGCAATGAATTCGTCACGAACGGTTATAAGGATTTTGCTGAAAACCCAAGCGTCGAAACGCTCTTAAAGTCGCTTGTGTACGACGTGATTTTAGAAGGTTTGTTCTTCTATTCTGGTTTTGCCTTTTTCTATCATCTTGCTCGCAACCGCAAAATGGTAGCTACAAGCACCATGATTAATTACATTAACAGAGATGAGCAAATTCACGTTGATTTATTTGTGAAGATTTTTAAAGAAATTTTAGTGGAGTATCCAGAATACAACACGAAAGAACTTCACCAATTTATTAATGAAACACTTAAGCGCGCCGTTGAGCTTGAAGTAAGCTGGGCTAAGACTGTAATCGGAGATGAAATTGAAGGTCTTGTTCTACAAGAGGTAGAAGATTACATTAAGTTTTATGCAAACGTTCGGGCAAATCAACTTGGTACTGAGCGTCCTTATGAAGGATACCGACAAAATCCCCTTCGTTGGATTAAAGCATATGAAACAGTGGATCTTGGCAAAACAGACTTCTTCGAACAAAAAAGTCGTCAATATGCTAAAACAACAGATGCAAATGGTTTTGACGAACTATAAAAACGAAAAAGCGCAGAATCTTTTCTGCGCTTTTTCTCTTTGTTAAAAAAGGTAATGGATTGACAAGGATAGGTTATACTAAAAAATAGAATTGGAAACTTTTTAAGGAGCAACAGCGTTAAGGTGAAAAAATATGAAATAACGCAAAGAAGGGCGAAAAACGAAGAAAAAAAGTGAAAAAAAGTGAAAAAAAGAGATGATAATCGCTTTCATGCTATTTTCACAAATATAACAAGTATGTTAAGGTAATAGGCGTAAATCAATGAGTTTCTACAATGGAGTTTTTTCCATTATAAGGTATACATAAAGAAGAGTAAAATTTTTCATAATGTAATGCTTAGAAACGATTCCCCATTTCCTATGTAAGATTGTTTGTAAAAAAGACAATCTTGAAATATGATAGATGTATGAGGTGATGAGAAAAATGAAAAAAATCGGCGTATTAACGAGTGGCGGCGATTCTCCAGGTATGAATCCAGCAATTCGTGCGGTAGTCCGCAAAGCAATCTTTGAAGGACTTGAAGTGTATGGAATTAGTCAAGGATATAAAGGGCTTATTGAAGGAAACATTCAAAAGCTAGAAGTTGGTTCTGTTGGAGATATTATTCAACGTGGTGGAACAATGCTTCAGTCAGCTCGCTGTGAAGAATTCAAAACAGAAGAGGGACAAGATAAGGGCATTGAACAACTGAAGAAACATGGTATTGAAGCATTAGTTGTTATTGGGGGAGATGGATCTTACCAAGGCGCAATTAAGCTTACAAAAAAAGGATTCCCTTGTATCGGAATTCCAGGAACTATCGATAATGATATTCCAGGAACAGACTATACGTTAGGGTTCAACACAGCTTTACATACTGTCATTGATGCAATTGACCGTATTCGCGATACGGCTTCTTCGCATGAGCGAACATTCATCGTTGAAGTAATGGGTCGAGATGCTGGAGACATTGCACTTTGGTCAGGTCTTGCTGGTGGAGCAGAAACAATTTTGATTCCGGAAGCAGACGAATCTTTCGATGATATCATTGCTCGTCTTCATCAAGGAAATGAGCGTGGTAAGAAACACAGCATTATCGTTGTTGCTGAGGGTGTTATGAGTGGAAATGAACTTGCTGAGAAGTTAAAAGAAAAGTCAGGTGTTGAAACACGTGTAACAGTTCTTGGCCACATTCAACGCGGAGGATCTCCATCTGCATTTGACCGTGTATTAGGAAGCCGTTTTGGTGGATATGCTGTTGATTTACTATTGCAAGGACGCGGCGGACGTGCTGTTGGAATTCAAAAAAATGAGCTTGTTGATTACGATATTCTAGAAGTGTTAGGAAAAGAACATCATATCGACATGAACATGTATAAACTATCTAAAGAATTATCAATCTAAAGAAAAAGAACGTGTAGTAATTTGTAATTGTTCCATAATCTTTAGACGTAAGGAGAAGAGAGAATGAGAAAAACTAAAATTGTATGTACTATTGGACCAGCTAGTGAAAATCGCGAAACATTCACGAAATTAGTAGAAGAGGGTTTAAACGTAGCTCGTTTAAATTTCTCACACGGTGACTTTGAAGAGCACGGTGGCCGTATTAAAACAATTCGTGAAGTGTCAAAAGAAACGGGTAAAACAGTTGCTATTCTTCTTGATACAAAAGGCCCTGAAATCCGTACAAACGAAATGGACGGCGGAGCACTTGAGCTTGTAGCAGGCGAAAAAATCATCGTGTCAATGAAAGAAGTAAAAGGAACGAAAGAAAAGTTCTCTATTACATACTCAAACCTTGTGAACGATGTAAAACAAGGGGATACAATTTTACTTGACGATGGCTTAATCGGTCTAACAGTAGACACTGTTGACGCTGCAAATGGTGAAATTCATACAACAATCCAAAACACTGGCGTTCTTAAAAACAAAAAAGGTGTAAACGTTCCTGGCGTAAGCGTAAGCCTTCCTGGTATTACAGAAAAAGACCGTGCAGATATCTTATTCGGAGTTGAGCAAGGCGTAGATTTCATTGCTGCTTCTTTCGTTCGTAAAGCAGCAGATGTTCTTGAAATCCGTAAGCTTCTAGAAGACAACAATGCAACAGATATTAAAATCATCTCTAAAATTGAGAACCAAGAAGGAATCAATAACATTGATGAGATCTTAGAAGTTTCTGATGGTTTAATGGTTGCTCGCGGAGACATGGGTGTTGAAATTCCTGTTGAAGAAGTACCTCTTGTACAAAAAGAGCTTATCGAAAAATGTAACCATTTAGGAATGCCTGTTATTACAGCAACACAAATGTTAGATTCTATGCAACGTAACCCACGTCCAACTCGTGCTGAAGCAAGTGACGTAGCAAACGCAATCTTTGATGGCACAGATGCAATCATGCTTTCTGGTGAGACGGCTGCTGGGGACTATCCAGTTGAAGCTGTTCGCACAATGAACAGCATCGCACTTCGTGCAGAATCTGCTCTTGATTATTCAAAAGAAAAACTGTTTGCTGATTCAGTTGGTGTTTCAAGCGTAACAGATGCAATTGGTCAAGCAGTAGCAGATACAGCAATGACGCTTGATGTAAAAGCAATCTTAGCTCCAACGGAAAGCGGATATACAGCACGCATGATTTCTCGCTTCCGTCCAAAAGCAACAGTTGTAGCAATCACAAAAAATCAATCAACTTCTCGTAAGCTAATGCTTATGTCAGGTGTTGTTCCAATCGAAGGCAACACGTTTGAAACAATTGATGATATTACAAGTGATGCAACAAACCTTGCTGTTGATAAAGGTATTATTGAGCACGGTGATCTTGTTATTCTTGCAGCTGGAATGCCGTTTGGTAAGTCTGGTTCAACAAACCTTTTAAAAGTTCACGTAGCTAACTAATTTAGGCAGAATACCGCGTAAAGAGCGAGAGCTCTTTATGCGATTCTATATTACATATTCTAATTTGGAGGAATTATCATGCCATTAGTATCAATGAAAGAAATGCTAAATACTGCTAAAGATAACGGTTATGCAGTAGGTCAATTCAACTTGAACAACTTGGAGTTCACACAAGCGATTTTACAAGCAGCA
>NZ_JALAMS010000069.1:0-2294 GCF_026790145.1 Priestia endophytica | reverse complement strand
TACAATCTCTTTTTCATTCAGGCCATTGCCCACAGCCCCTGGATCAGAACCCCCATGACCTGGATCTAAATAAAGTTTCATTAAGCATCCCCCATCCCTATCGTAATTAAACCTATTTTATTATCAGTGATTTCTCATTTTATCATCCAAAAAATGGATCATTTTTCCCTTTAGTTCATTTTTTTCTGAGTTTCTACTTACATCCACTTCATAACATGAATGATAAATTAATTTTCCCATCCCCTTTCCCTTATGTTTTACTCATGTGTTTTTATAATTCGACTTCTTATCTTTAATAACCTCCCTTGAACTCCCTTGAACTCCAATGAACGCTTTTACTTAAATGAATTACTTGTATCTGTCGTTAGTATATTGGAACAATCAATAAGGATCTAGTACAAAAATAACTTGTATATGAACCCCCCCATTTCGGACAGGTTTCACCCAAAGTTGAAGCTACCCGAAATGGGGGGATTTCGAGTATTCTTCTGAAAGAATAGCGTTTTTTTCGTTTTGGAAAAATTTTGTTTCATTAGTTTGATGGACATGGGGTATTTAATTTTGTTAGGTTGATGGCGATGCTTGTTCTACCACAATACAATTTTTATCAATCCATTGGGCAACCGTCCCTTTTTCCTTTTCTACTTCCTCTTCCTTGATTTCTTTTGTCCATGCTCGCTCTAAAGAACTGTATTTGTACACTCTCTTCTTCAACTTATCCTTAATCGAAAAGGATTGATACACTATACGGTAACGTTAAATACAGAAGTGAATAATTAAAGCTATTCATATCAGTATTTAATGGGGAATGTCAGACATCAGGAATTGAAAGAACGATATATAAAAACAATGAAATATCCCAATGTTAAACTTAGACCAAACAAACGAGATCAAATTTTAGATGAGGTATATGAGATGATTGAGGAAAGGGAAATTTGAATTCCTTTTGGAGAAGTGAAAAAATATTACTACAGCAAGATTTCTTCTTATATTCGTAGTCAACGAAAACAACATGAGAACCTCAATCAATAGCCTTAAGGCTATATACAAGAGCTCAAGCTTTTTAAAATTATAAGTATACCCATAACAAAGACCGCCCAGTATGCATTAGTATATAAGGCGGTCTTAAGTATATTTATGATATATAACTATTCTCTTTTTCACGACATTATTCTACCTTGATTAAACATCGAAAAAATCTTCAACTTTCGCATCTTTTTGTACCTTTTTAATAGCTGACATAATTTGTTTCACTGTAGACATATTTGGATCTCGTTTGCCAGTGCAGATTTCACTAAGTGCATGTCTTGAAACATTTGAATTTCTAGCCAACCATGCTTGAGACCGTCCCTCTTTTGCTAACCAATTTTTTAGTTTCGTCTTTTTTACTCCCATTCTTTACACCTCTATAGTATGTTCTTATATCTTCATCTATGCCCATATTGCAGAAGATTCATACACAATTGATACAAAGAAAGCAAACAACTGATACAAAGAAAGTAAACTTTTTGCATGAAACAAGGTAAGTTGAACAACCCATTCAACATACATTCCACTATACCGACTTAGGAGGAGATCCATATGGTTACAGTCCTGGGAACAAGCCTAGTGTTATTTACGGTGGTTTATGCGGAGAAAAAGGGTTGGGTCGATAAAGGAAAAGTAAGAGTCATCATGCACGTTGGAATGAATATGGGTATATTGGGGAGCTTGCTCTATTTTTTGTATACATTGTCCTCTTTCCTTCCTTTCTTATGACCAGGGTACCGACCAGGCTAGAAGAAAAAAAGGAATGGGTTTAATGAGATAAGAACGGCATGTGGAAGCTTCCTTTTTCAAGGAACTATCTATAGAAGATAAAAAAGAAGGAGTGAAGAGGATGTGGGAACTTATAGCGATTCCTGCTTTGACTGGGGCTGTGGCTTTATGGTTTGGAAAGAACATATCGAGTGAGGAACATCAAGTCGTACAACAAATTTTTGAACAATACCATATCAGCATAAAAAACGGAAAAGACCATCAATATCCTCAGCTTGTTCGAGAGTGTAAAAGTACGAAACAAATCAAGCTGATTTATCGCACACCTTTAGCGTTAGAAGAAAAAACATTGCGAACGTTACAACAGATTTTATCCGTCACTTTAAATTTTACATCAACACGCTTATATAGAATAGGGGTGCTTTGAGGCCTAACGGCATCTTTTATATTTTACTCAACATATGGAATTTCATGCACTTCCCGTAAGATCTATTATGTAAACCAAATAATTAACCGAGTATGTTAAAATAAGGAAA
>NZ_JALAMS010000068.1:0-8884 GCF_026790145.1 Priestia endophytica | reverse complement strand
TCTTTTTTCGCAGAAGCAGTTCTCGCATTTGAAACATCGTGGAAGAACATATGAGAATTCGGATAAGCTGGCCGTAAATATGACATTCTAAACGTTCCCGTTTAATCTTTTTACATGTATAGATAGGAAAGAGCGACTTCCATGTTTTAAAGAAAATCTCTATTTGCCAGCGAAGGGAGTAAAAGTCGTGAATTCTGCTTGTCGGCACATATTCCGCAGGAATATTGGTGCAATAAAAGTTAATGGCACTGAGCCGTTTACTTTTCTCCTTGTAAGTCCTGCCTTTTTTCTTCTCTTTCTTTGCCATTTCTTTCTCACGGTTTCGCAACTGCTGCTCCGTCAATCGATGGATGATGACTCTGACAGGTAACTTCTCATACATTCCCACATATACATCTGAGAGCTCTCGGGTTTCGCCAGGTTCTAGTGTGTCAATAAACTGCTCTAAATCCATCTGTATGTACTCGGAATGTTTCTTTATTGTCCCATTGTGGAATATTTCCGGGCTCGGGTTCATCATATATACGCGTGTATTTAATTTTAAGCGTGAAAGGAAAAAGGCTTTCTTCTCGCTAATGGTACGAAAATCCTTTAGGGAGAAGTAGCCGAGATCACAGATCCGAACGTCTCCCGGTCTCAGTGAGGCGATGCACTCCGAACCATACACTTGATCATTCTCTTTTCCTTCACCTATATGCAGATGAAGTGCTTCCCCACTTAAGAGATCGCATTCAAATTGAATCTTCATTCCCGACGTATGAGCACTTCCTCCAGCCCCTCGATAAGCTTCTGTAAATGCATCAGGAAGTTGAAAGGCCGTAGAGTCCAAAAACCGTATACGACGGAAATGCTTGGTATATATACCTGATATACGGCTTTGCACTGCCGTTTTTTTCCGAAGTAGTTGTGTCAAAATATCACGTAGAAACTGTACAGCTGCAGGATTAAAGCGTTCATTTAATCCTTGCGGACTCATAAGAGTACCAGTTGTAGCTTCTAGTTGACTACACAATTGAGACAGGGACGTGCTCGCAACTTTTTGACTAAACCAGACACATAAAGAAAGGAGATCCTCTCCTCCGTATTTACTTGTCCGACGGACAAAACTGTCTTCCTTGGCAAGCTCCCGAAGAGCTTGGGGCGACAAATGCCGTTGTAGTTCTTGGGAGAAGAGATGTGACTCATCCGAAAGTGAAAGATTCATAAAAAACGCCACCCTTTCCTATGATTCTACAGAAAGAATAACGCATTTTTTCGTTTTGGGGGTATTTAATTTTGTTAGGTTGATGGCGATGGGAGCATTACCCACTAAACGAAAGATTAATCTACATGCTCTCCAAACTTCTTCCCGAATTCTTCCATCAAATCAATAATTGGAATGAGTTCTTCTCCTTTTGAGGTTAATGAATATTCGACACGAGGAGGAACCTCTGGATAAACCTTGCGACTTATTAAGCCATCCGCTTCTAATTCTCGAAGTTGTTTTGTAAGTGAACCTTGTGAAATCTCCCCTAAAAAAGCTTTGAGTTCACTATAACGACGCTCTGTGGGCTTCAAAAACCAAAGAATGATATATTTCCAACGTCCGGAAAGTGCGTTCTGGGTATAGGCAATACCATATACTTCTCTCTGTTCATTTACACACTCTCTGTCAAACCCATCCTTACATATTTTAGACACCTTTTCACCTGCTTTCTACTGTTAAGTACAAAAAAATGTACTACAGCAATTTTTATTGCCCTCTTCAAAAAAAGGAGAATTGATTATATTCTAGTGCATGTAATCAAATTACTCAAACGAGGGAAAAGAATTCTTTAGAATAGAGATATATTTAGGAGGAATGAAAATGAGATTTGGAATTAGAAAATGAGATTTGGAATTATAGGTGCAGGGAATATCGGTTCAACTATTTCTAAAAAATTAGTTAAGAATGGACATGATGTCAAAATTGCAGATGCTCGTGGGATTGAACGTTTGGAAGGAAAAGAACTTACAGGAACTCCTGTGAGTGTAGAAGATGTAATTACAAATATTGATGTTCTTATTATTTCTATCCCTTTCTACGCACTGTCTAGCATTCGCCACGTTGTAGATAAAGTTGGGGAGGAAGTAGTCGTTGTAGATACTTCAAATGATGCGCCTATTCTTAGAGACGACAAAATTGAAGAAATTGAAAATGGTATGGTTGAAAGCGTTTGGGTTTCAAATCAATTAGGTAGACTCATCATCAAAGCGTTTAACAATTTATTAACAGATACGCTAGATAATAAAGGGGCTCCTGAAGGAAGCCAGGGCCGCATTGCTATGGCTATTTCTGGAGATGATCTATCACAGAAACAAATAATAATGGATGTAGTAAACGAGCTAGGCTTCGACACAGTAGATGGTGGTTCTTTAAGTGATTCATGGAGACATCAGCCAGGAACTCCTGCATATTGCACCGAACTAACAGAAGAGGAACTAACCAAAGCATTAAAAAAGGCAAATAAAGAAAAAGCCCCATTCCTACGGAATAAGGTGATAGAGAAGTTATCAGCTCTTGCTCCAGCTGGATATTCAGATAAAGATGTTGTTAATATAGGTAGAGAAATATATAATTCATAAGTTATAGGAACCATTGTTGAACTGATGTGGTGGATGTTCAACTAACGGGGATCGAGAGCTTCATAAAGCCATTTGCTCCCTTTTTAGTTGCTCAAGTATCGAGCAGGTTAGCTGAAGAAGAGCAATCAATGTAGTAACGTTGACAACTAAAAACAACCATGATATATTTAGCCTACTAAATATTTTTCAGCTAGAGGAGGTTCATCTATGAAGGTTAGTGTTGACTGTGATATTCGTATGTCCTTGGATAAAGTTTCTTCTCAAATGCGTCGAAATTATAGTGAGAGCCTTAAAGAACTTAATCTTTATGTAGGCCAAGATAATTTACTCTCGCGTTTATGGCTAGGTGATGGAATAACACAAATGCAACTATGTGAACATTTAAAATGCGAACCGCCTACGGTAACCAATATGGTTAAATCGCTAGAGCAGAATGGTTTCATATACCGTAAACGTGATGAAGAAGATGCAAGGGTTATGCGGATTTATCTAACGGACAAAGGCAAAGAATTAGAAGAACCCGTTGAATTTAAATGGAAACAACATCAAGAAAAATTACTACAGTCAATTTCAACTGAAGAACGCTTAATATTAAGGGATTTATTAAAGCGTATGGAGAAAAACTTATACTAAGTTTTTTCTCAAACATTTATTTAGTATACTAAATAAATGTTTAGCACCCTAAATATATATTTAGAAGCCTTGAAGATACTCTGGCCAAAATATTGCACTAGTAAGTTAGCCAAGCTGAAAAATATTTAGCAAACTAAGTATTTTTTCAACCAACTGAAGGTTGTGGAAAATAATCGTAAGCAGGAGGATTCAATAATGAATAATAGAATATGCGAAATATTAAATATAGAAAAACCGATTATACAGGGCCCGATGTCTTGGGTTACTAATGCCGAATTTGTTGCAGCAGTAAGCAATGCTGGTGGATTAGGATTTCTAGGTCCAAATGCCGGTCAGGTTGATATAACTCGTTCACCCGAAATATCTGCGGAAAGAATGAGAACTGAAATACAAAAAATAAAATCATTAACTAATAAGCCATTTGGAGTACCTGTGATCGTAAATCGTGATTTAGCTTACACATGGCCAATTTTAGAAACCGTTATTGACGAGAAAGTTCCTGTTGTTCTTGTGAACGATATGCTGGATGAAAGAATCTTTAAACCATTAAAAGAAAACAATATTAAAATTGTTTATAGACCCCTTACTCCTACTATTGAAAATGCAAAAGCTGCAGAAGAATTTGGAATAGATGTTTATGTAGCGACTGGATTTGATGAAGGGGGTACGGTTCCAGAACGAGTTATTGGAACATTTTCGATTGTTCCAATGATTGTAGATGCTATAAATACTCCTGTAATGGCAGCTGGTGGTATTGGAGACGTTAGAGGAGTGCGTGCTGCATTTGCTTTAGGCGCTGAAGGTGTGTTTGCTGGTAGTGTCTTTATTCCAACAAAAGAAAATCCAGCAGCCGAAAACGTGAAACAAATGATTGTAGATGCTACAGCAGAAGATTTACTAATGTTCCGTACTTTACCAGCATACTATCGTTCTTTACCTACTAAATTGGCGAATAAACTAGTCGAAATGGATAAACAAGGTGCTAGTCGTGAGGAAACAGCAAAATTGATGCGTGGATCAATTGGAATGCGTATCGGCATGCTAGAAGGCAATACAGACGATGGCTATATTTCTATAGGTACTGGAATTACGCCAATCAAAGAAATCAGAACTGTAAAAGAAGTGGTTGATACTTTAATGCAAGACTTTAATTAAAAGGGTCTTCGGAATATATAGTGGAATTATCTTTTCAATAGTTATAAACATTCAACTTATAACTCGGACTATTTGATGGTATGTTAGGTCAAACAATAGTGAATGCATCTCGTGCAAAATAAATTTCACCCTAAACTAAAAAAAAGTTTAATAAAATCAGAATTTCTGAAGTGAAGTGATTTTTAATCAATATTTATTGAAGGAGAGATTCGTATGAAAACAAAGATTAATATTGTAGCCCTATCAGGAAGTAGTCGGAAAAAATCATCAACCCAAAAAGCACTTAATAGCCTAAAAAAATTCATGCCCGACAGTGTTGAATATGAAATATACAATGGTATTGAAAAACTTCCACATTTTAATCGTGATTTAGATAATGATAAACCACCAGTAGAGGTGCAAGTATATAGAGAATTGCTTTCAAGAGCAGATGGAGTCATTATCTGTACACCCGAATATATAAAGGGTGTACCTGGTGTCTTGAAAAATGCTTTAGAATGGTTGGTGTCGTCTGCTGAGCTTTATACGAAACCAGTAGCGGTTATTACAGCTTCATGTGATGGGGAAAATGCTCATCAAGCATTACAACTCAATTTAAGTATGTTAAATGCGAATGTATTCGATGGTGGAGCATTATTAATTTCAGGAGCAAACAATAAATTGAACGAAGACGGGGAATTTGTAAAAAATGAGGTGAATTCCTCACTAAAGTTATTAATATCTAAATTGTTTGAAGAAGTCAATAAGAAAGGTTCTTTTTGAGAATCGGTGTTTTAGATAAATAAAAAGGACAACAAAAGGAAAAATTTCCACACTTATTAAGAATTTTGAGAAGGATGACTTATAGACCCTTTTCCACCATAAAGTCCGAATACCCAAATATTAAACCCTAAATATAAAAATTCTATCTATCTTCTTGATATGTCTAATTTTAAAATTGGTGATTATCTGCACTTTAAAGCTTTAGCAAGACGGCTTATTCAAGAGTAGTAGTGAATAAGGTGAAAGAGAAGACCTACTTAATCCCAAAGAATCAAAAGAAGAAATATCTTTACTGGGTAATCACCAGCAGATTAGTTAGCATGCTAATCATTCTTTAACTTTCTCCGATCTACTGAAACGTGATAGGATTTGCTAAAAAATAAATTGTTATTAATTAAATTGAATTACAAGGAGAAATAAAATGAAGAATCAATACAATACGCGTGCCATTATGGCATCCCTGCTTATCTGCGGTTTCGTCGGCATGTTCAGCGAAACTGCCCTCAATGTTGCAATGACTAATTTAATGGAAGTATTCCAAATTTCAGCCGCAACTGCACAGTGGTTAACAACTGGGTTCTTGTTGACTCTAGGCATTTTAATGCCAATAAGTGGGTTGTTGTTGCAGATGTTTACTACAAGACAGCTCTTCACAGGTTCGCTCACCAGCTTAATCGTCGGTACATTGATCGCGGCGCTGGCGTTCAATTTTGGAATGTTAATGTTCGCCCGAGTTTTACAGGCAGTAGGTATGAGCTTGTTACTCCCACTCTTGTTCAATACAATTCTCGTCATATATCCGCATGAAAAGCGGGGGGCGGCAATGGGGTTTGTCGGACTTGTTATCATGTTTGCCCCAGCGACCGGACCGACCATAGGCGGTCTATTAATCGAATATTTAACATGGCATTACATCTTCTGGTTATCACTTCCATTTTTGGTTATAGGGTTATTGATAGGGTTGAAGTATTTGGAAAACGTTACGGATGTCACAAAGCCTCGGATAGATCTGCTGTCTGTCGTATTGTCAACGATCGGCTTTGGAGGAGTTGTCTTCGGCTTGAGTAAGGCAGGCGAAGGATCTGAAGGCTGGGGCAGCGCAGTTGTGATCACTTCAATCATTGTTGGGCTCGTCACGCTGGTGCTGTTTATACTGCGGCAGAACGTTATGAGCGATCCGATGATGAATCTGAGCGTTTTCAAGTACCCAATGTACGTCGTTGGGCTGCTCCTGATACTGTCGTGTACGTTGATCATGATGTCGAGCATGATTATCCTGCCGATGTTTCTGCAGACGGGTGCAGGACTGTCTGTGTTCACTGCGGGACTCATGCTTTTTCCGGGCAGCGCGCTGAACGGTATCCTCTCCCCGCGTATGGGGCGCTTGTTCGATAAATATGGGCCGAAATGGCTCGTTATTCCCGGACTCGTGATCGTTGCAGTCATGTTATGGTTCTTTACTACCCTGTCTCATGCTTCTTCAGTGGCCTTTATCGTGGCTTTGCATATCGGGCTCATGGTTGGGGTAGGCATGATATGGATGCCTGCTCAAACGAACGGGCTAAATCAATTGCCACCGTAGCTATACCCGCACGGCACGGCAGTCATGAATACACTGCAGCAGGTCACAGGCGCGATTGGAACAGCGGTTGCAATCAGTATCCTTACGGGCGGTATGGAGAAATACTTGCACGGCTCCTCCGCTCCGGCCAAACAGGCCGAAATGGCAAACGCGATGACGGCTGGATCACAAAACGTGTTCTTGTTCACGATGATCATAGCACTGATTGGCTTGGTCATAGCGTTCTTCATTCGCCGCGTCGTAGTCAGCCGCGAAGCGGTGCATTCGCCACATTGATGTTTTGTCAGCGAATCCCTTATCGGTATCTATGATGACCTGTCTCTTATTCCTCCTATGGTTAAGGAAGCTTTACGCTATCGTTCACCTGCTCAGGTTCTGAGACGTAAAGTGGTACAGGATACAGAAATAGGGGGACAACACTTACAAAACAAAGACTATTGTCAAGAAATTGTATGATGTATTAGCTTGTATCGCATGTGGTACTTGTGGCGCCGCAGCTCCGGATATTTATGATTATGATGAAGACGAAATTGCCTTTGTTGTCCCAGATAATAATCAGGGCACAGTCGCGGTAGAAGGTGAATTAGAGGACGATCTTATGGGTGCTTTTGAAGGGTGTCTAACAGAATCAATTAAAGTCGATGATGAACTATTCGATGGAGATCCTCTTAAATTTGAATGAGAAAGCACTTATGGGTACAATGTTGAAAACTTTATGTTTATTTTTGAAAACCCGGGGTATGATATGAAAATTTATTTATAATTCGTTACCTTTCATAAAAAAATCCTTTGCTTCATTAATGCAAGGGATTCTCTTAGTGGTACGACAATCAACAATTGAATGTTAACCACCTACTGTTTAATTTATGAGATTAAAAAGGGAGTGTTAAAATGGAAAATCGAGTAGACCCAGCGTTATTACCAAGTTTAAAAATGATTCAAGACTTCGATTTACGTCCAGAGAATTTACAAGCAATCAGAGAAGATATGGCTCAATTGATACCACCTGCAATTGTTGATGAATCCATTTCATTAACAGATGAAAAAATTGTAGGACCAGACGATAATTCATTACAATTACGAATCTACCGCCCAAAATTTGTGAATGAATCCTTACCCGCCCTGTTATGGATTCATGGCGGTGGTTATATTTTGGGATCTTATGATGGAAGTGATGATCTTTGTATGAAGTTTGTAAAAGAAGCCAATTGTGTGGTCGTTTCTGTAAACTACCGTTTAGCTCCCGAACATCCTTATCCAGCACCACTTGAGGATTGTTATGCAGCATTGAAATGGATTGCCGATAATGCAGAGTCATTAAATATTGATTCGAATCGAATTGGTGTAGCAGGAGCGAGTGCCGGTGGTGGACTAACAGCAGCATTGACTTTATTAGCCCGGGATCGAAATTATCCTTCCATTTGTTTTCAAATGCCACTTTATCCAATGATCGATGACCGAAATAATACGCCTTCATCGAATGAAATCAAAGAAGGATTGGTTTGGAATCAGAAGAGGAATGAAGCTGGTTGGAAAATGTATTTAGGTGAACTGTATAAAACGGATAATATTCCTGCCTATGCAGCCCCTGCTCGAGCTGAGGATTATCGTAATTTGCCATACACATACACTTGTGTCGGTCAATTAGATCCATTCCGTAGTGAAACATTAACCTATGTATCTAAACTTGCGGAAGCTGGTGTCGATGTCGAATTTCATTTATATCCTGGAGCGTACCACGGGTTCGAAGAAATTACTCCAGATGCTGACATATCTATTCGTGCTAGGAATGAATATATAAAAGCTGTTAAGAATGGTTTTGAAAGGGTCACAAAGGTAGAGTCCTAATCTTTTTAAAAAATACCCCCTCACAACATTGATATTTGTGAGGGGTTTTACCTTTAAATATTTTTCATCTTAGAACAACCAGTACGTAAAAGTGTACTTTTACGTACTGGTTGTAATTTAAAATCCTTAAATAGTATAAAAGAAAAATTTGCAATGTAATATATGCACATATAATATTTTATAGAAACAGTTGTTTTTCCGTGTATTGGAAAAACAACTGTTTTTTGTTAGTCTAATAATAATCACACTCTAAATGAGGGAGTGAATTTAATTACGAAATCAAATAAAAACAAGATCCAA
>NZ_JALAMS010000067.1:0-4159 GCF_026790145.1 Priestia endophytica | reverse complement strand
CCACGTTTACGCTTTTCAAACTCATTTTTCAACGTCTCCTTTTCATATGAATTTCCAAGCCTTGAACCTCTTACTTTACGGTCATTATCGGGATGTTTGAACGTGATGTTTTTTCCTCTCTCTAAAACCTCTATACCATGCTTTTCAGTAAGATTTTGTTTAAATTCTTCATAGCTTTTTGCATGTTGCTTTTCTATATCAACTTTATCCCTTATATCGTCTTTCCAACTGAATTTATCATTATCAATAAGTGCTTTTTCAGCTTGTGTATAGCGCATTTCAGCCGATTTTTCTTTCACTATGGATAAATCTCTTTCTTTGCACAGGCGGTCACTCGCTTCTCTCACTCGCTCAATCGCTTCTTTGCCATGTGCTTGATATTTAGAGCCATTTTCGATGTTAACGGAATTGATGACAATGTGGTTATGTATGTGTTCCTTATCCGCATGCGTATAAATGGCAACCTGATAGTCTTTTGCAACAGATTTAGCTAATTCTAAACCGATTTCATTCGCTTGCTCCGCTGTCACCTCTCCAGGCTGGAAAGACTGAATAATGGTGTGCGCCTGGATCCCATCATCTTTTCCGTAAAGCATACGCAATTCCTTAAAGTTTGATTTGGCATAATCTATATCGCAATTATGGCCACTCTTTTCGACTGCTCGCTTTTCAGCATAATTGATCGCTCTACTTGCTGACTTGGTGCTTCCTAGTTTAATCGTTGCCATAGCTCGCTCACTTCTTTTCTCAAGTGCTCAATATTGTAATTCAGGCGTTCCCAATCCACGTTGCCTTCTTTCTTCGAATTACAATATTTTGCGATTTGATTCACGTTGGTCCCCAACTTGCTCAAATCTCTTGCAATCGCTTGTCTCGTCTCCTTATCAAATTTCGGAGCGACTAAGCGACTGCCTTGTGCCTTCTTCTTCACGAAGCTCGGCACACTCATATTCAACGTTTCAGCGGATTGCTGAAGCTTTGAATATTCGTCCTCGCTCACTCGAAAACTGATTTGGCGAGGCTCTTTACGGTTCGGAACCTTCCGTAAATTGCTAGCCATATCATTGTCTCGTTCACTCATCAAAACCCACCCCTTCATTCCGTTTTTCAAACGGACGCGCCGTTTAGAATTGTTCGTGTTATCTCCAATTCTAGCACTGGCGCTAGGGGTTTGGCAAGCTCTATATTTGCTAGCCACTGCGTGGCGCAAATACTGCTTGTTGGGGGTGTCCCCCAATCCCCCTTTCTGTTTTTGCTTGCGCAAAAAATGGCTTGCTCATGCTAGCCATAAAATAATTTGGGCAACGCCCAAATTCATATAAAATCTCTTCGAGATTCATATGAAAAAATCCCGTTCTCACTATACATGTTCGAACATATTTCGCGCATCTTTTGAATCGCTTCTTGCATCGAAGAAACCTGTAGCTTTCTCATGATGCTTTGTCGCTGTTTCTTAATTGTGCTTCTTCCTTTGAAAAGAATCTTTTCCATTTCAGAAACACTATGTCCATCCAAAGCCAATGTAAAAACCTTTCGTTCTGGCTCTGTAAATTGATGCAAAAAGAGTTGCTCTTTTAAAAACTTACATTCCTCTTCGACACGTTCCAGTCTATCAACCTCTTTAACTAAATCAGAAGCCAAACATAAAACATTTTCAATCCCGATAAGTAATTCTTCTTTTTGATCCATATATAAAACCCTCCTATTTTTTTCCGAGGGCAACCCATGTTATAATAATGATTCGTTGATATTTGACATGGGGTGCTTTCCTGCCAGGGAAAGTGCCCTTTCTCTTTTATTAATTACTTTTCTTTTTCATTAGAAGACTGTACATGTTCTTCTAATAATTTTTGGACATACTTTGTAATTGTCGTGTCATGTTTGACAGCTAAGAAACGTAACTCCTTATGTAACTCTTCTGGAATGTCACAAGTAAGACGACGTTTCCCTTCACCTACTCTTGCCATACTTCCTCCTTTTAGTACGTAATTACGTACCGATAGTTATATTATAAATGGAAACATATTCTATTGTCAATATTCTATAACTTTACTAATTATTTTTTTCGTTGCCTTCAGGCAACCTTTTCAGCCTTTAGGCTTCAACGCAAAATATATAAATTTAGTCTTGCAATTCTATCGCCGAATTGCTACTTAATTGAGAGTGAGAGTGTAAGACCTATTAAAAGTTTAAAAAAGGTTATTATATCAAGGGTTTTCAAGGGTTTTCTTTGTTATCAGATTTAATAACATTAGTTATCAGATTTGATAACAAAGAAAACTAAAAAAAAGAGCCCTTTTTCGGCTCTTAAAAAAGTTGTATAGGAAAGCCTGTTAGCTTCTGTTTTGCATTAATAAATAAGGCTTTTAAAGTCTCTTCAATGTTATCTTTGTCTCCTGAATAGAATAAGTTAGGATTAAGGAACAAAGCATATGTACGAACATTAACGCCTTCTTGCTTATGTCCTTCACCTTTTACAATGATTCCTTTTTCAACTAATCCTTTAATGATTCTACTAATTGTTGAGCGACTTGTTCCAAGCCGTTCTGCTAACTGGCTTTGATTTAAAGGAACAGGACTTTTTGAATGTATATCATCTACTAAACAATTACTTTTAAAACCTAAAAACCTTTGTATTCTCATTAAAAATAATACTTCTTCATCTGTGAAATATTTATTTTCAAGAGCATAATTCCAATTATCTTGAATCAATTGAACAAACCTCACTTTCGATTGTGGGGAACGCTTAGTACCGATGTATATCTCCTTTCCTCCAGTCGCTTTACTTAACGTCTTCATGGCTTCGTTTACTTCCTCTTGATCCACGCCATGATACTCATTATTCATCTTTTGTTTTTCTTTATTTATATCTCTTACTCTTGTATTCTTAGAAGCTCTAGAAGAGCCTTTAATAATAGCTTGTTGTCCTTCTGGAAGAGCCTTAAATGCTTCTTGTTTCTCCTTGCGTTTTTGTTCTCGTTCTAGTCTTCTTTGTTCAAATGAATTGCTCACTACAATTCCCCCATTTTTCTCTGGAAGGAATTAAACCCTCATGTTAGAATACATATATACAAATGTAAATAAGAGTTCAATCCTTCCATATTTTTTTAGAGAAAAGCCCTTCTGTCCGCTAAAACTAGAGGGCTTTTCTCATGCCTTCTTTTCATAATCTCTGATTTTTCTTTCAATTCCTATTAATAGTCTATCATAATAACAAATCACCAATCAGTCCCAATCCCCCTCTTCGTTTTCATCTTCATCATCTTCTCTATCAGGGAATTTTACTTCATGTAACGTATCGATTCCCATCAAGACTATATCCGTTACCGTTATTCTCGAAATAGTTGTTTCGCTTTCAAAGAGGTCAACCAATTCTTCAAGTTGTCTTAAACCTTTTTCATCTAGACGTACTGAAATCCGTTCATTTATGGGCTTTTTTCTTTTTCTCACACTTACACCTTCTTATGGCACTTAAGTCAGATAATATTTGTCTGACAGATGTGACGGATATTATTAATCCTTGTTACTATAACATTTCGTATACACAATAACTAGCAAGGAAGAGGGCTGAAGCCCCCTAAGATAGCCTAAAGGCTATCAAGATATATAATTATTAATTAAAGACTCAACAGCCATTTAAATACTAAATATACTGGGACTACGAATACAGCTGCGCCCAGTCCATATTTCATCCAATCTAACCACCCATTGATAACAAGACCTAATTTAGCGCTCGATATCATACTCTTGCTGTTTGCTTCTAACTCGTCCAGATTTCGCTCGATTTGGTTGCGTAGGTATCCGACCTCGCTCTTCATATTCGCGTTCATGTTGTCCAATTTCTCCTGAACGGTTTTCCTGTTCTCTTCTAACTGATTTTCCATTACCACTATCATTTTTGCTAGAGTCTCCAAATTGCTGTTGATAGATTTCTTGTGTAGCTCGGTTACGTTCTGCAAGTTGTCGATGGATCGCTTCGAAGTCAATCGAATCTCCTCTTGTACTTGTCGGCTCGTATTTTTGATTTTTTCGAGCTCCTGTGTCATCGTCATTTCTTTGTTCATATTCTCTTTGAGAAAGGTCGAGAGATAGCCCTCTGTCGCTTTCAGGCGGGCAATCATTTCCTCGTAATTCATGTTCGGCTTTTCCTCGCTCTTGA
>NZ_JALAMS010000066.1:0-16165 GCF_026790145.1 Priestia endophytica | reverse complement strand
GTGAGCTTTTTCATAAGAATCCTGCTCTAACCATAAATCAGAATGGAAAAGGTCAAAATCGTCATCAAGTAACCCCTCCGCTTCAAATGGTCCACCAACTGTGCCAGTAGAAATAATGACCGGTTTTTGATCAAAAATCCATGTACGATGCCCCGTTAACATTACAACCCACCCCACTGTATGAGTATGGTTTTAATCGTAGCAATGACAAAAGCAGCAAAGGTTCCAAACAAGATGACAGAGCCTGCTAATTTAAACATATTCCCGCCTACTCCTAACACGAATCCTTCGGTTCGATGTTCAATACACGCAGAGATGACGGCATTTCCAAATCCCGTAACAGGAACAGCAGAACCAGCCCCTCCAAATTGAGCGATTCGATCATACACGCCAAAACCCGTTAAAAGCATTGAGATAAAAATTAAGGTTCCCACCGTTGGATTTCCCGCCGTTTGTTCTGTAAAATTAAAATAATAGATATAAAACAGTTGGATAACTTGACCAATAAGACAAATGATTCCACCTGTTAAAAAAGCTTTGATACAATTTTTAACGACGGGTCTTTGGGTTTCGTCTTTTTTTTGAAGCTCCTGGTATTCCTGTTGTACAGGTGTTAATTGTTTTTTTTTGTTATTTGACATGCCTACATCACCTTTTCTTTCGTTACGCTTGTTCCTTCATAAGACTTTTAATTTCGTCAAATTCCTTGTTTAGGATTCTCTTCTTTGGTTGCTCTTTTTGTAGTTTTTGTTCTAATTGTTCCAATTCTAAAAAGATTTTTTGATCCGTCGAAACGAAAACTTTATAATCTGGATACGTTTTTTCTAGACTAGATTTCACGTTCTTTTTGATGGTCTTTAATCGAAATCGATCAAACTGTTCGACTTTTAAGGCTACTAGTAGCTCCTTATCCGTATTCACAGCTTTTACTCCTGTAACTTCTTCCCTTTTTATGGTTTTTTCTTTTGCTTGATTGGCAACAGATTGATCGACTGGATGGTTTGTATGAACTTTGACGATATGGGTATCCTGATTTTCCTTAGCTGATTGCTCTTGATTTCCAGTACATCCTGAGCTAAATCCTAAAAAAATAATTAAAAAAAGATAAACTTTTAATGGTCTCATGATATATTTCATAGAATCACCCCTCCATTTCTATCTATAAATGAAAATCTAAGAAGATTGATTACACCAATCTTCTTAGATCTATGTCATTATTGTTGTTTGTATTGGGGTTCTTCTTGTTCAATTTGTTGAACACGTGAAGAGAGACTATCCACAATCGCTTGTGTTTGTTGAGCCGCATTCTGGTAAAGCTGTTTTGCTTGTTGATTATCGGTACCAAGCGCAAAAGTTTCAAAGCTAGCTTGTGCACTTTTTAATCCTGCTAAAGTTTGTTTAACATCATTGATTACAGTCATATCATATGCCCTCCTTGAATGGATTAGTTACAATTATAGGATGACGAGAAAGAAGGTTTTTTATGTTTTTTAAACACATCCAGTTAATGTAAATTTCCTGCATTTACATCTGAAAAGAGGGTTCAGTTTTCATTCTATTATGCATCTCTTTGGTCGATGGCATTTGAACAGGAGTATTATCACTAACTCGTTAAACTTAAAAAGAAAAAGTACATAAAAACTGAGATAGGAGAAAACGATATAAAAGTGCAAAAAATATCATCTAGGAGGAAACAAAAATGCCACAACAAATGGATACGAATCAATTAAAAAAAGCTGCCGCAGCAGTGTCAATTTCTAAGGGGCTTATTACACAAGCTATTGAGCAGTCTGCTGCCGATCAGGTACAATGTGAAGAAGCTTTAAAACAAGCCGCATCTGAGATAGCTCAAGCCCAAACGTTGGTAAGTCAAGCACAATCATCTCTTCAAGCACAGTCAGCTAAAGAATCAAAATAAAGTCAAAATTATACAAAAAAAGCGCTGATGCTAGTAGCTCAGTGCTTTTCCATTGACTTAATTCGTTTATTATCTTATCTAGTATACTTCACTTTTATTTTTATACACGTAACTTGATTAAACTCTTTATTATTTTTTCTTTGATCCACTCTTTTTACCTTCATTCTGATTGCCAGTGTCAATGATTAAAGAATGATCTTTATCGCTGACCGCTGCATAAAAAATGTTATTGATTTGGTGAAATCCTTTGTTCATTAACTCTTCCTGAAGCCATTTTTCATCCTTTTGAATCAACCTTAAATTTTTATACTGGATTTTTCCTTCGACGATTACAGCAATCGGCAGTCCTTGATAGTCCGTTTCAATATTTAAGTGTTTGGGTGTCAAATTGACAACAGATTGGTTCGGCAATATACTGAGATCTCCATTCGGTTCGAGAATCACATAATCGAGATCCTGTATGTTCGGATATCCTGCAGACCGAATGGCTGACAATAGTTCTACGAGAGAAAAACGAGTTTTTCTCAATTCTTTTTTTGAGATTTTCCCATGTTTGATCAAAATGCTCGGCTGACCGATAAATAACCGGTTTAACCAGCGAAAAAGACTGAATTTAGAAAACAACATATATACTATGACAATGGTGATGATTCCGGCAATGGTCTGTCCAATTCCGTTGGCCTTGATGGGACTGACGGACAACGTGACAAGAAACACAATGGCTGCAAGATCAGGTGGAGTCAACTGAGCCAACACAGTCTTTCCCATACAACGCATTGCCAGAATTACCAGACCAAAAAGCAGAATTAATTTCCCAATAAAAACGAACATTTTTCCACCCTCATTTTTATGTACTTATCCGTGAAAAATACACATATTATTGTTTCACGTAAATTTGAAAACATACTGACTGTATAGTTACAAAGTATGCGACTGAGACGTTTTCTGTTAGCAATGGATTGGCTTATGACTAACCTCCTAAGACCGCCTTCAAGCAGTCTTACTACTTACTAAATGAAAAAAGCCCCTTTTAACAAGGGGTTTTCCATTAGACAGATAGACGGAGATTTTATGCCTCGATTATTTCTTTTTGTTCAAAGCACTAATATTAGTTATATTCAAAGCTGTTTTGTTTATTTCTTTTGATTAAAAATTAATTTTATTGGAGTCTTACTATACCATCTCAAGCTACCTTTTTAGCAGCCGCCCTGAGTGCTCTTAAAACCATCATAATCATTTAGTAGGAAACGTAAAGTTACCGCGATGAACCTCCTGATCTCATACCCTTATTGAAAAGTTGGGAAAACCCTTTGAAACCGAAAATCCCAGTGGATAACACACCAAGAATCATTCCACCAAATACAGCTACCCATTTGTTAATCAAATCAATCACCTCTAACATGACCTTTTCCTTGTAATAGTTGTACATTTCTTAGAATAAGCATTATTTTTAAAATAACAACAGGTAATAATTAGGGGGTGCATATCGGAAATGTGCAAAATACGAAAAGGCTGTCCATCTAAATATTCATATGGACTGGAAGCATTTAAGGAGAGGATGTTGTTACCTGTAATTAATAGGGATGCTTCCAGTAATGTGTTTATGTGATCCCATATTTTTTTAGCAGACTTTCCTTTGACATAAATAAGTACTTTGGAGAAGGTCTTTTTTAATCTTTAGGAGACTACCTCAATGTAGAAAGGAAGTAAATGGGATAAAGCGTCAGGTGTTTGAACCATTTATACATGCGACTCGAAATGATATAAGGCTCAAATCCTAATCGTTCGCAGCCCTTGTTTAGCATTGTAATACCGGTTATCCCTTTAATTTCTTGTGTATTTTTATGACGTTGAATATATAATGCAAGATGATGCAACGACTCTTTTACATTTTTATAAAGGATCATAGCTTTTTTAACATCATTGTCAATGCCTTGCAGTTCTTTCAATAAACGGACATTATGCAGATGTATCTTGATTAGAATATCATTTTTTCTAATTATTGTTCCATTCGATAGGACGACTTTGCGACCTTTATAGTGTGTTAGTCTTACTTGAAAAATAGAGGCATTTTCTCTCGTTTGTTCAAGGTAATACAAACGCGTAAAGAAATAATATAACGGATCAATCAAACTCCATATTAATATTAAGTGTAGTCTCAGCTTCACTGTTATGCTCCTTACAAATATCGTTTTTTTAATTGGGATAGACTTTATAAATACTCATATCCCATCTTATTTTGGCTAAGCTATCATGCTAATATCTCTGGAAAATGAAGCAGTTGTATAATGAAGCTGACGCAATTATTACGAAGCCTAGTGAAGTCACAATAAGTGAAAGTTTATACAAGAAAATTCCTATTTTTGTGTATCACGCATTGCCAGGACAGCAGGAAATTAATTTACGATATTTGAAAAACCTCGGCCTCGTTTTTCATTTGGAAAATTGGAGAACAAAATCTAATCTTGAAGAACAGATACTATTCATTTTAGATTGTGAACAACATCGAAGCGTTTTAGAAAAACAATTTAATACCTATCATCAACAATTATCAAAACTGTAGATTTAAAATTAAGTTTGTTCAAAAACACTACATAAACCCATGTTTTTCAATAAATAAAAAGAATCCATTTTGAAAAAAGATTGATCAAAATGGATTCTTCTTCAATAATTTTAAGTTGGATTTTTATAAAAAAGTTTGATCAATTTCTACTTATTTATTCAACAATCGCGCCCTTCCCTTGAATAATCACTAATTTACGGTAAATATGAAATCCTTTTACAACAAATAAAATCTATGAAGTGACAAAGAAGATGAACAGACTCAATTTGCGAATATTCCACTCAAGTAAAGTGTTACCGTTGAAATGATTCAGGAATAGTAAATAAATTAATAAAATGGTGTTCACTCAAAAAAGCGAACACTGTCGCTGTTCGCTTTTTTAAAATTATTTAGCTTTTTTTACTTCTTCCATTAAGTTTTTGACGAAATTATCATCTTTTACAAGCCATGCTGAATATTGTCTTTTTAAGAACTTTTCTGCTTCTTCAAAACTTGGGTGGGTCTGTTCCATTATTGTTTTATTTTTTTCAATCCCCCATTCCCCATTTTCTAAAGGATATATAAGATAGATATCGTCCATTCTGTTTTTATACATTGTACCAAAAGTGGATTCTTTTACATTATATCGATTTCTTTTCGCATCTTCTGGTAACGGTTCAAGATGATAGGTATCCATTACGAATTGCTTGTAGGCATCTTCTGTTAAGGTGCAGCCGGATGCTTTTGCATGTCCCCCGCCACCGAATTGTGCAGCAACATCAGACACATCAATATGATCGTGGATTGTTCGAAAACCCATTCGTTTGCCGCCAATATTTAATATGGCTATATAATCTAGATGCGGGTTTTCTTTACCGAGTTCATTCCCGAGTTCTGAGTGATACGATTCTGCATAAACCACACCCGCAAAAAGTCCCCCAACCTCTGTTTGAACGAGCTCCCTTCTTTTCCTGCGAATATATCTGTCAATTTTATTTTCTTCCATATCAAGGATTTTTGTTTCAAATTCATCAAAGTGGAAATGATCACTCGTTTGTAGCCGGGAAATCATTTTTTCTTCAAATTGATCTATTGAAAGAAGAAAAAATAGTGCATTCAGTCGCTGTGCATGGTGGTTTTCATTTCTCTCCCACTCCCACGTATCGTATTGTCTTACGAGTTCAACAAATTCCGATGTTGCGTTTGATGGCTTCATTAGTTGATGAGAAATGAGGTATTCATATAATAGGGAAGTAGCTGAAGTTAACTTCCCTTCCTCACCCTCCACGACAACGTTCCCCCACTTATAATCATTATAACGGAGAGCCGTTTTATGGTGATCGATCAACTTAACCTTTCCTCCTGCTTGAAAGAATTCTTCCAGTCTTTTTTCATTTTCTTCACTTACAGACAAATCTGTAATAAATAAGAAAGTATCCTTACCCTCATTTTCTAAGAACCATTCCACTTCACGATTAAGACCTGAAATAGAATTGTAGCGTACTTTGACCTGCTCGCCAAAAGAAAGTTTTGCTAAAATACCGCAGCCAACTCCATCGAGATCATTATGAGATAACAGTTTATACATATTCTTCACCTCAAAAGATAGTATTAGTTTAACTATTGATTAACATGTAAATAAAAAAGCTGACTCAAGGTCCTCCCTTCAAGTCAGCTTTAAATGATTTATATAGTTTCTTCACTTTCCCGCTCAATTTCTTCAATATGTTGAGCACTCATTTCTCGAAACGCATCATAATCTTGAATATTGTGATAATCATGGATGTAACTAATATTTCTAGCCATAGTTTTTGGAATCTCTTCTTTTGTCACAATACCCCAATCAATATCTCTCCTTTGCCAGTACTCTCGTTCAATCTCAAACTTTTCAAGCACCCGTTCTTTCAGTAATTCATCTTTCATTTTGATAGTACGAGCTACTTCAAAAGTACCTTGTCCTTTATCAATTGTTAATAAAAAATCTGTAGTCATCACAATCGGGACATCAGTTTTAGGATCATTAGGATGTTTAACACCTAGCTCATCTGCAATGACAATTGTTTCATCCAACGGTAGTAAAGGAAATTGTTCTCGAATATCAACAATAAAATCAGAATGTTCAGTTAAATAAAAGTAGTTTCGTTTCAAATCCGATAAAAACTCATGCAGTCTATTTGTTTTTATTCCTTTTAAACGAGTAGATCGACCTAATGAAGATACATATTGAATTTTTAACCAAGGCATATAATCTGATCCTATACCAGAACCTCGACCTTCTTTAATCCATTTATCAATTTTAGATGTTCTTTTTCTTTTAGACATAAAAACACCCCTTTGGCTCATCCTAACCAAAGGGGTAAAACGGTGCAACTTTATTGTAAACGGTACGTCTTTATTTGTAAGCCACAAAAACACGACTTGTTCACCATGATAGAAAAAATTTAGCTAAATATGGAACAAGTCGAAATGTCTAGAATATGTAAGACACAGTTTCTCTTCTTTTTATTATTGAATGGATACAGAATAAGTAGGTTCTTATCTACTGTAATCGGCACGAGGTTTGGAAATATAAGAAGCAGCCAAGGATTTTTTGAAAAAGTGCTTGGCTGCTTGTTTACCTCTTGATTCACTTAGATAAATATGGCCTCACAACAAGATAACCATATCTTCCCTTTTTATTTATTATGAAAGTCTATTTTGATTAGCAACCGTTTGTTGTAACGATTGGTTGTTTGTCATTCCTTGTAGTGGATTTGTCATTTGTTGACCTTGTTGGCTGTTGAGTATATTTGAAACCGTTTGAGGTAGCTGTTGAAAGGTACCATTTCGGACTCCCCTTGTAATTCCGTAAATAGCAGCACCAGTTGCACCTAAAGCAAGTAACGAGGTCATCATACCACGTCGATTATTCATGGAAAAACATCCCCCTTTAGTAGAAATTTATAACCCATAAAGTTAATAGGAAATTTACATTCGATGTTTTTTTGTAAATGATCTTTGCACCAGAACCATAAAAACTGCTGTTATCTAGAAGAAAGATTGGCTGGGCTAGCTAGATTCGAACCAACGCATGACGGAGTCAAAGTCCGTTGCCTTACCACTTGGCTATAGTCCAATAAAAATGGTTGAGGTGATAGGATTTGAACCTGCGTCCTCGGGTTATGGAGCGTGAAGAGCTACCAGAATGCTCCATTCCGTGATATTAAATTAAAAAGACTCAGAGAATTAAATCACTATAATTATTATCTACTCCGTAAGCTATTTTCATTCAAAATAAAAAACTTTATGCTAAACCTTCTGACTCAATACTTTATATAGGCCTAGTGACAGGGTTTGTGTCATAGACCGCAAAGTAAACAGCAAGAAAAGTAAGATAACATTATGGTAAAGATATTTGTATGACAGCGCCTCAAGTATAGATGAATATAAAATTGAATAAACTACCTTAAGACAAACTTTGTATGTTGAGAAAGTTTCATGTGCAAAATTTTTAGTGGGTTTAATTATAATTATTTATGTTTTGATTGGAACGACTTAATTATCCTTCTTAAAATGTATCAGAGAAAAATAAAAATCAAACTTTTTTAACTATACTTGAAACAAGGTGAAAAAATGAATTGGTTAATAATACCGATTTTAATTTGGATAATGGCCCTGCTCATTATGATACTACCTAAATTTGCTTGCAAAAAAATCCAAAAATTAAAAATGGAACTTGTATTAGAGTCTGAATTAGCACAGAATTCTAATCCTGAAGAAAGTAATTATAAAAAAATAGAGGAAAATACCTTAGATGGCATAAATATTGAAAGCTTATATCTAATTAGTTCAATAATCGCTTCAATATTGATTGCTCTTGGTACCTTTATTCTCTGTCTTGTTTTATTACTATAGAGTTTTAAATACTTGATTAATTATAGTGACCCCTACTTTGCGATTCATAGCAGAAACCCTGTCACTAAGCCTATACAGGCAAGATGATAGGAAATCTTATTAGTAATTCTTAAACCTTAACCTTTCTTAGTGTGTATAGTGCCACTATAATGACCTCATAATAAATAATAAAAGAAGTTATTTGAACTTAAACAATACAGAACAACTAGTTAATTATAGTAAATTCAATGTAGGATGAAGATAAATTTCAGTTTTTATAAACCAGATTAACCTTAACTAAAAAAATAGTTGTTAATCGATTTTGGAGTGAAAAATAAGCATGCCTTTTGTTGAAATAGACACTAATCAATATTTGCATTATGAAGAGTATGGAAAGGGTATACCTATCATCTTTATTCATCCCCCTGGTATGGGGAGTAAAGTCTTCCACTATCAACACGATTTATCCAAGCATATGAGAGTCATCTTTCCTGATTTAAGTGGTCATGGACAAAGCCCAAAAGCTACACAAACTGTATCCATTCCCTTCTATGCAAACGAAATATTGCGCTTTATGGATGCATTGTATTTAAACAAGGCTATTATATGTGGTTATTCTGCTGGCTGTCTAATTGCTCAAGAGCTTGCTATTTATCATCCCGATAGAATCGAATTACTAATTTCATCAGGGGCTTATCCTATAGTAAGAGATATTTATGGATATTTATCACATAAAATAGGATTGTATATGGTAAAAGAACACCTAAATAGGTTAATAACAAGCCTAGCTAGAAGTCATACCCGGGACAAGACACTAAGAAAGAATCTAGTCAGTCATATGAAGAAAGCAAATCCAAAATCATGGTATCAGTATTATAATCATTCATTACAATATAACTGTTTAGACAACCTTCATCGTTTAACAATGCCTTTGTTGTTTATGTATGGTGGAAAAAGGGATTGGGCTATCCACTATATGAAAGAGTACAAAAATAAATGTAAACATGCTGAATTCTTTATTTTTACACAGCAAGGTCATCAACTTCCTACAAAGAAAGGAATTCAGTTTAATGAACTAATTACAGAATTTATCTTAAATAAATCCAGTTTATAAAACTAAAAGAGATTTAAAAAATGAGGAATCCTAAAGTCCCATATGTATAAGACCCGATGATAACTATAGAAGACTGATAAGGTTGCTGAGCTCATCAGTCTTATTTCATAATTAAAAATAAGACACTTAAGGAAAACCCCTTAGACGCTTTATCTTATTGTCATCAGTATCCATAAAAGTCTCCACCATAAAAACTACATTCAATAATCACTAAGAGAGCAAATACTACGACTCACAAATAAAGTAAATCCAGAACCGAGTCTACCACAATTACATATTCAAAACGCTTCATTTATATCTTGGAACATGATACTGCTTTTATTTTTCGATTCAATCTCTTTAAAAAACATGCAAATTTGTCAATGATAACGCTTGTCAAGCTACCAATGAAGATGCTTCGGATAATATCAGAAGGATAATGATGGCCTAGCCAGATCCTTGAGAATCCTGTTAATAAGGACAGTCCCCACATAACTGACCCGAGGACACGTTTATGAAGAAAGATAGAAGTAGATACTGCAAACGTAAGCAACGTATGTTTACTTAGAAATGAAGAATCCATCTTTGAAGGAATGAGTATGCCGACACGGTGTTTTATAAATGGGCGAGGCTTAAAATAAAAGCATTTAATCAACGTGTTAATAACTAGAGTAAAGGCTGCAGATATTACTGCATATAATATCACTTTTCTTTGCAAATAGTTTCGAAACCACATGAAAATCAATATAAACATAAATACATAACGAATCTTTTTTGAAATCAATATCAGCAGCAAATCTAATGAAGAATAACGACCAGCCAACTGATTGATTACCCTAAACATTTTATAGTCCATAACAATTATCTCCTTATTTTTTAGCTAGATGTAATATTTCCCTCTAAATGAGAAAGATGTTGTATTAATTCTACTGTCACGGTAACTAAAAAAGTTGAATGTAAAATAATTACTAATGTTGCCTTCAATTGAGAGAAGTATACATACGAAACCTCCTTAATTTATAAGGAGGTTTCTCTTTTTCTAAAACATAGTGGATTGACTTGTTACGCTCCGTCACTCTTATTTAACGAACATTAGGAAATACTCTTCGAGTTGTTTCAGTAAACTCTTCAAATAATCCTTCTATTGGATCGCCTTCATTAATTCTGTTTCCATAATCCGTCATTCTTTTTACAAAATCAGGGTTTGAGGACACAAATACGTCCCGAATATCCGGGTCTGTATCTCTTACTTGATCTGCGATCTTCTTTTCTAAACGATCGGTTACCTCTCCTTTTGCTCCATTCTTTAAAACCACTGCAACATAGGCATTTCGGTTTGTAACAATCACGTTTGCGCTGTCTACTTCGTCTAATTTAACAACACGATCCTCAGCATCATTAGCCACTTCTAACCGTGTTTGATTGTTATCACCTAAATTATCATTTCGATCTCTATCGGGTTGGTACCTAACATCTTGTGGTCCATTGTTACGATCATTCTCAGCTTTTTGTTCAGAAGGTTCTTCAGTTGGATCGGGTTCAGCTTCATCCCTTTTTTGCTCAGAAGGTTCTTCAGTTGGATCAGGTTCAGCTTCATCTTTTTTATCATTGCACCCAAAAAGAAACCCTACAGATAAAATGGTTGATAGGAGACCGAATAAATATCTTCTCTTCTTCATCTTTTTTCACTCCTTAATAATAACTGTATATTCATTAGGATCTACATTATTTTTTAAATAATTATAGGTAATAATTTGAAAAAATACAGGGATAGTATCATTTTTTCAGTATAGACAAGGAAAGTTGTCAAAACATAAAGACGTTGAAAGAACATTAACCATTAATTCATCTCAGAAACCATAGTTTTTGAAACGCCTTATCAGAAGTGAAAAAATCGCAAACCCGTTGAGTGACAACTAATTTGTGCTTTTTCTTTTCCTTTAGGTATACTTTTACGGATGCATAGTTTTACAAATAATTATTTAAGAAGTATGGATTTTGAATTTTACGAAAAGAAAAAAATAAATATGAAAATAAAAAGGATAATTTAAGTATCCTTTTTATTTTTTAGAAGCATATTTAATTCTTTTGCATCTCTTTTAGTTCTTAGAAATAAGATTAACCACGAGAACATGTATATGAGAAAAATACTTCCAATAGGGTACTATAGTAGACCAAAAATTTCACACTTTAAAAAAGCCATCGGATTTATTTAGAACCGATAGCTTTGGAATATAGCATAATCATTATTATGTTTCATTTGATTTCAAGCTCCCTTTCTTCTTGAAACGATTACGACTCAAAGTAACAAGCAGCATTAGCAATGGCATAATGATATGGAAATAAACGGTGATGTAATGAAGGAAATAGGTACCTTCCTCTGTGTGTTCTGAATAATCAGAGGCCCTAATCATTGACAAAAAGATGAGAATACAACCAATTGGTAAAATAATCTGTTTATGATTTTTTAGCTTGAACAAATCTACGATTCCAATTAGGGCACCATAGAAAAAGATCGATGCCTTGAAAAACACCGTCATCAACAAAGTAAACACAACAATAGCATCTATTCGTTGGATAAATTCAAAAAGACTGACCTTCCCAACGGTTGATAACAAAGGAAAAGTAGATCTCTCTACTACTTCAACACCAAGAACAGCGATATTTAAACTTGCTGTCCAACATAAGATAAGACCACTTGAAATCAAGGCAGACAACCATACTTTTTTCACTAATCCAGGACGGTTTAAATAAGGAAACAACATCATAAAGACAACCATTTGATCAAAAGGAAAATTGCTAGTCTCCAGAAAGGCCGTCGTTAAGATGGGTTTCCATCCGTGTTCAAGAAACGGCTGCAAATGATGAAAATTAATATTACCTGAAACAAGGACGAGAAAATTTCCTGCTACCCCCAACAAAATCAAGATGACAATGAAGACTTCTTCTCCCTACTACTTCAATCCCTAGATAAAGGACTTAACAAATGACAAGAACAAGTAAGATAATGATGGCGAGTAATGGGGTTTCGGTCATGATCGACGAAAGCAGCCCCCCCGAAACTATGTATATTATCGGCAGCAGTATACAAAAAGTAGAGAATGTATAACAGGCCAATGATCCATCCCAGGTATTTACTGGATTTGAGTCAATAATTTGGACACAAAAAAGTTAAGTCTTAAGCTGTTTTTCTAATTTGATCCTCAATAGCTTGAGGGGTTTGATAACCGAGACCACTATGGATTCGGTTACGGTTATACCAGCCTTCTATAAACTGAAACATGGCTAACTTTGCAGCTGAATAGTTTGTGTATTGGGTATGATATACTTCTTCTTTCTTTAATATGGCATGAAACGACTCCATACAGGCATTGTCATAAGGGCAGCCTATCTGGCTAAAAGACTGCTTGATGTTGTGTTTTTGGACATACTGAGTAAACTCACTACTGGTGTATTGTGAGCCAAGATCGGTGTGAAGAACTAGGCCCTTACGAGGCTTTTGAGAAAAGCAGGCGTTTTGAAGGGCTTCTATCACAAGCTCTGACGTCATGGAACGTGAAAAAGAATAACCAACGATTTTTTTCGAGTGTAAATCTAATACGGATGCTAAATAGCACCAGCCCTCTTTTACCGTAGGAATATACGTAATATCTGCCACCCATTTCTCATTAATCATCCGAGTAGAGAAGTCTCGCTTTAAAAGATTATTCAGCTGAACAACCTTTTCTTTTGATGGATAGGGACGATATTTTTTCTTCGTGATAGAACGGATGCTAGCCTTTCTCATTAAGCGCTGGACACGTTTTAGACTAAGATAAAACCCATTGTTTAATAAGGTTTTATGAATTTTCGGAGCACCATAACGCGCTTTACTTTTCAGATAAATCCGTTGGATTTCTTTCGTAAGTTCTTGATTTTCCTGTTCACGCTTTGACACCGTCTTTTTAAAGGAGCTATAGTAGCTGCTTCTTGGAATCGTTAGCACTTCGCACATTTTCTGGACGGAGTATTGACCTTTGTGTTTCTCAATAAAATGGTTTAACTCTGTTTCTGTTACTTTTTCGTGAATATGGCCATAGCCTTTTTTAAAATGTCTAGTTCTTGTTTTAACCGAAGGTTTTCTTTCTGAATCTCAGCTAACTCTTTCGGTGTCAGAGAGCCTTTTTCTGAATTTATAGGTGTAAATTCTTTCACCCATTTATAGATCGTTACTTCTGATACGCCATATTCGCTGCTTAATTCTTTTACCGAGTTTCCAGTCTGATATAAATCCACAATCGTTTTCTTAAAATCATCATTATACTTTTTGCCTGTAGGTTTACGTTTCAATCCGGACACATCCTCTCAAAAATAATTGTAAGGACTTAATTAAATTGTGTCCATAAAACTATTACTAACTCCAAAGTATACTTTTACGGACGACCTTTTTTAATTATTTCTCCCTAAAAGATTCATTACCCTGACTGGATTTTGTAAATTAAAATAATATAGCCACTTAACAATATCTTAATATTATATTTATACTAGATTTATATTTCCCCTTTACCCTTGAATTAATGCTCATATACATCTTAGAAGAAAAGGGAGAGATTTGTTGTGATTAAGAAAGTTTTCACAAAAAAAATTGTGCCATTTGCTACTGTGACTACGATTGCACTTGGTAGTTTAATTGGGGTAACAGCCTATAATAAATCAGATAGAGTAGAGGCTGAACAACAAACTCAAGTACAAACTAAAAAACAAACTCAAAACACCATGCATGCCGAAGCTGTGGAACAGATTAAGAAAGAAAATCCAGACATTAAAAATGTCATTTTTTTGATTGGTGATGGAATGGGACCTTCTTATATAACAGCCCATCGCTACATGAAGGATAACCCTAAAACACCAGAACGGGAGTTTACAGCATTCGATGAACATTTTATCGGGGTACAAACCACGTACTCAGAGGATGATCAAGAAAATATTACGGATTCTGCAGCTGCTGCAACAGCTATGTCAGGTGGGGAAAAAACGTATAATAATGCTATTTCGGTAGATAATGATAAATCTGAAATTAAAACGGTCTTAGAGCAAGCCAAAGAGAATGGCATGTCAACAGGATTAGTTGCCACATCAGAAATCACCCATGCCACTCCAGCATCGTTCGGTGCACATGATCACCACCGCGATAACATGGATGAGATTGCAAATGATTACTATGACGAAATGGTTAATGGTGAACACAAAATAGATGTTTTACTTGGCGGAGGGAAGAGACACTTTATTCGAGATGACCGTAACCTAACGAAAGAATTTAAGAAAGACGGTTATGGATATGTAACCAATAAACAAGAGTTATTAAAAAATAAAGATGAACAAGTTCTAGGTCTATTTGCTGAGGGGGGTCTTGATAAAGCGATTGATCGCAGCGCTAACACTCCTTCGGCCGAGGAAATGACGAAATCTGCTATCAAACGCTTAAATCAAAATGAGAATGGGTTCTTTTTGATGGTAGAAGGAAGTCAGATTGATTGGGCGGGCCACGACAATGATGTGGTCGCTGCTATGAGCGAAATGGATGATTTTGAAAAATCATTTAAGGCAGCAATTGACTTTGCGAAAAAGGACAAGCATACACTCGTGATTGCCACAGCTGACCATTCAACAGGTGGATTCTCATTAGGAGCCGATGATGAAAACGGCGAGGGAATCTATAATTGGTTAACAGGACCGATTAAAGCAGCGAAAAAGACGCCCGACTTTATGGCTAAGCAGATTATAGATGGTGCAGACGTAGAAAAGACTTTAAAACAAAACATTAAACTAAAGTTAAAACCAGAAGAAATTAAATCTGTTAAGCAAGCTGCTCAAACAAAGGATGAAGTAAAGATTGATAATGCCATTGAGGACATTTTTAATAAGCGTTCCTACACAGGATGGACTACTTCAGGGCATACTGGTGAGGAAGTAGATGTTTACGGATATGGTCCTGGAAAAGAGATGTTCTCAGGGTTAATGGATAATACGGAACAAGCTAAAAACGTCTTCTATATCTTAGAACAAATGAAACAAAGTAAATAGTTCTTCTTTTTTACAAAAACAAAGAGGCTGAATAGGAGCTTATGCTTTCATTCAGCCTCTTTGTTTTGTAAATACAATACTCCATTCCTTATTTATCTAGTGATAGTGTCAGGATTATGTATTTTCACAACGTTAAGGAATAAAACATAGTGTGAATTTACATAATGTGATTTATAAGAAGCGAAATATATTTTAAAAAATGCTATGTACCATGTTTCATTTTAAATATTCGGGGTAAAGGATAAATAGGATTGGAATTCCTAAAGAAACAGATCTGTAGAGACTGTTTCTTTTTTTATATAAGACATACAAACCTAATTAAGTCGGGTAAGTTAGGGGCATCACTGCCCCCTCCTCCCCTAAGAACCGTGCAAGTCCCTTTCAAGACACATCGGCTCAAGCCTCCCATTGCAGGTCCATTTGCTGTCGTATCTTCATCACATACCATAGAGGCAAGTAAAACGTACGCCGACGCTCCAAATGGAGGTATACATAACAGTACGTTTCTTTCGTCAAAAGATAGCCACAACCTTATGTGCCTACGAGAGACCAACGAGAAGTCAGCTCCCTTTCGGGTCTATCATGGGTTTGTCCGTAAGGACGATAGTATCCATCCAGTTATACAGTTTCCTGCTTTCCTGTTCTCTTTCGAGATAATGGCATTCGCTTTCTCTCG
>NZ_JALAMS010000065.1:0-908 GCF_026790145.1 Priestia endophytica | reverse complement strand
GATTCTTATGAAAAAGCTCACAAGGTTCTTCTAGAAGAAGCCTGTCAAAAAGCTATTGAAAAAGCCAATCTTCAAAAGGAGCAAATTCAATTTTTCCTTGGAGGGGATCTCATCAATCAGATCACACCTACGAGTTTTGCTTGTCGAACACTTGGAGCCCCTTATATCGGATTATTTGGTGCTTGTTCAACCTCAATGGAAGGACTAGCTCTTGGCGCCTACCTTGTCAACACAAAAGGAGCCAACTACTTGCTAACAGGAGCCTCTAGTCACAATACCGCAGTTGAAAAACAATTTCGTTATCCAACGGAATACGGCGGTCAAAAACCGCCTACCGCCCAATGGACCGTGACAGGCGCAGGAGTTGCCCTATTAAGTGATTCTGGGGAGGGGCCTTGTGTTACTTCTGCTACGATTGGTCGCGTAATCGACATGAGGATGACTGACCCGTTTAATATGGGAGGAGCTATGGCTCCAGCTGCCGTCGATACCATTGAGGCTCACCTAACGGAGCGAAATCTGGATCCTTCTTATTATGATTTGATTGTTACAGGAGATCTTGGTCGGATTGGACGTGACATATCTCTAGATTTATTTAAAAAACATGGGACTCCGATTCGTGAAGAACAGTACCAGGATTGTGGACTCATGATTTACCGAGAAGGACAGCCCGTACTAGCTGGAGCTAGTGGAGCAGGGTGTTCGGCCACGGTGGTGTATGGTCATTTATTAAATCGTATGAAAAAAGGGGAGTTCAAACGAATATTGGTGGTCGCCACAGGCGCTTTATTATCACCTTTAAGCTATCAACAAAAGGAAACCATTCCTTGTATCGCTCATGCTGTATCGATTGAATATGGAGGTGAATAATAGTCATGATTTTCTTTTGGGCTTTTGTTGTAGGCGGT
>NZ_JALAMS010000064.1:0-8741 GCF_026790145.1 Priestia endophytica | reverse complement strand
TACTTGACAGGGGTAACTCCAAGGACCTCTCTCGGCTTTTACTTCACCTTTTATATATGCAATTTATTATATTTTGATAAAGGAGTGCTTGACGATGAAAAAAGTAGAGATATTTGATCCTGCCATGTGTTGTTCTACAGGGGTATGTGGTCCAAGTGTAGATCCTGAATTAACACGAGTTGCCTCTGCTATACACTCACTAAACAAAAAAGGATTTCAAATTAACCGATATAATTTAGCGAACGATACAGAAGCCTTTACGAAAAATAAGGTAGTCACTCAAATCCTTCATGAAAAGGGACCTGACGCGTTACCTCTTGTTCTTGTAAATGAAAAGATTGTAAGAATAGGAAGCTATCCAACCAATGAAGAGTTAGCTGAATGGTTTAATGTTAATCCTGAAGAATTAAAAGGTGAGAAACCGCGTATGCCTATCCAATTAAATATTAACAATCCAAAATAGGGAGGCAAAAAAGATGTTCCAACCTTTTCAACCCGAAAAAATTGTTCAAAAACCTATATCTCTAATGTTTCTCGTATTAACCTTAGAGGTCAGGAGAATCAAAATCCAAAAATAACAAGCCTTTTATTACAAAACAACATCGAGAAAATAATTAGGTATAACCTCTCACGAAAAAATATGTATGATATGTTAAAATTTTTAGAAATATCAAAAAGAGAGGTCCTTATGAAAAAAATAAAATGTTGATCATGTTATTGATTGTTGCGTTGTTCGTCCCTTCTCCTGTATTTGCAAATAATGCTCCCCAACATGGTAGTGGTGACTGGGATTATCAGGGGAAAGATGTATTTACAAAACAGAGTGCCAATTTTAAATCAGGTGGAGGCGATTTTAAAATTTGCCTTAGCGAGAATAGTAAAGAGGGTGCATATCGATTGATGGAAGAAGATTCGTTTAATCCAGATGACTGGGTACCAGCTGACCTTTATGGTGGTTATTCTGAACCTTTCTTTCCAGAAAATTTCGATTCAAGTGGCTGTTTAGTTTACAAAGATATTGGTGAATATGTCGATGGCAACGATAATCAAGCCGAGTTTTATCTTATTAAATGGACGGGTGGAAATTCAACTGTCTATACTTATGACTAATAAGAAAAGGAAGTTATTACCAAAAGGTCCCATATCAGCATTTAAAATAGGTATTAAAAGAGGTTATCATCTATGAACTTAATGATAGTGTTATTAACAGGCTATTTGGTTGTAAATGGTCTAAGTGCTAGTATTTATACGAAGACAGTTCACAAACCTACAACAATACAAGCATATGTAACATCACAAGCAATTGGTGAAGACAAGGCAGAAGAAATTGCGTTAGACGAATTAAACGGCGGTCTAGTAACGACTAATCATGTAGAAGAAAATGATGATGGTTCTAAAGAATATGAAGTTAATATTGTAAAGTCAGCCGGAACATTTGAGGTGGACATTAACGCGTCAACAGGTAAATTGTTAGAAATTAGTCAAAACATTGAAGGTAAGAGCGATCTCGATGATGAACTTCAAAACGTTTCACCAAAAATTTCTTTAAAGGAGGCAAAACAAATAGCATTAGATAGAGTAAGAGGGACTATAACGGAAATCAATCTAGATAATTTTAATGATCTCTTAGTCTATGATATCGAAATAAGTACAAATTATCATAGTGAAGCAGAAGTTACTGTGGATGCAATTAATGGAAAAGTATTAAAAGTTGAAAAATGAATCAGTTTATTATTTTCTCCTTCACTCTATCAATCAATCTAATCTAGCTGTCCGTAAAAGTATATCTATGTGAAAAGAAAAAGCACAAATCCATTATCAATCAACGGGTTTGTGCTTTTTTTACTTCCGCGAACATGTTTTATGTCAACTAAAGAATTGTTGATGAAATCAGCTATGATTTCAACCTTTTCTCTAACGGAGATTTAGGTGATTTATTAAGTTGAAAACTCCCTGATATATAATTCGTTTGTAGTACAAAAATCAAATAAAATTCCTCTATTGGATATAACTTAATTCATATATTTATAATTTTGTTGAATGATCAGCACCCTCCAAAATAAACGTTAAAAACTTTTTATTTTCACTAGAAATTAAATCCACACTTTTTGACAGTATCCCAATAATAAAGGGACAATATCTGTTTTTTCTTAGATAATATCTTTTTTCCTTGATGGATTTACTTCTTTAATCCAGCTGCGAAAAACGGTCCATTAACTGCTATTGTTGATAAGATATGAGCCATTTCTTGTGGAGTTTCTTTTCTACCACTATTCAACCATTGCTGAACAACTCCTATATGAGCAGTTGCCATATAAGAAGCTAAATATTGACCTGGAACGAGTAAATTGCCCTCATTAATAAGAGAATTTTTGTCATTTTCAAATAGTGTTTTCCACATGAAATCTTTAAGCTTTATTTGGAAAGATAAATCTCCTTTTGGACTTAACACAGCTTTCATAAAACCACTATTTTCATTTAGAAATTCGAAAATGGAAACAGCAAGTGTAAAGGGTGCTGTTGATGAAGGATTTGTTCCAAGTTCAGCAATAACATCCGGGAATTTCTGTTTTGCAATGCTAGACATTTCTTGCATGATTTCCTCTTGGCATTTCGCCATTAAATCGAATTTATCTTGATAGTGCGTATAAAAAGTGCCTCTATTTATGTTTGCTGTATTTGTAATATCTTTTACCGTAATTGCTTCAAAACCTTTTTCTTCAATTAATTCCACTAATGCATTCTTTATTGCATTTTTTGTACGAATGACCCGCAAATCCATATTACTATCTCGCAAATTATTTTCCTCCTTAATTTTATCCAACACATTTAGAAAGTGTGTCTTATAACGGACACATTTACGATTTTTGATTATTGAATAAGAGTTAAGCTAAACGTATAATTCAAAATATAAATAAACAACACGATGTTTATTATAACCTAAGTTTTCTGATTGTAAAGCTCTCGACAAGACTTATTGCGATGAATGTCAGAGCTTAGGATTGAATCTATAGTTGACGGGCAGAATATGCGCCTAGCAGCTTGAAGTCATTAAAAAACATAAAAAAATATCCAGTCCTTAGCGTACACATTTCCTGAAATGGTTTAGTGGTTCTTTATTGCACAAAAGCACTTTTATGAAAAAGGAGAATTTTAAGATGAACAATCCATTACAATATCAACACAAAAAAGAAGAAAAAGCACTTGTGATTGGTGCTGGTATTGCAGGTTTACTTACCGCACGCGTACTTTCCAGTTATTTTGAGGAAGTCATCGTTGTAGAAAAAGATGAGCTCCCTCAAAAACCATCTTCTCGTCCAGGTACACCCCAGGATTTTCATCCTCATCGTGTACTACCACGTGGGGACATCATTATGAATCGTTTCTTCCCTGGATATATCAATGATTTATTAACTCAGGGTGCCCATAACATCAAAAATGACAAAATCAGCCGATTTTCTCCTCATGGGACACTTGAACTGGTTATAGAACAAAAAGGTGCAGCGAGCAGTCGAGCTTTATTAGAATGGACAATCCGCCAACGTGTACAAGAGATTCCAAATGTACGTTTTCTTTCTAAACAAGAAGTAATAGGTCTTCAGACATCGGCTGATCAAAGTCAAGTGACAGGTGTTCATATAAAAGAACGAAGTGAACAAAAACAAGAACGAACAGTGGCTGCTGATTTAGTAGTGGATACAAGTGGACGTTCTTCCAAACTGATTAAATGGCTTGAATTTATGGGACTTGACATGCCAGAATCCGAACGTTTAAAGGTGCGTTTTGGATATAGCACGAGACATTATCGAGTGCCTCCACATATCAAAGAGAAGTGGAGCGCTACTTCAGAAGGAGATCCTGCAAAAAACATTGGGGCTGTAGGGGTGTTGCATATCGAAGAGAACATAGCGCAAACGTTGCTATTTAGTGCAGGAGGGACACATTATCCGCCTACAGATCCGGAAGACTATGAAAAAGAACTGGATGCATTAGCGCCCCCTACAATTAAGCAGTTTATCAAAAAGCTAGAACCGTTGGGTTCTCCGCGAGGTTTTCGGGCTCAAGAATCAACGCGTCAACACTTTGAACAAATGGAAAATTGGCCATCTGGATTATTAGTATTAGGCGATGCGTTTTGTAACTTTGATCCCATTTATGGGCAAGGGATGACCGTAGCCGCCATTGAAGCTGAAATGTTAGACACTTGTTTGAAAGAACATTCTTCCCACCAACCTGGCTTCGAACGCGACGTACTGCAACGTATGCAACAGGCCATTGAACCCGCATGGTGGTTGAGTTCGATTGCGGATTTACGTTGGGAAGGGGTTGAACATGTAGGAGCTGTTCCATTAAAAGGTGTGACGTTTGCACAGAAATATTTTGATCTATACCTCAAACAGGCCACGAAACGGGCGAAGGAGGATAATGATTTTTCTATGTACCAACAATATATAGGGATGAATGGATTAGTTCATTCACCTCGTAAAATCATCAACCCCCATATGCTAAGCTTGTTAATCACTGGAGATGAATCTCTAGAAGAGAAACAACTTTTAGCCGAACTAGGAGAAGTAGATGAGACACAGGTGCAAGAAAGATTAGATGAGCTCACTCCTTCCTTTACGTTAGCCTTTAATGAAGAGGTACCGGACCTGTTCTCTTCCGGATCAAATTCTAATCGTCGGACAGGAGTGTGAAAAAATTAAATTTTATTCTGTTCATTTCAAGTAGATTTCACACAAAAATTACAAAGCAGAACCATACTAAAGGATTGGATATTTTAAAAAGATTTAATTCACCGTTTAATCATCTAGTTCAGAAAGGGAGAAAACAAATATGAAAACAGTTGAAATCGTGTCACCTGAAAGTGTAGGAATGAATTCTAAAGGACTTGAAAATGTAACTAAAAATATTCAAAAAGATATTGATGCTGGTATAACGAATGGTGCTGTTGTATTAGCAGCTAGGAAAGGGGAAATTTGTTACCTAGAGGCGATGGGTACGACAGATATTGAAACAAATCGACCTGCTAAAGTAGACGATGTATTTTTTCTAATGTCATTAAGTAAATCACTAACTGCTGTTACGGTATTAAAAGCAATTGATCAAGGGAAATTTAGACTTGATACAAGAGTTTCTGAAATTTTCCCAGAATTCGGAGCAAACGGTAAGGAAAACGTAACGGTTTTCCATCTATTAACTCACCAAGTGAATCTTATGAATAATTTTCACCCGGTACCTGGAGTAGATGGATTACAAGGCCTAACTGATTTGGAAGCTGTAGCGAAAGCAGCAGCAGCAGTAGCCCCAATTAGTAAAATAGGTGAAGGTTTCACATATAATCCGATTTTAACTTATAGCGTACTAGGGTATTTACTTGTATTAACAGATGAGAAAAAGAGAAGTTTTTCTCAAATTGTCAAAGATGAAATCTTTACACCACTAGGAATGACAGATACTAGTTTTGGACGAGATAAGTCAGACCCACGAATTGTTCCTATGGTTTTCTGTTATGGACCACAAAAAAATAAAAAAGAAGCTGTATTCTTAAATGGATGGAATAAAGGAGAAATACCAGGTGGAAATGCTTACAGTACAGCTTATGACGTGTTTAAATTTGCCGAAATGTTACGTTTAGGTGGTTCATATAATGGTGCAAGGATTCTTTCGCCGGCAATGGTTAAATTTGCGATGAATAATTATACAGGCAATAAACCGAATGTTTCGTTTACGTCCGACTTCTATAGACTAGGAATTGAACTCGATCATATCCCTGGAAACTACTCACTCGCTGGGGGTTATATTAGAGGCGAAGGATATCATGCTTCACCGGTTGGAATGTTTGCTTCTCCTCATTCATTTGCTGGCATGGGTGGAGGAAGTACGATTATGATGTTTGATCCAGAAAAAGAACTAACGGTTGTTTATTTAGGACACGGTCATACACTAGGATTAGAACATTTTCAAAGAATGCAAAAAATTAATGATTTAATTATTGGTTGTGTGGATTGACAAAATCTTGGAATTAATGAAACTAAGTACACTACTTATTAGTGGTGTACTTTTGGTTTATAAGACCTCTTAACCGTACTCCTTCTCCACTAATGGGCAACTAATGTAAAGATAATGTATGATATAAACTGGAATATAATAATCACATGTATTATGAACAAAGAAAAAACCATTAGATGATGATTTTAAGAATGGTGAGAGTAACATGAAATTTGAGAAACCTTTTTAATAATTATAAATTGCTATAAGATGACAAGACCATTATCAGGTTTGTAAAACGGTCTTTTAATTTAATAACCGTCCGTAAAAGTATACTTAAGGAAAAAGAAAAAGCATAGACTCATTATTAATCAACGATTCTGTGCTTTTTTACTTCCTTGAACATATTTTATAAAAAATATTCAGAACATATTGAATGAGAGCGTATTTATTCCATTAAAGAACTGATCAGAAGAGAAGAATTAGCGATATAACTACAATACATTGTGAAGTTTTCACTTAAACGGGCAGGATAGTTGTGTAAAGGGGTTTAAAAACCATTTAGATAATCTTCACCTAAATGTTTTTTTTGTTTGAATTTTTTGCACACCTTAACTTAAATAAGAACATGAGTAAAAAAACAAACCAACTAACCAAAAACAATTGTCATTCATCGAAAAAGCCCGTAGAGCTCAAATTGTGGAATGTGCGATTGAAACAATCGCAGAAGTAGGTTACGCTCAAGCCTCTTTAGGACAAATTGCAAAACGTGCAAAAATCAGTAAGGGGGTTATTTCTTATCACTTTACAAATAAAGAGGAATTATTGGAGCAAGTAGCTTTCGAATACTATATGGCTTGGCAATCCTATATTGCTCCACGAATAGAAGCTCAAAAATCTCCTAAAGAAATGCTTCGGGTATATATTGAATCCAATCTTACATTCGTAGATGAAAATCGGCAGCATGTTTTCGCTGTTATAGAAATGGTTTCTAATAAGAGAACTGATGATGGTAAACTTCGGTTTGCAGCAAACCATGATGAAACGATTTTACTTCCAATTGAAAATATTCTCACCCTAGGGATGCAAGAAGGAATTTTCCGAGAATTTACCGGACCATCGGCAAGGGTGATGGCGTTAACAATAAGAAATGCTATTGACGGGTTCACCATTGAATTAATGAGAAAGCCTCATTTAGATGTTCAGGAATATACTAGAGAACTGATTACAATCTTCGATAAATCAACTAAGAAATAATGTGTCACTTAGGAGGATAACAATGTTTTACTATGAGGTACTTTGTTATAGTTGTAAAAAAATATTCAGAGTATACGAAGGTTCACTAAAATATAAACAATTTAAGGAAAGAAAGAGTAGGATTTTTTGTTGCGAAGATTGTAGTCATAAAATACGCATTGAAGCAATCAAAAATTTCTTTAGATAGTTTTTGGGGGAGAGTCCAACTAATAGATTGTGAAATAATGTACTTCAACTTACGGGTGCGTTAGCATAACAAGCCAAATCAAAAAAATCGGTTCCTAAACGTTGTAAGGAACCGATTTTTCTATGTTGTAATTTGCTTAACGTTGTAAATCGTAAATCCGCATTTTCCTGACGATACCCCTTCTAGGACACAGGAGAAGCCGAGTAGTCTTGAATCTCAGCTTTCTTTCTTTTATTTGTGAAATTAAAATTCTCTTTCCTTTCTTTGTGAATTTGAAAAAAGGATTGATAAGAATATTTTTATTGAAAATATATACCGAAAACATCAGTACCTGCGAAATTACTCAAATGATTGAGCATATATGTGTGAGTTGACCAAGGATGAAATTTATTAAAAATGTAAAAAAGGAGGTGTTTCATGGTCATAAGAATGATCGGAAACCCCTCCTTGCTGATTCAGTTCGGTTCGTTTAATCTGCTTTTGGCTGCATTTTAATTAAACTTCTATCCCCGCGTTCCAAAGGTGCATTTCTCATAATGAAGTAGGAGAGAAACATGAATACTAGCGATATCCCGGCAAGGATATGAACAAACAAGAGATGTTCAGAAATGATAAACTCAATTAGTGGACTGAGGTCGACAAAAAAGACTGTAGCAAGTACCAAGATTAACAGTGTCGCACCGCCACTTAATGTTCTTACTGTGCCAAGATTAAAATAAATAGCTTGTATAATCATGGCTGAACCGAAGAGAATGAACATCCATAATAGATCTATCCAAAAATAAAGGAACGGATGAGAACTGTTAACGAGATTAGTATAGTATTAAGTATGCAGCGAAACGTTCTCCTAAACACCATTAGTTCAAGACACTCGATAAGGGATAAATTCAAATTTCGTGATGATAATTTCATGTTCCTCCCCATTTTGTGGAACTTCTCCTCTAGATAACCATAGTTCACTCTTAGGGTTTCCTGGCCTAAGATCGGAACATCTGATCCTCTGTAAATCCATTCACTTATGATGTATCCATCCGTTGGTGGTTTCATATACAAGTTATTTTTGTACTAGACCCTTATTGATTGTTCCAATATACTACCGGCAGGTACAAGTAATTCATTTAAGTAAAGGAGTTAACTGGAATTCGAGGGAGGTTATTAAAGATAAGCAGTCGAATTATAAAAACACATGAGTAAAACATAAGGGAAAAGGGATGGGGGATGCTTAATGAAACTTTATTTAGATCCAGGTCATGGCGGTTCTGATCCAGGGGCTGTGGGCAATGGTCTGAATGAAAAAGAGATTGTA
>NZ_JALAMS010000063.1:0-8524 GCF_026790145.1 Priestia endophytica | reverse complement strand
TACTTAAAGGGGATAATACCATCCTCACGGCTTTTTAGTTTTAATAGTTATTCACCCGTTTTTGCAAAACGTTCAATTCTTTCTCCAATTTCATCACGTACACGTTGGAAGAAGGCCCATTTCTCTTCATCTGTTCCTTCAGCTTTTGCTGGATCATCAAACCCCCAGTGTTCACGTTTTACATGAGGTGGTGTCATTGGACATTTATCAGCTGCATCTCCACATAGGGTCACTACTAAATCTGCGTTATTTAGGATTTCAGGGTCAATAATGTCAGATGTTTGATTTGAAATATCAATACCTGCTTCTTTCATCGCTTTCACGGCATTTGGGTTAAGCCCATGTGCTTCAATACCTGCGCTATATACGTTCCACTCGTTAGAATCTAGATGTTTCTTTGCCCAACCTTCTGCCATTTGGCTACGGCATGAGTTCCCTGTACATAAGAAGTAAAGTGTTTTTTTAGACATTTGTAAATTCTCCTTTTGATGTGTTATGAAATAATAAGTAACCAAATATATAAACCAACGAGTGTAATAAACAATGTTGGAATGGTTAAGATAATACCGGTTTTAAAGTAGGTTCCCCAAGAAATCTTAACTCCTTTTGTGGAAAGAACATGAAGCCATAAAAGAGTGGCAAGAGAACCAATCGGTGTAATCTTCGGTCCTAAATCAGAACCAATTACATTCGCATAAATTAAGGCTTCTTTAATCGTGCCTGTGGCAGAAGTAGCATCAATAGCTAATGCATCAATCATGACCGTTGGCATGTTATTCATAATAGAAGAAAGAATAGCTGCAATGAATCCCATCCCCATCGTTGCTGCAAACAATCCATGATCAGCCGTTGCTTGAATGACATTGGCTAATGCTTCTGTTAGACCCACATTTCGTAATCCATAGACGACGACATACATACCAATAGAGAAAAAGACGATGGCCCATGGAGCTCCTTGTAATACCTTTTTTGTTTGAACAGCTGAGCTTTTTCTAGCCATTAGTAAGAATAAGATGGCAATGATTCCAGCGATAATAGAGACTGGTATGTTAAAGAATTCTCCAATAAAGTAGCCTAGTACTAAAACCACAAGCACAATTCCAGATAATCGGAACATCTTCTCATCTTTAATGGCATCACGTGGTCTTTGTAAATCGGCTACGTTGTATGTCTTTGGTATATTTCTACGGAAGTAGATGTATAACACGATGATGCTAGCGAAAAGAGCAAATAAATCCGGTACAATCATGCGTGAAGCGAACTCAGAGAAACTAATCCCGAAGAAGTCAGCTGATACTATATTGACTAAGTTACTGACCACAAGGGGTAATGACGTGGTATCCGCAATAAAACCACTTGCAATAATAAATGGAAAGACCATATGATCTTCAAATTTTAATGCTCGCACCATAGCGAGTACAATCGGTGTTAAAATCAAAGCTGCTCCGTCATTCGCAAATAATGCAGCAACCACGGCTCCAAGAAGAGAAACATAAACGAACATTCGAACGCCATGCCCCTTCGCTGCTCTTGCCATATGTAAGGCAGCCCATTCGAAGAAGCCTATTTCATCTAAAATTAAAGAAATAATGATAACAGCAATAAAGGTTAAAGTAGCATTCCATACGATTCCTGTTACATCTATAACATCTTGAAAATCAACGACACCTACAAGTAAAGCTAAAATAGCTCCCCCGCAGGCTGACCATCCAATGGATAGATTTTTAGGTTGCCATATGACTAAGATGAGTGTTACAAGAAAAATCAATGATGCCAATATAACTGATGTCAATGTACAAACCTCCAATTAATCACAACAAATACGTAATCCTTGTTTTTCTAATTCGTTTAAACGTTCATGCTGAGTTGGTAGCGATTCAAGGATGTTAGAAACGAACTCATAATATTGATATTCTTTATTGAGAGAATAAAATATCCACTTCCCTCTTCGATTCTCTTTCACAAGTTTAGCATCCCTCAATTTTCGTAAATGCTGACTAATAGCAGGCTGGCTCGTTTTATATATCTCTACCAATTCGCAAACACAACACTCGTTTGTTTCTAGAAGTTTCACCATAGATAAGCGAGTTTTATCTCCTAACAGTTTTAATATTTGTGCTGCATTTTCAATCTCAATTGTAGTCTTTATATCCATTAATCGTCCTCCTATCATCAATGCTAATTATCATATAATTATTTAATTATATGTGTATGGTTATAATATAACGAGTTTTTTTATTATTTGCAACTCTAAAAAATAAACTCATCTGACATATAGCTTTTATCAAGGTAATCAATATAAAAAACCTCTAAAAACGTTTTTAGAGGTTTTTATTAACTATGTAAGAATTTTCTCCATGGCCATAACATCTACATACTCATTATCTAGCTTTCCTTGCTCCTGAAATACTCCTACTTCACGAAATCCTATATTTTTATACAACCCTTGACCTGCCTGATTAAATGGAAAGGTGAATAAAACCAACTTATGAAAATTAGATTTTTTCGCTCGATCTTCTAGGTCCTTTAATAATGCTTTTCCAATTCCTTTTCCACGTTGTTGTCTTTGAATATAGACGGATAGATCAGCCACACCATTATAGGCACAACGGTGAGAATAAGGATTTAAGGAAGCCCATCCTATTACCGATTCTTCTCCCTCTGCTACAATGACTTCATATCGTTCTGGACGTTCAAAGAGCCACTGCTTAATGTAAGTTATATTTTTTGTTTCTGTTTCTAAAGTAGCTATACGATCCACGATGCCTTCGTTATAAATCTTCAATATACTCTCCATATCTTCTTCTCTAGCTTTACGAATTAGCACCTTATAATCCCCTTTTTTAGATTTTTCTTATTATTTTATCAGAGATGTAAACTATTATCTTGCTTTTCCTTAACAACTTAATTAACCTATTCATATCAATAATTAAGAGAATGGATTTGAAATAAGTCTAAAGGAGAAAGTGTTTATGATTGTTAATCGTGCTGGAGATTTATCCGTTGAATATTTTCAATCTTATTTTAAACTACTCATGAATACACGTAATTTTGATATCGTACAAGCTAAAGAATTTATGTTCAAACGTTTCTTTAATGAAGATGTTACTTCCCTTGGGGAGTGTACTTACCAACGTTTTGAACAAGCTTATTCATCTTTAAAAGATGAATAGAAATTCTATTAAGCTAACCACACAATAAAGAGCCAGCTATCTTGCTGGCTCTTTATCATTTAACTCATTTTTTCTATTACTGTTTCCATATAAGGTTTGGTTGCGAAACTTACTAAGTTACCATTGACTACTACTGCTGGAGTAGCATACTTGAGAATATCCTCTTCACCAATATGCTTAAATCCCCGTTTTCTTATTAATTCACTCAATTTCTTTTTAGCCATTACACGATCCATGGAGATATCATAATTATAAAGATGGACATTTACAGACTTATTAAAGTGCTCCTTTAATTGTTCTTTTAATTCTAAGCTTTCCTCATAAAAATTTTTGCTGTCTTCACAGCAACCAGATTCTGTTTCTACTCCTGAATCTGTATCGCAACAATCGTCTTGATTATTTGGTACACTTGGAAAAATTTCAATTAAATTAGTTGTACTCATTTAGTTTTCCTCCTTATGATACGTCGTATAAACGATGAACTGGTTTTGGCGGAAGTGGACTAAAACACTCATCATATGTAGCCTTCCAGTTAGTTTTTAAATCTTGATTAAGAGATTCAATCGCATCCGCAACTACCAGATTAAGAACAGCTGGAGATGCTTCAATACGAATATTCAAGACAACTCTAAATTGCTTTCCTTTTTGTACATTTTTCTCTGTAAATGTTGGATCATCCCCTGTATGCACCATACTTGCTTTAACAAACCCATTTTCGAACCCTACATGGACTTTTAAGTGAGCAATTGCCATCTTTTCTCTTATAAAGTGTTCGTTTAATTTACTTAAAAAGCGTTGAGTCCATTCACGTGGGTCTATATCTTGATCTGCATTTAGGTCGCCTAGAATATTCATCCAAGCTAGTTGTGCTTCTCCTTCTGCATATTGTTCATAATCAATGTCGAGTACTTTATCGCCACCTAAATCGGTTGTTAACCATGTTTCGGTTAATTCATCGATATGGTCCCCTCTTTCAGCAGAGATGATTTGTATAACTGTTTGCGGATAACGTTTTTGTAAGTAATTGTATAATTTATCGATTTCATCAGAGGAATAACGGTCTAACTTGTTTAGCGCGATGATATCTCCCTCTGCTAATTGTTTCTCGAATATATAACTTACTGACTGCGAAAAAGAAGGTCTCGTTTCATCCGTTGCATTAAGTTCATGCATCAATCGGGCTGGATCCACAACAATAGTTAGAGGGGCGGTCTTGAATTGATCCGAGTAATACTGCTTTAGTGGCTGTATAACGGTTGCAGCTAAATCTGTACAACTTCCCACAGCCTCTGCAATAATAACATCTGGCTGTTTTTCCTCTAATAACGTGTTTAGATTCTTATATAGGTCGTCAAATTGACAACAGAAGCAGCCCCCTGTTACCTCTTTAGTATTCAATCCATTCTTACGAGCAAGTTCCGTATCAATTAATTCTTTTCCTTGGTCATTGGTCACAATGGCCACACGGTACCCTTTCTCCTCAAGTTTCAACGCCGATTTAATCATCGTAGTCGTTTTACCAGCGCCTAAAAATCCTCCCAGTAATACTAACTTAGCAGTTTTCATCTTTTTCCTCCTTATATCTATTCTTCTTCGTGAAGTACGGTATAAATTAAAGCAGCACTAAGGGCTCCCAGTGTGGTAGCCACTAAATAAATCCATAGACTACTGAATGTACCTGAAACGATGGCTGGCCCAAATGATCTAGCAGGATTCATGGACGCTCCACTAATAGGACCGCCAAACATAGCTTCTAGCGCTACCGTTGCTCCGATGGCCATACCGGCAAATGATTTGACAGCCTTACTATGTACAGCAGAAGTTAAGATCACAATCATAAGTACAAAGGTTAAAACAAACTCTAAAACAAAACTTTGCATCCAGGTCCCACTAGGTATCGTTGCTCCCAAGTGTGATACATTACCGAACATAATTAGTAAAGTTACACTAGATGCTGAAGCTGCTATTAATTGAGTGGAAACATATAAAATTGCTTCCCTCCTAGTAATTTCACCGAGGGCTAGAAAAGCAAGGGTAACAGCAGGATTAAAATGGGCTCCTGAAATATGACCAAAAGAGTAAATTAACGCTAGAACAACTAAGCCAAAAGTAATGGCCACCCCCACATGAGTTAAACTCTCTGTAAGGGAATTGACGATGATTGCCCCAGTTCCCGCAAACACAAGAAAGTAAGTACCGATAAATTCAGCTATGAGCTTTTTCTTCGTTTCAGAATAAGACTCTACATTGGGCAGTGCATGGGGATGGGCAATAGGAGCAGTGATAAAAGATTTCTGATCCATTTTCCTCTCCTCCTTAGCACTTCAGACAGCATCGTTTAAAAATTCCCTCTTCAGCTGGTGTTAACATTTCAAAGTAAAGTTCATCTAATTTAGGGTCCGGATGCTTCCAGTCGTAGTGAAATTCAAATTCCTCTAAATCTAGTTTTTTGATAGACTCCTTATGTAAGAGTGGAGACCCTTTGTATAAATACAATCTTGTTTCATATTGAATCGGATCTACGATACCTCCTAATTGATTGTCCTCTATAAAGGATCTAAAGGTAGTGAGATCTTCGAATTTAGTCCAAGGGTTAAACATAATAAAGGTTGGATTAAGCTTTATATTAATTTCGCGTAAATAAGCAATGGCTTCCTCTATATCAGAAACACTTGTATCTTTGGCTACAGCATCTAGTACTTCTTCAGAAGGGAATTCTAAGGCTGATGTAATGAATCGGACACCCAATTGCTTCATTTCTAATAGTGTTTCCTTATTCTCTAAGATGTGGTCGACTCGGGTTGTGAAATCATATGTTAACTGAGGAAATTCTTGATGAAGTTTTCGTAAAATTTTAATTCCATGGTACTTAGCATTAAAGAAGTCAGCATCTATAAATGTAAGGTGAGTCATTCCTCCCTCTACTAAGTTTCTAACATCTTGCAATACAATCTCTTCTGGAACGAGGATTACCTTTCCCCCATAAGCAGCAAATACGGAACAATACAAGCACTTATGATGACAGCCTCTAGCAATTTCCGTTGAACCTACTACCTCTTCTGATCCTAAGAGATGATTAATTTGTTTTTGAGGATACTTATATAAAGTCGGTAATAAATGTCTGGAAGGGATATCTAGATGATTTCGTGACATATGGGGATGTATGACTTCCCCTTTTATAGCTTGTTCGGCACTTAATACACCAGGAATATTCTCTTGTGTCTCTCCAGAAAGATGTTTGGCTAGTAAAGTTAATGGCTGTTCCCATTCTCCGCAAATACAGGAATCACTATATTTACCAGCTAATCGATTAGCGTTAATTGTGGCATGTTGTCCAAAAAATGTGATGTGGGCCTTTGGATTCTTATCAGCTACACGCCTTGCTATTTCCACTCCTGCATGTACAGCATCAAATAGTGGAACAGATATAGCTACTAGGTCCTGATTCAAAAACTTTTCTTCTACAATTCCCTCAACATAAGTATCTAAGATGGATACATTAAAACCTTCTTTAATTAAAGGGGTGGCTGCCGTTGCGATAGTATTAGGCTGAAAACCACCTTCGAAGTTTGAAATAAGTAAGATATTCATTTAAAAGCCTCCTAAATTATTAAGTTTATGGCCAAACTGGATCCATGAATAGAATGACTGTTGCAACCGTTATTAATGAGTACATCACCTTGTTTTTATAATAGAATTTCATGTTTATTCCTCCTAATATTGTTTTAATTTAATAAATAGGGGTAGTTTCAAAAGAATCATTCAAGTAAATAGAATTAACAATTGAGAAACAACAAAAGTAAGAGTTTTAGAGAAAGATAGAATATTTTATCTTTAGTATTATTCTCCCACCTTCTTTATAACATTAGTTAACATTTTATTTTTATTTTGTGTTTTGTTTAATTTGTTAACTAAATAGTAATTGATTAAGAAAAGGTTGTCAACATTTTCTGAACATTTAATTTAATATTTACATTTTGTTCATAATTGTTAATAATAGAGTTAGAGAGTCAAAGTAAAAAAATCTAGAAAAGAGATTGGATGAGGTAGTCCTATGTTAGGTCAACGCATAAAAGAACTAAGAAAAGAAGCGAAATTAACACAGCAGGATTTATCAAAAGGTATTATTACTAGAAGTTATCTAAGTCAGATTGAGCAAGGCTTAGTTCAACCTTCCTTTGATGTACTCGAAAAGCTAAGTAAAAAATTACATTGTTCTGTCGATGATTTCTTTAAAACCGTGGAAAACAAAGATTTGTTACTATCACAAGTTAAGAAGGAAATTAAGACGGCCGAAAATCAGATAAACTCTAATTCATTCGAGAAAGTAGAAATGTTTGTTCAGAAGAAAGAATATCTAACTCATGAAGAGTTAAATTCTTACGATAAAGGAATTTTGCTATGGGTACACGGTAAATACTATGAATATAAAAAAGATTATAATCATGCCATGACATTTTTCGAGGATAGCGTAACGGAACTAGAAAACAGTCAGCATACAAGTGAAATGCTACGTTCTTTAGATTCTCTTGGTTATGCTCACATTCAAGTTAACAATAATGAGAAAGCTCTTCATACTTTAAATAAAGCTTATCGAATTATGATCTATGATCAAATTAGTGGAATGGTACGTATATCCATACTGGTTAACCTTGGAGTGGTACATGGTAAGTTAAATGAGTATTACTCAGCCATTAACTTTTTACAAGAAGCAAGTGATTTAAATGATAATATGGGGACTTATTATAAATCAGGTGAAATCTTTATGGCGATGGGAATTTGTAATATGCAATTAAAACGTTATAAAGAGGCAAAAAAGGCGTATGAACGAGCTCTTAAATTCTTTAAATTGAGTGAAAATAAGCATCATGAAGCTGGTACCTATACTAATTTAGGGATTTTATTTTCTTACCAAGAAGAATATAACCAAGCAGATCTCTATTTAAGAACAGCTATAAACATTTACAAAAGTGTTCAAACAGAAGAAAGTAGAATTATGAATGCTCAAGTAGAACTTGCAAGGGTACATTATTTACAGGAAGAATATGACCAAGCTTCTTCTTTATGTCATGATATTTTAGAGAAGAACGACGTTAATAAGCATACAGCTCAAGCATTTGAGCTTTTAGGTGATATTCATTACAGATTATCAGATATAGATATTTCATTAAAAAACTATGATGGGGCAAAGAAAGTCCTTCTGTCTCAATCGATGTCATGTCATCATGTTTGTAAGAAAGTGGCCGATGTATATTTTTCTATAGGAGATTATCAAAAGGCTTCAGACTCCTACAAAGAATGTTTTTAATATAAAAAGACAGTGAGTATCCTTGATATTATCCCTCTTAGGT
>NZ_JALAMS010000062.1:0-17679 GCF_026790145.1 Priestia endophytica | reverse complement strand
TGTTATATATGTTTTTATCCTTCCTTACGATTACTGGGATCTACACAGTTATTTTCATAGTAGTTTATAAGGTCATTCAAAGGCGAAGAATCAAGAGGATTTTCCTCATTATTATCATATTCTTATGGTTATTCACTACTTTATTTATTGTAACTTTTTTTAACTTTCAACTACTTTAATTTTCGATGGGCTTACTTTTTTATCTCGAGATCTTTTTTATTATCTTTACAAGAATATGTCTCAAAAACCACGATTTTTGGGATATTTTACAAATAGGTAGTTTTTTCTCTAATTTACCGTTATTTCTGTATCAAAACTCATCTCAAAATCTAGGTATCATAAACGGATGATAAAAGAAGAGTAAATTCTTTAGGCGGAAAGAATTTACTCTTTTTGTTATTCCTAAATAAACTTCATCAAAAAATAACTCCTATTTCAAACGAACTCGTTTATAACGGAATTAAGGGAAGGAATTTCATATTTATATAAAATTATTGACGGTCCCAAAAAATCCTTTGCTCATCGATAGCAAAGGATTTTCTCATTTATACGAATTAGATTTCCATAGTATTTATACACTAACCATCATATGTTGAGTTTTTATAAAAGTACAACAAGGGCATTTGTGATGGGTGTGGTTAGGTTTATGACTATATTGTGGAAAGTCATTACGGTGCCACCTTTTTCGATTCCAGTATATATTTGCTTCGTCCAGCTCCAACTCCTACCACAGCCATTGCGATTACGATAACGACAAGGACGAGTATAGGTGGTGTCCATGAAACTATACTAACTCCACTGTACATAAATGGTAAGCCATACGGATTCGGAAACTTATTATATATGGAAGAATTGTTTACTGATTATGTAGTTAACAGTGGCATGTATGATAAAGAAGAAGTTAAGTTTAAAGTTGTTAAGAGAATAAAGGAGTGAACAGATGAGTAAATATATTAAGAAACCAATACCAATTGAGGCAGAACAATATAAAAAGGGAATGGAAGATGGTTTTATTAAGGTGCACGATGAGGAAAACGGACATCCTGTGAAGCCATACATACAAACGCTAGAAGGTAAGTTAACATTTAATAAAGATGATTACATAGTAACAGGAGTTAAAGGTGAACGTTGGGCAGTTAGAAAGGATATTTTTGAAGAGACGTATGAGTTAATTTCTGAATAAACAATGAAAGGGAGATAATTATATGACAGAACAATATAGACCGAAATACCACTTAACCCCAGAAAAAGAATGGATGAACGACATTCAACGACCAATTTATATTAATGGTGAACATCATTTGTATTACCTCTATAACAAGGACTATTCGTGGGGAGGTAATGGAACAGAATGGGCACATGCAGTATCAGTAGACCTTGTTAATTGGGAGAGGAAACCTGTTGCGATTGAAAAATATAAAGATAGTGCTGGTGATCCATGGACAGGAAGTTGCGTTATAGATGTAGATAATACTGCTGGGTTTGGAAACAATGCCCTTATAGCACTTGTAACTATGCCAAACCCTACATATCAATGTACACACCTTTGGTATAGTGTAGACAATGGAAATAGTTTTACACATTATGGAACTGATCCAGTCATGTATAATCCAACAGGTCAATCAGACTTTCGTGACCCTAAAGTTATTTGGCATGAGCCTACTCAAAGATGGGTTTTATTAATGGCAGAGGGAGATAAAGTTGGGTTTTATACATCTACAAATTTAAAAGAGTGGACATATGTTTCATCATTTATAAGAAAAGATATAGGTACAATTGAATGCCCTGACTTGTTCGAGATCAACGTAGATGACAATCCTAACAATAAAAAATGGGTACTTATGGTTGGCGGAAACGGATTTAATTACGGGCATACAACAGGCTCATGTTACTTTGTGGGAAATTTCGACGGAACATCGTTTATACCTGAGACAGATGTTACGTGGTTAGAGCAGGGAGCAGATTCTTATGCGGGAGTCACTTGGGACGCTCCTTACGCAAATGGGAACTATAGATATTTTAGCTCTTGGATGAGTAACTGGGAATACGTAAGACAAATCCCATGGGATACTTTTATAGGGAATGCCAGCATCGTCAGAGAGCTACGTTTGCAATCTACTTCAACAGGAATGAAATTAATTCAAACTCCTGTGTGGAATTTAAAAGACCACTTTAATGAAATTGTTTCCTTTGAGGGAGTGACAGTTTATAGCAATCAACAGAATATTTTTAAGGATTTTCACGGAATCTCTTATTCTATTGAGTCTAAAATTGATGTGGCAGATTTAACTTTAGGTAAATTTGGTTTAGCGTTTCGAGATGGAAACAATGAACATGTAGATATCATCTATGACAAGACCACTCAAGAATTTATATTTGATCGTAGTCAAAGTGGATTTACTGAATTAGGAGAGGTATTTACAAGGCAACAGAAGATTAAAGTTGAACCGAGAGAAGGAAAGATAAAACTAGATATATTGGTGGACAATAGTACTATTGAGATATTTATAAATGATGGAGAATACGTTTTGAGCAATTTAATTTTCCCTCAACTTAGCTCAGATGGATTGCGTTTGTGGACTGACAATCATGTTCATTTAGAATACTTAAAACTAAAAGTTATGAATACTTCTACAATTTATTAATTGAATCAATTTCATAACTCTCAGTCCTTACGCGCCCAGGGTTTTGAGAACATAAAAGGGGAGTACCTCCCCATATTCTTCATATTCACTTATCCAACGATATAGAGTATTAGGATGGATAGATAATTCTTTCGCAACCTCTTTTACAAATATGTTCTCTTCCAGCACCAACTGAACTGCAGCGATTTTAAATTGACAATCATAGACTTTTCTACTCATAAACGGAATCACCTTTTCCTCTTAATTTAGTGTCCAGTTTATCGTATCATCTCCACATAAGTAAGAAATAAGTCGAGATTTTTTATACAACCAAATATCCTTTTTTATATTCAATATAACTTTTGCTAACAGAACAGGCAATTTAGATCATTGGAAATGATCTCGTTATTTTTTTATTCAAAATAGTTGTTTTCTTGTTTAATTTGATCTATTCGTTTTTTTCCCCATTCATACATCATCTCAACGATAGGTAGCAATGTCATTCCAAGCTCAGTCATTGAATATTCGACTTTTGGAGGAATTTCTGGAAACACTTCTCTATGAACAATTCCATCTTCTATCAGTTCACGTAATTGGTTTGTTAATACCTTATGGGATATTCCTGAGAATAGTCTTTGGAGTTCGCTGAAGCGATGTGGACCTTCTACACCTAAATGCCACAAAATTACCACTTTCCATTTTCCACTAATAATCGATAAGGTAAGTTCTTTTTCACAATGATAATCATGATTTAATATTCTCTCTTTAATTTCTTCTCTCAATGTATTTGACATAGGGAGTTAGCTCCTTTTCTTATAATAGTAACCGTTTGGTAACCTCCGTACAAAAAAGTGCATTCTTCACAATATAGAAAACCATCAGTAGAATGAAATAGTCTTAAATACAAATATTACTCTACTTTAGGGGGCAAACTTTTATGGGTAAAAAAGCGTTATTAATTATACCACCAGAACGATTTAATGAAGATGAATTATTTAAACCTAAAGAAGCATTAGAAAATGCAGGGGTTGAAGTAACCATTGCAAGCACAAAAACAGGTGAAATTACTGGTGACTATCAAGGCAAGACAAACGCTGAAGTAATCTTCTCTGAGGTTTCATCCAGTGATTATGATGCTATTGCTGTCATTGGGGGATCTGGTACAAATGATCATCTATGGGAAAATAAAGAATTACTAAGCTACTTGAAACAAGCTCATAAACAAAATGTTCTTGTAACAGGAATTTGTGCAGGAGCTGTAACTGTAGCTAAAACAAGTTTACTTACTGGTCGAAAAGCAACATGCTACCCAGTTGACGTACAAAAGAACGAATTAAAATCTAATAACGTAGAATATGTTGAAAAACATGTCGTAGCACATGATGATATTATTACAGGCGATGGACCGGATGGTGCGGAAGAATTTGGAAATAATCTGGTTGAAGCCTTAAGTTAGTTCTTAAATTTAAATGTGAAAAACTTGTTTGAATATGAAGCCCTTCGAAATTTATTCCGGACGGCTTCTTTTCATAGTTTGATGTGTTAACGTTTGTATCTTCAGAGAACCATGGTTGCTCTTTTAAAAAAATAGTTTGGAATTTCTTACTCAATTCTATGGCCCGTTTGTTTAACGTTCCACCACTTAAAATTATTAGAAACGTTATCAAAATCATAAAAGAACCTAACTATTAATGACAGTTCTTCAATAATTTCATGTAAATTACATAAAAAAGAAATTCTCTAAAAAGCATGCTTGAGAATCGCTCTTCAACGAAATAAAAAACTATATCGCCTTATATTTTACCCATTCGATTCAAAATTCAGAAGGTCCTAATCTTCAGCAATCATTCCCTATCGAGGAAAACGCATAGGAGTAAGTAGTTCGTATTCATTTGCATTTTTAGACTGTTTCTTCTATTATATTAGTACTTTTTAAATCATTTTCATGTTCTTTAACCAGCTTATAAAAAGTGGTCTTTTTAATATCTAATTCTTCCATAGCCTTTACAGCTGTTATCTCTCCTGTTTTCCAACAATCATATACTTCTTTGAATTCTTCTGTAACTTGAGCTTTCGGTCGTCCAAAAACTGTTCCATTTTTCAAAGCTAAATCAATTCCCTCACGCTGCCTTTTTCAAATTCGTTCCCTTTCTTCCTCTGCTATCCAAGAAAGAATCTGCAAAACAAGATCAGCAATAAAGGTTCCTAAACTATCCTTATACTGAGTGGTATACAACAGTGGCATATCCAAGACCACAATGTCTGCCTCAATCTTTTTTGTAATGGCAGTCCATTCCTGTAAAATTCCTTCCTTATTACGGACAAAGCGATCTAGGGAATGAATATAAAGAATATCACCTTTACGAATCATTCATTTCATCAGTTGATACTGTTCTTGAATGGAATTTTTCCACTTTGCTTATCAATGAAAATATCCCGAGGAGAAATTCCAGCTTCCTCCATGGATTAAAGTTGACAACCTTCATTTTGATCTCGGTTGCTTACTCGTATGTATCTAAATTTTCCATTTTCCATTTTTATACTCATTTTGTGTTTCTTTCCCTATTATTTTGTCAGAAACGTTCGTAAAAGTATATGTTTTCCATAGGACGTTCGTAATTTGATTTTAAACTTAAACGAACAATGAAAATGCTAGATTTCTAATAAAAAAGAAATGTCCGCAAAAGTAAACTTTTATGGACGTTCACTTTGTGAACTGAATGGTTGTATTTACCTTTTGTGGAGTGAAAAGGTAATTAATGGATAGGGGAGTTATGCTCGTTCATAAAAGAGAAAAGTGCCAAATTATTGCTAATTAATTGGTTTGCAATTTTTGACTTCTCTCAATCAATATTTTGGTAAATACTTACAACGAAGTCCGCTGTTGTTATGTTAGCAAATCACTATAAGTATTTACTTGTCTTCTGTTATTTAATCAGTTATACTGATTATATATTTAACTGATTAAATAAGGGGGTGGAAATTAAAATGAATAAATGGAATCAATCTTATGGTTTTTTACTTGGAAAGGCTCTTCAACAAATGGAACACAAATTTGCTGAAGGACTGGTTCCTTTTAACATCAATTCAAGACAATATGGCGTTCTTTTATTTATTGAGGAAAATCCATACTCTTCTCAAAAAGACATATCTGACAACCTACAAATTGATCGAACGACGATGGTCAGTCATATTGATCATTTGGAAACGTTAGGATTTGTGGAGAGAACCAAGAACCCTAATGACCGAAGATCTTATAGTCTTTTAATTACGGAAAAAGGAAAGGAAGTACTAAATTCACGTTGGGAATTTCTAACCGATGTAGAATCAGAAGTTTTAACGCCTTTAAATCAGCAAGAAAGACAATTGCTGAAAGATTTTTTGATTAGAATTTGGAAGTCATTATAAAAAAACAGGAGGTTATACCAAATGAACGCACTGGATTATTTTAATGCACGTCTTCAAGCGACTATAAGCCCCATGGATTACATAAAAGCAAAGGAAATGAATCCGGAACAATACTTTTTAATTGATGTTAGGAATGGCCCTGCTCATGTAAGAAGTGTAACCATTAAGGATGCCCATATCATACCCGAACAAGAATTAGCCAACCGTTTAGGTGAAATCCCAAAAGACAAGGAGATTATCGTGTATTGTTGGGATGTTTGGTGCAATACAGCTGCTAAAGTTGCCAAATCTTTATTGGAACAGGGGTATGACGTAAAAGAGTTAACGGGGGGAATTGCCGCATGGCAGGAAATGAACTTTCCAGTTTCAACGTCAACTCCAGATAATTACCCGTCCAATCATTGTGGATGTTGATGGACATACAAAACAATATAAGGTATTGGATTGGAGTAGCTTCTCACGATCATGTGATGAAGGGAGTTCAAGGCGGTTTTGCTCAACTTTGTCATGGTAAGGAAGCTCCTTTAAAAAAGATGAGGACGGGCGATTGGATCATTTATTATTCTCCAAAGGTACAGCTTAATGAAAGTACTCCGTATCAAAAATTTACGACTATAGGACGTGTGGTTGATGATCATATCTTTCAATTTGATATGGGAAATGGTTTTATACCCTTCCGAAGAAAGATAGATTTTATGGAGTGTACAGAAACATCTATTCATCCTTTAATTTCACAGCTCTCTTTTATTCAAAATAAGAAGTATTGGGGTTATTCGTTTCGATTTGGCCACTTGGAAATAAGTGAAGATGATTTTAAAGTCATCAAAGAAGAAATGACAGAGATGAAAGGAGATTAGACTGTTCTAATCTTCTTTTCGCTTTTTGGGAATCCATGAGTAATCCGGACAAGTTTATAGCTTTATGTACATATACAGTTATATAGTTGTACCCTTGTTAAAGGTACGACAAGGGCGGTTGTGGTAGGTGTGGGGTCGTTTTCCATTTCGAAAGAAAACTTGAAAACAGAATAAAAAGATGTTCTTTTAAGGGGAAAGGAAATAAACTAGCAACAAGGGGATTTGTGGCAAATGTAGAGGTTACTCCCACAACCCTATAGTAGTTGTCACTATAAAAACAGAGAAATATGGGGCCGTATTTTGCATTTATCTTTTCTTTTACAAACAATCCTCCATTGAATATAAAATTGAAGGTCCTTAATGCCTATTATTTCAGCTGAGTTTATATATCCAAATTAAACGAGTTTCTACTATATTAATAGTATAATCATTTGATATATATAATCTAGGAGAGAAGATATGAAAAAACATTGTTGTGACGATATGGAATATCATGCAAACTTTAAGTGTGACATTCATAAAACGCCATTTGAGTGTCCTGATCATCTCATTTTATTTGATGACAAGCATAATGACTATGGATTAATTGTTCATGATGGGGGTTCATCCACTATTGAAATGTATTTTTGTCCATGGTGTGGTAAGAAATTATAAAATTACTATACATAATAAATCTAGTATGGCGTGATATACCTAAATAGAAGAGAGCAAGTTCGTTATCATTAACCGAACTTGCTCTTTTTCACTACCTGGAATACATTTTATGTAAACTAAAATTGAAACCAAAATAATACAGCAACGTATAAGAAAGTTGTAAGGGGAAGAATAGGAGGAGCCATTTATGTACAGCATAGAGCCTAATTTCGGGCTAAGATTAATATCGTTATTAGCTATTATTTTATTATTGTGGTTTTTGTTTAATACCATCATGAGGAAATGGCTAAAAGTGGAGAGAAAGAAACTCTTTTCATATAACCATGTTAATGAGAAACATAAAAAAATGGATTGGACCATTAGAATTATTACGATAGCTAGTATTTTATTAGGATTTATTATAAACATGAGCAGAGATTCGACCGATTGGTTTTGGTTTTTACAATCGTGGGCGGTCTTATTTATTTTTATTGTGGTTTCCGAAACGGTTAGAGCCGTTATGGAGAGAAAGTATGCAAAAAACCCTAATGCTTATAAATTAACCATTAGTGAACTACTATTTGTTCTTATATTGTTCTTTATCTTATTCAAGACTGATTTTTTTGGATTATTATAAATAATAAACAATCAGTATTTATTGAAGTAAAGGGTCCTTTAGGTTAATGTAGCAACGTATAAGGAACTAGTAAGGGAAAGGACGGGAAGGTGCATTTTTGAAAAAGCTATTTTAAAATTCTTTATATATTTTTCAATCTTTTTTATCAGTAATTTAATCAGCGATATACTGTTTAAACCTCATATCAATTTTCTAACAGCCTTTTCAACAGCCTTTGGCGTTTCGTTAGGTATAACTACCATCGAACTCTATATAAATAAAAAATCTAAGGAAGTATAAGAATCCTTAGATTTTTTATTTCCGATAAGATCTATTATGTTAACTAGTTTTACTAATGATACTACGGGATTCTATGCTATGTTTATTGTTCAGAAAAATGATTAAATTATTTAATTGCATAATTGAATAAAGAGACAAGTTAGCTTTATTCAATCATTTTCTATCTATTATCAGATAGCTTTAAATGAGTGATTTCAGAAACTACTTGTTCAGCTGATTGCAGTGCACCTTCAAGGTGCCCTCCAAATTGTGCATTTGTTTCGGTACCAGCAAAAAAGATTTTCTTTTCCCATATTCCTGCTTTTTCGGGTGGACCATAGCTTGGAAAATCTGTAAGTGGATCGGAATCTTCCTCAACAGCTGTTTCTAAGTCTCTAGACCAATCTTTGTAATGGATAGAACTCACATTTTTTGCAGAAGGTCCGAAGAGTCTAACAAGTTGGTCCATAACCAGTTTTAAAATGCTATCCTCCCCTAGTTCCCGACGCATCTTTGCTGGTATTCCAAAGAAACCAAACAGGGCACCGGAGCCAGTTTCAGGAGACGCATCATGAATTTCCTGCAGTGGTCCAATCCAGCTCGTTACGAAACCAGAAAGTCCAGATTCTCTCCAAAACGGACGATCATAAACTGCCACCACCTTAGCTTGTCCTGCCATCCATGTAGGTTTACTAACAAGATCAGTAATAAGGGTTGCAGAGGGAGAGGGAGAAAATTCAATATGGTGTGCTAAGATTCGAGGTGGCAATGCTAAGATAACAGCACTTGCAGAAATTTCTTTTTTCTTCCCATTAGCAAGAACTGCTTCAATCGTAATAGCGCCTTCTTGATCTAGTCGAATGGCCGTAACTCGAGTTTCTAACTCCACTATCCCTGGGGGGAGAGTATTTGCAACAGCATCAATAAGAGATTGAACGCCTCCTTTGAATCGAACCGAATGTCCAACAGAGTTTTCTGGTAGTCTATAACGTTCTGGTGATGTGTTAGGCGATCGCTCTAAAAGCATTTCTCCCTTGGTGTACTGGACAAAAGTTTCTAAACCCAGGTCTTTGACTAGGTTAGCAATAGTCCTCTCGTACTGGGGCCAAAACCATGTCGGTCCAAGATCAAATTTTCCTAAGTCAGGTCTCTTTGAATCAGAAGTGCTCAACACTCTACCACCGATTCTATCTCTAGCCTCTAGAACCTTACAGCTGATACCTTTTGCAGTAAGCAGAGACGCAGCATAAAGACCACTTAAACCAGCTCCAACAATGATTACAGGATGAGTCATGTTCTTTCCTCCTTTCTTAAAAAAATTCTCTAATTCAGTCATTCAAAAAATGGGTGTCTTACTGTCTTTAAAGGTGAAAATTCAGACTGTTACCCAAAGCTTAGTTTTCGTCATAAGCATTAAGCGCATTAACTCCATGAGCCAAAGCAGATCCTGCTTTTAATGCGGTTGCTACCATAATAGCTTCAGCCATTTCTTCTTTTGTAACTTGAGCTTTTTTAGCTGCTTTTACATGAATTTCAATACAATAAGGACAACCGGTAACATGAGCAATCGCAATGGCAATCAACTCTTTCTCCTTCACACTAAGTTTCCCTGCTTTCATTGCGTTTTGATCGAAAGAAATAAAAGAGCTAAAGGTTTCTTTTTGTAGAGAAGAAAACTCGCTTAAACGGTTAATATAATTAGATTTGTACAATTCATCATCATTATTGTTTCCATCATAAGCATTAAGCGCATTAACTCCATGAGCCAAAGCAGATCCTGCTTTTAACGCAGTTGCTACCATAATAGCCTCAGCCATCTCTTCTTTTGTTGCTTCCTGTTTTTTGACTTGATTAACATGAGCTTCAATACAATAAGGGCAACCTGTAACGTGAGCCACGGCTACAGCTATTAATTCTTTTAGTTTAGAAGATAATTTACCTTGAGATAAGGCTTTTTGATCAAAATTGGTAAAGGAACGAAATGCCTCATTCGATAATTTACTAAATTCCCCTAAACGATTAATATATGATTTTTGATATAAGCTATCTTTATTCATTTTATCTACTCTTTTTTACAGTAGTCTGTTTTAATACTTTAACGTATATGGAGTATTCAAAATACGGTTAAAATATCAACTACTTGAATGAAACTCAAACTGACCGATCTATATAATTGTTACTAATATAATTTTTGAAGATTCATTAATAAGAATCATATCAGTAAGAAAGGGCGTACATTTTATGAATTACATTGGTGAAAAATGCCTCATAAAATGCTTTCTTAAGTAGGAACCGCAATAAAGTATGATTTCTTTACTTTTTCCATTCTTACTGACATTATAAAGGGATATTTTTGTGCCTATAAAAGTAGCTCTTTATATTACTACAAACGGAATTTATATATTAATGTTTTAGTTCCAGATACTTTTCCCATTCGTGAATACTTTCTGCCATACGGTAAGCCTTAAGTCCTTTGTCTTTCATTTTTTGTGCAGCAATAGCTGAAAAAGCACAAAATTGACCTCTACAATAAGCTACAATTTCTTTATCCTTCGGTAGTTCTTGAAGATATGAATCTAATTTTTCCATAGGTAAAGAGACTGAACCCTCTATATGTCCAGCTTCATACTCATCTGAGGGACGTAAGTCTATAAGGATCGTATTTCCTTCATTTAGTTTTTCATAAACTTCATCCATCGTAAGTGTATATAAACCTTCCAAGTCACCTAAGAAATCTTCTTTAATCCGACTGATATCTGAAAGTTGTTTTTCACCAATATGCCATAAGGAAAACAAGAAATCAGCAATAGCTGGATCTGCCAATGAATAGATAGCATAGGTTCCCTTTTTAGTAAACTTAACTAATCTTGAGTCATTCAGAATTTGAAGATGACGTGAAACGTTTGCCACACTCATCCCCGTATCCTTAGCTAATTTTTCCACTGGTTTTGGACCATGAACTAATAAATTTAATATTTCAAGACGTTTGTCACTGGACAAACATTTTCCAACTCTTGATAGCTGTTTATACATTTCATCTTTATAATCTTTTGCAGAAGAAATGAGCTCTTCCATAATTAATCATCCTTTATTATTCAATTGATTACATTGTTGATGATACTATAGTTGAAATAAAAATAACAAGATAATGATTGTATTAGCTCATACTTAATCTACAAGAGAAAATTAAATGTGAATTAAAAAGATGATTGTATGATTTATTTTTCTATTGCAGGTTAGCTATAATTTCAAGAAGTTTAACGAACAATGTCATCAATTACAATGCATAGATTTTTTAATATTACTATGTCTAAATTATTATGGTTCGATACAAAGTTAATTATTACGATGTGAAAATCAACCAAAAGATATTACTACTTTTTATTAATTTAATACGGCGTTCATATGTTCAGTGGTGACTGCCCAGTGTGATGCCGTCCAATATTTAGATTTATCTTTCACAAAAATAATTTGTGGAGATTCATGTTTCACATTAACATCCTCAGCTATCTTGTTAGAAACTGCGCGTGATTCAATTACTTTCACAAGAGTGTAATCTAAATCATGATTTGGTGTATTCTTTAAATAATCATTGTATTCTTGTAAAGCATTAGCACTTACGGGACAAGTAGTACTGTGCTTTAAAATGACCTGTCCTCGTTTAATAGAATTTTCTAAGATGGAATCCCATTCTTCTAATGTCTTTATTTCCTTCCACTCCATTCGGTCTCCCTCCTTACAAGAATTGCAAATATTCTCTAGTATTATAAAGAATTCACTACATATAGAGGGGGGAAGTTTCCCACTTTTTATTTTTATCTTAAGCGAGCTGTAATTCCACCATCAAGTGGCATAATAATACCTGTAATCCATGATGATGAATCATCGGCAAGGAATAAGACAGCATTCGCTACATCCTCTGGAGTACCATTGCGTCCAATTGGATGAAACTCATTAAATGTTGGTAACACTTCTGCTACTTCTTCTTCTGACATAAAAGTGTTGTAGATTGGCGTTTCAACAACTGCAGGTGCTACGGCATTTACTCGAATGCCATCGCCAGCGAATTCTACAGCTAAATTTCTTGTTAAAGCATGTCTTCCTGCCATTGCAGCTGAATAAGCTGATGAAGGAGTTGCTTCAACTGCTTGAATAGCCCACATTGAACCCGTATTTACAATCGCTCCTCCTCCACGTTTTTTCATTTCTGGTATAACGGCTTGAGAAGGGTAGAATGTTCCTTTTACAATTGTATCTAAATAAGATTGTACATCATCTTCTGTATGTTCAAGAAACGGTGTTGGATTAAATTTACCTGTATTATTAACTAATACGTCCACACCTCCAAACATTTCTACTGCTGTTTTAACTAGATTCTCTGAAGTTTCTTTTTTACTAATGTCCCCAACTACATATAAAACCTTTTTGCCACTTGGATCAATCTCTAAAGCTGTTTCCTTTAACACATTTTCTCGACGGCCATTAATAATTACATTTGCTCCTTCTTCAAAAAATCTTTTTGCAGTTGCTTTACCAATTCCAGTACCTCCACCAGTTACGATGACCGTTTTATTTTCAAATTTCATTATCATTCATCTCCATTTGTATTATTTAGTTCAGTTATTTCATCAATCACTAATTGAAAATCCTTTTAAGTGCATTTTTACCTATAGACATATCATTTACAGTAGTTGATTGCATCATCCTAATTCATCTATAGGATTTAAATATATTAAAATTGCACTATCTACTAATAGGTACATAATGATTTAAAAAATTTACCGGTAATTCATGATTTGCAAATCATTATTCAATTGAATAGTTGAATAATAGCATCGGATTTTTATTTCGTCAACTAAGTTTTTACTTACTACATCATTTCTTTATGGCGAGTAGTATTCATGCGAGCTATTCTTACAGTAATTTAACCGATAATATTTTTTCCTCTGTCATAAATTTATTACATGTGAGATAGGTATCTAAGGGATATACTCAAATTTTACATTTTGGGTGGCGCGGATAAAAGAACGCGTGATATCAAGTGTTTATATAACCATCCTGTACTATTTTTATTAGAATGTTTCTGAATTAGACTCGCCAATATTTTTCTTATCGTTCATTGAATAGAGAGGAAATTATATTAAGAATCAAATTATTAATTCAGCCATTTATATAAAGGCTTTAGCGTTGACAAAAAAGTATATTCAGGTTTAGCATTAATTATTCAATTGATTAATTTAATAATATAATAGGAGGGTAATTCGATATGTTAAATGAATGGGATTGAAGGGATTTAATTAGTTCGACAGAATAGAGATAGGTGTATATAACTGGAAACAGTTGACTAACAACTAAAATATAAGTAGGTGTTTAATATGACAAGGCATACAAATGATTTAATTCAAGGTTATATAGACTCTCCAGAAGAGAGGAAAAGGTTATATAAACGTACATTATTTATCGTTGGCCTTTCACAAATCTTTGGAGGAGCTGGTCTTGCTGCCGGGATAACTGTAGGAGCAATCCTTGCTCAACAAATGCTTGGTACAGATGCAGTTTCAGGATTACCAACTGCTATGTTTACTCTAGGTTCAGCAGGGGCTGCTTTAGCAGTTGGAAGGCTTTCACAACGATATGGACGTCGCTTTGGTCTAGCGACAGGTTTTATAGTAGGTGGAATTGGGGCAATTGGAGTTATTTTTGCAGCCATTATAAATAGTATTTTTCTCTTATTTGCTTCTCTTCTTATTTATGGAGCAGGAACAGCAACTAATCTACAAGCTCGTTACGCCGGTACAGACTTAGCAAATAAAAAACAACGAGCGACTGCGGTTAGTATGGCCATGGTTTTCACTACGTTTGGGGCAGTTGCAGGTCCAAATTTAGTTAATGTGATGGGGGATTTCGCGCTTTCTATTGGTGTTCCGGCACTTGCAGGACCTTTCATTTTAGCAGCAGCTGCCTATATATTAGCTGGTCTTGTATTTTATATTATGCTTCGACCAGATCCATTACTGATAGCAAGAGCCATAGAAGCGAATAAACAAGAACGTGACAATCAAAAGAATTTAACGAATGCTGAGAAATCAACTAACAAAAAAGGAGTGGCTGTTGGGGCCACAGTTATGATCCTCACTCAAATTGTAATGGTTGCGATCATGACCATGACACCTGTACATATGAAGCATCATGGGCATGGTTTAGGTGAAGTAGGCATCGTAATTGGGTTTCATATCGGTTCTATGTATCTTCCTTCCTTATTTACAGGAATCTTAATTGATAAAATTGGGCGAACAGCGATGACGATTGCTTCAGGAGTTACCCTGCTTTTAGCTGGTTTAGTAGCAGCTATGGCACCGAGTGATTCGATGGTTCTCTTAGTTGTGGCTCTTTCTTTACTTGGATTGGGTTGGAACTTAGGGTTGATTAGTGGAACGGCTCAAATTGTGGATGAGACAGAACCGTCAACACGTGCGAAAACCCAAGGTACTATAGATGTTTTGATTGCTTTAGCAGGCGCTTCAGGTGGAGCTTTATCTGGAATGGTAGTTGCTCATTCAAGTTATGCCATTTTATCGTTAAGTGGAGGTATTTTATCTTTACTATTAATTCCTGTTATTATATGGGCTCGTGGGAGGAAAGAGGAACATAAAATTAAAATTGATCAAGGACTTTAATACGAAATGATTTATGTAGTTCTCCTTTCATTAAGTTAATAAAAGACAAAAAGGACTTTCGATGGAAAGTTCTTTTTTATTACCCTAGATAGGGTTCTATTTACGAATGCGTCCATAAAAGTACACTTTTACGGATGGGTTTTACAAACAGCTATTTATACGGAGTGTTTATATTAACATGAGAACTCAAATCAATATCCTGACTGTCCATACATAATAAGAAGCTTTGCGGAATTTTCCGCAAAGCTTCTATTGTGGATTTAAAACAAAGTTTGATAATTTGTAAAAAAGTTTGATCAAAATCATGTAGTGAAATTTTCTTTTCTTGTTAAGCTAACGGAGACAATTTGGTTAAAAAAGGGGTTTTATAAAATAAAACAGAATAAGTATATAGTTTTCTTTTTCGGATTTATCATTTTTAGGTATCAATTTTTAAGTGGGAGGATTAAAGATGGCGCATTCAATCATTAAACTGTACGATTACCACAAATGGGCAAATTCACTTATTCTAAACCGATTAAAAGAACTTCCAGAGGAAATTTACCATCAGGAAATTCAAAGCGTTTTCCCTTCGATTTCGAAGGTAGTTAGCCACCTTTGCGCTGGTGATCAAATAGGGCTTGATGTATTTGCAGGCGCGCCTTTTGATGAGGCTATGAAGTTATACGAGCAACGATTTAAAGAAGTTGAAGGAAAGAAATTAGTGGATGTAGAGCCGTTATTCGATGACCTCTACGCTCGGTTTGACGACTTTTTAAAGGAAAAACGGGACTTTGATAAAAGCTTTCCGTTTAATAACCCATGGATTGGGGATATGGAGATGAGTATAGCAGAAATGATTCAGCATATTGTCAATCACGGAACGTACCACCGCGGTAATATAACAGCAATGCTTCATCAACTAGGCTACACTTCAGTAAACATGGACTATCCTCGTTTTTTGTATCAGTGGAAGGAAAAAATTCAATCACATTAAATTTATTAACTTAACCATTGTACAAATGTCATTTTATATTTCTATACTTAAAAGGGGATTATTGTAGTTAAATTTCTAAGTATTTTCTTTAACGGGTGCGAATGTTCAACAAAACGTACCCTAAAAAGATCAAACTTTTTTATAAAAATCCATCTGTAATCAAAACTGTAGAATCCATTTTGATCGATCTTTTTTCAAAATGGATTCTTTAAATTTGACGTAAAACACAGGTTCACTCGCTATTTTTGATAAAACTTTATTTCAAAGCTGCATCTATGATTTAATACGTTATCATAATAATTTCTTTATTTCTTCCACACTTAAATCTGTAAATTTTGCGATATCATCTAATGGCATACCATTTTTATGCATACCACGAATTAATTGAATTTTCCCTTCTTCACGAGCGTGAGCCAACTTAGCTTGTTCATCAAGTAATAGTTTTTCACGAGCTTCATATGCAATTCGGAAAGAAGAGTCGTGACTCATATTTTCCCATTTATCCATCGCTTTTTGTAAAATTGGATCTTGATTCATTGCAATCTCCTCCAATGTTTGTGTTAAATGTTCATCTTCGTGAGCCGGTAATAATAGCATCCAACGAACAAATGCATTTTCCCAAGGGTTTACCTTTTCTTCCCGCCACTGTTTCATCAGTTTTGGGATTTCAACAAAGTGTATTTCAATATCATCACTTAAAACACGTTTTTTTTGTGTGTTCCATAGCTGACCTGTAGTATGAAACTCTTCGTCTGAAGAAAACAGAATAAAATCCAATAAGTTAATAGTAATCGTTTTTCGTAAGGAACGATAAGGCATCCCTTCTTGCATTTGTGAAGTGTATAATTTACTCCAGTAATATAAAGAACGTTTAATCATATCATGTGTATTACGAAGTTGTATTTCTACATTTACTTGTGTCCCATTATTAAGTGTTGCTAATAAATCTAAAATCGATAACTTATCATCCTCGTAAGCCTTATGAAGGTGGGGATCTTCTAATTGAAGAGATGTAATAGATGCATCTAATGATTTTTCTAAAATAGCATTTAGAAAGCCAGTTAATATATCTTCGCTTCCTTTAGTACCGAATAATTGTTTAAAAGCAAAATCAATTCGTAAATTTACTAATTTCGTGGACATGGATTTCTCTCCCTGTCTGTGTTATTTCTTAATCTTATTTTATAAGATAGCTTGCCGTAGATGCAAATATCTTAAGTTTTTTTAACAAAACTAAGAAGACGATTTACATAGAAAAAGTAATGGACCTTTAAGGGTACTGGTACAAAATTCAAATTTTGTAAAAATATGATTTGAGATAAAAGATTAATACCGAACATTCTTCTGCCTTCCTATGCCTTTTCAGACTAACAGCTTTCGCTTTTTCCATACCCTATACCCTCTGTCACATCGTTTGACTTTGAGTAATACTCAATAAAAAGGCACAAATTCATTGTTAATTAACAGGCTTGTTCTTTTTTCTAATAAGGTACTTGCTATACAATGAAAGAACCATTACTAAATTTGAATAACGGTCTTTTTATTTAATTCATGTCCGTAAGAGCATACTTTTACGTACGTTTGTTGCTTTAGAATAAAGTTTGATAGG
>NZ_JALAMS010000061.1:0-7437 GCF_026790145.1 Priestia endophytica | reverse complement strand
CAAGAGTGAATTAGTGAATGCTGTTGCAGCTCAATCAGAACTAACAAAGCAGGATGCTGCAAAAGCTGTAGATGCATTATTTAAAACCATTTCTGACACTCTCTCAAAAGAAGAGAAAATTCAATTGATTGGATTTGGAACATTTGAAGTACGTGAGCGTGCGGCGCGAACAGGACGTAACCCTCAAACCGGCGAGGAAATGCAGATTGCTGCTTCAAAAGTTCCTGCTTTTAAACCAGGAAAAGAATTGAAAGAAGCTGTAAAATAAACATAATAAATCTTATCAGAAGCAAAAAAGCGTAAAACCCTTGACTGACAAGGATTTTACGCTTTTTCTTTTCCTACAAGTATACTTTTACGGACGTCTTTTCACATATTTACTGATTAAATTTAAAACTAACCAGTAAATTAATTAGTACATACCCCCACCATCAGTATAGAGATGTAAGTCGGTTACCATTAATTTGCCATCTACCTCTTCAAAGGTATTATATTCTGTTACAATTGTATCAAATGTCTTATCAGGTGAAGCCTTTGGTGTTAAGTACATATGATAAACCAAAGTCGCTGTATTTCCGTCCACAGTAATATTCATAATTGGGCCCATTTCCATATCGACTTGATCACGTTGTGATTTCATTGCCTCTCTGTAATCACTGTATTTTTGTGTTTCCCCACCAATGGCTGTGATATCAGCATCCTCAGCATATAAACCATTCGCAATCTCTAACCAAGACTCATAGTCTGGTTTCCAATTTCCCCACCAATTGAATAAAGTTAATTTTATTTGATCAGAAAGTTCCGTTGAATCTCCATATAACTTTTTTGCTTCTTTTTGAGAAGCTAGTCGCAACTTCTCGCTATTATCCTTTGTTACTTCATTTGTTTCGTAAATAACTTCATGGGATTGTGAAAGAATTTCAGTTCTTGATGACTTATCGGCATCCTTATTTGAAGTATCTGAATCACATGCTACTAATCCTACACCTAAAGCTGCTGTTGTTAATAATAAACTGAGTGTTTTAAATTTGTTAATCATTTTTTCCTCCTTGTGATATGTTGTTTTACTAATAATATCCCTAAAACTTATATACTCAATTTCCTTTTTCTTTTTTTTCCTTTTCTTTTTTCTTCACCATTTTCATGATAGACTCGCCTTCAATATCAATATTAGGCAAAATTTTGTCCATCCATCGTGGTAAATACCAAGCAGATTTTCCTAATAAAGTCATGACTGCTGGTACTATGGCTAACCTCACAATAAAGGCATCAAAGAGAACACCAAATGTCAATGCCATTCCCATAATTTTGACCATCGGATCAGGAGTAAGCATAAATCCTGTAAAAACAGAAATCATAATTAATCCAGCTGCGGTTACCACATTACCACTACTCTTCATCCCAGCTAAAACAGCTTTGCGTGCATCTCTTGTATGAATATATTCCTCTCGCATCCTGCTCACAAGGAATACTTCATAATCCATAGCAAGACCAAATAAGATGGCCACCACAATAACAGGAAGGAAGTTTAAAATAGGACTCGAATTTGGGAATCCAAAGAAATCAAGAAAATGACCATCTTGAACTACAAATACGACAAATCCTAGTGTAGCTCCTAATGAAAGGACAAACCCTAATACAGCTTTTAATGGTACCAAAATAGACCTGAATACAATCACAAGAAGAAGGAAAGCAAATCCAACGATGATGATAGCGAATTTTACTAGTGCCTGTAACAGACCTTCAGAAAGATCAATATCTGCTGCAGTCTGACCTGTTACCAATAATTCTACTTCCTTATTAGATTTATCCCGGATATTATGAACGATATCCTTTGTCTTTAGATCACTAGGTCCTGTTTTAGGTGTTACAGATATCATAAATACTTTCCCTGATGATCCTGGTATTGCCGGAGTTACGGTTTTCACATTTGAAATATCCTTGATTTCTTCAGCTATTTCGGTTGCTGCCTTTTGTGCATCTTTTACACTGTGATCTGTTTTTGCTACTACAACTAATGAGGAATGGTAGCCTGGTCCATATGCTTCAGAAAGTAGGTCATATCCTCTTCGTTCTGTCGTTTCTACTGATTTTGTTCCATTGTCAGGAAGTCCAAGTTGCATATGGAAAAATGGAACACTCATAACGACAAGTAAAACAATTCCTAAGATAGCTACTATAAACGGACGCTTTACTACAAATGTACCCCACTTATTAGAGGAAGTTTGTTTCTTATTTCTACCTGTTATTTTGCTTAATAATCGATTACTCTTATAAGGTCCCATTTTGTGACCCATAAGGGCTAATACAGCTGGTACTACAATGACTGCAATGAATACAGCAACTAAAACACTAACTGCGCCTGTGTAACCCATTGCTGTTAAAAAAGGTACTTCTGTAATCGATAATCCAAGAAGTCCCATAATAACGGTAATTCCTGCGAAAACAACAGCACTTCCTGCCGTCCCAGTTGCGATTGCAATGGACTCTCTAATAGAATAGTTTTCTTTTAGCTGCTGTCTAAAGCGAACAATAATAAACAACGCATAGTCGATTCCAACTGCAAGCCCAAGCATTGAGGCTACAGAGAGTGATACAGAAGGAATATCAATAAAGTTTGTACCTATTACAACCGTTAGAAGTCCTATTGCCAATCCAATAATGGATGTCAAGATAGGCATCCCGGCAGCTAAAAACGACGTAAATGTAACAGCCAAAATGATGAAAGCAATAATGATGCCGATACCTTCTGCTGGCCCACCTGCTTCAGTTTTTGAAAAAGCAACCGTACCAGCTAGTTCTGTCTGAATTCCAGCATCATGCGTAATTTTTATATTTTTTTTGACAATCTTTTTGGATGAGTCTGTGACTTTATCAGCTGCTACCTTATAAGTGACTGTGGCATAGCCTATTTTCTTATTTTCCGATAGGTTCCCAAGTTGTACAGGGGTAGCGATTGAAGTAACCGCCCGATCATCCTTTTTGATTTCATTTAATGTTTCCTCTATAACCTTGTTTACTTTCTGCGAGTCTAATGTCTCGCCCTTTGGAGCTTTAAATACTAATTGTACCTGCCCCCCTGATTTTTCCTTAGAAGAAGGAAACTCTTTTTGAAGTAATTCTCCAGCGTCAGCAGATTCTGTGTTTGGGATTGACATTTTATCACTAAAAGACGTTCCCATATTTACTGCTAACACCCCAAGAGCAATCAATATTGCTATCGTTCCACTAATAATTTTAATTTTATGACCTGCTACCCAATATCCTAATTTATATAGAGCCTTTGCCATTTAAATCCCTTCTCAAAACGAAATGTACCTGTTCAGTAATTAACTTTCTCACAAGCCTTCTTTATATTAAAAGAAAATGAACAAAAAAAAATCGTACATTAGGGCGGATATCTAATGTACGAAAGGGCAATTTTTTTTATAAATGAGCAGTTAGCTTTATAAATGGATTAATTTCATCTGAATAGCCACTGTAACGGCTTCTACTCGATTATTAACATTAAGTTTGTTAAAGATATTAGTAAAATGGGCTTTGACCGTTCGTTCGGCTATTCCTAAATCATCGGCTATCTCTTTATTTTTAAACCCTTTGGCTGCTGCTTTTAATATAAATAATTCTTTATCAGTCAAGTTTACTCGATCAATGGCTATCATTTCTTCCGATTGTTTTTCTTTGGTACGGACGAGCCTTGCCATGAGTTCTGGCTGTAATAATATTTCTCCTTTAACGGCAGACTCAAGCGTCCGGAATAACTCTTCTCTCCTTGTATCCTTTAATAAGTAACCTTTTGCACCTAACTCTAATCCTTTCAGCATCAGCTCATCCTCATTATAAGTGGTCAATATGATAATAGGAGTGGATATATTTTTCTCCTTTAACCTCTTTATCGTATCTAATCCATTCATGACGGGCATATTTAAGTCCATCAAGATCACGTCAATTGGGGATTTTTCAATAAGCTCCAGCGCTTCTTCTCCGTTTTCGGCTTCTCCTACTACGTTGTATACATCATTCGTCTCTAAAATTAATTTTAAGCCTTCTCTGACAACCATATGGTCGTCCACAATTAATATGTTATATTTCATTAGATTTCTCCTTCTGTTCAAGGGGTACTGACACCACTATTTTTGTACCTTGATTTGGTTTACTTTCAAACCTTATCTGTCCGCCTATAAGGCGGACTCGTTCTTGTAAGCCACGTAATCCGTATTTTCCGTGCTGAGATATGGATAGGTTGGAAATCCCAATCCCATTGTCCTCAATTTCTATATTCAAGTGGTGATTTTCTTTTTTAACCAAGACTTTTGCTTTCGTAGCTTTAGAATGCTTAGCAATATTCGCTAAGCCTTCGCTTATAATGTAGAGACTATGTTCTCTTACAAAATTATTTAAAGGAAAAACATTTTCAATTTCAGACTCAATCTCGATTGGTGTTGCATCTGAAAACCTTGTTATTTCTTCTTTTACAGCATCTTGAAAGTCCATTTTAGATATCGATTTTTCTCGTAAATTATCAATAGCTGTTCTTGAATCACGCATTGTCTTACGAGCCTGAGCCATCGCTTTTCCAATGATTTCTTGAGCTCTTACCGTATTTTCATTCTTCATATGAGAATCGATGGCCTCTAATTGCATAATTAAACCGGCCAAACCTTGTGCTAATGTATCATGCAAATCCCTTGCCATTCTCTGTCTCTCATTTACTAATGTTAGTTCTTCTACCTTTCGATGGGCCATTTCTAATTCGCTAAGATAATACTTCATACGGATTCGTTCATTCACCTGTCTATTATACATAATGTAATAAAAACTAATGATGAGAAGAATGGCAATAAAGATAAGAATATAGTGAGCCAATTCCTTAACACCGTAAATAAGGATGATAGCAACGCTATACTGAGAATAAAGAAAAGAGAAAACAAGGACAATTTGAATAATCTTTTTTAGTACAATCATACTTTGAGCAATGAGAATAGGAAGAAGACCGATTAATAAGACAGCAGATCCCTCCTTCAATATAAAGACAGCTGCAAAAATAACAGCTGTTTGCGCCGCAAAATAAAGCACAATATTTTTGGATATGAGGCTATCTCCAAACCAATACAAGAGAATATGGGTAAGGATAAATCCCCCAACAATTACACTATTTAATATGAGCGGAGAATACATATTTTGAAAGGTTACGGCTAACACATATACAGCTGTAATCCATAAGAGAATGGGCAGTTTATTGATGAAAAATTTTTCGGAAGTAGTATCGAAAGAATATTTGTTATGGCTAAGAATGCTCAACTTTAATCCCCACTTTTTCAATAATTTTAAATCGTCTTTAACTATAAAGGTTAATTGTTAATTCATCTTTCTTTATTTTAAAGCAAAAGAATTTTTTGTAAAACTGTACTTTTGTGCATGCTCATATGCCCAAAGAGGCAATATTAGAACAAGTAATTAAATATAGAGAAGTTTTCACGAAGAAAATTATACACTAATAAAAAAGACTTTTGCCCAAATGTACAGGTTAGATTGCCCTTATGTACGTTTTTTTTTATTTCACTTTGTATTAGGATAATGAAAGTTACACCAGTCATAATAAGATCTTATCCTATTATGACTGGTGTGAAGAGCCCCATTATCTGAATAAAAATGAGAGGAATATAATGATGAATATGAAAAATCGATGGAAAGTTGCCTTTCTGACTCTTTTGGGAGTTATCCTTTTCATCATAGTTATTATGGGTGGAATGATATTTTCACCAACTCAATCAGTTTCATTACCAAACACGTCTATAGATAATGAAAAGTTTGTTCAATTTAGCGTTAGTACTCATAAAAAGGATCTTAATAAAATACTTAACCAATATTTAAACCGATTTACTGAATATAATGTGATTTTAAAGAATGATATTGTTGAATTTAATGGGTCTATACCTATATTCATGAAACGTATTCATGTAAAAATGACATTTATACCAAAGACTTCAAACAACGGAGATTTAATTTTAATACAAAAATCACTTTCTTTAGGTAAGTTACATCTGCCTGTCTCTGCAGTGTTAAAGCTTGTAAGGAGCTCATTAAATCTCCCAGAATGGATAATTATCCAACCTAATAAGAAGATGGTTTATGTTGGGTTACAAGATATGAAGATGAATCATAGTAATATGAAAATTAGGATTAATCATTTTAATTTAAAGAAGGATGATATATCTCTTACACTACTTTTCCCTATAGGACATTAATCTTGTATAAACTAATCATTGCTAAACATAAAGAAAACCTTTGCTTATTATCAGCAAAGGTTTTCTTCGTATTATACAAGATTCAACAACAATTAGTTATCATAATAGCGATTATAAGCAATAAAAATCTTTTATATACTATTCCTTTCTCTTTTAAAAGTCATAGATAAAAGACCTTATCTAACAAGGATTCTTATATAGATTAGGTCAAAACAAATAAAGAGGTAATAATATATACATAACCATAAAATTCTTTTTTGTCTTTTTAGTTCAATTAATCTTGCCTCTAAAATAATTAGGCTAATGGTAATAGGTATGGGAAGATTGTCAATTCACTACGGATTTAATCTTACTAAATACCTTAGATAAACGATTCTGTGTTTTATTAAATAGCTCTTCATTCCTTGTCATTACTTCTTCTTCATCAAACTTTCTATTCTCAATATATATTGTGTATCGTAGCTCTATTTGGATTGCTTCCACATTGCTCCATGAACCGTATGTGTTTACAATATAACCACCCGAAAGTCCTTTTTCGTCTACTTTAACCGTAAAACCTTCCGTTTCAAAAGCACTACGAACAATCTCTAAAAAATTACTAGAACAACTTTTGTCATGACATGTACCTAATACAACATCTGCATTAGACTGGATATAGAAACTATGTAAGTCCAACAGAAATGCTTTGTTATTTAACTTTAGTGAAGCTTTAATTTCTTTAGATAAAGTATTGTGGTATGGCAAATAAATGCTGTTAATTCTTTTTGTGATAACCTCTTCAGACAAGGGTCTACCATAGATGTTCTTTCCAAACGTTGATTTACGATAAATTAGAGATTTTGTATATTCATTCTCACTTTGTTTGAGACCTATATGTCGGTTGACATCGATTACGTAACGACTGTAATTAGCTGACACCTTCGTAATATTTAAGTCACTTAAAAAGTTATACAGATCATTTAAGAACCAATCATTATTAGGAAGAATTATGTTCGATTTTTTACTTTGTATCATTTCAGGAGTAAGTTGAGGCGAACTATGTGGGATACTTGCTATTATTTCAGAAACTGGATTACTTCTTTCCACAGTAACTGGATTCATGAGTGAACTCCTCCTTTTTAAATATAACTTATGGAGAAAGAAAGTATATCATATCCAAACCTAGTTTAGTCGGGTAAGCAGGGGGCAT
>NZ_JALAMS010000060.1:0-9044 GCF_026790145.1 Priestia endophytica | reverse complement strand
ATAAATTAGGATATTGGGTAGCAGGAAATAAGGTTAAGATTATTAGTGGAACGATAGCAATATTGATTGCTCTCGGTGTTTTGGCGGTAAATATGGGAATGTCCTTTAGTGAAGAAATGTCTATGCCAAACACGGAATCTGCTGATGCTGGAGAATTGCTTCAAAAAGAGTTTCCTTCTTCTGAGGAAAAATCAGGTGGGCAAGTACAATTAGTATTTAAAGCTCCAAAGGGCGAGACATTAGACTCGCAAAAAATCAATCAAGTGATAGAGAAAACATTAAATGAAATCAAAAAGGATGATCGTGCGGTTACTTCAATCGCTACACCTGTACAACTGGGTAACCTATCGGAAAATAAGAAAATAGGCTATGCCACAGTCACTTATAAGGTAGCAGCTGATAAAGTCACAGACTCATCCAAAAAGATTGTCAAAAAAAATATAAAAACAACGCGTGATGCTGGAATTCAGACAGAACTAGCTGGTACGGTCGCCTTTTCAAAAACTGAAGCAGGTGGACCAGCAGAAGGTATAGGCATCATTATTGCTTTCGTTATCTTGGCTATCACATTCACTTCATTTTTGGCTGCAGGGATGCCGATTTTAACCTCTATTATTGGATTAGGAATCGGGCTGCTAGCCATTGTGGTAGGTACCAATTTTATTGATATTCCATCCGTATCGCTTTCTGTGGCCGCAATGCTGGGGCTTGCAGTCGGAATCGATTATGCATTGTTTATCATTGTTCGTTTTAGGCAGCAGTTAAAAGAAAATTATTCTGTTAGAGAGTCCATCGCAATCGCAACGGGGACTGCAGGAAGTGCTGTTGTTTTTGCAGGAATTACTGTTATCATAGGACTTATTGGATTATCCGTTACGGAAATACCTTTTTTAACGGCAATGGGATTTGCTGGTGCATTTACTGTCTTAATCGCAGTCTTCATTGCATTAATTTTGGTACCAGCTGTATTAGCCCTTATGGGTCACAAAATGGGTCCTTATAAGAGTAATCGATTATTAAGTAAAATAACAGGTAGAGATAAGAAACAAACTTCCTCTAATAAATGGGGTAAATTTGTAGTAAAACGTCCGTTTATAGTAACTATTTTAGGAATTGGGCTACTAGTTGTTATAAGTACTCCATTTTTCCACATGCAACTTGGGCTTCCTGACAATGGAACAAAATCAGTAGAAACAACAGAACGAAGAGGGTATGACTTACTTTCTGAAGCTTATGGACCAGGATATCATTCCTCATTAGTTGTGGTAGCGAAAACAAATAGTAGTGTAAAGGATGCACAAACAGCAGCTAATGAAATAACTGAAGAAATCAAGGGTATTTCAAATGTAAAAACAGTAAATCCAGCGATACCGGGTTCATCAGGAAAGGTATTTATGATATCTGTAACACCTGAAACAGGTCCTAGCGATCTAAAAACAAAAGATATTGTTCACGACATTAGGGATAAATCTAATAAGGAAGTTGAATTACTGGTAACAGGTCAGACTGCAGCAGATATTGATCTTTCTGAAGGTCTGTCACAGGCGTTGGTAAAATTCGCTATCATCATCGTTGGGTTTGCTTTCCTTCTTCTTGTGATTGTATTCAGATCTCTTCTTGTACCATTAAAAGCTGTATTAGGTTTTGTTCTTTCATTAGGAGCTACATTAGGATTTGTTGTATTTGTAGTTCAAGATGGGCATTTTATGGATTTCTTCGGGTTCCCGACCCCAAGCCCTATTTTAAACTTCCTTCCTGTCATTGTGGTGAGCATATTATTTGGTCTTGCCATGGATTACGAAGTATTCCTTGTGAGTAGGATGAGAGAGGAATATATTCATACAGGTGATGCACGAAAAGCTGTTTTAGCTGGGATGGAAAATAGTGGTAATGTAGTAACCGCAGCCGGATTGATTATGATCGCTGTTTTTACAGGTTTTATGCTTACTCCCGATCCGATGGTCAAAATTATGGGGATGGCATTGACATTTGGTGTTCTCTTTGATGCCTTTATTGTAAGGTTAGCCATAGTACCAGCAGTCATGACTTTATTAGGAAAATCTGCTTGGTATTTACCACGATGGTTGGACAAAATTTTGCCTAATATTGATATAGAAGGTGAGTCTATCATGAAAATGATGAAGAAAAAAGAAAAGGAAAAAGAAAGAAAAAGGAAATTGAGTATATAAGTTTTAGGGCGTCCGTTTAATCTAAAGGTTAAACGGACGCTTATTATTTACGAGTGGATTATACATAATTATAGCTAAAATCTGTTCTTTTAGATTAAGCTAAGTCATATGTGGCTACTTATAGTTGAATACTAGTGCCCACCTTATTTTCAATTGCTTTTTTGTAAAAATACTGAGCAATAACAATATCGACAACAGCGAGTCCAACTGATTTAAACACGGTAATTTCCTGATCATTAACCCTTCCTTTATACTCTCCATTTACAATCCTTCCAAGTTCTCCATAGATATTACTTGAATCAAATGTGCCTTCTTGTATAGGAACTTGTAAATCACCAGTCTCCTCTAATGCAGCTTCTTTGGATTCTACGACTACTTTATCTGCCTGAGAAATCACATGAGATGGTAACTCTTGCATTGTTGGTCTAAAGGAACCTACGGCATTCACATGAGTACCTGATTTTAGAGACTCTGAAAAAACAGGTGTTGATGAATTGGTTGTTGTAACCACAATATCCGCTTCACTTACTGCCTCGTTTGTATCTAAATAGATGCGTACCTGTTTACTAAATTTACTTTTAATATATTCCGAAAAGTCCTGTGCTTTTTGTTCAGTTCGGTTATACAGTAAGATTTCTTTAATATCTCGAACAGCAAGTACAGCTTCAATTAGTCCTTTTGCTTGTTCTCCCGTACCAATCACGCATAACTTTTTTGAATTCTCACGCGATAAGCATTTTGTTGCTACACCTGATAAAGCCCCTGTTCTCATCATAGTTAAATAGGATCCTTCTAAAAGAGCAAGTGGCTCTCCTGTTTTGCAGTCTGATAGCATCACCACGCCATTTATAGTCTTCTTTCCTAATTCTTTATTATTTGGAGCTACATTTACTACTTTTAATCCAAGACTTCCAAGTCCTTCAGCCACGGAAGGCATGACTAATGCGGTATTTTGTCCTTCATTGAAAGGTAAGGCTGAACGGATAGGTGTAACGGTTTTATCTGCTGAGAATTCCTTTAATGAAACAGCAGCCCATTCAATAATCTCATTCATATCAGCTAAACTTTTTTGGTCATCGGTATTTAAAATTAACATTTCCCTCATCACCTCAACGATTATTTTGCTTATTAAAAATCTTCATACGGTTTTTCATGCTAATTTGAATCATTTCATAGCATTTATTTTAAATCGATTATAACGAAGGGGATCAATTGGGATTGATGTGTGTGTTTCATTAATCATTTCCTCAATTAATTTACCTGTGATTGCTGCTAAACTTATTCCGTCCCCTTCATGCCCTGCTGCTATATAAAACCCTGGCATCTCTTCAACCTGTGAAATGATTGGAAGGTGGTCAGCTGTCCACGGGCGTAATCCTGCGTATGTTCTGATAACCGTCATATTCGCTATCTTAGGGTAGAAACGAAGGGCTCTTCTTGCGATATTTTTTATGATTTCATAATCCACTTTCGTGTCATATCCATTAAATTGACGACTACTCCCAATTAAAAAATTTTGACTCTGAGTAGGTTCAAAAACTAAGGCAATCCCATATTTATCAGTTAATGGATCTACTTTTCTCTCTCCACCAAATTTCGAAATGAGATAACCAAATTCCATTACATTTCTTAACCCAACAGGCTGTTGCCTAGAAGCAACAATTACATGTCCTTTACGCGGTTTTATTGAAATATCTACATCCAACATTTCTCCAATAAACGGAGCCCATACACCACAGGCATTAACCACTTTGTTAGCTGTGAAGGTTTCTTTATTCGTCTCAATTATAAATTGATGTTCTCTATTCCTATAAAGGTTCTTTACTTCTGTATTTGTATGGATCCTTGCCCCAAATTGTTTTGCGCGTTGAATCATGGAATACGTCAGCATATAGGGATTTATTATAGAGTCAGTCCTACACTCAAGCCCCCCAGGAAGATCGTCTGCGAAATAACTAGATTCATTGCGTAAGTCTTCCCTATCTAACATTCGAAAATCTAGTCCTGCCTCTTGTTGCTGTTGTACCCATTTTTGCGCAGCTTCCATTTCCATATCATTTTCACAAACTAAAATACTACCTGGATTTCGATACTCAAAAGGGATTTCAAGTTCATCATTTAATTCATATACTAACTGCTGACTTTTTAGAGACATTTGACTATCAAATCCTGGATCCTTATCTATTGCTAGAATATTCCCATCACATTTAGAAGTTGTCCCACTAGCTAATTCATTTTTTTCAAGAACTGTTACATCTAATCCTGATTTTGAGCAATAGTAGGCAATTGACGAACCAATAATTCCTCCTCCAATAACCACAACATCACGATGAAGTTTGTTATTCATCTTACTCCTCCTTTAGAACAATGATAGGCTTCCCACTGCTCTAAAATTTTTCTTCTTCCCTCTTCTATTTTCGGATGAAATTGTATATATGCACTATTCCGGGTTTCTTCGGTTATTTCAATAGAATACTTAATTTCAATATCTAATCCTTTAACTCCAGCATGTTGTGCTATGGATAAACCTGCCGTTCTCCCTTGGGCAGCAGCAACCTTTGCTCCTTCAATCCCCGTAATGTTCCCTGCAACATATAGTCCTTCTAGAGGGCTTTCCATACGTTCATTATGTAAAGGCACATAGCCTCCCAATTCCTCCACTAAATAAAAGGGACAACCTGCAACAGCTGCTAATTCAGCTAATGGATATAATCCACCAGCAATACAAACAAAATCTACTTGAATATGTTCCTCGCTACCCGGTACCACTTCCCCATTAGCATCAATTGTGGCTATTGTTACCCCTTCTACTTCATGTTTACCGTAGATTTCCGTTACAGCTTTTCGAAGATAAATGGGAATGTCCCACATTTTCACTCCATTTTTCGGATAAAAAGTAAGCCCTAGTTTTTTCATAAAGTCATTTTGCATTAATTTGCTCCCATATTTAACAAATGGAGACGGAGCCATATGGGATACGTGGAGAAGTGAATCTAATACTTTTCTTGGATTACCCGCCTCCTCTGTAACGCTGTTTATTTTCGGTAAAGTAAGGCAAGCTATCTCTACACCAGCTAGTTGTAATTCCATCGCAATAGCAGCTGATAGAACATTTACGCCTATGATAACCCCACGCTCTCCAGGTTTTACCCTATGAACATTTGTCATAACCTGGGCAGCACCAACTGACATCACCCCAGGCAAGGTCCAGCCAGGAGCCGGGACAGGTGATTCTGCTGCACCCGTTGCTAGTAATAAGTTATTTGTGTAAAACTCTCCTCTTTCTGTATATACAATCCATAAATTCTCTCTTTTTTCAATATTGTTTACTGTGGTGTTTAAATAAAATTCCACTCCAAGGTTCATTGCTTTGTTATATAGTTTTTTAGATTCTTCAATTCCATTCCACCAGGAACCTTTTGGTTCTTCATAAAGCTGTCCGAGTAATCTCCCACCAGCTATCATATATTCATCAATGATAACTACCTTTATTCCAAGTTCTGCACAAGTAACGGCTGCTGTTAAACCTGCAGGACCAGAACCTATAATAATTACATTATTCATTTCCAAGACCTCCATCTGCCTTACTAGGTGTTGGTATTGGACCATCACTTTCCACAACCATCCCCTCTTGAATAGGTGTCACACATGCTCGGATACCTTGTTGACCATCCACCGAAACTCTACACTCATAGCAATGGCCAATATTACAGTAAATTCCCCTTGGTGATCCACTATTTTCATGGTATCGAAGTGTGCGAATTCCATTAGATAAAAGGGCAGCAGCTAAGGATTCGTTTTCCAACCCTTTATAAACTTTATTATTAAAGGTGAAGGAAACATAATGATGATCCTCAATTTTTCCGAGTACAGGATGCTCTAAAATTCTTCGTGTCATTTATCGTGTCCTCCTAAATTTCCAAAGCTGATAGGGCGCACAGGTGGCTGATATTTCAGTGATACACATGTGTGATTTTGAGTATTAGATGATGTATTAGCTATTTTATCTATCATCGCCCGGCATGATCTTCCCCCACAATACCCCATACCTGCCCTAGTTCGGAGTTTTAATTCCCTAGCTGAACACTTATACTTGGTAGCTGTAGTCTCCAATTCTTTGTAACTTACTTCTTCACATCTACATATGATCATTTCGTCTTCCTTCACTTCAAACACCCCAATATTATTTGATTCATATAAAAATAAAACTAAGAATTAGATAAGTATCAAATCTATTAATTATGACATTCAGAATGCTCTTTATCTTCCTATATCAAACTTCCTTTCTTCTGTTTTTTTCAAGATAGCTACAATCATACCGATAACGGCTCCAATGGATCCTGTGATAATCCAACCAGCACCAATATTAAAAAAGGGAATAAAAGAAAAGGTTTGGCTAATAAAGTTTGTAAAAATATGAGCTTCTCTTAAAGCATCCAACAGAGCAACAAATCCGCTACCAATAATTGAACCTATGTATACAGATTGATAACCTTTAAACAAGTTATGAGTAAAGGAAAGAATAATTAATGTAATAGAAATTGGGTATAAAAGGAGCAGGATGGGTGAAGCAAAATCTAGTATAGTATTCAATCCAAAATTAGTAATGATTAGGCTTACACTAGCTAACATAAATAGCCATTGTTTATAAGAAACCTTTGGAAAGATTCTACTAAAATACTCAGTTACGGCTGCTAGACATGCCACATTGGTTGTTATTCCCGTTAAAAATATAACTGTTCCTAAAAGATAACTCCCTCCAGTTCCAAGTAAATGTATAGCACTATTGGCTAGAATTTGGGCCCCATTGTCGGCATATCCAATAGACTCAACACTTGATGCCCCAATCCAGGCTAATGATAATTGTAATACTGCTAATCCAACTACAGTTATCGTGCCTGCTTTAATAAAAACAATTGAAGTTTCTTTATTCCCTTTAACCCCTAGACTCCTAATTGACTTTATGAAAATCCCCCCAAATATAAAGGCTGCAAGGACATCCATCGTATAATAACCTTCTGTAAATCCTTTGAAGAAAGCATTATGAATATAAGGTTCCTTCGGTTTAGCAAATGAACCCATTGGAGTTATAATGGACTTGATTACAAATATGGCAAGAAGAATAGAGAATATTGGGGTTATTACTTTCCCTAAATGATCAACAAACTTATTTGGATTTAATGATAGTAATATCGTAAGGAGTATAAAAACAAATGAAAAAATAAACAGAAGTAGGTTACTTGATATAACATGATCAGGAACAATTGGCACAATGGATATCTCATTTACTATGGATGTAGTTCTAGGAATTACGTACATAGGTCCTAATGTCAAAAAAAGTGCGATTGAAAATAACAGGCCAAATATCGGATGTACTCTCCCAGCAAGCTTCTCTACTGTTCCACCTGAAATAGCTAAAGCTATGATGGCTAATAGAACAAACCCGACCCCTGTAATTAGAAAGCCTGAAAAAGCTATCCATGTGTTGGTTCCAGCTAACTGTCCCATCATAGGTGCAAATATGATATTACCTGCACCAAGAAACATCGCTAATAACATGAGACCGACAGCAATAAGTTGTCCCATCGATAAAGTACTTTTCATATAGAGTCCCCCTAGTCATCTGATAGCAACCTTCTACCTATCCATTTGTTCTGTTTTACATCAGTTTGTAAGCGTATTCAATTATATTTTGTTTAATTGTTATTTAAATAACACACTATTCATACCCTAAAATTTAATTGTAACTTAAATTTTAGGGTAAAAAAAAGCACTTAAACTTATATAAGATACTTAAAAAACAGACACCTTCATCTTGTTAGGTTAATATGTTAAAATTAGTTTTGTATAATTTAAGTTTAGATTAAATTAAATTTAATTGACACTTAAATTTAATAAGACTAATAACGTCATTATACTTATCGTTTTCTTAAAATTCAACCACTTTATCAAGGAACCTTACATGTAATTTAATTTCAAAGCTTTAAACTTTGCTATACTGAGGTTCTTGAGGGGAGAAAAAATGCTTCTAAAAACTTAGTAAGTGTTTTCCTTATACAATAATACCTTAGTTGGTATGTATTACATATCTGGCCTAGGAACCCTTAATACTTTTTAGAAAATTAGAGTGGAATGTATAACCTGTTATATTAAACTATATTTAAGGAGATTGACATGAAACAAGATTTAGGAAATTTAATAAAAAACCTTCGTAAAGAAAGAAAAATGACATTAAAAGAAGTCTCTGAAAAAACGAATTTGTCCATAAGCTTCTTGTCTCAAGTAGAACGTTCTCTTTGTTCTATTACTTTACTCTCCTTACGGAAAATATCTGAAGCTCTTGGTGTGAGTCCAAGCTATTTCTTTCCAGATACTATACAAATTGATAAAAACATGATTAGACGAGCAACGGAGAAACAAATGGAACATAAGTCATCTTTTACTTATTCTGATTTATCGGGGAATGTATCAAATCCCTTGTTTGTACCTATTTTAGTTACCTTACTACCTGGGGACGAACGAGATACACCTTTTTCTCATGAGGGACAGGAATTTATTTATGTTGTTGATGGAACTCTGACTATTATTCTTGATGATACGGAATACGATCTGTACCCTGGAGATAGCCTTCATATGGATTCAACTAGACCTCACAACTGGTTTAACAAGACAGAAAAGCCTACTAATTTCTTATTTGTTAGTACAGTTCCCCCTGGAAAGTGACTTGTGGACTAAATCTATTTATCATCATGAATTATTTCATACATATTTAGTTAACATAACCTATATTATCGGTACAAAGAACCTAATTGATATCAATTAGGTTCTTTATTTAAGCATTTGTAAGTGTGTTTC
>NZ_JALAMS010000059.1:0-5904 GCF_026790145.1 Priestia endophytica | reverse complement strand
GTCATTTCGTACAGCTACTTACATACTGTGTGGCATAGAAGCCATGCATATGATTAAAAAGAAACAGACTCACCAAAGGGAGAAGTCTGTCCAAAATCAAAAAGAATTCATCCATCAACTGTTTGGATTAGCTTCATAAGTTAGCAACTTAAAGGAAACTGGTTCTCTATGTCTCTAGTAATAGGTTTTTGCACCAGAACCCTTGTTTTTGGAAAGTTTAGATGATAATATATAGAAAATTGTCACAATTTAAATGGACCGTTGGTCCGTTTTGAAAGAGGGATAAAAATGTAATCGGTTTATCGGAGCTAAGTAGAATGCTAATGCTACCGAAGGCAACAACTTTCCGCATTGCTGAAACACTGGCTGGAGAGATTAAATATTGCTTATCAACTTATTTAAATAATAGTAAGGAGGCCAGCTATGATGAAAATGAAAAAAATAATGGTAACTGGAGTGGCAATGTCGATTTTAGGATCGGCAGCGGGAGGCGCTGATGCTGATAATGTCCCTTCTGATTGGTCTTCTTCCTCGGAGAACACGGTAATTACGGATGAGAAAGCTCCGTCCACGATTTCCAATTCTTATGAAAACACAAAAGAGCTTATAAGGAAATTTCCAGTGATGAATCCTACTCCCATCGACACAGAACTGGGAAAAGACATTCAAAACCGTCTGCTAAATGGATTTGAAAATTGGAATAGAGGCTATGATGCTTGGAAGGCGTGGGGAGATATTCTATATACGGAGGATTCCCTTTACAATGTTCACGGTGTGAAACTGACTCTGAAGGAATATCAGGACTCCATGAATGCGATGCTGAAAACCAGCGATATTCAGATGGGCAACTTTAATAATATGATCGTCAGCGGGGACTGGACTGCGATCCGCTATGATATCTCAACGATCAACAGGCAGACCGGTGAAGCAGTAGACGGAAGTGTGATGGAGTTCGTCCACTTTAAGGATTATGGGGACAAACTGGGTACCCGGGTTCTGGAAGGCTGGGCTGGAACAAAGGGAGCCGATTTTGCCGAATTATCTAACTTCCAAACCGAAGAGGAAAAGGCGGCGCAACAGGCCGAATTAGAGAAAATCATCAATACGTCAATACCGGACACCTCGAATCTGGAAAAAAAATACCCTGTTGCTTATCCAACCCCCATTGATACCAAGATGGCTAAGAAAATTCAAAACGCTATCTTGAACGATTTTGATAACTGGAACCAAGGCTACGATGCCTGGGCGACATGGGCGGATACCTATTATGATAGCAATATGCAGTACCATACAAATTCGGGTACTATGACACTGGAAAAATACAAGGACGCTGTAAAGGATGCTGCTGAATCGACGGATGTGAAGCGGATTTACTTTGATAATATGCTGATTAGTGGAGATTGGGCGGCCATTCATTACAGGATCACGAATCAGGACTTAACAACAGGTGAAAAAACCGCTGGTGATGTGATGCAGTTCCTTCACTTTGCAGAAGATGGAAATGGTGTGAAAGTGGTTGAATCATGGACAAAATAAGCTTTTCCTATGTAGACTGTCATGAAAATGCGTATCGAAAGAGCTGCCTTCAAATGGAATACCATGTATCTATTGCAAGCAATTGAGCATTTGAAAACGATAGGAAAATGTAAAGAGGAATTACTTCCTCATATATCCCCATTGGGATGGAAACATGTTAATTTCTTAGGTGAATATTCATTTAAACCTGAGATTTCAAACTCTATTCATTTCCTACGTCCACTTAGAACATAAGTAAAACCCTGATTTTTCTCCTTAGCGTAGAAAAATTAGGGTTTTACTTTCTAAAAAATGTATTAACGTATAATATCTGCGTTTTGTCGGCAGAACCCCTTTTCTTTTCCTTTAATTCCAAACTCCAAAGCAAACCATTCTTTAAATTTTCAATCTACCTTTGTTTATCAAATTAAATAGAGGCAGCCAAAATCCAGTTAATATATGGAACTAAAGCACCAGATAGAATTCATCTAAAAAAACCTTTTTCTGAAAATTAGTTTTTTTACAACAAAAAAGAAAACATATCCTGAAAGAAAAATAATCCCAACTAAATATTCACTAACACTTTGTGATAGCAATCCCTCCTGAATAAGTGTATAGACGACAAGTAAAATGGAAGTCCCAAATGTTGTTGCCATGGTAAAAGGAAAAAGTTTGATACTACTAATGCCTGAAACCCCATTAATGATGCTTGAAGGAGCAAAAGGGAGTATTCTAGATCCCAATACGTACCAAAACCCTTTAAGTTCCACTTTTTTAATACTTTTGGATTTACTTTGCTCAATACCCAATCTTGGAAGGCGTATCGAACACTTAGGAATACACATACTGAACAGATCACACTAGTAAGTATGCTCCAACCTAACCCAAATTGAAGACCTAAGAGACTAGTATTTATCCAAGTAACAAGATACAGTGGAACAACAGGGAACAAATTATGAATAAACATAATGAGAAAGGTGATCAACAAAATAGAAAGCGTGTTTTCACTTAATTTAGAAGTAATAGTCTGTATATCTCCTGATATAAAACTGGTAAATAACTCTTTATAAAAATTATTGGGAAGATCTCCATTGGATGAAAGTATCCATCCAATGACCGCAACAGCCAATAATATAGCAACCAAAAAAATAAAACCCATTAGATTATTTTTTAAAGATTTACCCTTGCGCATTGTATAAACCTCTAATTATTAGTGCTTTTTAAAACATCATTTAAAAAAAGTTTACATTTCTGTACAGTTATCTAAATTAAAAAATCACTATAAACTTTTGAATTGACGGCACGTTACCAATACCTCTTCCCTTGATATACGCTTTATAAGTTTTCTAAAAATTCCCTATTTTCTTATAAGGATAACAAACTCTCTTATCTAGTTCTGAACTATATGAATGCCCCCCCAGTATAATGCTTGTATGAGCGATAGATAAACACCGTTCTTGTATTATTTCCACTACATTATAAAACCTCAGCTTATACTGTGATTAAAAGCTGAGGTTTAGCAAAATAGGATTCAGTTGATATTTTTTCCGTTTAATTAGACTTTGCTTTTTCGTATATTTGGATGTCTTTTTTATTTATAGTTAATTTCTTACTAAGCTACTTATAATTGAAGCATCTTAATTGTTATAACTCTTATTGATAATTATATTTCCTTTATCTTCTTCATGTTTCTTTCTATATTTTCTCTCTATAAAGAATAAGGTGAACCCTGCTACTAGAGAAAGCGCGTATGCCAACCCAAATAAAATTTTATTTTTCATATTAATTATCCCCTTTGTGTTAAGTAAATTATATATCGTGCTTTTTATCTGCTTAAGTTGCTATCTACACTTTAAATAAGTACTGAAAATTCCTTATACATCACATTATAATAGAGAAATTAATAAAAAAAATCGTACAACAAGGCAATGTTTAAATGTACGAATGGGCATATATACTTTGAGAGTTTTGCTGTAGTCATCACGTATATTTTCTATTCTTATCCGGTGTTCTAAGTCCGATAACATAGCTAGTGTGCTGAATAACCTAACAATCTATAAGAAGTCGTCTTTGTCTACATAATAAAAAGGAGTCCCAAGGAATCTTTATTGCTTTTTATTATAGTCCTCCGCCGTTTATATTTTTAAAGAAAGTCCGTTCAACCTAAAAATTGAACGGACACAATAAGTTTATATTAGCTTTTTTACAACCTTTATATAATAAATTTCTTTTTCTTTTCTTTTTCTGTCATCATTTTCATGATAGACTCGCCTTCTATATCGATATTAGGCAAAATTTTGTCCATCCATCGTGGCAAATACCAAGCAGATTTCCCTAATAAAGTCATGACTGCTGGTACTATGGCTAATCTTACAATAAAGGCATCAAAGAGAACACCAAATGTCAAGGCCATCCCCATAATTTTGACCATCGGATCAGGAGTCAGCATAAATCCTGTGAAAACAGCAACCATAATCAAGCCGGCTGCGGTTACGACATTACCACTACTCTTCATCCCAGCTAAAACAGCTTTCCGTGCATCTCCTGTATGCATGTATTCCTCTCGCATCCTGCTCACAAGGAATACTTCATAATCCATGGCAAGACCAAATAAGATGGCCACCACAATGACAGGAAGGAAGTTTAAAATAGGACTCGAGTTCGGAAATCCGAAGAAATCAAGAAAATGACCATCTTGAACCACAAATACTACAAATCCTAGTGTAGCTCCTAATGAAAGGACAAATCCTAATACAGCTTTTAATGGTACAAGAAGAGACCTGAATACAATCACAAGAAGAAGAAAAGCAAATCCAACGATGATGATAGCGAATTTTACCAATGCTTTTGACAGACCTTCAGAAAGATCAATATCTGCTGCAGTCTGACCTGTTACTAGTAACTCAACTTCCTTATTAGATTTATCCCTAATGTCGTGAACAATATCTTTTGTTTTTATATCACTAGGACCTGTTTCAGGTGTTACGGATATCATAAATACTTTTCCTGATGAACCTGGTATGGCTGGATTTACTGTTTTTACATTTGAAATACCCTTGATTTCTTCAGTAATTTCATTAGCTGCTGTTTGTGCATCCTTTACACTACTATCTGTTTTCGCTACCACAACTAATGAGGAATGATATCCTGGTCCATAAGCTTCAGAAAGTAAATCATACCCTCTTCGTTCTGTTGTTTCTACTGATTTTGTTCCATTGTCAGGAAGCCCAAGTTGCATGTGGAAAAATGGAGTACTTATAACAACTAGTAGCCCAATTCCTAAAATAGTTACTATAAACGGACGCTTTACTACAAATTTGCCCCATTTATTAGAGGAAGTTTGTTTCTTATTTCTACCTGTTATTTTACTTAATAATCGATTACTCTTATAAGGACCCATTTTGTGACCCATAAGGGCTAATACAGCTGGTACCAAAATTAATGCAATGAAGACTGCGATTAAGACAGTAAATGCACCAGCAAATCCCATCGCTGTTAAAAAAGGTATTTTCGTAACAGATAATCCAATAAGTCCCATAATAACTGTAATTCCCGCAAAAACAACGGCGCTTCCTGCCGTCCCCGTTGCGATTGCGATGGACTCTCTAACAGAATAATTTTCTTTTAATTGCTGTCTAAAGCGAACAATGATAAACAAGGCATAATCGATTCCGACTGCAAGCCCCAGCATTGCGGCCACAGAAAGCGAAACGGATGGTATATCAATAAAATTGGTACCTACCACAATGGCTAGCAGCCCGATTCCTAATCCAATAATAGAGGTTAAAATCGGCATCCCTGCAGCCAAAAATGACGTGAATGTGATAGCCAAGATAACGAAAGCAATAATGATGCCAATACCTTCTGCTGGTCCACCTGCTTCAGTTTCTGAAAAGGCGACTGTACCAGCTAGCTCTGTCTGAATTCCTGCATCACGCGTAATCTTTATATTTTTTTTGACAATACTTTTCGATGAGTCCGTGACTTTATCAGCTTCTACCTTATACGTGACTGTTGCATAGCCTATTTTCTTATTTTCCGATAAGTTACCTAGTTGTACAGGTGTAGCGATTGAAGTAACCGCATGATCATCCTTTTTAATTTCGTTTAATGTTTCCTCTATAACTTTATTTACTTTCTGCGAGTCTAGCGTCTCGCCCTTTGGAGCTTTAAATACTAATTGTACTTGCCCACCTGATTTTTCCTTAGAAGAAGGAAACTCTTTTTGAAGCAATTCCCCAGCATCAGCAGATTCTGTGTTTGACATAGACATTCCTTCACTAAAGGACATTCCCATATTTACCGCCAAAACACCGAGAGCAATCAATATTGCTATCGTTCCACTAATAATCTTAACCTTATTTCCTGCTACCCAATATCCTAATTTAT
>NZ_JALAMS010000058.1:0-2199 GCF_026790145.1 Priestia endophytica | reverse complement strand
ACTGCTTCTGCGAAAAAAGAAGAAAGAGCGGAGTGAATATAAGGCTGTGTACATGATAAAAGATTATTTACCCCTCTTGTATGAAGCCATACAAAAAGGTGCCGAAAGCATCACTCGAATTTTACTTCGGTTGTATGCACTTCTAGAAAAGAACGGGCGAAAATCCCATCGATATGAGAAAAAAACAGGCTTCGATATCCTCGGTGTCATTTACAAACAAAGTAGGAGCACAAGAAAAGTTGCCTAACATGCCTAAAAAAACGTCCTAATCTGGACGCTTCTTTAGAATGCCTAATTTTCATAGGAAAGGTCGCGCACAACCTTAATTACGATGTGGTTGGCGTAAAGTTAGACAGCAACCCCTACCTAAACAGTCTTAGCTTGATGGGCATGGGGTGTACCCTCTCTTCCTAAAATCGAAGCTGAACTCCCTATTGTAGAAGGAACAAACAGCGATAACTTTTAAAAAAGCGTTGGTCATTATAAACAAAATGTTTATCCAAATGAAAGAGGACAAATTGTTCTATGTGGACATCGTGACCCTGTTTCCCGCCGTACAGGTGAACCTAAAACTGGTGTCATGCTAAAAATGAGTCTTTTATATCTAGATTTTACATACAAGATAACAAAAATAAAAATGAACTTCTTCCTACAACGTCCTATCCTTTTTCTTATATTGGTCATGCACTGCAATGCTACATTATTTACGCAACACCCTTGTAATAGGTGCATCATGTTAGAAATAGGGAGGTTCGTCTTCTCCCTTCTTTTCATAGGTCTATTCCTTTCCCTATTCCAAACTGATTCTTCCATATTTAAATTTATCTGAATAAGTTCGTTCTTAACGAAGATGCTAAAAAAGAAAAAACAGAAAGTGCTTTAATTTACATTCCCCCTCCAAATTTTATTTTAGAGAATCTTCAAAAAACCGAACAATACGCCTTTCCCCTCTTAATCATAAAAATAATTAAATGAGGAAAAGAAAAGAGGAATATAGCGCTTACTTTCCTACTTTTTATGTTTAAATCTCTATAAAAACTATTATTTCCTCTCAAAAGATAAAAATATTATCAAAGTTTGACAACTCACTCAAAATAAAGTATATTTTAACGAACATTTAAAGTTAATTTAAATATAAATATTCGTATTTAGAGGTGTAACTAATGGAAAACGTGTTTGACTATGAAGATATTCAGTTAATTCCAGCTAAGTCTGTAGTAAATAGCCGTTCTGAGTGTGATACAACGGTCGAGTTTGGCGGTCGTACGTTCAAACTTCCTGTAGTCCCTGCAAACATGCAAACAATTATTGATGAAAAAATCTCTGTTTACTTAGCAGAAAACGGTTACTTTTATGTAATGCACCGTTTCCAACCAGAAAAGCGACTTTCATTTGTAAAAGACATGAAAGAACGCGGATTATTCGCATCTATTAGCGTTGGCGTTAAAGAAGAAGAGTACACATTTGTTCAACAGCTTGCAGATGAAGGTCTTGCACCAGAATATATTACAATTGATATTGCCCACGGTCATTCAAATGCTGTGATTAAAATGATTGGACATATTAAAAATCTTTTACCAACTACATTCGTTATCGCCGGAAACGTTGGAACGCCTGAAGCAGTACGTGAATTAGAGCGTGCTGGCGCAGACGCAACGAAAGTTGGGATTGGTCCAGGAAAAGTATGTATTACAAAAATTAAAACAGGCTTTGGAACAGGTGGATGGCAGCTAGCTGCTCTTCGTTGGTGTGCAAAAGCCGCAAGCAAACCAATTATCGCTGATGGCGGAATCCGTACGCACGGTGATATCGCAAAATCTGTTCGCTTTGGTGCTGCTATGGTTATGATTGGTTCTCTATTTGCTGGCCATGAGGAGTCTCCTGGAGAGTCTGTTGTACGAGAAGATGGCAAGCTCTACAAAGAATACTTTGGTTCAGCTTCTGAATTCCAAAAAGGTGAAAAGAAAAACGTTGAAGGCAAGAAAATGTACGTAGAGCATAAAGGCGCTCTTCAAGATACGTTAACAGAAATGGAACAAGATCTTCAGTCTTCTATTTCTTATGCTGGCGGCAATAAGTTAGAAGCTATCCGTAACGTTGATTATGTAATTGTGAAAAATTCGATTTTTAATGGTGATACAACGTATTAATAAATAGAAAAGCCCAAGACTTTGTGTCTGGAGTTACCCCTGTCAAGTA
>NZ_JALAMS010000057.1:0-24646 GCF_026790145.1 Priestia endophytica | reverse complement strand
CTATAAAAGTGTAACTAAGAGTAGATAACATATAAAAAAGAAGGGTATATCAAATCCCTTCTTTTTTATATGCTTCTCTACATTCGTGTTAGAAAATCCAGTTAAATGTAGGTTGGTCATCTTTATTGATGTCGCCTATTAAAGGAAGGCGCTGTAACATGTTTTGTAAAGCATAGGCATCCCACGGAAAATGTTCTGTAATTCCTAGTCCTACAATGTCATGGGATTTTGCAACATCTTGAAGGACACGTATAATGGTTTCAATACTAGAACCTTTTGACACTTTCTCCTTCATTTCATCGTAAGTATTCGGATTTGCAATCAAAAGAGAACGAAATTCCCTTAAATCGAGAACATCTAAATCAAAATGAATAAACACTTTAGCTGGATTTACGGTTTCTAACCAATTCAGTACAGATGAACTATCCTCTACCAAATCCTCTGGTAAAACGGCACTTAAATTAAACTGTTCCATTACCTTTTTTTCTGATGGCTGCCAATCATTTAATCCAACATATAGCACGTTATTAGGATCAACTAGTTTAGGAACAGCCGCCACAAACTCTTCATCTCCAACGCCTAGTAGGTTGGCCAATATATGAGCGTGATGATTCTCGAAATACTCAGGAGAATTTACATCAGGATGGGCATCAATCCATAGTATAGCTACATCTCCATCATATTTATCATTTAAATAGGCAATCGGCGCCAAATCTACACCGCAGTCTCCCCCAAACACAACAACTCGATCAGGATTATGCTTTTTTAAAATATCTGCAGCATCATGAAGTTGCTTCAATAAGGTGCTGCGCGCAAAAATTCCCTTTTCTACTTTTAATCCTTCTTCATTCAAAGAAACCGGTACTTCTTGTTGTATAGCGTTTGTGCTCGGAGCAAGCCAATTTAATAAGTGTGCTCCTAAAAAATAGGGAGGATTATTTCCGCCTTGCCATTGTGGCATAAGTAATCGAAGTGTCTTATTTTTTTCTTCTTTATGTTCTGTCATTAAATATCCTTCCTTTCAAACATTTATAAGAATTACATAACAAAGAATAAATCCTATAGTAACTATAGGGTCAAGAGTTAGTTACTTTGTTAATACTCTTAATTCTGTAAGAAACTGTTCTTCTCTTAATGAACTATAGTTGATAGGAAGAGAAACTTCATATACTTCTCCCTCTGTTTGGATACCATTAGATTCAATATAACGGTAAAGTTTTTGATAATATGAATTATAATATTCTGTAGACCAATCAAATGAAATACATACATATTCGCCAGATGAAATGGTATCTAAACTAATGGCTTTGTCCACTATATTTATCTGTTCTTCTTTAGGAATGGTCGTATAAATACTGGTGTAATAAATATCGTAGGAATTCTTATAGGACTTTAAGTCGTAAATACAACCATAATGATTATCGACCATATCTCCTTTTTCTTCTAAAACCTCAGATAATTTTCTCACATGTAAATCTGGCTGATCATGAGGATTAACTTGAGTTGTTTCGACTTTTAAAATAGTTTGTTTTTCTATATGTCGAAAATAAATCAACCCTTCTTCTTTTTTTCTGCATATTTCTAATTGTTCCTTAAGTTGATTTTTTCTTCTTTGAAGCAATCGTCGAGCGCGCTCGAGTTTTTCTATTTCATGCTCAATAACGTTTTCTTGCTCAGCAAGAAAGGTTTGCATATGCTCAGGGGTGCATGAGATGATATTTCGAATTTCTTCCAACGGAGTTCGAATATACTTCAGATACTTTATAACATCTAAATAGAAGAACTGTTTAACATGGTAATATCTATAACCAGTCTGTGGATTTATATAATTAGGCTTGAAAATGCCTATCCTATCATAATAGCGCAATGTTTGAATCGAAATGTTATTTAGACGGGCTGTTTCCCCAATTGAAAAATGCTGTTTCATAAGTATTATCCTTTCTCCTCTGTTAGTTATTAAGAAAGTATACATGATTATTATTTAAAACTTACATGAACTAACTGGAGAAGATGAAAACCTGTTGAAAAGAAGTTTTAACCATACTGTCTTCCTAAAGATAAAATAAGTAAATTTCGTCCCTTTTATTCCCTTTTGAGCAGGTCTAGGGAAATTAAATTACTTATATATCGACCATATATAGTTCTTTGTAGTGAGCAAGATTTTATATAAAATATATTCAATTGACGTATATAAGGCTCCTCTTAATAGAATATTATGTCTGTAAAAGTATACTTAAAGAGCAAGAAAAGGCTGAAACTCGTTGTAATTTAATGAGTTTCAGCTTTTATTACTTCCTAGAATTTAGCTTATGTAAACTAAGTTTGTATATGTTATAGATTAAATGCTAAAAGGAGGAAAGGAATTAATGGACCGTATGTTTAAATTCCTCAAAACATTTTTGAGTGGCAATTATGAGGATTTTGCGAAGCAATTAGGTTTTGCATCCTGGAATGAAGTTATGGAGAGTACGTTTGAAGTCTTTCAAATCCCTCCTGATGCTTCTTATTTTGCCACACAATTATCAAAGGGGACATGGATTGTTTGGAATGATGAAGGTCATCCTCCATATTCCTTTTTGCAATTTAATACCTGGTATGAAGCCATTGAACATTTAAGAACAGTATTTGAGGAAGAAGGATATCCAGAGGAATGTTGGAATCCCGAGGGATTTGATACAGAGGAAGATGTCTTTGATAATGTTCCTGATAAAAATAAAAGAATCCAATAGTTAACTTCTGTTTTCGAGGATTATGTTAACTAATTTTTTATATGGTATAGATTAGATAAGGGGGGATTTTATGACTAAACTATTTTTATCAGGTGGTGGGAATGCAAAACAAACGAAAGAAATTGATAAAGAATTTGTTAGTCAGGTTAATTTAAGTAAACCGTTATTATATATCCCTATTGCACTAAAAGGGGCCATTTCGTATGAATCATGCTTTGAATGGATAAATAGCACATTAAATCCTCTAGGAGTTCAAAACATTGTTATGTGGACAGATTTATCAAATAAATCAATTAAAGATTTAAATCAATTCTCTGCTGTATATATTGGTGGAGGAAATACATTTAGTTTACTAAATGATTTGCGCAACTTTGGTTTTGATGAGGTTTTAAAGGAGTATGTAGAAAACAAAGGCGTGGTCTATGGAGGAAGTGCAGGAGCCATAGTATTAGGGTCGAATATTATGACCTGTGCTCATATGGACTCTAATATCCTAAATTCACAAGATTTCGATGGATTAAATCTTATTGGTAATTATTCAATATGGTGTCATTATCAAATGGAAAACGATCATTTAATCAAAAGTTATATGAATGAGTATAACAAACCTGTAATTGCTTTATCTGAAGATACAGGGATTTGTCTTTGTCCGGATGGGTTTAAAGTTATAGGTAATACGCCAGCCTATGTCTTTGAATTTGAAAATAAAAGAAGAATTGAATCCGATACTTTTATTTAAGCTAGCTTAAAGGATAGTGTTGATGTTCAAGATGTTGAAAGGGAACCCCAAATGTATTGGAGTTTTCTTATTTCGTTAAAGTCCCTAGACCATTGAAGGAATCAATTAAGGTATTTCGAATTTATGCCATTCGCTTTCAGGTATAACCCTGTTAAAATAATCAATTGGGTTCACCTTGTTGCCCTTAATTCTAAAAGTAATGACCTCTTCCATATAAGGTGGGTTATGTGGCCCTTCAAAGGTTACTACTTGAACTGTTATGAAAAAAACATCCTTGTTCTTTTTGGCTTGTTTGATTTCTAATATTTTTTCATTACCACTAAACCAACCTGTCCCTACAACAGACAAAATGGGTTCCTGCAATAGCTTGATTAATTCTTCTTCTAACAAATCTTCAGGTAAATCAGACGCATTCGAGTATGTGGTAGGTACAGTTAATATAAAAACTAAAACTATCAAAAATAATGTTTTCTTTATCATATGACCACCTCAGTGCATAGTGTTCCTTCACTAAGGTTTATTTATTAAATCTTGTTGTTCAGTTATGCTGTTCTTTAATCGTCCGTAAAAGTATACTTTTACGGACGGTTTATGGAAAAGAGTGAGTTCGCTCACAACAATTTTATAGAGTAGAGAAAGAGTAAGTGAATTAAAAAGATGTAATACTTATGTGTATGACATCCTTTATTTAACTCCAAAAATTAACATAAGAAAGTAGACGATCAACGAGATGGAAGGAATGGTTATCTAAGTTCACATATTTGTCCTTTTATAGATTGGTTTCTTTGTATTATTCCTTATAATTTCACATTAAAAATCTATTTACCAAGGAAAATACCCCTTTTCTTATGATTACTTTTTCAAACCTGCTGCAACAAAGGGTCCGTTAGCCGTTATGGTCAATAGGATTTGCGCCATTTTTTCAGGAGATTCTTTTCCCCCACTATTTAACCATTGCTGAATTACACCAATATGGGCTGAAGATACATAGGAAATTAAATATTCCTCTGGAACGCACAAATTTTCCTGTTTAACCATTTCATGTTCAAATAGAGTATTCCACATAAATTTTTTTAACTCGGTTTGAAAAGATAAATCCCCTTTTGGTCCTAAAATAGCTTTCATAAATCTACTATTGTCGTTTAAGTATTCAAACATTAATACAGTAAGGGTAAATGGTTTTGATGTAAGAGTTGAAGTTCTAAGTTCCTCTATAGCCTGCGGAAAATATTCTTTCCCAATTCTAAGCATCTCGCTCATAATCTCTTCTTGGCACTTAGTCATTAAATCGAATTTATCCTGATAGTGGGCATAGAAGGTCCCTCGGTTTATGTTCGCCCTTGTTGTAATATCTTTGACTGTTATAGCTTTGAATCCCTTTTCTTCTATTAATTCTACTAAGGAATCCCGAATCGATTCTTTTGTTCGCATAACGCGTAAATCTCTATTACTATCTCGCATTTTTTATCCTCCTTGAGTATTTATCCAACACATTATTTATAAGTGTTCTATAACCAACACAATTAAGATTTTTGATGATTGAATAAGAATTGATTTAGACTTATAATTCAATTCTTATTATTATCGCCCGTTATTGCATTGATCGTTATTTTTATTTTTTCTCTAATCTTATTTCCTTAGGTGCAATCTCAACCGAAAAATCTTCCGGTTGCCATCGTTAATGAAGATCAAGGCTTAGATATCCCTAATCAACCAAAGATCAATATGGGAAAAAATATTGATCAAACCATCCAAAAGACGTCTACAACAGATGACGAATCTGTTATAAAACGGAAAATGTTGGGGGGATTACAAAAAGACTTAGATAACTAAAAGCATTATAGAGCGTTAGTCATTCCAAAAGATTTTAATACAAAGCTAGCTTCACTACGAACCCCAACACCTTCTTCACCTGAAATAAAAATATTTATTAAGCAGGGAATGAATACGGCTGCTTCTACATTGACGGGGCAGGTATTAAATCAAGTATTAGATAATCTGAATAGTAATGTTCGTACTCAACTACTAGAGGAGTCTAACAAACAAAGAATCAATCTAACAGTCGTACAGTCATCTAGTTTAGCAACGACTATTAAGAAAAACGTTATAAACGTAAATGAGGTCGATATGAATAGTACAAATGGAAATGCCCCTGTTTATTTATTCCCACCCCTGTGGATGGCCATTATGGTTAGTACAGCTATCATCTTTGTTGCTGTTAGTAAAATGCCGATCAAAAGTAGAATGGAGAAATTTGAGATAAAAATTGTTCAAATTTTAATGGGGGCTATTGTAGCTCTTATCGTTGGATTGGGCTTTACTTGGATAGCAGATGGAATGGTAGGGCTTGATATTGCGGATACTGCCTTGTTTTTAACAATTACGGCATTTAGCTTCTTCTTAATGATTTCAGCTGTCCTATCATTTTTAGTATTAAAGGAGTACCTGTATTTGCCTTATTATTATTCTTTGGGTCACCTTTAATCGCCATGGCTCCTGAAATGATGTCTTCGCTTTATCGGAATTGGATTTATTCTTGGTTGCTGATGTAATTCATGGTAGACGGACTTCGTGAATTGTTTTTCTTCGAAAAAGGATTAAGCTGGAACACTCCTGTTTCTGTCTTAGTATGGATTGGATTAGTAAGCATGTTAATCCTACTAGCCTCTGCCTTAAGAGTCAATTCAGCAAAAGAGCAAGAATCCCAAAGGAAATTAGAAAGATAATAAACTATTTCGCTCCTTGAATACAAATAGTTCATACTAAAGAAAGTCGTATCACTCTTAAGTGATACGGCTTTTAGATTAAAATAAGGTTATCCGATAATTTAAGGACATTCATAAACTTAACAGGTTTACATTTTATCAATAATCTATACTCACTTTAGTGAGTGTAGGGACTGACTAGTAAAAAGGAAAGAAGAAGATGCCTATATATACAACAATAGATCAATATACATGTATTGCATATGGAACAACAGCATCTGATATGTACGATTATAATGATGAAGGAATTACATTTACGTTAATATATAAGAAAAAAGGGATGAAACCCTGTTTGTATATGCATTTCTAGTTTACATAATTCTAATGAGAATTTTTCTTTCCTTCATTTTATTAAGGTACTGTATCAAAATATCTTTTAATCCTCTTAGAAATCCCGTGATTTGTTGTTCAAGCTCCGGAAAAAGTTTTTTTCTTTCAAACCAACTACAATTAAATTCTCATTTCTCCTTAGAATTTGCTGATATAATCTAGAGAACATCAATAAATCTTCTTCCAAATACCATTGTACTCCCTCTCTTATAGATTTTGAAAAGGTAGGAATATATGAGAATTGTTCAAAAGCAGATATTGAAATTCCTTTCTTATTCTTAAAATGACGAAATAACGTTGATTCATTTACTCCGGATTCATTTGAAATTTCACGTGTAGCGGTCCCCTTAAAACCTTTCTTCTTTATTAATTCCAAAGTTGGTTTTAATGTTCTCTTACGTGTACTCCGATAATTTATTATAATTCAACACCTTCTTTAGAATCTTACATATTGTTAGTTTATAAAGAATCCCTATCTTATTTTCGGGAAAGAGAAGTATACATAATATATAAATTTTACTGTTATTTAGAATAGATAATCCTAGATTAATTTGGGGGTTATTTGTCTAGGGAAAAGGAATGAGGTATTAAATTCATTATTTTGCTTTTTTTTCTTTACCTAATACATTATTTTTGTATATTTTTAAGACTGAATTCCTTCTATTCATTTTACTTTCAAATTGAATAATATATTTAGTAAGAGGTGGGGATATTAATGTTGTAATAACCACTATTATGATAGTTGGAGTGAAGTAATCCGGCGTTAATAGTGAATTCTGAAGCCCAGCAGACGCTATCACTAATCCTACTCCTCCTTTAGATATCATTCCAGATCCAATAAGTAGCGAAGATTTCGTAGGTAATCCTGACAATCTGGATCCCCATACCCCACTTATCAGCTTAGTTAAAATAGCAACTAAGGAGAATGTTGCTATAAATATTAGTTGATTATCCATATTCTTAAAAGATATATTCAATCCTATACTGACGAAAAAGACTGGTACAAATATGGAGTATGCAACCGGTTCGACTTTACTTACAATTGTATCTTTGTGATTAGTCTGTGAGATGGCGAGGCCAGCAGCAAAAGCACCTATCATTCCGGACATCCCCATTAGGTTTGCAAAATAGACGTAACTAAAACAAATTGCTAATCCTGTAGAGACTAAAGGTTCTGAAACCTTTAATTTCATCATCACGTTTAAGGTTTTTGGTACTATAAACCAACCTACTAATATGATCACAATGAAAAACATTATCTTCTTAACAATAAGGTCAGTTAGAGAAATATCCTTATCTATTCCAAATAAACTAATTAAGATAGCTAATAATACAACAACAATTATTGCATCTATTACTGCAGCGCCTAGAATAATATTACCTTCTTTAGAGTTTAGTTTATTTAAATCCTTAAGCACTTGCACAGTGATACTTACAGATGTCACACATAGTAGGACACCCATAAATAATGAAGAAGTTCTATCTAAATTAAATAATTCCCCTAATCCTACTCCCCCGATAAAAGGGAACAGGATCCCCAGTATAGCTACCATAAGTATGGGTTTCCAATTACTTTTAAGTTGGTGTAAATTTGTTTCTAAACCCGCCATAAACATAAGTAGTAAGACACCAATTTCAGAGAAATAGTAGATAAATTGGTCGTTGTGAATCCAATCTAAAGCCGCAGGACCCAACAAAATTCCGACAATTAACTTTCCTAATACAGGTGGTTGTCCCAAACGAACCGATAGATGACCAGAAAGTTTTGTCAAAAGTAATATCAAAGCTAGGGATAAAATAAACGTCATATGCTAGGAATCCCCCTTACTATCTTGAGTAAAGCTTAAGTTTTTTCAATAAAATATAGGAGGTGTGAATTCTTTAAAGAATTCACACCTCCTCTTTCCCTAATACTAATGTCTTCCCAAATAATTAATCCCTGGGTAATGGACGCAAATAGATGATTTTTATAAAAATATCTTTTATAATTTATTCTTAATTAGGGAAGACATAGATAATATGATTAGGAGTATGGATACTTTTCTATTCACGATAAGAGAGTAGTCTATAAGAACAGAATACTAAAGATTTCTTTTATAATTATTCTGTTTATGATAGGAATAGTTAAGGTTAATCCATCTAGGTGTCTTATGAAAATAATTATCATATTCCTTACCAAATTTCCGTCTTAGGCTCGGTTCTTCAATCTTTATAATTAAAAATGTTGATATGATTAGAAATATAACTGTCCAGATTAAAATACCAATAGATTTAAAAAACAGTCCTTCACCTAAAAGGATAGCTAGGAACCCCAAGGTCATGGGATTTCTACAATACTTATAAGGTCCGTAGACAGCTAATTTCTCAGGTGGTTTATCCCATAATGGGGTATCCAAATGACCGTAAATTATCCTAGCACTCACTATTACATTGAGGATTCCAAAGATCATAAAGCCTAAACCTGCTGAATTTATTAGAAAAAACCATATAAAACGATTAATTGGCACATTAATAGGTATTAAGATATAAAATAGATAGGGGATACATAAACCAAAAAAGCTAGGAATCAGAAAATTTATTATCTTGCTCTTCCGCATATTATTTAATAAGAGAATGCATATTCTCTTCAATAGTTTTTTTAATATTTTCTTGATTAATTTTAGTGTTTTTATCCATTTTCTCTGTCACTTTATCTAATGGTTCTCTAAAGCCAGGGTCAAGTTCAAAGTCTTGTACCCAGGTCATTAAAGTACCTTCCGGATGATGTTCATAATACCAAGTTAAATGCATATAAAGGAAAGGAAACATTGGTTCAATGCGTTGTGCAATTGCTGTGTATTCTTTATGGTCTAATAATCTATATGATTTCCAAGTACTATCTCCCTTACCTAATTCAAATACAATCTTTGTAAATCTACCTTCTTTTTCAACATTCAAAATCTTATTATTGTGGTAATCGCTGAATAGCTCATTCCATTTGCTAATATCATTTGTAATATTGAACACTTTTTCAATATCTTCTCGTATTACAATGCTATTATTTATTCTTGGCATAAGTATCCTCTCCCTTAAGTTCTACTAGATTATATAAATCCCTCAAGTTCTCCAATGCCTTTAGTTCCTCTAGAGTTAGGAGAATATTTAATTTATCTTTAATTTGAAAAGCTAGTTCTACTAATTCTGTTGAGTCAATTCCTAAATCATCAATTAAAGAAAAGTCATCATTTAAGTCTTGAGTTTCAAAACCAATCTGTAGCATAATATCGTTTATTTCTGTTTTCATTGAGATCCCCCTATATTCATAGCAATAGCAGTTGCTAGGTTTTTATCATGCGAAATACTACATCTCCATTGTAGATGGGAAAAAGAATCAGCTGCTTTTCCCTTAAGATTTATCACTGGTTCTTTCGAATGGCCCCTCAAGATTTCAATATCTTTCAAACTGAAGATTTGTGTGTTAGGTAAAGACTTAATTATAGCCTCCTTTAAAGCATAACGGCCAGCAAGTGAATTCCAATTAAAGTCTTGAGTTTTAGACTTTGTTAAATTAAGTTCTTCCTGTGTAAAAATCATTTGTAGAGGTCGTATCCCCCATCTTTCATATAATGTTTTAATCCTTTCAACATCCACTAAATCTATACCAATACCGTTCAAGAACTAACCCCCCCCACAACGAAACTTAGATTGTTTCCGCCCATACCTCTCGAAATAATAAGAGCATTGCTAATATCTTGTTTGTACGGTTGTTTGGTGACGAAATTCAAATCATCAAATCCATAAGCTGGTGTTTCCAAGTTGATGATTGGTGGGATGAGCCTTCTTTCAATAGATAATAAGGAAAGCATAATGTCAGTTACAGCTGCAGCACCTAAAAGATGACCAAAGGAAGCCTTAGGACAGGTTAAAATAGGTTTATCGCCATCCTTAAAGACCTCTCTGTATGCATAAACCTCAGTTGCATCCTCTGAAGGAATCCCCGTTCCATGTAAAAATAGCAGGTTTACTTCTTCTGGAGAAATTGAAGCTCGATCAATGGATTGTTGCATTGATCTTGCAAGTTTTTGACCATCCGGACGATGAGTGTAATATGGATAATAGGCATCATTTGTAACACCCCATCCTTTTATTTCTCCATAGATTTTAGCGTTTCTATCCTGAGCGTGACTTAGTCTTTCAAGAACTAGGAAAGTACTACCTTCCCCTAAAACCATTCCACTGTGTTCCTCAGAAAAAGGTTTATACGTCTCCGAGGGTTCATTTTTATTAGGTGACAAATAACCACTAGACTCGCAACATAACCACCCATAAGGGGATAAGGGTGCTTCTGTTCCGCCCACTAGTACAATATCTGCCTCATTTCTATTCAATGTACTAATTGCATCCTGAAGTGCATATGCGCTACTTGCTCTATCCGCAACAAATGTTCGAGCTTTTCCCTTAATGTTTTGAGCAATACTTATATATCCTTGGGCCGAGGTTGGAAACCATGCTGTAGCTTGATAAGGACTTACATACTCTTCGCCCTTCACCCATAAATTCCTTAATTCCCTTTCTGCAAATTCCCATCCTCCTAAAACATTTCCTACCATAAGGGAAAGCCTATTGGGATCAAAGTCCCCTGTATTTATTTGGGCATCGTCTAAGGCCATCTGTACGGCTGCTAGAGCTAATTGCGTGAAACGATCAGTCTTTTTTACAAGTCTTTTAGAAATATAATCTGTAGGTACAAAATCTTTGATTTCTCCAGCAACATTTGATTTATATTTTGAAGAATCAAATCGGGTAATGAAATCAATGTATGAGTCATCTTTCAATACATTATCGAAAGTATTATCCGCCCCAATTCCAGCTGGATTGAGGGTTCCTATACCTGTAACAACTATATTGTCCATTTTTCTACTACCGCCTCTCTAAAAACTCTCTAGAATAATAGCTGAGTGTAAACCTGAAAAGCCACTAGCAATACTTAGAATATTTTTTAATTCTTTCTTTCTAGACACATTAGGAATATAATCTAGATCACATTCCTCATCTTTTGAGTTGTAATTAATAGTGGGATGTAAGGTGTTATCTTCTAGACTTTTTAAAGAAGCTATAATTTCTAGAGCGCTAGCAGCAGATAAGGGATGTCCAGTCATTGATTTAGTAGAACTAACTGGTATTGAATAAGCTAATTCTCCAAAAACTTTTTTTATTGCCTTCGTTTCACATCTATCATTTTGGGGGGTAGAACTACCATGTCCATTTATATAATCAATATCTACTGGTTTTAAGTTTGCATGACTTAGGGCGTTTTCAATAGCCCTTGCTAAATCTTCTCCGTCACTTACTAAATCTGTCATATGTAGAGCATTACTGGTATTACTAAACCCTGTAATATAGCCATAAATTTTTGCTCCACGTCTTTTAGCATGATCCTCATCCTCCAAGATAATGATACCGGCCCCTTCGGAAAGAACAAATCCATCGCGGTCGCGGTCATAAGGTCTAGAAGCCTTAGAAGGATTATGATTGTTTTTTGTGGAAAGACAATTTATAACATCAAAAGCCCCGTAAGAAATAGGTGTAATAGGTGCCTCGGACGCACCAGCTATCATGACATCCATATCCCCATTTAAAATTTGTTCATATGCATAGCCAATTGCGTCAATACCCCCAATACAACCTGTAGAGAGAGTAGTACATGGACCTTCAGCTCCAATAAGAGAAGCAATAATTTTAGATGGAGTATTAGACATTGATGATAAATATAGGTTGGGGGATCCCTTAGAAGGATCTATTTCCTCTGTACCATTGTTCGTAACCTCCACAAATACCTCTTCCATATGTTTTGTTCCGCAAATAGCCGTGGATAACGATACGCCGACACGTTCAGTATTAAAATCACTACTTCTATTTGTTAAGTTACTATTATTTTTAGCTAATTCTGCAGCTAAAACAGCAAATTGAATATAGCGATCTAATGACTTAATGTCACTAGGGATCCGTGATAAATCATTTAGGGAGAAATTTTCAACTTCTATAGATACATTAGCATTAAAGTTATTTATATCTTGAAAGAGGCGAGATGATTCAATATCCTTTAGATTCTTGGCTTTTGTGTAACCTAGTTTTAGATTATCCCAGTAGTTATCAACTCCTATTCCAAGTGGACTTACTACTCCCATTCCTGTAATAGCTACTTTTCTCAATATTTCTCACTCCTTGCAATGAGTATTGGATAGGGTTTTGTGTCAAAAATATTTTCAATTTGAAAACCTGTCTCCTTTAGAAGAGAACACGCTTCATTTATAGTAAATATTCCACCACTACAGGTATTAACTAACATGCTCAGGTCTAATAAATTTGCAATAGATGGCCCATTAGCTTCATCACTATGAAATACATCGTATATTATTATTTTTCCATTGTCTTTTAGGTGTCTTTGTAATGAAACTAATAATGTTTTTGAGTATTCCTCACCATAAAAACGTAAGAAATTTGACAGAATAATATAGTCATACTCATCGTTAATCCTAGAAATAAATTTAATATTATCTTGACAATTTTTATAGTTAGTTTTCATGCGTTCGTTAAAAACTTTTTTATATTCCTCGGAATCAAATGCATCAATAACAGCTTCATTATATTTTTTAGCAAGGGCATATGTCCATTCACCTTCACCGCAATGATAATCAAGGACTCTTGTGTTATCAAAATTATAGGGAAGTGTAGACAGAAGTCTTTCTACAATTGGGAAAGCTAGGTTATAGCTCTTTTTCTTCATATGTAATAGGAGTTGACTATTATCATTTCGTTCATTTTTTAACATGATGGTATCTAAAGCGCCCCAACTATCCCATTGTTTAAAGACTAATGCCAAGTGTTCTCCTATATAATCTTTACTTGATGAACAAAGATATTTTGAGGTATTTAAATATATATCACTTTCCTTAGATAGTAATCCCATATATACTAAGGCTTCTAATAACTTTTTGACATTCTCCTTCTTAATAGACGTTATTTCTGAAATAGCTTCAACTTGATTTTTACAGGTTGATTCCACAATATCAAAGAGATTAAGTTTAAGGGAGAAATCTAAGACTTTACTTCTTACGAATCCATAGTTTAGATCAAGTAAATCTTTCAAGTTAATATCTTTAGTTGTTGAATTAACTGTTTCCATATTTTACTTCCCTTCATGTTATAGCTATTGCCCTAATCCAACTTGCTCCTACATCTTTGATCGAGATTGGTAAACAGGAAACCTTGAAACCATGAGATACTGGAATGCTTCTAAGATTTGCTAACCTCTCAATATGCAAGTAATGTCTCTCTCTACCTAGCATATGGCTAGGCCATAAATTACTAGAGTCTTTATTTACTAAATAGCTAGTTGCCATTTGCATAAAGGGGAGATCGAAACCATTAGTATCTATTCCTATAATTTTAATTCCTTGATCAATCAACCATTCAGTTGCTTCCCTAGACATTCCAGGGTGCTTAGTGAAATATTCTTTTTTAGGCCAATATTTATCGAAATCTGTTCTTATAAGTACTATGTCAAATGGCTTTAGTGTATAATTAATAGAAGATAACGCAGTTCTTATATCTTTCTCTGTTATAAGTGTATTATGAACTTTATGTGTTAAATCAAGTACTACTCCATCGGAGATAAACCAGTCTAGGGGTAGTTCATGTATAAATGGTGCTCTTTCTCCTTCACAATATGGGCCAAAATGGAAAGGTGCATCAATATGTGTACCACAATGTACAGATAGAGACAGAAATTCATTACTTAAAAACATATTGTCAGGGAAGCTACTATTTTTTAGTAGCTTCCTATGTCTAAGATACTTAGGGATTCGACTAATTTTTTCTATAATAGAAGATCTTTTCGGGAAAAAGACCTTTTTCCAAACTAAATTTCCACCTTCGCTGTGCTCAACTTGTTTTTTTTTAACAAATGTTGGGTCTGGAACTTTATCATCAATAGGCAAACTTAAATCAATGATATTAGACATTTGTGGCACCTAATACTCGATTATTTAATGTAATTAATCCATAATTATGACAAAGCTTTAACCATCGAACTAATTCTAATTCACTTATTTCACTTTGAAGCTTCTCTGATAGAATCATTTTCAATTCTGTTACACTTAGTCTGTCTAATTTTAATGACTCTACTAAATTTTCCAACAAAGGAGATAACTGAATAATATCTCCGAATGGATTCTTTAGCACACGTTTTTTATTCATCTTATTTGCGTTTGGTATTACAGGAACGAAATACTCATTTTTAATTTCGACTCTATTGTCTAGTTCAATTACTGTTTCAGAATTGATAGTTGTATTGTCCTTCCCTTCGTCCCTTAGGTTTTGATTTATATGATCAAATACCATAAACATTGTTTCTTCGTTAAAAGTAGTATGAGTATTTCCGATTTTTTTGCGTTTTTCCATAAAATCGTTAATTACTTTCTCAGTGTCTTTCTGGTTTAGTCCAGAAATTAAGCTAATAAAGGCTTGTCGATCTCCGGTTTGGTCTACCTTTTCATGTGCAAGCTTAGGTTGTACTAGATTTCGGGCTCCTGAAAAATAATCTTCCTTAGATTTCTTCTGAGTGTCATACATGTTATTGCACAATGCAGTAAAGGTGTTATAATTTCGTATATACATTTCTTCATATCGTTTAAAAACATCATTCTCTACATTAGGTTCATCTAATAGGGTATTTAAAGCATATGCCCCCATCATTCCATTAGAAGTAGCTAACATTACACCGGATGAGAGGATAGGATCTACAAAACATGCAGCATCTCCCACCATAAGCCATCCTTCACCAAATAAGTTTGTATTACGGTAAGAATAGTCTTTAGTAACTTTAATATTGGCCACTTGTTTCGCATTTTCTAGTAGTGAAGGTAAAGTATCAGATGAGTTAATAGCATCTAAATAGAATTTTTCAAATCCTTTTTCTCTTAATACTTTACGACCCGTTGGAGTTACAATGGCGCCTACACTGATTAGGTTATTATCAAAATCAAGTGGGATATACCAGAACCAACCGTGTTCGAATGTGATGTAGATGACATTTCCTTTATCATGTCCTTCTAATTGTTTACCATTTTCCCAATAAGACCATACTGCTACATTTTTAAAGTCTGGGTTATATTCTATACTTTTAAGCTTCTTACCTAAAAATTTATCTTGGCCACTTGCATCTACTACATATTTAGCTTTAGCTTTATAAGTTTGATTACCATTTTCATAGATAACACCAGTAGCTCGATTTTCTTCGAATATAATTTCTTTGACTACGGATTGCTCTTTAACTTTTGCACCTTTTTCCTTTGCATTATCCAACAAGATTTTATCAAAAACATCTCTTTTTACTTGTCTAGCAGCTGGTAATCCATTTACTTCACCAAAATATACTGTCCAAGGTGTTCTATCTTTTCCCCAAATAAAGGTTCCCCCTGGTTTCGGTACAAAAGATGTATTTCTAATCTTTTCACTAACTCCTAGCTTATCGAATACTTTCCAGTTAGCAGGTAAGAGAGACTCACCTATGTGTTCGCGAGGGAACTTTTCTTTCTCAAGTAATAAAACATTTCTACCCCAACTAGATAATAGGGTGGAGATACTAGAACCGGCAGGTCCACCTCCAATGACAATTACATCATAAGTTTCAGCCATTTGCTGACTCTACCTCCATCTCTTGACTTTCAGTCTCATTTTCCGGCTCTATAACAACATGTGGTAAACCAAAATCGTTTAATATAACTAAGTGAAATTCCGGTTCTTTATTTTCCATTATTTATCCTCCTATTTATACATCTCGATTACTGAGGAGATAGGTGATACTTTCTTTAGGGTAATGTCTTTAAACCCAAGTTCATTAATCCAATCTAGTATAGTTTGTTCACCATGAACTTCTCCTTCTGCTGTATTAGCTAGTAGGATTAAATTAAATAGATAAGGAAAAGTGGTTTCAGCTCTTTCTGGCAGATGAGCATGCATAATTAATTTTCCACCTTCAGGCAATAGAGTATAGATCTTTTTTAATATTTTGAATGCTTTGTCTCTTCCATATCCATCTAGTACATGTGATAGTAAAACAGTATCTATATTTTCAGGTAGACTAATATTAAAGATGTCTCCTTCAATAAATGTAATTTGATTTTCAAGATTTTGATCTTTAACAAATTCTTTAGCAACTTCACAAGTAGCTCCATAATCAACTGCAGTAATTTTCACATGAGGATTTTGCTTAGCATATTCAATAGAGTATGCTGCTGATCCGCATCCCATATCTAAAAGATGATTACCCTTTATACTACTGTTAGATACTAACGATTTAGCTTGAACGACTGAACTAGCATGCATAGCCTTAATAAAAGTACGAGTCCCTTGACGATCTTCATTAGCCCCCGCACCCTCATTGGCATAACCGTCTTTTTTTACTCTACCGGTAATAGAAGTATTATTTATTAAAGCTTCATCTAACATAACAAAGTTATTGTAATGTGCCTCTTGATGCTTTGCTAAATTTCCCATATATCCTGGTTTGCCTTCAACTAAGAAGGCTGATGCAAGTGAACTATTATGAATTAGTTCATTATTTTTATGAAGCAGTCCAATTCCTATACATGATTGAACAAGGATTCTAGTTGGTCGAGGTTGTAAATCTAAACTTTTTCCAATTTCCTCGATGCTTTTTGGTTCTTTATCGAGTAGTGTGAATAATCCGAAATTTATGCCTGTAAATATAGCTTTGGATGAAATAAATCCAGTAATAAGTTTATGAACTTCTGTAGGGTTTAGTTTTTCAACTGTACTATTCAACAATCTGCCTCCTATTTATTAGATGTGTATTCATAAGGTTTTTCACTTAAGAAATAGTTATGAATAGGTGGTCGCTCAGTTGGGGCTACTACAATAAACTTACATTCTTCTCCTTCACTTGTAGTAAATCCATGAGGTTCATTTCTAGGAATGAAAACGACATCTCCCTTTTCAATTGTTACATTCTTCTCTTCTTTAGGTAATTGCAATTGACAAGAGCCTTCTAATACAACAATCTCATGTTCCCAATCATGGTAATGAGGAGGAGTAGAGCCTTGGGGTTCGATATGAAATAACGTCATAACAAATCGGTCTGCTCCGTCTGGCGTATCAATTAAACGTTTTAAGGTTGTTTGTTTAGCTCCTGGTTCACGTACAATATCAGATTGAATATCTTTAATACTTCTTTTAATCATTTTTCATCCTCCTAAGTTTTATTTACATATAACTAAAAGACACTTTTTAAGTTAAAGGTCTCACAATCTTCTAAAAAATTTCTAATTTTATTAAATGCTTGGTTTTTAATCCGAAATATACTACTTCTAGCCATATCCATTTCTTGTGCAATTTCTTGGATTTTTTTATCTTCCCAATAAATCTTTTTAATGATTTGATATTCTAAAGGTTTTAGTTGCCTCATAATCTGTTCTATAGTGGTTTTAAGAACAACATACTCTTCCAAGTTAGTATGCCTTGTTTCAGCAATACTATAAACAAGGTCCTCGTTATCGTCCCTACTTTTACACTTGTTTAAAGTGTTTTGTTCATAATAATCCTTAGATTTGTAATATTTTTGTAGGCGTGATCGTTTTCCTGTTAGGTTCATAATGATATATTTTGTGAATTGTCTCTCAGTACAAGTATTTAACATAGATATCTATCCCTTCCTATTGTCTAACTTCAAATTTATCTATTGCTTTTAAGAAAACTATACTTAATTCTTGAATGGCATCTTCTAGTTCCATATAGGTTAGTGTTCTTGCATATTTAATAATTAGGGGATGAAATCTTTCTATCAATTCTCGTTTACTATCCTCTTGACCATTTAGAGCCTCTAATATCAAATGTTCCATCAATACTCACCTTTCAACAATTAATTCGGGATATGTTTCTATAACTAATAAAACGAAAAAAATTAAAAGAAAATTCCATTAATTAATTGATTAATTATACCTACGTAAATCATAATAAACAAAAATTATACATATCACAACATTTTTTGAATAATATGTATACATAGTTATAATGAACCATTTAAATCGTTTATATCTATGTTGCTTAATAGTGCGTAGATCTATTTGACTAATTCTAAATATAAGTTTTTAGTTCCAATGTAAGCGGTTAATATAAAGGTAGAAAAAATTGACTTATATTCTATATTTTTTTATAATTAATTGAACAATTAATTAAATGATTAATAGGGGGTTATATAGTGACTAAAACTAAATATACAGAGAAAAGAGATTTACTTATAGAGGCGGGTTTACGAGTGTTTTCGAGGAAAGGATTCTCTGGTAGTACTATAAAGGATATAGCTCAGGAAGCTGGTGTTACAAGTGGTTTAATCTATCATTACTTTGATAATAAAGAGGATTTACTTTGGGGGATTATAGAGGAACATACCCTAAATCATAAACTTTATAATATTATAAAGTTTTCTACTGAAGATCTAACTATTGATGAACTATTACAAGATATTTTAACGGCTGTTTTTCACTTTTTAAAAGAGAAACCATATTTCATTTCAATGTTTCTAGGAGAAGCTCAAAGAAATCCTAAAATTAGAAAACGTTTGATAAACCTTATTCGAGAAGCAACTGAAGGACTGAGTTATTTTATTGCAAACAAATACAAACTTGATTTTCACTATGTAGAGGTAGCAGTTAGAAATACACTTACTGCATCATTTATGCATCATTTACTTTATATGGAGGGTGATAACCCAGTTATTGATGAAGAAAGATATATACAAAATACTATCCAACAGCTTAGTAAGGTTCTAAACTAATTTTTTTAAAATAAAATTAATTGAACAATTAATTAATGTTTGTACAAGAAGGGAGTATACTTATGTCCGAAAAGGCTATTAAATGTATAGGAATTACGAAAAATTTTGGGAACTTTAAGGCGCTTGATAATATCAACTTAGAGATACAGGGAGGTGAGATATTTGGGTTGTTAGGCCCCAACGGTTCGGGGAAAACTACATTAATTAATAGTATAACTGGACTATCTCAACCGACTCAAGGTAACTCATATATTTATGGAATTGATAGCGTAGCAAATACAAATAAAGCAAGAGAACTTCTAGGTATGGTCCCTCAAGAAACAGCTATTTATATGAAATTGACAGGATATGAAAACTTAGCATTTCATGCTGATTATTATAATGTTTCTAAGAAAGTTAAAGAACAGAGGATTAAAGAAGTATTAGACATTGTACAGCTTTACGACCGTCGTAATGACAGAGCAGGAAATTACTCCGGTGGGATGAAGAGAAGGCTTCTACTTGCTAGAGCAATGCTTACGAATCCTAATATTATTATTATGGATGAACCTACATTGGGAGTAGATGTGCAGGCCAGAAACGCTATTTGGAACCAAATATTAGAATTAAGGATGCAAGGAAAAACAATACTTCTAACAACTAATGTTATGGAGGAAGCAGAATATCTTTGTGACCGTCTTGCCATTATAGATCGAGGAAAATTAATTGAGATGGGTACTCCATCTAATTTAAAAGAAAAAGTTGGGGAAGGAATTATTGAATTAGAAGTATCTCCTCATCAGAAGTCACTAGCTGAACCTTTTAAATGTTTTAAATCAGTTAAGAAGGTTGAAGACAAAAATCCCAAATATCTTCTGACACTTCTAAATGAAGAGAAGGAAGATATTATTCCTGATATTATTTCGATTGTAAGTGAAAATAACTTAAGGATTTTAAAAATATCAATGAGAGAACCAAGCTTAAATGATGTCTTTTTACATTTCACTGGAAGGAAGTTGAGAGACTAATGAGAGTAATATGGTCGATAATAAAAAAGGATACCAGACTGATGTTACGTGAACCCTTTTATATAGGGATATCCATTATTCTCCCTATAATGTTTTACATTTTCTTTAGTATTATTACTTCGGGAAGTGCAACGGTTCCTATAGCGCTTGTAGACAATGCTAATAATGCAAATTCTAAAGAGTTCACTTCATTATTTAGTGAGAAACTTGATGATAAGAGAGACTTGGAAGCACCTTATTGGGAGATAGTGTCTACAGACACTAAAAAGTCTATGAATATGTTTAATAACAGGGAAGTAATGTCTGTCGTAATTATACCGGAAAGCTTCGACGAAAATTCTAAGGTTACTATGAAAACTCATAACGTGAATAGTGATTATACTAAAAACTATCAATTAAGATTAGATGAGCTTATAAATTATTATAATCACAATAAGTTCAATACTGATAAACAAATATCAATAAAAGAGCAATCTTGGGTTCCAAAAGATATACCTATGTTAACGTATATGGCATCTAGTCTCCTAGTGTTCGCTTTTCTCTATGGAGGAATGGTTAATACAGGGGTCTTAATCGCAAGGGAATGGGAAGAAGATACTGTTAAGGAATTACTCCTATCCCCTGTATCTAAAACCTATCTTGTAATAGGTAAGATGCTTTCTGGTTTAATACCTACATTTATCAGTGGAGGTATTATCTATCTACTAATTTACTTAGTTCAAGGATTTAAACCTACCGGAAGTTTATTACTAATATCTTTGTTAGTATTAATAACAGCTCTTTTAGGGGTAGGTATAGGGGTCTTAATTGGTTCCCTTACTAAAAGAATTTTGCCTACAATTCAAATTAATATAATTATTGCAGTAGTGTCCTTAATTATAGGAGGAGGATTTAGTCCTTTAGATGGTTTAGCTTGGGGAGGAATTTCTCAATATATATACTACTTCTCTAAAGTTTTGCCACCTTATTATGCATTTAAGGCCGGCCACTTAATTATGAACACTGAGTTTTTAGATAACTTCTTTATGTATCTATTAATTGTATTCGGATCAAGTTTAGTAATAATATTTTTAGCTTCCTTATATCTCAGCAAAGGACTTAAACAAGCACCTAGACCTAAAGTTTATTAAAGGAGTGACAAAATTGATTAAACTAAATGTGATATTAGGGCTAATAAAGAAGGATTTAAAGGTCACTAGACGTGATCCTGTAACTTTTACTGCGGCTTGTATGGCTCCCCTAATTTTATTATTTATTTCTGTAATATTATTTAGTGGAGATGGAGATAAATGGCCAATTGGTTTAGTTGTTGAGTCAGAAGGACCGTATTCCCAAGAGTTAGTAGAAGAAATAAAATCTGCAAAATCCAATATCTCACCTTACTTTTCTATAATTACAATGGATAAAGAGAAGGCTAATGAATTAGCCCATAAAGGTAGACTTACTATGGCAATTAATATTCCAGAGGATTTTGATAAAAAGTTTGCCAAGGGTAATTCCCCGACTATAAACACATATCAGTATAATGTAAATACTGATATGTCGAAAAATACAAGATTAAGGCTTGAGCATGTTCTAAGAAATTTTCAGGATAAATATGCAGAAAAGAGTATTAGGAATGATTTAGTATCGCCAGAATTTCAGACAACTTTTTCAGATGATACACCTCGAAAAACATATATAGCTTTAGGCGTTCTTATATTCTCCCTTATGTTTGGTGGAGTTGTATTCGGATCATCTATTGTAGTTCAGGAATGGGAAGAAACAACTATAAAAGAGGTACTTTTATCGCCTACTTCAAAGTGGAATTTCATCATATCAAAGTTACTTTCATCTAGTTTACTCTCTCTAACAATATTCTTCATTTTATTGTTAATTAATATTTTTATATTTAACTTGCACATAGAAAACCACATAGCTGAACTTATCGTTCTTATTTTAATAGTAGTTATTTCAAGCTCAGCTGTTGGGATTCTTCTAGGATTATTAGTAAAGACAAATAGAATTACTTTACCAATTTCAATTATATTGTCATTTGCCTTCTTCTTTGTTTCGGGAGGATTCAGCAGTGTTGCTACTTTACCTGAATTGGCCAGAAATTTAAATATTATCATCCCTCCTTCCTATGTATATGAATCAATTCAGGATATTATCTTATTTCATATTGTTGGAGGGAATTATGCAAGCTCATTAATTATTTGGATTTTAATCCTTTTAATAGCTTTACCAGCTTCATATATATCCTTTACGAAGAGTAAGATTTAAATAGTGATTTTATCTATACCTCAAATGGATCCAGATGAGATGAAATTCTCCTTATTAATGTATTATAAAATAATTATGGAGTAAATATTTAATAACATTTGGATCCAACTCATACTTTGAAAAGGAGTGGAAATTGAATTGAGATGAATAACATTACAAATAAGGTAGTTATAGTAGGTGGAGGGCCGGTAGGACTGACTTTATCACTTATATTAGCTCGTTATAATGTTTCCTCATTAATTTTTGAAAAAAGAAAAGAAGCCACTCCATTAGATGAATCTAGAGCAATAACGTGGATGCCTCGGGGATTAGAATTGTTAAATTGGTTAGGGATTTATGGAGATTTTCATGAGAAAGGGGTTTTTCGTACTTTCCATCAATTTAGGAACCAACATCGTGAACTCCTTGTTTTGCCTTTCAAAACATTGCAAACACCTTATAGTTATTCTCTCCAACTTCCTCAACATGAAACGGAGACAATCCTTGAAAAAGCAGCTCTGGGGACTGGATTAGTAGAAATTAGAAGAGGACATGAAGTAAGCGATATTGGGCAAACAAAAGAGAATGTAATGGTTAAAGTTCAATACGAAGGTGGAAGCTATAAAATTTATGCTCCTTTTGGGGTTGGGTGTGACGGTAGCAAAACCATAGTTAGAGAAAAGTTAGAAATAGAAAAGAATTGGAGGGATTTTGGTTTAAACTCAGGAGTTGCAGATTTTGAATTAAATAGTGATCTTCCTAAGGATGTTTCAAATATTATTTTAGATCCTGAAAGACCCTATGGCTTTTTTTATTTTGCACCCAAACGTTGGAGGATGATTTATAGGATAAATAAAGGTGAAGACCGAGAAAAAGCAAGTAGTTTCGAATTCGTTCGAGGACTTTTACATGAAAAGCTACCAAATGCAAAGATTAAACGTATACTATGGGCAAGTGCATTTAGGCTAGGTGAGGGTCAAAGTAATAAATATCATAAAGGAAGATGGGTATTAGCTGGAGATTCTGCTCATGCTATGGGGCCCTCTGCAGGAGCAGGTATGATGGTAGGAGTGCTTGGGGCTTGGAGGCTTGGCTGGAGATTGGCTCTTTTAGTAAATAAACAACAGAATCTTACTAGACTTCTCCAAGATTATTCAAGGGAACAAAAAGTGGGAGCTGACGAAATACAAGACAATAATGCTATAATCTTTAGAAATATGGCAATAAGCAATCGATTCCTAGCTACTGGACGATCAATTATATTAAAGTCCCTTGGATATATTCCAGTATTTAAAAAAAAAGCTATTGAGAAAGATGCTCTTTTAAATCAAATTCTACCAGTTTCCAATGCAGTAGATCAATATGTTTCAAAATCTGCTAGTAATTTAAAATCATATGGAAAATGGATCTTAGGTAAGAGGATGCCGTATATTTCAAATGAGGAAGGGATTCATCCACTAGAACAAAATACGACTAAACATATGTTTATTTCTATTGGTAAATACCATCCACAATGGGAGCAAAAGTACTTTGAGTATCTGTGCCAGGACTTAGAATATCCTATTTGGGAAGAATTTTTGCATATAGGTTCTACCTCTAAATATAGAAAAGACGGCAGAGATTTTGTATTTGCACTAGTTAGACCTGATCAGCACATAGTCTCTATATTAAAATTTAGTTAACTTATTGGAATATCAATAACAAAGACGGTTCTGGTGCAAAAACCTATTCCTAGAAACATAGAGAACCAGTTTCTTTTAAGTTGCTAACTTATGAAGCTAATCCAAACAGTTGATGGATGAATTCTTTTTGATTTTGGACAGACGTCACCCTTTGGTGAGTCTGTTTCTTTTTAATCATATGCATGGCTTCTATGCCACACAGTATGTAAGTAGCTGTACGAAATGACTTCAATCCCAGCATAGAACGAACTCGCTTCTTTATAAAACGGTGATCTTGCTCCACGATATTGTTGAGGTATCTTGCTTGCCTTACTT
>NZ_JALAMS010000056.1:0-5198 GCF_026790145.1 Priestia endophytica | reverse complement strand
CCACACAGTATATGAGTAGCTGTACGAAATGACTTCAATCCCAGCATAGAACGAACTCGCTTCTTTATAAAACGGTGATCTTGCTCCACGATATTGTTGAGATATCTTGCTTGCCTTACTTCACCATAAAAAACCTCTATTAGCATATATGATTGGTGTTCCAATTATTATTTTTTATTTGTTAGTCTTCGATGTGCCTATTAATAAAATGAAATAGGGATAAATAAAATTAACTGATCAAACTTTTTTATAAAGACGTTAATCCATCATATTAAATAAGAGCATGTTTTGATCAATCTTTTTTCAAAACATACTCTTTCTATTTGCTCTTATATCAAGGTTATTAACGTTAGTTTTTGATCAATCTTTATTTCAAAGCTACAATGGCAGGTTACTTGAATTTTATAAAATACTTGAAGAAAAGGGATAAGATATTGAGTATTAAGAGAAATTTATTTCACTGTAAATATTGTATCTTAAGTTACAATGAAATTTATAGAGCTTGAGAAATTTGTTAGCTCAAGCTTTAAGTCTCTTCATATCCTTAAGATACTGGAATCCATATATGCTTATGGCTTTAAGAAAAAATAAGGACATGAATTGATATTTCTTCAATTTAACCAATCTCATGATGTTAAATTTCTCCATAAGGAGCATTAATCCGTATACAAATCCTGTATCTATTAGCGTATTAACCAGTATGTACTTTTTCAAATTGCCATAAGTAAACTTTAAAATCCATAACGTTCCGATAAAAAAGGGACCTACAACAAAGGGAGCATCTTTAAGATCATGCAAAATGGTCCCTTTTGGGAATTCCCACCACTTACGTTTATAGGCAATGTAGCTTTCAATTGCAATAAAAATGGACATAAAAAAAAGGGCAGGATAAAACCGTTTCCATTCAGATTTTTTGATAAGAGGAGCTGTTAACCAGGAAGAAACGACAGTAAATAGAACAATTATTGATTTTACATTCATATAAAGCACCTCTGAATTTTTAGTTTTACCTATATAGTCTGCGGATTTTAACAAATTATGCTCTAATTTGTTATTGCATATGAATTAGAAAAAAGGGTTTAAAAGTAAAGAAAAGCTCTAATAATTATCTTGATCTTCCGAACGGGCGCTATTGTGGAGCAACATATATAGGAACTGATCAATCTTTTTTATAAAAGAATGAGTCAATTGAAAATATTAAGAGCGCGTTTTGATCAATCTTTTTTTCAAAACATGCTCTTTTCTATGATCGATTTTTAAGGTTATTAGTATCAATTTGATCAAACTTTATTTTAAAGCAACACTATGACAAAGTTCAAGTGGGAACGCCCGTTAATATCACATACTCTTATAGAAGTTTCCAGGAGTTAACGAAAATCTACGGGTATAACTTTAAAGGGTATAATACGAAGAATTAATGCAGAAAGGATCCACTCTTTTAAAGAGTGGATCCTTTTTTTGTTTCTACACTAAAGTTTCTGTTAGTTCAGAAGTAGCTATACAACCCAAATAAGAAGAACAGAAATTATAAAACTTTGAATGAGATAAACTACGAATACTTTCCATTTACTTTCTTCCCCTTTTGACAAGTATGTATTAACTACAAAGCCGATAACTCCTACGATTACAAACGTAATAATAAACGTTAATATAAAATCATATACCATGCTAACAGCTCCTTGTGTGACTGCTAAATAAAAGTGAACAAATTTCGCTCATTTAGTGTGAACACTTTTTTTCCAGTTAAAGACGTGCACTTTATATGGAGAGGCGTACGTGATAGCCTTATGTAGGCATTATAACCCTTGTTATGACGGACTTTTTTTAAAATATCAGTACGTAGAGGCTCCATGTCAAGTGACAATGAGCACGTACTATTTTCCAGAAAAGTGTTAACTCTTATTTAGCATAAAGTGTTCACGTAACCTTGACGGTCACAAGGAATATCCACGAAAAAAAGATAAATGCAAAATTCGGGCCTGTCATCGCATCTATACATACTTATTTATACCTGTCAGTCATCTTTTAGACGTAAACGTCGATTTCCCTTACCTCTTTAGAAAGAATCTCCATTCCTTCTTTACTGAGTACTACTTTTCCATTTGCTAATACCATATTGTCTTCTGATATTTTTCCCGTAATCATACATGCTTTATGATACTGATATTTTCTTAAGATGATTTGATTCTCGTCTACAAAGATTTCTAAAGGATCATGCTGTTTAATAGTAAGAGTGCGTCTTAGCTCCTTTGGTAAGACTACACGCCCTAATTGATCGACTTTCCTCACAATTCCTGTACTTTTCAATTCAAGAACACCTCTTTTCCTTTAATAATTTCATTGTAACAAATATAAGGAAAATAATCACAATATAGAAAAACAGTAAAAACATGGGGAAATGCAATGTTTTAGGGTTTGACCCTACACAAGGGTACATAAGTGTATATATAATAGAATTATAGATAGAGAGAAGGAGGGAGTAAGATGGCTCATAAAATCACTGTCACTGGTCATCCGACAAGCTCAATTCAAGACTATGGAAAATACCTTACTTTTGATATGGAGGAAAAGGGGAGTCCCAATGCCCCAAAAGGTATTCCGTTTAAGAGTAATGCCATTACGTATACCGTGGTTCTTAGCTTAAAACAGTTTAATAAATTAAACATAGACCGAGATGGATTTTCACAAAGGCGTTTTGTAGTTCAAGGAGAACCTTGTTTAGACATTCCTTTTGAACAATGTACAGGTGAGATAGGCGTTATTTGTATGCAAATACAAGAAATTGAGGACAAAGGAAAAGAGAAGAAACAACCGAAACAAACACCAAAAAAGGGTTTAAGAGCTAAAAAACAAGAGGAAAGTCAACCCCAAGGAGAATGTAAAAAAGAGAAAGAGAAAAAGCCTCTTCTTGTTCCAGAGGGGACGAGGGAATGGATGTCATTAGAGGAGATTAAGGTTCCGGAAACCTTTCTTCAATTCACCCCAGGAATGGCGAAACAAAAGGCTGTAGAAGAAAGCATTGAGAAGAATGGAACGGTAGATAAACCGATTATTATTGATCCAGATACACATGAACTCCTAGATAGTTATAGTCGTTATTTTGTAGCCAAGAAAAAGAATTTAGATCGTGTTCCTGTGCATTATTAAAGGGAATTCCTATATTTATTGAGTGCATAAACCCTCAGATTTTTATGCACTCTTTTTTTGTTGAGGAGATTTAGAAAGCTTGCTAACTCAACGATGTATAAAAACTTGCATAAAGTAGAAAAAATGAAAAGTCCAGATCCCTTGTGAGACAAAGGGTCTGGACTTTTTTAACTTCCCCTAAGATAGATTATGGTAACTAAAAGTGTATATCATATACAACTAAAAAATCATATAGGGAGGATGGACGCCCAAAGCCTTCCCTTACCCCGTTACTTTTGTCTCTCTACCCACGTCACCTTCTTTCTTATCAATTTCTTTTCTCGACCAATAAGACGCCAGAATGGATCCGTTGATGACATGTAATGTGACAGCGACAGCGCCGGGCAAGGCCGTGAGTGGAGAAGCAGCGAAGTGTGTCTTGGCAAGTGACACTCCTAATCCAGCGTTTTGGATTCCGACTTCAATCGAAATAGCTCTTCTTGTCTCTATATCTAGCTTCATTAAAATCCCGACCAAATAGCCAAGAAACAATCCCGATATGTTATGTAAAAGGACGCTTACAAAAATAATCATTCCCGAAGAGGCAATATTGTCTCTATTCCCAGAAACAACCGCCGCACAAACAAGAGCAATCGCAATAACAGAGATTAACGGAAGTACTGCCCCACCCTTTTCGACAACGTCTGGAAGAATTTTTTGAATCACGAATCCTAAGGCAATGGGGAGGATAATCACTTTAATAATAGATACAAACATTCCCATTGGATCAACTGGCATCCACTGCCCGGCTAGGAAATAGAGAAGGGTTGGCGTAAGAATTGGCGCCAACATGGTCGATAAAGATGTCATTGCAATCGACAGCGCCGTATTTCCTTTTGCAAGATAGACCATAACATTTGATGACGTACCCCCAGGGACACAGCCAACTAAAATAATTCCCGCAGCCAATTCCGGTGGAAGGTTTAATAAGATGGCGATTCCTAATGCAAGCAAAGGCATAATCGTAAATTGTGCTAACACACCAACAACGATAGGCTTTGGATTCGTAAGAACCATCTTAAAATCAACTGGTTTTAATGTCATTCCTACACCAAACATGACAATCATGAGTAGAGTGGTAATGTAAGACCCTAACCAGACAAACTGTTCAGGCCAACTAAACGCTGCGATGGCAAATAGAATGGATATAACACTAAAGTACTTATTCGCCAATGTACTAATTTGATTTACTAAATTCATTGCTGTTCGTTCTCCAATCTTTTTAGTCATTTTTAATTTTCATAGACTTTTATTGTTTCTTCCCATTTCATCTCCTTTTATTTGACTAATTTTGAGGTAAATTGTTAGCTATTATAACCTGTTGAATTCAGAAAGTCCATACTATTCAGAAAGTGTTTTTAATTGTTGAGTAATCTTTCACAATTTTTGTGTGTGATGACCTGTGACAAAGTCTATGTTTAGTATCTATATTTATTTTAAGTTATTAACCTACTGTCTCAAAAACCATGGTTTTTGACATATGAAGAAAAACTATTTTACAGGCAACCTTTTATTCAAAAGGCCTTTACAGATAAGTTTGTTATAAGCAAATGAAAAATAGGATTTTGTTCAAATATAGCTAAAGCAGCAAATAAATGTAACATAAGTTTATCCACTGTAATATTTTCTTGTAAGCTGAAGAAACTGATTTCTTTCGCATTTTAGTCATGTACAAAAGGAATAAATCAGGACTATTTAGGTAAATATTCCCTTGTGAAAAAATGTTTATATTGTAATATGAGTTTGTATTCAGTTATTAGGGAGGGATAGTAAGGTGAAAAAACTCAATATTCTGACTTATGTGGTGTTGGCCTGTTTATTAGTGGTTACTGTAATTGGATTTGATGGAAAAGTTAACGCTAAACCTAAAAATGATCCTGAAAACAATGGCGTTCCGGCCTTTGGGGTGATGAAGAAAAATTATGTAGCATGGTGGGAGGAAAAAGCTAAACATGATGAATACGCCAAAGAGCAATGGGAGACATTTAATAAACTAAATGAAGGACAAAAAA
>NZ_JALAMS010000055.1:0-16048 GCF_026790145.1 Priestia endophytica | reverse complement strand
TACAATCATTGAGAGCCCATTGCTAGAAAAAGTTTAATTTATAATCGCTATATAAACCAAATAACCTCTTTGATACTTAATTCAAAGAGGTTATTTTATTTCTACTATTAATAAGCAGTGTTACGTTAAGTGGTTTTTGTGTATCCTAAATCACCTAAAAACAAAGTTTTTCATACAATCTTCTGCTCACTATTTTGTTGGTTTAATATAAGGAACAATTTGTGCAGTGGCCCCTACGGAAGCCCCACGAATAAAGCTCTTATTTTCTAGACTTTTAAAGTTTTTAGTTTGGCCCGTCACCATGACTCCCAAAACTTTGACATCCTCAAACGGTTTATTTTTATTTGACTGTAAGAAGTTTTGGATAGTCTCTTCATTCCCATTTTTATCATACTCTTTAAGGGATTTAATAAAGCTATGGTAGGCCTCCTTTGGTGAACTAGATGGATTAAAACCATAAACCGGCATACCAGAAGATCCTTTACTTTCATCTACAATTGGAGGGGTCATATACAGCCACACAATGTTTAAGTTATTAGGAATTTGTTCCTCAATTTCCTGGAATGTATAAGGTTTATCAAAAGAAAGTGCAACTTCTGCTACATAATTGTCCATTTGTAAAATTTCCTTTAAATCATTTTGTATACTGTCATAATATTTTTGAATGGATGGATGGTAAAAGGTCGCCACTTTATTCTTTGTTTGTTTATCATATTCATAGAGTTCTTTACCTTCTAGATAGGATCCTGGTATTAACTCGTTATAATCAATATTAACACGTAGCCAATCATATGAACTTGTAAGCGTGCTCCATGGTATTAAATAGCCATCTACATTTTTAGAACGATTTGTAATAATATTACCGCCAAACATAGAAGAATTATTCGTAACCTGAGAATCGATTTGAATATTAGGTTCAGCAATTTCATTATGTAAAAAGAGCTGTTCATGAAGTCTTGTAGAACTTTTTGCAGCAAAGTAATTTCCTATTTTATAAAGGACGGGTAAAGTAATAAGTACCACAATAATTGAGATGACAATAATCTTTAGTAATTGTCGTCGCTTCGCTTTTCTTAAAGCATCTTTTAACGAATGTTCCATCTATGTCTTCCTCCTATTTTTGAGTGAATCGACTTACGTGCACGGAATAATTTTTGCTTCACACTACTTACTTTAAGATTCAAAATAACTGAAATTTCTTCGTATGAAAAATTATAGTAATACTTTAAAAAGAAAACTTCCCTATATTCTTTTTTGATGTCTTTTAATAAGTAGACAATCTCCTCTTTATTTAGAAGGGCCTCCAGTTCACCATCTGTGTATTGGAGCTTTGAATAAATTTTCTCTGTTAAGTGGATGTTTTGGTGTTCCTTCTTTCTCTTTAAATCAATGTACTCGTTAAGTGTTACTCTAAAGAACCATGGGCGAATATTGTTTTCTGTTAGGTCATCCAATAGCGTGTATACTTTGTAAAAAGTATTTTGAATAATATCCTCCGCATCTTCTTTTGTCGATCCTTTTGCTAGTAAGAACTTCAGTACTTCCTCTCCTAAATGGATAAGATAGGAAGCTAATTCATCTTCTTGTTTCATCCTTTTTCCTCCCTATACTTATACACCGAATAGACAACGACAAAAGTATACACTTTTGATAAAAAATGGAACATTCTAAAATTTATAATAAAAAAACTCAATTTTCATAGTAGAAATTAAAATACAACACAAAAAACAGTCCGTAAAAGTATAATTAAATGATAAGAAAAAGCTCAAACTCGTTGGCATTCAACGAGTTTGAGCTTTTATTACTTCCTGTAATAAAGGTTATGTTAACTAATAAATATTAAATTTCATATGAGGGAGCCATGACCCCTACAAATCCAATTGCTCCTGCAAACGATATTCGTGATTTTTCATTTTGTATTCCTCCTTTATACCATAATAACAGTAAAAGGCGGAGAGGAAATATTACACCTCCTCGCCAGATAGTTCTTTTTCCTAAGTAACGATATAACGTTGTTGCTCCAATTCCTGTAGCTTCTTTAATTTGAGATAAGGAGTAGTCTTTACTTACATACATTTTCAGGAAGTTGGTAGGATTTACAAAATGGTGATTGGTGGTATAACCTTATTACAAGATGATTCAAAGGAGTGAATAATCGTGAGTGTAGATATCCAGAATACCGAATTTGAAATTGAAAATTATAAAGTTTATGTTGGACCAAGCCGAATGATTGATCCTTCAAGTGGTTATGCACTTTTTATGTGTGAACCAAAAGAAGGAAATGAAACTAAATTTTTAGGTATTCTAAAAACGAAAAAGGGCGACATTATTTATCCAGAAGTAGATGAACATCATGCAGGTTTAATTAATGCGTTGATGCGAAAAGCAAATCAGATTCTAGACTCTTCAGAGGCAGTTCATAATACAGAGCTTGATTCTGATACATTGCTAAGCGAAACAATAAAGTTTGTTGAACAAGATCTATATCCAACAAATGATGAAGATACTGTAATGAGTTTTGATTTTGGTGGATTTTTAAACTCTGTTGGTAACACAGTCAAAAGTGGTTTTGATACCGTAAAACATGGCCTTGAGGAAGTTGGGAAAGGTATCGTAAATGTTGGTGATAAAGTGATTACGGCTGGGAAAGTCGCTATAGATTTGGGATTAAGTATGGCAGACCGAGATGGATTCCATAGGCATATGCACGACACTGCTGAAGATTTAGAAAAGTTAGGATTGATGAATAAAAAAGAAGAGTAGGGTATTAACTTGTTGGTTGAAAAGTGCTATCCTTTATGCAACAATCGGGGCAATACTTACATTAAAGTATTGCTCCATTTCTTATGGAACTATCAGGGCAGCATTTCTGTAATAAATGACTGCTATAAATACAGTTTGTGAAGAAATGTATCGTGCGAACAAATAAGGCAGGTGAAATATCTTAATAACATAGTGGAACAAGATCATCGTTTTATTAAAAAGAGAGTTTGTTCTATGTTAGGATTGAAATCCTTTCGTACAGCCAAATCTATTCTTTCGGGAGTAGAGGCGATGCATATCATTAAAAAAGGACAACTTGCTTTACAGGAAAAGTCTTCCAAAATCAAGTGAAGTTCATTCATCAACTATTTGGAATAGCTATATAAGAACAGATTTCACCAGGAATCTATATACCTCTTTCAGATAGATGCAATCTTTGCACCAGAACCGGAAAAGTTGATTATAGGACTTTCTTAATTTTATAAAGTGGAGTTGCCATTAAGGCAACCAAAAGGTACTAGAAAAAGATAGTCCTTTTCTTAAGGGAATCAGGACCAGGATGTGGCTATCATCCTGGCCTAATATGCAATAGATTGCCCTACAAAGGGGTAGTTCTTTAAAATTAATATCTTACCAAATAACCACCCTTAATGCTTGGTAGGCTCAGGGTGGTTATTTCTTGTTACGAAATGCCAGAATATTGATAATTAAAACCCCAAACGCAGTTACTAAGGTCATTGCCTCAAATACTGACATAGTATCCACCCCCTTTCTATAAGGGGATGAACCACCACCCATGCGAGCCGTTCTATTTTGGTGTTTTAGCTTTCACTAATGTTTCCGCAATTTCTTTCAATTGATCATCCTGTATGACACATTGGATTATAGTGATGTCTGACGAATTTTCAACTGTGATATTTTCCCTTTGCTTCATTAAGTCATTTTCAATATCATGAAGTTCTCTTTGCAGCTTATTTTTCTTAATCTTTAATAGCCCCTTGATGCTTTTTTCATTGTTTTGTTTTGGAAAAGCACCATTACTCATAGCTTTCAATATCTGAACAATCATTAGCCTCTGCTCTTCTGTGTGATAGATCTTAACATTATGTGAATCTTTTATTCGTACAGTTTGTTCTTGATCTTGATTTTTCACATCAATTTCTTGCCTAGCCAATGCTTTCCCTCCTCGATGATATTGGAAAATTAGATAGATCCACATCAAGCCTATTGATCTACTAATAACCTATAGCGCACCCGTCTTTCCTCGGGTCAGATCCTCCTTGCAGCATGTTGGAAACAGGGTCAATTAAAATGCCCTGGAATCCACCAAAGATATCAACGGCTGAAATCAGCTTATGGCCTTTGTCTATTAAATCTAATCTTGCTTTACTCGAAATTTCTGACTCTACGGCAACTCCGTTGTGAGCATGACAGAATCGCGCTACTTCTCCAGCTTCTTGAATATTCATGCCAAACTCTAGCAAGTTCAGTAACACCTGTACTTGGCCTTGTGGCTGCATGTCTCCTCCCATCACACCAAAGGAGAAGTACGGTTTCCCATCTTTAAAAACCATAGCCGGAATAATGGTATGGAACGGACGTTTCCCCGCTTCAAGTCTATTAGAGTGGGTTTCATCCAAGGAAAACGATGCCCCCCGATTTTGTAAGATAAATCCTGTATCAGCCGGAACAACCCCTGAACCAAAGTGGCCAAAAATACTGTTAATAAAGGAAACAACATTCCGGTCCTTATCTACCACGGTTAAGTAAACCGTATCACCTTTTAAGTCAAGACCGGGACCGACATTCTTTAATGCCTGATTCTGGTCGATCAGTTGGCTTCGCTCTCGTGCGTATTCTTTTGAAAGCATTCGCTCAATCGGCACATCTGTAAACTCGGGATCAGACACATAATGATCACGATCAGCATAAGCTAACTTTTTCGCTTCAATCAAGAGATGAAGATATTCAGCTGAATTATGACGTAATTCCGATAATTCGAAATTTTCTAATATATTAAGCATTTCGAGCGTAGTGATTCCTTGGGTATTCGGTGATATTTCATATACACGGTAGCCCTTGTAATCCGTGTATATCGGCTCTACCCAAGTCGATGTGTGATTAGCAAGATCATCGTAGGAGAGGAGACCGCCGTTTTTCTCCATATAATTTGAAACCTTATGCGCAATTTCCCCTTTGTAGAAGGCGTCTCGGCCTTTCTCCGCGATTTCCTGCAGTGTTTTCGCCAACTGTGGCTGTTTAAAATGTATACCATCTCTAGGAGCTTGATCATTCAGCAAGTATACAGATGCGGCTTCTTTATTATGCCGTAGAAGGGATTCATATCGTCTCCATTGCGCAGCGATAATTTCCGAGACGGGAAATCCTTTCTCTGCATACTCGATTGCAGGCTGTAATACTTGATTAAATGTCATAGACCCATGTTTGTCAAGCATCTCAGCCCATCCATCTACCGCTCCGGGCGTGGTAACTGACAAAATTCCTGTTTCTGGAATTTCTTTAAAGCCCCGTGACAAGAAATAATCTCTAGTCGCTTTTCTTGGTGCTCGTCCACTACCATTTAGGGCTTCAATTTTTTTAGTTTTTTGACTGTACATAAGTGCGAACATATCACCACCTAGTCCGGTCATCGACGGTTCTACCACAGCTAATGTAGCTGCTGCTGCAACTGCGGCATCAAAAGCATTCCCACCTTGATGCAAAATACGTAATCCTGCCATTACTGCTAAAGGTTGACTTGTTGCCACCATCCCATTTGACGCATGCACGACAGAGCGTGTAGCTTCTGGGTTTCCTGCGGGGCGATCTGCCATTACTTATCCTCTCCTCACGTGTAAGTAGTATTGAAACAGCCGGCTGTTACTTTTATAAAGAGAAATAAAATCGCAAAAATCAACCAATAAAAAAATTTTTTCCAAATGGAGTTTTCATTATCGTGTATCATCATCATCCTTCATTTTCGGTCCAATCCCTAAAAGATGTGCCATTCTCTCCATTGTAGAGGAGTTACAGCATGTCACCAGATCTATTAGAGTTTTAAGAATAGAGCATTTTGGTAAGAAACCCGAAACTTTTCATAATAAACCATGCGCTGTGTTAGGTTTTTAGGTAAAAATTACCTTCGGTTGATTTTTATCCCATTTTATTCTCTTTATACATATAAGGGGGGAAACGATGCAAAAGGATAGAGGATATTATAACAAGCAAAAGTTTCAAGAATTTCTAAAGTCAAACTTCAAATTGATCAACCAGCCTGTGGTTAAAGAATTTTTAAAGAAAGGGGAGAACTATTCGTTATTTATAGAGGCCGTGTGTTTTCCTAATCGTCGAAACGTAGAGGAGTTAGATCAAAAATTTAAGAAATTTTATTTTCAAGTCCGTTTTATCAAATACCTTTCAAACCTTATTTATTATTATTCTATTGACTTAGACAGAAAATATCGTACTTACGATAAGTACTTTCCCTTAATTCTAGATAAGCCCGTTCAAGAAAGTCAAAATGCTACCTCTCTTCTGGATTTTTTAGAATCTTACAGTCCAGACATAAGTGAATTAATTTTAACCGAAGAAGATGATTTGCTTACTTATATTGAGGATCCGAAACTTCATCAAGTATTGAAAACACTTACAGATAAACAAAGAAAAGTATTAGAACTTATTTACGTGTATGATTTTAAAAACAAAACCATCGCAAAACTGTTCAACGAATCTCCACAAAATATTTCGAAAATTCATAATAATTCAATTAAAAAATTAAAAAACCAATTGAAAGTTTATTAGGAGGGACAATTCATGGAAAGGTTCTGCGATAAAAATTTTTTTCAAATTTCACCTGAATCTCCTTTTTTTGACGAATATGTTATCAAGCTAATGGATCCCAAAATCAAAAAAGTGTTAAATAATGTATCGGCTAGGAATCGTGAGGATATTGAGCAAGATTTAAAATTGAAAATTATTGAATCAATAAACAATGTCAAAATAGATCAAACTCCTGGTTTTTGGGAGTTCAAAAAGAAAATTGAATCTCACCCGTATTAAAACATATGGTTCTGGTGCAAAAAATTTAAACTGATTGTAAGTAATCTATTAAACTTGAACATACTGATACTACTATTCTAGAAAAGGGGTGTGATCGGTATGAAAACGAAAAATTTATTCAAGTGAAGGCACTATCAGTCTGATATGATTTTGCAAACAGTAAGATGGTATCTACGGTACAACTTGGGCTTTCGTGATTTGGTGAAAATGATGGAGGAACGGGGCTTATCTATTGCTCATGCGACCATTATGCGTTGGGTACATCAGTATGGTCCTGAATTGGACAAACAAATCTGTCGTCATCTCAAGCAAACCAATGACTCCTGGAGAGTCGATGAAACGTACATCAAAGTAAAAGGGCAATGGATGTACTAGGGATACGCTTTCCCTCTATCATTGGATAGAGCCTAGCCATTTACACTTCACCCTTTGGTGACTTATAGAAAGGGATAACCACAAGACGAGAAAACCCACCCGAAAAGAGCGCTTCCCCCAGTGGAAAACGCTCTTACATCAGGGGTATACCCTATATGGCATCCCAGTATAAAGTCCTAAACACTAATTAGTCATTACCGTTTTCAACTTTTCCATTGCCTACATTAATAAGTTGACTTAGAAGATTATTCAAAAGCTCAAGATTGATCATGATCCCACCCCCATGTTTTCATGGATAAATACTGTGCATAATCCAATACTAGGATATATCCTGCACATGTAAAACTATACCATCTTATATCAATCTTTTCCTATTACTATTTATGGTTCTGGTGCAAAGATCGCGTTTGTTTGAAAGAGGTATATAGATTCCTAATGGAATCTGTTCTTATGCAACCATTCTAAATAGTTGATGAATGAACTTCACTTGATTTTGGACAGACTTGTCCTGTAAAGCAAGTTGTCCTTTTTTAATGATATGCATCGCCTCTACTCCCGAAAGAATAGATTTGGCTGTACGAAAAAATTTCAATCCTAACATAGAACGAACTCTCTTTTTAATAAAACGATGATCTTGTTCCACTATGTTATTAAGATATTTTACCTGCCTTATTTGGATGCCTACGGGCATCTTTTTTTCGTTTTTTAACTCTTCAATCGCTATAGGATAGGCTGGGTTCTTGTCTACTGTGATAACATGAGGATTTGAAACATGAAAAGACCGCAAAGCTTTCTTGAAAAAGCGCTTTGCAGCCTTATGATCTCTTGTTTTACTTAAATAAAAATCAATCGTATTTCCTTCTGAATCAACGGCACGATATAGGTACATCCATTGAGCTTTGACTTTCACATATGTCTCATCGACCCGCCAAGAATCATTGATTGGCTTAAGATGATGTCGTACTCGCTCATCTAATTCAGGACCATACTGATGAACTCAACGCATGATGGTTGTATGAGCCATAGATAGTCCGCGTTCTTCCATCATTTCGACTAAATCACGAAAACTGAGGTTGCACTGTAGGTACCATCTGACTGTTAGCAAAATAAGGTCCGGCTGATTATGTTTCCACTTAAATAAATTCTGTTTTTCCATAACTGAATACCATCCCTTTTCCAGATTGATAGTATCAGTATGTCCAAGATTTAGAGATTAGTTTCAAGTCAGCTTAAATTTTCGCACCAGAACCTAGATTTCTAATGGAGTCTGTTCTCAAATAATATTAGGATGATCATGTTTCTATTTGAATTCTATTGTTTTTTCTTTCATACTGATACACATCCCTTTTAGTTTAGTAGTATCATTATATCCAGGATTCGGGGGTTCATTGCAATGGTCTCGAACGTCCTTGCACCAAAAACAGTTCATTTATACATCATTTATATGCCTCCATGTACGAACTAATCCATCTACAATGGGGTTAATAACGTCCATATCTATAAAATAACTTGAATGACATAATGGATTCCAACTCGTTAATAAGTTTCCTATATTAACCTCTCTATCCTCGGTAACAGAGTTTTTATAATTTTCACTCACATCCCTTAATGGATAGCCTAAAATATCATCTTTATCATAAAAATTTATCCACTCACCTTCCAAACCAGGATAAAAATCTCGAAGTTTTGTAGATGGAATATTTATAGGGCGATCAAAGTTATGATAACGTAAACTCCATAGCGGCAGTGCCGTCCCTAATGTATAAAATAAGGTTAAGGTCTCCCCTTTTTCCAAAGGGGATGATTCACTAACAACTGAGGTAACATCATTTTGTTTAAATTGTAAGTCGTAGAAGTAATTACTCGCAATAACCGAACCTAAACTATGTGAAATAACACATAAAGGAGTATGGTCACCAGATCTCTTGGAAAGAACGTTAAGATTTTTGCCTATTTCCTCATGTACTCTTTCATAATTATGATTCACTGTCTCTACAGGTTGATATGCGATACTATCTCCTAAATAATGAATAATAAACTTTCGTAGCTGTTGATAATCTAAATGGTTATCGAGAACGGTTTTTTGAAATAATTTTTCCTCCCTTTCTGAAAGAACTCCTCCCCAGTGTATAGGTTGAATAATAAGGTAGGGGGAAGGGTCATCAACTAAATGTTTTAACTGCTTTACAAACCTTTTATGGATTAAGGTGATCATTTCCTCGGCGAATCCTGGTATTTGATTACCCATTCCATGGATAATGGCTACGGCTAGACTTTTGAACATTTGTATCCTCCTTTAAATGTAAATTTAAACTGTATTTCATTCACTACATACCGGTTTTTACTCCAACTTATCAAAGTGTTCTGATTTTAGCACAGGAACTCTTTTCTAGAAACATAGAATGTAAACCTCTTGAAAATATAGGGAGAAAGATGAGAAAGCAATCCCTAGGATTGGGGAAGATCTAGTTAAACACTTCGTAAAGAAGAACGGTTACCCCGCAGAAGACAACAAACATATGGAAACAGTTTTTTCTTACTAGGGATAGTATGAATGTTTCTTAACTTAAAGGTAGGTCTACATTTTACGGGATTCAGTTAGTTCCCTGACAATGACATACCCATAGCCCCCTTTATGTTGAAATGTTAATTTTATCCTTAACTATTATATTATCATTTTACTGTTCATTTTATGAATCATTCTCTAACCTTAATTCTCCCTATTTAGATGTTTACCGGCATCTTTTTTTCTATGGATAGTCGTCCTGAACCACCCCCTAAGTAAAAAACTATATCTAATCACTCCAAGGGGATTTTTAGAGCTGTTGAGCCTTTAAGTTCCCACCCAAGTCGATTTTTTAGCACGCGAGAAAATATATGGTGAGAGTAACCTCTTATTGGCATAATCTCCGTTTTGGAAACAGGGCATTCCATTCAAAGAAATTCGATACCAATTAAAAAAACTTTACTATTAATTTAATTGAACACACACATATCAATAAATTACTTGTAAATCCCTCAAAAAAAGAATTATTTCGGGTTATTTTTTTCAGTCTTTTCAGACAATTTATTGTTTTCTTTTTCAAAAAATGGTATAATTTTCAATGATATAAAAGTAAAGGGGGGAAATGGTATGGAATTAGTAGATGGCATTGTGTCTGGTCTACCTATTGTGGGTCCTATTTTAGATGGTCTTCTAGGTGGTCTTCTAGGCGGCTAAGTTAAATCCGAATAATCAAATCTCTCAGTGGTATCTATAAAAACCTCCCCTAATAGAGAAGGTTTTTATAGATGCTGGTATGAGTATGTGAGAAATATAAGGAGACGAAAGGGTTCTTAGTGACTTCTACTTTATACTAAGAGATCGGATAGTTGATGAATAAGGTTCACAGATAGGATTCCCTCTTTGAAATGATGATCTTTTTTTATCATATACATGGCTTCTATGTAACTAAATATGTAGGTAGCTGTATGAAGGAAATTTAAACCCAATACAAGGCGAGTTCAAATCCTTACAAAATGATAATTTCGTGTCACTTGTATGATAAGGAGGGGCACTTTTCTTATCTATATGTATACCCTCAAGTATACACTTCGCTCCCTTTCAAATCATGAATCGGTATGGGGGCAATCAGACCACTTTCTGAAAAGGTGCTGGGTTTCCCGTTCCTCCCCTGATTTACTTAGATAAAAATCCAAGGTATCTCCTCCCTGAATCCCCTACATGATATACATACGTCCAGTGACTTTTTACGTTATATACATTCTATCGATCTCCTCGTGGGTTCCCTATTGCCTTAATTAGAAAAGTTTTGATTCCTTATATCAGTCACACCCAGATCCAGTTTTTAGGGTAGCAGTATCGTTTAGGGACCAGTTTGACGGATTGTTGACAATGGGATTGAAATTCCTACGTCGCAACTATTCCTTTGCAATAAAATACTTTTTATCGTCTTTTATATGAAATATAAAAAAAGGAACGTTAGATATGAAGAACATGTTACTAAAATTAATGGCCATTTTCACTTTACTCATGGTCACATTATGTGGGGTTACAAGGGGAAAAACGGAAGCCAGTGCAATAGACCATCGAGACCTCATCATCATTAATAAATATTACAATAAAATTGCTTATTTCCATGACGGATATTTAGAAATGGTAGAGCCTGTAGCCACGGGGAAGAGGTGGGATAAAACACTAGTAGGATTTTTAAGGTGGTGAATAAAATTAAGAATCGCCCCTACTATACAGGTAATATTCCTGGAGGTGATCCTAGTAATCCCCTCGATAAGCGTTGGTTAGGATTAAATGCGAATGGTACACATGGGGATACATATAGAAATTCATGGTAATAACAATGAATCAAGCATTGGAAAATACGTGAGTCAGGGGTGTGTTAGAATGCATAATGATGACATTGAGAAACTTTTCGATAAAGTCCAAGTAGGGACCCCAGTTACCATTACGTACTCTTATAAAAGTTTTGCAGAACTAACCGATCTGTATGGATATGAATTCCAAGGTTACCGTTTAAAAACGTCATGAATGAAAAAATAGTGTAACCATTCATCTTGACGGAGAAGATGCCTCGATAGAGACTTGAAATTTGCATTTATTAGGGGTCGTACAATATACAGCCTTCATAATGCTGAACAATCTGTAAATCAGGACCTAAATCCATTGTGGAAAAGACAGATAATATTGATACCGCCCCCCTTTTTCCATACCTGTATCAAATGAACAGGTATGACATTCCAATACAAGTGCATTAAGGTAACTCCTCTCTCCTTTACCCGACCTTCTAACCACAAGTAAGCACAACATTCAATTTAGTTTGGATATAATTTGTCCCTCACGAAAATAGGTGATGGGGCCTAAAATAGAAAGATTTGGAAACTTTGGTTTGTGGATAGCTGTGGTATCCCTAGTCAGAATGATTACTTAAGATTCGGGTTTTAATACCATACTACTAGGAAGGTATCGCTCTTATATTAACCCTCTTACCTATATAGGTGTTGGCTTGGATTGTTAATAATTCAGGTTTAGGAAAGAAATTTAGGCTCTAAATATCCTGAGGATCAAAGAGGGAATGAATAATATTTTTAATAAAAGCAGGTCAATTGAATCAATTTTTAAAAATAGATAAATAGTAATAGAAAATAAGTAGTATAAAATGGTATAGTTTTAAGTGTACACGGAACATCCTTATACTGGATTCCGTACAATATTTATCCTGAAAGCACGAAGGGGGTGGGATCATGATAAATCTTGAGCTTTTGAATAATCTTCTAAACCAACTTATTAACGTTGGTAATGAAAAGGTTGAAAACAGTAATGATTAATTATTATTTAGAGCTTTATATGGGGATGCTGTGCAGATAATCCCTCTGATGTGAGAGCGTTTTCCAATGGGGGAAACGCTCTTTTTAAATGGGTTTTCCCGTCTTGTTATTTGCCTTTTTTATAAGTCACCAAAGGGTGAAGTGTAAACGGAGAGGCCCTATTCCATGATATATGTAAAGAGTATCCCGAATCGGACCACTGAAATTTTGTTGGGACTCAGGTCGCAAAAGAATTGTATCCTTTTCCTTATAGTAAGAAACAGGAGTTAGGGAGCGCAAACTTTGGTCAGATACTTGGTCCTGAAAATAGCTCCTTCTCGTGCCTTATAAGTCTATGTATAGGAGAGATAAAAATGAAGAAAGCACAAAAGTCGGGGGATTGGCAGCCATTTATTAATCTTATTAGACAAACTAATCCATCCAAACCAATGTTGATGGGTGCGATTTCGATGAGTGTTACATCGACGATTGTCGGGCTTTTCATTCCCTTTTTCACCAAAAACCTTGTGGACGGTTTTTCACTGACTTCACTTAATCAAGTGACGATTTTTGTTTTGGTTGTTGCCTTTATCGCCCAGACAATCGCTGGGGGTCTTTCGATTTATTTATTAAATCATGTTGGTCAGGATGTCGTTGCCAGCCTAAGAAAACGTTTGTGGAAAAAACTTCTCGTGCTACCGATTCCCTATTATGATAATCATCGTACCGGTGAAATGATCAGCAGGATGACAAATGATACGGGGGTGGTTAAAGGGCTCATCACTAACCATTTAACTAGTTTTTTCATGGGAATTATCTCGATTATTGGCTCTATTACGATTCTACTAATTATCGATTGGAAAATGACATTGATTATGCTTATTGCAATACCCATCACCCTTTTGATTCTTATTCCTCTAGGAAGACAAATGCTCAAGATTTCAAGAGGGCTTCAAGATGAAACAGCCCATTTTACAGCGATGATTACTCAAGTACTGTCGGAAATTCGTCTTGTAAAAGCATCAAACGCAGAATCGGTAGAATACAAAAATGGAAAACATGGCATTTCTAATCTCTTTCAATTCGGATTAAGGGAAGGGAAAGTCCAATCGATGATTTCCCCAATCATTTCATTGATTCTGATGGCACTTCTTGTGGTCATTATTGGTTATGGTGGGATGCAGGTTTCCTCCGGAGTGCTGTCGGCTGGGGATTTGGTCGCATTCATTTTATACCTTATTCAAATTATTATACCAACAACGCAATTTACGACGTTTTTTACTCAGCTTCAAAAAGCGAAAGGAGCAACAGAAAGAATTATCAAGACACTCGAACAAGGTGAGGAGGATCATACCTCTGGACGGAAGCTTCAAAATACCTATCAGCCAATTATTGTAGAACGTTTAACGTTTGGCTATGAAAGCGGAAAAAATGTGCTAATGGATTTAAATTTCATAGCAGAGCCAGGGAAAGTGACCGCAATTGTTGGACCAAGTGGTGGAGGAAAAACAACACTTTTTTCACTTTTGGAAAGGTATTATTGCCCTCAGGAAGGAACAATTAGAATTGGGTCCGATTCAATTAGTCACTTTTCACTTGAATCATGGAGAAGACAGATTGGTTATGTATCACAAGACAGTCCGTTAATTGCCGGAACCATACGGGAAAATATTTGTTACGGCATGGGAAAAAAGGTCAGTGATGAGGAGCTGCAACATGCTGCAAAAATGGCTTATGCTGATCAATTTATCGACGAACTTCCAGAGGGATATGAAACGGAAGTCGGGGAGAGAGGAATCAAATTATCTGGTGGTCAGCGTCAAAGGATTGGTATTGCACGTGCTCTCTTGAGAGATCCAAAGATCCTTATGTTAGACGAAGCAACATCAAGTCTCGATAGTCAATCAGAAATTTATGTACAGAAGGCACTGAAAAATTTAATGGCCGGAAGAACAACGCTCGTAATTGCCCACCGTCTTTCTACTGTGGTGGATGCGGACCAAATTTTATTTATTGAAAAAGGCAGGATTACTGGAAAGGGGACACACAGAGAACTCTTCCATTCTCATACAATGTATCGTGAATTCGCTACTCAGCAGTTACGTTTACATACTACCACGGACGAAATTGAAATCATGTAGAGTTTTCGATCAAGGACCTTGCTAGACAATAATTATACTCTTATGAATGATTGAGTCTCATTTTGATTAGAGAACCGAACATGTGGTGATATTGCAACAAATTTTTGGTCACGTGGATTCGTCTGTTACCCCATGGTATATTAATGAATATTAAATTGAATAAACCCTAGATAGTCCATCATCCTTCATTTGCATAAGGCTTCCTAACCAGGAAAATCAAAAAAATATTAGATTAGTGTAATCTAGTGGTTTTCTCAAGGATTTTAATCTTATAAATCTAGAGTGAATAAAATGGACTTATATGCAGGTTTATAGGTCCTCCAATCTTATGAATGTTTGATATACAGTCTCATTTCAGGGAATGAAAAGTAAGACTTGGATATAATGGATTTAGTGATAAATGAGATGTGGAAACCTAACAAAAAGGGATATCTATGAATCCATGTTAGGGAGTCTGAATAGAAAAGGCTCGATTACTCTTAAGTTGAAAAGGGTACTGGCCTTTTTTGTTTAAAGAAATAAATGATAAATTCTCCTTATCTTAAAAGCCACCATTTGAGATACATAGATTTTGGAACGTCTTTTGATACACTTTAGTGATTAAATAAATGTAATTTGTTACCATAAAAGAATGTATTCGGAAAATCACTACTTTCTGAACACAGCCTTTTTTATGTAAAAAGATTCGAAATTTCATAGTTTTGTGTCCAATAGTCCATAACAGAATCTATGTTTAGTATCTACCTCTTTATCCAAATATCGATAAATCGTGGTGTGGGGAACATTCCATATTGCGGTAATATCTTTTATAGGTTTCCCATTGGAAACTAACGTTTGTAGCATATCTAAATCTTTTGGAGTGAATGTTTCAGGTCTTCCTCCTAGACGCCCTCGAGTTCTTGCAGCTTCTCTTATTGCCATAAATCTCTTAATAATGGGTTTTGTTCAAATTCAGCCAAAGCAGCAAATAGATGAAACATAAGTTTATCCACTGTAATATTTTCTTGTAAGCTGAAGAAACTGATTTCTTTCGCATTTTAGTCATGTGTAAAAGGAATAAATCAGTATTATTTAGGTAAATATTCCCTTGTAAAAAAAGGTTTATATTGTAATATGAGCTTGTATTCAGTTATTAGGGAGGGATAGCAAATTGAAAAAACTTAATATTCTGACTTGTGTGGTGTTGGCCTGTTTATTAGTGGTTACTGTAATCGGATTTGATGGAAAAGTTAACGCTAAACCGAAAAATGACCCTGAAAACAATGGAGTTCCGGCCTTTGGGGTGATGAAGAAAAATTATGTAGCATGGTGGGAGGAAAAAGCTAAACATGATGAATACGCCAAGGAGCAATGGGAGACATTTAATCAACTAAATGAAGGACAAAAAA
>NZ_JALAMS010000054.1:65746-175600 GCF_026790145.1 Priestia endophytica | reverse complement strand
GATTTACCTTGATTCCCTTCTTCTCAAGAACCTTTGTAATTCTTAAGGATCCATACCGCCCCTTATGTTCCTTAAATATCTCCTCTATTTCCGCACGTAACACGTTGTTCTCTAAAGCCCTTTTAGAAGGTTTTCTCTGTAAATATTCATAGTAACCTGATCGTGAGATGTTTAACGTTTTACAAGCCTTCTTGATGTTATATTTGTGTTTATTTTCTTTTAGGAATTGAAATCTTACACATTCTTTTTCTTCAAGAAGACCCGGAACTTTTTTAGTAAATCCAGCTCTTTTCTAAGTTCTTCATTCTCACGCTTGAGCTTTTTCATTTCATACTGAGAATTATAAAGTGCGCTTCCACGACCTGGAAACGCACTTTCCCCATATTCTTCATATTCACTTATCCAACGATATAGCGTATTGGGATGAATAGATAATTCGTTCGCAACCTCTTTTACAAATAGGTTCTCTTCCAGCACCAACTGAACTGCAGCCATTTTAAATTGACGATCATAAACTTTTCTACCCATAAACCGAATCACCTTTTTCTCTTAATTTAGTGTCCAGTTTATCGTACCATCTCCACCTTTATTAATATTATATAGAAGGATTAATCATGTTTTCAGGTCTTACGATGTTATCAAATTGCTCTTCTGTCAACAAGTTAAGTTTGAGAGCTGATTCTTTTAAGGTTAAACCTTCTTGATGAGCATATTTTGCAATTTTAGCTGCATTTTCATATCCAATATGAGGATTTAAAGCTGTTACAAGCATAAGGGAATTTTGTACATTCTCTTGGATTTTTTCAATATTTGGTTCGATCCCTACGGCACACTTGTCATTGAATGCTTGCATCGAATCCGCAAGAAGTCTTGCTGATTGAAGGAAGTTATAAATGATAACCGGTTTGAACACGTTAAGTTCAAAATTTCCTTGGCTTGCTGCAAAGCCGATGGTTGCATCGTTTCCCATCACTTGTGCCGCCACCATCGTCATGGCTTCACTTTGAGTAGGATTTACTTTTCCTGGCATAATAGAACTCCCAGGTTCGTTTGCGGGAATGATAATTTCTCCAATACCACATCGAGGACCACTGGCTAACCAACGCACGTCGTTAGCAATTTTCATTAAGTCTGCAGCAAGTGCTTTTAAAGCTCCGTGTGCATACACCATTTCATCATGGCTCGTTAACGCATGAAATTTATTCGGTGAGCTCTTAAAAAGTTGACCTGTAAAACGTGTTATTTCATCTGATACACCCTCTCCAAATTGTGGGTGGGCGTTAATCCCTGTTCCTACAGCAGTCCCCCCAATCGCTAGCTCACGCATCTTTTCCGTTGCTTCCACAATCATTTCTTTTGAGCGATCAAGCATATGGACCCAGCCACTAATTTCTTGTCCAAGAGTTAGAGGTGTTGCATCTTGAAGATGGGTACGTCCAATTTTTATAATGTCTTTGTATTGTTTTGCTTTTTCATCTAATGTATGACGAAGTTGATCAATTGCAGGGAGCAACTGTTCATAAATAGCCAAAACGCCTGCCACATGCATAGCTGTAGGGAACGTGTCGTTTGAGCTTTGACTACGATTCACATCATCATTTGGATGAATTGTAGTTGTAGACCCTTTTTCTTGTAACAATGTCGTCGCCAGATTTGCTACAACTTCATTCATATTCATATTACTTTGTGTACCACTTCCTGTCTGCCAAACAACAAGTGGAAAATTATCATTGTACTTACCTTTAAGTATTTCATCACAAACAACTACAATTGCTTCTGCTTTTTCACTCTCTAAATTACCAAGGCGATGATTAGCCTTAGCCGCACTACGCTTAAGTATAGAAAAGGCCTTCACCATACGTTCAGGTATTTTCTCAGTGCCTATCTTGAAGTTCTCTTTACTACGTTGAGTCTGAGCCCCCCAAAACTTATCGGCAGGCACCTTTATTTCTCCAAGGGTATCTTTTTCTATTCTATAATTCATTCCAGTTCCTCCTCTTACATGCACTAAATATCATCCGTTTTTTATAAAAACAAAATAGATTAGTCTAAAACTTTTCTAATAAAGTAATACTAGCATTGATGGTTTATGATGTATAATGCATAATAAACATGTTTTCAATGTTTATATGTAATGCAAATGTTAAAGGAGACGAATTATTAATGGAATGGGAACAACTTGAGTACTTCCAAACTCTCGCTCGGATTCAACATGTAACTAAAGCTGCTGAAATTTTATCCATTACCCAGCCTGCTCTTTCACGCTCTATCGTGAGATTAGAAAACCATTTAGGTGTTCCCCTGTTTGATAGACAAAAGCGCTCGATTAAATTAAATAAATATGGAGAAATATTCCTCAAAAGAGTCGATTCTATTATGAAAGAGTATCAAGAAGGGAAGGAAGAAATTCAGTCCCTTTTAAAGCCGGATCAAGGTGAAATATCGCTGGGGTTTTTACATACACTGGGGACCAGTATAGTTCCTAGCTTAATTGCAGGGTTCAAGAGGAAATACCCTAAAGTGCATTTTCAACTCCATCAAAACCACTCTAATTGGCTTCAAGAAAAGCTAAAATCGGGTGAATTAGATCTCTGTTTACTTGCTTCTTTCCCTATTGAACCCCCTGTGAATTGGACTCCCTTATGGAATGAAGAGCTTTTTTTGTTTCTTCCTAAGGGACATAGGCTAGCTATACGAGAACGTGTCACCATAGAGGACATTGCTGAAGAGCCCTTTATTTTAATGAGAGCAGGCTACGCTCTTCGAGTGACCATTGATCAGATTTTTGAACAGGCGAATATTCGTCCTAATATTGTATTTGAAGGGGAAGAAGCTGCTACGATCGCAGGTTTCGTTGCTGCTGGCTTAGGAGTCTCCATTCTTCCGGATCTTAAAGGATTAGATCAAACAAATCTTACAAAGGTACGCATTGTTTCACCAAGCTTTCAACGTACAGTTGGGCTTTCATGGATTGAAGGAAAATATCTATCCCCCGTTGCTGAAAGTTTCAAGCAGTATATTATTAATCATTTTGATCAAGTGAATGACATAGAAAAATAAGATGTAATATGTATTTCTAGTTAACATAACACTATTTATCGGAAATAAACCACTAAGGAGACCTTTTTAAAGTATTATATTAATCTATAAAATAAGAAGTATGTTACATTAGAAATGGTGATAATCTTTGGAGGTATTTTACTCAACATGAAATTAATTTGTAACGCTTGCAAACTAGAGGTATCTAAAAATTTAACTGAATTAAAGGATTTAAATTTACTTGACGAAAATAGTGGTAAAGATTATATTCCTCAAGGATTTTTTATAATTGACGATGGACAAGAAGATATACAAACAAAAGGTTTTATTATTATTAATGTTAAAGATTTAATAAATTCTAATTATCATTCTGACGGCAGTAGGTTAAACGGATGTTGTGGTTATGATGGGTTAGATGGCATGAATAGAGTGTGTTTGAATGACCATGAAATCGGCACTGAGAATTCAGATTGTTGGATGCCACATTATGTAGCGTTGAATCCAGATTTAATTAATTTTGTTCAATCTTAAATTAGGCCGGAGAAATAATAAGTGGGAGACCAAATATTCGTTTGGTCTCTCTTTTTTATCTATGTATGTTTTTATAAAAAAAACTTACTAACTAAACTTTATTAAACTACAGAATTAGTCATCTATTGATCTTAGTGTTACAGCAACTATTTCTGGACGATTAAATATCCTTAAAGGAATAACACTGTTTCCAAGGCCCCTATTCACAATCATTGTAGTGTTATCGGAAGTGTACTTTCCAGCTGTGTATTTTGGAAACCATCCTTGGTTAGGTGCAATTAAACCACCGACAAAAGGCATTCTAACCTGTCCCCCATGCGCATGACCCGAAAAAACTAAATCAAATTTATTCTCCACATAAAGAGAAAACATTTCCGGTCTATGGGCTAACAAAATTTTAAATGGTTCTTCTTTAAGTCCTTTAGCAGAACGTGTAATAGCTTCGTAACTGTCAATCCCCTGAGCCGGATCATCAATTCCTACAATATAAGCTTTACTCCCTCCCATAGTTATTACATCTGCTGTATTCCTCATTACGTGTACACCTATATCATTTAATTTACTTTCTAACGAGTGGAAATTCCCTGACCACCATTCATGATTTCCAGTCACAAAATAAGTAGGAGCAATTTCCACTAATTTCTCCATTAATCTCATACTAATTTCTTCATTATATTTTTCTGAGTCAACCAAATCACCTGTAAATACAATCAAGTCAGGTTTTAGCTTATTAACCTTTTGAACTAACTTGCCTTGGTTTTCCCCAAATTCCTTACTGTGAAGATCCGATAGCTGCACAATTTTATACCCATTCATATTTGATGAAATCTTTCTTGAACTAATCGTCATTTTTGTTATTGCAATAGAGTTATTTTGAAAATAACAGAAGAATAGCAAGAAAATTAGTGCAAGAAATATAACTATCCACCTCTTTTTCTTCTTTCTCAATTCTTCTCCTCCTTTGAGTTTTATTGAGTCCATAGTTAAATATCATACCGTCTTTCTCCATATTTAAAAAGATGAGGAGAAAAAAAGAGAAATAGGATTAATGCAGTAACGAGTTTACGCTTTTTCTTTTCCCTAAATTCGAACATATTAATAATTATCCCCACCACATAACTAAAACAAATATGGACCATAAAGAAATAAGTAAACCAGGAATTACAGCAACAAACCCATACAAGTTTAAGATGTTACCCTTTAGTACATTCCTTCTTTAGAGTATGTAAGTCCAGCCAATTGTAACAAGGTATAAAATATTTTACTAAATTTTTTTATCAGTGACGAAATATTCTACACTTGTTCTGTCTGGTTATACTCTACCTCAAATAGCACTGAATGACAGACTAGTTAGCTAGTATGATTATTAGTTTGTTTCCTTGAAGAAATGTCTTTTATTGCCCCCGTTATCACGGATGGAAGTAAAACAATGGCGAAAAATGCAGTGAAAAAATTTAATTGTGGCATTTCATATGGAGAAAACCATTCAGTAAAAATCTTATGGTTAGAAACAGCACCCGTTAAGGATCCATCTTTAAAATTTTGCAACCATGAAGAATTATCTAAGAGGATAAAGATTAATTGTAAAGCCAGTAATGCTATAAGGGTTTGTAACCATCTCTTTTTAAAAAAGGTTTTTGTTTTCTTTGATTATTCCTCATATCACCCTTCTCCTTCTTTCAATATAACAATTAATAAGTTTTCCTTCTTCTAAAATGTACTGTTTTCATAAATATTAACATTTTTTTAAAAAGAGAAATATAAATTCTAATAAAGTACCTATCACCTTTTCTACTTACTTATTACATACCATTTACATTGAGCTATTTTCCTATCATTGACTTACTTTTTAGTTGACAATCTTTTCCGTTGTAAGTATATTATTAACAACGAGGGGTGATAGAATGAAGATTAGTAATCGGTTCACCATTGCCGTACATATCCTTTCCCTCATTAACGTCCGCAGCGATCATTTAACTTCACAACAAATTGCTAATAGTGTAAATATTAATGCAGGTTATATCCGTCAAATCAGTGGTCTTTTGAAAAAAGCTGAATTTATTGGCATAAAACGAGGGTCAGGTGGAGCTTATTTATTAAAAGCACCAACGTCTATTTCTTTGTATGATGTTTATAAAGCTGTTGATGTAGTAATGGAAGGAGAACTTTTTCACTGGCATGAAGACCCTAATCCAAACTGTTGGGTTGGATCTAATATCCAAGAGATTTTAGATATCTTTTTATTAAAGGCTCAACAAGCTATGGAAGGGGTTCTACGAGAGGTTTCTATTCAGGAAATTACGGAATTGATTATCAAAAAAGAGAATGCTTCTACGGAAGCATAATTTTTTATATATGTTGTAAGTGAATTACTTACAACTAGCGCTGTTTTCTTAGAAAACATCATCCAACACTCAAGGAGGAATTGATTAAATGGTGAACTTTGAATCAGAAATTAAAGAGCTTAGTTGGGAACAAAACGTAAATTCCTACGTTCAACTTATTCCAAACCTTTCCTATTCTAAGATTGGAGATTCGTCCCTAAAGCTGAATTTATTGGTATATAGAAACCCAATGGATGCCTTATTTCAACGAGAAGAAAATCAAGAAGTCTATCCTTTAATCATTTATCTACAAGGCTGCGGTTGGGGGTGGAGTAATCAAGATTTGTTCGCCTTCATTCCACAATTATCTGAGATTGCTAAACACGGGTTTGCTGTGGCTAGCGTTCAATATCGTCTGAGTTCGGAAGCTCTATTTCCTACACAACTAGAAGATGTAAGGACGGCTATACGCTTTCTTAAAACAAATGCTTCCAAATTCAATATCAATCCTGAAAAAATCGGAATATGGGGAGACTCATCAGGCGGACATTTAGCTTTACTAGCAGGCTTGACAGCATCAGAGAGTAACCAAAAACATCTTCAAGACTGTCGTGTGCAAGCAGTAGTAGATTGGTTTGGCCCTACCAATTTTCTATCTATGAGTCAATATCCATCCGTATTTGACCATGATTCTCCACAATCACCAGAATCTAAACTGATAGGAGGAGCCGTTCAAGAGAATAAAACTAAAGCCCAACAAGCAAGTCCTATTGAATATGTACATACTGATGCACCTCCTATTTTAATCATGCATGGTGACGCGGATGATGTTGTGCCCTATGAACAAAGTGTAGAACTATTTAATAAACTTAGACAAGCAGGCAATGATGCTACTATGTATCGGATTAAAGGAGCAGGGCATGATGCCTTCACACAAAAGCAAACCATGGCTATTGTTAAATCATTCTTTGAATTTAAACTGAAGTCATAATATATACACTATATAAATTGAGTTAACGTAAAACATGTTAGAGATAGTAAAAAAGCACAAACCTGTTTAATAAAAACGAGTTGGCGCTTTTTTTCTATTATGAACGAGCATAATTCCCATATCCATTAATCACCTTTATATTCCATAAAAAGTGAATACAAACAAATAGTTCGCAAAATGAACGTCCGCAAAAGTGTAGGTTTACAGACTTTTCTTTTTTATAATAAATCTATCCTTTTTGATGTTCATTTAACTTAAAAATTAAATTACAAATCTCCTTGAAAACACATACACTTTTACAAACGTTTTTAATAAGAGAATAAGGAAATAAATACAAAGGGAATATAAAAAAGAAAAAAAGTCTTATTCATATTAGAACAGGACTTTTTATTACCTTTATTTAAATCAAGGTTTACATATGTATCTTCTGTATTATCCATAATATCTTCAAGACCTCCCCCATAAAATATCCAGCACCTTAAATTAAATGATTTAAACCTTGATTTGTCTTATAACATCACATGACGTTATGGTATAATCAAAGTTCAACAGTTGTTTAAAAGGAGGGAAAACATGAAGCTAAACACTCATAGTTCTACACCTTTGTATATTCAATTAAAACAAACGCTTACTGAAGATATTAATAAAGGCGTTTACTCACCAGGAGAAAAACTACCAATTGAAACAGATTTATGTGATATATATGGAGTAAGTCGTATTACTGTCAGAAAAGCTATATTGGATCTCGTCGAAGACGGTCTTCTTACACGTCAGCAAGGAAAAGGCACATTTGTACAGTACCCAAAAGCAAAAAGAGAGCTATTCGCTGTCAACGGACATGCGGAATATATGTCTGAAATGGGGAAAGTGCCTAAAACAAAAATGCTGTCTTTTGGACTTAAAGCAGCAAAAGCAAACATTGCTGATATTTTGTCCCTTTCTCCTGAAAGTGATATTCTTGAACTACAGCGTATTTTATTTTACGATGACCAGCCCCTCACCTTAGAAATTTCTCATTACTCTTTAGAACTGCTACCAAAGTTAAACGAATATGTTCATAATTCTGTTTCAATGTATGAAACCATTAAAAAGTATTATAACGTAACCCCTGTTCATAACAAAAAGTTATTAAACATGGTATTTGCCAATGCCGATGAAGCAAAGCATTTAAAATGTGAAGTAGGAGAGCCTCTTTTTAAAGTAGAGAAAGTGGCCTATGATGCCAAAAAAAGACCCATTCACTCTTCTTTTCTTTACTATCCTGCAAATCGCGTAACATTTACAATTGATAGCTCAATGTCAAATGGGGAATAAGAAAAGACTCTGCTAAACTAGGCAGAGTCTTTCTTTATTGAACCATTTTATAATTTGGATTATACTCTTTTCCATATCCAAAAGCTCCATAATTTTGACACGTTTGGGAAGCAACAGTTGCTCCTTTTTGCATTGCTTTAGCTACATCTAGCTCTTCTCCATATGAAGAAAGGAAGCCTGCAATAAAAGAATCTCCTGCTCCTAATGTATCAACAACTTCGGTAGGAATAATCGGTTGTTTGAATATCTTATCATGAGTAGAAAGCAGAGCCCCTTCTCCACCTCGTGTTATACAAACCATTTTTGTTCCTAATGAATGAGCTTTTTTCATTAGTTCCATACACTCTTCTTCAGATAAATCACTTCCTGAGAAAAAGGCATAATGAATGTATGGACACACTCTTTTTAAATAGTCATCTTCGTAGTTTGTCGAGAAATCAAACGAAATATCGATAACCTCACTCAATTGTGGTAGACGGTATTCTAAACGACTAAATACACTTGTATGAAGGAGATCATGCTTGCTAATATAATCAATATCTTGCTCATCTAAAATAAGGCCAAGCCTTGATTGAATGCCTCCTTTATTTGAACCTTCAAAAACACGGTCCCCATCTTTATCTAGTGCAACAAAAGCCATTCCATTTTCACCAATTGCCCTTCTTACTCTGCTCGTATCAACTCCCTCTTGCTTCAATGAATCGATAACATGTGCAGCACATTCATCGTTTCCGACAATCCCCATATATGCGCAAGGATCATCTGTAAGACGATTATAGAAAACCGCTACATTTAGAGCATTTCCCCCTGGATAAATCTTTCCCTGATCTCTGTAATAGTCAACAACATTATCTCCAATTCCAATTAGTTTCATTGTAAGTCCTCCCTTATTTGACACTTCCACTAGCAATGCCTCTGATAAAGTATTTTTGCATAAATAAAAACAAAATAACGATTGGTGCTGCTGATATTGTTAAGCCTGCTAGCAGTACGCCCCAGTCTGTTTGCAAGGCATCTCTGAACTGCATTAATCCAGCTGGAATCGTGCGTAAGCTATCATCATCAATAAAGATGATTGCAAACATAAACTCATTCCACGTGTAGTACGCTGTCAAAATGGTTGTTGTTAACAAAATAGGTACGCTCATTGGAATAAAAATCCTAAATAAAATACCTATACTTGTACAACCATCAAGACGAGCTGCTTCTTCTAATTCTTTTGGAATGGATAGAAAATAAGCTCTAATAAGCAAGATTGTCAGAGGGATGCGATATGCCACATAAGGCAAGATCAAAGCCCAATGTGTGTTATAAAGTCCTAGTTTTTGAATAATGTTATATAAAGGAATTAAGCTGACTTGAGGTGAAAGCATTAATCCTCCTAAGCAAATCACAAGAATAAACGTTTTTCCCTTAAATTCAAAACGCGATAATCCATAGGCACCTAGCGCACTAACAAAAACCGTCAATATGCAAGACAAGCCTGTAACGATTACACTGTTTAAGAAATAGGAAGAAATTCCGCTCTCCCATGCAGCTACGTAATTTTCAACTAACCATGTTTCCGGAAGTGACCAGCTGTTTGTGAAGATTTCCTCTGTACTTTTAAAAGAGCTCATTACCATCCATAATAATGGATAAGCAATAATAAGAAAGTAGAAAATTAACCCAGCATAGACGAATGTTGCGCTTCCGTATCCTTTCTTTCTTTTTACTCTTTTCACATCACGTATCGTTTCTGGAGTCATCATACTTTGTTTAGGAACTTGCATCATTCATCCCCCTTCCCTGTTTTAAATGCTTTCATTTGAAAGAGTGAAAGAAGTAGCGTAATGATTAAAATAATTGTAGCAATTGCAGAAGCATAGCCCATCATATCTTGAGAAAAAGCCGTTTTATAAAGATACGTACTAAGAACCTCAGAAGAAGTACCAGGTCCTCCTCCTGTTAAAATATAAGGCTCATTAAAAACCGTAAAGGCTCCTGTAAGAGTCAAAATAACAGCTACAAATGTCATCTCTTTTGTTTGGGGCACTGTAATATGAAAGAAACGACGAATTTTATTTACGCCATCAATTTCTGCTGCTTCATATAGCTCAGGCGGAATCTTTTGAATAGCAACAATGTACAGCATCGCAATATAACCGATAGACTGCCATTGAGACACTGCAATAACAGCATAAATAGCTGTATCACTATCTCCTAACCATGGTTTTGCTAGACTTTCTAACCCAATCATTTTAAGAAACTGATTTAACAATCCAACTTCAGGGTTATAGAAAAAAGTGAAAAGTAAAGCAATAACAGTCATCGAGACAACGACAGGTAAGAAATAAACTGTTCTAAAAAGGGGTGAGAATCTACGAATTAATTTATCTTCTAATATAGCGGCAACAACTAATCCTCCGAAAACTTGAAAAACAATCGAGATTACAGCATAAAGGACGTTATTTTTTAAAGCCTCATAAAAGACAGGATCTTTGAAAAGGGTAATATAGTTATCTAATCCTACAAATGCTTTTTCAGGAGAAAAGGTACTCCATTCGTATAAGCTATCAAAAATATTTTGAAAGATTGGAATGTAAACAAGTAATAAAAACGCTAAGGCTGGAAGAAGATATAAGTACGGTATTAATCGATTTAACTTCATTCTCATTTTTTCACTCCCTTATAAAAAAGGAAGGAAGAGTAACTCTTCCTTTACTTTTTAGATTCCGCACGCACGCTATTTGCTGCTTTTTGCACATCCTTCATTACTTGCTTTGGTGTTTTATCTCCGTTTAACATAAGCTGTGTTCCTGTTAAATACGCATCCGCAATACGGCTATCAATCGCCATATCAAACCATGGCGCCATTTCCTCTGCTTTTAAGATCTTATCTACAGCATCAAGCTGTTCTGGCGTTGTATTTTCACTATTTGCCGTATTTTGTACAGCACTATATTTCCCAACATCTTTGACAAGCTTCTCTCCCATTTCTTTAGAAGCTAGAAACTTAAGAAATTCCATTGCTTCTTCAGGATGCTTTGTTTTAGAAGAAATCATAAATCCTTCTGGTGCTCCTGTTAAGTTGGTTTGATTTCCTTTTCCATCTTCTACTTTAGGGAAATTAAACATGCCTAATTCAAACTTGATTGGTCCAAAAAGCTTAATCTCTGCTGTTTCAGCAAAAATCATGGCTGCTTTTCCATTTGAAAATTGCTGTCTTGCATATTCATGATCAATCGAGTTTGTATTTTTATTAAAATAAGGGGTTAGTTCTTTAAACTTTTCGAGAGCTTGTATGTAGCCTTTGTCTGTGAACTTGCCTGTCTCACTTTTATAATCTTTTGCAAGCACGTTTTCTTTTACAATACGCTCATTTAATGTTCCAACATAGTGAGAAATTGTCCACGTGTCTTGACTACCAAACTGTAATGGCGTATATCCATTCTTTTTTAATACTTTTAATACGTTGATAAGTTCATCCCATGTTGCGGGTGGTTTTAAATTCAATTTTTCGAAGATTGATTTGTTGTAGAAAAACATTTTTCCGTCCATTGTGACAGGAACACCGTAAATTTTTTGATCTACTGTGTACGGTTTAACTTGGGATTGGACGAGTTGAGAAGACCATTTGGCGTCTTTTTCATAGTAAGACGTTAAATCTAAAGCTTTATTTCCTCGTACAAATTGGCGAGCAAATTCATCGCTCCAAGAGAAATAAATATCAGGCGGGTTGTTTGTTCCAGTCATGACTTTAATCTTATCTTTGTAGGAATCATTTAAAACAGCTTCTGTTTTAATTTTAATATTAGGGTGTTGTTTCTCAAATTCTTTCACAACGTCATTGAAGTATGTTTTTTCTGGCTCTTTTGGCCATCTATGAAAGAATGTTAACACCGTCTTTCCATTCTCTGACTCCGAAGTTGTTTCTTTGCTAGAACATCCACCAAGCAGAAGTGCAAAACTTAAAAGCAAAAGTAACATAACTTTTGTCTTTTTCATTTCTTATCCCTCCTTCAATAAGATCATATACTATTAAGTTATACTATAATGTTATAAAACATTATAGTATAACTCGTAAGTAAAATATACAGATTTTTCAGTATGTTTAACTTAATATTCGACTTTCCACATGTAGCGTCTTTTACTTAAAGGATGATTGCGTGCTTCTGCTAGTTCCTCTGCATACTGTCTGAGGACACGATTTAAAATAAGTGGAGCAATGTAACCTTTCATTTCTTCGTCAATACCTGAAAGGTCATATTCTTTTGCATCGAGTACAGTCAGTTTCTTACCGTATCGTTTTGAGAAAGATAGAGCTCTTTCTTCAAGTGGGCGCGTTTCATCTAAGCCTAGTAAAATCATGAATGGTACATTTTCATCAATAATTTCAAACGGTCCATGGAAGTATTCCCCTGCATGAATAGCATGTGAGTGAATCCACTGCATTTCCATCAAAATGCAAATGCTGAAAGAGTATGCCGCTCCATAGTTTGCACCGCTTGCCATTGTATAAATCACAGGTTCTTCCTTGTTGGCTTCAGCATATTTTCTTGCGTTTTCTTTCTCATATTGAAGTGCTTTTTCATAAACAGATTGCAAGTTTTCTAGAGAAGAAACAGCTTTAGCGAACTTTTCGTTGTTTTCTACAACAGATAAAACACCGAAAACAAGTTGATAAAGAACACCTAGATTTGTTTCAAATGCATCAACATCATTGCCCCACTCATATTTAATTACGCTATCTGCATTTTGAGCAAGTGGAGAAGTTGGTTCGTTTGTTAGTGCAACAGCGTAAGCTCCTTTACTTTTAGCAAACGTTGCTGCTTCTGCTGTTTCAGGAGTTGTGCCAGACATGGAGCATAAGATGACGAGAGATTCTTTTCCTAGTTGTCGAGGGTTACGATGAATGAATTCATTTGAGCTGTATAAGTCTGAAGTAAGGGTTGTAGCTTCCCGATCTAGTACATATTTTGCTGGATACATAATGGCTGAAGATCCTCCGCATGCTACAAAGAAAATGTTTCGAATGTTTTTGTTTTCTAATTCATTTAACACCGCTTGCACATCACTTTTTACATTTACAACAGTTCTACTCATACTTTCACTCCTCTAATTTTTATTAAGATATATAACATTATATATTGTTATATATTGTTATATTAAGCTTTAAAGACTCAGTCGTCAATATATTTATCAGAAAATTTAAAAATATCTTTAAATCTCCTTTTTCTATTTGATACTAATATTTATGGTCGCTAATACACTCTTCTGTATCAACATCAAAGAAGCTAGCTTTTCCTAACTGAAAATGAAAATGAATTGTCTCCCCTATAGTGAATTCTTTTGGAGAATTTACGCGAGCTACAAAAGATTGATCTTCTATATGTGTATATAAAATAGACTCTGCTCCAAGCATCTCTACGACTTCTAGCTTTGCCGCTACTTTGGCTGTATTTTCAAGCTGAACATCGCTATAAACAATATGCTCTGGGCGGATACCTATAATGACTTCTTTTTTATCATACTTTCGAGCTTTTAACATTTCTAACTTGCTTTGTGGAATTCTCATTTTCGTTTTTCCGACAATAAAATAACTGTCTTCAATCATCCCCTTGAAAAAATTCATAGCAGGAGAACCAATAAAGCTTCCAACAAATACGTTTTTAGGATGATGATAGATTTCTTGCGGAGTTCCTATTTGTTGAATTACTCCATCTTTCATGACAACTAAGCGAGTAGCCATTGTCATTGCTTCAACTTGGTCATGTGTAACGTAGATTGTTGTTGTTTGCAATCTTTGGTGAAGCTTAATAATTTCAGCACGCATTTGCACTCTTAGTTTTGCATCTAAATTAGAAAGCGGCTCATCCATCAGAAAAACCTTTGCGTCTCGTACAATAGCTCGTCCTAAAGCAACACGCTGACGTTGTCCACCAGAAAGCGCTTTTGGTTTTCGATTTAAATAGGTTTCTAATCCTAAAATTTTAGCGGCTTCATTTACACGTCGTTTAATTTCTTCTTTCTTTACCTTTTTCAATTTCAATCCAAAAGCCATGTTATCATAAACTGTCATATGTGGATAAAGAGCATAATTTTGAAAAACCATGGCAATGTCCCTGTCTTTTGAAGCAACATCGTTCATTCGTTCTCCATTAATGTAGAAATCTCCGTTTGAAATTTCTTCTAGCCCTGCAATCATTCTAAGAGTTGTTGATTTGCCGCATCCTGATGGTCCAACAAAAACAATAAACTCTTTGTCTTGAATATGAAGATTAAAGTCCTGTACGGCAATATTCTTTTTGTCATACACCTTTTGAACCTTCTCCAAATCTAAAACAGCCATATCAAATCACTACCCTTCTGAATATTCAGATATCTTTTAAAACATTCCTACTTTTTCGTTACTTTCCTTAAAAATAGGTTCTCTAACTTACTCACTATCTTAATGAAATATCGTTTAAGGAGAAATAACTGTGTAAAGTATCATAACAAAAAATATCCAAACTGTGTTATATGTTTTTTAAATTTAAGACAAAACCTCCTTAATCTCAGTTTGTAAACGTTTCCATGAACCTATTATAGGAGAGGTTGTGAGAAATGTAAATATTCATCATTTAAAAAAATAAAATGCTCTTTTGCCTTCTCTTCTCAAAATAGGTTCAGTAAAAAAAGAGTCGCTTTGAAAAACGACTCCCTTTTTTAAATTTGATTATACGCTCTTTCTAGTATTTTTTGATAATCTTGGGCCGTTATTTTTCGAACATTGCTACTCGTTGAACCGTTTTGTACAGCGAGTTTCACAAGGTGAGTAAAATCTTTTTCTTGTACATGGGGTAAGTCTTTTAGCTTTGGAATATCTAGCTTTCTTGTAAAATGTTCAATTCCCTCTATCAACTTTTCGGCTGCAACTTCATCCTTATCATTATCTTCAGCAAAAAGCATATAGCGTGCAATATCAGCATGCATTTTTTTATTTTCTTCAGCGTTAAATTTTAAGACGTAAGGAAGAAAAACCGCATTTGCTATTCCATGTGGGGTATCATAAAGACCACCAAGCGCTTCTGCCAAGCAGTGCACAGCTCCTACATCAGAAGAACCAAAACAAAGACCTGCAAGTAAACTGCCTTCTAACATGTGAAATCGAGCTTCTTTATTTCTTCCATCTTCATATGCAAGCGGCAAGGAAGAAACAATTTTTTTCATTGCACTCGCGCCTAGCGCTTGTGAAATAGGGTTTGTTTTTTTACATGTGTATCCTTCAATGGCATGAACAAGAGCATCAACTCCTGTTGCAGCCGTTACTGAAGAAGGAACCGTAAACGTTAATTCTGGATCAAGCACAGCTAAAACAGGACGCAACATCTCATGTTTTAACGTTATTTTACGATGTGTTATTGCTTCTGTAATAACAGACGACCGTGTTACTTCTGATCCTGTTCCAGCTGTTGTGGGAACACAAATAAGCGGCGCTATATTTTCGTAGCTTCGCTTTCCATCAGCATAATCCGTTGGCGTTCCTCCATTTTTTCCGCACAGTGCAATGGCTTTTGCCGTATCCATTGCACTTCCTCCTCCAACAGCGATAACGGCATCAGCTGTGAAATCTTGAAATTGCCTCGCTCCTTCTACACAATGAGCAAAACGAGGGTTTTGTGCGACAGAATCAAAGACTGAAACACGATAGCCATAAGCTTCTAAATCGTGTTGAATCGGCGTTACAAGTCCTGCTTGAATAACTCCAGGATCGCTTACAAGCAAGATTGAAGAACCAATCTCTAGAGATACCAACAACTGTGGTAGTTTTCGTGAAATTCCATTTCCCATTTCAATTCGCGTCGAACAAAAATAGCTGTATGATTCCATTTATATTCCTCCTGTTATGTAAACAAAGTGTTTCCTTTTTATTTCTACTGTTCTACTCTTTTCCCTTTTAACGCACATTTTAACAATTGAAAAAAATAAAATTTAAAACCACGTGGAACATCTTAAACATACCCTTTTAAGAGAATTTATTGAAAATTGATTGTTGACAAAAAATAATTCGTCCTTTATAGTGATTATTAATTCGAAAGACCTAACAAACACAACTACATGTATAAACGCAATGAATGGGAGTAGTAAAAGTTTTTCATAGATTCAGAGAGCTGCGGGTTGGTGCAACGCAGTCTATAAACGCTTTGAACTCGCCCAGGAGCAGCAAGATAGAACGGAGTGAAAATCCCCTATATTTTGACGAATAACCTACGTTATAAGGTATACGAGCAGGATTCGAAAAGAATCAACAAGAGTGGTACCGCGGTTTGCCTAAGAAGCTTATCGTCTCTTTTTTCATTCAAAATGAGAAAAGAGACGATAAGCTTTTTTGTTTTTTAAAACGTTATCCGGCCGGAATAAAATATTGAGATATTAGAAAGCTTGATTATGGAAAAGTGGAGGTAAGTGTTATGAGAGACAACCAGAATTTACAACGCACAATGACTTCTCGTCATATTATGATGATGGCATTAGGAGGAGCTATCGGGGCAGGTTTATTTAAAGGAAGCAGTTCAGCCATTGATATGGCAGGTCCCTCTGTTGTTATTGCATATCTTATTGGAGGCATTATTTTATTATTCATTATGCAAGGTCTCGCTGAAATGGCGGTACAAAACAATAAAGCAAGAACATTTCGTGATCTTGTTCAGTCTCATTTAGGCAAATATCCCGCTTATTTCTTAGACTGGATTTATTGGAAGATGTGGGTGCTAAACATTGCAGCTGAAGCTGTAGTTTCCGCAATATTCTTACAATATTGGTTTCCACAGTATCCAATTTGGTTTTTGACATTACTTGTTTCTGTACTAGTTACTGTTGTAAATCTACTTTCTGTAAAAGTTTTTGCAGAAACAGAGTATTGGTTAGCTTTGATTAAAATTAGCGTTATTATCTTGTTTATCTTAGCAGGTGTATTGCTTTTATTCGTATCATTTGGCAGTCATGAAGCAGTTGGATTTTCAAATTTAACAAAGCATGATGGATTTTTCCCGAATGGTTCTGTTGGCTTAATTACAGCAATGCTTGTTGTTATTTATTCTTACGGAGGAACAGAGATTATCGGCGTTACGTTAGCAGAAACTAAAAATCCTGAGAAAGTGGTTCCAAAAGCGGTTCGCAGTACGTTAACACGTATTATTGCCTTTTACATTTTTCCATTTTTTATTATCGTCAGCTTGATTCCTTGGAATGAAGTAAATGGTGTTCAAGAAAGTCCGTTTGTAATGGTATTTAAAATGATTGGAATTCCTGGTGCAGATCATATTATGAATGCGGTCATTTTACTTGCTATTATTTCCTCTATGAATTCAGGGTTATACGGTTCATCTCGCGTTCTATATACACAAGCTGTTGATGGTCGCCTTCCAAAAGTATTTGCTAAACTATCAAAAAGAAAAGTTCCTGTTTATGCAATTTTAACATGTACCTCTTCTTTATATGTAGGAGTAATCATTTCCCTTGTTGCAGGAAGTAAAACGTTTGATTACTTAATGGGCTCGTTAGGATATACTGTTCTATTTATTTGGTTAATCATTGGTCTTGCTCATGTGAAGTCACGTAAGAATTCATTTGAAGTTAACTCTTATCATGTGAAATGGTTTCCTTACACAACGTGGGTTGCGGTTATTGCTTTGCTTTTAATCTTAGTTGGCGTTATTTTTACAACTTCTTTTATTATTACAAGTATCACCCTTGCTATCTATCTTTTGATTACTTTAACGTATTTTTTCAAACTACATCAAATTCAATAAGGTATTGTGAAAGTGTTACTTCATATAATTATTTATTAAGTAGACCGTTCTTTATAACTAGCAAAAAAGCATGGTGGTTATGTCCATGCTTTTTTGCTAGTTTTTTAACCATTGATAGGCATCTATTCCATAGAAAAGTAAAAGCCCGCTGCCTATCCCCCATACGCTGATGCTTATGACTTGCCACAGCACTATATTTTCTTTTCTCGCACCTGCTACCACAGATACTAGTGCACTAATATGATTAGCTCCAACAATTGGACCTAAAAGCGCTAGACCAGGTACTCCATACTTATCAAAGTAATGTCTTGCTTTTGCAAACCGTCTGTTTATAGAAGGATAACGGTCATGGTGATTTAATTTATCCTTAATAAGAGTAACAATCAAGACAACAAGTAACACGGAGATAATATTTCCTCCAATACCTAAAAATGCGGTTAAAACGAATGGTAACTCCAATAAAACTCCTAAAGGAACTGCTACATGAGCTTCAAGAAATGGGATAAATCCAATCAAAAAAATCATCCCAAAACGATACATTAACTGCATTTCTTTAATTCTATACAAAATTTCTTCAACCAATCGATCTCCTCCATCCTCCCTTTTCAATAGGTAAATCTTACAGTTTTCAGTATAAAAGGTGACGTGAGGAGAGGTTCAAACCATTTTCAAAAAAAAGAAGTTCATTTTTTGAACTTCTTTTTCTTGCTAAAAACTTAATCGACCTATTTTATTACATTCTTGGGCAAACCATAGCGCCCCATCAGACCCTAGGATAATACCATGTGGTTCAGCACTTTTTGTTGGAAGTTGATATTCTTTAAACTCCCCTTCTGTTGTAATGCGCCCAATTTGGTCTCTTCCCCACTCCGTAAACCATAGGGCATCATCAGGACCCTTTGCAATGCCGTGTGGACGAGCATGTGATGTAGGAATTTTATATTCTGAAATTTCTCCATCAAGGGTGATGCGTCCAATTTGATTCGCATTGATTTCAACAAACCATAGGGCGTTATCAGGCCCCCCTGTTATACCAACAGGACCGGCGTTCTCTGTCGGCAAATCAAATAGTGTTATATTTCCTGCTACCGTAATTCTTCCAATCTGGTTACTCTGATTTAATGTAAACCACAGTGCCCCATCAGCACCATATACAATATACGACGGAAAAGTAGCCCCAGCAGGTAAGCTATATTCAGTAATCTCTCCTGACGAGGCAATTTTCCCAATCCGGTTCCCTTTTGTTTCTGTAAACCATACATCACCATCAGGTCCTTTTGTAATACCAAATGGAGCTGAGTCTTCGTGTGGAAGAGGATATTCCTTTATCTCTCCTTCAGATGTTAAGCGCCCAATTTTATTTCCCTTATTTTCTGTAAACCATAGTTCATCATTATATGATGACGTAATAAGCAATACACCTGCATCAGCGGTCGGAACTTTTGTATACGTAAGCTGTCCATCTAGCGTAATCCGTCCAATACTGTTTGCTTTATGCTGCGTAAACCACAACTCTCCATCCGTCCCTACCGTAATTCCATAAGGACCTGAGTTTTCGAGTGAAAGGTTGTACTCGTTATATCTCATCTTCATAAGGAACCCTCCTTTTTATGTATAGCTTCTTACATGCTTCTTCATAAAAGGAAAGAATTCCTGTATGAAACAGTGCTTCACACGAGTTTTTTCTTTTCAAACCGCTCTAGTGAAAATAGCGAAAGATCTTGCTCAGTCTCTCCTTTTGTTACGAGCTCGCTTAGCGCTTTCCCAATGGCACTGCTAAATTTAAATCCGTGTCCAGAAAATCCAGCAGCAATTGCAACATTTGGATAGTTCGGATGAGAGTCTACAATAAAATCTTCATCAGGGGTCATCGTATACATGCACGTTTTGCCATACTTTAAGCTTGGTTCCTGCACAATAAACTGTTTTAAAAAGTTTGTTAAATCTTGCTCATCTTCCTTATATGTAGAAAATTCTTTTAACGGATCATTAGGGTCTACAGGATGTCCTGTATCATGACGGCCTACTTTTAACCCCGCCCCGTTAATACTCGGAAAACCGTAATACATGCCTTCTTCCGTCTCAAAACCAAAGGCTGGGAACGCTCTTTCGTTATATATTTCTTCATCACTATTAAACCAAGCAAATGTTTTGCGAATCGGCTGTAGCGGTAAGTCTAAATGAAGCATAGAAAGCAGCTCATTTGAATAAGCTCCTGCTGAAACAATAAGAGATTCAGAAGTAAACGTTTCATTATCCGTTTCTACTGTCACCCGTTCCTCACTTACTGTAAGATTTATCACTTTGCGATATGATAAAAGAGTCGCTCCTTCCTCCTCTGCAAGCTTACGATATGCTTCAATACATCTTTCACTATGAAGAACGCCTGACGTTGGCTCGAAGCATCCTGTTAAATGTTCATTAACTGAAATGCCTTTCCACTTTGCATTCACTTCTTTAGCTGTCATAACGGTTAGTGGTAAATCGTAGGTTTTGGCACTTGAAATGACGTTTTGGACAAATGTCGAATCTTTCGGACCAAGGGTTAAAACACCTGTTTTCGTAAATAAAGTTTGTCCCCATTCTTTTTCAAGTTCAGCCCACAGCTTTTTAGACTGCAATAATAGGGGTACGTATTTTTCTCCTTCACCATATGCATAGCGAATAATCCTCGTTTCTCCATGATGACTTCCTTCTGTGTGTGGAGGATCGAATGCATCAAGCAATAATGTGTTTTTTCCGCTTTTTGCTAAGTAATAGCCCGCTGCCATTCCCATGGATCCAGCTCCAATAATAATGATGTCATAATGCATAGTGATGTCTCCTCCTTTTTTATCGGTTTTTAGTTGATTATAAGATGTATGTATAGAATATTCTCTCTATTATAACAAAAAAGCAGAAGAACTAAATATTCTTCTACTTTTTTGCTATAGTCTATTTTGATTTAAAGCTCTAAAATTCTTTTTGTTAACTCTTTAAATTTTTGGTCAAGTTCCTCATATTCTTTATGTCCTGGAGCTATAAAACTAAGTCTCCCTAATACTTCTTGCCTTTCCGTTTCAAGTTTTAACTTCAATTCTTCTCTATTGTCTCTTTTTTCGGGCACTTTATGGAATTGTTTTTGAATGTTTCCTTTTGTTAATAAGAGGTTCGTCTCTGTTGTTTTCCCAAGAAAATAGCGATCGTGGGAAACAATAAGAAGCGTACCGTTGTAATGAGATAGCGTCTCTTCAAGCTGTTCACGCGATGGTAAATCAAGATGGTTTGTGGGCTCATCGAGAATAAGCACGTCTTTTTCTTCTAATATATACATCATTAACTTACATTTCACGCGCTCCCCCATGCTCATCTTTTCAATGGGTTCTTTCCACTGTGAAGACATAAAACCTAAGTGTTTCATTAAGTTTTGAACTTCACCTCTTTCGGCAAACGTTTCCCGGTAAAAAAGTTGCTCTGGTGTTTGTGCAAGAGGCAGGTCAAATACTTCTTGTGTTAAATAGCCGATATGAGCAGATGGCGATATCCATATGTCTCCTTCTGCTGATTCTTCTCCCATTATGATTTTCAGCAATGTTGTTTTCCCACTTCCATTTTCTCCTATAATCGCTACTTTCTCTCCATGCTGAATCGTAAAATTCGCATTTTGGAACAATATCTTTTCGTTAAATGCTTTTGTTAGCTTTTTAACTTCTAAAAAGCGTTTTCCAACTTTATGGTGAGAAGAAATAGAAAACTGAACCGTATATTCATCTTCGACACGCTCCACTTTCTTTTTATCTAACTCTTTTTCAAGTCGTTTTCTTTTCGACTTCACTTGAGAATCCGTTCTTTTCGCTTTCACACGATGATATTCTTTAAAGCCTTCTTTTTTAGTGGACTCAGCATGTGCTTTCTTTGACCATGAAGAAAGTTCATCCATTTGAGATTCAATCCGTTCAATCATTTTCTGCTGTTTTTCATATTCACGCTGCTCAGCGCGTCTTCTTTCTTTTCGCATTTTCATATAGCTGGAGTAATTTCCGTGGTGCTCAATAAGTTGTTCGTTTTCAATAGCCCATATTTTAGTTACCACATCATCTAAAAAAGCACGATCATGGGAAACAAGAAGAATTGTCCCTTTATAAGCAGCAATTTTACTTTGTAAAACATTTAAACTTTCTTTATCAAGATGGTTTGTGGGTTCATCGAGCAATAAAAGGTCGCTCTCTTCTGCGAACCCATGTGCAAGGCTCGCTTTTAACTTTTCTCCACCGCTTAATTTTGAGAAATCATGGAGCGGCACTCTCCATTCGTTTAAAAGTTTTCGTTGTAATGGGAGTTCATAGGTCGAAGTGTATGCTTCCTTTTCCTGTTCAACAAACACAACATTTATATTTTTTTCGAGCCACTGAATATGCCCCTTTGTTGGCTGTATCTGCTGATGAATCAGGTTTAGTAATGTAGACTTTCCCGCTCCATTTTTACCAATAATCCCGATTACTTCCCCTTCATGAACCGTTCCATTGATTTTGTCAAACAGGTTATTTTCCGTCACTTCATAGCTTACATTCTGCAATTTCAACATTTCTTTCATAAAATCCGTCCCTTTCTATAATGAGAGGACAAAAAAATCCTCCCAAATTAATTGGAAGGATTAGCCGTACCGATACATAGACAAATAAGCTACTGTAAAATAGCTAAAGAGTTATAAAAGTGGGCAGACTAATCCTATTTTGTGTCATTTGAAATATCTAATTTCAAATTTTAAAAAATAAGATTAGTTAATCATCGTCCACCCATCACTCCTTGTCATATTATTACTGTAAGTATAGCATACATTTATAAGAGATAAAACCGTGTATTTACTTTTGAGTCATTAGCCGTTTTTATAATGAACGTAGTTACGCAAATATTCTATATTATTACCATATATAAAATACACTATAATGCTTAGAACTTTGCTACATGTTAAGTGTAGCATTTTAAAGGAGCCTTTAGTTTGACTAATCCTACATTATACGCAAAAGAAAATATTCATTTATTGAAGTGGAAAAAATACACCAATGGAGAGCATGCTAAAGCATATCTTCTTCCTCTTATGAAAAGAGATTCTCACTATTCCTTGAAGAAGAGCCTTATTTATTAAATAACAAAGTAATGAAGCAAGGACTAAAGGGTTTGTTATCTTGTTTAGGATTTTTTAAAAAATGGGGAAAGCTGAATAAGGTAATTTATATTAATAACTGGCTTCTTTCTACAAATTTTTATGAATCTTTACCAAGGGTTCAAGTAAAAGATATTGTTTCTTTTCTCTCATTAACTTTTCCAAAACATACGCTTTCCTTTCGTTCTGTTCCTTCTTTCTTTGAGTAGCGTTTTTATAAGATGGTTAAGGACGGTTTATTCTTTTCATAAACTTTAAGCTTGAAAAAAAGACCATCTGGACGGTATAATTGTCAAAGAACAAAAAAGACCGTCTGGACGGTTTTATAGAGGTGATTTTATGACTACAAAATCTGAAGCAAAACGAATGCTTATTTTAAACGCGGCTACAGAGTGGATTCTTGAACATGATTTTCACAATTTAACGCTTGAAGCAGTTGCTAAAAAAGCAGGCATTAGTAAAGGTGGGCTTCTTTATCATTTTCCAAGTAAAGAAGATTTATTAGTTGGCTTGACCCAATCTATTTTTGAGGAATTTACACTGTTGCTGGATGAAAAAGCAGAGAAAGATCCCATTGAAAAAGGAAAATGGTCTAGATCTTACATTGAGCTATCAAGATGGGATCTTGAAAATAACTCAAAGCTTAATGTGGCAGTGGTCGCTCAGTCCCTTTTAAATCCAGAAGCTTCTAAAACAATGGTTAAAAGCTATGAATATGCTCAAGATCGACTGTTAAACGATGGAATAGACCCTGTTATAGGAGCTATTATTCGCCTAACGATAGACGGTCTTTATTATTCACAGTTGCTCGATATTGCTCCAATTGAAAAAGAGTTAAAAAATGAAACGTTTGAAAAATTATATAAAATGACAAAGTAAGGAGGATTCACATGAACGCTATCATTCTTTTAGCTTTTGCGATTATCTGTGAAGTTTTTGGCAGTACAATGCTCAAAAAGTCAGAAGGATTTAAGAAGGTTTTGCCTTCGATAGGAGTTGTAGCAGGAATGGGATCAGCCTTTTACTTTCTCTCTTTAGCCATTCGCACTCTTCCTATAGGAACGGTTTATGCGATATGGGCTGGCGCTGGTACTGCTTTAACTACACTTGTCGGCGTAGTTGTTTTTAAAGATCATTTTAATCTAAAAAAAGGAATCGGATTAGCTTTTATTATCTGTGGTGTTATCGCTTTAAAAATCTCTACAGGTCAAGCTCATTGATTCATAGCGGAGGAGGAATTAGAATGAAAGGATATATTTTTCTAGCTCTATCCATTGTATGCGAGGTCTTTGGAACAAGCATGCTAAAGTTATCTAATGGGTTTACTTTTTTACTTCCCTCCTTTGGGGTTATAGTAGGGTTTGCGCTCGCTTTTTATTTTTTATCTCTTTCTCTCAAATACATTTCACTAAGCCTTGGATATGGCATCTGGGCTGGTGCTGGTACTGCATTAACTACACTTGTTGGCATCATCTTTTTCAAAGACGCAGTTAACAGTAGCACATTTATAAGTTTGGCCGTGATCATCATAGGCGTAGTTTTATTAAACTCTTCTAGTTCTGGTAAGGAAGAAGAAAAGCCATCATCGGCTTAAGATGATGGCTTTTTTAATACTACACTATATCACTGTTTTCCCCTTCTCTCTTGTTGATAAACAAAAGGCGTGATCTTCATCATTTTCTTAAACTGATCAATAAAATAACTCGTACTATTAAAACCTACCGCATACGCCACATTCGTCACACTCGCTTCTTCCTCTAGCAATAAGAGCAGGCTCTTTTGTACCCGATATTCCGTTATATAGCTGATTGGAGTTGTGTGTAAAATTCGTTTGAAATATCGACAGCACTCAGAGCGGCTGAGTTGCCCTGATCTAGCAATATCATCTAATGTAATTTTCTCTTTGTAGTGCTCGTGAATCCAGTTCAACATCCTTTTCATACGCTCATTCTTCAGCGTATTTGTCTTAGGGTGATTTTGTTGAAAAGCATGAGAAACTAAGTTTTTCCATATTGTTGTTAACTGAGTCGCAATATCGATCTCAAAGAAAGGAGCTTTTTCATTCAGAAGCTCTTTAACTTTTAAAATCGATTCTATTATACTTTTCCCCCATGCCTTTGTTCTATCTATAAAAATATACGATAAATGAGGGGCTTTGACATATGGATAACCGTACGTTGTATAAAGCTCTTGGGATAAAAATAAATGCGGAAGTACATTTAAACAAATATAGACGCAGTTTGACCCTTTCTTTTCTTCTGCCATGTGCAAACAGCCGCTGTTTATAAAAAGAGCATTTCCCTCTTTGACAGATGTTTGATTTTCATTAATTTGAAAAACGGCTTCTCCCCTTAGCACAACAACAAGCTGAATTTCTTCATGCCAATGAAGCGGAATATAACCGTTTATATTTTCTCTAATGGTTGTTTCATAGCATGCAATAGGCAATGTCTCTGTACGGTGTTTTGTAATTTCCTTTAAATTTACATCAATCTGAAAACTTCTCTCTTTCAATAAGGTCACCTCAATATTGTTATACTTTTCAATCCTATATCGGTATTCCTAACCTTTTTGTTCTTTTATTATAACAATATCGTGATATAAAGATAGGAGAGATATAATGAACGAACAAAATCGAAAAATAGGGTTATTTCTAGTTATAACAGGAGCTATTTTTTGGGGGATTGGCGGAACGGTCTCTAAGAAAATTTTTCAAGAATATAATATTGATGTGAATTGGCTTGTAGTCATTCGCTTACTTATCGCAGGACTTCTTCTTTTAAGTCTTAAATTTGTGACGCAAAACTCGCGCGAAGTTTTTAAAGTGTGGAAAGATAAAAAAGCAGCTCTTCATCTTATTATCTTTGGACTCTTGGGGATGCTTGGTGTTCAATATACGTATATGGCAGCCATTAATTATGGAAACGCGGCTACTGCAACGCTGCTTCAATATTTATCACCTGTGATGATTATTGTATATCTTCTTTTACGAAAGCGTACCGTTTTCACCATGAATGATATGATAACCGTTTTGCTAGCTCTTTTAGGCTCTTTTCTTTTATTAACAAACGGGTCTCTTTCTCAAATGTATGTCCCTGTTCCAGCTATCGTATGGGGTGTGTTATCTGGAGTTGCCGCTGCTTTTTATACTTTATATGCAGCGCCGCTTTTAAAGAAGTATGATTCTCTTGTTGTGGTAGGATGGGCAATGGGGATAGGTGGAGTTGCTTTAAACTTTATTCATCCTTTATGGGCAGCAGCGTGGACATCCTTCACATTAAAAACTTATTTATATCTAGCTTTTATTATTGTGTTCGGAACAATGATTGCTTTTTGGTTTTATATTAAAAGCTTACAATCTCTCTCTCCAAAAGAAACGAGCCTTTTAGGCAGCTTAGAACCTTTAGCAGCTGTCATCACAACCGTCTTTTGGCTAAAAGAACCGTTTGGAACGTTTCAATGGCTTGGTGCATGTTGCATCATAGGAGTTGTGTTTATTTTAGCTTTTGGAAGCAAAACTCATTCTAAATTAAAAAAATCTCAAACAAAAGTTAGCTCAAAAATTAGCTAACGTAATGCTTCATCACCCAAAGGCACCTTTTAAAAGGTGCCTTTGGATGAATCAATTACTAAATAATAATGACATTCTTCTTCCCTCTCATTAATAAATCGATGCTCTATGTCTCCTTCAAAATAAAAAGAATCTCCTTCTTTTAACTCTTCTAAGAACACACCGTTCCCTAACTCAACCTTTAATGTTCCTTTAGCTACAAATATATATTCTTTTACCCCTTTTTTATGTGATGGAAAAGTTCCCGATTCCGTAAACGGGGGAACAACATTTAAAATAAATTCCACTCCTTTTGAAGGGAGTGATGGCGATAATAAATGTCGCTCAAATCCTGACTGTTCATCACGGTATATAAGACGTTCTTTTTTCCTTATTGTGATCGTTTCCTTTTGTTGTTGCTCTTCAATAAGGAACGATAATGTTGTATGTAATGACTCCGCAATTTGGCAAGCTACTTGAAGCGTTGGGTTTTTTTCTTCTCGCTCAATTTGTGAAAGCATCGAAACGCTCACATTACTTTGCGCAGAAAGCTCTTGAAGGGTCATCTTTTGTTTTTTTCTCATATTTTTTATATTTGTTCCAAAACCCATTTTTATCACACCTTCTACACAATTTTTTCAAAAATAAGGGTAGAAATCAATTATACTATAGTGTAATATTTTATTCTATAGTATAAAAACAGATAGGAAGTGTTATTATGCTCAAGATTATTTTATCTTTTCTTCCCCTTTTTAGTATCTTGTCGCTTCTTTTCTTATTCAAAAAGTCTTCTATTTTCACAGGCGTGTTCACTCTTATTTTAACAGCTCTGCTTGCCCTATCTCCATTCTTTCATAAGAGTCCAACAGCGTTGCTACATCCTATGGTTAAAACTTCTTTAACAACCTTTATGATTCTCTACATTTTATTCTTTGGTATTTTACTTTTTCATCTTATGGAAAAAGCAGGGGCTGTAAAAAAAATCGCATTCTTTATCTCTCTATCAACAAACGACCGAATTTACCAAGTATTAATCTTATCATTAGGACTATCTCCTTTAATAGAATCTGTTAGCGGGTTTGGTCTAGCTATTATTGTAATAGCTCCTATTCTTCTTGCCTTAGGTTTTAATGGTATTCAAGCTTCTCTTCTATCTTTAATTAGCTTATGCGCAATACCTTGGGGAACACTAGCTTTAGGAACGATTATCGGCGCTGAGCTAAGCGATGTAGATTTAGATATGCTTGGTGTAGGAAGTGCCTTGATGTCTTTCCCCCTTTATATCTATTTTGCTATTTTAGTATGTACAATTGCCGCTGGAAAAAGGGAAGTTCTAAAAAGACTACCCGAAATTATTTTTGTTAGCTTAGTTCTCAGTAGTAGTATTTTCGTATGCAATAAGTATATAAGCGTTGAACTTGCAGGCTTATTCGGCTCACTTATTACAATAATTATTGTGTTTTCACTCATTAAACTACGAAATAAAACACCTGATATTTCTTCTACAGAAAAGTTAACGTTTATTAAAAATATAAGCCCTTATCTTTTATTAACTTTTGTTCTTCTCACTTCTAGAATGATTCCTAGTTTTCAAGAAAACTTAAATAGTACCTTTAATATTAAAATGGCAAACTATGATTTTGAGCTTCCATTGTTATATTCTCCAGGTTTCTTTCTTATTTTGAGCTGTATTTTCGCAACCATTCTTTTTAAACTCTCAATACTAAACATCTTAGAAAGTTTAAAATTAAGTGTTGGAAAATGTTTTCCAGTTGTTCTTGCGACATTTCTATTTATCTTCATTTCAGAAATTATGACTGAATCCGGAATGATCCATATTCTTTCAAACTTTGCTGCTTACTCATTTGGAGCATATTTTATTTATCTTTCTCCTTTTATTGGAGCTGTCGGTGGATTTTTAACAGGAAGTAATACAGCTTCAAATACAATGTTTATTAAGTTACAAACCCAAACAGCTGCTGAAATTGGCTCCATGCCCCTTTTAGCAGCCTGTACTCAAAATGTAAGTTCTTCAATGATTACTATGATGAACCCACCTAGAGTTACATTAAGCACTTCTGTGTGCAAAGTTGGAAAACAGGAGAATATCATTCAAAGGAAAATGACTTTCATAATAGGGGGAACGTTAAGTTTTTTAGTTCTTGAAATTTTTCTCTTCTCACTATGTATTTAAAAATACATAGTGAGTTGAAATTATGCCATAGTATGGATTATTTAAAAGTTTAGGAAATAAGGTGTACATTAGTGTGACATACAAGCACTACAGTTTAAAAGATAAGTGAAAAAACCTGCTTGTGAGCAAAGCTGCAGGTTTTTTTGAAAGTTATTTTGTTCCTGTTCTCGTAGAAATTCATTTTTTAATGCTCAAGCAATAGGCGTACCGTTTTTTACAGGCTGATCTGGCTTTAATAAAACCACATCACCTTCTTCAGGTACGCCACCTATAACAAGTACCTCTGACTTAAAACCAGCAATTCGCATAGGAGGAAAATTAACAACAGCAATTACTTGCTGATTTATTAGCAGCTCTGGTTCGTATCTTTTTGTAATTTGTGCTGAAGAGCGTTTAATTCCTATTTCACCAAAATCAATTTCTAATTTAATTGCCGGCTTTCGAGCTTCCAGAAACGGTTCCGCTTTAACAACCGTACCAACGCGAATATCTAAGTTTAAGAAATCTTCGATTGTTGCCATTGCTATGCCTCCAAGATTTAGTTTGTTTTTATTAATTTAACAGAGTATTCCGGATATTTATAAGGTAATAAAGTGAAAAAATCCACTTTTACTGGCTTTCTTCTTTATTGATAATGTCTATATTTGTTTGTTGTAAACAGAATTTAATTCTGTTTCACGGTTTTAATGACAATTCGATCTGTTGTTCCATATGACATCCCAATACGTACTGCTTGTTTTTCTTTCCCACCATATGTCTCATCTTCCGTTACTTCTGTAATTTTTTTTAAAGGAATATGAATTATGGCTAATCCTCATTGAATAACGAATTCTTTTTCTCTCTTTTCGACGTCCATGCCTACTGTGATCAACACCCCTTTTTCCTTATAATTACATTTTAACATATAAAGGGCAAATAAAAAAAGGAAGACTAGAGGGAGATCGTTTTAAGACCTTCTTTCTCTCATAAACCTAACGAAGAATGAAAAAAGATGAACATCAAACTTAGCTTTAATACAAAAAAGACGTTCAAGATAATGTTGAACGTCTTTTTTTATTTAATAAGCAGCTTCTACTCTGCTTGGTTCTTGTAAGCAATCTGAAAGAAGACGATATGCAACAGTGCTTTTCTTATATTGCTTAAAAACGTCCACATGATTGTTATAGCGATAAACTAGAAATGTAACATCCTTGCTTCCTTTTTTCGTCTCAATCACAAGAGGGGTGCCATTTGTTTTAGGAAAGAGATCATAGCGATTTAAAAAAACGGCTTCGTTAAACGAGCGAAGAACCTCGTTTTTGTCTTGCCCTTCTATTTGACTTTCCCCTATACGAATTATTACATCTTTTTCTTCGAGCTTTGGATGAAGCTCGAACTTTCCTACAAGCCGTTCTGCCAGAAAGTTTGGCGGACATGCAATTATTATTTTAACTAAACTAATTACAACTAATGAAATTATAAAAAACCAGGTCACATTAATCATCTCCATTATACTTCAACTACATGTAATATTTACATCTTTTATCTTATCATACAGGCATCCTTTTATCTTTGTCATATTCGTGACATCTCTGCCCTTCCCCCTCAAAGGTAACGTTCATTCATCATGAAACAATCAACTTCTCATAAAAATAAAAGATGAAAAATATACCAATATATAGTAACCTCTTAATAAGACATTTAAAGGAGAAAAATATGATTGAACTAAGCGGAAAGTACAACAAAGCAAAAGTATTCACGACTAACTTAGACAACAAAGCAAGAGAACAAATTGTGGAACTTTGTGATCAAGAGTTTGTGAAAGATAATAAAATCCGCATTATGCCTGATACTCACGCAGGTGCTGGATGCACAATTGGAACAACAATGACAATTGGAGATAAAATTGTTCCTAATTTAGTTGGAGTTGACATTGGTTGTGGGATGGCCGTTGCCAAGTTGAATGTAACAGTGGAGCAAATATCTTATGATCAATTAGATGAAGTGGTCCGCAAACACGTTCCAAGCGGCTTTGCGATGCGTCACAATCCACACGTTTTATCAAATACCATTCCATACGATGAAGTACGAGCTCCAATTAATGTTCATCGGGCAAAATACAGTATTGGGACGTTAGGCGGAGGTAATCATTTTGTTGAACTTAATCAAAGTAAACATGGTGATGTTTACCTTGTCATTCACTCTGGCTCCCGCAATCTCGGAAGACAAATCGCCGATCACTACCAAAATCTAGCATATGAAAGATTAACAGATTTAAGCGAACAGAAAAGAGAGCTTGTTGAGAAACTAAAGAAAGAAGGCAGGCATGCTGAAATTCAAGATGCTTTAAAAGCAGTCGCGACCCCAAACATCAGAAAAGCACTCGCTTATCTAGAAGGTCAAGGATTTGAAGATTATATGCATGACATGAAGATTGCCCAGAACTACGCCCTTTACAACCGTCGCGCTATGATTGAGGAAATCGTTCATCATATGAAGTGGAACATCACCGAGCGATTTGATACGATTCATAACTATATTGATATGGACAATATGATTCTCAGAAAAGGAGCCATTTCCGCTCGAAAAGATGAGAAAGTCATTGTGCCAATGAATATGCGCGATGGAAGTATACTTGCGTATGGAAAAGGAAATCCAGACTGGAACTACTCTGGTCCTCACGGCGCTGGAAGACTGATGTCGCGTACAAAAGCAAAACAAGTCGTGCCTTTTGAAGACTATAAATCAACAATGAAGAATGTCTGGTCAACATCTGTTGTGGAATCTACGCTAGATGAAAGTCCAATGGCATATAAGTCCATGGAAGAAATTATCGAGCATACAAAAGACGCGCTTACCATTGAAGAAGTAATTAAACCGCTTTATAATTTTAAAGCACATTAAAGAATAAACATCTAAAAAAAGGAGACTAGCATTCTAGTCTCCTTTTCCCCTTTAATTCATATATGTTCCACCATTAATATTAATAGTCTCTCCTGTAATAAAGTCAGCCATATCTGAAGCTAGAAACAATACGCTATCTGCAACGTTTTGCGGTTTCCCTAATTTTTGAAGTGGAATGCGTCCTGTTACAGATTGACGATATTCCTCTGTCCATTGACTGCTCATATCTGTCTCAACAGGACCTGGACATACGGCATTAACATAAATATTGTAAGGGGACATTTCTAACGCAAGGTGCATCGTTAAATAGTTTACTGCTGCTTTGGACGCTCCATAAGACGGTGCCGCATTTTTATGCGCTGTTTTTGCCGTTGTTGAGCTAACGTTTACAATTTTCCCTCCGTTTTGTTCCATCATATGAGGTAAAACCTCTTTGCAAAAATAGAGCGTACCATTTAAGTTTACGTCAAGCACTCGCTGCCAATCTTCAAGTTCTATTTCGAGCGTAGATGTTCTCATATTCATCCCTGCATTATTGACTAAAATATCTATTCGACTAAACCTATGAATAGCTACTTTGACAACTTCTTGAGCTACATGTGGATCTGCTACGTCTCCCGCTTTTACAATACATTCTCTTCCTAATGATCGGATTTCATTTGCCAAATTTTCAAGAAGTTCAACATTTGTTCCATGAATAATAAGAGAAGCTCCTTGTTTAGCAAGCGTTAAGGCAATGGACTTCCCAATTCCACGACTCGCTCCTGTTACAATCGCTATCTTATTTTCTAGCAGCATCGCAAGTTCCTCCACTTATCGTTTAATTTCTTCTTCAGTAAGTTGAACATACTTGATCGTTTGCCTAAAATACGTAAACGCAATATGAAGATCTCCATCACTACCTTGCTTAATCGATGGATAAGAATATTCTCGGTTAAGCTTATCCTTTGAATTATTCGTCATTGCATAGCCGTCTCCAATTTCAATATCTTTCACAAATGGCCACGTCACACCGTTGTCTTCTGAAATAGCAACTGTCATCGGAGCACGAGGAGCTCCCCAGAACGCTTCTCTCTCTCCACTATCCTCTACCGCTTCTGTCACTACATTTTCTTCACTTTCTTCATCCTCAATATCATCGTAAAGAGACGCTCTTCGTTCAGTGCAATTTTCAGCATTCATATTGTTGAAAACAAGAGCTAAATGACCATTTGTTAACTTTGTAAACTGAATTGAAGAATTGTTGTTTGGCAGTTCTGTTGCTTTAGGCTCACTCCATGTTCTTCCATTATCAGTTGAATAGCTGCTGTAAATATAATCTGCCCACCTGCTTCGAAATAGGGCTAAAAGCGTTCCATCATCAAGCTTCTCAATATTCATATGAACACATCCAGTGCTGTTTGGTACTTCGTATTCTTCCCATGTGTTCCCTTCATCTTTTGAAATTTTTACAGCACTTGTATCTCTATGCCCTGTCCACTTCCTCCCTTTCGTTGTATGACAATAAAACACAGGAAGAAGCCATTCACCATTATCTAACACAACAATTGGCTGACGAATAAATGTCCCTGCTTGATTAAATAGCGTTTTAATAGGGCCAAATGAATACCCATTATCTTCTGAGATGCGGTAGCGTACAATAGCTGTATCTTGATTTCCCGACTTTTGTGCTGTATACAATAACCATATCTTCTCGTCTGGAGCTTTAAACAACACAGGATTTTGTTCTGAACGAGTTGGATCATCTGATACTTTAACTGCTTTGCTCCATGAACTTTCTCCTTTTTTTAACCGAGACATATAAATATGAATGTCCGGAATTCCTTCTTGTGTTCCTGCAAACCATGTGCATAGTAGATCTCCATTGTCTAAAACAAGCAAGTTTGCTGCATGATTTTGAATGCAATCAGAAGGTAAATAGGATTCTGTTCTTTTTAACCCTTCTGTTACCTCTTTTAATTTTCCATCTGAAGTAATGGTTGTTTGATTACTCATGTCTTAACACTCCCTTTGATTTATTTAAACTTTCGCACTCTTTAATTCTGAACTTTCAGATATTTTTCGTTTTTTATTTCCTCCGATGTAGCGATCAATCACCATCACGATAAATGGTGTGATAACAGCAATATACATATTATCAATACCGTATGGATCTCCAAGTAAGTACCATACGGAAGTTAATATACCTGACAAACCAAGACCAATCGTTGCCCCTCGATTCGTGCTGAAAAACGGAAGGTAAAATCCCATAGCAGCTACAACAGCAATAGATGTTCTTAATGCACGAGTGAAAAATGACAAACTTAGCAATTCTGGAGCTAATACAACCCCAATTAAAGGCACAAAACCAACCACAATAGAAGCAATACGCGTTACTTTCATAAGTTTTTCAGGAGATGGTTTTGCTTTTGGAGCATAAAAGTCATCGATAATTAGTGTTGTTGTTGCAAGAGCAACAGTTGATACTCCTACAAAAATAGAAGCGACTAGAGATGTTGCGACAATAGCTGTTAAGACAGGATTCATATGTTCTAAAAATACTGGAAAAGCATAGATAGGGTCAATATCCGGATACAAATAGCGGGCACAAACTCCGATAATTCCAATCGCAATCGCTAATGGTAAGCATAACAATGCAGCATACAAACTTGATCTTTTCGCTTCTTTTGCACTTTTGGATGAAGTGATCGCTTGGATGATAAACTGCGTGGAAAAAATAGCACCCATATTTCCAATAAGCCAAGCAAAAATCGTTGCACCACCAATTGTTCCATCCCATGTAAAATAGTGTGTTGGAAGCTCTGCTGCTACAGGCTTAAATCCACCGCATAAGTAAACGGCTACCACTACCGTGATCATAATTCCCGCATATTTTACGAGTGAGTGAAGAATGGTAACCCATGCTACGCCTTTCATTCCTCCAAAAGTGAAGTAAAATGTACTTACAACTGCTGTAATAATAGCACAAGTCATAAGCGGTAATCCTAATATAGAAGCAATAGCTGCTGAACCACTTAAATAGTTTCCTAGATTCACAAGAAGAAGTGCTACAATCATAATAACGGATACTACCATCTTTGTTGACTTTCCAAACTTTTGTTCAATAATGCCTGAAATTGTATACTTTCCAGTACCATAAAATTTATTGACAAGAAAGAAAGAAAAAAGGAAAAAGGCAATTGTTACAGTAATCAGTGACCAAGAAGAAGCAATTCCGTTTGTAAATGATGATTCTGCTGTCCCTACTGTAGACTTTGTTCCAATGAACTCTGACATTAATAGAATTCCAACAACAATCGCTGGCAGTGATTTTGCTGCATTGTTGAATTCAGCACTCGATTTACTTCGCAACCTCATTGTTAGCCATGTTGTAAATAATATATATACGACAATAACACCTAGTACAAAAGTTAAACTACCCGGATTTAACGTTTCCATCCTCCGCATCCCCCTATAAGGATCTTTCCCAGCTTTTAGATCCTTGTTTTATAAATCACTTTGCAATTCTATCTACCCTACAAAAAGATAACGCTTACATGTATGCTCCTAAAGGAGAAGGCCTTAAAAGCCTTCACTTCCTTATGCTATTTCACCGCTTCTTTTGGAGCTAATTCCGCCGCTGAAGCAATAGCTGCCAGCATACTACGTTCATCAACAACCCCAGTTCCTGCAATGTCAAAAGCTGTACCATGATCAACTGATGTTCGGATAATTCCCCCGTTTAGCCCAACTGTAATATTAACTCCTTCTTCAAGTCCTAATACTTTGATCGGCACATGCCCTTGATCATGATAGCAAGCAATCACAATATCAAAATCTCCTCGAACCGCTCGGAAAAAGAGGGTATCAGCCGGATATGGGCCTGTAACATTCATTCCTTCGTTCGCTGCTTTTTCAATAGCAGGAACAAGCTTTTCTTCCTCTTCTCCTTCACCAAAGAGGCCATTTTCGCCAGCATGAGGATTAATCCCGCAAACAGCGATCTTCGGAGCACTGTGCCCAGCTCTGCATAATGTTTCATGCGCTAATTTCACCACTGTATACGTTCTTTCCGGATTAATTAAATCAATCGCTTTTCTTAATCCAACGTGAGTTGTAAGGTGAATCACTTTTAGTTTTGGCGATGATAACATCATGGAGTAGCTTTTTGTATCTGTCAGTTCTGCTAAAATTTCAGTGTGACCAGGATACGAATAACCACCTTTATGGAGCGCTTCTTTATTTAACGGTGCTGTGCAGATAGCGTGAATCGCTTTCTCTTTGGCTAGATGAATGGCTTTTTCAATAAATTTGAATGCAGCGCTTCCTGCCTCAGGTGAAACTTCCCCAAATGGTAAATTCTCTGGAAGAAGATCAAGACTAAGGCAATTTATCACACCATGAATGAATTTCCCTTCCTTAACATCATGAATCTCATGTATATCTGTAGAAGACTCCAGCAATTCTGCGGCTCTTTTCAATATTTTTGCATCGCCAATAACAACCGGATCACACATTTCATAAACAGAAGAATGAGCAAGTGCTTTGATGATGACTTCAGGTCCTACCCCTGCTCCATCTCCCATCGTAATTCCAATAATAGGTTTCATAATAGCCTCCTCAAGCTTCAAATTTTAAACCGTTTTATGATTTAAAACATCTAAACGATCGCTTTTTCTCCCTTGCAGTTTATAAAGCGATTTCACCATTGCTAGTTCAGTTCCAAAGCTGCCTGCTTTTGTAACGGCAAAAATCTCTTGATTATCAAGCTTTCCGAGTGGAATCCCAGCTTCCACCTCATCCATAAGTTGAAAGGAGTTTGCGTTTAACCTTTCTAATACTTGCTGAGCGGTATCTCCTCCTGTAAGAAAAAGGTTCTTAAGATCGTAAACTTCTATAAGTTTACGCGAAACGTCTCCAAGCATAGCTGAAATTTCGTTGCTTACCCTAACAGCACTATAACCGTATTTCCTTCCCATTTCTTGTGTTTCTTTCACTTTTGCAGACGAGAACAATGCAACATTTTTCCCGTATTGAAAAGCTTCGCCAGCTTCAGTTAGAATACGATGAATTTCTTTTCTCAACCCTTCCTTTGTCTCTAGCATATTTTTAGGATTTATTTCTAAGCCAACTGTATTTGTTCTAGCTTGGAGTGTCTGCAGCTGATTTCTACCAACTTTACTTACGCTTCCTACAACGAATAAAACTGGATTATTATTATAAGTAAGCTGAAGCTGGTCTCTTTTTTTTTGTAATCCGTAAAGAGGTGGTAAGTAGTGAATAAGCCCTGTCGATCCGACCCAAACAACCGAAAGATCTGTTTGGGCAATGGCTGTGACAAGAGAGTTTAAATCTCTTTCTTCAATCGCATCAACTGTTATATATGAAATTCCTTGTTCTTTAAATTGGGCAAGCTTCTTACTCACATTTTCGCTGCCGATTCGCAAGTCTTTATAAAAAAGGTGACCAACCTTTCGTTTAGCTTGTTGTTCAATTAAATGTGAAATTTCCGACTCTCTTACAGGAGTTTTAGGATCATTTGCTACTTCTGTTTCGTGAAGCTCCTTTTGATGAAGAAAGTGAATACCATCTACAACTTGACGTCCTTCTTTAGGAAAAGCGGGTGAAATTAACACAAAATCAGGACAAAAAACATCCGCAACAGCATTGATTTCTTGCCCGATGTTCCCCCTCATTGTGGAATCAATTTTTTTGTATACAATATCAAATGGTTGCTTTTGAACCCACTTCGCTACTTTTTTCACTCTTTTATAGGCTTCATTTTCAGCTAAAGCACGGCTATCTGTATTAAAGATAACAGCTTGATTTTCTTGCACTTTTTCATGATATTTTTGCAAAACAACAGATACATCAAGCCCATATTGGACTAGCTGACCTCCGCAATCACTTGCTCCAGTTAAATCATCAGAAATTACGGATATTCTCATCAATCATCATCACCTTTACGTTAAACAAGTAGTTTGCGGTAGATTGCTTCCATATCTTCTAAGCTTAGCTCTTTTGGATTGTTATTTAAAAGACGCGTTACTTTTGAAGCCGAAACCGCTAATGAAGAAACGTCTCCTTCTGTTACTCCATACTCTTTAAGATTTTGGGGAATTTCTAATAGGTTAGTCCATTCCACGATTTTTTCGACTACTTTTTCTGCTGCTTCTCTTGCGGATAACTCTCTTGTGTCAATTCCCATTGGTTCAGCTACTAGAGAGAGACGTTCTTCAATTGCGTCCATATTAAATTTCATTACGTGTGGAAGGAGCATAGAGTTCGCAACACCGTGTGAAATTTTAAATTTGCCTCCTAACGGATAAGCTAAGGCATGAACCGCTGCTGTTCCTGCGCTTGTTAAAGCCATTCCTCCGTACATTGAACCAAGAAGCATTTTCTCACGTGCTACAACAGAAGAACCATTTTGATATGCTTCAACAATGCTAGCTGAGATAAGACGAATAGATTCAAGTGCTACCATGTCACTAATTAAATTTGCTTTATTTGAGATAAATGACTCAAGTGAATGCGTGAACGCATCCATCCCTGTTGCAGCCGTAATTGACCGAGGCAAACTAAGCGTTAAAATAGGATCAAGAAAAACAAGGTTTGGAAGAAGATGTTTACTGACTACCCCTATCTTCAGTTCTTCATCAGGAATAGTTACAATGGCATTTGGCGTCACTTCAGAACCTGTTCCTGAAGTGGACGGAATTAAAAGTGTTGGAATTCCTGGTTTCCTCACTAAATCCGTTCCTAACATATCTTTAAGGGATTGATTATTTGTTGCTAGAACAGAGAGAATTTTAACTGCGTCAAGAACGCTTCCTCCCCCAAGCCCAATGAACAAATCATATTGTTGATGTTTTATAGATTCGAAAACTTCTTCAATATTTTGAAGTGTAGGTTCTGGAAGGACATCAATGTTTATATCTGATTCAATCCCATGTTTGGCTAAGTCATTCTTCACTTGCTCAACGAAACCCAAGCGTTTCATCGTTGGCTGTGTCACAATTAACGCTCTTTGAAGCTCTCTATCTAAAAGATGAAGATACTCTCCTATATTTTTGAGACTATCAGCACCTGAAATAATATGATCAGCTGTTTGAAATTGATATAAATTTGTCATCTACTCGCCCTCTTTCTTTTTCTATCATTCACTTACACTTTGTTTTTTATAGCCCTCAACCATCTTCTGAATATGAGCAAGTTCCATTCCTGAAATCGGTTGAACAGGGAACTTCGGTGGTCCGACCGGAAGGCCAGAAAGTTCTACAGCCTTTTTTAAAGCTGCTGGTAATGTTCCATATTGAAAGGTATCACGTAAAGGCTGTAACTTTTGTTGAGCTTCCTCTGCTTTGTCCTGATTATCTTGGGACCAATTGTTGTAAATATCAACAACTATTTCAGGAATCATATTGGCAGTTGCTGCTATTGCGCCAACGCCACCTTCTTGTAACGTTTTGAGAATAAGAGAATCTGTACCTGCTAATACGCTAAAGTCTTCTTCCTTTGTTTCATAAATGTACTGTTTAATATTTTCGAAGTTTCCACTGCTATCCTTAATTCCGATAATATTGTCAACCTTAGCTAAAGTTGCTACTGTTTGCGGATCTAAGCTCATCCCTGTTTTTGAAGGAATGTTATATAAGAGAACAGGTAGAGAAGTTGAGGAAGCTATTTTTTGAAAATGAACAATTACCTCCTCTTGCGTTGGAGTAACAAAATAAGGAGTAATAATAGAAAGAGCATCAACTCCTAATGTCTCCATCTTGTTAGACAAGGAAATCACTTCTTCTGTGCTATTCCCTCCTGTCCCCACAATAACGGGAACTCTTCCATTTACTTCTTCTACAAGCACTTCAGTAATTTTCAATTTTTCTTCTTCTGTTAATAAATGAAACTCACCGTTTGTACCTAGAGCAAAGAGCCCGTGCACTCCTGCATCAATAAGCGAGTTTGCTAACTGACGTAATACAGGTTCATTAACTTTCTGTTGAGCTGTTAAGGGTGTTAATAACGCTGGAATGATGCCTTTTACTTTCATTTTGATTTCCTCCTCTATCAAAAGCGAGCTTCATTGTTTATTTTTGAAACACAATGTGTTTTCAACTATGTAAAGCGTTTACAATATTCATTGTATTACCTTGCGTTTAATTTAGCAACATTAAAATCATAAATTTTTAAAAAATAACAAAAATTGTTTAAAAATAAAACAGTTGCCTTTTTTTATAAAGGCAACTGTTTTATTTACTTCAACTTTCGCCATAGGGTTGTGCGGTTGATTCCAAGTCTCTGAGCCGTTTTCGTTTGGTTCATTCCTTCTTCTCTCCATACTTTTTGGATGATTTTCCGCTCAATCTCTTCTAATGTGCCGTTCAAGTCTATGTTAGCTGAAACTTCAGCTCTTTCTTTTATCACAGTAGCTCTCTTAACATCTTCGCATTCTAAAAACGGACCTTTGGCAAGGACCATACTCTCCTGAATAAAGCGCTTTAGTTCATTTAAATTACCATTCCATTTCAACCGTTTCAGTTCTTCTACTGCCTGGGGACGAATTCCAACAATTTGTTTTCCAAGCTTTATATTTAATTCTCCAATAAGCAAAAGAGTCAAACTTTCAATATCTTCCGCGCGATCACGTAAGGAAGGGAGGGAAAGGATCGTTCCAGCTAAAGCATAGTACAATGGCGGGTATAACTCCTCAATTTCTAGCAAGTGTTTTGGGTCTTGCTGAGATGAAGAAAGAAAACGACATGCTTGAGCCTCATTATTCAAATAAAAAGCGAGCTTTTTTTGAAGTGATAAAGGAAAATGTTCCACATTTTTCAAGAAAATGCTGCCATGAACATGATTAGAGAAAAAGTGCTGGGGACTTTCGGTGCTTAGTAACTCTTCCCATTGATCAGCATCTACAACATTGCAATCAATCACAACAAGCGGATACTGACGTCTACCGCTATTAAAGTGAATGTACCGTGCAAGTCTGCTTTTTCCTGTTCCTTCTTCACCACTGATCCATACGGATACATCTGTATTGGCACACATTTCAGCATTTGCGATAGCTTCTTTCATTACATTACTTTTTGTTGCTATTCCACCTAAACTGTTTTTGGTTATATATTCAGTTGAAGGTGAAATAACAGATATACCATTTGCCTGCCTTTCATCTAGAAGTCCCTTCGTTATTCGAAAAACAAAAAGCTCTGAACTCTCATTTCGAAGCTTGTTCTCTGTGATGTTCCATAAAGATCCGTTCATCTGCAGCATCGTTTTGAATGTTCCTTGTGTTAAAGCATAACGGATGGCTTCTTTTATATTGAAATGATTCTCAAATTCATTCCCAATCTTCTCTGAGAAAGAAGGATTAGAAAATAGAGCAGCTCCGTTTATATCATATACAACAATTGCCTCTTGCTCTTCTTGTAGAAGCTGATGCGAGATTAAATATTTTTTGTGCAAAGAAGAGAGAAAACGATAACTTCTTTTCGCTTGTTGAAACGATTTTAATACACTCTCTTTTCCAGACGTTAATAAAATTCCATTTAACCCCAATCCCTCTGCTTTCTTTGTTGTACTAGCATCACCAATAATATTTTCATAGCCTTTTTGCTGTAAATTAACTAAAATAGGCTGAATTTCGTCTTCTTCTGTTATCTTAAAAGAAGAAATATCAATATCTAGGATTTCGCAAATTGTAGCAGCTCCCTCTGAAATAGGAGAAAACCCTACAATAGCTGTTTTACCAGGGTAACCTTTAACAAGGGTTAAAACACGAAGCATATCGTAACCTGAAACTTCTATTTCAACAACGGGAATCGAAACCTTTCTTTCAATAAGCTCCGCTGTTCCACCGCGACTAATAATTACATCTACACCTTGATCACAGGCTTTTTTCGCAAGTGACAACCCTTCCTCTAAATCTCCAATCTCTACTTGAAGTTCAAAATCTTCCTGCTCTCCTAAACTTATCATTAACTCTTTTAGCCCTGTATAAGGTGCAATGGCCATTACCTTCATCTCATCACCTTCTGTTTCTGTTGCAAATTTAAACACACCTTTAATATATCAAACTTTCCTATTTATTCAAAAGTAAAATAATTGTGGAAAAGAGATTTTAAAGATAAGACGATAAGCAACATCCCTTTACACAATAAATCGTTACAACTTATATAGAAAGAAGTTCATCTCTATCCAACAATCAGAAAAAATGTCATAATAAAAGCAGCTATCTTATGAGGAGTCGAAGTATGGAAAAAAAAGAGCAAAAAGAACAAAAACTTGCGGAATTTCAGGACGTATTTCAAAACGTATTTCGAAAGCTAAAAAAGCAAAACGACCTTTTCCCTAAAACAAAATATAACCTAGCAGATGGACATATTTTAATTCTTCTCTATCTTTCTAAAAAAGGAAGATGTACAGCTTCTGAAGTGACGTCTTATTTAGGAATCACGTCAGGAGGGGGTACAGTGTTAACGAGCACCCTCTTTAAACATCATCTAATTGACCGAGTTCGCTTAGAAAGCGATCGAAGAGTTATTCAACTTTCACTAACAAAGGAAGGAAAAAAGGTTGTAAATGAAGTGATAAAGCAACGAGCAGAGGCATTTATTGAACTTTTTCGAGATATGAAAGATGAAGAGATTAATCAAGTGACAAATGTGTTTAAAAAGTTGGATAACTTGTTAACATAAAGTAGAAAAGCTGTCCTTTACTAATAAGGTCAGCTTTTCTACTTTAAAATATTTTAAGCAAAATATTTTTCCATGATAATATACGATTGTCCCCCTTTTATAAATGCCTTACCCTTTTCATATAATCCAAACTTTTTATAAAAATCGATCTTATTCTTTCTTGCGTTACACCAAACTTTACATGCTCCCTCTTCTTTAGCTCTTTCTAGTGTATACCTTAACAACTTGCTTCCATATCCTTTTCCTTGCTTTTCTTGGGTTGTTGCAAACTTTCGAAACTGCGCTTGTTCCCCATCTACGAAAAGAGAAACTACAGAAATTAACTTTCCTCTTCTAAAAAGACCAAGATGAATGCCAGATGAATCATTTTCTAATTTTATGTACTCTATGCTTTTATTCGGCCACATCACTTTATGCCTTATATCCCAAGCTTGTTCTTTCTCTATGTTAGCTATTGTCCACTCCATTTTCTCACTCTCCCAAACGAAAGATTGCGATTAAGGCAAACTGAACTATCAATATCCCCTCTTCTTAATAGCGCAGTCCAGCCGTTTATTTATCTCCTTTAATTCCTGCTCCGCAAAGCGGAATTACAATACGCTCACTTTTTGCACCTTCATATTTGGAGTAACCCGCATAGTTTGCGGCTGTTGTAGGCTCCACGTAAAAACCTTTGTGAGCTATCTCGACGCGCGCTTTTTGAATTTCTTCTTCTGCTACTGTAATAAACTGGCCGTCTGTTGCACGAACAGCTTTTAAAATTTGCGAAGCTCGTGCAGGTGCTGCAATCGCTATTCCTTCTGCTACTGTTTCTTTAGTACCTTTTCTTTCTTGTTTTTCATTATCACTAAAGGAATCTGCTAAAGGTGAACAGTTTTCAGCTTGAACAGCAATTAGTTTTGGCAATTTATGAATTAACTTACACTCTTGTAATTCTTTTAATCCATAATATGTGCCTAACAGTAATGTTCCATTGCCAACAGGAATAATAAGCGCATCTGGAAGCTCTTGACTTTGTTCAAAAAGCTCATAGACATAAGTTTTAGTACCCTCATAAAAGAATGGATTGTAAACATGGCTTCCATAAAATACTTTTTCAAGCTCAACAGCTTCTTGAGCCGCTGAAGCTACTTCTTCTCGTGTTCCTTGAATAGCTCTTACATTAGCTCCATGTGCTTTAATTTGAGCTATTTTCTTAGGAGATGTTGCTTTGCTTAGAAAAACATCACAAAGGATCCCTGCACGTCTCGCATAAGCAGCAATTGACGTTCCTGCATTCCCGCTGCTGTCAGCAATCACCTTTGTAACGCCTAATTCTTTTGCTTTCGCCATTAAGACAGCTGCTCCTCGGTCTTTAAATGACAAAGTTGGCATCATGTAATCCACTTTCACAAAAGTATTGGGTACATTTTCGTCTAATCTAATAAACGGCGTATAACCCTCTCCCATTGTAATCGTCTTCCATATCGAACAATCTTCACTAAATGGCATAGAAGAAACATATCGCCACATTGTACCTTGTCCTTTTTTCCATTCCTCTGGATTTATCTCCCCTTTCTCTTTCTTTAAATCTAACAAACCTCCGCATTTACACTTCCAAATCATTTCGGTGATATTATACTTAGTTCCACATGAATGACACATATACTGCTCTTTCATTTCTAATCCCCTTCTCTATTTTAGTTTTCAAGAGAGTTTCTATCTCTATCTTAAGTTCGTCATGCCCTCTATTTATTGGCGCAATAGAATTTAAAATATGTTCTCACAAAACTATTAAGATTCTTCATTTAGTTATTCCGAGTTCTCCTCGCATTATAGAATTAGTCTAAAAGTCGCTTTGAAATAATCTTCAGATAAACTCTATTCATAATAATTTATAAAAAATTATACAACAGAAAGAAGTTATAATGTTTATACGTATAATTATATAAAAAATTATATAAAATTCAACTAATATAATGTTTTATATATTTTTTTCTATAAATTATAGTATAATACAGAAAAGGTTATAAGAATGAACAAACCTATATCTAATAAGATGCCAATACAAGGTGGTTGTTATAAAGTGAATGTTTCTAATCAAGAATTAAAAAAATATATTCCTATTGCAAACTTAATTGCTAAAACATTTGGGAAAGATTGTGAAGTTGTGATTCATGATTTAACGGTTCCTCAAAACTCCGTCATTTATGCAGTCAATAATCATGTAACAGGAAGAACTGTTGGACAGCCCTTTGATCACTTAGTAAAGGAAGTATTATTATCTCGCGAATTTCATGATGATTATGTAGCAGGTTACAAAACATATACCGAAGATGGGGAAGAGATAAAGTCATCTACGGCTTTGATACGGGGAACAGATGATAAAGTAGTTGGAGCTCTTTGTATTAATTACAGCATAAAAAATATGATTCATCTTCAAGCATTTCTGCAAGATTTTATAGGAACTGATCAAGAAGAGACAAAGGAAGCCACAATAGAGCCGGTAGAAAATGTGGTTGAAATTGCAGATGATTTAATTGACCGAATCATTTCAAATCATCATCAACAACAATTGAAAAGAAAAGATAAGATTAAGCTTATACAATTTATGGACGAAAAAGGGATCTTCCTTATTAAAGGATCTGTTGATAAAGTAGCAGATAAGCTTGGAATTTCAAAAGTAACGGTATATAGCTACTTAGATGAGATTAAAAAGAATGGCTTTAAATAACAAGAGAAACCCCTTTAGAGGTTTCTCTTGTTATTTTACTCTATTTCCTCTACAAACCAAATTTCCCTTTCTTCTACCTCATAGTTTTTTCATATTAATATAATTTCCTCTTCCCCTAAAATGAGTATTCTCTCTTTTTAATTCTTAAGTTAGGATAAAACTAGTAGAATAGAATGATATTGTAAAATATAATTATACAGTAAGATAAAAGAAAGTCTAACAGAGAAAGAAATAGCCCATAGTTTCAAAAAGACAATTAAACAATCGTCTTTTTAAAAATTTCTATCCTCGCCCTGAAATCTGTCAACAGTCCGTTGCCCCACTCCCTCTGTTCCTTTACACTTAAGAAAGTGTAAAAGCAAAATCATTCAAAAGGAGGAAATGAGAAACATGCAAGGAATTTTATTTGCCTTTTTAGGAGGAGCATGCATTACTCTTCAAGGCGTTATTAACACAAGAATTAGTGACACAGTCGGCACATGGCAAGCTGTTTCACTTACCCAATTTGTTGGGTTTCTGCTTGCCTTATGCATTTGGATTGTAAAACGGGATGGACATATAGCTCAAATTAAAAAAGTAAAACCACTTTATCTTTTAGGAGGTGGCTTTGGTGCTCTTATTATATTTAGTGAAGTTACCGCTATTCAACATATTGGAGTAACGTTTGCTATCTCTATTCTTTTAATCTCTCAACTTTGTACGGCTTTTTTAATTGATATAAAAGGTTGGTTTGGGCTTATAAAACAGAAAATGAAGCTTCCTCAATTTTTAGGGATTGCGATTATGATTGTTGGTGTTCTTATTTTAAGTTATAAATAAGCAAGATACATATTCATCACCTTATGAAAGAAGGCATTCATATGATAATTGGTATTTTGCTCGCTGCACTTGCAGGAGCTGTTGTAAGCCTACAAACGGTTTTTAATAATAAAGTGAACGAAAAAACCGGTTCATGGACAACAACAACAACTGTACTAGGAATGGGATTTTTATGTTCCTTCATTGTAAGTTTGATTGTAGAAGGAAAAAATACGTTTGAGCTACAAAATTTACAAACATGGCAATGGTTTGGAGGAGTAATTGGAGTTGGAGTTGTTTTTTGTTTAGTACAAGGGATGAAACGACTTGGACCAACGTTTACAATCTCCATTGTTTTGACATCACAGCTCGGAACCGCTCTTTTATGGGATTCGCTAGGATGGCTAGGATTAGAAAAAATCCCCTTTACATTTAATAAGCTTTTAGGAGTTCTTGTTATTATTGCTGGCATCTTAGTATTTAAGTTCGGAAAAGGGAAAGAGGAAAAAAGCTAGCAATCACATTTAACCCTCTATACATACATGAAAAAGGCAGCCATAAGGCTGTCTTTTTAAATACTTTTCCTTTCTATCTTCCCTTTTACTTTCCTTTGTCCTTTATGTACTGAAATCCATATAAAAGCAGAGAATCCATAAAGAAAATGAGAGCTAGCCCCCACTTTTTCAAGCGTACTAACGACACAATTCCTCGCTACGAAAAAACCCTCAGACAAGCAGAGGGCAGAAGTGAATTTATGGAATATACAAGGAGCCTTATAAAAACTAATGCTCCTTTTACATACATATGAAAAAAGAAGAAAAGGTGTGCATACATACACCATATGAAAAGTATATGATGATCTCATATACCTTTTTCTTCTCTTGTTATTAGGATGGCTGTAGTAGCTCAAGGCATGAAAAAATACATCCTTTTACTAAAAACACTGAATATATTATGTTCGTTTAAGATTTTAGACACCGAGACATCTCTTACATTCTAGTTAACACTTGAATTTTCTCTTTCTTCTCTGACAACCTTAACCATACTCCACCAATTAGTATTGCGCCTGTTAACAAAAGAAATGGAACACCATACCCATGGAAAAAGTCGACGAACAATCCAAATATCATAGGAGAAAGCACAATTGCTAACTGGTTCAAAGTCAACGCAAAGCTAACTGTTAAACTAATAAAATGCGACGAGGCTTTCTCAGAAACTAAAACAATAAATAAACTAAACCAACCAATTCCTAAAAACCCAACAAAAAAGCAGAGTACGGTGTTTCCTGCTATTGATAGATGACTTGGTAAAAAGATAAGAGCTAGTAGAAAAAAGACTGTAGCCAGTATTGTAAGCTGAAGCGGCTTGCTCCGATTTCCGTTAAAAACGGTATCGCTTATAAAAGCAAGCACAATTCTTCCGATCATGCCTCCAATTAAACAGACACTAAGCAGAAGACCTGCTGTACCTAATCTAATATGAGAAGCTTGATGAAGATAACTCATAAGATGGGCAACAAGGATGATTTGAAACGAAATCATCGTTACGCCAATGAAAAAAACAGGATAAAGACTTTTGTTATTTCTAATCTGGTGAAGTTTTTCCATAAATCGTTCTTCTTTTCTATCCTTTCTTTCTATTTTCATATCTTTATAGAAAAGAAGAAAAATAATCCCCCCTATTATGGCAACAAAAGATTGCAGAAATAATGCGGAAGCTAAAGCTCCTCCAGTCGGAATTCCCGTCTGTCTAATCCCCATCGCAAGGCCTCGCTGTTTTTTAGGAAACCATTTTATAATAACGCTGCTCCCCCCTGGTTGGGCCGTCCCGTACCATACCCCAACAAAAGTGAGTACTACAATAAGGAACGCATAATGATCAATAAAGGCGGCGAAAAAAATGTTCAAACCGAGGATAATTGCGCCTCCTCCCACAACCCATTTTTCACCAAACTTATCCATTAAATCTCCAAAAAACAACATTGAAAATATTGGACCAATGTTAACGGCAGAAACGATTAAACCTGTTTGGAACTGTGAAAGAGCATATTCTTGTTGATAAAAGGTCGCGAGCGGTCCCATTCCATACGTAACAAATGTTGCCGCTGTTTGAGCAACAGTGGCAATAAGTAAAACAATCCATTTGTAGCTTGTTTTTTCTAAAAGGTGCTGATTCATGTAAGAAGGTGGTAATCCCGATTTGTTAGCCATTGTACCAAGCTCCTTTTAATTTCTAATGTTTTTAGAAAGAGACGTAAAAGTTTAGCTCCCTTTCCTTTTGAAACAGAGTTAAAATTAGTATAATATCTTATATCTATAAATGGTAGGGTTCTTAAGGAAGGAGTTTTTCATATTAAAACAATCGCTGATATCGCCAAGCTTGCTGGAGTAGCAAAAAGTACTGTGTCTCGCTACTTAAATGGCGGCTCGGTTAGTTTACAGACAAAAAAGAAAATCGAGCAAATTATTCAAGAACAAAATTATATTCCAAATACATTTGCTCAAAGTTTAAAAGCTAAAAAAACAAATATGATCGGAGCTATTGTCCCTCGTCTAGATTCTTATGCCACCTCGCAAACATTAACAGGAATGGACAAAGAACTAAGAGCTCAAAATTATCATTTGTTAATTTCTAATACAAATCAAGAACAACATCGGGAAATTGAGGCTATCTATGATTTTGCGAGGCAGAAAGTGTCAGGGATTATCTTGCTTGCTGCAGAAGTAACAGAAGCTCACCTAACCGCTATCGAGAAGGTCAACATCCCCGTTATTTTAGTTGGGCAAAAACACAGTCAGTTACATAGTTTAATTCATGATGATTTTAAAGCTGGCTATATAATGGGAAAACATATTTTAAAAAGCGGCCATCACCAAATCGCTTATTTAGGCGTAACAGAGAAAGACGAAGCAGTTGGAATAAAAAGAAAACAGGGATTTCAAAAAGCCATTGCTAAACACAATTGTGAGGTTCAATATTATGAAACAAGCTTTAAAATTAAAGATGCGATAGAAGTAGCTTCAAACATTTTTGATGCCTCCCCCCCTTCTATTGCTGTATGTGCAACAGATAATATTGCACTTGGGGTCATGAAAGCTGCCCATGCGAGAGGCATCCGTATCCCAGAACAACTCTCTATTACAGGATTTGGTGGCTATGACACATCTGAAATTGTTCATCCTGCTCTAACAACTGTGCATTATGCTTACCTACAAGCAGGTGAACTTTCTGCCCAACAAATTATTCAGCTCGTAGAAGATCAAAGCGTTAATATGTGTTCTACGCTAGATGTTACACTGATTGAAAGAGAAAGCGTTGACAAACTATAATACTATCTATTATGATAAACACAACAAAACCGGTTCCACTCCTTAAACTGAAGTTGGGATTGGTTTTTTCAAAAGTCTTTTTGGAACCGGTTCCTAAAACCCCTATGATTTAAAACTCGATGATGAGGATGAAAAGAATGGAAAAAATGACAAGAGAAGAGAAGTACAGGTATATTGAACAAGCTCTTCCTGAAGAGCTCGAGCGCTTACAAGAAAAGGTGACAAAAAGTCCATGGCGTCAAAAATATCATATTCAACCTCAAACTGGATTATTGAATGATCCAAATGGATTTTCTTATTACAATGGGGCTTATCACCTCTTTTATCAGTGGTTTCCCTTTGGTCCTGAGCATGGAATGAAGTATTGGTTTCATACGACCTCTAAGGATTTAGCTCACTGGGAAGAGGTTGGCATTGCTATTAAGCCTGGCGGACCCTATGATTCTCATGGAGCATATTCAGGTAGCGGAATTGTTAAAAATAACAAACTATATCTTATGTATACAGGCAACACACGTGATCATTCTTGGGTAAGGCATCCTTTTCAGTGCTTGGCAGAGATGGACAAAAACGGTTTAATTACAAAGTTTGATAAACCCGTTATTTTCGAAATCCCGCCTGGATATACAGATCATTTTAGAGATCCGAAAGTATGGAAATCAGATGAAGAATATTTCTGTGTTATTGGAGCACAGCGAGATAATAAAACAGGATGCATCGTTCTTTACCAATCAAAAGACCTCCTTCAGTGGAACTTTAGAGGTGAGATTCTTACAGACCTTAATGAATTCGGTTATATGTGGGAATGCCCAGATTACTTTGAAATGGATGATCATGGTGTCCTCCTCTTTTCTCCTCAAGGGATTGAACAAGAAAACGAGAGATACAATAACATTTACCAATCAGGTTATCTTATTGGAAAACCTTTAAATATGGAGTCGCGAGCCTTTGAACATCAACCATTTCAAGAGTTAGATAAAGGATTTGATTTTTATGCCCAACAAACAACCGAAACTCCTGATGGTCGTCGAATTTTAGTTGGATGGATGGGGCTTCCTGATTTAGAATATCCAACAGACAAAGAAGGTTGGGCACACTGTTTAACACTTCCAAGACAAATTAATATAAAAGATGACAAATTAATTCAACGCCCTGTTTCAGAACTAGCTCTTCTCCGTAAAAAGGAGAAAAATATAAATATTAGTGTTGATAATGGAACAAAACAATTAGAGGATTTTTACGGTACAGCTTATGAGCTTATCTGTGATATTGAAGACATAAAAGCAGATCGAGTTGGAATTGAATTCCGAGCAAGCAATACCGAAAAAACAGTACTATCTTACGATTCTGTGAGTAACAAAATAATTCTAGACCGCTCTCTATCTGGGCAACCTTTAGAGAAAAAAAACGGATCTATACGTCGCTGCTCTTTCGATGCACAAACACTTAAGATTCACATGTTTGTAGACGTCTCCTCTGTTGAGATTTTTATAAATGACGGCGAAGAAGTCTTTACAAGCCGGATTTTCCCTAGTGAGAACAGTCAAGCTATTCGTTTCTTTGCTCAAAAAGGAACCGCTAAGTTTAAAGCAGTTAAATGGGATTATTAAAAAATAACGATTTTAAAAACGTAGAAGGTGAACAGATGGGAACATTATTTGCAATTGGTGAAGTATTAATAGATTTTATTCCTTTAGAAAAAGGAATGGCTTTAAAAGATGTTAAATCATTTGAACGAGCTGCCGGAGGTGCCCCAGCAAATGTGGCAGCTGCAGCTACTACATTAGGGGCAAACGCCTCGGTCATTACAAAACTAGGTAACGATGCATTTGGAGACTTCCTAATCGATCAATTATTAAGTGTTGGCGTACAAACAAACCTTATCAAAAGAACAAATGAAGCCAACACAGGCTTAGCTTTCGTTTCATTACAAGCTGATGGAGAGCGTGATTTTTCTTTTTATCGAAATCCTTCTTCTGATTTACTTTTAACCGAAGAAGAAATTGACTCAAATTTATTTACAAACCAAGATATTTTACATTTTGGATCCGTGGACTTAATCGAATCACCGATGAAACACGCTCATTTGCGAGCAATTGATGAAATGAAGAAAAAAGGTGGCCTCATTAGTTTTGATCCTAACGTTCGCCTTCCTTTATGGAATGATCATGAGCAATATCGTCATACCATTCAATCTTTTATTCCAAAATCAGACCTTTTAAAAATATCAGAAGACGAATTAGAATTTATAACTGGAATTCAGGACAAAAAGAGAGCCATTTCCTCTCTTTTTATAGGAGATGTACAAGCCATTCTTTACACAAAAGGAAAACAAGGCGCCGAGCTGTTTCTAAAAAATCAAAGCTTTGGTTCAAACGGTTATCAAGTTGACGCACAAGATACAACAGGTGCAGGAGATGCTTTTATGGGAGCTTTCTTATATCAGCTGCTTCAATATGATGTACAAAAGGAAAAACTCCATTCTATTCTACTAGAACATCATAAAACATTGCTGCAATTTGCTAATGCAAGTGGAGCTCTAACAACAACTCGAAAAGGGGCTTTTCCAGCTCTTCCAACTCTTATAGATGTACAACAATGTATAAGGAAAGGAATGAACATCAATGTCTGAAAATCAAAGAATTGCAAAAGAAGTCTTAGAAGCGATTGGTGGAAAAGAAAATATTGCATCTTTTGCTCATTGTGCTACTCGCCTTCGAATTATGGTTCATGACAAGGAAAAAATTGATCAAGACAAAGTTGAAAATATTGATAAAGTAAAAGGAGCTTTCTTCAATTCAGGTCAGTTTCAAGTCATTTTTGGAACCGGTACTGTCAATCGTATTTTTGAAGAAGTCGAAAAACTAGGAATTGAAAGTTCCTCAAAAGAAGATGTGAAAAAAGAAGGTAAAAAACAAGGAAAGGCTTTTCAGCGGAGCATTCGAACATTTGGAGATGTTTTCGTTCCTATTATCCCTGTATTAGTTGCTACAGGATTGTTTATGGGACTACGAGGATTGCTTACTCAAGACGAAATCCTCTCATGGTTTGGGGCAACACCTAAAGATATTCCGCCAAACTTCCTTCTATATACGCAAGTCTTAACAGATACAGCCTTTGCCTTTTTACCTGCTCTTGTTGCATGGTCTGCGTTCCGCGTTTTCGGAGGTAGCCCTATACTTGGAATTGTTCTCGGACTTATGTTAGTAAACCCTGCCCTACCAAATGCTTATACTGTTGCAGAAGGTACTGAGAAAGCGTTAACAATGTTCGGATTTATTCCAGTTGTCGGCTATCAAGGCTCTGTTTTGCCTGCTTTCTTTATCGGTTTAATTGGAGCAAAATTTGAAAAATCATTAAGAAAGCGCATACCTGAAGCATTAGATCTTATTTTAACTCCTTTTATTACACTAGCCGTTATGATTACATTAGGACTTTTTGCGATTGGTCCTATCTTCCATTCACTAGAAGAATGGGTGTTAACAGGCACAACAGCTGTTCTGAACTTGCCATACGGTATTGCAGGACTTGTAATTGGTTTCTTTCATCAAATTATCGTTGTAACAGGTGTTCATCATATCTTTAATTTCTTAGAAATCCAACTTCTCGAGAAGTATGGAAACAATCCGTTTAACGCAGTTATTACGGCTGCAATGGCTGCCCAAGGTGCTGCTTGTTTAGCAGTCGGACTAAAAACAAAAAATAAAAAGCTAAAAGCACTAGCCCTCCCTTCTTCGTTCTCAGCCTTTTTAGGAATTACAGAACCAGCTATTTTCGGAGTTAACTTACGCTTTATGAAGCCTTTTATTATGGGGTTAATTGGTGGTGCTGTTGGAGGATTCCTTGCTTCTTTCTTCGACTTAGCTGGAACAGGTATGGCCGTAACCGTAATTCCTGGTACGCTCTTATACTTGAATGATCAACTTTTTCTTTATATTTTAACAAACGTTGTAGCAATGGCCGTAGCATTCACTCTCACATGGTTATTCGGATATAAAGATGCACCTCAAGAAAGCTCTCTAAACAAACAGATGAAAGCAGAGGAAAAAATCAATAAAATAAACAACTCGCTAACATCACTAGAAATCCCTTCTCCAATTAAAGGAGAAGTTATTAAACTAGAAGAGGTTCCAGACCCTGTTTTTGCTCAAAAACAAATGGGAGAAGGAATGGCTATTCAACCATCAGAAGGAAAAGTCTATGCTCCATTTGACGGTTCAGTAGGTCTTGTAGCTGAAACCAAACATGCTATTTTCCTAGAACATGAAAGCGGTACCCAACTATTAATTCATATAGGAATTGATACAGTCAACTTAAAAGGCAAAGGATTTACGTCCTATATCAAAACAGGAGATACGGTCAAAGCTGGTCAACTGATTATGGAATTTGATTTAGACGTCATTGAACAAGCAGGTCTTTCATCCATTACACCTGTTATTATTCCTTCTGGCCTTCCATCAGTCAAAGAAGTATTACCAAAAAGAAAACATAGTGAAGAAACGGTACTCGCTGTTCAATTTGGTTAGCCTCTTCAAACAAAAAGAGTAGATATTGTTATCTACTCTTTTTGTTATAAAAATATTTAAAATACTTGTTGAAGTTTAAAAACTAGGAAGAAAAACAAAAACAATTTTTTGAATAATAGTAAGAACAACAAATCCTAGTATGAAAGATGATAGTCCTCCCCATACGATAATATTAAGGTCTTTCAATACATCCATATTGTAAACCCCCATATCATTTTTACTTACTGTTCTTCTCGTAGAGTTTTTAAAAGTCACTCTACATCATAAGGCTAATAAGCATAAAGAAGATGAATCTATTGGGCACCTATGCAATACTATAAACTTATCATGATTTAGCCTTACTTTTATTATATTTTGCAAATCGTCCCTAAATTCCTGCTCATTCTACATCATATTCTAAATTATGCTATCCTGTTCTTTGATTTTTAGGGAACGTAATTTCAAATTTTGTTCCTTCTCCTAGTTTGCTTGTTACCTTCACTTTCCCATAGTGTTTATCGATGATCCAACGAGCAATAGAAAGACCAAGTCCTGCCCCACCTTCATCTGATCGTGCTTTATCCACTTGATAAAATCGGTCGAAAATTTTTGGGATTTCTTCTTCCCGTAAGCCGATTCCATTGTCTTTTACTTCTATATTGATAGAAGAAGGTGTTTCACGGCAAGACACTTCAATGCATCCATCAATATTTGTGAATTTCAATGCATTGTCTACTAAAATAATCATTAGTTGATGAATTCGTTCTTTATCTCCTTTAAAATGAACAGAGTCCTCTACCCTCATCGTAATAGATTTGCCTTGATAAGATACAATTTCTTCATAATATTCATGAAGCTCTTCTAGCAAAATGCTTAATGAAAAGGTCTCTTTCTCCATTTCTAAACTTCCAGAATCAGACCGTGCAAGCATTAGTAAGTTGCCAACAAGTTTAGACAAACGCCGACTTTCCTTTGAAATCAGCGAGATATCCACTGCTTTTTCTTGAATGGTGGCAGACGGAGATTTCCAAAGTAAATCTGTTCGTGATTGGATAACGGCAAGCGGTGTTCTTAATTCATGAGAAGCATCTGAAACAAAGTCTTGCTGTTTTTGCCAAGCCGCTTTAATGGGGACAAGCGCTCGTCCTGCTAGTAGAAATCCTGCTCCAACTGCACAGATACTGCCAATAATCCCTCCTACAAGGAGAAGCAGAAAAAGAGTATGAAGCATTTCTTGCTCAGACGTTACATTTCGGACAAACTGAACAGTTACAGTCTCTTTGCCCATTTCTGTTTGAACAGAAAGAGCGCGAAATGAGAACTCCTCTGCCTCAATTTCTTGAAACTCGCCTATTTTTGTTGGAGCGAACTCTTTTTCATTTTCTGCAAAAATAGGCGATAATCTATCTAACTGATTAATGATTTCATTTTCATCATTCCAAATGAGAACAATCATACGAGGGTCTTTTTCAATTCGAGGAGTCTCTTCTCCCCTTACGTCTGTGAAGCGTTGAGCAGAATGTTGCAAGTCATTATTAACATCCCGATTTAATCGAGAATCAGCATAAGAGTAAATAATAATTGCAAGAATCCCCATCAAAATAATAAAGACGAGAGAGTTTACAATCGTAAGTTTAAGCCTAGTTTTGTGAAACATAAATCCCCCCCTATTATTCCTTCAACATATAACCAATGCCCCGTACAGTTTGTACGTCCTTATGATATCCAAAAGGTTCCATTTTCTTTCTAAGATGATGAACAAACACTTCAACAATAGCAATTGTTGTATCAGAGTCAAAGCCCCATACACGATCATAAAGTTGCTCTTTTGTTAGAATAGCTCCTTTATTTTGGATAATGTATTCAAGCATCTCGTATTGTTTAAATGTTAATCTAACAGGAGTTTCATCTATCATTACTTCCTTTTCTTTGCCAAACAATTCTATCCCTTTATAACGGATTGTTTGACTTCTCGTTAAACTCCCGCTTCGACGCAAAAGAGCACGAATTCGAGCTTGCAGCTCAGGAGCTTGAAATGGCTTAACAAGGTAATCATCGCCCCCAAAATCAAGTCCTTTCACACGGTCTTCTAAAGAATCTTTCGCTGTTAGAAATAAAACAGGGGTCCGAATATCTGCTTCTCTTATATGTTGAATCACTTCAAATCCGTCCATTTCAGGCAGCATAACGTCTAAAACAATCAAATCATATATATTTTGACGAGCAAGAAACAATCCATCTTCCCCATTCTCTGCTCCATCAACTTCAAATTCATTTGATAAAATACTTTTAATCGACTCAAGAAGTGATCGATTATCTTCTACAACAAGTATGCGCACTACAGTTCTCTGCTACTAAAAATATAGACAAATGTACATATTCTTAGAGTTTTCCTGCTTCTACGAACCCGACCTCGCCAATTGCTCGCTATTATCGTTTGTATAGCTCTCCGCAGGCGTAAATTCCGATGTAGCCCACCGTACATATATACGTTCTATTTAAGTTAAAATCATATATTCTTTCGCTTGTAAAAGATTGATTGAGGCATTTAACTCCCTATCCATTGTATGTCCACATTGACATCTATACACTCGGTCAGACAGTTTTAAATCCACTTTTTTATGTCCACAACATGAACACCATTTAGAAGAAGGATAAAACCTGTCTACTTGGCGTAATTCGATGTTGTGTTCTTTGCATTTAGCTATTAACCATGTTTTAAATGTATAAAAACATGGTTGCGCAACTGCTCTGGATAGGTATTTATTCTTCATCATTCCTCTTACATTCAAGTCCTCAATTGTAATATATGTTGGTTTGGTTTTCACCACGTCATTTACAACCGATTTCACATACTCTAATCGTATATTTGCCAACCGAGCATGTAAATTTTGAATTCTAAGAATGTTTTTGTTTATATTCACTCTTTTATTAGTAGCAGATTCACCCCTCTTTCGTTTCGAGTTTTCATATTTACGTGACAAAGAGCGTTGTTCACGTTTTAGTTTCTTTTCTAACTTTCTTACTTTTGTTGTTTTATTGATATTTTTGTAGACTTCTTCATCACTACAAGTAGCGAAATCTTTAATACCTACATCAATCCCTAAACCTGTTTTTCCTAATTCAGTCGTATGTTTCGCAGTATCTCCTTCACACAAGACCGATACATAATAACGACCCGCTTTTTGCGAAATAGTTCCACTTTTAACTACAGCATTCTTCGGAATGTAGCCATATTCTTTTAATCTCATCCACCCAATAGTAGGAATTTTGATTCGATGGCGTTCTACAGTCCAGTCCGTTTTGTTGTTCTTTGGAAAATAGCACCTTACATCTTGATTCTTCTTTTTCTTAAATCTGGGAAATTTGCTTAACCCTTTAAAAAACCTTTTGAAAGCTTTATCTCCATTCATAATCGCTTTCTTAACGGCTTTACTAGACACTTCTTTAATCCATTTGTTATGTTCTTTTATATGAACATTGTTAAGCCATTTAGAAAAATCATAGCCACTCATGAATTTCTTTTCTTTTTCATATAGTTCTTTGTTTTTAGACAAGTAGAGATTATAAACATATCTACACACTCCGATAGTTTGATGAATTTTAGTTATTTGTTCCGTTGTTGGTTTTATTTCAATGAAATATGCTTTCTTCATAACTCTTTGTCCTCCGACACTTTCTTTTTGTATTTTCTTAATCCATATATTCTGCAACTGAATACATGGATAATAGATACTAAGTCTTGAACAAGTTCTTCTTGGGGAGACAATTTCTCATTATCGACAACCATGATTTCTGTTCCCATCTCGCAAAGAACCCTTTAAACCAATCATAACCAAAACAAACAAATCTATCTTTGTGTGCAATGATAGTACTTGAAATTTTGCCTTCGATACAATGTTCAATCAACTTATTCCATTGTTTTCAATTGTAGTTCAATCCACTACCCATATCAGTCATACTTTCATCTACAGTGATTCCTCTTGAATTGGTAAATGTTTTTAAAAACCCAATTTGATTTTCTAAACCATTTTTTATCCTGGATTAGATACTCTCGTGTAAATAACAGTTTTACCTACTTTATTTTCTTCTTAAATACCCATATATTCTCTATACTGTTTATCAGTATAATACCTTCTTCCTTTCGAGTTTGGGTAAGCTATTAATACACCTTCGTTATCCCATCTTGACAATGTTCGAACAGCTACATTAATCATTTCTGAAAATTCTTTTGGTTTATATTGTTTCATATCCACGTTTTACTCCATTTATCTACTTATGTCTATATTTTTATTTACTGTAAATATCTCCTTTACTATTTATCATCATACCAAAACAAAGCGGTCGCAGTATATACGATCGCTTTGTTTTTCATTCATATCGCAGAGCTTGAATCGGATCTAGTTTTGAGGCTTTGTTCGCTGGAAAAACCCCAAAAACAACTCCAATAAAGAGCGAGAAACCAAATGACATGAGAATAACGGGAATAGAATAAGAGACAGCTGTTCCTGTCGCAACTGTGAACGCTTCTGCACTTACTAATCCCAATCCAACACCAATCAATCCTCCAAAAGAACTTAAAATTATAGCCTCAATTAAAAATTGAAGTAGAATATTTCCTCTTTTAGCTCCAATTGCTTTTCGAATTCCAATCTCTTTTGTTCGTTCAGAAACAGATACAAGCATAATATTCATAATCCCGATTCCACCAACAATAAGAGAAATAGCAGCACTTCCTCCAAGTAGAAGAGTTAAAGTATTATCAACAGAGTCTGCTGTTTCCATTAAATCTTCCTGACTTGATACACTATAGCTGTCTTCATCTCCAATGATCCCCCTCATTGTTTGTTCAAGTCTGTTCGTAATAAAGTTTATATTTTCTTCATCACGAACTTTCACATATACAGACTCAATGCTTGTTGTTGAAGCTAAACGTTGGCCTGTGCTTAATGGAACGATAACCGTACTGTCTCCACTTGTTCCTAATGAGCTACCAACAGATTGAAGAACTCCAATCACTTTATACGATGAACCATTAATCCCTATAGATTGTCCAACTGCATTTCCTAATCCAAAGAGCGTCTGTGCTGTGTCTGAACCAAGAACAGCTACTTTGGAATGGTTATCTTGATCAAGGGCTGCAATAAAGCGACCAGATTGAAGCTCTAAATCTCGGACATCTAGATAAGAAGATGTTGTCCCTGTCATGGACACTTGGGTATTTGTTTCTCCGTTCTTCGCTGTTACACGTCCTGAAACAGTTGGAGCTGTAGCATCTACTCCGTTTACTGTTTCGAGCTCTTGTGCATCATCTTCTTTAAAAGTCACATCTGATCCTGTAATGCTTACAGTCAAAACATCTTTACCTAAACTACCAATTTGGCTTTGTACTTCTTGAGTTGAACCTTGACCAATGGCAACCATTACAATCACAGACGAAACACCAATAATAATACCTAGCATTGTTAAAAACGCCCTTATCTTGTTCCCTTTAATGCTTTTCCATGCCATGGAGATGGAGTTCACGTTTATCCCCCCTTTCTTCATAAAGCTCACCATCATAAATATGTACAATCCTGCTTGCTTTTTTGGCTACTTCTAAATCATGGGTGATTAAGATAATTGTGTGCCCTTGCTCATGTAAGTCCTTCACAATTTTTAAGATATCTCCACTTGTTTTGTGATCTAACGCTCCTGTTGGCTCATCAGCTAAAAGGAGCGGAGGATCTCCAGCAAGGGCTCGAGCAATAGCAACACGCTGTTGCTGACCGCCTGAAAGCTGAGAAGGAAGATGATTCCATCTATCGCCAAGTCCTACCTTTTTTAAAGCTTGCAAAGCTTTTTCTCTTCTTTCTGCAACTTTTACTCCACGATACACAAGAGGAAGCTCAACATTTTCAATAGCTGTTAATTTTGATAAAAGATTAAAGTTTTGAAAAATAAATCCAATCTTCTCATTGCGAATAGAAGCTAACTGGGAGCTTTTCATTTTTCCAACATTTTCACCGTCCAATAAATACTCTCCAGCATCTGGACGATCAAGGCAGCCAATCATGTTCATAAATGTGGATTTTCCAGAACCTGATGAGCCAATAATCGAAACAAAGTCCCCTTTTTCAACTGTAAGCGAAACTTCTTTTAGGGCTGTAACAGTTTCGTCCCCAAGCTTATACGTCTTCTTCATTAAACGAACATCAATAAGAGGCTCTATCATCTTTATTGCCCACCTCCTTGTCCACGTCCACCAGCAGAAGAAGGTCCTCCATTTGGTGCCTGTCCTGGATTTCCTGACATTCCTCCACCAGATTCGTCTCCAAAGCCACCTTTCATCATTGCTTTCTCATCTTGAGAGGAAGTTTGATTTGAACTAACCTTTGGAATTTGAACTGTAGCTCCTTCGGATAACCCTTTTGTAATTTCAACGCTTGTATCGTTAGAAATTCCTGTTTCAACTGTTACTTTCTTTGTTGATTGAGAAGAGTCACTTGAACTTGTTGGGACAAGAACATATTTCTCGTCTCCACTTTCGTAAACGGCTTCAACAGGTATATATAGAGCTCCTTGTTTACTTTCAACTTCAATGCTTGCTTCTGTTGACATGCCTACTTTTAAATTTTTTGGATCTGTAATTTGCACTGTAACATCAAATGTCGATACTCCATTTGATGATGTCCCTTCTGAAGCAACCTCTGTTACCGTTCCTTCAAATTTTTCATCAGGAAATGCACTTGCTGTAACTTCTACACTCTGTCCTTCTTTAATGTCTGTAATATCAAGTTCATCAACGCTTATTGTTGTCTCAAGAGCCGTATAATCAGTAATATGAGCAACCGTTGCTGAACTTTGAACAGAGTCTCCACTGTCCACAGCAAGACTTGTAATCATCCCTTTTGCTGGCGCTTGTAAAACACTTCCGTCTGTGAAGGTCATAAGTGTAGCTCCTTTATTTACAGTCTGCCCTTCTTTCACATTCACCGTATCAACAATAAGACCACTTCCTCCTGAACTATTTCCACCGCTTTGAGTAGTTGTTTCTCCTTCAATCGCTGAAGTTGTCTCAGTCGCTCCAACTGTAGCAGTATCTTGAGTTCCTGCTTCGTTTTGTGTTTCACTAGTTTGTGATGAACTATTTGCAGTTTCTGTTGTTGCTTCAGATGATGTTGTCTCAACGGTTGTTCCATTTCCTCTTGTAATAGGAGAAACAAAACCGTCTTCATTTTCAATTCGAAGGAGAATCGTTCCTTCAGATACACTGCTTGCACTTGTTACTTTAACAGCTGTAATTTCTCCATCAAATGGAGCTGTTATCGTTTCACCGTTTTCAAAGATTAATAGCGTATCTCCTTTACTCACACTTTCTCCTGATACAACACTTACGCTTTTTACACCTAATAAAGTATTCGCGGCTGTTACATCTTGATCTGTAATGGTTGTTACAGAACCAGATCCTGTAACATTTACTTCTAAGTCTCCTTTTCTTACTGTTGATGTTTGAACAGAAGCAGTTGCCATTTGAGGTTGCTCTTCGTTATGTAGGAAGAACCAACTTCCTCCTCCTACCGTTGCCACTAAGACAGAACCAATAATCCATTTTTTCATTTCTTTTTCTCCTCCAACTTTCTTTGTTCCGCTTAAAACGTTTGATTTTTTAATTCTTTTTACGATGTTTTTTTGGAATAAAGCTAGTATGCAGATGATTCCTTAAGATTTCCTTAAGAAATAAAGGAAATCTTTCAGAAAAATGTTTTTACTTATAAATAATGGAGAATATCGTCTTCTTAAAGACTATATTGAATATAGAGCTTTCTAAGATTCAGCCTTATTTCTCTATATTTCTTCATTTTTCTCCTTTTTTGCGCGAAATCTGTCTAAACGATAGTAGAGATGCTCTATTACATTCCTCTTTTGAACCTATTAAAATTAAAATATAAAACTAGATTTGGGGGAATGATGGATGACGTTAAAAAAGAAAATTTTATCTCTTTCTCTATCAAGTATGATGGCATTAGGAACCGTAACAGCTGTAGCTGTACCTGCTAGTGCGGTTGGAAATGGACCGAATGCTGGAAATGGATCTGTTCAGACGTCTATTTTACATACATACGAAAGTATGGTCAGTTATTTAAAAGAACAAGATAAAAAGCAATCTGCCATGGACCTTGAAGTAATTGGTCAAACGGTAAAAGATCGCGATATTTATATGGCAAAATATATATCAAATCCCGACAATCCCACGATTTTATTTTTAACGCAGCAGCATGGAAATGAACAACTTACAACAGAAGGCGCTTTAGATTTTATTAAACATTTAGGAACAGGCAAAACGAAAGGTGTATTAGACAATGTAAACATCCTTATCATTCCGATGTTAAATGCAGATGGAGCAATGGGTGATGTAAACTTCTCGCTTGAGGATTATATAGCAGATGGAGACCGGCATTTAACACGTTATAATGCAAACAATGTTGATCTAAATCGTGAACATGCAAAAGATATCGGGGAAATGGAACCAGAGGCCAAATTTTTATATGAGAATGTGCTAGAAAAATATCCGATCGATTATATGATTGATCTTCACCACCAAGGAACGCTTAGTGAGACAAACGGTGAACTTGTTTCAGGTTCTATTCTCTACCCAACAAATTCAGAAGTAGACGCTGAAGTTGTTGAAAAATCAAAAAAGCTAGGTTCTGTTGTCTACAACACACTTGAGCCTAAAGGATGGGGACACATTGGGCAATATAACGGTGGCTCTGGAGCTAATATTGGCCGAAATGGAATCGCCCTCCGCTACGGCGTTGCTACCCTTTTGTTTGAAATGCGTGGTATGTCTGACCACTATATTGAATCTTATGCCCTTGGCCAAAAAAGCAACGGCTACCTTATTAAACAAACCGTTTCAACATTAGATGCGACTGTTCGAGCAATTGCAGACCGCTCAATTGAAAAAGAGGATACAAGTTTTTGGGATACGCTACCAACACAAACAAATCGTCAAAATGATGAATAGTCCTCTCGTCCAAAAGAAACCGAAAATTCTTTTTTCGGTTTCTTTCAATATGGCAATTTTAAAAGCCCTTTTCTTTCAATTTGAAAATTTTAAAAGCCTTTTTCCTTCTTTATCGAAAATAATCCCATTGACATCGTATTAAACATTTACTATGATAAGAAAATACGTAGAATAATAATTTCATAATGCAAAAGGCAATGAAAGGAACATTAGTAATTTTAATCTCCCTGTACTAGAGAGTTAACGGATGGTGAAAGTTAACACAAAGATTAGAAATGAAATTCACTCCTTGAGCTTCTTTCTCTATTAATATGAGCAAAGACGGGTAAAACTGTTAACATAAATGAAGAGGTAAATATTTATTTACAATTAGGGTGGTACCGCGATAATTTCGTCCCTGCTGAAAACTCAGCAGGGACTTTTTTATGAATTTATAACTTGGGAGGAAAGCATGAAAGAACACAACACGTCATCAACTCAACTTAAGAAACAACTATTGCCTCGTCACATTCGAATGATTGCAATTGGAGGTATGATTGGAACAGGCATTTTCAAAGGAAGTGCCGATACTGTTGGATTAGCTGGACCAGCCGTAATCTTTCCATATTTGTTTGCAGGATTACTTCTTCTTATTATTATGGGCGCCTTATCAGAAATGGCTATTGCTTATCCTGGTCACAACATGAAAGACTTAATTGAAAGAGCGTTTGGCACTCGTTTTTCGTTTATTGTTGGCTCTATTTACTGTTTCATGTGGCTATCTGTTTGTGTTATTGAAGTAATTGCAGCAGGTAGTTTCTTGCAATACTGGTTTACAACTATTCCACTATGGGTGTTATGTCTAATTTGTTCTCTTGTTTTAATTTTAATTAATGTAACAAGTGTAAAATCATTTGGAGAAATTGAGTTCTGGTTTGCAGGAATTAAAATTTTCGTTATTATTGCTTTCATTATTGTAGGAGGAGCCATTTTACTCGGATTGATTCCAAGTGATAACAGTGCTCAGCACTACTTACACAACTATACAGATTTCGTTCCAAATGGATGGACAGCTGTATTTGCGACACTTCTTGTTGTTCTTTTCTCATATGGTGGATCAGAGCTTATTGGTCTTACGATTACAGAAACAAAAGATGCAGAAAAAGTACTGCCTGGCGTTGTAAAAGGTGTGCTTGTGCGCGTTGTTTTATTTTATACTCTTCCAATCTTAATTATTTGTGGATTGATTCCGTGGAATGAGATCGATGCAAATGCAAGTCCATTTGTTCAAGTATTTGAAACGGTTGGGCTTCAGGGTGCATCACATATTATGAACTTTATTTTATTAACGGCTGTTCTTTCAGCCGCAAACTCTGGTATTTACGGTTGTACAAGAATGATGCACTCGCTTGCTCAAACAGGTGGTGCACCAAAACGTTTGTCATATGTAAATAAACAAGGTGTTCCTATTTTTAGCTTGTTGGTTACCGTTGTTGTCTTACTTTTTGGCACATATGTTGTTTATTTATTGTCTGATAAAGCATTCACATATCTTCTCGCACTTCCAGGTTTCACTGTTTCACTTGTTTGGATTTGTATTTGCTTAGCACAGCTAAAGCTTCGTCCATCATATAAGAATGAGCCTTATTTTAAACTGTGGGGCTTCCCTTATTTAACTATTTTCGCTGTCTTAGTGTTAAGCATTAGCTTTGTTACTTTCTTGTTTAGTGAAGCTAATCGTCTAAGTTCAATTGCTTGTGTAACATTCCTTATTTTAATGGTTATATGTTCATTCTTTGTCAAAAAAGAACGTCGTGCATAAAAAAAGAGGTTCCTATTATAGGAACCTCTTTTTTTATACTCCTTGCTTCTCAACGATCTTTAACCTCTTTATAATCTCATTTGTCACTTCTTCTGTTGTATAATTCCCGCCAACGTCAGGTGTTAAAATGCTGTCGTTTGTAACGCTTTCTACAACGTCTAATAACACGCTTCCTAATTCTTCTTCTCCAAAATGATCTAACATCATCTTAGCTGTCCAAATCTGTCCAATTGGATTAGCTATTCCTTTTCCAACGATATCAGGAGCTGACCCGTGTACAGGCTCAAACATGGAAGGGTATTTTCCGTTAACATTAATATTTGCCGCTGGAGCAACTCCAACGCTTCCCATAATACCAGCACCTAAGTCTGTTAAAATATCTCCAAATAGGTTACTAGCAACAATAACATCAAACTGATGTGGACGAGTAACGAAAAAAGCAGCGAGCGCATCAATATGTTGAGAATCTGTTTGAATTTCTGGATAATCTTTTGAAACATCTTCAAAAACGCTGTCCCAAAACGGCATAGAATAATAAATTCCGTTTGATTTTGTAGCGCTTGTGACATGTTTTTTTCTTTTAGACGCTAATTCAAAAGCAAAGCGCATCGCTCTTTCAGTCGCTTTTCTTGAAAAGATAGCGTTTTGAATTGCAATTTCGTCTTCTCCCTTATAAATGTTTCCGCCAACAGAGCTATACTCCCCTTCACTGTTTTCGCGCACAACAATTAAATCAAAATCTTTAGGGTTGAGGAGCGGGGAACGAATCCCTTTCAATACTTTAGCTGGTCTTATATTAATAACTTGTTCAAATTCACGGCGAATTTTAATCAACATTCCCCATAATGAAATATGATCTGGAACTAGTTTTAAATTTCCAACGGCTCCTAAAAAGATACTATCAAAATCTTGTAATCGCTCAAGTGCATCTTCTGGCATCATTTCTCCATGTTCTAAATAGTACTCACAGCTCCATGGAAAGTCTGTGAAATTAAGCTGTATCCCTCCGTGAATATCTGCAATCGTTTTCAAAACTTTGTTAGCTGCTGGAACAACCTCTTTTCCAATTCCGTCTCCTGGAATAGAAGCAATCTTGAATGTTTTCATTCTCTCTTCCCCTCTTTTAAATGAAGTACTCTTTCATAATGAAGATATTAATCAACACAGAATCCGGTCGACTGTATCTACTTCTATTTTATAGACGAATTTCCTTTCAAGCAACACTTTTCTTAATTTTTAGTTATCACAACTTAAAAAAAGAGCACGAATACATGCTCTTTTAGTTTTTTTTATATGTTTGAAACAGCTTTGTATTGTCAGGAACATTTTCGAGATAAGTGATTTTCCCATCCTCATCTAGCTTTGCGATATCTTTGCCTTCTTGTGTATAAACTTCCCCAGAAGCCCGCTTTCCACAAACGGCCCACCGTGTCTCATATGTACGCGTTTCATCTCCCTGAACTTTTTCCCATCCTTGATACATATGTTTGAGATCTTTATTTTCTGTATAAACCATCTTCACAAAATTGCGCCAGTTTTTAATCCCAGCCTGCTTGTAGCCATTTAGCACAAATTCCATATCATCTGTAAATAAATCAGCAAGCTGTTCAAATGCTTCCTCACTTGTTCTCGATTGATCAAATAGCATAAAGTACTTCTCTAAGTTTTCCATAATATCTCCTTTTTTCCTCCAGAGTTGTCTATATCTTTTCCCAAATAACAGCTTAGCATAATAAAAGAGGAAGAGGAAAAATATAAGCTTGTCGGAAAGTAAGATAAGTAAAAAGTTCACTTATCTTTATTACTTCTCGGAAAAGAGTAATCTCTCGATAATTTGGACATAATTTACAAGAGTTCAAAAATAAAATTTCTACTTAGAGTTTAATCCTAATTCCCGTAATTTATTGAATAAGGTGATAAATTGAAAAAGAAATTAATCTTAATTCTCAGTATAGCTTTTATAATTTTTATGACCGCTTTATTTATCTTTTATCTTATTAAAGGAGATTCTTCTCGTTGGGAAGTAGCGCTAGGAGGTATATTTGTAAGTGCATTACCGCTGTTATTGTTGTTTTCAAAAAACATCCCTTTTCCCGTTTTGATTATCATTGGTTATTATCTTTTTCTCTTCTGCACGTTATTTTTAGGTTCTATTGAAGAGTTTTATGGCCGTTTTAAATGGTGGGATGCGACTCTTCATTTTTATAAAGCGATCTTTATGGGCGCTGTAGCCATTTCACTTTATAAATTATGTATCCCTAAACAAACACGCGGCTATGTTTCTAAATGGATCCTCTTCCTTTTCGTGCTCTCTGTTTCAGTGAATTCTACAGCTTTATGGGAAATTTATGAGTTTGTAGGAGATTTAACTTTTACACGTACAATGCAATCAGGAGGCAATACAGATACTATGTATGACATGATTATAGGAATAGTAGGGGGTCTCCTCGTTGCAATTTATTCTATAGTACGAAGAAAAACACTATAAATAGATATGGAGGTGTAAAAATGAATCGCAAACTTGTTCTATTATTAAGTGTCGTTTATGTCATTTTCATGGGAAGTTTAGCTGTACTTCTTTATATAGATGATAAATCATTTAAAGCATTGGTTGCTATAGGAGGGGTTATCTGTGGTCTCATTCCTCTTCTGCTCGCTCTATTTACTAAGTTTACCTTTAATTTACCCCTTGTTATCTCTTACTTAATTTTCTTATTTTGCTCACAATATTTAGGTTCTATTTTAGGGTGGTATGGACTAGGTTGGTGGGATACATTTTTACATTTAATAAGTGGAGCTCTTATTGCTTTTCTTGCGATTGCTTTGTATGAAAGACTCATACATAGAAGTGCAGGGAAAAGCATATCCTCATGGTTTGTTTTTCTCTTTGTTTTTTCTTTTGCTGCTCTTGGGGGTATCCTATGGGAGATTTATGAATTTAGTTCAGATCAATTGTTTGGAATGACTCTTCAAGGAGGCGGAAATAAAGATACGATGGTTGATTTAGTTGCTGATACAGTTGGAGGGCTTATTATCGCAATATGGGCAGGAATACGAACAAAAGTGAAAAAGAATAAATTAAACTAACCCCCTTCACTTAAGATTTTACACCTAAAGAAATGACTACAGGAAGTTTATATTTGTAAAAGAAGACTTAAATAGATAAATGTCTAACCCTCTCCTTCAGTATTGCTGTAATATTAGAAAAGTAATATTACGACATCTTTATGGTGTGTAGCATGATATTTTCCAAACGTATACAGTTTATATTTCTTGTGGAAAAAAGCCTTCACTCAGAATCGTAAAGTTAAACATAGATAAAGAATATACACAATAGGAATCAAGACTTAAATGGTTGATATTCATTAAAAAATGGGGTTATAATGAAAGTAATAAAAGAGCGCTGGCTGCAACCAACGCTCTCTGTACAGTTTCACTGCTAGAAGAGCAGTGGTCCACATATCATATAAAGAGTACTGAAAAAGTAATAACTCCCTTTATACTTTAGTAGGGCTAAAGGGTGATATTACTTTTTTTTCGTGACAGCAATAATCGCAACAACAAGAGTAGATAACGAAATAGCAATTGTCATCGCTTCATACACAGTCAACATGCAGGGCACCACCCCCTTTACTCCGGGAGTACCGCTGCTCACCCTAAAAAACTGTACTCTATTATTATATCATATTGCTGTTCGTTATTTTATAAATGCGAACATATTTTCTGGTGAATATTTTTGTTTTTTAGCGGTGTTTCCTTCCTCTTAAATATTCATTTCATAGTGTTTCCACTGTGACTCTACTCCTCCCATTTTTGCGTATAGTTCTTGAGCCACAACATTATCTTTCGCTGTCTCCCATGTCATACCTGCATATTCATGTTCCTTAACATATGTAAAACATGCTTGAAAAAGCCGCTCGCCTACTTTTTTCCTCGATATGAAGGAGAAACATATAAATCATTCAAAATAGCGTTCTTTTGTAAACTAAGCGTGCTGAATGAAAAATAGAGAGTTGCAAAACCAATAAGCTCTCCTTTATGTTCGGCAACATATTGCACACCTTGACTTTGATGTGCTAATAAATATGTAAAATGTTGCTTAATTTTTTCAACTGACTGCTTTCTTTGATAAAAGTCAACAATATACTCCTTCATTAATGGAACCATTTTCAAAACATCTTCTTGAATTACTAAACGAATCGTAATAGAATTCATATAGTTTCCCTCCTAAAGCGTTAGCTTGATTTCTATAGCTCTTATTATAAAAATCCCTCTCTATCAACAAAAGACACAGTTTATAAAAATTATTTAGGTACAGAATAATGGAGGTTTTTACATTGGTTAATATAACTCCCTTTATAAAGAAAGATAGTGGTCCTTTATATGTTCAAGTATACGACGATTTAAGAACGAAAATTATAGAAGGAAAGATCCCTTTCGATAGTAAGCTTCCCTCAATTAGAGGACTTGCCAGACATTTGCATGTTAGCAACAATACCATTTCACTTGCTTATGATTTACTTGCTGATGAGGGCTTTATCGAGCGGAAACCACGAAGCGGGATATACGTTAAAAAACAAATAGAGGATGTTTTTCCTTTTTCACATTCCTCAAAAGATGATAGAAAAGTAGAATACAAACCTTCACCTCGCTATGATTTTCGCTATGGAACATTAGAATCTACTCTTTTCCCTTCTAAAACTTTTCATAACATCGCAAATGCCGTCTACAATGAGAGGCAACAAGAATTGTTTGCATATGGAGATGTTCAAGGAGAATTTGGTCTTCGCAAAGAGATTCATCACTACTTAATAAATTCAAGAGGTGTCAAGTTTGCTCCTGAACAAATTATTATCACCTCTGGAACACAACAAAGCCTAATTCTACTTTCTCAAATTTTAAATCTGCACGACAAGCGAATAGGATTTGAAGAACCTGGCTACAATGGAGCCCGAATTATATTTGAAAATTTGAATATAGATGTAGAACCTCTTCCTATAAAAAACGATGGACTTAGTATTGAAGAACTTTACAAGACTAATCCTTATGCTGTTTACGTTACACCGTCTCATCAGTTTCCAACAGGCGCCATTATGACGCAGAAAAAGCGTGAACAGCTACTTCAGTGGGCTAGGGACTATCATTCTTTTATTATAGAAGATGATTATGATAGTGAATTTAGATATGTAGGAAAACCTATTAAATCCATTCAAGGGATGGCTGAAGCGGAGAAAGTCATTTATCTTGGTACTTTTTCTAAGCTTTTTCTTCCATCAATGCGAATGAGCTACATCGTACTTCCTTCTCTTTTATTAAGTATCTATAAAGAGCGCTTCTCTCTTTATGAACAAACGGTTCCTCGCTTACAACAATGGATTATGGAAGCTTTTATGAAGACAGATTATTTAGATAAACATATTGCTAGAATGAGAAATGCTTACCAAAAAAAGCATACTACTCTTATATCAGAAATAAATAAAAGGTTTGATGCTCATAAATTTGAGATCTTAGGGGAATGTTCAGGGTTGCATATACTAGTGAAAGTGTACGGAAAGAGTGAAGAAGAACTCATTAAATTAGCCTTTTCAAAAGACGTTAAAGTTTACCCAACAAGTCCTTATTGGAAAAGAAAACCTCAATGTGAAACAGGGACTGTATTATTAGGCTTCGGATCGTTGTCTGAGGAAGAAATTCAACAAGGAGTTTCTATTTTGTCTGAGGTATGGATGTAAGATTTCTCCTATCCTTGAAAAGCCCCTATATCCTTAGCATATAGGGGCTTTATGAAATATTGTATCCTAGCTTTTTAGAAATCAAGTTTGCTCCTGAAGTGACTTTTTTAATAAGGATTGGGAGCCTTTCTGCTCCATATCTTCCTTCAATTCCAGCAATGCTAAGGCCTGCTATCACCTCTCCTTTATGATTAAAAACAGGAGCACTAACTGCTGTTGTATAATTCTCAAGTTCTGAAATGCTTACTGTGTAGCCTTCCCTTTTTGATTCCGCTAATATTTCTCTTAATTTTTCTTTATCTGTAATTGTCCCAATTCCAATTTGTTCTAGCTTTACGTGCTCTAGGTAGGCTTCTCGTTCTTCCTCTGGTAAATAAGCTAAAATAATACGAGAGCATGCTCCTGCATAAAGAGGAGATCGCCTTCCAACAGACGTGTATAGTCGAACAGGTTGAAGTGTATCTACTTTTTCGATATACATCGCTTCGTTTCCATCTTTAATAATTAAATTCACCGCTTCTTCTACATCATCTCGAAGCTGTTCCATAATGGGTTTTGCAATTATTCTTATATCTAATCGATTTGCAACAAGTTGTCCAAACTGTAAAAAAAGAAGCCCTAAAGAATAAAAGCCGTCTTTATCTTTTGTTAAAAATCCCATTTCTTCAAGTGAACGAATCATACGATGTAGCGATGTTTTTGGAATTTCTGAGTAAGTTAGCATTTCTGTAAAAGTAAGTTTAGAATGCTTAATAAAAAGATTTAAGATTTGCATAGATTTAATAACCGTTTTATTATTTGTTTGCATTTTCTCTTCTCCCTCATGTCCCTACTCTAACTTTTTTGAAGCTAACAAAATACCCGTCTTTAATTTATAAAGTTCTTGCTCCTTTTCCAAATAAAGCTTTTCTGCTTCTTTTAAAGATACATAGGTGAAAGTGACAGCTTCACTAGGCTTTTTCTGAGCAATGAGTGGCAAGTCAGTTGTAATGACTTGGGCAATTTTAGGGTATCCTCCTGTTGTTTGTCTATCTGCTAATAAAATAATGGGGTTTCCGTCAGGAGGAACTTGAATGGATCCTTGAGATACAGCTTCTGATAAAAGCTCTTTCTCCTCTTTTAATTGAAGGGAAGGCCCTTCCATTCTGTACCCCATGCGATCTGATTGTGTTGATACTTTAAAAGGCTTCTCTGTGAATTCTTGCTGACTTTTTGGAGAAAAAAAGTCAAATTGACTGCCATGTACGACTCGAATGCTATCATTATATGCTAGTGGAACAAACTTTTCATAGTGAACAGACCATTGAGACGTCACAGCCCCTTCTCCAATGTTTTGAGATAAAAAGGATGGTATTCCATTTAATACATGAGCAAAATGCAATTCATCCCCTTCCTTTAGAGCTCTTCCTTTGAATCCACCAATCTCACCGCGTAAATACGTACTTTTACTTTCTAAAACTTGCTCAAGTTTAAATCCTCCTTTAACCGTTAAATACGCTCGACAGCCTGTTTTACATTGACCGAATTTAATGGTACTCCCCTTCTCCACAAATATCGGTTTCCACATGGGAATAGCTTCATCATTGACAGTTGGCGACAAATCACCTCCTGTAATAGCAAGTACACAGTCTTTTTCTACTTGTAAAAGAGGACCCATTAACGTAATTTCCAGTCCTGCTTCATTCTCGCCATTCCCAACAAGCAAGTTTGCTATTCTAAGAGAGTAAGAATCCATTGCACCGCTTACAATAACTCCATATTTCTGAAAACCTCTTCTCCCAAGGTCCTGAACAGTTGTAAGTAATCCTTGCTTTATGACACGTAAGCTCATTTTTCTCCCTCTTTTCGCTTTATTTCTTCATATTCTTCTTGTGAGATAGAAACGAATTTCACTCTATCTCCTGCTTGAAGTAAGCTTGGTGGATTTTGATTTGGAAGAAAGAGCTGGATAGGAGTTTGACCGATAAGTTGCCATCCACCAGGGGTTGAAATTGGATAAACGCCTGTTTGCATTCCGGCAATTCCAACGCTTCCTGCTGGAATAGAGGCTCTTGGTGATGAATGTCTTGGTGTTGCGACTTTTTCAGACAAACCACCTAAAAAAGGAAAACCAGGTGCAAAACCAATCATATAAGCTAAGTATTCTCCATTCGAATGAATATGGATGACTTCTTCCTTCGTTAAATTATTATATTTGGCAACATGGTCAAGATCTGGTCCATAATCTCCTCCATAACAAACAGGAATTGACACTTGACGATGTTTTAAATCCCCTTGGTCAGACACTTCATTTAATTTTTCTTTTATAAGACTTGAAACGATTTCAAAAGGAGAGATAAAGTCTTTTATTCTACGTCCCTTATTTGCTTTTATAACTTGGAGTGGCTCGTAAAAAATCGTTACATTTGTAAATGCCGGCACACATTCAATAAATCCTTGAAATGGATGAGCTTCTAATGTATCCATAAACATTTTAATTTTCTTATGAATCTCATAGTCAATACGTTCTCCAAATGTAACAACAATAGCTGAGTCACCGAGTGGTGAAAGTGTTACTTGCTGAACTAAATCTGTTTTTGTTGAACTCATATTTTCACCTCTTTTTCTATAAAACGCCAAGCTTCTCATCGCGAATGTCTGTAATAAACATATGTCCTGGTGCATGCGTAATCATAATAAGTGGCTTTGTTTCCATTGCAACAGCTTGTGGAGTGACACCACATGCCCAAAATACCGGTGTTTCTCCTTCTTTAATTGTCACTGAATCTCCAAAATGAGGAGTATTAATATCTTGAATACCAATAACGTGTGGGTCTCCGATATGAATAGGTCCTCCATGAACAGAAGGAAAGCGTGATGTTACTTGTGCTGCTCTTACAACATCTTTGTGAGGAATAGGACGCATACTTGCTACCATATTCCCTCGGAAAATGCCCCCTTCAACACAGGGGATGTTTGTTTTATACATCGGAACATTGCACTCTTCCTCAATATGACGAACTGAAATATCGTTATTTAAAAGAGCATGTTCAAAGGTAAAGCTGCATCCAATTAAAAAACCAACCATATCGTCTTCCCAATACTCTGTAATATCTGTTACTTCCTCCGTAAGTTCTCCTTCTCTATAAATTCGATATTTTGGGATATCTGTGCGAATATCTCCTGAAGATGAAGCGAACTTTGGAAAAGGAGAGCCAACCTCTGTTACATCTAAAAGAGGACAAGATTTAGGATTACGTTGACAAAATAGAAGAAAATCAAAGGCATGTTCTTTTTTTAAGATTGCTAGATTAGCTTGAGCATATCCGTTTGCCATTCCTGCTGTTGGCTGCACAAGTTTACCTTCACGAATTAAATTCCGAATTTCTGATGGTGTTTTTTGAGATAAGTTTTCCACTAAAATCTCCTCCTAAAACAATAGTCGCCTACATATAGCAATAATCTTTACATGCAGGCGCTTAGCTTACTTAAATAGCTGTGGAATTTGATCAACTAGTGTATACCCACCCATTAAGGCCATGACAACAACAACAAAGATACCTGAAATTGTTAACCATAAAGGATGTTTATAGTCACCAACAATGCTCTTTTTGTACGCCGCAATGAGCAATGTTCCAAGGGCAATAGGAAGAATTAAACCATTGAGAGCCCCAACAAGAAGAAGTACTTTAACAGGTTTTCCAATTAGAACAAAGCAAACAGTAGAAATAATAATAAATCCGATAATAATCCAATTTGCATTTTTATCGAGTTTTTGGCTGAATGTTCTGATAAAAGAAACCGATGTATATGCTGCTCCGACTACAGATGTAATAGCCGCAGACCACATGACAATTCCAAAAATTTTGTAACCGATGTTTCCTGCTGCTAGTTGGAATACGGATGCTGGAGGATTCCCTGCATCAATTGGAAGTCCTTTTGCTACAACGCCCAGAACAGCTAAAAACAAAGCAATGCGCATAACAGACGTAATTAAAATTCCAGTAACCGAGCTTTTTGTTACTTGTGGTAATGCATCTACGCCTTTGACTCCTGCATCTAATAAACGGTGTCCACCAGCAAACGTAATATATCCTCCAACCGTTCCACCAACAAGTGTCACAATCGCTACAAAATCAATTTTGTCTGGTGCGAAAGTTTTTACGACTGCTTCTCCAACAGGTGGTGATGTTGTGAAAGCTACATAAATCATTAAACCAATCATGACAAATCCCGCAATTTGCGTAAACTTATCCATCGCTTTTCCAGCTTCTTTGACGACGAAAATTAAAACGGCAATAATAGCACTAATTGCGGCTCCTACTGTTGGTGAGATGCCAGTGATAGCATTTAACCCAAGACCTGCTCCAGCGATATTCCCAATATTAAAAGCAAGTCCACCAATAACAATTAACGCAGCTAATACGTATCCTAAACCTGGTAACACCATATTTGCGATGTCTTGTCCTCTTTTTTCAGAAACTGCAATAATTCTCCAAACATTTGTCTGAGCAAAAATATCGAGAATAATCGAGATTAAAATAACAAATCCAAAACTTGCTGCGAGTTTTTGTGTAAAAACCGTTGTTTGTGTTAAAAATCCTGGGCCAATTGCTGATGTGGCCATTAAGAATGCCGCTCCTAACATAAGTGACCAATTAACTTTTGGTGCAGCAGAAAGCTCTTTCTTTGGTGTATTTTTTTTCTTTGGCTCCAATTCCATTTCCCCCTATCTATACTTAGCTCGAAATCGCCTTCACTTCGATTTCAGAAGTTGTTAATGATCCTTGGATACGACGAGCAAATTCTAATGCATGTGCGCCATCTCCATGAATACAAATTGTATCTGCTTGCAGTGAAACATCAACGCCTTGCTGAGACTTCACTTTTCCTTCCTTCACCATCCGAACGACTTGTGCTAGGGCTTCATCGTCATTTTCAATAAGCGCATTCTTTTCGCTTCTTGCTGTTAACGAGCCATCGCTTTGATATGTCCGATCAGCAAACACTTCACTTGCTGTACGTAATCCAATTTCTTTTCCTGATTTAATAAGTTCACTTCCTGCTAAGCCGAATAAAATAAGGTCAGCGTTTATGTTATAAATAGCTTTCACAATTGCTTTTGATAAATTTTTATCTTTAGCTGCCATATTATAAAGTGCTCCATGTGGTTTAACATGCTGCATCCTAAGCCCTTCCGCTTTTAAAAAGCCATCTAGCGCTCCAATTTGATACACAACAATATCATAGGCTTCTTGAGCAGTAATTGAAAGATTACGGCGACCAAATCCAATTAAATCTTGAAGACCTGGATGCGCCCCAATTTGAACCCCTTTCTGTGCAGCAAGCTCAACTGTTTTTCGCATAACGCTAGGATCTCCAGCATGGAAGCCACAAGCAACATTCACAGATGTTACAAAATCCAAAATCTCTTCATCATTGCCAATACGATAAGCCCCAAAACTTTCCCCTAAGTCACAGTTCAAATCAACTCTATTCATCCTCTTTCCCCCTCTTATGTCCTTATAAAATTAAAGTCCGACCAAGCTCTAGCACTCAAAACAGAATATTCTGTTAAATGTTAGTAGTTTGTTCCGTTTTTCGGAACTGTAGTACCGTTATTTGGTCACTCTTAAATTCTAACACTAGCATGTAACATAAACAATATATATGTCAGAACATTTGACAAAGTCTATCTTTTGTTATGTTTTTACTTCCTATTCTTTTAAGGATTTTGTTTTATTTTTGTAGTTAAAACAATTAATCATGATTACATGTTAGATTTCCTTCTCTTATATCGGTTCGCTCTCATCTATTTAGCATTCATTATGGTCTTTATATACAAATTTATTTGTTGCAATACATAAAAAAAGAAGTTCTCTGAAAGAACTTCTTGTAAATGATTAAGAGTCGACTGAATTTTGTTTCATTTCAGGTAATAAAGGACGATTAGCAACTGAGGTGGATAAAATGATAGATGTATTTACTTGTCCAAAAGGAACCAGACGATCTACTAAATCTTCCAAGTGCCGAGTGGTAGCAACAGCTGTTTTCATAAAATAACTACTTGTTCCAGTCACTCTATGACATTCAAGAATAGCCTTTTCCTCTTTTATTTTTTCTTCAAAGTGGCGACATCCACATTTCAAATTCCCAATTTGGATGATGGCTTGCACACTTTTTCCGATAGCTTCTGGTGAAATGAGAGTTGTAAAGCCTTCAATAACTCCATTTTCATGTAGACGTTTTAACCGTTATTTATACTTGGACGACTAAGATGTAATTCTCTTGATAACTGAATAATTGTAATTCTGCTATCTCTTTGAAGAAGCTCTAAGATTTTATAGTCAATATGATCCATGTTCTTCCCCCCTTTTTCTCTTTTGCTCATTATTTATCGTATTTCTATACAAACCGGAAAGCTAAGTTTCAATATTTGTACAATTATGAATATAAATATACTGCATTTTTTACTATAATGCTATTAAACATTTAGAAATGGAGGAAATAACTTGAGTCATTCATTGAAAGAAACCATATCAACTAGTCAAGGTATTGCGTTATATGTTGGAGCTGTTTTAGGATCTGGAATTTTAATATTGCCAGGTATGACAGGAGGAATTGCAGGTCCAAACGCTCTTATCGCTTGGATTATAATGGTATTTCTAAGTATTCCTTTAGCTTACACATTTGCATTTTTATCAATTGATTATCCTAGTTCAGGAGGTGTTGCCACATTTGCTCGCAAAGCCTTTGGATATTATACAGGAGCATTAGTAGGCTGGTTTTTCTTTATTGCTGGAAGTGTTGGACAAATTATTGTATCTCTTACAGGCGGAACTTATATTGCCTTCTCTTTTGGTTTGCCTCATTCTGCCGCTTATCTTGTTGCATTTATTTTGCTTATTATATCCGTAACTTCAAACTATTTTGGACTAAAAACAAGTGGAAAGCTTCAGCTTCTAATTGCTGTGCTTACTCTTTTAATTTTGTTAGCAGCTACCCTCCTTGCTTTACCTTCTGTTGATTATAAGAATTTAAAATGGAGCCTTGAACCTTCTACTTTTCCTTCTATCGCACAAAGTATCATGCTTATCTTTTGGTCTTTTTTTGGATGGGAAGCTATTTCTAGTCTGGCTCCTGAGTTTAAACAGCCGAGGAAAAGAAATATCCTTTTATCAACGTTAGGAGCTATTATTGTTGTTGGGATTCTCTATGTAGGGGTCGCTTTTGCTGTAATTGGTACACACTCCTACTCTATGGATAGTAACAATATACATGAGGCGATAAATCATGCCGCTCTCTCTGAAGTCATAAGAAAAGGTATTGGAACAAACGGAAGCTGGATTACGGCTATTGTTGCTTTTATTATTTGCTTAGGAACGATGAATGCTTTTATCGCTAGCATGAGTCGATTAGGATATTCCTTAGCTTAAAATAACTTTGCTCCTTCTTACTTACGAAAAATAAATAAAAAGCATACCACTCCTGCACGAGCTGTATTAATAGTCGGAGGAATTGCTGGTGTTGGTTTACTCACAAGTTATGTTTTTAATATAGGATTAGAGCAACTTGTCTTTATTCCGAACTCTCTAGGAATTGCAACTTATATTGTTGGAGCTGCAGCAGGAATCAAATTAATTAAACATCTCATCGGTAAAATATTTGCCCTTATAGCTTGCATGTTATGTTTGATTTCTTATGTATTTATAGGAGCTTTTTTATTTATTCCAATAAGTGTAGGAGGATGTTGCTTGTTTTACATTTGGAGGAAGAATCGGAAACAGAAGAAAGGATTTCAAAATCTTTAATTTTTTAAGCTATGAACGTATGGAAACTTAGCATCATTTTTTATTTATATGTATTCATTTAGAACAATATTCAACTAAATAATATTAGAGTAACTGTTCACTAACTTTACTATACTATTGCTCCTTTCTTCATATTTCTTTCTTAGAGAAATATGAAGAAAGGAGCTCTCACAGATTTTCACTCTTAAAACTTAAAAAGAGAGTTTGTGTAGAAAGCAACTCATCAAAAAGAAAAGCCTTTGCTCAATAGGAACGAAGGCTTACTTTGTTGTGAATTTATTTAATTATTCCAAGTGCTATCTAATTCATATGCGTTTAAGGAAGAGATATGAACCTCTCCATTCCTTGCATAAACTTCCAAATTGTCACTTTCAGGTTCAGGAAAAATTTGATTTGTAAGCACTCTTTCTCCATCATTTCCAAAGACTTCAACAGAAGAACGATCAACAAAAATATGCATTTTAACTTTGTTACCTGCAGATTTTAAGGGGGCCGCATAAATGCCAGGAAAATCCTCGCTGAAGTTTGTCTGTCCAGATTTTGTACGGTCAACAAATAATTCTTTCCTTTTTACATCATATCCAATTTTCGTAAATTCTCCATGTCCTTTTCGAACATAAAAGCCAAACTCATCTGCTGACCCTAATTCAAATTCAGCTACAATTTCCTGCGTTTGTCCGTCTATCTTTGGAAACCTAATGTTGCCTGATTGAATATTACGGTTTTTTAATTGGTATTTTTTCTCTCTTATTTTCTTCATTTCCTGTACTGGCTTCTGAGTAAGTAAAACTTCACCATTTTCTATGGTCTTTAATCCTACTTCTCGAGGAAGCGTCATAGCGCTACGCCAAGGAGATGTAGGGATTTTTTCCGCATAATTCCAATTATTCATCCAAGCCATTAGAATCCGTCGCTGCTTCGTATTATCCCAAGATTGAGCAGCATAGAAATCCTTTCCATAGTCCATCCAATTGATTTCTTCTGCTTTCTGCTCAGTTTTAAAGGTTTCCCCATCAAAATCTCCTACAAAATATTGTCCACCTGAACCACCAGCAACTGCCCCTGGATTAAGGTCTACTTGTAATACCCATTTTGTATGATTTGGGTTTCCATCTACAGGTATTTCAAATAAATCAGGGCATTCCCAAACGCCCCCTTGAGCCCCCATACCTTCACCAAATTCACTCATATATTCCCAGTTCTTTAGATTTTGTGAAGAGTAGAGTTGTATACGTTTACCAGCTGCTATTACCATAACCCACTTGTTTGTATCATCGTGCCAAAAAACCTTTGGATCACGAAAATCCGCAATCCCCGGATTTTCAATAACAGGATTTCCATTATATTTACTCCATGTTCTCCCATTATCTTCACTATAGGCAATGCTCTGCTGTTGCGTATCTCCTGCATGAGTAAAAATAGCAACTAATCCGCCCGAACCTTTTTTGAAAAGTCCACTCGTATTATGTTTATCAACAACAATACTACCTGAAAAAATCATCCCTAATTCATCAGGTTTCATAGCTACATCAAGATGCTCCCAATGTAAAAGATCCTTGCTGACGGCATGACCCCAGCTCATATTTCCCCATGTGTTTCCTTTGGGGTTGTATTGATAAAAAAGATGATATTCCCCTTTGTAATAAACCAATCCATTAGGATCATTCATCCAATTCTGATTTGGAGTAAAGTGGAATTGTGGACGATAAAGCTCATTATAATAAGGATTTTTAATATTCATTTGAAGTCCTTTTAATTCCTGTATTCCTTTGACTTGTCTAGAATCTTTGGCTGCCGAACTTGTGGGATAAGAAAACAAACTAGATACTAATGTAACACTCGTAATAACTGTTCCTAAACGATAAATATTTCTCATCATCTCTCTCCCTTAATTTAGTACTTCATGTACGATAAATCTCTGAGATGACTAAAATCATAAACTTAGTAACTATTGTATTTAAAAACTGGTACCACGCTAAATTAAAGCGCTTTCAATTAGTATGATATGTCAACCGATACCATATGTCAACCGCTTTCACAAAGATTGTTCTCTTATTTACATAAGATAAAAAAGTCGAATTCCTCTATGTTAAGAACCGACTTTTTTACATTATCTTATCAACTATCAAACTCATTATCTTAATAAACCTATTACAGTTTCATTTTTAATCCTTCATGTGTTGCTTGAAAACCTAAATGTTTATAAAAGCGCAAAGCATCATCTCTTTTTTTATCTGTTGTTAATTGTATTAAGTGACAACCACGTTCTTTTGCACGTTGAATAGCCCACTTGATAAGCTTAGTGCCTACACCTTTACTGCGTACAGAAGACAAGGTTCTCACGCCCTCAATTGTAGCTCTCCATCCACCTTGATGTGTAATATATGGGGTAAAAGTAACTTGTTGGACGCCAATAATTTTATTTCCGTCAACAGCTACTACTAACTCATTATTAGGGTCATCCCTAATAGCCTGAAATGCTTTAATATAACTTTCTGGAAGTGGTTGCTCATAACGCTCACGCTTATTTCCTAAAACATCGTCAGCAAGCATTGCGACAATCTGCACTAAATCCTGTTCAGCAGCTATTCTGAACTCTAGTTTCTGCTCCAATTGAGATGCCTCCTTTAGCAGTCAAGCGTTTCATCACTTTTACGCTTTCCCACATCAATATATAAAGTAAGTGTACTAGTACTTAAAAAGCATATTATAGAGCCTCTTTATATATATCTGTTAACATTTCTAAGGAATGAAGCATATGCTCAATCACATTTGGAATATCTTCCATATGATTCTCGTTTATTTTACGATCAAAATTGATTTCTATTGTATTATGAATAGTCTTTTCTCTGCCGTACTGATATTGCAAAGTCTGCTTTGGTGGGTTTTGCTGTGTCCAAATATCTCCGAGCCCTTTTTCAATTTTCGAACACTGTGCTTCTACCTTATTTCGATCGATGTCTACGTAAAAGAACAAACGAAGCGTGCAGCTCGGGTTGCTGTTAGGCTCTTCTAAAATCTCACTAGCGAGGTCTTGTAAGGAAGCGTACAAACACACCTCCGCAGTAACCGCATGCTCATCAGAAAGCTGGAATCCTAGCCGAAATTCCTTTGCCATGATCGACATTTCCAATGTATCTTTACGAGAAACAATGGTGATTTCCTCCTCAAGATTATCAAGGTCATATAGTTCGTTTTCAAATGCAACTTTTAAATTATCAAAAACAGTTGGATCGTACATCGGCAAACATTTCCTTTCAACAAGTTTCCTCCTATTATATATTACTTTTTTCGAAAGCACTTCCTATTTCTCAAATCATGGAAAAATTGTCAGGCGATTTTTATGAACATTACGTTCCTATTCCTTTTCACTTATTCATTAATCTATATAGCCTCTAATGTTAACTCAATAAATTTTTCAACTGCAGGAGCCTGCCACTTCTTTGATTTGACAAGTAAGTGTGAGTAAATAGGCTCGAATTTTTCATTGTGCTTCATCACATTTAATAACCCCTGTTCAACCTCATTTTTCACTGTAACATAAGGTAATACAGCAAACCCTAACCCACTTATTACAGATTGCTTAATTGCTTCTAAACTCCACAGTTCCATTGTTTGAAATTTAGGAAGCTTATGATGAGTAAGGTATGTTTCAAACATAGAACGATAGCTACATCCTTTTTCATTTGTAATAAAGAAGTCTGTGGTTTCTTTGTTTTTATAATAATCAAAGTGTTGATTTTTATCTGGACTCGTTATTATAACGATTTCTTCTTTGTGTAATTGATGATGAATACAATCATTTACGTCTAACTCTGGCCAAATCATAAAAGCAACGTCAACATAGCCACTCATAAGGTCCTTTTGATTTTTCCCGCAAGTTCCGTTACTCAATATAATCTTAACGTCTGGATATTTACTAGAATATTCTCTAAGAATAGGGCCTAGACGAGAAATCGTTAATGATTCAGGGGCAGCAATCTTTAACTCTCCGCTTATTGTGTTATGATTTTTCATTTGAGCTATACGGTTATACGTTTGCAACAATTCATCAGCTAAAGGAATTAATTCTTTTCCTAAAGAGGTTAAGTTTAATTCTCGTTTAACATAAGTGAATAATTCTCCGCCAATCTCCCTTTCTAACGCTTGAATATGAGAAGTAATAGTTGACTGAGTGTACCCTAATTTTGCAGCAGCCTTTGTATAACTTCCAACATCAACAATCGTTCGAAAAGTGAGAAGTTGTCTTATTTCCATCCTTCATAATCTCCTTTCATATATTCAAAAAAATGATATTAGTTATTTATAATTTCAATTTCACTAATAGATAAATGCATATTACAATAAGTCACGTAACTTATTCAACTATTTTTTATTGAGAGGACAGATTAACGAAATGAATTTTACAGCATTCCTTTCCTATATCATTATTACATCGATTACACCTGGTCCAAGTAATCTTTTGATGATGAATGAAGCAAGAAAATTTGGATTTAAAAGATCTCTTCCTTTTAACATTGGTATACTTTCAGGATTTATTGTTCTAGGGATTTTGACCTCATTATTAACTACAAGTTTGTACAAATGGATGCCAATGATAGAACCTTATTTTAAAGTCGTTGGAGCTGTATATTTACTCTATTTAGCATGGAAGATTGCTTTTTCTAAGGGGGGAAAGGACGAAGGTATTGATAATCAGTCTTCTTTCTTTTCAGGTCTATTCTTTCAAATTCTTAATGTAAAAAGTATATTGTATTTTTTAACGGCTATGTCAACGTTCGTACTTCCTTATAGTCGTTCAAATATCACGATCCTCTTTTTTATGTCTTTAACGATCGTAATAGGTTGTGTAGCACTACTATTATGGGCCGTGTTCGGATCGGCTTTTAAAAAGATTTTTTCCAAATACAATAAGACCATAAATATAGTAATGTGTTTATTGCTCATTTATTCCGCTATTACGATTTTCTAAAAAGCAAGCTCGTTCCTTTATAAAGGAACGAGCTTGCTTTAACATTTATAATGAAATGCATTTCTAGAATAAGTTCACATAAAGAGATGAATTTCTTCATTTTGACCTTAAAGGGGCATTACAACAAAAAATCGCTCTCCTGCTTGATATAGGATAAATTAACTTTATATTAGGAAGTATTGATATATACAATTAAAGTTTGTTTATTCATAACGATGTTTAATCAATAAATGCCTCGTTTAAACGTACTAAAAGCTCACCAAACAATTTTTGTTCTTCACTAGACCAGTCTTTCAACATATCTTGATAGCGCTGTATTCTCATTCTCTTATCCGCTAAAAGCTTTTCTTTCCCTAGCTCTGTAATTTGAAATAAACTCCCACGCCGATCTGAAGGATCTGAAAAACGGGAGATTAACCCTTTAGCTTCTACGGCAGAAGCTTGTCTAGATAGTGTTGAAATATCTAATTTAAAAGAATCTGCCAACGTTGTTAAACGGGCTGGTCCAAACTCTTCTAACTGCCTTAGTAATAAATAAACAGCTCGCTCTAAGTCCCCTATTTTATTTTCTGAGTTATCTTTGTAAACCGCTCGTCTTATAAAAGTTGTAAGTTCATATTCAATCTGCTCAATTGCTTTTTTGTTTTCTCTTTCCACAGAATTCCCTCCAAAAGAATAGCTCTGTTGCAGTTCGTTATTGACAAATAAAGATCTACTTGTATAATACAACTATATACTTGTATCATACAAGAAAAAAGATGGAAAATAAAGCGAATCTTGATTTTTATCATGTTTTGAAAGGAGGCAGGTTGTTCTTAAGGGAAGAACAACTTTTTCTTATGAAAGGAATACGCATTATCTTACAAATTATCATTTTATATGTTTTTTCAATCGTTGGAGAAGCTCTTCATCACTTTTTTCATATCCCTATTCCTGGTAGTATTATTGGTCTTATTTTGTTAATTATTTGTTTATCATACAAAATTGTTCCTGTTAAAGTTGTTGAAGATGGAGCAAGTTTTTTATTGTCCTTTTTACCGTTATTATTTATCCCCTCTATGGTCGGTATTATCAACTATCCATCTCTATTCTCCATTAGCGGCGGTATCTTATTTATAGTCGTTATAATGAGTACGATTATAACGATGATTGCTGCTGGAGTTGCTAGTCAATTTATCGAAACTAAAACAAAAAAACGAAAGAAGAGAAAAGAATGCAACAAACACTTATCGCGATCAGTATAATTCTAGTAACCATTAGTGCTTACTTAGTCATGACAAAACTATACACGCGTTTTTCATATCCTATTTTTCTTCCTGTTATTACAACAACGATCACCATTGTTTTACTTCTATTAGTTTTTCACATTTCATATGAAAATTATATGGTTGGTGGCAAATGGATTAATTCTTTGCTTGGACCTGGCGTTGTAGCATTAGCTTACCCACTCTATAATAGCCGCAAAATTTTAATGAATAATATTTTCCCTATTTTTACTGGTGTGTTTATTGGCATGCTGTTTGGAATGGTAAGCGGACTCTTGTTTGCAGAAGCATTTGGGATTAATCGCGATTTAATTTTATCAATTCTTCCAAAGTCCATTACAACTCCTGTAGCTATCCAAATTACGACAAGTTTAGGCGGAGTTCCTTCTATGACAGCGGTCTTTGTCATGATTGCCGGTATTTCTGGCGTTGTTATTGGGCCATCCATTTTAAAATGGGTGCGTATCCATAGCTTTCTTGGAAAAGGAATTGCGTTCGGAAGTGCCTCACATGCGCTCGGTACTGCTAAAACAATTGAGTATGGTGAATTAGCTGTTTCGATGAGTTCTGTATCTATGACACTAAGCGCTTTGCTTGGATCTATATTTGGCCCAATTGTAGTATGGGTTTTTCATATTTAACGAACAATAGGTAAGGTTTCAATTGAATCACAAGAAAAAAAGAGCTTCGCTCACCATGAAAACTATTTTCTACGTCTTTTTCTCAACTAAAAAACACCTTTTTGTTATCTTCTATTAACAAAAAGGTGTTTTTATTATACTTCATTGAGAGGTCTTTGATTTGATTACAATTCTACACTTTCTCCAACTTCAAGCACTTTCCCTTTCAAGCCACGCTCTTCCAATGCTTTCACAAAAGCATCTCCATCTTGTTCAATAGCAGGAAAAGTATTGTAATGAATAGGAATAATTAATTTAGCTTGGTACCATTCAGCAGCTTGTACAGCATCTTCTGGTCCCATTGTATAATGGTCACCAATTGGTACAAACGCGATATCAATATCATGTCTGTCTCCAATCATTTTCATGTCCCCAAAAAGCCCAGTATCTCCAGCATGAAGAATTGTTTTTCCTTCAGCTTCGACAATAAACCCACTTGGCATGCCGCCATAAAGAATATTCTTATTCTCTTCATCAATAATACCTGAACTATGGAAAGCATGAGTCATCTTTGCTTTTGCAAACTCAAGATCTAAAGTTCCTCCAATGTTCATCCCAATTGTTTTCTCTACACCTTTCCAAGACATATATGCAGCCAACTCTGGATTAGAAACAACTGGAGCATTATTTGCTTTAGAAATAGGTGCTGCATCCAAGATATGATCTGCATGAGCGTGTGTCAAAAGAACAGCATCTGCTTTAATATCTTCAACGCTCACTTTTGCCGCTTCATTGCCGCTAATAAATGGATCGATAATAAGAGATTTTTCATTCGTTTCGATGATAATAGTTGATTGGCCATAATATGTAATTTTCATTATACTGCCTCCTTTATTTATCTTTCTAATATATGCTGATCCTTATTTATATTTATAGTAAAACAGTTTGTCCATACTTGCCAAATAATATGTTTGGGATACTATTCAACACTTACTAGAATTTGAAATGCTGCCCCTATTTACAACAAGGAGGCTAATCTATTGAACGCAATACCTCAAGTAACATTGCTTTAAACGCACTCCGATCAATAGATTCACAAACTCTTACATTTTTGAAGCGTTCTAAACGATTATTAATATCCACAAGACTGTACCCTCTTGTGAGTTCACCAACTGTTTCAACATCTACGTGATATAGATTTGACTCTGTCATAATTCCTTCGTTTGCTGCAACAGCAGCTAGTAATGTATCTGGATGAGTTGTTCCATTTAACTTATGAACGCTTTTATTAAATTTCATAACTACTTTATTTACATCTTTGAAAAATTGCGCACCCTTTGTTGAAAGAGCTTCAATTTCACGATGGTCATTATCATCCATAATGGAATACTTTGTACACATTTCCCAACCAACCATTGTAATAGGAATACCTGAATGAAGCACAATTTTTGCTGCTTCAGGATCCACAAAAAAATTATATTCTGCGCTTGGTGTAATATTTCCTAAAATTCCTCATTTGTACCACCCATAATGTACAAATGAGGAATTTTAGGAACGATAGCTGGATCTTTTTTTATTGCCATTGCAATATTTGTTAACGGCGCAATCGCTAATAAATGAATTTCTCCTGGATTTGTATGAATGGTTTCAATAAGAAAATCTACCGCATGTCCTTCCTCAGGAGGCTGGATTGCTTTTTCAAAAAACGAATCTCCCATTCCATCTTTTCCATGCACATCTTCAACTGTTCGATGTTGACTTTCATCAAATCCCATTATTGGGCCTTCACATCCTTTATAAACAGGGACTTTTCCGCTTTTCCCCCCAACTTGAATGGTGTAAAGTGCATTTTCAACTTGTTGCTGAAATTGAACGTTACCACCTGTTATCATAATTCCTTCAACTTTAAAATAATGAAGAGCCATTAAGATTGAAATTGTGTCATCACCAGCTGTATCTGTATCAATAATAACTCGTTTTTTCTCTAGCATGGAACATCCTCCATCACTTTCTTTGCTAATCCTGTTATGTATTCGAAGAAAGCATCGCGATCAACGTCATACACTACATTTACAGGTCGCCCATCAGAAGTTTCAACTGTCCGCCCTTGGCTTGGTCCCTCTCTATGTACGATGCTGTTAATTCGCTCCACTTTCACAAGCTCAGGATTACCAACAAACGCAGTTGTTAACACATCCCATAGATAATAAGTTGAATTTGTTGAAAAATGAACAAGCGGTGGCACCATTGCGTAGCACTGACCAAGAAAATCAACGCCAAGATGTTTACGCTCCGCTGCCCAGCGCTCACGTACATCTAAAGTGAGTGGTACTTGATTTGTACTTTCAAGTGCGACTAAATCAATCTCTATACTGCTGTCCCAAACACGTCCAGCTGCTTCGGGGTCCCAAAATACGTTCCATTCTGCTGTTCCATCATGTTCTGGTTCATGAACATTTCCCTCTTCACGAAACGTTCCGCCCATCCAAACAAGTCGCTCAATTTTCTTCTCAATTTCAGGTGCTTCGTCTAATGCACGAGCAAGGTCTGTTAGTGGACCTGTAAATAGTAACGTTGTCTTTTCTTCAGTTGCATAAAGTGTTTCTATTAGATGAAGATGCGCCGGTTTATCCGCTACTTTTGTTACCACTTTCCCAGATTCGTTTAAGATAGGTAGAGCGTCAACATAAAATGCGTGCATACGCCAGTCTTTTGGAAAAGGGTTTTTCCCGCGTGAATTTGATTCAGCTACACTTAGATTACCGTCACCAAAACGGTCAACTATTTTACGACTTGCAAACATCGCAGGTTCTAAATAACAATCCGCTGGAATAACAGAAACGCCTGTAAGTTCCACATTCTCCATCTGTAGTAATAAAAATAATGACACTAAATCATCGGCACCGCCATCATGATTGAAGTATATTTTCTTTTTCATCTTATCTTCATCCCCTTTTATGAACTTTTTAAATAATCCTAACTTTATAAACGTATAATGTATCATTAAATTATGTCAATATATTTTCAGAAAATATTATAAGTAAAAAGCCACGAATTTATTATCCAAAATAAAAAGCTTTTAAGGGGTACCATCCTTAAAAGCTTTTTGTTTTACAATACTCCGACAAAAACGATATTTCTATAATTAATGACTATGATCTCTTCTTTTTCTCGATTGTTATCACTATTGTTATATAAAAATTTGTTTACTCTTTTGATTCCTGATTAATTTTCATAACTTTCTGACTTCCGTCTCTTAAAGTTACTGCTATAAATAAGCGTGACAATCACAATTAGGACAGTGAGAACAGCATAAATATTACTGTAGTTCAAGCTATTATGTTCTAGTAAGAATGGATTAAGTTGAAGACTTGCATCTTTAATTTCTAGTGCTTTACTAATTAAGGTTGTTGCCGTTGCTCCAGCAATAAAATTCATCATCATGAAAATCCCCATGCCTACTCCTGCTTGTTCTTTTGGAAGTGAACGCGACACAGTGTTTCCTAATGCGATTTGAATAAACGTTTGGCCAACATAAGCAAGAAGAAGAACAACCATAATTAAATATGGAGATGAACCTGCAATAATGGATAAAACTCCATAGCCTAAGAAAAAGCATAATAAAGCTGTATATGCGACAAATCCATTTCCTTTCTGATCTGCTAACTTACCTCCTTTTCTCCCTAGTAGAGCGGCTAAAACAGCTCCAGGAAACATAACAAGCCCACTTAATAATGGGGACAAGCCATTGATTCCTTGAAGTAATAAAGGGGTGAGATATGGAATACCAAAGCCAATTCCTGAACTTAAAGCTGAAACAAGAAGTCCTGCTGAAAAGCTTCTATTCTTAAATAAAGAACCTTGAATAAATGGATTTTCTGTTGTACGAATTCTCCAAAGAAATAAAGCAAAAAAAACAATTCCAATAAACGCAAGCAATAAAGATCCTTGTGTAATGGCCAGCAGAAGAAAAGCAAGCGTTCCTGCCAGTAAAAAGGCTCCAATTAAATCTGTCTTACTTTTCACTTTTTCTTCCTCACTATCTAAGAAGCTTCGAAAGAATGGGAGTGCAATAAGAATAAGAAGCGAAATTACAAAAAGATAGTGCCAGCTTATAAAGTTTGTAACAAGCCCTGCCACAATAGGTCCGACAGCTGTTCCAAACGCTGTTGCAGATGATGTAATTCCTAATGCTCTTCCTCTTGTTTCAGGTGTAAAATAGCGAGTTGGAATAATCATTGATGTAGCAGGCATAACAGAAGCACCCATAGCTTGCAAGATACGGCCTGCTAAAACAAACCAAAAACTCGGGGCTAAAAATCCGATTAATGAACCAACCGCAAAAATAAGTAATCCAACGGTTAATAAATTTTTCAGTTCATACTTGTCAGCAAGCTTTCCAAACATAACAGATCCAATTGCATATACAACAATATAACCTGTTACAATCCACCCTGCTTGTGATGGCTGAAGGTGAAATTCCTCTGTAATCGTTGGAAGAGCAATATTAAACATCGTTGAGTTCATGACTGAAATAACCATTGCAAAGGCCAAAATTAAAATAAGTTTTCTTTTCCGACTTTCATTGTTTTCTAGGATCGTTTCTTTCATTGTTTTCCCTCTTTCTAATTTAGAACAACGTTTAATTAAATAAGGTTAGAGAGAACTCTCTCTCTAACCTTTATCATTTTCATTTGTTCTCTTGATTCGCCATCTTTAAATCAAGATTATGGATATTTGCAACTACTCGATCAAAACGAAGTGGCTGAGGTTCAGCTGGGAAAATATGACCCTCGTACTTATCACCTAAAGTACGGAAAAATGGTTCGAACAGACCTGATACAAGTACTCCTACCATTTTTGTATATGGAGAATCTAAACGGTATGAATGAACAGTATGAGCTGGAACGTGCAGAAAGTCTCCAGGATTCAACTGAATTTCCTCCCCATCTGCCCACATTGTCATTTGACCTTCTAGGCAATAAAATGTTTCTGTATGATGTTCATGATAATGATCAACGATGCGATCGCCTTTTGGTCCTTCAGATGAAACAACGATAAATTGTCCATCTGTATTTGTTTGTGCCGCAACAATTCGATGAAGCTGGTCACCTGTTAGAAGACGATCACCTTCTCCAGATTCAAGGACATATGGAACAACTTCCTCAGGACGTGTTGCATTTGTTACAAGTTTTGCTTCTCCTTCTACGCTTTGTTCGTTTGATACAAACTCAATGTCTGAAACAGCTGCACCTTGCAAGAAACGCTCATATGCTAATTCTTCTCCATATGGAGGATGTTCCACATGCTCATAAGGTGTCCCAATTTCAGCATAGAAGTTCGCAACATTTCCTTTCATTGTATATGAAACAAGACGAGTACGATGGCTTTGCATTGTATAGCTGTGAGTTGTGCCTGCTGGAATTTGAGCATAATCTCCTGATACAAGAAGATGTTTTTCTCCATTAAGGATGAGTTCTACTTTTCCATCTAAAACAAGAATGCCTTCATGTGTTTCTTTATGAAGATGAAGGGGAAAAGCATCTCCTTTGCCACCTGCAAGTAAGACAATTTCAAACATATCGCCTGTGCTTTTTCCATTTGCCATAATTGTAGCTACTTGACGTCCAAAGAGATAGCGCGGACCCTCCCCATTTCGTAATAAATAAGGTACTTTTTCTTTTGGTAATTTACTTGTTAATGTTGCCATTATATTTCCTCCTCTATATTAGACCGATCTATATAGTTATATTTATAATAGACCAATCTACATATTTTTGTGTACCGACCGGTCTACAATTTTTGATTATAAAGCAAAGAGTAACAAAATGCTACCCTTTTTTTCGTAAAATATATGGGATTTGATTTGAAATAAGAAGAAGCGGTTCTTTATCTTTGTGTGCTAGCGAAAACATAACGCCGCCTTCAATCATCGAGTTGATAGTCATTCCAAGCTCTTCTGCTTCGTCCTTTTCATATCCATATTGCATTAATTTATCAGCAAAAATATCAGCCCAAGTTTTAAAAACTTCCACACATGTACATCGTAAAGGTTCACTAATGAGGGCTGTTTCACTTGCTAATAATCCAACAGGAATTCCTTCAATATGTTTTGGATCATTAAACTGGTTAGCTGTTACACTTATAAAATGTTGAATGGCTTCAACAGGATCTAAGCTTTTTGCCATGCTCTCTTTAATTTGTTTTTCAATATATTCACCTGTATATTTTACAGCTTCAATTGCTAGCTCCTCTTTTCCATTAGGAAAGTGATAATAAACAGAGCCTCGAGGTGATCCACTTTCTTTTATAATTTGATTCAAACCTGTTGCGTGATATCCTTGCAATTGAAAAAGATATGCTGCTGTTTGAATAATTCGTTCTCTTGCTTCACCTTTCACTTTCATCAAACTTCCTCCTACCCATTATGAAGACCAATCGGTTTAAGTATAGAAAACGAACGTTCAAATGTCAAAAACTACTCTTAATAGCCAAATGCAAGCTTTTTTCATCTCTTTTAGGCAAAGGCCTTATATTTTATGTTTTCTTTATAAACCTTATATTCCACTTCACTCAATAAATACCTTGATATAACTACGATAGTACATATTTTTTTATCTTTTGGCAAAGGATCTTCCTTCTTTATCTTAAAATTCATTACAATACTAGTAGGGATATAAACAAATGAATACAGACAAAGGGGGATCATTATGAATCATCAAGAGTTAGATCACTATTTACGAAAACTGGATCGAATCGAAGAAATTCAAATAAAAACAGGAGAAAACGTTAACGATTTTGATGGAAATGAATTAGTTGTAGAATCAGAAGGCACAATCCCTCGCATGCAAGACTTCTACTTTTTTGATAACGGACCTGTCTTTATTAATAAACATCACCGCTTCGCTAATATGCCACTTCACATTCATTCCTTTATAGAGCTTAATTATGTTTATTCAGGCATATGTTATCAACAAATTAACGGCCAAAGTGTTTTATTAGAGCAAGGTCAAATTTGTTTATTAGATCAAGATGTTCCGCACAGTATTTCAGCACTTGGTGAACAAGATATATTAGTAAATATTATTATGAAAAAAGAGACCTTCTCAAAAATCTTTTTAGGACGACTTAGTAACAGTGGAATTGTGGCTGATTTTTTAGCAAATGCGGTTTCAGAAAATCAAAAGCATGACAAGTATCTTTTATTTCACTCTCAGCATAACGAAAATTTACAATATATTATAAAAAATATTTTTTGTGAATTTTTCAGTAAACAAGAACACTCTCTTGCAATGGTAAACTATTACCTCCCTATTCTATTTACTGAACTTATGCGCGTCTATCAACTCGATAAAAACTTTGAATTTCATAAAAAAACAAGTCGAGCAAACATTGTTGATATTTTATCTTATATCGAACATCATTATCGAGACTGTACACTAACAGCTATTGCAAAGGAATTTAACTTTAATCCAAACTATCTTGGAAACATGTTGAAGGAGCGAACAGGAAAAACATTTTTAGAGCTTGTGCATACCCAAAAAATGATTCACGCTTCTACCATGCTACAACATACAGATAAAAGTATAGATGAAATTGCCTATGAAGTTGGCTATGAAAGCCCAAGCTTTCTCTACCGTAAATTCAAAAAACATTTTGGTCAAACGCCAAGTCATTTCCGGAAAAATAAGAAATAACCTCTCATGTAGAGGTTATTTCTTTTGATTTACATATTATATTCGCGAATAAAGTAAGTTGGTGTGCAACTCCAAGCATGACAATAGCTGTTAATGAGTGGACTTCCATATGGAGAAAAGCTTTTATTTTCTGGGTTATAAAGTTCCCAAAACGTGTCAGCTCCATCTTTAACCATTTCACCCCAATATGTTTTGATTTGTTTAACAGCTTTTTCTTTCTCATTTACTAATAATAAGGCTTCTACCAAGTAGTGATACATATACGGCGTTGTAATCCCGATTTCAGGTTTCTCTGAAAGTAAACGATGGAGGAGTTCGTTATTCTCTTTTGGACCTAGTACTTCGGCTAACACCATCCAAATTTGACTTGCCCATGAAACTTGACGATTTTCCCCACTTATAAAAAACTTCTTATCTTCATCCCATAAATGACGTTTAGTAGCTTCTGTAATTTCCTTTAACTGTTGTTTTAGACATGTCACTTTTTCATCTTCTAAAACTTCTGCTAATTTAATCGCATGCTTGATCGCATAGATTAGAATAGCTTGAGAGGCGGCTTGCTTATTTAAATCATCATTCCAATCAATAAACGACCACCATGTCTTACTATCTTGGACAATGTGTTGTTCATTGAGTCTTGTTAGAGCAATTTCAATTTGTTGATAAGCAGTAGGCCACAAGTCTTTTAACGTATTTTCATCTTTCACATAAAAGTAGTAATCATGCAGTGTTGTCACAAAGAGCAATGAATAATCAAACAGATATGTGTCATCTGGAATTAACTTTGGTGAGATGAATAGATTTGCCGTTACTTGACCATTTGTATTTGTTACCCCTGCAAATAAATATAAGCATCGCTTTACTAAATCATTATTTTGGAATGTTTTATAGTTTGCGAGTGCTTGTAATCTTAAATCACCTAGCCATAACCGTCTATCACGCTTTGGCCCATCTTCAAACACTTCTTGCATACAATCTTGTAATGTTTTCATACTTACTTTGTCAATTGTATGAATCAGTTGATCCTTATAAGAAAAAGAAGGAACCTCACTAGGATTAGCAGACGTTACAGTATGACACTGAATATCGTCAAATGTGACCTTATATTTTGTAGACGTATCTAATACTTCAACTTTGACGTAGCGGAAACTGTAGCGACGGGATAGCTCGATATCATTTGGTAACACATCAATATACATCGTTTCTTCTTGAAGCCAAGAGCTACTAATCCAGCCGCTATAGGTTGAAAAAGGCTCTGCCATTTCAATAGGCATCTCTCCAAATGTTAACTTAAGATGTAATGGTGCATCTGGGGGGCTACCGATAGGCGTGACTGTCATTTTAATATAACCTACTTGGTGAGTACCGAAATCAAGAATAAACTGATCTCCTTTTCCGTAAGTTTTTGAAGAAAGTGAAGAAGCCTTTTCTTTCTTTTTTACTTCCCAACCATGAACAACATCCACATTTCTTACTACTTCTACAAAGTGACTGGGATAAATGATGTCACGAATTAAAGCCGGTTTTAAATCTTTCGCCTTTTTTATAAAATCCACATTGTGTTCAATTGTATGTTGTTTAGCTTGTTGAATGCTTACCATTTTGTATTCCCCCTCTATATTTATATTGCTGGATTCTCTTTTTCCTCTTCTTTCATACGATGATCAAGTTCAGCACGAATGGCTGGATACATTTTATCTAATCTATAAAAACACATGATAATCATAGAGATAACAACCATAATTGCAGGGATAATGAGAAAATTCAATTTAATAGCTAATAAAGCAGAAGATGTCTGCGTTTCATTTGGTACATAATTTCCCTTCGTTAATAACCAGCCTGAAATAGCTCCTGTTCCAGCCATAGCGACTTTCCCAAGAAACCCGTTAAGAGCTGAGATAACGCCTGCTGCACTGATTCCTGTCTTCCACTCTCCATAATCAACAGGATCTGCTTGCATTGAAAAGTAAATACTTTGTCTCAATCCATGCCCTAAAGCTAACACAACGGCTCCAATAAGCAATAATGGTACATTCACATTTGCAATCAACATGATCAGTATACCTGCTAAATTAATAGTACTAGCGATCATAAATACTGTTCTTTTAAGCATTCTCTTTGCAAAAAGCGGCGTGATAAAGGTTCCGATAATAGGAACAAATGCCATAATACTTGCTACAATAGCAGCTAGATCAGCACGTCCTACATTATAAGTAAAATAGTAAATTAAAGCCCCTTGTTGAAAGAAATAAGATCCCCACATAAAAAGAATATTGAAAGCGAAAATGTACCATGGTGTATTTCCTCTCAAAGTAGAAAATGCTTGTTTTACAGTTATCTTTTCTTGTCGGATTTTCACTTTCTCTTCTACTGTTTTAAAGGTAACGAAAAACAGCATTGTGCCAACTATCGCAAAAATAACAATCGTCCAAAAGAATCCTTGCGCCTGCGATCCATTCCCAAGAGTTCTTACCATTGGAAGTGTAAGAGCACTCACTGCTGTAGCTCCAATTGAAGCAAAGATAATTCGAACGGTTGCAAGCATCGTTCGTTCTTGTCCATTACTTGTTAAACTAGGTAAGATAGAGGCTAAAGGAATGTTTACCATTGTATAAGCTAAGGAAAGTCCCAAATAAGTAAAATAAGCATAAACTAGCTTTCCTACTGGTCCAATGTCCGGTACATAGAACGCTAGAATGGCTAGCAATCCGAAGGGAATTGCTCCAATTAGAAAATATGGTCTTGATTTTCCCCACTTTGTATTTGTTTTATCAATAACAACTCCCATTGCAACATCTGCTATACCATCAATAACCCTTGTTAAAAGAAATAATATTCCAACTTGAGCTGCGGCTATCCCTACAACGTCCGTATAAAAGAACATTAAATAGAGCGTTATCGTTTGCCAAATTAAATTGCATGAAAAGTCCGCAATTCCGTATCCAATCCTTTGTGGCCATACCCCCGTTTTTGAAATCATTCAAATCTCCCCACTATTTATTCAACAATTTTCTTTCTCTAAAAAATGTTAGCTAACATCTTACACTTATATTAAAACGTTTTCTGAATGCGCTAACAATAATCCTTTCACAGAATAATGTGGTCATTTTACAGGTTAGTATGACATAAAAAATAAAACAATATAGAAAAAAACATCCCTTATAGAGATTTTTCATCCGCTCTATCAATTCCTGACTTTTTGCCACTAGCGTAAAATCCTTGAATGATTTCAAGTGCTCTACGTGGCCCCGCGCGCATTGCGATGTCCAAGGACGATTGTTTGCAAGTTCAATGACTTCATCTAAATCTTTGAAAATCATCGGTAAAACCAGTCCGAATATTTCTTCTTGTATAATCTGAGAATCTTGCTTTACATTAACAAGAACAGTTAATTCATCATAGTATCCTGGTGTTATATTTACACGCTTTCTACGTGTTAATCCTTACGCTCCTTCTTTAACCGCTCTTTTAACCCCCTCTTCTCTTAAACAATGCTATCTCCATATTAAGTTAATGAGAAAGGGGGAACTTTTTCTCTCTTATACGTTTGCCACTCAAACAAAGGAATTTATAAAATTCTCTCTCATAAATTATTGTAGAATCATTTTTATTAATATACAATATGATAGATAAAACGCAAAGAGCTTCCATATATCTCTTATAGACACAAATACGAGATACTTCGGTATCCTTTTTCAACTGACTTTTCTTCCTGTTTAAAAAGGGGTTCTCTTCATTTTCTACTTGACTGGCTTTTCCGAAATAAAAGCTGAAACTTATGAAGCCTTATCCCTTCTATTCAGCATAGAGAAAGTTTTTTACTATATTGGAGAATGTATTTTAGTAAACTTAAAAAGAAGATATTGATTTGCCTTATTTGCTCTACAAAGGGAATGGTTCTCTTTTTGCAAAACTTATGGAGGGATATATGAAATATTTAGTGGGGATTTTAGGTCTCCTTATTGTATTCGGACTAGCTTTTTTAATAAGTAAAGACCGGAAAGAAATTAAATATAAACCACTTTTGGTCATGGTCATTTTACAACTTTTGTTGGCAATTGTGCTTCTTAATACAAAGTTTGGGTTTGTTGTGATTGATGCCATTGCCACAACATTTTCAACGCTATTAGATTACGCCAGCGCAGGGATTGTTTTTGTTTTCGGTGGCATTGCAAATGACGGGGAAGCTCCCTTTTTCTTAACTGTTCTTCTTCCGATTGTGTTCATTTCAGCTTTAATTGGCATCCTGCAGCATATTAAAGTACTTCCATTCGTCATGAAATGGATTGGGCTTGGCCTTAGTAAAATTAATGGCATGGGAAAACTTGAATCTTACAATGCCGTTGCTTCAGCAATTGTTGGGCAATCAGAAGTATTTATTACAGTTAAAAAGCAGCTTGATAAATTACCTCCACACCGACTTTACACACTTTGCACGTCCGCAATGTCGACGGTTTCAATGTCAATCGTCGGAGCTTATATGACGATGATTGAACCTAAATATGTTGTAACGGCCATTGTTTTGAACTTGTTTGGTGGATTTATGATTGCTTCAATTATTAACCCATATAAAGTATCACCTGAAACAGACCTTTTAGAAGCGGATCAAGACGAAGAAAAGCAAACGTTTTTTGAGATGCTAGGTGAATATATTTTAGATGGATTTAAAGTAGCGGTTATTGTGGGTGCTATGCTTATTGGATTTGTCGCACTAATGGAAGGAATTGATAACGTTTTTGAGATGATTTTTGGCGTTACATTCCAACATTTGCTTGGCTATGTTTTTGCTCCATTCGCCTTTATAATGGGGATTCCTGCATCTGAGGTGGTTTCAGCTGGAGGGATTATGGCAACGAAGATGGTAACAAATGAATTTGTTGCCATGATGAACTTATCTGAAATGGCGTCTGAGTTTAGTCCAAGAACGTTAGGTATTGTCTCTGTATTTTTAGTTTCATTTGCTAACTTTTCTTCAATCGGAATTTTATCCGGAGCTGTTAAAGGACTAAGTGAAAAACAAGGTAACGTTGTAGCTCGTTTTGGGCTTCGCTTACTATCCGGAGCTGTTCTTGTTAGTTTCTTATCAGCCATTATCGTCAGCTTCATTTTATAGCCTATAAAAAAAGAACTTCATATGAAGTTCTTTTTTTCGTTTCAGTACTTTTTATCATATAATTTCTAAGTTTTCTTTTCCTATTTTATCAAGTGTATATCTTAATTTCTGCTCTGCTTTTGGATAATGCTAACGAACATCAGTAGAATGTCGCTTAATAATCTGATGCTCAACAGTAATCTTCTTACGCTCCTTTGAAGATGTTGCAAGCTGTTTCAACAAGCAATCTGCAGCTTCATATCCTAATTTGTAGATATTGATATCGACAGATGTTAAAGAAGGAGTTGAAACCTCTGCGAGCAAGAGATTGTTGAAACTTATCACAGAAACAGCTTTTGGAACAGAAATATCTAATTCAGCTAAAATATAAAGTACTTTAAGCGCTACAAAATCATCTGCAACAACTAGAGCTGTTGGACAGTCTTCTAAACTCATAAGATATACTATCTCTTTTTTCATTTCTTTTTCTGTTAGCTCTTCATGGACAATATAACGACTACTTAATGAAATCCCTTTCTGTTGGAGAGCTTTTTTATATCCTAGTAAGCGATCGTTTGTAAACATAAAGCTTATATCTCCGCCAATAAAGCCAATACGCTCATGACCGAGTCCAAGCAAGTAATTTGTAGCTTCTTTGCCTGCTTTGTAATTATCATTATCAATATATGTAATTTGTTCTTCATTTTGAAACGGCTTGCCAATTACCGTAAAGGGAAAATTGACTTCTAAAAGATAATCAATAATCTGGTCGTCCTCTCGTGAATAAAGCATCACAATCCCATCAACCCGTCTTCCTTGTACCATGCCAACAACAGCTTCATAAATTTCTTTTTCTGTTACTCCTGTTGAAATGAGTAGTGCATACTTTTCCTCATGTGCTTTCGTACTTATGCCCCGCAACACTTCAGGGAAAAAAGGATTTTGAAAGGCCTTTTCAGCAGAACTTGGCATCACAAGACCAAGCGTTTTGGTTGAGCTATTCGCAAGACTTCTTGCGTTCAGATTAGGATGATAACCTAATTCCTCCATTGCTTCTCTTACCCGTCTTTTTGTTTTTTCACTTATTCTTGTATTGTTTGCAATAACTCTTGAAACCGTTGATGGTGCTACATTGGCTAGTTTTGCTACATCCTTAATCGTGACTGCCATAATCCTTCCTCCTAATCTATCTTCTACATATTATTGTAAACGAAATGTCCTTACTTTTTGTAGTTATTTTTGGTTCTTTTCCTCCGAATGCTTGAGAATTTTTTAAAAAGAACGTTTATAGGCGTAATGATTATTATTCTAATTCATTTGTTTATTATAAAAGATGGGTTACATATAGAACTAATTAGCCTTAAACTTTTTCTTATTAGCGCAATAATAGTGGATCTTTATTTTCGCTTAACATGAAAATATCTTATAATACGTAAAAGCCACTGGATACAAAGATTCCAACGGCTTTCCACATAATAATATACCCCACTAGTACTTTAAAACTTTAGCTTATCTTTTAATAATATCTATCTTCCTTATCTTGATAATGTTTTCTTTCAAAATAATATTTATCTTCTTTACACCATCTGTCTTTCTTATTACATCTACCAAACATACATTCATCTCAATTCATACGGTTACGCTTACCAAACATACATTTATCCCAGTTCATACGGTTACGCTTACCAAACATACACTCATCCCAGTTCATACGGTTACGGTTATCAAACGTACATTCATCCCCGTTCATACGGTTACGCTTACCAAACATACATTTATCCCAGTTCATACGGTTACGGTTACCAAACATACACTCATCCCAGTTCATACGGTTACGGTTATCAAACATACATTCATCCCCGTTCATACGGTTACGCTTACCAAACATACATTTATCCCAGTTCATAAGTTATCACTCCTAAAGTGAAAAATGATTTTCAATGTATTATACGTTTTTTTAAAAAAATACGCTTGTACTCATAACTAGTTTTAAGCATTGCTCTCTTTAGAGATAAGCTCATATCAATGAACCCTTCTATCTTACATGAAGAAGTAGGATAGAAAGGTTCATCAATTATTCATATCTTTAAAAATCATTTTCTTTTGATGGAAGAGCAGAAAATCATAGTGAAGTTAAGTAATGAATCATCATCTTAAATTCATTTGTACGATTTCCTTCGCTATCAAACAAATAATCCATTCTTAACAATGTAAACCCATCAAACTCATGAGCAGAAATCTTTTCTGCTGCATTTTTAAATCCCCACTCGTTTCCTGTTAAAGCAAGAGCATTTTCTCCATTCAACGAAATTCCTCGTTCCTTTGCTAGATTAGCAATTTGAGCAACTAATGTTTCAGGAGCACTATAATTAAGGAGATTCGTATGCTTGACTATCCTTCATCTCTAGGCATGTAAAAGTAAGGGCTAAACGAGATGCTTTAAATTGAGCAAGCAGTTTAGCATAGTTATAGTATCCTGCACTATATTCAGCAGAGTGTGGCATAACGGGATCGTTCATCTTCCAATGAACACCTGAAATTTTAGCTCCAATTGGAACATTAAAAAGAGGATCAAATCGCTTATGAGCGGCTTTCGCTATTTTTGATAAGTGCTGTTCAAGAGCTCCTTGATACCACATCATAAAATCTTTTCCATATTGAGAATGATAAACTTCACCAGTTGTGAAAAAAGAATCTCCATTATTTGGTGGCTTTATATCTTCCCAACTTCTTAGTTTCTTTCCCCAAGCATTGTTCACATTTTTTAATGTAGTATACTTTTTACGCATTGCCTTTTGAAAATCTCGTTCCGCTCCTTCTGAATAAGCTTGAAGCTTCCCTCGTTCAGGATACTCCCAGTTGTCCCCACCTTGATATGAAGGATATCTTATTTCCCCTGCAGGCCCTCCACTTAGATAGATTTTTACAATAAGCTCTCTTTTATCTACGAAATGATGTGCGAACGATTTATACAATTCATCATATTGCTTTTCCGTTCCTTTCCACCATGGTGCAAGAGATTCTTGATTGATATAGCCGCTTTCACTTTTAAAAGCCATGTTTTCTATTTTATCTTTATTCCATAACCACGCTGGAATAGGATAATCACACTGATCTCCAACATTTCCACCACATTGGTGAGTAGATAAAATCGGAACCCATTTTAATCCAGAATCTTCAACAACTTCAGCATACTTTCTATAATAACTCCAATCAAACTGATTATCTCCTTCTCCTTCAACAAGCCCCCACCATATATCTGTTGTTAAAGCATATACGCCATTTTCCTTTAATTGATCTAACTTTTTCTTAAAGTCTTCCCAATCTGCAATCTTTTTTAAAGGAGCCATAACATATAGCTTATAATTTTCGTTAGTTTCAGCTTGTGCTGGTGAAAGAAAAGCGGTAAAAACGAGTGAAAGAGCTAAGCAAGCACACCATAATTTTTTCATTGATTAAACTCTCCTTCTTTAGTGTAGTGGAAAACTAGTTTATGAATTGAATAAGAAAAAACACAAGCCACCCCCTTTAACAGGAACCTTTACTTGTGTTTTCTCTGTGCTGAACTGTTTATATTTTTACTTCTACTCCAAAATGATCAGATACAATAGGTTGCTCTGTTCCATTAAAAACCGTTTTTGAACAACGTGGTTGAATTGAAACGTTCGAAAGAATAAGATCAAGACGGAGGTTTTGTGTGTTTTGCCTCCACCCATCTATCTTTCCCCCTACTGTTATTCCATGATCTTTTTCTTCTGCCTGATTGTATAAGTCGTAAAGCCCCTGACTTAGTAAGTAATCATAGCCTTCTCCTTTTATACTCGCATCATTGTTGAAGTCTCCCATTAAATAAAAAGCTTGCTCTCTTTTAACATTTGCAAGAAGGGTATCAACTTGAGACTGAAACGGCTCTTCTTTATCATCCCACCAGCCGAGATGACAAGAATAAAACGTCATGTTTTCTCCGTTATAAGAGATGCGAGCTCCAACAACTTTTCTTGTTTTCCAGAAATTCCGGTCTTCACTTTTAGAAATGAAAAAGGAAAACCATTCATTAACAGGATGTCTTGTAAGAAGAGCTACTCCTTCCTCAAATACGCTGTAGCCCATATGAGAAAGATCCCATATAAATTCGTAGTGTTTCTTTCCTATTCTTTCAAGCTCTTTTTTTAATAAAAAAGCATAGTTGTCTTCTCTTACATTTTCATGGATGAATGCTGAATCTTTATGCTGACTAACCTCTTGGAGAGCAATCACATCATACTCTTCATTGCTAATTTTTTCAGCGAGTAGGGCTAGTTTATCTAACTGATTTTCTTCCTGCCATGAATGACAATTTAATGTAAGCAGCTTCATCCTGCTATGCTCCTAACACATCTTGAATATCTGATTTCAATACATCTGCTTTTGGTCCATAAATAGCCTGAACACCTTTATCTTTTAGAATAAGACCAAGCGCTCCGTTCTTCTTCCATTCTTGTTCATCTGCTACAAGGTTTGTATCTTTTACGGTTACGCGTAAACGCGTCATACAAGCATCAACTTCTTCAATATTCCCTTGCCCTCCTAAAAGACCAATAATAACAGGTGCAAGTGAATCGTTTTTGACAGAAGTGCTTTCCTTTCCTTCTTGTTCTTCTTCAATATAGTTTCCGTTTCGTCCTGGTGTTGGGAAATTAAATCGTTTGATCATAAAGTTAGCAACAGCAAAGTTTAATCCAAAGAAAACAAGGCAGGCTAGAACGAAGTTGAGTAAATCGAGCCATAATCCTGCTTTAACAATCATTGGTGTTCGCGTAATAAGTTCGATAACCCCAAATGCATGAACACGGACATCAATGATGTCAACGACTGCAAATGCAAGCCCTGTCATAATAGCATAGATAATATAAAGAATTGGTGCTGCAAACATAAACATAAATTCAATTGGTTCTGTTACTCCTGTTAAAAATACAGCTAAGCCAGCAGATAAAAACATTGATTTATATTTTGAGCGTTTCTCACGATCAACATTTCGGTACATCGCAAGTGCAATTCCGATTAATGCTGCGCATGATAAAATCATCTGTCCAACTTTAAAGCGGGCAGGCGTTACATCATTTAATAATGCTTTATAGCTTTCTGTATCTCCTGCTGAAAGGAAGTTATTTAAGTCTCCAACCCATGCAAGCCATAATGGATCTTGCCCTGCAACAATGGAACCTGCTCCAGGACCCGTTAAAATTTTATATGTTCCTCCAAGTTCTGTATAGTTCACTGGAACCGTTAACATATGGTGAAGCCCAAATGGAAGCAGAAGTCGTTCTAATGCCCCAAAAACAAACGGAGCTAGGATTGGCGCACTATCACGAGATGTTGCAATCCATTGTCCAAAGCTGTTTAATGACCCTTGAATAAATGGCCATATAATAGAGAGAATAAGAGCGGTTACAACAGAACCTGCAATAACAACAAATGGTACGAATCGTTTTCCATTAAAGAATGAGAGCGAATTTGGAAGTTTATCATAGTTATAATATTTATTAAAAAGATTAGCACCTAAAAACCCAGCAATAATTCCAACGAAAACTCCCATGTTTAGCGCTGGTGCGCCTAAAATAGATGTGAAGTAATCTTTTACAATAAGCTCTTGCCCAAATAAAGATTGAACAGTTGCATCAGGATCTGTAAGCATCTCACTTTTCACACCAAATATTGCCCCTGTAATTCGGTTCATTAAAATGAATGCGATTAAAGCAGCAAATGCTCCTCCCGCACGTTCCTTTGCCCATGAACCCCCAATTGCAACAGCAAATAAAACATGAAGGTTGTTAATTATCCCCCAACCGATATCCTCCATAACTAGTGCAATCGTTTGCGCAAAGGAGACGTCTGCTCCCATCATTCCGACAAGCTTTCCAAGTGATATCATAATACCAGCTGCAGGCATGACCGCTACAACAACTAATAATGCCTTTCCAAACTTTTGCCAAAAGTCAAACGAAAGAAACTTTTTCATCTTCATTTCTCCTCCCTTTTGAAAAATCTAACCCCTATGTCTGCGCTTACATTTATTAGTCATTTGAAACTCAGTTTTTTCTTTCAATCTAGTCTATACACTCTTGCTTCATACGGTTGTAATACAATATGATTAACATTTTGTTCTTCCTTTATATCATAGTTGCTTAATAACAACTGATATGCGCTCCCTTTATATTCTAAAGGTAAATGGAAGTGAGCACATTCTTTAAATAAATTTACCATAACAAGTACTTTTTCTTCTCCTAGTGTTCTTGTATAAGCATAAATTTTGTCATCTTCTTCAAGAATAAGATGGTAGTCTCCATAAACAAGAACCTCTTTTTCTTTTCTAAGACTAATAAGCTTCTTATAATAATGATAAAGAGAATAAGGATCATCTAAAGCTTTTTCTACATTGATATTTTTATAGTTTTCATTGACCTTTATCCATGGTGTTCCTTCCGAAAATCCTGCATTTTCTGTTCTATCCCACTGCATCGGAGTTCTGGAATTGTCACGCCCATTTTTCCAAATGATTGGCATGATTTCTTCATGAGACTTTCCTTTTTCTCTTTCTTCCTTATATAAGTTTTTAATTGCTACATCATTATAATCTTTAATGGAAGAAAATTGAACATTTGTCATCCCAATCTCTTGTCCTTGATAAATAAAGGGCGTTCCTTGCATAAGAAAATACATTGTTGCTAAAGCTTTTGAGGATTCTAACCAATAGTCACCGTCGTCTCCCCATGTCGAAACAGAACGTGGCTGATCATGATTTTCTAAAAAAAGCGCATTCCATCCGATATTGTGCAATCCTTTTTGCCACTTTGTGAGTACTTCTTTTAATGTACGGATGTCAACCTTCCCGTCTATCCCTTTTCCCCAAAGATCTAAATGTTCAAATTGGAAAACCATATTAAACTTTCCTTCTTCTTCTCCAACCCAAAGGGAGCCATCCTCAACACTTACACCATTTGCTTCTCCAACCGTCATAATATCATACTTGCTAAATGTTTCTCGTTTTAACTCTTCTAGAAAAGCTTGGATTCCCTCTTTGTTCATGTGCCCGTCAAAAGAGGAAACATAGCGTTTACCATCGGGATTAGGCAGATCTGGTAATCCTTTAATTTTTTTAATATGAGAAATAGCGTCAACCCGAAAGCCATCAATTCCTTTATCTAGCCACCAGTTTACCATCTCGTACAAATTCTCTCTTACAGCAGGATTTTCCCAATTTAAATCGGGCTGTTTTTTTGAGAAAACGTGCAAATAATAGTCGTCTGTCTCTTCATTGTATTCCCAAGCAGAACCTCCGAAAATAGACTCCCAGTTGTTTGGCTCTCTTCCCTCTTTTCCATCTCTCCAAATATAGTAGTCTCGATATTTATTATCTATTGAAGAGCGAGACTCGATAAACCAAGGATGTTCATCTGACGTATGATTAATCACAAGATCCATAATGAGTTTCATTCCTCGTTTATGTACCGCTTCTAACAATTCATCAAAATCGTCTAATGTACCAAACTCTTCAGCAATTGCCTTGTAATTGCTAATATCGTAACCGTTATCATCGTTAGGCGATTTGTAAATCGGACTAATCCAAATCACATCAATGCCAAGCTCTTTCAAATAATCTAACTTTGATAAGATTCCTTTAATATCCCCAATTCCATCACCATTAGAATCCATAAAGCTTCGAGGATAAATTTGATATGCAACCGCTTCCTTCCACCATTGTTTTTTCATATGAACCTCCCTTTCTATATTTTTAAAATACCACATTCAAGATACTTAGCGCAATCGTTTGCACAAATTTATTATTGAAAAGTTTTACAAAGTTCGAAAGACACACAACTAGTGTCCAAACACTTTTTTTCACGATGAATATTGTAAAAAGAAAACCTTTATAAGGAGTGGTAGTATGGCTATAATCTCAAATTTTCCGGAGCACTTCATCCGTGAGCATGAAACATGGCACCATGAGCATATGAACATGGGGAATCTTCGCGCGGGAGATGGCATCGAATTTCTTTCATTTCACCGTGAGTTTATGAAAAGATGTCTCGAGTGGTATAACAGTCAAAGATTAAATCCAGACTGGGTTGAACCATGGCGTGCTGTTCCTAATCAAATTAAAAGACATGAGGGATGGACAAGAGAACTTGAAGAAGCTGAAAACCGTATTCGAAACAACCCTTCTTCTTTCCGCTCTGGCGACGAACTTGGACGCTTTTTACAGGAAACGTCTTTGCACGATGCTGTCCATGTATTAGGAAGCGAAGTATTTGATGAGCCTGATTTTGGTCGCATTTCTCTCTCTCCAAGAAGCACGCTTTTTTATAACTGGCATCGCCTTATTGATAATTGGTGGAGAAGTGTTGAAAGAGGATAAGGAAAAGGGGAACTTGGTATCCAAGTTCCCCTTTTTTCATTGAAGAAGTCCTTCTCTTTTTAAATACTCTTTTGCGACTGTTGAAGCTTTTTCTCCTTCCACGTTTACTTTATAATTCATTTCACGCATTTCATTGTCGTTAATTTTTCCACCGAGTTTGTTTAACGTATCACGAAGTTCAGGATACTCTTTTAATGTTTCTTCTCGCAATAACGGAGCGCCTTGATATGGCGGGAAGAGATGTTGATCATCCTCTAGCACAACAAGGTTATATTCTCGTAATTCACTATCTGTTGAATAAGCATCTACGACCGTAATGTCTCCTTTTTTTACCGCATTGTAGCGCAGCTTTGGAGCCATCGTCACAACACTCCCAAGCTCAAGGTTATATTTCTTTTGGATTCCTTTATAGCCATCTTCTCGGTCTGTAAATTCACCTGTAAATCCAGCTTTCATGCTGTTTTCAACGGCTTTCAAATCTGAAATTGTTTTTAAGTTATATTCTTGTGCAAGCTTTTTCGGAACAGCAAGCGCATACGTATTATTATAGTTCATCGGTTTTAATAACACTAAATCGAATTTTTCTTTCATTCCTTCTTTAGCTTGATTATACACTTCTTTTCGATCCGTACTTATAGGAGGCTCTTTCAAAAATTCATTAATTGCTGTTCCCGTAAATTCAGGATAAAGGTCAATACTTCCTGATTTTAGAGCGCTATAGACAAAGGATGTTTCTCCAAATCCAGGCTTAGTTTCTACTGTTAAATCTGTATCTTGCTCAATCAAAAGCTTGTACATATTAATTAAAATTTCGGGTTCTGCTCCTAGCTTTCCTGCAATTACAAACTTCTCTTTCCCACCATTTGCTGCAAAAGGAATGATAATAACAAGTGCAATAGCTACAATAAAGGTCGTTAAAACAACAATAGACTTCTTAAATGAAAGCTTTTCTAAACGACGCAATATCACATCAAAAAGAATAGCTAAAATAGCAGCAGGTACAGCTCCAATAATAATGAGGTTTGTGTCATTCCGATCAATTCCAAGCATAATAAGTTCCCCAAGACCGCCCGCTCCAATGAAAGCGGCAAGCGTCGCTGTTCCGATAATTAATACGGTCGCTGTTCGAATTCCTGCCATAATAACGGGCATTGCAAGCGGAAGTTCTACTTTTAACAATCGTTTTCGACCGTTCATTCCCATTCCTTTGGCAGCTTCAATGAGTGAGGAATCTACTTCTTTTATGCCTGTATATGTATTTCTTAAAATAGGAAGTAGGGCATACACAATAAGTGCAATAACCGCTGGAACTTTTCCAATCCCCATTAAAGGAATAAGTAATCCAAGAAGAGCGAGTGAAGGAATGGTTTGCAAAACAGCAGTAATACCAATTACCACCTCTGCTATTTTCGGCTTTCTTGTAATGTAAATGCCGAGCGGAATAGAAATCACGACGGCAAAAAGTAAGGCGATAAAAGAAATTTGAATATGTTCTAGTAGGGCGCTTAAAAGATCCCCTTTTCGTTCTCCTACTGCATCAATAAACTGATTCATGTTTGTCATCCTTTTCATCTTCTGTTTCTGCTAAATATTGAATAACCGTCTTTCGATCGATTTTCCCTATCACGAAACCTTCTTTTTCAACAGCTACTTCCTCTTCAATTTTTAAAGAAGCTAGCACTTCTTTTAAAGAAGCAGTAGCGGAGATTTTAGGTAAGGACTGAAGAGTATCGTTTTCTAGAAGTACTGAGCTTAAAAGCTGCTCTGCCTTTATTTCTTTTTCTAATGAAGTTTTCTGCAGCCCAACAAACTTTTTCACAAAATTGCTCTTAGGATGATGTACAATCTCCTCTGGTATTCCAATTTGTTCTATTTCCCCATCTTTCATAACGCAAATACGCGTACCGAGCTTTAACGCCTCTGACATGTCATGCGTAACGAAAATAATGGTTTTGCGAATCTTTTGCTGAAGACGAATAATATCATCCTGTAGCTTTTCGCGACTTAGAGGATCAAGCGCACTAAAAGGCTCATCCATCAGAAGAATATCAGGATCTGCTGCAAGAGCACGAACAACACCAACCCGCTGCTGCTCTCCTCCTGAAAGCTCATCTGGTTTACGATTTCGATACTGCTTTGGATCTAATCCAACCATTGTTAACAACTCATCAACGCGTCCTTTAATCTTCTCTCGACTCCATTTTTTGAGTTCAGGCACAATCGCAATGTTTTCAGAAACTGTCATATGTGGGAAAAGAGCAATTTGTTGCAGCACATAACCGATATTGTAGCGAAGTTCATGGATATCATAACCTTCAATACTTTTGTTATGAATATAAATGGTTCCATCTGATAAATCGACTAAACGATTGATCATTTTAAGTGTTGTTGTCTTTCCACATCCACTTGGTCCTACTAATATAAAAAATTCGCCTTCTTTTATTTCTAAGTTTAGAGAATGAAGGACTTCCTTACTATCGTATCTTTTAGATACATTGGAAAATTTGATCATCTTGTTACTCCTTGTTAAGTTGTGAAATAATATGCTAAAATTTCTCTCATCTTAAAGTGTTAGATAAATAAGTATAAATTTATCTGTTTTACTTTTTAGTATAACAGCATATAGTCTTCTCTTTTTAATAGAATAAAATAGTTATCCTCTTTCTGCTAGTTTAAATAGGTAATCAACTTGTTGTTTATGAACAAGTAGGAAGATCATAGCTCTATTTTTGAAAATGCTTCCCAAGAAGTTCTTTTAAAAAATACATGTTCCGTATAGGATTATTAAGAAAGTGTGTCATAAGCTAAACCTTTTAAAAAAAGCCTGTTTGATAAAATCAAACAGGCTTTTTCACCGTGACTTCTCTTCTAAATTCCCATCAAAAACAAAGATTGTCATCGCAATATCTTCTCCGATATTAATGTCCGAAAACATTCTAATAATCTTTGCTCCAACAAGTTTTTCAAATTTCTTGACCAACTCTGGATTCTCATAAATTTTCTTAATTAAAGATGTTCTTGCTTCACGTACCATCCGTTCTCCCTCTGGGCTTTTAATCATAAATTTCTCCACGTTTGTAAGGTTTCCCTTCATCTCACTAATTGCCCATGTACCAATAAAACGAGTCGTAATTTCTCTTGGTCCATTCCCAACATGTTCTTTACGTGTTTCACGTACTAAACTGCTGAATTCATGTTCTAGTGCTCGACTCATGCCTCTATTTCCCCTTTTCTTGTTTTCTCTGTTTTCTTTGTTAACAGTAAATAACTAACGGTAAGAGCCACAATCCCGATTGACAAAAACAAACTTCCAATTTGATAGCTATTGTTTACAATAATAAAGCGTATTGTAGCGGTGATACCAATATACAATAGATAGCTTAACGGAAAGTGGTGACTTTCTTTAAAATAAGTCATAATCGTTGAGATAAAAGCAAAGTAAAGAAAAAAACTTAATACTTTTCCAAGAATATGGTGAACGTTAGTGTTTCCCTCTATTACATCATTTATAATTTCAAAAAGCTCTTTAAATAGACAAAAAATAAGAATAAAACTGAGTAAAATTAAAGAAAGGTTTAATATCCATTGATAAAGCGAGATTAAATAATTCCTTCGTTTCATCACAATCATTTTTAACATGTTTCTTTCTCCTGTTCTATAAAGTTCTTTAACAAGAAATAATGCTGATAGAATTCGTTTAACTCCCTCCTCTTT
>NZ_JALAMS010000054.1:0-65727 GCF_026790145.1 Priestia endophytica | reverse complement strand
TCTTTATGATGGGTTAATAATTAAGCATTTTACAATACTTACTATCCGTCCCGTCATGTTAGAATTACGAGATAAAAGTTGTCAAAGATAAAGATCATTCTTTATCAATAAACTTCTTTTCTTTTTTATTATACTCTATTGTAAAAAAGTTTCAACAATCGAGCTAAATAAAAGAAAGGCCATAGTCAAAATGGCCTTTCTTTTATTATGTTCCACAATAGGTTTGATATGGACGATTAGATGGTGCAGGTAATGAACAGTACTTTTCTGTTTCTATAGCGTAATTATACGGTTGGGAAAGAACGTCTAAAAGCTCTTCCATGACAGTATAGTCTCCTTTGTTAACCGCTGCTTCTAACGCTTCTTCCACAAGATGATTTCTTGGAATAACAAAAGGATTGTTTTTACTCATTAAATCTTCGACAGCTTCTTTTCCTTCTGATTGATTTTCTATCCGCGTTTTCCATTGCTTATACCATTCTGTAAACTCTTCTTTCCCGTAGAGAACTGTATGTTCTGCTTTTCCCATTGTTAGTAAGCGGAATGTATTCGTATAGTCAGCTTTATGTTTGTGCATCATGACAAGCAACTTCTCAATAAGTGACTGATCATCTTTTCCTTCTTGAAATAAACCAAGCTTTCTTCTCATACCTGAGAGCCAGTTTTGATGATAAAATTCAGGATACTTTTCCATTGCATTTTGAGCTAACTTTAGAGCTTCTTCTTCATCCTCATGTAAAAGCGGCAGTAGAGCTTCGGCAAAGCGGGCAAGATTCCATCCGCCTATTCCAGGCTGGTTCCCATATGAATAGCGCCCTTGAGTATCAATCGAGCTGAATACAGTTTCAGGATCATATTCGTTCATAAAAGCACAAGGCCCATAATCGATTGTTTCCCCACTAATTGTCATATTATCTGTATTCATTACACCATGAATAAACCCAACAAGCTGCCATTTGGCGATGAGAGAAGCATGACGTTTAATCACTTCTTCAAGAAGAGTAAGATATGGATTCTCACCTTGTTCAACATGAGAATAATGGCGATTTAAAGCATAATCAGCAAGTTCTTTAAGGTCTTCTACTTTCCCCCAATTTGCTCCATATTGGAATGTACCAAAGCGAAGATGACTTGCCCCAACACGAGTTAAAATAGCGCCTGGAAGCTCTGTTTCACGAAAAATACGCTCTCCTGTTAATACTACAGCTAAACTTCTCGTTGTTGGAATACCTAACGCATGCATTGCTTCACTTATAATATACTCCCGAAGCATTGGGCCAAGTGCTGCTCTCCCATCACCTCCGCGAGAATAAGGAGTTCGTCCTGACCCTTTAAGCTGAAGATCAAATCGTTCTCCAGCTGGGGTTAGTTGCTCACCAATTAAAAGAGCGCGCCCATCACCAAGCATTGTGAATCCTCCAAATTGGTGACCTGCATATGCTTGAGCAAGCGAAGCACCACCCTCTGGAATTTTATTACCAGCAAGGACTTCGATTCCTTCCTCCTCCTGCAGCTTTTCTACATTTAATCCTAGTGATGTTGCTAATGTTTTATTCAGTTTAACTATTTGCGGTGATGAAACAGGATTCGGACTAATAATGGAATAATAAATAGCCGGAAGCTTTGTATAACTGTTATCTAAGTTCCAATTTTGTTCTTTTTCGTTTGTCATTTGATCTCCTTTCTCTTGCATTTTTTATAGTATAAGATGAAAAGTTCATGTTTATTTAATAAATATCCGCAGAAACAAAAAAGCTCTCCTATTGTCTACCTCTACTAGCATATTATACCCTTTTTACCTACTATAAAGTTCTTAAATGCTTAGAATGAAAAAAACACGCTTTTTCTCACCATATCTATTATATTTTCAGGTCTAAAGACTCTTAATTAAGGAATTAAATGGTATAATTGTTTTTAAATGAAATTGACTAGAGGTAGGTGAAATAAAATGAAGAAAAGAGGATCGTTGATCTTCAATACACTTATTTTTGCTGTAGCCTGCTATATTATTGTTCAATATTTTATTATGGACGGAACTCAAGCTGGTTTAGTGCAGATGAAGCTCTTATTTCTCGATAAACTAAGTCCATTATGGTACATGATGTTATTTATCCATATTACAACTAGCATTGTTTCTTTAATCATTGGTCCTTTTACATTATCAAAAACATTTCGAGAAAAAAATCTGAAACGTCATCGACGACTTGGAAAAATATATATGGTTGGGATATTATTTGGCGGCCTTTCAGGTTTTTATCTAGTTTGTTACGCAACGGGAGGCCTGATAGCAAAGTTAGGTTTTGGATTCCTATCTTTGCTATGGTTACAATCTGCATACAAAGCGTTAAGAATGATTCGACAAAGAAACATTTCTGCACATCAACATTGGATGATTAGAAACTATTCCTTAACTTTTGCCGCGGTCACGTTAAGACTTTGGTTGCCCCTGTTTATGGTGTTATTTGGGCTGGAGAATTTTGAAGTTAGTTACGCTATTATCGCTTGGCTTGCTTGGGTGCCTAATCTCATTGTTGGAGAACTTATTATAAAATACACAAAGCGTCAGGAAACGAACATTGAGACAAATCTTTCTTCTTAAGGTTTGAAAAGTTAAAAAGTAATAAAAAGAGAACTTTAAAGCCCTCTTTTTACTATGCTTATCCTTCATTAGTCTCTATTTCTTCAATCATCTCATGTAGTGTAAATCTACCATTGAATGCAAGCGAAGTTTATAATTTTGGAATATGATTATCAACTCAAAAGGAATTCTGTATAAATTTTGCTTCTCCTTCTCCTTTTCTTACTCTATGATAAAGGAGATTTCTTTCCTTTATCTTTTAATCTCTTGTTATATTCTGAATATTAGTAATTGACTAAGAAATAACAATGTAATATATTAGTAACGTAAATGTAATATTCCAAGGATATACCAGGAGGGATAGTAGTGAAAAAGTCTGTTCGTCTATTTCTAGTTTTAAGTCTTCTTATTGCAGCAGCCTTGCCTTTTCAGCGTGCAGAAGCTAGCACTACCTTTAAAGATGTGACTCTTTATAAGAAAGAGATTCTTTTCCTTGCTAATAAAAATATTGTTAAAGGATATAACGATGGAACATTCAAGCCTGAAGCCTCAATCAAAAGACTTCAAGCAGTACAAATGCTTCTTCGAGCGAAAGGAATAAAAGATTTCAACGCCAAGGATCCAGGATTTGCAGATGTAAAAAAAGGCGACTATGGGTATGAAGAAATTGCAAAGGCTGTAGAACTTGGTATTATCTCTGGAAAAACAGATCCTCATACTGGAAAGAAATATTTCAATCCGTGGGATACGCTCACAAGAGGGCAAATGGCAAAAATACTAAGTCTTTCGTACAATGTTAAAGGTTCAACGCTTAGCGAGTTTTCCGATGTTTCAAATTCAAATGACTTTTATACGTATATTAATGCTCTAGCATATAATAACATTACAACTGGTTATGCTGATAATACATTCAAGCCTTATCAATCTCTTTCGCGTCAACATTTTTCAGTCTTTTTAGCTCGCACACTTCAACCTTCTTTTAAAGACAATGGTGCTAACCGCTTTGTAACAGCTGGATTGAAATTAAATCCTCGCAAAACATTTGTCTATAAATATCCAAGCGATAACTATACAGAAACTTGGAAATATGGAGGGAAAGATGAATTTGGAGAGAAATGGACAGCAAGCGGAAGTGAAGGAAAAGAATATTATTCATATCGTGAAAATAATAAAGGATTAGATTTTGGTATCCAAAATTCTGAGATTCTCCTTACGATCCCATATCCACTAAAGCAAAATACAAAGTGGACATATCAACTTTACGAAGGTGATCCTGTTACAAACTACGTTGTAACTTCTATGAACAAAACAATCACAACACCTGCTGGTACATTTAAAAATGCAATTGAAATTAAAGACTATGATGGCATTTATTCTTACTATGTTCAAGGACTTGGCCTTATCTTAGTTGTAGATGCTTCAAATCAACCATCTGAACGAATTTTTGAACTACAAAAAGTATATTGATGACAAGAGCCTTATCCAAATGGATAAGGCTCTTTATGTATGTACTATAATATAGCTTTTCTCTTTAATTCTCCCACCCTTTACAAACATCTATCCATTTTATATATTTTGAATACTCTTCTAATTGTTTTATCGTTAGCTCGATTGCACTGTTTCCGCTTCCGCACGCAGGAAATACTGTTTGAAAACGTTGAAGTGACTGATCTAAATAGACTGAAACCCCTTTATTTACAGCAAATGGGCACACTCCGCCAATCCTATGCCCTGTTAGAGGTTCAACTTCATTTGCGCTCAGCATTTTTGCTTTTGTTCCAAATTCTTCTCGGTATTTTCGGTTGTCGATTTTAGCATCTCCAGCGGCTACAATTAATACAACTTCTTCTCCAACTCGGAAAGAAAGAGTTTTAGAAATTCTCTCTGACTCACACCCTAGTGCTTGTGCTGCTAGTTCTACTGTTGCACTTGATTCTTTGAGTTGAATGATTTTATTCTCCATCCCGTAGTTCGCAAAATAAGACTTTACTTTTTCAATTGACATATATTTTTCCCTTCCTATCTTTTTAATTACACCCAATATTTTTTATTATCAGTCTGTTCATTATATCATTCTCTAAAATGTTCTTTAGGCACAATTATTTAAACATGAAGCGTTGCTTCTGAATATAAAACGGCTGAACCACTAATACGTACTCTATCTCCTTCAAGTTTACAGTATAGTGTCCCACCTCGTTTTGAAAGCTGCCTTGCTTTCATTTCAGTTTTATGAAGACGTTTTGCCCAGTATGGAATGAAGTTACAATGTGCTGAACCACATACAGGATCTTCATCTACATTTAGTTTAGGAAAGAAAGTTCGTGAGACAAAATCATAACGTTGACTTTGAGCTGTAAGCAGCACTCCTACTCCTTCCTTTAATTCTCTTAGCTTCGCAAAGTCTGGGGTTGCACGTTGGATGTCTTCTTCGCTTTCTAGCACAAACATCAAATCTCGATCTAAGAAAGCATAGAGAGGTCTCATGCCGAGCGCTTCTATCATTTCTTCTGTTAATTCAACCGATTTTGGCATACGACTTGGAAAATCCATTTCGTATTGCTCTCCTTTTCTGAGAACGGTTAACTCTCCGCTCATTGTATGGAAGGTAACCTTCATTACGTCTTGTTCATAAAAATTTGTAATCACATATGCTGTTGCTAATGTTGCATGCCCACAAAGATCAATTTCTCCTCCTGGTGTAAACCATCTTAGTTTATATCCTTCTTCTTCTTTTACAGCAAATGCTGTTTCAGAAAGGTTATTTTCGCTCGCAATATTTTGCATACGCTCATCAGAAATCCACTTTTCCATAATACAAACTCCAGCAGGATTTCCTTCAAATACTTTTTCAGCAAATGCGTCTACAACGTAGTATTTCATTGTTTTCTCCTCCTTTATAAATATTAAATCAGAAAATTTAAAAATCCGAAAGTATATTCTATGTAATGTTTCACTCAAAAAAGCTCTATCCAATAAAGGATAAGAGCTTTTTATTACATCTTAATAGTAGTGAATGAATTCTAATCCACATGTTTCCCATCCACTAATCACTGTCTCCTGCTGAATTTCTTTGTACTCTATAAATTAGATTCTCGCTTGCGCCATCTTCTTCTATAAATCCACCCCTTTTTATTAAAAGAAAGACTGTTCATTTGGGCAATTAAAATTCCACATATGATAATAAACGCGCCTGCAGCATCTCTTAATGTGAATACTTCATTTAAGAAAAGAACGGCGAACAAAGCTGCAAAAATAGGCTCAGTCGCAAAAATCAAACTCGTATGCGTTGGCGTTGTATAGCGCTGTGCTACTGCTTGACAAATAAATCCTACTGCACTACAAAATATTCCCAGTCCTAAAATGGCAATCCAGCTCTCTCCTGTTGAAGGAAGTGAAGGATTTTCAAAAATCATACTGAACAGAAGAGCAATTCCTCCTGCAAATCCGAGCTGAAGCACACCAAGTGTTATGGAATCTTCTCCTTTTGTTAATTTTCCTGTTAAGAGAATATGAATAGCATAGCATAGTGCTGTGCCTATACATAAAGCATCCCCTGTATTAATGCTTAATGAGCCTTTTAACGTTAAAATGCCAATCCCTGTTAAAGAAAATAAAACGCCGAGAGAAATGGGCAAAGACGGCAGTTTTCTAATGATTAGACAGTGAAGAATAGGAACAAATATAACTGTAAGGCTGACGAGAAAACCTGCGCTAGATGCCGAGGTCATTCCTACTCCGAACGTAACGGAAGAAAAAACGAGAAATAGCATCATACCAAGTAAAAACGAAAATAACATCGTGCTTAGTTTCGCTTTTACTAACCTTCGATAAAAAAAGCCTCCTGCAATCACAAATGCAAGTAAACATCGAAGCGCAATAATGTTAAAAGATTCAAGAGAATCTAGCCCCATTTTCATAAAAACATAGGAAAGACCCCAGAATACGTTAACTCCAACCATCATCAGGTTGGCTCTCATTCTATAGCTCATTATCCTTTCCCTCTTTTCCTTTCGATGAATGTGTAAGAATAGTATACAAGAGTGTTTGATATTAATAAAATGAATCTTTATAATTTAGAACATGAACAAAATTCATGAAAAAGGAGAACCATATGAGTCTAGTTAAATTTGAGATTTTCAGCAAAGTTGCAGAAGTTGGAAGTTTTACTAAAGCAGCGGATTCTCTACAATTAACGCAGTCTGCGGTTAGTCACGCCATCACAAGTCTAGAAAAAGAGTTTGAACTTACTCTTATCAACCGTAATAAAACAGGCGTTACGTTAACAAATGCAGGTGAGCACCTTCTCTTCACTATTCGAAAAGTATTGCACTACAATGAAAAAGTATATCAAGAAGCCGCTAGTCTTAATGGCCTTTCAAAAGGAACGATTAAAATTGGGATATTTACGAGCGTATCAATGAAATGGCTTCCTAATATTATTAAAATCATGGAAGCAAAATATCCCGCTATTCATATTGAGTTGAAAGAAGGAGATTATTTCGAAATTGAGCAGTGGCTATTAAGTGGAGAAATTGACTGCGGTTTTGTCAATATTACACAATCAAATCAGTTTGACATTATTCCGTTAAAAAATGACCCTTTGCTATGTATTGTTTCTAATCAAAGTGAGCTATACAACAAACCTGTTGTAACATTTGAAGACCTTGAAAAAGTCGACTTTATCATGCCCTCATATGGTGGCTCTCATGATGTAAAACGACTGTTTGAAGCATATAATGTTCAACCGAATATTCGATTTGAACTTATGGAAGAAACCGCTATTATGTCGATGATTAGTCATCATTTAGGGATAAGCATTCTTCCCGAGATGGTACTTGATTCTCTCCCAAAACAGCTACGTGTAATTCCCCTTGAAGTAAATAGCTATCGTTCCATTGGCCTTGCGACTCGCTACAACCTATCACCAGCAGGCCGAAAATTTGCAGAAGTTACAAAAGGTTGGCTAAGTGGTAAAGAACAATGAAAAGAAAGAGATTCTATCTGTACTCTTGGAGGAAGGAAAAATGTAAAAAAGAAACCGTGCACCTCTCTCTCCTATTCTCGTTCTATTTATTGCTTTTATCGGCTTTCTCTTTAACATTTTTGGTGGGAATGAATTACTGAATACCTTCGTTAATCTGATAAGTATAGTTGCCATTCTCTTGTTATTTTTAATCAGGAGATAACTCATTACAAAGTGGAGGATATTATGCTTAAAGTAGGCTCAAAAATTGGGGAAGGTGAAATCTTTTCTTCCAAAAAAGAAGTTAAAGAATACGTAGAACCGCTTATAAGCTTTCCTCTCTACATAAAAAAGAAGCTTCTTTTTTATATGTTCTTTAAGTATGTTTCAGGAGCTTTAATAGTAGAAACCCATCTGCTTCATATACGATGCAAGCAATCAAATAGGAATTTAGAGAACAATAGTAAAAATAAGGGGAAGAGTAACTAAACTTAACAGCGTACTTATAAGCGTTGCGCTTGAAACAAAATCAGGATCTGTATTAAACTGGACAGCATACATTGTCGTGTTAGCAGCTGTTGGCATTGCGGCCATAATGATGATAATTTGTTTCATCATCTCATCAAGGGGTAAAAAAAGGGTAAATATATAGGAGACACATGGAGAAATACAAAGTTTAATAAGAATAGAGAGAGTAACTTTGCTTTTTTGGATGCTCCGAAGCGAGATTTTAGCAAGCTGCATGCCTAAAATGATCATAACAGTAGGAATGGTTGCATCAGCCACTAAATCAACGGCTTTTGTAAGAGCGTCACCTATTGGAATATGGCAAATTTGAAAAAGCGTTCCTGCAATTGCTCCATACACCGTTGGCATGCGTCTTACCGAGCGAATTGCGAACTTTATACCATCCCCTTCTTCTCCGCCCTTTGCAGCATAATATACCCCGACTGTACACATTACAAGCTGCTGAATGACCATTAAAATAATAGCAAAGTCAAAACCAACCGTTCCAAAGAGCAGAAGCGCTACTGGAGTTCCGTAATTTCCGTTATTCATAAAAGAAGATGCTAATATCATCCCACATGTTTCGGCCCTCGAGTATTTTTGAACAAAAGCTATTATATACACGATAAGGATTAATACAAAACAAAGAGCAAACGTATATACCGTCAAATATAAATAGTCTAAGTTAAACTCTATTGTATAAAAAGTTCTAAAAACTAATAATGGAGACATTAAATATAGTGTCATTGTTGAAATCGTTCTCGTGTCAAAGCCAATCTTTTTCTCTCCGATAAACCCAATGAGAAATATGCTAAACACCGGTAATACAACTGTGAAAAATGTCATTTTATTCACCTTTATTATCATTATTTAAAGCTATGTAACAAGCTTTCCTAACACTTTAAAAGCAATCTACATTATTTATAGATTGCTTTGTGAATGAAATACGCTCTTTCTGTTTCAACCTATTTATTCTTTTCGAAAGCATCAATGAGTTTGCTAACATATGTAGCATCTGCTTGTGCTTCCCCATTTTCCCCTTATTCAATAACTTAATAAACAGAATATTAAATCAACTTTATTTAATATTATATTTCTCTCCTTATAAACAATCAACAGTTATCGTTTTTATTTTCATCAAGTGTATGAAAAGTGTTTCATTTTAAAACAAATTCACCAATCTCCATTTTCATATCAAAAAAACACCCTCAAACTGAAGGTGTTTTCTCATAGATAAAATCATTAACTTTCATTGTAACATAGTCTTACTTACTATTCTTTCCTCTTTCTATCTCCCATTCTCTTAAACGTGTGCGAATATTGTACGCCGTTTCTGTAGGATCTTCCATTTGAAAAATCACATATCTGTATTTTTTATGCCCTGTGAGCTCAATCATAACAAGCGGTTCTCTTCTTTCGTATGATAAGAAGTACCACTCATCTCGATATTTAAAGCTCCCCTCGCGAATACTCGTTCCAGGAACAGATGTACCAGGCATTCTCAGCATGATTTGTGGTGCTTCATAGTAGTCAACTAACACACTATCAATCATGTGATAAGGAATTCGCACTTTTCTTTTTAAACAAAAATAGCTTGTTAATCCTGTTAGCTCTAAAATAAGTTCATCTTGTGCAAAACGGATTTTTCTTCCCATGATTCTCTCCTCCCTTTGTATTTTTCTTACAAAAGTGTAAGATGTATTGTCATCTTCTATATCTTATAATCAAAATAGTGAAATTTTCAGGAGATGAGCGAGGTGATAGAAATGAAAGATAATCACGATATCCTTGTTCTTTTTGATGGTGTATGCAATATGTGCAATAGATTTGTACAATCTGTGATCAAAAGAGATCCAAAAGGTATATTTAAATTTGCTTCTCTTCAATCTAATACTGGATCTTCTATATTGAATCAATATGGATATAGGAAAGATTTGCATTCTATTGTTCTTATTGATGGAGATACGTTATATACCGAATCAACAGCTATTCTGCACATTATTTCAAATCTTACGGGGCCTGTAAGAATCCTCTCTTTATTTAAGATAGTTCCAAAACCGCTTAGAGATAGATTGTATCAATTCGGTGCTAAATATCGATATCGATTATTTGGAAAACAAACTTCTTGTATGATTCCCACAGAAGAAATCAAGAGTCGATTCATTGATCTTAACGAATAAACAATCAAGAAAGAAGGAAAATGAGTGAATAAAACCGTTTTTTTATACAAATTAAAAATGAGCACGATTACTACATTTCGTTACGTTTTAGCATTAGCTTTTTTTATTTACGGAGGAGCTAAGATTTATCCTGGCCAATTCTCTACAGGTGACTTTGTTTTCGATTCCACAAAGGATTCCGCTATGCAACTTGCTTGGCATTTTTTCGGATACTCTGACATTTATAATTTATTTATTGCAGGTGGAGAAATTACAGCAGCCTTATTATTGCTCATTCCAAGAACTGCAACTTTAGGAAATATTATTTACTTACCTATTACAGTGAATATTACTATTCTCGATTACTGTTTTAATATCCCTGCCCTTGCCATTAGCTCTCTTCTTACCTTTATGAGCATTTCTCTTCTTCTTTTTGAATATCAAAAGCTTAAAATGATTTTCTATAATTATCCATATATCGTAAAAAAAGAAATGTCACATCATGAGAAGGTGAATATTTTATGATTATTTTTGTCGCTTTATTTATTATCTTTTCTTTTTCTCTCTTCTATTATTTTGTAATTCAAAAAGATGTGTGATCGATTAAAAGCACAAAAAAGTTCTATGTTTTTTGTGCTTTTAAGTTGTTTTTAATACTGTGTTTTCCGTTCATTTTCCTGTTTTCACAATTCACTCTTCTTCTGTCTCATGAAACCTTTAACTTACTCTGAATTCCTTCCGCTTCACATCTTAATTGATAAAAATACTTGATTATACGATGTTCTTCTAATATAGATTCTTCAATTCTTAGTAATGTTCTCTTCCCTACGCGTCGATCTATCATACATAACATCTTCACAATAGAATTAGAGGAACGGAGAGCTTTTTCTATAGACAAACTAAAATACTCTTCAAGAGCGGAAAAGAAGTCATATTGAGCATAAATAGCATTTTTTTTAAGCGTTTTATATACTTCCTTCCAAATTTGCTCTGTTTCCTTTTCATTCTCAAAATCATATTGCTGTTCTTTTTTTCTTTGTTCCCACTCTCTAAGATAAAGCTGACTTTCTGTCTTAATTGTACATATGCTAAAAATCTCTTTCTGATCAACCATAATGACCGCTCTTCCTAATCCATCATGTGCTTTTCGGTAATTGATCATATGAAAATCCACTCTCTTGCGAAGAGACTTACAAAGAAAACTTAATAAATGTTTTTTAGCTTTGCTCCATTTTGGGCTATATAACGATGATGTATATCTCTCCCTTTATATGTCTATACGTTGATATATCCATATATTAACACAAAGTTATCCTTCCCTACTATATTCTCGATAAGAAAGAAGTGTTAACTTTACAACCATAAAAAAGAGCGTTCTACAGCTGATAGAATGCTCTTTTACATGAACTATTTGAAAACATCCTGATCTCTCAGATAACGGGCTCGATATTCTACTTCTTTTGATATAACAGGTTCTTTTTATTTTTATTCTTTAATTTAAAAAGAAGATAGCTCCTCTTCTTTCTTTTCTCATTATGAATCTAGTTCTTTAATATTTTTCAACTCTTTTTTAAAACTCTCATAATGCCAGTTAAGATGATCAAGTTCTGTTTCTAACTCAATTAGAAGGTCTATCATTTTTTCTTTCGTTATGTTAGTACTTACTATCTGAAGAACTAAATCCTGTATTTTAGGAGCACTTTCCAAAATATCATATAAGTCTGTTGCCACTATCTCTGTTTCTTTCTCTGATGATAGCAAAGACATACAGTGCGTTAGTCGATTGAAGTCTATCTCACCCACATTTGTTCCTCTTTTCATGTTTATTATGTAACTAAATTTCTCCTTTTTTCATACTTTTCTCCATTATATATAAAGAAGAAGTATAAATCAAACATACGTTCGCTTATCGTCTTTCTTTTAATAAAAAAGATAGTAGAGATCATCAACTCTTACTATCTTTCTATTTCCTATTCTATTTTTCATTTCAAATAGTTTAAGGCATATTGAGCAAGCAATGCTCCTCCATAAGGAAGAGCTTCTTCATCAAGATCAAACAATGGATGATGAAAGGGATACACAATTCCTTTGTTCTCATTTCGCACGCCTAATCTAAAAAAGAAGCTAGGTACTTCCCTTGTATAAAAAGCAAAGTCTTCTCCACCCATTGAAGGATTAACAGAGGAGGGGTATTCTCATGTTAATATATTATTCATCTTTTCCTTCAGGATACTGTTATATAAATACTCTATACTCCAAGTCCACCTATCAATGATCAACCTAAATCTACAGCCCTTTTTAATTCATCTTGTACTTGCTTCAACCATTTCAAAGGGGTAATATTGATTGCTGGAAAGTAGATAAAACAATTTTCTTCTATAAATTCTTCCTTTTCTTGATACGATAGTTCCGTTTCCAAAAATCGCTCTATCTCTTGAATTAGTATCAACATGTCGTCTTTAATAGCTTCATCTATAAACTCTTCCCAAGTACTTTCTGGGGATTCAATATCCTGGTGAAAAATCCCCCCTAAGAAGCTATTCAGGATCTTAAATTGTTTTCTTAGTAATTTCATTTCTTGATTTGACATTTTTCTACTCCTTACTTAACTGGGGATCCCGTTAAAATAAAACTTCCTTTTCCATCTTTTTTTAAAACAACTTTTGCGTTTGAATAATCTTCTATAATACCTTTTCCTGATGGCACTCTTTTTCGCCCGACAAAACTAAATGCTAGATTCAATTCTTATATTAAAATGTCTGGCGTTCCTAAAATTAAATTTCATGCTTTACGTCATACCCATGCTACTTTGCTTCTAAAAATGGGGGTTCATACAAAAATTGTTTCTGAACGTTTAGGTCATTCTAAAATCAATATAACATTAGATACCTATTCCCATGTTTTAGATGATATGCAAGAGGAAGTTGTTAAAGTCTTCTCAGAAAACCTTAAGATTTTATAATATCTATATAAATGTGGTCAAAATGTGGTCAATTTCAGTATTAAAGGTGCACAAACCCTTGTTTTACAAAGGGTCATGCACCCCATGGCATTGTTATATGCGCGTCATGACCACAAAGATGACCTTTTCCTTGAACTTTAGATGCATAAGAAGTTTCTTTTTCATCCTTAATAGGAAGAGCATCGATATCTGCTCTTAATGCTAGTGTTGGTCCATCACTTTCCCCTTCAATTAAAGCCACAATTCCTGTCTTAGCAACGATGTTAAAAGGAATATTCATTTCTTTTAATCTTTCTTGGATAAACTGCGATGTTTTCTCTTCTTCAAAACCAAACTCTGGGTGTTGGTGAATATATCTTCTCCATTGAACCAAACTTTCTTTTAGTTCTTCAGCTTTCTTTCTTAGCTCATTTATATTTTCACTCATCCCCCTCTTATAAAAAAAGAAAATGAAAACCTGAATTCCATATCAGTGTTTCATTTTCTTCTTATAATCTCCATTATAAATACGCTTAGAAAACATATACTATGTTTTTCTTTACGACTGTGATGAAAGCTCTTTTTCTTCACGCTGATGAGGATGTCTCCAAGTAAGCGTAATGGCTACCCCAACTGCTGAGAAGAGGGCAGCAAAGTAAAATGGATAATTTAGATTAATATCAAACAAAACACCTCCAACAATAGGACCGAATACATTCCCAAGACTTGTGAACATGGAGTTCATTCCTCCAACAAATCCTTGCTCATTCCCTGCAATACGTGAGAGATACGTTGTTAAAGCAGGTCGGATTAAATCAAATCCAACAAACGTTACCATCGTGACAAGCAAAACCATATAGTAAGAATTCACAATTGTAAGCAAGAAAACAATGATCGTTGAAAAAATGAGGCTGTAGCGCACAACGCCAATTTCACCAAACCATTTTGTTAAACGCTCAAACAATGCCACTTGCACAATAACACCAAGAATAGCTCCACCTGTAATCATAATTGCGATATCTTTTGGTGTAAAAGCGAATTTATGGTCTGCAAAAAGAGAGAAAAATGATTCAAACGCAGATAGTCCAAATGAAGAAATGAAAAGAATTAAAAATGCTATAAAATACATAGGCACAAAAATGCGTTTTAAGCGGCCTTGCCCTTTTACGATTTTTACTTCTTCATTTTCAGGGTTCCGCTGGGGTTCACGTAAAGCAACAAGAGAAAAAACAGTAGCAACTAATGCAAGCCCTGCGGCGAAAAAGAACGGCAACCGCGTACCAATTTCAGCTAAAAATCCCCCAACTCCTGGACCAACAATAAATCCCGTTGAAATAGCAGCTGACATATAGCCAAGCGCTTTAGCTCGAGTATTTAAAGTTGTAATATCTGCAATGAAAGCTGTAACTCCGGGCATAATAAAAGCAGCGCTTACTCCACCGAGCATGCGGGAAACAAATAATACTTCAACCTGCTGCCCTATTCCAAATAAAAATTCTGAAAGGCTAAAAATAATCAACCCAATAATAATCATTTTTTTACGTCCAAACTTATCAACCCACCGACCTGAGATTGGTGACACAACGAGCTGTGTAAGTGCAAAGGCAGCAACCATATACCCGACAATTGTTCCAGACAAATGAAGTTCATTCATGATAGTAGGTGTTACAGGAATTACAAGTCCAATGCCTAAAAAAGCGATAAATAGATTTGCTAATAGGATAAATAATGTTACATTCTGTTTTTCCATGGTGTTTCTCCTTTATTTTGATAAAGCTATAAACATTTAAAAGATAAGATGATTTTTACTTTTCGTTCCAAATATTGATCAAGATTAACGAGCTTTTCTTATCATAAAATCATTTAGCAAGTAAGAAACTAATCTAGACTCATCGTTTCCTACAATAAAGAACCCTATTCTTTCATAAAAGCGAATCTCACTATATCTTCTCTCAAACCTTCCTTTTATATTATTTTGAGCAAACCACAGCCTTCTTTAAGAAGTGTAGAGATAAACTTCTCGTATGAATCGGCACTTCACTACACATAAGAAACGTAGAAAGAAGATTTGTCGTAAACTTCTCTTTTTTGTTTTAACCTAGATTCCTCTCTATACCTACATCACTGTTATTGTTATTTCTCCAGTTTTCATTATTCTCCACCCATCATGCCCCTTTCTTATCTCTGCTTTGTAAAAGCTGCTAGTGTTACATTTTAAAAATCTTAAATTGACAGCTTCTTTTCCCTTTGAGATAATAACTAACGACCGTTAGGTTTTAAACAATACGAATGTATTATACTAGAAATTTCCTTCCAAAGAAAGGGGTTTAACTTCTTTGAGTTCTAAAAATTTAATTCTTACTTCTGCCCTTCATCATTTTTCAAAATATGGATTTGAAGGTGCATCCTTAGGAATGATTGCTGAAGATGCTAACATAAAAAAACCTTCAATTTATGCGCATTTCAAAAGTAAAGAAGATTTATTCATGAATGTCTTTTCCCTCGCTGAACGCGAAGTAAAAAAAAGAACATTTCAATATTTTATCGAACGGTACAATCGTCTAAATATGCGAGAAACATTAGAGGCTTTTCCTTTGTTTCTCATTCGAAACTACCAAGACGAACCAAGCTTTGGATTTCTGCTTCGCCATTCTTTCTTTCCCCCGGAAGCTTTAATGAAAGAAGTGATGGATCGAACAAATCCACTGCTTGATTCGTTTCAAGAATTATTGAGAAAACGTTTTGAAAGAATTCCGCAAGAAGAAATTATTGCATCCCCACAGGATGCTTCCATTGCGTATCTTACGCTTGTAGACGGTATTTTAATTGAAATGCTTTTTGCATGGGAAGAAAAAGCAATGCTTCGGATGAATGCTGCATGGCCCATTTTTTGCAGGGGCGTTTTTGCAGATGAAAAGAAATAAGATAAAAGGAGTTTTATGAAATATGAATAGGGATTGGATATACGTCATTGGAGCAGGAATTGTAGAAGTTGGTTGGGTAACCGGTCTTAAACATGCTTCAAACATTTGGGAGTGGCTATTAACGGCTCTAGCGATCATAGTGAGCTTCACGCTCATTCTAAAAGCAACGAACAATCTGCCGGTTGGCACGGTTTATGCTGTTTTCACAGGATTAGGAACAGCTGGAACAGTAGCATCTGATATGCTATTGTTTGGAGAACCTTTTCAGATTGCAAAAATATTATTAATTGCTCTGCTACTAGCGGGCGTGATTGGCTTGAAGTTAATTACAGATAAAGAAGATAAACAGGAAGGAGAGCATGCATAATGGCTTGGGGATTTTTAATTGTCGCTGGTCTTTGTGAAGTACTCGGCGTGTTTGGACTTAAACGTGTTACCCTTAGAAAAGATGTATTGTCTCTTCTCATTCTTATCGCTTCTTTTGCATTAAGTTTTACAATGCTTTCATTAGCGATGCGTGACCTTCCAATGGGAACCGCTTATGCGATTTGGACAGGAATCGGCACTGTTGGCGCAACCCTTGTTGGAATGTTCGTCTACAAAGAACCAAAAGAATGGCGACGCATTTTATTTATTTCAATGATTTTATGTGCTGCAATTGGATTAAAACTGTTAGGATGAATAAAGTGTAAATATATACCGACACAAGAAACCCGTTATTTATCACTATAATCAATTGGCATCCACTGTTATTTAAGATTTGAATATATATTAAAAGCATTTCTTAAGGAGACAAACACCGCTTCGGACGGTTTATTTTTAGAAGAAATACATTTATTTTGAAGTTCTTTTTAATTTTAAAAACAAGTTACATTTTTCTATGAAGATACATTGGAAATATCCATTATGCCAAAGGAACTTTGTCTGATTTTCTAGCTTTCTGACTTTCTAAATATTTTTATCAACACCATAATATTTAGAAAGATTGGAGGATAAATCAACTAGACAGAATACTATTTAATAATAGTTAGTCAAAACTTTATATTGAAACTTGTTTTTTAACATGCTAGTATAAATAACAATATGATATTGCCTTTAATACGGTCCAGTGAGGCCGAAAAGGATGGATTGATAATCTAGTAATGTTTGTTTATTAACATATCCATGCCCTTTTGTCCTCTTTTGACAGAAGGGCATTTATTTTTGTTTACATTTAATACAAAATTTTCAAAACCTCTTTTAAACGAAGTTCTGTGAGACTTCAAAAGAGAATGGATAAGATGCTGTAATCGGTTTTCTAATCCATTCCTTCAAAACAAAAAGAGCTTTTACTTCAAAGAATATTACTGGAGGGTGGATTAAGTTGAAGTATCGTAATAAAACAGTTGTGGCATCTGTAGCAGGTTTAACATTAGAAGGCATGGACATCATGTTTATCTCTTTTGCCATGTCACTAATTGTAGCAGATTTTAACATTGATTTAGCAACAGGCGGATTTATTTCTTCAATCACAAATATTGGCATGCTTATTGGTGGAATCATTTTTGGAATTTTAGCAGATAAATTTGGCCGGGTGCGAATTTTCACTTATACAATCATCTTATTTGCAATAGGGACAGCCTTAACCGGATTAGCAGCAAATATTGAACAGGTTTATTTATTTAGATTTATTGCAGGACTTGGAGCTGGAGGAGAATATGGAATTGGTATGGCTCTTGTTGCAGAGGCTTGGCCTAAGAATAAACAAGGGAGAGCTTCCTCTTATGTAAGTGTCGGTGCTCAATTTGGTGTTATTCTTGCAGCATTGCTTAGTGCCATCATTCTTCCTACCTTAGGGTGGAGAGCCTTGTTTATCATTGGAGTGCTTCCTGTTATTTTTGCCTTTATTGTTCGGAAAAATTTAAAGGAATCTCCAGAATGGCTAGCAGCAGTAAAGACGGAAAAGGTTGTCAACAAGCCAAAAAAGGTCAATTTACTTCAGCTATTTGACACTCCTAGAACAGCGATAACAACCATTACTTTAGTTGTTATGGCAACAGTTCAAATTGCAGGTTATAATGGATTGATGATTTGGCTACCATCTATGCTTCAACAATCCCAAGGTTTATCTGTTTCAGGCTCAGCGCTCTGGACTATTAGTACAGCTGTTGGAATGATTGTAGGAATGCTGACCTTTGGACGATTCATGGATCGATTTGGTGCAAAACATGCTTTTGGAGTTTTTCTTTTAGCTTCAGCATCGGCTGTATTCTTATATTCGTACGCTGAAGGTGGTGCAGGAGTGTTAATTGGCGGGGCAATCGTAGGTTTCTTTTCAAATGGAATGTTTGCTGGGTACGGGGCATTAATAAGCAGTTATTATCCAGTTCATATTCGTAGTACGGCCACGAACACAATTTTTAATTTTGGTAGAGCAATCGGAGGATTATCACCAATTCTCGTTGGATATATTTTGCAAAGCTACGATATGACAGTAGCTATGACCTACTTAGCAGCACTATATTGTCTATCTTTAGCCTTTATGCTTACTCTTAAGAAAAGAGAATTCAATAGTAATAATGGAGTCTAGTATCTAGTCACTCCCGGCATATATTCGAAAGTTCGATATAAGCGGGGAAGCAGTCTTTTGAGGGCATCCATTTAACAAGTATCACAAAAGGATCTTCGTTTGAAGATCCTTTTATAGTACCACCCTACTTTCAGTGCCCAACGCAAGTACTTATCTCGCCTTTACCTAAAATCAAAAAGAATACGTTGATACACTGTTTTCACCTTATAACTACCTATAATTTGGTGGTGAATTTATATTTTAGAAATTATCTTTATACCAGAACCACTAGCTTTATTTATCCTTTAATAAATACAGTTTTAATAGCAGTATAGAATTCTTTCGCTGCTTCTCCTTGTTCGCGTGAGCCAGTACCAGAAGCTTTCATTCCGCCAAATGGCGCTTGAAGTTCTACCCCTGCGCTTTCCGCATTGATTCGAACTAGACCAGCGTCAATATCATCAATAAATTCAAGTAAAGAACTAATATTAGATGTAAAAATAGAAGCGCTTAATCCATACCTTGTATTGTTGGCAACTTCAATGGCCTCTTCTAAATCGGTTGCTCGAAGAAGGGCAATAACGGGTCCAAAAATTTCTTCTTGAGCAATTTTCATTTCTGGTTGTACGTTTCCGAAAATAGCAGGCGTTACATAAAAACCTTTGTCAAATTCTTCACCAGTTAATGTCTCTCCACCAGTGATGAGAGTGGCACCTTCCTCTTTTCCCAATTCGATATATTTTCTCACGGTATTAAATTGGCTTTCACTAGCGCACGGTCCCATCCAAATGCCTTCTTTAAGACCGTCACCTACAGTGATTTTTTTTGTTTCCTGAACGAGTTTTTCTACAAATGAATCGTAAATTTGATTTTCTACAATGACACGACTTGATGCTGTACATTTTTGACCTGTTGAACGAAAACCACCACTAATTACTGCTTCAACTGCTGCATCTAAATTGGCATCTTTTGTCACGATGACAGGGTTTTTCCCCCCCATCTCCAATTGAAATTTAATACCACGTGATGACGCAGATTTTGCGACTCTCTCACCAACGCTTTCAGAACCTGTAAATGTGATAGCGTCTAAAAGTGGGTGATCAATCAACTGCTGACCTATTACAGATCCAGAACCTGTAATAAAGTTCAATAACCCCTTTGGAAGCCCTGCCCTATCAAAACATTCTACTACTTTTGCAGCTGTTACTGCTGCTTCGGTTGCTGGCTTAAATACGACTGTATTTCCATACACAAGAGCAGGAGCAATCTTCCAAATTGGAATAGCAACCGGAAAGTTCCAAGGGGTAATAATGCCAACAACACCAAGTGGAGTTCGTCTCGTAAACATAAGAGCATCCTTATCAGAAGAAGGGATAACGTCTCCATCTTTCCTCATCCCTTCACCAGCATAGTACCGAAGGATCGCAACACCTCTAGCTGTTTCTCCCTTTGCTTCGGGAAGCGTTTTTCCCATTTCCTTTGTCATCGTTTCAGCAATCTCATCCAAATTTTCCTCAAGAATGTTTGCTACTTTAAATAGAAATTGACCTCTTTCTGCCTGCCCCATTTTCCTCCAAGACTTTTTAGCTCCATGCGCTGCTTTAATGGCTTTTTCTAAATCCCCTTTTATTGATTTTTGAATATAGCCTACAATTTCGTTTTTATTAGCAGGATTGATACTCGCTTCTACTTGTTCATTTAAGCTACTTACCCATTCACCATTTATATGATTTAAATATGTTTTTACTTTTGTACTTACAGTCATCCTAATCATAACACCCTTTCTTGAAAAATAGAGAATGGGTACAACCTACTAAAGACCACTGTACCCATTCAGATAGATTTTATAGTTTTAAAAAAATCAAACAGTTAATCTCTTAGAATAATGGAAAGCCTCTTCTATTTTTTGATACTGTTCTTTGCTTAATGGTAAACGAGGTGGACGTGTAGGTCCTACTGGTTTACCAGCTAGTTCCGTCATGTATTTAATAGATTGAACTAGTTGAGGACTAGCATCATAACGAAAAAGAGGTAAAAGGTGCTTATACAGCTTAAGTGCTTCCTTTACTTTCCCTTCTCTTCCTAGATGAAATAATTCTACACCTTCTTTTGGTAAGGCATTTGGAACACCAGAAATCCAGCCCGTAGCTCCAACTAAAGCTCCTTCAAGAGCAAGATCATCTACTCCAACCATTACTTCAAGATCAGTTTTTTCTAAGATTTCTTGCATACGACGTACATCACCTGAAAATTCTTTGACACCAACTACATTTTTGAACTTCGAAATTTCAGCTAGTAAGTCAGGAGTTAAATCCGTAGGATAATCTTTTGGATTGTTATATGCAACGATTGGAAGCCCAACTTCAGATAATGCTTTGTAGTGTTCAATAATTTCATTCTCTAGAGGTTTATAGTTGATTGGAGGTAAAGCCATAATACCTGCTGCACCATGTTCTTTTGCATGCTGTACCCATTTTACAGACTGAGCAGTTGACGGTGCGCCTGAACCAACTAAAACAGGCACTCGACCATTAGCCGCTTCTATTACAGTTTCTACTAATTTTGCTCTCTCTTCAGCTGTAAGAGTAGCATATTCTCCTAAAGATCCCCCTGGAACGAGTCCGTCTACCCCTTGGTCAATTAACCAATTACATAGTTCTGTTAATCTAACATAATCTACCTGATAATCTTTCGTAAAAGGGGTAACAAGTGCCACATAAACTCCATTGAATTTTGCCATCATAAATTCCTCCTAATTGATCTGATTTCTTAAAGACTTAGCTTTTTTAAAAAAAGTTTTATCTATTTTTTTGATTTCATCTTGCAGAGACTGGACATTAAAGATCTTTTTTAGTTAATAATTCAAGAATAAAATGCACTTCTTTCTTGAAACCAAAAGATTTATATTCTAACGAATCCCTCCTCATCTTATTTCTAAAGTGCTAGTTAATAAAAATTGAAGTGTCACTTCATTTATATCGACCTTATCATATAATCTACTTCTTGTAAACTAAAATTTCTGAATATTTTTAAACCATTCTATATCGTTATTTATTTTGTTTAGTATTCTTAAGAAACCTTTTCAATTGTTTGATTTTGAATAAAATAAGATTATAATAAAATTAAAGTCACACTTTAATTACCAAACCAAAACGAGTTATATTATTGTAAACTACAATTTTTTATCATATATGTTAGAGAGGTATAAAGAATGGATGATTTAATCGGATCTAAAATAAAAAAATTGCGAAAAGATCGAAAACTAACGCTAAAACAAATATCAGAGAAAACCAATCTTTCTATCAGTTTTTTATCACAAGTGGAACGTTTAAAATCATCTATTACACTTGAATCATTAAAAAAGATTTCTGACGCACTTAATGTCAATCCAGGCTACTTTTTTTCAGAGTCAGAGAAAAAGACTAAATCGACCATTATACGAAACTCTTTAAGCGATTTAAATAGTAGACCGAGTAGCTTTATTTATAAAGACCTATCTGAAAATATAGAAAATCCACCTTTTGCTCCTTTGTTAGTTATGCTCAAACCAGGTGAAAATAGAGGAAGTTCGTACTCACATCAAGGCCAAGAGTTTCTTTACGTTTTGGAAGGTACTCTTACTGTCCTTATTGACGATGAAGAACACGATTTACATCCTCTTGACTGTATTTATTTAGACTCAACTACCCCGCACAATTGGATTAACCACACTGATGCCGATGTGAAATTTTTATGCGTTTCCTCCAATCCTATCTAATATGCAAAAATTTTGATTTGAAGTAAAAATGCCATACTAAGTGAAGTTAAGATGAGTTAAATACTTAAATTAGCAGATTCACCATTAGGGTGAACTCTGCTCAAACTCGTAAAAAGTTTATTTATAAATCAAACTATCTTTGCGTCGAAAAATAGAGACTCCCCCATAGCTCCCGCATTTTATTCCTCCCGCTGTCAATCTTAGGATTGAATTGGATTGTAGCTTGCCTCCGAACAGTGCGAACATTTTGTATTGCTTGTTGTAGTTGCTGATCAATTGTTTCTGACTTTTTTCCAGCATATTTGGCAATCGACAAGCCTGCAGTTGTTCCTTGGGCCATAGCAATTTTACCACTTTCAATACCGGTGATATTACCCGCTACAAATAACCCAGCAAGAGGGGTTTCCATCGTCTCTGAATGATGGGGCACATGGCCGCCAAGTTCTGGAATGTATTGAAATGGACAACCAGCCACAGCAGCAAGCTCTGCCAGCGGATATAAGCCTCCTGCTATACAGACAAAATCTGCCTCGTAAATCGTCTGGGACCCAGCAATAACATTACCATTAGCATCAATATCAGCGGCACGAACTCCTTCCACCCTATCCTTGCCTATGATTTCAAGTGCCGCTTTACGGAGCTGGAGGGGGGTCCCGTTCACTTTCATGCCGTTTTTGGGATAAAAGTTCAAACCGATTTTTCTCATTCGATCATTTTTCATGAAATGACTCCCAATGCGTAATAATGGCGATGGAGCTAGATGAGCTGCGTTTAAAAGGGATTTCATAACCTCCTCTGGTTCACCTGCTTTTTGGCTAAGGGGACTTTTTTCCGGAAGTATCACTCGATCAACCTTAATTCCGGCTAGTTGTAATTCATTTAAGATCGCAAATGCTAAAATATTTGCTCCGATAATGATCCCTTTTTTGCCGACTTGGACGCGGTGGACATTCGTCATTACTTGAGCCGCACCGATCGACATTACACCGGGAAGAGTCCAACCCGGGAGCGGAATAGGGTATTCGGCGGCTCCAGTGGCTACTAATACAAATGGTGCTTCCAGCGTACCTGAACTTGTATGCACATTCCATAGGTGTTCTTCTTTTTCTAAATTATAAACGGATACACCACAACAGATATCGACCGATAATCTTTTCGCTTCTTGATGGAGTCGTTCTGATTCTTTAATGCCATTCCACCATTCACCAGAAGGTTCTTGATGAAGTTGTCCAAGCAAACGGCCACCTGGCTTTATAAATTCATCAATAACTTTTACTTTGAGACCAAAGCTCGCACACGCAATAGCTCCTGCTAATCCCGCTGGCCCTCCTCCAATTACAATCACATCAATCATTGCTTTTCCACCATTTCTCTCACAATATTTGGATGACGTTTTCCACTTTCAACAATCATGTCTTTTTCTACAGTTGTTAAGCAAGCTCTGACGTTTTTTTGATTATTGACTGTTACACGACACTCCAAGCAATGACCGATGTTGCAATAAATACCTCTAGGTGTTCCGCTATCTTCGTGAACACGGAGTTTTCTAATTCCGTTCGCTAAAAGAGCAGCAGCAATTGTTTCATTTTCGTAGGCTTCATATGTAACTCCATCAAACCGAAAAGAAATACGTTCTCTACTATCTAAACTGCCTAGAATAGGATGATCCAATATTCTACTCATTGATTTTCACCTACTGTTCCAAACGTTACCGGTCGAATTGGTGGCTGGTATTTTAGTGGAATTTCACTAGAGGAAACATTAGGAATGACACTTTCGATAATCTTATCTAATGTTAGCCTGCATGTACGACCACCACAAAAACCCATCCCTGCCCTTGTTCTTAATTTCAATTCTCTTGCTGTGCATGTATGTTCATTTGCTGTTGATCGAAGTTGCTCATAAGTAACTTCCTCACAGCGACAAATAACAACGCTCTCTTTGTTAGGCATTTGTATTCCTCCTCTAATCTCTTTATATAAAAATATTATGCAAGAAACGTGCCAACTTAGAGATGAACGAGGATTAATTTATACCAAGCCGCTTCAATCGATTGTATAAAGTAGCTCTTGTAATACCGAGCTGCTTAGCGCATTCTAATTTGTTTCCATCTAAAATTTGTAACGCTCTTTCAATTATTTTTTTCTCATGTTGATTCATTTCTTCTTGGAGCGGTAGTATTGTAGAGTCATTTTCTTTAATTACAATAGATGCATTCTTTGGAGTACTTTCAAAGCTGATATTACTTGTATTAAAGGGCAAATATTCTCTTTTTATTACGCCATCTGTTGCAAATACGATAAGCCGTTCAACGATATTGCGAAGTTCGCGAATATTGCCAGGCCAATCATAACGAAGCATTTCCTGTATTACCTCTGGAGGAAATTCATGAATAGGTCGTTGATAGCTTAATGAAAAATCATTTAAAAAATAGTGAGTCAATTCAATAATATCTTCTTTCCGCTCCCTTAAAGGAGGGATGTTTAGACTGACTACATTTAAGCGGTAATATAGATCTTCTCGAAACTTCCCTTCTTTCATTAGTTCATGTAAATCACGATTTGTAGCCGCAATGAGACGAAAGTTGATATCAATTTCTTTCTCTCCCCCAACACGATAATATCTCCGCTCTTGAAATACCCGTAGAAGCTTTACTTGCATTTCGAGCGGCATTTCACCTATTTCATCAAGAAATAATGTACCTCCTTTTGCTAATTCTATTTTTCCTTTTTTCCCTTTACTGTTAGCCCCTGAGAAGGCGCCGCGCTCATACCCGAACAATTCACTTTCAAATAAAGATGCTGGTATTGCACCGCAATTAATTGAAATAAAAGGTGCGTTTGGCTCTTCACTCGCTTCATGAATAGCTTTAGCGAACACTTCTTTCCCCACACCACTCTCCCCTAGTATTAAAACTGTAGATTTAACAGAACACACCTTTCTAGCCAAGTTCACTGTTCTTTGTAAGGCAGAACTCTTTCCTTTAATGGAATGAAAGGGGTCAGATGAATCCTTATACTTCGCTACTTCTTGTTCTAAACGATGTACTTCGTTGGACATGTTAAATAACTTTTCATTAAGTGCTACTTGATTCGTGACATCTGTTTCTAAGACGACTGCACCGATAATCTCTCCCTCTAAATAAACAGGATTAGAGTTAATTAAGACAAATAAATCAGATCGAGGCTGATGGTAATGACCTACAATACTTTTTCCTTTATACAGTGATTGCAAAATTTCTAATTTTTTATAGTCAAAAAAGTCAGTAATAGGCTGCCCCATTATATCTTGATGGGTAACCGAGAATATCTTTTCCGCCCCTTCCGTCCATGTGCAAACATTCTCCTTAGCATCAATAACCGTAACTGAGGCATCTGAAGTTTGAATAATAGTCTTATAAAATGCTTTCAATTGATTGTAGTAGTTATAAAGAAAACGAATCATTCGGGAGGCTGTTATACAGCCTACAGGGTTTTTGTTTGAATCTAGAATAACAACTGCAGAATGATGGGTAAATGCTTCTAACAATGTAGAGAATGACTCATTCTCATCTACGGTCTTACATAGAAGTTCAGCTGTTTTGGCTGTTGAACGATAATAAAACTCGCCATTTTTTCGTTCAATGTGACTCCTATCAAACGATACATTCATCATTAGTTCTTTTACTGACGGTAATGAAAATACCATAGTGTTCCCCTCCTAAACTGTAAAAAACAATCAACACTGTATAAAAAATTATACATTTGTTCATAAAATGTTCAAAATATTTTTACAATCAATTTTGTTATTAGTTAAGAGGCAATCAATATTATATTTTTTAAAATTAAGAGAACCAGATTGAATCAATATTTAATAAATGTCTAGTTATATAAATAAAATGTCGCACTTTCTAAAAAAATAGTGTTTTCCCTTATTTTTGCTTCGCACCCCTTCATGTTCTTTGGTCTCTGTCAATTAGATCTAACATCAGAAGATAGAAAAACATTCTCTATATGCAGAAATTTGAACTAAGTTGGCACATTAATTGCAATATTTAACGATGAAACAATTTCACCGAGGGGAGAAAAGATATGTGAGACACTGTGACGTTTTAGTAATTGGTGGAGGAATTATTGGCTGTTCGATAGCCTATTATGCTTCTAAATATGGTAGAGATGTAACCATAATTGAAAAAGGAGAATTTGTCAGTGGCACGTCTTCACGATGTGACGGCAATATTTTGGCGATTGATAAAGACCCGGGTTTTGATAGTCAAATGTCGTTATTTAGCCAGGAGTTAGTGGATACATTAAGCAGAGAATTAGAGCACCCTTTTGAATACCGAGCTCCAGGAAGCATTCTTGTTTGTGAGTCAGACGAAGAGATGGAAGCAGCCCAAAAATGGGTCGACCGTCAAAAAGCCGCTGGTTTACCATTTCGAATGCTTGACCGACAGTATATTAAGCAGGAGTCCCCCTTTTTTGCAGATGACTTATTAGGCGGATTAGAATGTGCTACTGATTCCACGGTTAACCCTTATCTACTAGCTTTTTCTCTTCTCAAGGAAGCAAAAAAATTAGGAGCCAAAGCCTTCAAACATACTGAAGTTAAGGGGATAAAAAAGCAAAATAGCCGTTCATTTACTGTAGAAACGACTAACGGAGTGTTTACTGCAGATCATGTCGTCAATGCAGCTGGGGTATGGGCTCCTCGAATAGGAAAAATGCTCGATCTTTCGATACCGATTGAACCGAGAAAAGGACATATTATCGTTGCCTCAAGACAAGAACATGTAGGAGCTCGGAAAGTAATGGAGTTTGGTTACCTAATTTCTAAGTTTGGGGGACAGCGTCGTGTTGATCCACTAACTGAAAAATACGGGGTAGCACTTGTCTTTGAACCAACGGAAAGTCAGAATTTTTTAATTGGAAGCAGCAGAGAATTCGTTGGTTTTAATACAAAAGTAAACAACAAGATCATCAAATGTATTGCTAACAGAGCAATCCGCTTTTATCCAAAAATGGCAGATATGATGGTAATTCGTTCGTATGCAGGGCTGAGACCATGGACGGAAGACCATTTGCCAATCGTTTCACGGGTGGACAAGATTCCAAACTATTATATTGCAGCTGGTCATGAAGGTGATGGAATCAGCTTAGCAGCAGTAACAGGAAAAATAGTTGAAGAATTAATTAATAAAAAAGAAACGTCTATTCCTATTGAACCGCTTAGCTTTAATCGTTTTAAAGAAAGGGTGTTGGGTCGATGAGAGCACAAAAAGTCTTTACAACAATTGATACACATACAGGTGGCAATCCAACGAGGACGCTGATTAGTGGTCTTCCGGAACTAGTAGGAAAAACCATGTCGGAAAAAATGCTTTATATGCAAAAGAAGTATAACTGGATCCGCAAGCTTTTAATGAACGAACCACGGGGTCACGATGTTATGTCTGGTGCTTTGTTAACCGATCCGTGCCATCCAGAAGCAGATATTGGCGTGATTTACATAGAAACCGGTGGATATCTACCAATGTGTGGTCATGATACGATTGGTGTATGTACTGCTTTAATTGAATCGGGATTAATCCCTGTCCAAGAGCCTGTTACTTCATTAAAGCTAGATACGCCTGCTGGACTCGTTGAGGTGGATATTTCCGTTGAAAATGGAAAAGCAAAAGAAGTTTCTTTTTGCAATATTCCAGCATTTCTTTTAAAGAAAGTTTCTGTTGATGTCGAAGGAATTGGGCGTATCAATGCTGACATTGCATATGGTGGGAATTTTTATGCGATTATTGATGCTAAATCTGTTGGATTGGATTTAATTCCAGAGAATGCTTCCACCATAATCGAAAAAGCCATCAACATTCGAAACACCATTAATGAAAAAACAGAAATTATTCACCCACAATATTCATTTATTCGAGGGTTAACCCATGTTGAATTTTTCACTGAACCAACTCATGAAGAAGCAGATGTAAAAAACACAGTGATTGTCCCTCCAGGAGGAATTGATCGTTCTCCATGCGGAACAGGTACCTCTGCTAAATTAGCCGTGCTATATAGTAATCAAGAAATTTCAATTGGCGAAGATTTTGTTCATGAAAGTATTGTTGGTTCCCTATTTAGAGGACGTATATTGGAAACAACAGATGTGGAAGGTCATGAAGCTGTAGTGACTAGAATCACAGGATCTGCTTGGTTAATGGGGTTGCATCAATTCTTCTACAACGAAAAAGATCCACTTAAAGAAGGGTTCTTACTTATTCCCCCTATGCAACATGAAACGGAGGACGTAAAATGAAGATTCAAAAAATGTACTCAACAATAGATGTACACGTAGCTGGTGAAGCTTTTCGTATTATCAAAGACGTACCTTTCATTCATTACCAAAACTTGAAACAATTAAATAAACAGCTTTCGCATGTTTTTCTAGAAGAAATCAACCTTTTATTAAATGAACCACGAGGGTTCGCAGGCATAAATGGCTGTCTTATTATTCCGCCGGTTAATCAGGAAGCAGATGCTGCAGTCATATTTTTAAATCATGAAGGAACAGTCCCTCTTCATTATGGTGGCATTGTTGCCGTGATTACAGCTTTACTGGAATGCGGCTATTTAAAACCAAGGGCGTCAAATAAATACAAAATTGAAACAGTCAGTGGTGTGATCCCAGTTACTGCTACTATAGAGAATGATGAAGTCGTTTCGGTTCTGATAGAAAGTGAACCATGTCAAGTAACCCACGTAAATATTCCATTACCTTATGAGCATTTAAATTCCCGCTTCTCTCTCGTACAAGCCGATCAATTATATGCTGTGTTTGAAAAATGTGATACTTCTGCAGAAATTCGTATTGAAGAGCTTTCCGAATTGAAGAAATGGGGAAAAACAGTCCTTCAGTCTCTCAAATCAAAAACACCTGTAAAAAATATCATTTTAATGGATACTTCCCATCTAGAAGAGAAGAGAATTAAAACGCTCACTTTTCGTAATGATGAGTATATAGTTCGTTCCCCTGGCTTTGGATCAACAATGACATGTTATACAAGCTTGCTTTCTAATAGTAGATTGTACATGGAACCACCATTTGTAAATGAAAGTATTTTTGAGAGCTCTTTGACTGTACAATCTGCCAAACAAACAGAAAGTGGATATACGTTTACGTTGGCAAGCCGTGGCTTTATTACAGGAATACAAAAATTTATATTAGATTCGACAGATCCTTTACCAACTGGTTTCTTATTAAAATAATTCACATAAAAAAAGCAACTAATAACTCCATTTGGCCTAGCTGCAGGTGTGTGATCAAAAAAGTATGGAATTATAAATTAATGATTACAATATAAGCACCGCAGCCCCATTTGGTAGCTATAAACACTCAGACATCCAAAACGAATTGTCTCTTATGCACTTAAAAACTGGTACTAACAGCACTTTATTTTTCTGAATATTTAAATAATTAATATCTTTTTTCTTGAACATACAAACATTATATTAGGGAGGAATTGGATGGAAAAATTAGTGGAATGGTTAGTTGGACAAGTATGGAGCCTCGGATTAGTTGTCTTTGCCCTTGGAGCAGGATTATTTTTCTCGATTACGACCCGCTTTCTGCAGATACGCTATTTTAAAGAAATGATTAAATTGCTGTTCGAAGGCAAAAGTTCTGATTCAGGAGTATCATCTTTTCAGGCTTTTTGTATGGCTCTAGCAGGACGTGTAGGAATTGGTAATATAGCAGGTGTAGCGACAGCGATTGCCTTTGGAGGACCAGGGGCGGTGTTCTGGATGTGGATTATGGCTCTATTAGGAGGAGCCAGTGCTTTTATCGAGTCCACTCTTGCCCAAGTATACAAAAGTAAAGTAGGCAATGAATACCGAGGAGGTACACCCTACTTTATTGAAAAAGGTTTAAAGATAAAATGGTTTGCTTCGTTAGTCGCTATCGTTGTTACTATTTCCTATGGATTCTTATTGCCCGGTATACAATCAAGTACTATTGCTGTTGGATTTGAAAATACATCCGGCATAAATAAGGACATCACTGGAGTTTTATTGGTTGTTTTGCTTGCAACAATCATTTTTGGTGGTGTTAAGCGGATTGCTAATGTCGCAGACAAAATAGTTCCCTTCATGGCTGTAGGATATGTGGTCGTTACATTCATTATTTTATTTGCAAATATGAAGGAAGTTCCCGCTATGTTCGCCCTTATATTCTCAAGTGCATTTGGTGTGAATGAGGCCTTTGGTGGGATTGTTGGGGCAGCGATTGCCTGGGGGGTTAAAAGAGCCGTGTTTTCAAATGTTGCTGGTGTTGGGGAAGCAACATATAGTTCGGCGGCAGCTGAAGTTTCCCACCCTGCCAAGCAAGGGTTAGTCCAAGCATTTTCAGTCTATATCGATACAATTGTTGTATGTACAGCGACGGCTCTTATGATTCTTGTAACCGGTATGTATAGCGTTACTCCAGAAGGAAAAGAACCCATTGTGAAAACGATGGGAAATATTGAAGCTGGCCCCATCTATACTCAGGAAGCAGTAGACACTGTATTACCGGGATTTGGATCAATATTTGTATCTATCGCTATTTTCTTCTTCGCCTTCACCACCCTAATGGCTTATTATTATATTGCCGAAACGACCCTTATCTATCTTGATAAAAAACTAAAAATGCAGTGGTTGAAAACGATTCTGAAAATCGTATTTTTATTCATGGTTTATATTGGAAGTGTCGAATCAGCATCTTTATTATGGGCTCTAGGGGATTTAGGTATAGGCAGCATGGCGTGGCTTAATCTTATTGCTATTTTACTTCTAACAAAACCAGCTTTAAAAGTATTAAAAGATTATGAAGTTCAAAGAAAAGCAGGAAAAGATCCAATTTTCGATCCAAGCAAAGTAGAAATAGATGGAGCGGATTTCTGGGAAGAAAAATACAGAGAGATAGAGAGTGAGGCTTCCAAAGATAAAGTGTCTACTGGTGGACCAGGGACAAAAATAATGCAATAAAGCGATAGAATATCAATCCCCTCACGAATAACTTGTAGAGAGTATATGAAACTTATACTGGTAAAGAACCACCCCTAGTAACTAGAAAACGATTTCCTGTAAGAGACTGACTTATAAAGCTAATCCAAACAATTAACGGACAAGTTCTTATTGATTTTGAAAAGACATCCTCCTTCTTTCGGGATAGGCAGAATTCTTAACTAAGATTATGATATGAGGTTTAGAAATATATATAAGGCCAAGACTTTTTAAAAAAAGTGCTTGGCCTTTTTTATTCCTTGCCTCAGTAAACATCTAAGGCATTCTCACCATGTTATGCAAGGTTGTTCTTACTGCACCTGGTGCTTTAATTAGGAATTTAAAAAATTCTTCTACTTTTCCTCCCAAACCGATTTCATATAAATCTACCCCAAAGATTTGTGCATTTGTTAGTATAGGTTTTAAATGATTACGAACGGAATTTGGATTTCCAAACTCTATCTTTTGAATATGTTGCTGTACCTCTTCTAGCAGAGGATCTGGACTAAGCGTGAATACTTCACCATCATCATTAATTCCCATTAAATAACGACACCAAGCTGCAATTGTTAATGGAATAAAAGTTAAGTTGTTTACATCTAGGTCGTCTCTTTCTACATATAATTTTAATGTTTCTCCAAAACGAATGCTTAGCTTTTGTGAAGTATCTGTTGCGATTCGTTGTGGTGTATCTGGGTTGTTCGGATTCGCAAAGCGTATTTCAATTACTTCTTTCAAAAATTCCCTCGGATTAATAACCCCAGGATCCACCACTACTTTCATACCTTCAACATACCCAATTTTCTCTACTAATGCCTTCAAATCTTTATCCTTCATCTCGGCAGCAATCGACGTATAATTAAGCAAACAACCGAATATGGCTAATGCTGTATGCAGCGGATTTAAACAAGTGCATACTTTCATCCTTTCTACGCGATCAACAACTTCTCTTTCCGTAAAATACACGCCAACTTTTTCTAAAGACGGTCTTCCATTTGGAAAAGAATCTTCAATAACAAGGTATTCAGATTCTTCAGTATTCACAAAAGGCGCTATTGTTGGTCCATTTTTTCGCGTTTGAATTAAATCTATACTTCCGAATCCTATTTCTTTCAATTTCTCTTGTACATCTAAAGAAGGATTCGGGGTAATTTTATCAATCATACTCCATGGAAACGTAATAACCTTCTCATCATTTAAATACTCAATAAACCCTTGATCTACAGTATTCATTTCCTTCCACATAGAAGCTACTGTCATAACAGCCTCTTTTAACTTATCCCCATTATGAGAAAAATTATCTGTACTTACCAATGCTAATGGTACTTTCCCATTCTGATATCGTTCAAATAAAAGTGCTGTTAATATTACTATTGTATGTTTTGGGTTATCAAGTCCTTGCTCAATTTCTTTTTGAATAGAACTCTGGATTTTCCCATCAATATCTTTTAAATTATATCCTTTTTCAGTAATTGTAAGTGTTATAAATTGCAGAGAAGGATTCCTGAAGATTTCCTTCAACCTTTTCCAAGATGAAGTTTTAGAATCTGCTGTGATACTTTCTGCAACACTTGCTATGACTTCCATATCCAATGTTCCATCTACCTTCATGGTAACATCTAAACACAAATTATCGTAAGGATGATAAGCTTTTTCTATCTTGCCATCATTGCTAGTTGAAACAACAATAATTCCCTTATCAGCTTCTTTTAATTCTATTAAATGATGTTGTAAGACCGAGTGGAAGGCTCTAAACAAATTTCCTCCTCCAATGTGTAACCAAAGGGGCTCTTTTTTCGTAGCTTCCCAAACTTCCTCAAAGTTATATTCCGGTGTTTTGATTCCTATCTTCTCAAAGCAATTTTTTTTATTTTTTAATTCTTCTTTTCCTAATCGCAGCATTTGTACACCTTCTCCTAACTCCTACATTATTATTTATCTTTAAGACGGGGAAATGATGGCTTCTTTCAGTTTAATTTCAAAATACTCCGAAGCATTGTTGTAGGATATATCCTGGACAATTTGCCCTAGCCATTCTAAATCATATGGATATTCGCCATTCTCAACCCATTCACCTAAAATATTGCATAAGATTCGTCTGAAATACTCATGGCGACTGTATGATAAAAAGCTACGTGAATCCGTTAACATTCCAATAAATCTAGATAATACTCCTACATTGCCAAGTGTTTTCATTTGAGCAACCATACCATCTATATGGTCATTAAACCACCAAGCAGAACCAAATTGAACTTTTGAAGGTGTTCCCCCTCTTTGGAAATTCCCTGCTATTGTTGCTAATAATTCATTATCCTTTGGATTTAATCCATATAAAACTGTTTTAGGAAGTTGTTGAACTTTATCTAATTCGTCAAGCAACTGACATAAAGGGATAGCAATAGGGTCATCTTTCATAGAGTCACAACCTATGTTTGAACCAATATTATAGAATAGATGAGAATTAGCATTTCTTAAAGCACCAATATGATATTGCATAACCCATTTTCTCCGACTATAAGACTTTCCAAGCCTTACTAGCAATTGCGTTAGAAACTGATAGATTTCCTTTAATGAAAGAGCTTCCCCATTTAACCTCTTTTCCACAATCGTATCTAATTCTTGTAGGGTGGCTTTCTCAAAAACAACTGTCTCTAAACTATGATCAGCCAATTTACAGCCCATGTTCTGAAAATAATCCAGCCTATTCTCTAAGGCATCTATCAGTTCTGTAAAATTGGTTATGCGAATTCCTGCTACATCTCCTAAATCTCTGACATAATCTGTCCAAGATTCATGTTGAATAGACATAACTTGATCTGGTCGAAACGATGGTAAAACAGTTGTAGAAAAGTCCCTATCCTCTTTCAATAGCTTATGATAATGTAAATCATCCATTGGATCGTCTGTCGTTCCGATGAATGTTACGTTTGAGCGTTTAATTAACGCCCTTGCTGAGAAATTTTGCTCCTTTAGCTTCTCATTACATATATCCCAAATATCTTTTGCTGTAGTTCTTTTTAAAATAGTTTCTACATTAAAATATTGTCTTAATTCCATATGTGTCCAATGATAAAGTGGATTTCCTATTAATTTCTCAACCGTTTCAGCCCACTTTTCAAATTTTTCATATCCGCTAGCCTCTCCAGTAATATAATATTCGTCTACACCATTCGCCCTCATTGCACGCCATTTATAATGGTCTCCCTCTAACCATAATTCTGTCATATCTTTATAAGTTCTATTTTCATAAATTTCGCGTGGATCTAAATGACAATGGTAATCATAGATTGGCATTTTAGAAGCATAATCGTGGAAAAGTCTTTTAGCTGTTTCAGTTTGAAGTAAAAAGTCTTTATTCATAAATGGTTTCATTTGTTTCATCACTCCTATTCAAAAGCTTTTGTATAAAGGAATTCATTTTTTGTATCATTCATTTGTAGTCCTATATCTTTATAAATGGGAAGCACTCATAAAAACCTTTAGCTTTCAATTAACCTATCAGTGTTCCATAACTTTAGTCATATCCCTAGTTTATAAAGGGGATTTTTACTAGTTACAATCATCCTTATTTGTCTATTCGTAAATAAAAACGAATAAAGCGCTTCCAAGTCAAAAAGCATTTTTCAAAAAAATCAGGGAATATATTAAGTGTTTTGAACATGTATGTTTTCAAAAATGCCCTTCCTTAACGATACATTGGCATCCCATGCACCTTGTAAATACATAGCGCCTAAAGCTCGATCATACAAACCGTATCCAGGTCTACATACTTCATCCCAAATATGTCTTCCATGATCAGGACGAGCATAACCTTTGAAGTCATGTTCAAATAACGTATTGACGATTCCTGTAATCGGTAGAGATCCATCTTCGTTTCGATGAGAAGATTCAATGAAACTGCCATCTTCAAAATGTTTTACATTGCGGATATGAGCGAAAGGAACCCTGCTAATAAAGGATCTTAAAATATCAATTAAATCATTGTTAGGGTTTGCCCCTAAAGAACCAGAGCAAAATGTTAACCCATTCGAAGGACTATTGACAGCATTTAGAATTGCTTGAATGTCATTTTTATTCTTTACAATACGGGGTAAACCAAAGATTGAGAACGGTGGATCATCCGGATGAATAGCTAATTGAATACCACATTGTTCAGCAATCGGGCAAACTTCTTCTAAAAAGTAAGTTAGATTATCTAACAAATGTGCTTCTGTTATGCTTTTATATTGATTAAAAAGATTTTGTAAATCTTTTAATCTTTCAGGCTCCCAACCAGGAAGAGTAAAATTATTTGAATTCTCTTCCATATTTTTCACGACTTGTTCAGGTGTAAGAGCATGGACTTTTTCAGCATCAAAAAATAGGGCTGTACTGCCATCTTCCATTTCTTTAAATAAATCCGTACGAAGCCAGTCAAATACAGGCATAAAATTATAGCATACAACTTTGATGCCAAATTTGCTCAAATTTTTCAATGTTTCTTTATATGCCTCTATATATTGATCTCTTGAAGGTAGTCCAAGTTTTATGTCTTCATGCACATTAACACTTTCAACAACATCGGTATTTAACCCGTATTTTTTAGCTTGGTTCACTACTTCTTCTATTCGTTGAACAGACCAAACCTCCCCTACTGGTACATCATGAAGTGCCCATACAACTCCCTTCATTCCAGGAATTTGACGAATCTTAGCTAATGTAATAGAATCATTTCCTTCCCCATACCATCGAAATGTCATTTGCATAGTATCTATCTCCTCTCCATTATTTAAATCCAGCGTATAAATATACTAATTCATCTCTTTAAGTAAAAGGTTTTAACTAACAGTCCCCCTTTCTTTATTCATGAATCAACTTTTAAAAGTAAATCTAACATACTAATATGGTAGCTTAGCTATTATTATATTTTATTTTCATAATATTTCAACTTTATTAAATCTCCTAATAAAAAATTGTATTAATTCAAGTCTTTTTGATTAAAATCAGACTTTCTAAAATTGGTGGATGGGTGCTGATACCCCACATTATTATTTCCCCAAAGATTTTCATATTCCCACCCTGTTAACGCTTTCAATGTCATGCGTGTTTGTTCATCAGCTTGTTCCATTGTTCCATTGGCTTTTAATCGATTAATTTCTGCAAGCATAATAGAGTGAGTCTTCTTAGATAGTTTGAATCTAAAAGCTACAATTAAACTAATAATAATAAGTCCAATTGTTCCAAAAAATAAAATACTCGTAATCCCATTTACCGCTGTTGTTGATTGGGTCGTTGCATTTGCGTTAAATCCAGTCTCTTGCAAAATAACCCCTACTAAGAAAGTTGCGAATGCTGTAGTACTTTTACGTGTAAAGGTCATAATACCTGCAAATATGCCTTCTCTTCTTCTTTGGGTTACCATTTCATCTACATCAGGAATAAACGTGTAAATATTCCATGGAATATAATACAGGCCACTCTTCCCAATTCCTAACACAGTAGAAAGAATGTACAAGGCAATAATCATATAAGTTGGCTGTGTAAAATATAAAAATATGTAACCACTTATACTTATCATAATCGCAAAATAAGATATTTTCAGTGATGGGGCTGGTCCAATTTTAATAACAAGCCATCCAAACAATAATGTACATACCATTTGAAGGAGCGATCCAATAGATAATAAATCAGATGCTAATACAGCATCTTTGTTCAACGAAAAGACGATAAAATAGACAAAAACTGCATTTAAAATATCCATTGCTGTAAAAGAGCAAATGTACATTGTGAGATGTTGACGAAAGCTTTTAATTCTTAAAGTAGATGATAAATCAATGATGAATTTTTTTGTAGTTTCCATAAGAGGCAATTTTTCGGTTGCAGAAGGTTTTGTAATATCTTCTTCTATATTACGTTCCCATGTTGTTCTATGTGTGATTAACAGCGAAGCCATAAAGATAAACGTAAAAATAATCCCATTATAAAGAAAAGCTTGTGGTGAGTCCTTCCCAAATATCTCAAATAATCGACCAGGAATAAAAGTAGCTAAAAATGTCCCTAATCCTGAATAGATTAATCTGATAGTTGAAAGCTTTGTTCGTTCATTAAAATCATCTGTCATTTCAGCTCCAAGAGTTTCAAATGGAATTAACACCATTGCTGCCAAGAACTCTAACAAAATGTATACTACCAAGTAATACCAATAGCTCATATCAGAAATCCAAAGTAGAGAATAAATAACCATTAAAGGAGCTCCAAGTAATAGAAAAAACCTACGTCTTCCAAACTTCTTTCCAAGTTTTGTGCGTCCAAAATTATCAGTGATATGGCCCATAAGTGGACTTGCAATGGCATCAACAATACGGGCGATGGCAATAATTGACCCTGCTTCAACAGGAGTAAGGCCACAAAAGGTAATATAAAAATATAACATCCATGCTCCAATAATTGCGAAGGCTCCACCTCCAAATAAGTCCATTGTTCCATAACCAATAAAATTCTTCATTGTTAATTTTCTATTTGCAAACTTCATTCTTTCTCTCCTCTCAAATATGTCCTAAGAGATTACTTTGTGAATAGTATAAGAATAGTAATTTTTTTTGGTTGCTCATGCTCAACTCCTTTCCTCCTTTATTTATAAGTCATAGGCAGCTTGAAAAGAAAAGAACTAAAATTACACTAACTCTAATTAATAGTTATACTTATTATGAAACCTGATAGGTAAAGTCATCTTCCACCACCTCCTTTTTCGTATTAAAATGGTCTTTTTTAATACGAAAAGATAAGCCTACTGTTTATTACAATAAACCGTTCTTTTGAATGCGTTTTCATTTTAGTTTTTACTGTTCATAAAAATGTCTATAAATCTACTCCCCTTCTAGGAGGAATTTTATAAATAATGTTTTATTCATAGATTAACAAGCTGAACGTAAGGATTAATAGATAAGGAGCCCATGTAATAGAGATCCCTATTATATGGGCCAATATTTCAAGTTAGGGGAACATTAGCTAATACAAGTTCAGTTTTTATTTAAAATAATGTGGATGCTCTTTCTTTAACAATTCTCTGTCTATAATAACAAGTTTTAAATGCTCTTCCATTAGTTGTTCCGCTTCTTGTACATCTTGGTTTTGTATCGCTTTAAAAATACTTTCATGTTGAAGCAAAATACCATCCCAGTTATAATCTGTTACTAGTCTTAACATACGGCTTCTATTAAAATGAACATTCATCTGTTGGATAATTAACCATGTTTTTTCTTTGTTACATCCAGCAAAGATTGTTCTATGAAATTCCTCATCTAACTCAAACATTTTTTTATAGTCTTTTTCTTTAATACATATTCTTTGCATATTTAAATTCATTTCTAAGGCAATCATCGTATCTTTAGGAAGACACTCACAGGCTAACTTAATAATAGCCTTTTCAAGGTGTTCCCTCATAAATCTTGCTTCTTCTACAAGATCTAAATCAATTAAAGAAACAAAGGTCCCCCGTTGAGGATAGATGTCTAGCAGCCCTTCTTGTGACAATTTTAAAAAGCTCTCTCTTACTGGTGTACGACTAACTTGAAATTGCTCTGAAATCTCTTTTTCAGAAATATTGGTTCCAGGAGCAAGTTTAAGACTTAATATTTGATCTTTTAACATATGGTAAACTTGTTCTCTAGTCGAAATACTTTGATTTTTTAAATTCATATTTATCATCTATACTCCTTTCACTAACATACTACCATACAAGTCCACTAAAGCAACATATATTTTTTGACTCTTCTGTTTTTTACTCTATTAAAATCTCGAAATGTTTAGAATTCCTAAAAAGATTTTTACGATAAAGATCACCATGCCTCAAAAATAAAAAACTAAAAAAGTATTTAAAATTCAGAATATTTATATTATAATACGGTTTGTACTACCATACTAGTATATCTATAAACTATCAAAGTACCTTTTAGAGACTGAGTTAATATTTTTTGAAAGCGCTATCTATGCCTTTGCCTTAAAAAACTATTTTCTTACAGAAAGGAAAGATTCATATGACCAACATTGCCATTATAGGAACTGGCTCTATTTCAACATCACATATTGAAGCTTATCTCGAAATGCCTGAAATTTGTACAATTGTAGCTATGTCTGATATTTATCCTGAAAAGGCTGGAAGTTTGGCAAAGAAATATAATTTAGAAGTCAAAGTTGTTGCTGACTACAAAGAGTTACTACATGATTCTAATATTGATGCGGTGTCTATTTGTACCCCTCCTTATATGCATGCGGCTATTGCTATTGATTTTCTTAAAGCAGGAAAACATGTTTTAGTAGAAAAACCTATGGCCTCTTCCTTACAAGAATGTGATGAAATGATAAAAGCAGCTATTGAGAGTCAGAAACTTTTATCGGTGATTGCTCAAAATAGGTTCTTAACGCCCATTATGAGATTAAAACATGTACTTGATCAAAAAATGATTGGAAAAGTTGCTCATGCTCAAGTTGATTCGTTATGGTGGCGCGGCCATAGTTACTACGACTTATGGTGGAGAGGCACGTGGGAAAAAGAAGGTGGAGGTTGCACACTAAATCATGCAGTACATCATATTGACATGTTGCAATGGATGTTAGGATTGCCAACTGATATTTTTGCCGTAACTAGCAATGCTCTACATGATAATGCGGAAGTTGAAGACTTATCTGTTGCTGTACTTCGTTATGACAATGGCAGTTTAGCGCAAGTAACAAGCTCTGTTGTTCATCACGGAGAAGAACAGCAACTTATTTTCCAAGGTGAAAAAGCAAGAATATCTGTTCCTTGGAAAGTAACAGCTCAAATATCTAAAGAAAATGGATTTCCTCAAGAAAAAAATGATGAAAATTTAGAAGATCAAATTCACGAAGCTTTTGATCAATATCCAGAGCTACAATTTGAAGGTCATACTGGACAAATAAACAATTTCTTAATGGCTATTAATAAAGGTGACAAGCTTTTAATTGATGGAACAGAAGGAAGAAAGACGCTTGAACTTATTACAGCTATCTATAAATCAGCCAACTTAGGAGTAAATGTAAAGCTTCCTCTTTTATCAGACGATCCTTTTTATACACGTAAAGGAATGCTAGCCAATGTTAAACACTTTTATGAGAAAAAAAGCAGCGTAGAAAATTTCTCAGATGATACGATAACAGTCGGAAGAGATTATAAAGAGAGATAAATATAATCATTTAATGTCATGTATCTAAACCTTATCACAAACTCTAAAATGTTTTTAAGGAGGAAGAATGATGAAAAGAAACGATGGAATGAATTATGCTCCTAAAGGAAAAAGGGCTCCTGTTGTTACAGAGGGACAATTTATCATTGCAGCTATCGGTCTTGATCATGGACATATCTACGGGATGTGTAATGGATTAATTGAAGCTGGTGCTACATTAAAATGGGTATATGACAAAGATTCAAAAAAGGTAGCAGAGTTTTGTAAAACTTATCCTCAAGTACAGCCAGCTCAAAATGAAAAAGAAATTCTTGAAGATCCTGATGTAAAACTTGTAGCAGGAGCAACGATTACATCTAAGCGTTGTGATTTAGGATTACGTGTATTAGATCATGGTAAACACTATTTTACTGATAAATCCCCGTTTACAACATTAGAACAATTAGAGTTAGCACGTAAGAAAACCGCTGAAACAGGACTTAAATGGGCTGTTTATTATAGTGAACGGTTACATGTAGAAAGTGCAGTATTTGCTGGGCAATTGATTGAACAAGGAGCCATTGGGAAAGTAGTCCAAGTTCTTGGAACTGGTCCACATCGTAGTAATGTAGAAAGCAGACCAAACTGGTTTTTTGAGAGAGAATATTATGGTGGGATCCTATGTGATATTGGTAGCCATCAAATTGAGCAGTTTCTCTTCTATTCAGGTGCAAAAGATGCAAAAGTCGTACATAGCAAAATTGGCAATTACAAACATCATCAGTATCCTGAATTTGAAGACTTCGGCGATGCAACTTTAATCGCTGATAATGGAGCTACAAATTATTTCAGAGTAGACTGGCTTACTCCTGATGGACTTAAAACTTGGGGAGATGGACGTACAACTATTCTTGGAACAGACGGATATATTGAAATTCGCAAATATATTGATATAGCTAGAGACGAAGATGGAGATCACTTATATCTAGTGAACCATGATACAGAGCAACATTTTTCTTTAAATGGAAAAGTAGGCTTTCCTTACTTTGGTGAACTCATATTAGATTGTTTAAATGATACGGAAAATGCTATGACTCAAGAACATACCTTTAAAGCTGCCGAACTGTGCTTAATTGCACAACGAGACGCCATCTATGTAAATAATGAATTTAAAGTAAATAGAGTTTAAAAATTAAGAGTTATTTTAAACTTTGACGCGAAAACTTCCAAACAACTACTTAAATCAAATATTCTAGTTCGTCTTTGTGCAAACATCCTGACTTTCTCTTGAAGCTACATGTTTTAAATTCCTTTGGACATACTGTTTATGTATCTTTTATACCAATGACAGTATATAACAAGGAGGAAGAAATATGTTAAATGAAAATCAGTCTGTACAGGAGAAAATGGAAAGCTTGTGGCACACAACTTGTGGAACGTGGGAAAACTGCAATGAATCTACTGTTCAAGCCTTTTTATCGGAGTGTGAACAACATAGCATTGATCCTCAATTTTGCATGAAGTGGATTCAGCAGAACAAAGATAAAATTCCGAACTGGTCCGCTGTTTCGGATACAACACGAGATTGGGTCAATGAACATACTTCTACTGGTTCTCCTATTTCTATGTCAAATCAAAATGATGATTAAATAAAGAAGAGAGTCTTAAGGCTCTCTTTTTTATTTAAGAAAATGAAAAATATGGGCTGTTATTTCTTTTGATAAGACAATCAATAGCAATTGGTTATTCATTAATTTGATAATAACCGCAAATAACAGTCCCAACTGCTTTGGCTGCTACTAAAAGGGCATCTTCATCAATATCAAATTTCGGATGGTGATTGAAATAAGGTTTTTCTACGCCTTTAGGTGTACAGCAAATATAAAAGAAACAAGCTGGAAACTTTTTTGCATAATGGGCAAAGTCTTCTGATGGCGATAATTTAGGAAACTCTTTTACTTCTTTAATATCTCTATCATTTGTATTTTTCAAAGCAGTTTCCACCATCTTGGTTAGTTCTGGATTATTATATAGCGGTGGATAGTCAGGCGTATAAGTTAACTCACATGTTACATTAAATTCCTCTTCTATTCCTTTTGCAATACGACAAATTTCTTTTTCAATTAATTCCCGCGTTTCTTCAGTCATGCCCCTGACATCACCTTCAAGTTCCACCTTATCTTTAATCACGTTGAATGTACCTTTGCCATCAAAAGAACCGATTGTGACAACACCCATGTCAAACGGATTTAATCGTCGACTAATAACGGTTTGAACAGCTGTGACAAAATATGCACCAGCTACAATAGCATCATTTGCTAGATGGGGAGAAGAACCGTGCCCTCCTATCCCTTGTACTTTTAATTTAAAGTATGCTCGCCCAGGAAAAACGTATCCACTATTATATCCAACTACCCCTGCAGGCCCTAGAGGTAGTAAATGAACACCAAAAATATAATCTAAATCATCAATTAAACCTGACTCAATCATACCAATTGCCCCACCAGGCGGTTCTTCCTCAGCTGGTTGATGAATAATTTTTATTGTTCCTGGGATCTCATCTTTTAGCTGGATTAAACAATCGGCAAGGATCATTAAATATGCGGTATGTCCATCATGTGCACAGGCATGCATAACCCCCGGATTCTTTGACTTGAATGGTACATCCGTTTCTTCTTGAATAGGAAGAGCATCAAAATCTGCCCGTAAGCCAATCTTTTTTCCTTCTTTCTCTCCTTTAATCGTTACAATAATGCCATATCCTCCACCTACATTTGTTTGTATCTCGACGTTCTTTCCTTTATAAAACTCTACAATATACTGACTAGTTTTCTTCTCCTGAAATGATAGTTCCGGATTTTCATGGAGGTACCGTCGGATGTTAATCATCTCATCTTTGCGATTTTCTAACATCTTCATCAATGTTTCTTTCATCTTAGTGCCCCTCTCTACTAAATCTTTTAATTATTGAGGTTTCTCCTTCTCTGCTTTATTAATTTTTTCGTAATCACGACATGAACAAACTGACTATGAATACTACTATTCCAAAGATTGCATTTACAATGGTGCCGTATAATAATAACTTCTATACTGTTAATTTTTTACACAAAAATCAAGAAAAAATTTTTATTTTTCCTTTCGAAAATGTACCACACTCTATAGAAGTAAGAAGAATCTTTCATATAACTATTGAAGAAACATTTGAGTGTAAAGGTAACTTTTATAATCTAGGGTAAAATGCTATCCTATACATAAACCATACTGAAAAGGTGAAAAATACAAAAATATTTGGAAAGAGGTGGATAGTAAGTGAATGATTTTAAAAATAAGTACAATAAAAACTATATTAATGGAGAGTGGATTGATGGAGATACAGAACGTACAGAAGATATTATGAATCCATATGATCGTTCAGTCATAACCTCTGTTAAATTAGCCTCATTACAACAAGTAAAGGATTCATTTAAAATAGCAGAAGCAAGACAAAAAGACTGGGCACATTCATCTGTCAATGATAGAAAAACGATATTCCGTAAGACAGCTGAATTCCTTCAGAATAATCGTAAGGATATTATTCAGATTATCAGTCAAGAAACAGGAGGAACCCTACTTAAATCCGAATTAGAATTGAATCTTTCCATTGATGTACTAAAAGAAACGTTTAAATATATGGATGCTGTTGATGAAATAATAGACATCCCTTCGACAATCGAAGGAAAAAGAAATAGAGTTTATCGTCAACCACTTGGCGTCGTGTCATCAATTTCCCCCTTTAACTTTCCAATGAATTTATCACTGCGTTCTATTGTTCCAGCTATTGCGCTTGGAAATACAGTTGTTCATAAAGCAGATTTACAAGTTGGATTAACAGGGGGTTCTATTATTGCACGAGCCTTCGATTATGCTGGATTACCGAAGGGCGTATTTCAGTCTATCCTTACGACTCCTGATGAAATCAAGGACGAAATGTTAGAAAACCCAGTGATACAATTAATTGCTTTTACAGGTTCTACTGGATTTGGAAAACATATAGGGAAAGTAGCTGGAGAAAATCTCAAACGTGTTGCATTAGAGCTTGGTGGAAATAACCCCTTTATCGTTCTTCAAGATGCAGATGTTAATAAGGCTGTTGATGCAGCTATTTTTGGGAAGTTTATGCATCAAGGACAAATTTGCATGTGTATCAATCGACTTATCGTACATAAAGATTTATATGAAGACTTTGCGAATAAATTTATGGAAAGAGCTTCAAAGCTACCATACGGAGATCAAACAAAGCGGGATACAGTAATTGGTCCGCTGATTAATGAAAAACAAATAGAAAAAGTCCTTGAATTAATTGAAAAAGCTGAGAAAAGTGGCAACAAACTAGGGCTGAGAGGTAAACGAATAGGAAACGTGTTAACCCCATTTGTATTTGTTGATGTAAATAATTCTGATGAAATTGCTCAGTCAGAATTATTTTCCCCAGTAGTTTCAATTATCAAAGCTGAATCCGATGATCATGCAATTGAATTAGCTAATGACACTATCTATGGCCTAAGTTCTGCTATATTTACTTCCGATTTAAAAAAAGGCGAAGAATATGGATTGAAAATTGACAGTGGGATGACCCATATAAATGATCAAACTGTAAATGATGCATCTAATATACCGTTTGGCGGTAATAAGCAAAGTGGTCTAGGAAGGTTTGGAAACCCATGGATAATTGATGAATTTACAAAGTTAAAATGGATCTCTATCCAAGATAAATATCGAGAATTTCCGTTTTAATCGGAGGAAGAATAGCCTTCATTCCTTCCCTTCTTATTGTTTAGTCATACGCAAAAATAAAACTCATGGAACCAGTAAAGGTTCCATGAGTTCTCGTCATTAATAGATAAATATTAATGAGTTGTATTATTATTTGGCATGTTTTGCTGTCCTTGAGCAGGTGCATATGCATTTAACATTTGTTGCATATCTTGTTGCGCAAGTTGTGGTACTTGATAATAATGATGTTTGTTTTGATAAAGAGAAAGCTCATATGCCATTTCAATACTATTTGGGATAGAATCTGCAAGCACACGGCGCACAACTGGATTAGTTGTTTCAAGAGCTGCTGTTGTTTTCATTGTTGCACATGACTTTACAGAGCCAAGCATACAGCTTGAAACACATTCATCTGTAATTTCATTTACAGATTGTAAAGGCTTCTTAGGTTGAGATGGTTTAAGACCATATACAAAGTCATTACCTTGCTTCATCTTATAACTCTGCGTTGGTTTGGAAGGATCTTGGCCACTTTTAAAACATTCTACTGTTGTATTGTACTCATCTTGAATAAATTGATATTGGCGTTCCAAAATATCTTTTAATTCAGGATCTTGTACATGTTGACGTAACAACGTATAAGAATTTAGAGTACCAATTGTTCCTGATAATACTTCTTGCACATCAAAGACTTCATGTCCACCATGATTCATGTGTTGTGGAATATTCCCCGTGTGCATGTTTTGATGTGTTTGACCTTGTTGATTTTGCATCATTTAAATCTCCTCCTTTTGGAACCATATTTTCGCAGTTAGTATAAAACAACAAACAAAAATTATTCCTTATAAAAATAATGGTATAGGTAAGATGATTTTTTTAGTTTTAAATGGTGGTCAATGAATAACATCTGGCTTAATAACTGGATTCGAGTCATAAAGTGAAACATACATTTCATTTCGCTCATTAACAGAAGCTAAGAAAATACGATTTATATCTTTAATCCCCTTCTTTTCCAATTCTTTATTTAACCATTCTTCTGTCAAATGGAGGTCTGTTAGTACCTTTCTATATACTTTCCCTTCAATCACAACAGGATAAGCAATTCCATCAAGACTTTTTTCAATACCTAAATCATTTACCGTTACAACATCGTTAGCAGGATGTTTATAAACAGTTAACTTCCCGTTTGATTCAATAATACCAAGATGAACATGTGTTATATCAAAAACTCCGTTTTCTCTTAACATTTGCAAGATATTATCAAGTGAATAGCGTATCTTTTTTATATTAGTTCTTGATATTTGACCATCTTTAATGACAACCGTTGGGTCAAATGTAATAAGCTTTCCAAATCTTCGAAATGAGATGGCCGACTTTGCGATAATACGTTGAAGAAAAGCAATTAAAACAATAGCTATAGATGTATGAATATGTTCAACATTCGGATCTGCAATATCCGCTCCAACAACAGATCCTAATACAAGAACAACAAGAAAATCAAAAACAGGAAGTTCTCCAATTGCCCTTCTTCCCATTACAAGCGTTACAACTAAAAGTAAAGGGATAATTGTGACTATTCGCCCAAAGATAAGCATTAGCTCTTTTAAAAGTTCCATTTCCCCTCCTGCCTTTTCTGTATAAATATATATTTACTTTTTCCGTAAAGAAAAGGAAACATGTATCATACATTCTAGAATTTAATAAGTGTGATGTTTAAGCACGTTCTCTATTTGATTCATTATTGGATCATAGAGATTTAGTCGTTCTTTTTTATACCATTTATATATTCTAGCTAGACTTTTTCTAAACGGTTTTGCAGAGCATACACCATATATTCTTTTAGTTTTGCACTGTCTAAAAAAAGCGTAATATTTCTGAATGGGAAAATAAAATTCTCTTTTTAAGAAAAAGTAAAAGAAAAGGACGAGAACAATGAGAATAAGAATTGGCTTTTTTAGACTTTCTTTTAATCGTTTACAGAAAAGATGAGTTGGGAAAGTGGTATGTAGTACCTTTTTTAGAAAGGAATGATAAAATGGGCAAAGCATCGTTAAACTATGGCAAACGAAATGTATTTTCAGGTATTCTTATTGGAATTGGTTTTGCTGCTTTTATTGATGAAGTTTTTTTTCATCAGCTTTTACAGTGGCATCATTTTTATGATGGTTCAACAACCAAAATTGGCATCATATCTGACGGTTTCTTTCACGCCTTCAGTTGGTTTGCCACAATTGGAGGTTTGTTTCTATTTGCCGACTTACGCCGCCGAAATGCTCTGAAGTTTAAAAAGTGGCACGGTAGCTTTTGGATTGGGACAGGAGGATTTCAGCTTTACGATGGACTTATTCAACATAAGCTTATGGGCCTTCATCAAATCCGCTATGTTGATACCTTATGGATATATGATACTATTTGGAATGGATTAGCCCTTCTGATGATTGGAGCTGGAATTGTATTACTACAAATAAGCAAAAAGAAACAAGGACGTCATTCTTATGAATAATATGCATCATCATATAGTTAGAGAAGATTTCATCTTAGCTGCTCCATTTCTTATCGCATTGTTCCTTTATCTTTTTTCTGTATTTCATTCTAATTCTCGCTATAAAACATGGCCTTTTTCTAGAGTAGTTTTGCTTGCTTTAGGTATTCTTTGTGCAGTAGGCTCTGTTAGCGGTCCAATTGCGGAGGGAGCTCATTCTAATTTTGCTCTACATATGGTTGGACATTTGCTGCTTGTCATGCTCTCACCGCTGTTGATTTCTTTATCTTTTCCAATAACGCTTTTGTTGCGTACGCTTCCTAAGAAACGAGCTAGAATGCTTTCTGCCTTTTTAAAAAGCAGATTTTCACGTTTTTTTACTCATCCTGTTGTGGCAACATTGTTAAATGTTGGCGGGCTTTGGTTGCTTTATACTACAAATTTGTACAGTATGATGCATGAACATGTTTTATTGCATGTTTTCATTCATGCTCACATGTTTATAGCAGGCTATCTTTTTACAATTTCTATGATTTATTTTGATCCTGTGTCACATCGCTTTTCTTATCTGTACAGAACGATTGTCCTTATTTTTGCACTAGCAAGTCATGGAATTTTATCTAAATATATTTATGCACAACCGCCTAATGGAGTACCCGTTCATGAATCTGAACTTGGCGGCATGATAATGTACTACGGGGGAGATATCATCGACGCATTGCTTATTTTTCTTCTTTGCTTACAATGGTTTAACTCTACAAAACCGCGAAAAAGTCCTGAAGCACATTATGCTTAGTTCACTCACCTTAAACAACATTGAGATAGAATAGATAAGCAAAGAAAAAAAGCAGGAGATTTATATTTTAAACGTTAACAACACTACCTAGATGATTGTTCCGCTTGTATGCTACAAAATAGGTTTTGTTATTGCTTTTTTGTTAAAAGCTAAGGATGAAGAATTTACATTCTTCATCCTTTTTTCTCTTTCTTTTATGTTGTTCATTCACAAGTCTACAGTGTCTTTCGGCTATGGAGAAAGAATATTAAGCAACTTATTTCAAACAGGCGGATCCTTTTTCCTTACACCACCAAATAAATTCCTCATAGTCACAAATCGCCTTCAATTAAAACAAGTGAGACATATCATGCCTCACCTATTCTAATACTCCACCTGTAAAGATCGTTGTTTTTGTATTTTTTGGCGCCACAAGTATAGGCCACCAAAAAGGACCGCCTCGCCAGCCGTTTTCTTCTTTTCCATTTTGACGAAGTAAAATCAACACAGGTGTATCAATAGCAATACGTTTTGCAAGCATTAGCTCACTTTCTTCATTTGAAGCTGTGTCTGGTGCATCTTCATAGCGATGATTGCTTCTTATCCGGCTCATGTTACGATTTTCTCTTACAATACATAATACATTGCCACTATATTTAGAGTTCAAATTTTTAGAAAGGTACGTGAGACTCGAAAGAAAAGCTGCATCATCCCAACTTTCTCCTTCTTTCTCATCATGTGTTAATTTAATTTTCCGGATCACTTTTACAGCTTCTGCAAGAGGAAATAAAAAGGGCTTTCCATCCTTTCTTTTTCTCCTTTCTATGATTTGATCAATCTCTTTTACATGTTTTTCAATATTTGATTTATAACCTGTTTGAAAACCAACAGGCAACAGGCGCTTTAATGGTTTTAGCGCTACAGTTTTAGACAGTAAGATTTTGTTTGGATTGCAAGGAACAAGCTTTTCATCTTCATCACGTCTTATAAATACAACACCTCTTTCATAGCTCTTCTTTTCAAAAGATTCCCGTAGTGATGTATCAAATTCGTGAATTTTTTTCATCACCTGATAAATTTCAAGCGTTGTATAAAAGCGAGTGACCGCTAAATCTTTCTTGAATCTGTAACCAAACATTCGAGAGTGCTGTAAAACGGTATCCTGCTGAAATGTTCTTGGATTTCGTCCATAATAAAAACCAATTAAATTTTGTACGGTAATTCCGCGATCTAAAATTTGTCCGCCAATAAAAATATTAAGAGGTGCTCGAAGTTTCAGCTGTCCTTTATCATCTAAAAACTCTGATATTTCTTTTTCTGAATTTACTTTTGTCACAAGTACATAATCGTTTTGTAAGTAAAAATATGTTTCATACTGAACATCTTGAAGCGTTGGAATTTCCCCTTTTATTCTTTCTAATGATTTTTTTAAGTTAGCATAAATAGGCTTAATGAGTTTATAAAGAACAAGAGGCTGTTCAGCTGCCATTTGTTGAAGCTTTCGTTTCATCTCAACCACAATCGTTTCTTGCCATTCGTGCGCTGCTTTTGCTTGCTCAGTATGGACGATAAAGCTGTATTTCATCTCTCTTTTTCTCATTTGCCGCTGCTGTAGCCTTCTGATAATTCCACCAACGATAAATTGAAGGAGCGCTGTGCGAAGCGATTCAATCCTTTTACTTGTTAACGCTTCTTCTAGTTTGAACCGCCTTCTATCTGGTTTCTTTAAAATAGCAAGCTCATGCGATGGAATCGCTTCATAGAGATAAGAAGCAAGCGATCGTTTCCTTGTGCTCTCTTCGAAATAATACTCTCCTCCAATATAGCCGTCAGATACAGGAACAAGCTCTGTGAATGAAGGCTTCACAGGTTGAAACTCCTGAATAGAGCCATCGATTTTCAAATGTTCAGGCTGAAGGTAAAGAGAATATGGTGTTGCTGTCACTTGTAAAAAGGAAATATTGTCAACTTTCTTCCGGAACTGATCAATCTCCCCTGCGATAACTCTTATTTCATGAGCTTCTTTTTTTGTTTTCAAGAAACCGACACTAGCAAAATCTGCTTCATCATCAATTAAAAGAATCTTTCGGTTCTGAAGAAGCGGATATTGTTCAAAAAAAGCTTTATGAAGCCTTTTTAAATTGTGAATTTCTTTCTTCACAACAAAAATGAGCTTTTGGTTTAGTTCATATTGAATGAGATTGTCTGGAAGATTCATAATGTCATAAATTTGTATTTTATCATGAGCCTGAAACGAAGAAAATTCTTCTTTCAAACGTTCGTACGTTTGCCTTGTAAGAGCTTTTGTACCTTTTGTAAGAACAATTGCAATATCATAATTGTTATCAAAAGCTAATCCTGTAATTCCAATAAACGTTTTCGTTTTTCCGCTTTGGATTTTCCCAAGCAGCATCCCTGGCTTATTTGCCGTTGTCTTTTTATTTTTCAATCCTTTGAGCGCATTAAAAATGCACTTCTCTGTTTCCGGGGAATAATCATTCTTCTTCAACAGTCCTTTATAGAATAGACCCCGAATAAGCTGTTCATTCATGCTGAATCTTTTTCTCCTCTTTCATCATAGTCTTTGCTCATTGTATCACAACATCCCCTTTTTCACGTTGCACAATCTATGCCATAATAAATAAGAGAAGGCTTCATTACATATAAAGGGAGGAACATTATGTTTACGGACTATCATACACATACGAACCATTCATTTGACTCAAAAGCGATCATGATGGAAACATGCCAAAAAGCGCTTGAGAACGGAGTAGAACAAATTTGCTTCACCGAACACTTCACGCTAAACCCGAACATTCCAACTTATGGACATATGAAATGGGAGAAGTACAGTCAAGACATTCAAACTTGTCAAGAAGCTTTTAAAAATCAGCCTCTTCACATCTTAAAAGGAATAGAACTTTGTGAACCACATAAGTATACAGAAGAATATAAACAGCTGTTTCAAAAAGAGCACGTTGATTTTATTCTTGGTTCTGTTCACAATATTAAAGATATCGGCCTTCGCAAAACGTTAGCAAAATACTCACGGCTAGAAGCGTATGACCTTTATTTTAAAGAAATGCTCTTACTTATCGAAAAAGCGGACATTGACTGTTTAGCTCATTTTGATCTTATTAAGCGCTATTCAAAAGAACCGTTTAGTAAGGACGACTTCGAAAAATTTGAGCCTCTTATAAAGAAGATACTTTCTAAAGCCATTGAACGAGGTATTGGAATTGAAATTAATACTTCAACAGTAGAAGCATTACAAGAACCAATGCCTTCACACTATATTTTGTCTTTATATAGAGAGCTCGGCGGACGCATTTTAACCATTGGTTCGGATTCTCACTATTCAGAGCATATTGGTCGAGGCATTAAAGAAGCGTATGCTCTTGCCAAAGAGTGTGGATTTACAGAAGTGAGTGTTTTTGAAAACCGACGTGCAACATTTGTTTCTATTTAAAAAAGCAGGCCTTCCTTGGCGGAAGCCTGCTTTTTTATAAATCTTTTTCTTTAAAACGCTTCTTTTAAAGATTCTGCTCCTTCTTTCAACGCTTCTCTTGCTTCTGGAACAAATTCAATAAAGTTGGCAAAGCCGTGGATTAAATCATCATAATTTTTATAAAAAACAGGAACTTCGTTTTCTCTTAGCTTTTCTGCGTAAAGCGCGCCAGAATCACGAAGCGGATCATATTGAGCAGTAAGGGCTGTTGCCGGAGGAAGGTTTGCTAAATCTTCTGCAAGTACAGGGGATGCATACGGATGCTTCCAATCTTCTTGTTTATTTACATAATGTTCTCCAAACCATTCCATAAGCTCACGAGTGAGAAAATAGCCTTCGCTGTTTTCTTTCATTGAGGGAAGCTCATAATCACGACCTGTTGATGGATACAGTAAAAACTGATGAATAATGCTTGGTCCTTCTTTCTCTTTAGCGATAATGCTTGTAACTGCAGCTAAATTTCCTCCTGCGCTGTCGCCTCCAACAGCAATTCGATTAACATCAATATCAAATTCCTCCCCATGATCGCTAATATATACAAGAGCGTCATATGCATCGTGAACACCAGCAGGAAATTTATGTTCAGGAGCTAATCGGTAGTCTACCGAAATGACCGTACATTGCGCCATATTTACAATTGCTCTGCACACGCCATCATGACTATCAATATTTCCTAACACCCAACCTCCCCCATGGTAGTAAACAAGAGCAGGGAACTTTCCATTGCCTTCTGGCTTGTAGACTCTCACTCGAATATCTCGATCTTTTAATGGAAGCATCTTATCTTCTACTGCTCCTACTCGTTCAACAGTTGTCGGAGCTTGTCTCATTTGTTCTTGAAGCGCTCTATATTCTTTAGGAGTAATCGTTTTCAAATCTAGTTTTGGCATACTATTCAGCTAATCAAGCATCATTTTAACTTTAGGATTTAAAGACAACCAAAAAACCACCTTTCTTACATCATTTACTACCTTTAGTATACCCCTCTTTTATAGATAGTTCAGCTTTAAAGCTTATCTCAATAGGCTAAAAAGAGCTATCAGTCTCGATAGCTCTTTTTAGCCTATTCTCGTCCAACAACTGCGATTGTTTTTTCTTCGATTACATGACCTTCAATTGCTCTATAAAATTCATTAAGATAATAACCGTCTTTTAAATCAAGCTCTGTGTCTAGCGCATATACCACAAGCGTATAGTCATGATCTTTATCAGGAGGTGTTGGTCCCCCGCACTGCTGGGTAATTTTTGGGTCTTTATGGCCCGCTACTGGAGAAGCATAGCTTGTGTTCCCTTGAACAAATGGAAACGGCTTTTCATCACTCGCATTTTCCGGAAGCTCTTTGACCTCTGCTGGAATATTCGCTACAAGCCAATGAATCTATGCGAAATTACAAACTGGTACTGAATCATAATCAATAAAAGTCAACGCTAAACTTTTAGCATTTTCAGGCACATTTTCAAATGAAATTGGAAAAGAAACGTATGGAACACCATCTCTTAAATATTCTTCTGAAGCTTGCTTTCCATACTTGTCTGCTAAAGATCCGTTTTCCGTCGCTACGTGAACTTTCATCATAAATCATCCCTCATCTCTATTTAATACCCAATTTTGAATATATCTATGATAACTTATCTTTATAAATTCGCTCAATTTTTAGATACTTTCATTTTACTTTGTTGGTTTATATGTAATGTAGTATCCTTACTCTCAGCTGTCCAACATATAATCTGACAGATTTATAGTTTGTATTTTCGTCTACATTGCTTATATCTGCCTCTCCCTCTTGCAGTTTGTAGGCATGTCCAGACCAAGGACCTGTTGTTACTTGCTGCTCTGAAGCTTCTAATATTCCATCATAAGGGAGCGTTCCATACTTCGTTGTAACCCTATTATCCTTTAAATTAAATGTCACTTTATCAAAAGAAGTTGTTTCACTCGCTTTTAATGTTAACTTATCTTTATCCCTTGTAACCTTAATACTTGTATTTTTTCCTTTTACCATTTTCATATTGCTCTGTGAATCTAGTAATGTTTTATACTCATCTTCTAAAACCCTTCACAACTATAGGTTAACAAAAAACTTTCTAAATAAGGAAAAAGAATCAATCCAAACTAGTTCTTTAGTATCTAAATTTAGAAACTAAAAGAGAATCCATATTCAACACTTTTTCTTTTTTACTTTTTTACTATAATAGAGAGAAATATGGTATTCTACTTTTATTCTCTCACTTTAAAAAGGAGTTTTTTTAACATGAATTCAAAAGAGATGGAACAAAAAATTATTCAAAATTATCAAAAAGACGAAGAAATGATGATTCTTGTTTTTGCACAATGGTGCGTTAACCATGATTTAGATCCTTTTGAGCTATATATACGCGCATACCCTAACCAAAAAGAGAATGCTGCATTAAAACACGCGCTCTCCCTTACTGTACCAAAGAATGAAGCTGGGGAGGTTGGGGATAGCACGCTTTTAGGTGTTTTATCCCTATTTGGAAATGATGATTTAGCATTTGTGGTAACTGAAGAAATGAAAAAGATGAAAGAGAAAAATTAATGAACCTTTTTTTCCTCCTCTACATATAGTGACCACAACGATGTAGAAGGAGGCTTATGTACTATGGATAATGAGACAAAGGATTATAAAACATACTTAGAAGACTGGGCTAACGATTTATACAGCCATTGGGACTCTCTTTCCTCTCACGGAAAAAATGAAGAAGAATGGCACCAAAAGTGGAATGAATTTGCTCATCTTTTAGAAGAAAATCACGATCAAGATATGCCATATGCTTGTTTTGAACGAGCAAAAGAGCTTTACCTTTTGTGGGAAAACGCCTATGAAGAGAAAGAGCGAGATGGAGCAATTCATCACGAGGAAGAGAACCACCACGATGAAGAGGGTCACCGTGACGAAGCAAATCATCATGATGAAGAGTCTCGCCCTGCTTTTAATCCTGTACCGATTGGAGGACATACTTTACCTCCTTTACCATATCCGTATGAAGCACTCGAGCCTTATATTGACCGCGAAACAATGAGGCTTCATCATGACAAACATCATCAAACATATGTTGATGGGTTGAACAAAGCAGAGAAAGAAATGAAAAAAGCGCGAAGCAGTGGAGATTATACGCTTATTGCCCATTGGGAGCGAGAAGCCGCTTTTCACGGTGGTGGACATTATCTTCATACGCTGTTTTGGAATGTAATGAGCCCAAATGGTGGGGGAAAACCAAGAGGTGAAATACGAAAAGCGATTGATAGCACGTTTGGAGGATTTGAACGATTTAAACAACAGTTTACAGAAGCCGCAAACAAAGTAGAAGGATCTGGGTGGGGTATTTTAGTATGGGCTCCCCGTGCTCATCGTTTGGAGATTTTACAAGCTGAAAAACACCAAAACTTAAGTCAATACGATGTTATCCCTCTTCTAGCCCTTGATGTATGGGAGCATTCTTATTATTTGAAATATCAAAATGACCGCAGGAAGTATATTGAGAACTGGTGGAATGTTGTCAATTGGGCACATGTTGAAGAACGTTATCGTGAAGCAACGAAAGTGAAATGGAAGCCATTTTAATATAATATAAATATCGCTCTTTTTTAGTTGTGGAACACCTTGCCTTGGGGTATAATGAGACTATCTCTTACAATGGAAATGTGAACAACAGATTCATTCCTCATAAAAAGGAGCGATATGTTTATGAATATTACGATTTATTATGGAAGTCACGATGATAAAACATTACATACAATGGACTGTTTTGTAGAAGATGAAACAGATGAAGAAGGTTCAAACCTTGCATAATCAAAGCATTGATGATACTGATCAATGCTTTTTTTGTTTCCTTTTTTATTATACTAGATGAAAAATAAGAGAAAATCTTCCTTCTCTCTCAATTTTTCCTCTTCTTTTTCTTTACTTTTAGAGAAAAGTGCTGTAATATAGGGGTACAGAACATCTGTTCGCGTTACTAATGCAAGGAGCTGAGCTTATGGCAAGAATGACAAAACATAGTCGTAAAAAAACCTCTTCCCCTACTCTTTCAAATACTGGTTTCATTGGGGCAACGTTCACAGACTTAGATGATTTAACGAAATACGAATACTACTTCTCTCGTAAAAAGCTGCAAATTACACATCACGTGCTTGATGGGCTATTGCAAGGAAGCAGCATTTTATTTTCGCAGCACGGTATTCCTGCGCACATCTCCTGCATCTATTTACCAAAACAAAAGAAAATTGGTCTTGTTTTATCTAAGACACCCTTCCGCCGTAAAGAAGGAAAAAGTTATTTTATTAACTACCTACGTGAAGTTGGACATTTAAGTGAAGAGGAAAAAATAAAAGAACATGAAATTTTTAATACAGGCTTTATTGGCGTCATCTTTGCAGATCTCTCTAAAGTCGAACGTTTTACATTTCAATTTGAGTTAGAACTTCTTTCTCAATTTTTAAAAGGCTTAATCATTCCTGCAAAAGAGCTTTTCCTTCGTCATAACATTCAAGCTTATATCTCTTCTGTTGAACTTACTAATGAAGGGAAAATTGGTTTCGTTCTTTCAAAGAAACCATATGATGAAAGAAAGGAAGCAGACCTTTATTTCATTGAATACTTAAAAGAACGTGGATTATATGAAGAGGAAGAAGAATTTATTCCTATACATAGTGAAAAGACTCTTTTTTAAAAAGGAGTCTTTTTTGTAGGACTAGCCAGAATGTTTTTATTTTTTCTCTTTCCTTATCTCTTTATTGACGAAACGTGCGCCCTCTTGTATTATTTTTTAGTATTACCGTGGTTCGTAACCCTCCCACGCTAAAAAACTAAGGAGAAATAGATTGATGAATATTAGAACAATGAGTATTAACGCCCTTGTAGCGGCTTTATATATCGCCGTATCTCTTTTAATTCAACCATTTGGCTTTACGAACATTCAGTTTAGACTTTCTGAGATATTTAATCATCTTGTTGTATTTAACAAGAAGTTCATTTTTGGCATCGTTATTGGAGTTTTCTTAACGAATTTACTATTCTCACCGCTTGGAGCATATGATCTTGTATTTGGCGTCCTTCAATCTCTTATAGCTCTACTTGTTACAATTGGAGTAGGCCTCTATATAAAGAACTTATGGGCTCGTATGATGGTGAATACAGCTATTTTTACAGTAACAATGTTTATTATCGCCTTTGAGCTGCACTTAGCATTAGGACTTCCCTTCCTTTTCACATGGCTCACAACTACTGTTGGTGAATTCGTTGTGATGTTTATCGGCGCTTTTATCATGATGGCTTTGAATAAAAAAATATCTTTCAAAACGCTCTTGAATTAAAAGAGAAAAGGCAAAAGGCTTCCTTATGACAGGAAGCCTTTTTATTATGAGAACCATTATATAAAGTCCTCACAAGATTAATTAATGCGCATAAACTAGGATTGTGATATTTAACTATATTTGAAAGGATGTAATGACTGTGTATCCTCTTTATACTCCCTCACATCATCTCAAACAAGAAACTTTATTAAAGGTTAACCCATGGGTACAATATGGTTTAAATGAAGCTCAAAAAACATCTATCCCTCATGCAATGATGGAAATAGCAGCTATTACTTATTTGATGGGTAAAGGATATGATCCACGAACAGCACATCAAATTGTCGAGTCATGGGAAATTAATGAAACGTTTTATCTGTAATAAATAAACAGATAAATGATTATGTTAAAAATCTTGTTCAATATGTGAGTTATAAATACACAAAAAGAGCAAAAAAACGACTTTTTTAAAGAAAAGGTCGTTTTTCTTATCAACAGATTAAATATTAGAGGTTAGGTACTTAATGGGTGCCTAACCTTGTTTATGTTGCTGGGGAAGAAACTCTAACTGCTGCAAATTGTGTACTTGGACTTGCTTGGATTGCACCAGCGGCAGTACTTCTCATTGCTACCTGCACCTGATCTCCAGCATTTAACTGAAGTATCTCAGTAGTCGTTAGGATTGCCGGGATATTACCTGTAAAAGTTTCACTGTTTCTTCCCTCAATTACATCGCTATTTATCAGGAAAACCATTTCTAAGGTAAACTCACCAATAATATTCGGTTGAAACTCAACAGATGCAGTGAGCGAATATACACCATCCGTTTGTGGAATAAATGTAGATGTATTTGGGTTATATTCATTCGCTAAATCAAATTGTTCATTTTGAAAAAAAACTTGACTAGCAGCGTTTGCGGGAAGAGATTGATTAGCAGTATTATTGATAGCTCTGAATGCTGATAATATTACGCTGCCACTTTTATGATTAGGTACCAGACTTGTGATTTCTTATAAGGGTAATGCGTACTTATTTTAATCACTCCTTTAGATTTTAAGACTCTCTTTTTAAGGTAGAATTAAAAGGGGAAGAAGCTGACAACCAAAAGTTCACTTTCACAATTTTTGGGGTCAGCTTCTTTTTATCCATACTGAGAGATGATTCAAAGCATAATCTATTTAACAATATGAAAAGGTATAAATATTTTCATATTACTTATATTTTTTCTTGCGGTCGCAATCATGATCTTCTTTGAAGTAAAGATATCCTTTTAGAACAAATTTCTTTTTCTCATCTTTATCTTCGTATTTACGACGATCTTCTTGCTCTTCACAATAACATTTTACTTTTTTAAATTTATCATGTTTGTCATGTTTATCATCACAAGAGTCTTTTCTATCATAATCATATTCAAATTCATACATAGACGTGTTCACCTCCTCACATCTTAAATGATCAAAATTATCTTAATAGAGGGTTTTATCTATTTATTTCTAATAAGAACCATTTCAACTAATAGGAAAGATATCGAAGGGAATAATAGGTTATTTTGTTATATTAAAAAGAGGTTGGGTAACTAGACGCCGAACCCTTTTCAATGCTTATAATTACGTTATGTTAACTAACTTTACATAAAAAGAAAACAACTACCTTCGTAAGAAGATAGCTGTTTTCTCCTAACAATATGATTTGTAGTCAATGCCTTATGGCGTCTTAAGTAGTTCACTCAAATGAGCTTACCGCTTCCCATACACTCTTTTAAAGGTAATCCGCCATTTCTTAAACAAGTGGATAACAGGACTCCCCCCATTTCCCTAACGCATACAATCAACTTCTTATATTTAATGAGATATATTTAAGTAAAAAAGCTCTTATCAATGTAATAAGAGCTTTTTTACTTAAAGGTTTTTAGTTAATCTACAGGTTGCGTATTTGTCAAAATGGATTCTTAGCTTTTATTGTCAAATAGGAATTCGTGACATAGTTTTAATCAAATTTTCTTTCAAAGCTACCGTTTAGGATTTCTCTGAAATCACGTTTTTCTCGGTGCAAACCAACCAATTAAGGCAATACCGACTAATACTCCGTAGAAAATCAACGTCCAAGCTGTACTGTGAGGAAAATCATGCTCTAAGAACCCAATATCCTCATGGGCAAGGGTAATGACAGCAAGTTTGACACCGACCCAAGCAACAATGACATATGCGGTTGTTTCCAATGCTGGACGTTTTGCAAGAAGCTGCACAAACCAGGTTGCTGCAAACTTAATTAAGATAAGACCAGCAATACCGCCAAGAAGAACAACAATAAACTGCCCTCCATCCATACCACCAAAATCGCCGAGCGGTGAATCTGGAAGACCAAGGGCAAGAGCAACCGCAGCTAGTATCGAATCAATGGCAAAAGCAAGGTCAGCTAGCGCAATCTTTGCTACTGTCGGCCAGAAACCTTTTCCAGCAGCTTCCTTTTCATCGTCCTTATGAATATCTTTATTCTTTTTTCCAAAACGTGCTTGAATAACATGTTTTAAACCTAAGTAAAGAAGATAAGCTGCTCCTATCGCCTGTATCTGCCAGACGTTTGCGATAAAAGAAATGGCAAAAAGAGCAACAAATCGAAAAACAAAGGCCATAATGATACCATAATTTATAGCTTTTCTTTTCTCATTTTCGGGTAAATGCTTGGCTATAACTGCTAGTACAAGAGCATTGTCAGCCGATAACAATCCTTCTAATCCGATTAGAATTAACAATGCCCAAGCATACTCTAGCCATATTGATTCCATCCCCTTCTCCCCTTTCTAAAATTAAAATATCATTTAAAAGTTCCACTAACATTAGACTTTCCCATTAAACCATAGGTAATTCTATAAAATACACTTTAATGGTTTTGATCGTTCTTTCTCTTCCTTTATGTGAAATCTCACCTCTTTATGTAGAGATTGAACAACTAACATAAGAAAAGCTCTGTTACAAAACCTCTTACTCCTCATCCCCATGCCTCATTTCTAATTGAAAGAGAAATAAAAGAAATACAAAAAATTTCGGGCCATAGTAATATCAACATCACTATGAACATCTAAGGTCATATGACGAAAAATTTTTAAAAAAGAACTTCTCACAAATTCGGTCAATTCATGAAAAGTCTCAATGAAAACCACTTTGTATATGTTGATACATCAGTCTTTTTAACGGTTTTTGGCTCTTTAGCAGGATACCTAATATAGAGAAATCCAACAACTTCTCCTCTTTCTGATAAACCAAAAGACTGAGCAATTTTAGGATGATAACAAATATCCCATTTTTTGCTTTTATAGATTTCTGCTCTTTTCTATAAAATCTTTAAGAATCTTCACTCATAAGAAGAATAGAGCTTTTTATATTTTTTAGGTTCTATAAACATCTATGGATTTCTATAAAATTTGTGGTTGTTTGCGTGGTCATGTGGTCGTTTATGTGGTCGTTTTTAGTAATGAACCAAACTATGCAGAATAGCCTTTAGTAACATAGGGAAAAGTTGAATACAGACATAAACAAGTGAAGTGGTCGTCATCCACTTTATACATTTATCTCTCATTCCAACAATGAAAAGGAAACCAGCTGTCGTAAGGATGATACTAGCAATCGGTTGCGACATAACAAGCACGATATCCAGGAACGGATTTATCATGTTGTAAATTGCATCTACTCCATGCTCTTTTGTCGTTTGAATAGGATGTAGCAACCAATTTAAAAAAGACAGGCTAGGAGCTGTATTTTGTACAGCTCCATTGCTCATACATAAATTCATTCACACTTATTGTCTGTATTCTCACTAGTACAATAATCCCTCCTCTCTTTCTCATAAAATTAATAACATGTAGCTAATTTTATGTAAGCGGTTTACACTTGAATATCATTTCATTTTTTATGATAATAATGGATAAAAAACAGGAGGATTGTCATTCTTATATGAAACTTTTTAAAAAAGAGATTGGTTACAGAATTAAATCACTACGTGAAGAAAAAGGACTATCTAGAGAAAGTTTGGCTGAGAAATTAGGCACTTCCCGCATGTCTGTTTATCATTGGGAAATAGGATATGCTACTCCTACATACCGATTTGCTATGAATTTGGCTGAGGTTCTTGATGTACAGTTAGATTATTTGATGTGCAAAACTGAACAGAAAGAAGATGATATTGAAGAGTTTGTAAAAAAACTGAAAGGATCTGTGCTTGTATGGGAAGGAAAAAAAATAAGCACAGAGGAATTTCATAAGATTTTAATTGATAAAACTCTAAAAAGTCGATAAGAGTATAAAAAGCGGTTGGATAAGATTCCAACCGCTTTTTTATCATGTTTCTTTTTCTAAAGGACATTCAACGCGAATTTCTTCTCCGTCATCATCAAAATCAGTATTTGATGGAGCACTTACAACCAATGTAACCTTTTTGATTTTCTCAACGTCTTTCATATCAAAACCAACGCGACCTTCTTTTGTTAAATTACAAGCTTCCGCAGTTCTAATAATTTTTCATGCTCCTCACTTCCCTCTCCTGTTGTTTTACTTTTTATCCAGAAGTAACCTCCTGCAAGAACTGATGTAAAAAGCCCCTATCCAATAAAGGATAGGGGTGTATCTACATATTTATCTACTAATCCTCTTGTCTTCTAGCTTGATTCAGAGTCCTGCCAGATAACTGTTTCATCTTCTAAACTGATTCTTTTTGGGGTATTGCTATATAAAGAAGTCTCAAATAGCTCATGTTGTTGTATCCATCTAAACAGTTCATCGTCCTTAGTTAAAGGAGGATGAATAATATATTCAAGCTTTACAATTGCAGCTATATACTCTTGAAATCCTTCATCATCATCTTCTAATCCATTATCTGTTTCAGAAATAGTATCCAGTTTACCGGCTAATTTTAAACCACTTTCCCACTTTACAATCAAATTTTCTCTAGAATGACGATCAAAAGCTCTAATTAAAGGATCATATCCCATCTTATGCTACCTTCTTTTGTTTATTTATCAGTGTCGATTTTCCATACCATTTTTCCGTCCGTTAAAAATATGACACTTGGTGGATCATCATAAAGAGAAATTTCGACAAGGGAACTTTTCTTTTGTTTCAACCAATCATATACGCTACCTTCGTTACTAGAGGGATGAGATAAAATTTGACTTACTCTGAATGCAGCTGCATGATATTCTTTATAATTGATATCATCATCTTCTAATCCATTATCTGTTTCAAAGACTGTGTCTAATTCACCTATTATTCTTAGTCCGCTTTTCCATTCTAATATCATCTCACTATTTTCATACTTTATTAATATTCCTATTAAAGAATCGTACCCCATATTTATCCTCTTTTCTTATGGTTCTTATGGTCTCGCCGGTACTATATGAGCACCATGTTTTCCGTAATGTATCATACCTTTAGTAGTTTCTATATATTTACCAGTATCCAGTTCATAATATTCACCTATTATTTCACCAAAGTCCACTCTTTCCCTACCATTTTTCAACATTTCACCTTTACCAGCAAATTGATCAATCAATTCTTGAGCCTTTTTATTATCTCCATAAAAAATACTTTTGTTTTTACCGTTTGCTAATTCCTGTTTATAATTTGGTGTATCGGGAATATGTTTTTCTTGGGCTCCAGCTTTAACTTTTATTGAATATCCATTTACTTCACGGTATGGTCCCATAGGTACCGAACCCTGACCGTAAGCAGGTACACCTTTTCCTTTAGCAAAATTCCAATACATATCCTTAGCATTTTGTAGATAGCGACCCAGATAACCCGTATCTAGAGCATTAACAGGAGGTCTTCCCCCTGCAAACGCAGGTTGCAAGGCGGGCATTCTTTGATTTATGGTTACTTTATGAACGTCTTTCATTCCCTTCGCTGTTTTGGCTACAGCACTTGCTCCTTTAGTAGCTAAACCTGCCCCTTTGTCGCCAATTGCCGCAAGTCCAATTTCTGTACCTGCATAGGAAAAGAAATGACTTCGACTATAGGCATCCCCGTTAATAATTTTTTCATCTACAGCAGTGACAACCCCATCTTTGACCGCATTATAAGTACGAACCGGATGTTTTCCTGCCTCATATACTCCTTTAGCCGTATTAACCGTACTATCCACAGGATGGTGAGCAAATGAAACAACCCCATCCCATGTTTCTGAAAGAGCATCCCCTGCCCCATCTTTAATCCCTCTTAATGATTGTGTAAAAGTATTTCCTTCTTCTTCCTCTTTTTTCTTCTTACTTGCCCCTTCTACTTTTCCTTTAGAAGTTTTTTGAGGAACAATTTCACTATCTAACTCTAATTTACGGAGAAGAGCCTCATCTGCTGCTTTCAATTCATTTTTTGTTTTGACAATGTGTTGATAAGCCTCCCCCAACTCATCTACATAATCTCGCATACTTTTTTCTAATTCTTGTTGTAGACCTTCTAATTCTGACATCCATACCCCACTTAATTCAGATAAGACACCAGAAAGATTCCAACTTAGCTGAGCTGGCACAGCCTCACATTTTGCCTTTGCTAACTTTGTTTTCTCGGCCAGTTGATTGAGATCTTCTAGGTTAGCTTGAGTTTTCCCCATAACCAGAACACCCTTTCCATGTTTACCATCAACTAACATTTTTCAACTTCTTAAATAGAAAGAAAGCAAGAAATGAAAAATAAACTAGTAGAACTGTATCAAAAGTACTAAGCTTCTTAGAACCTTCATCACATACAAATAAGCCCCTATCCACTGGATAAGGGCTCTTTGTTTGGACAAACAAAACGAGGAATGTCCTTGTTGTCTTAATATTTACTAAAACTAATGTGTTTATACTTAATAAATTTTATTTAAATCCAGATTTGCATATTTATCTTCTTTGTTATCCATACTACTGATGACTTCCAATATCAAACTGTTGACAATCACACAACGAAGTCGAACTCAAAATGCCCCTTACTCGTGACAGTGGGGGCTTTTTTATTTATACAATCTACATAAATTTATATATCGTTCAAAACATTGGAGATTATTCCCTTCAATAAAAAAAAGAAATATTTAATTGCATAAAAAGAGATAAAACAGAAAAGATATAAAAGCATTTTAGAATTTAATAAGGAAGGAGTGAGACAAAAATGAAGGAATGGTTATTAAAATCATTAGGGGGACTATTTGCTATCACGCTTATTACAGGTTGTACAGCCAATGATAATCAAGATTCGCCTCAAGAAGATGAGCAACAAAATGAAGAACAAGCTCCAAATGATGAAGGTGGAAATGACACAAACAATGAAAATAATCAGGATGCAGACGATATGAACTTTGAAAATAATCAGGATAGAAATGAGAATGCCCCTGGTGTCGATGAAAATGATACTCTAAATAAAGATGATGAAAAAGATAGAAATCCAGATCCGGAAGATCCAATTGAAGATCCAGAAGATATGCGTGATAAAGATAATAGAGATGATTAATCAAAAGGGCTGGTTCTATTCAAAGGAATCAGCCTCTTTTACTTTTCGCTAAGAAAGTACCTCCTCCATAAATGATCTACTATTTCCCTTTTTAGGCATGTTTCTTTTGAATTAAAGTGTGATCCCACATCCTCCCTCTTAAAGAAAACAGAAAAATATCCTCCTCCCTTGGAAGAATCTAAACGGAATAGAAAAGAGAAAAAAACAGAAGATAGGTGAGAGATTTTAAAACATGATAAAAAAGGAGATGATAGATCATGAAAAACAACATCCAAGTGTTACCTGTTGTTGCTTCTATTGGTATTGGAGCTGCTGCTTACAGTATGATGACAGGACGCGGGGGACAGCTTCAAAATATGATTCCACTGTCTAATATGAGCAATCAAGGAAACAATCAAACGATGAATCAACAAACTAATCAACAGCAAAGTCAATAATACTTCCCTTCCGATTTCAATCTTCCTCCAAAGATCGGAATCCTCCTTCTCTCTTCACTTTTGAAGAAGAATAAAATGCCCCCATTCGCCATGAGTAGGGGCATTTTCGTTTAGTAAAAATGAATAAAAAACCCTCTTGCGATGATAAGAGAGCGAAATTTAGTTTAGGAGTAAACGCGTTGTTCCAGCATAATGAAAGTCCATTCGTGACATTAGTGACATTCGTGACATTATATAGTATTACCTGAATAAATGTGCAAGGTCCGTATATAAACGGGATATATAGTCCATGCTATAGATAAGACAATTTCATACTACCTTTCCAATGAAAAAAAGCCCCCGCTCACAATGGGACTGACCCCATGAAGTGAGACAAATAAAAAACACCTTTTCGTTAAAGATCGGATACAAATGACCGAACTATAACGTGGAGGTGTT
>NZ_JALAMS010000053.1:0-17554 GCF_026790145.1 Priestia endophytica | reverse complement strand
TGGGGTTTGTCTACGGTCTGAGATGCCTTTTTTAAAGGCATCTTTTTTCTATAAATGAAGAATGACTATTAATTCTCCGTAAAGACAAAGAACAGAGGGTTTCGAAAATGCCTTAATTGTAGCATAATAGAGAAGTGGAGTAACAAGCAAATAGTGGGAGGATCTAAATCATGAGAAAAACAAAAATTGTTTGTACAATTGGTCCAGCTAGTGAAAGTAAAGAAATGCTTGAAAAGTTAGTACAAGCGGGTATGAACGTTGCACGTTTAAATTTCTCGCATGGAGATTTTGAAGAGCATGGAGCTCGTATAAAAACCATTCGTGAAGTTAGTCGTGAAAGTGGTAAAACTGTAGCGATTCTTTTGGATACAAAGGGGCCTGAGATTCGAACACATACGGTAGAAAACGGTGAGATTTCGCTTTCAAAAGATGATGAAGTTATTGTATCAATGAATGAAGTTGTCGGAACTCCACAAAAGTTCTCAATTACATACAAAGGGTTAATTAATGACGTTGAGAAAGGGTCAACCATTTTATTAGATGATGGATTAATTGAACTTGAAGTAATTGATATCAACAAAAAACATGAAGAAATCCGCACAAAGGTCCGCAATCCGGGGATTTTAAAAAATAAAAAAGGTGTCAATGTACCAGGAGTGAGCGTAAATCTCCCTGGTATGACTGAGAAAGATGCAAAAGATATTAAGTTTGGTATCGATCAAGAGGTTGATTTTATTGCAGCTTCTTTTGTTCGTAGAGCTTCAGATGTACTGGAAATCCGCCAGCTTTTAGAAGAGAACGGTGGGGAGCATATTCAAATTATCCCGAAGATTGAAAATCAAGAAGGGGTAGATAATATTGATGAGATATTAGCTGTATCAGACGGCCTCATGGTCGCGCGTGGAGATTTAGGTGTTGAAATTCCTGCCGAGACTGTGCCTCTTGTCCAAAAAAGGCTAATAAAAAAATGCAACGAATTAGGAAAACCCGTTATTACGGCAACACAAATGCTTGATTCAATGCAAAGAAATCCTCGCCCAACGCGAGCGGAGGCAAGTGATGTAGCAAACGCTATTTTTGATGGAACAGACGCAATTATGCTTTCTGGTGAAACAGCAGCAGGTCATTATCCTGTTGAATCTGTGCAAACGATGAATGCTATTGCAACAAGAGTAGAAAAAGCTCTAAATTATCAAGAGCTTCTAAAAAAACGAAGTCAACAAGTTGGAGCTACTGTAACAGATGCTATTGGTCAATCTGTTGTGCATACGTCTTTGAACTTAAATGTTAATGCAATATTAGCTCCAACTGAAAGTGGTTATACAGCGAAGATGATTTCAAAGTATCGTCCTCAAGCGCAGATTATTGGGGTTACAACAGATGAAAAAGTTTTAAGAAAGCTTGCACTCGTTTGGGGAGTTCATCCTGTACTTGGCGAGAATGTGGCCACAATTGATGAATTGCTTGATATGTCAGTTCGTGCTGCTCGTAAATCAAACAATATTGAAAACGGAGATGTTGTTGTAATTACAGCAGGTGTTCCTGTTGGGAAATCTGGAACAACAAACCTTATGAAAGTGCAGGTTGTTGGAGAACTGCTTGCAAAAGGACAAGGTATTGGACGTAAATCAGCATTCGGAAAAGTAGTTGTTGCTAAAAACGCAAAAGAACTACAAGAAAAAATAACTGAAGGAAGTATTGTTGTTACAATTGGGACAGATCGAGATATGATGGATTCATTAGAAAAAGCATCAGCTATTATTACAGAAGAAGGTGGCTTAACAAGTCACGGAGCTGTTGTTGGTTTGAGTCTAGGTATTCCTGTCATTGTAGGAATTGAAAATGCAACAGAGCTCTTTAAAGATGGTCAAGATGTAACCGTTGATGGGAATGGCGGCGTTATTTATAAAGGATATGCAAGCGTGCTATAAAAGGAAAGTAGAGTCGATGTTTATGCATCGACTTTTTCTTTATAGCCGTTTTCTTTATCTTTTTAGCCATAACTCTTATAATAGAGATAGTCCTCAAATCTATTGTGAGTGGAGGAAAGGTTATGAAAAAAATTTTTCCGTTCTTTTTAGTTTTAGTATTGCTTGAAATTGCAGCCATGATTTATATAGGAAGTGCGATTGGCTTTTTTCCTACCCTTTTATTGATAGTAGCTACAAGCATAGCAGGAGCCTATTTTTCAAAAAAACAAGGTCTTCTTGTATTACAAAAAGCTCGTTATCAAATGGAACATGGTTATGTTCCTGGAGAAGAAATTATGGATGGTTTATGTGTACTCCTTGCTGGAATATTGCTTATCATTCCTGGATTTATTACAGATATAACAGGCCTTATATTCCTGCTGCCTTTTACAAGAACCCTTCTTAAGCCAATAATTTCACGCTATCTCGGCACTATTTTCCGAAATAAAGGATTTGTCATGATGCGTCGTTTTTAAATAAATATTTTACAAACAAAAGAGCTTCTACTTGTAGAAGCTCTCTGTTGTTTTAGACGTCAAATTTTCTTTTTGTTATCTAAAATAAATGCTAAGAGATGATGAAAAACTCCAACTTTGTGTATTGTGTTAAAGAAAACAAGAGAAGTGGGACCAATAATCAGACCAAAAAAGCTAAAAAGTTGAAAACCGATAAAAACAGCTATTAAGGTTGCAAGTGGATCAATTCCAATACTTGATGAAAGAACTTTTGGCTCCATGATTTGCCTTTGGACAGCAACGACTACATAAAGTACAAGCAAGCCTATTCCGAGTGCGTTATTTCCACTTAGAAAGCTATAAAGGGCCCATGGTACAAGAATGACTCCTGTTCCTAAGTAAGGAAGTAAATCAACAAAGCCAACGATAAGAGCGATAGTAATGGCATAATCAATTCGTAAAATCAATAATCCTATAAGAACGATAATAGTTGTAATCGAAATAAGCGTAAGCTGTGCTTTTAGGAATCCTGTTAGCGCAAACTTTAGTTCAATGATGATTGTACGTAGACTTTTTTTCACTTTAGGTGGGAAAACTTTATTTATTTTTCCTTTGAGCTTGTTTAAATCTTTACTAATAAAAAAAGTAGCAAGGAGGGAAAAGATGAAAAACGTAGCTGCATTTGGCAGCCATGTAAAAACAATCGGAATACTTTGTAAGAAACGTTGGATGAAAGTTCCGACTGTTTCAGACAGAGTTTCTCCAACATTTTGGATGTTCGTCATCATTGCAATTTGCTGCTCGTTTTCTAGGCTGTTGAAAAAAGAAGATAATTTATTATAAAGTGGGATAATTTGCTCTCCTAGAAACTGTTCGATGTATAAAACAAGATGAGTAAAGTTTTGAGGCACTGATTTTGCTAAATACTCAGCTCCTGCTACAATTTCAGTAAAAAGAAGCACTAATATACCTGCTACTGAACAAAAAAGAAGAAGAAGAGTCGTTAATATTGCTAAAGAACGTGGAAATCTCAGCCGATTCTCCAATAGGTTTACAAAGGGATTAATCATTAGAGAAAGGATAAAAGCAACGATAAAAGGGTAAATCAAGTGTGATAAATGATATAGGAACCAAAAGGAAAGAATGGTGAGGGAGACAACGAGTAGAATTCGACCAAATATGGAAACATAGTGTGAATTCATTTTTTTCCTCCTAGCATGTCCAGTTATTATATATTACATATGCATGATGAATTTTAGAAGTTTACAGCTGGATTTTTAAATTTTTTACATTGGAATGTGCAAAAAAATACTTTTCTGAAATAGAAAATATTTACTTTGAAAAATCAAGAAAGGTGATGAGGACGTGTTCTCACAAGCAACATTATTTTTACTTGTTTTCCTTGGAATTGCAGTCATCGCTAAGAACCAATCGCTTATTTTTGCTGTTGCTTTTTTACTTGTTATAAAACTGATTGGCCTTGATAGCAAGCTGTTTCCTTACCTACAAACTAAAGGAATTAATTTAGGAGTGACAATTATAACAATCGCAGTCCTTATCCCAATTGCTACAGGAGAAATTGGGTTCAAACAGCTTGGAGACGCTGTGAAGTCTTCCTATGCTTGGATTGCTCTAGGAGCAGGAATCGCCGTTGCGCTTATTGCAAAACATGGGTTAACGCTCCTTCAAAATGATCCTCAAATCACAGCTGCTCTTGTAATTGGAACAATTTTGGCTGTTGCCCTTTTTCAAGGAGTTGCCGTTGGGCCACTTATTGGAGCTGGAATTGCCTATATTTGTATGAAAATCGTTGAAATGTTTCAGTGAATATTTTCTTGTTATAATAAAAATTTAAAATTTATTGATACTTATCATTCACAAAAGTCTGATAATTGTTTATAATGATAGGTGAACATCATTTAACCTACCTTTTTAGCGGGCACAAAAATGACTAGCTTAAAACAGGGCTAGCTATTTTTAGTGCACGAGAAAATGAAAGCATTTTCTTTGTGAATGCTTGCTCAAGGTAAGCTTAAATGTACGATCTCAAGCGGAGAATTAACCTTTTTCTGTTCAAAAAGTCACTGTGCTGCGAATAAAAAGGAAAAATTCATACCGCAGGAGAAAAAGGGGAAATTTTTTATAGAAGGAGAGGAGAATATGACAGCAACTCGAGGTTTAGAAGGAGTCGTAGCTACAACATCAGCTGTAAGTTCAATTATTGACGATATGCTAACGTATCGAGGATACAATATTGATGATTTAACAAACTATGCTACATTTGAAGAGGTAGTTTATCTACTTTGGCATGGTAAGCTTCCTAATGAAGGTGAATTATCAGAGTTTACTAGACTGCTATCTGAAAATGCAGAGCTTCCAAAAGAAGTTGTAGATCACTTCTCAACATATCCAGTTGAGAAAGTACATCCGATGGCAGCACTAAGAACAGCTGTATCATTGTTAGGTTTGTATGATGAGGAAGCGGACAGTGTTGAAGAAGAAGCGAACTATCGCAAAGCTATTCGCTTACAGGCACAGCTTCCAACAATCGTTACGACGTTTGCACGTATAAGAAAAGGGCTTGATCCAATTGCTCCGAAAAAAGAGTACGGACTAGCGAAGAACTTTCTTTATATGTTAAATGGAGAAGAGCCAAGTGATATTGCTGTTGAAGCTTTTAATAAAGCACTTGTTCTTCATGCTGACCATGAATTGAATGCTTCGACATTTACAGGCCGTGTATGTGTTGCAACACTATCTGATATGTATTCTGGTTTAACAGCTGCAATTGGCGCTTTAAAAGGACCTCTTCATGGAGGAGCAAACGAAGCTGTAATGAAGATGCTCTCTGATATTGGTGATGTGGACAGAGTCGATTCTTACATTCAAGCTAAACTGGATGGGAAAGAGAAGATTATGGGATTTGGTCACCGTGTTTATCGAGAGGGAGATCCGCGCGCTAAACATTTAAGAAAAATGTCTAGAAAGCTTGCAGATGTAACGGGAGAAAAGAAATGGTATGAGATGTCATTGAAAATTGAAGATCTTGTTACAAGTCAAAAAGACTTACCGCCGAACGTAGATTTTTATTCTGCATCTGTCTACCATTCTTTAAAGATAGATCATGATTTATTTACACCAATTTTCGCAGTCAGTCGCGTTTCAGGATGGATTGCTCATATTCTAGAGCAGTATTCAAACAATCGTTTAATTCGTCCGCGCGCTGAATATATAGGACCTGATAAACAGGCATATGTTTCTATTGAAGATCGTTAACTAAATCGATCTTGTGCTCAGGACTTGATTTCTTGAGCACAGCACCATTTTTTTACACAATACTAGGGAGGTTATTTCCATGACACAAGGAGAAAAAATTCAAGTTAACAACGGAGTATTACAAGTACCTAATAAACCAATCATTCCATATATCGAAGGAGACGGAATCGGTCCTGATATTTGGGCGGCAGCATCAAGAGTACTAGAAGCAGCTGTTCAAAAAGCGTATAATGGAGAGCGTGGCATCGTTTGGAAGGAAGTTTTAGCTGGAGAAAAAGCTTACAATGCAACAGGCGAATGGCTTCCTGCTGAAACATTAGATGCTGTACGTGAATATATGATTGCAATTAAAGGGCCTTTAACAACTCCTGTTGGCGGAGGAATTCGTTCTTTAAACGTTGCTCTTCGTCAAGAGTTAGACTTATTTGTTTGCTTACGTCCTGTTCGCTACTTTACAGGTGTTCCATCTCCTGTTAAACGTCCTGAAGACACAGACATGGTTATCTTCCGTGAAAATACAGAAGATATTTATGCTGGTATTGAATATGAAAAAGGTTCAGAAGAAGTGAAAAAGCTTATTGACTTCCTTCAAAATGAAATGGGAGTAAATAAAATTCGCTTCCCAGAAACATCTGGTATTGGAATTAAGCCTGTATCAGAAGAGGGGACAAAACGTCTTGTACGTGGTGCAATCAACTACGCAATTAGTGAAGGACGTAAATCTGTAACCCTTGTACATAAAGGGAACATTATGAAATTTACAGAAGGCGCATTTAAAAATTGGGGCTATGAGTTAGCTGAACAAGAGTTTGGTGATAAAGTATTCACATGGGCTCAGTATGATCGCCTTGTTGAAACAGAAGGTAAAGAAGCAGCAAATAAAGCACAAGATGAGGCTGTTGAAGCTGGAAAAATCATTGTGAAAGATTCTATTGCTGATATCTTCTTACAACAAATCCTAACACGTCCAAGTGAGTTCGATGTTGTTGCAACAATGAACTTAAATGGCGACTATATTTCAGATGCTCTTGCAGCACAAGTTGGTGGAATTGGAATTGCTCCAGGAGCAAACATCAACTATGAAACTGGACATGCTATTTTCGAAGCAACACACGGTACAGCTCCGAAATACGCTGGTCTTGATAAAGTAAATCCGTCTTCTGTTATTCTTTCAGGTGTACTAATGCTTGAACACTTAGGATGGAAAGAAGCAGCAGATCTTGTAATGAGCGCAATGGATAAAACAATTGCTTCTAAAGTCGTAACATATGACTTTGCTCGTTTAATGGACGGAGCAACAGAAGTGAAATGCTCTGAGTTTGGCGATAAGCTAATTCAAAATATGGAAGAAGAAGTAACAGTATAACGTTAGAAAGTAAGAAAAAAGAGGAGGAATTGTGATGACAATGAGACGTAAGAAAATCTCCGTTATTGGTGCAGGCTTTACTGGAGCAACAACAGCATTTCTTTTAGGACAAAAAGAGCTTGGTGATGTTGTTCTTGTCGATATTCCAAATGCAGAGGGACCAACAAAAGGGAAAGCATTGGACATGCTTGAGGCTAGTCCAATTGAAGGGTTTGATTCAAACATTGTTGGCACGTCTAACTACGAAGATACGGCAAATTCTGATGTTGTCATCATTACAGCAGGTATCGCTCGTAAGCCAGGAATGAGCCGCGATGATCTTGTTACAACAAACCAAAAAGTAATGAAAAGTGTAACGCAAGAAATTGTAAAGTATTCGCCAGATTGTCATATCATTGTATTAACAAATCCTGTTGATGCGATGACATACACAGTGTATAAAGAATCTGGTTTCCCGAAAAACCGCGTTATTGGTCAATCAGGGGTGCTTGACACTGGACGTTTCCGTACGTTTGTTGCGCAAGAGTTAAACGTATCTGTTAAAGATGTAACAGGTTTCGTTCTTGGTGGACATGGAGACGATATGGTACCGCTTGTGCGCTACTCTTACGCAGGCGGAATTCCACTTGAAACACTTATTCCGAAAGAGCGCCTAGACGCTATTGTAGAGCGTACAAGAAAAGGCGGCGGTGAAATTGTTGGTTTATTAGGAAACGGAAGTGCTTATTACGCACCAGCAGCTTCATTAGTAGAAATGACGGAAGCAATTGTGAAAGATCAGCGCCGTATCTTACCTTCCATTGCATACCTTGAAGGTGAATATGGATACCAAGGAATTTACCTTGGCGTTCCGACCGTTCTAGGTGGAAATGGAATTGAACAAGTTATTGAGCTAGAATTAACAGATACTGAACGTGCTCAACTTGATCAATCTGCAGAATCTGTTAAAAAAGTAATGAGCGTACTTGTATAATAAAAAAAGAAAGGTTCGGAGGCATATCTCCGAGCCTTTCTTTTTAAATATTAATGTAAGCGATTTCAATTTAAGGAGGCGTTTATGTGTTAGGAAAAAGAGTAAAACTTGGCAGGTTTATAGAAGAGCTTTCTGTTGGTGAAACATTTTTAAAAGAGGAAAAGATGGAGGATAGAGAGCTACTTTTATATTTAGGATTAACAGACGATGCTAACCCATTATATATTCAACATGATTATGCAGCGCAAACTCCTGTGAAAAAACCAATTGTTCCCTCTATTATGCTCTCAGGTATGATTACTTCTACAATATCCAAACACTTTCCAGGACCAGGGAGCCAAATTTTAAGTCAATCTCTTCAATTTATACATCCTGTTTACCATTATGAAACGATCGAAATTTCGCTTAAAATCCTAGAATTAAATCGAGGTTCTGAAACCATTAAAATAGACGTAGTAGCAAATAAAGATAATCGCAGTGTTATAAAAGGAGAAATTCTAGTACGTACTCCATATCGGCCAAAAGAGTTAGACGAATACGTATTTCAGAACTTCTAGAAGCGATCCCTTAGACCATTTCCAATAGCAGCTATAAATAAATTGGAAAATGGTCTTTTTCCCTTTGAGAAGTTTAAAAATTCATTGTATGATTATAATGAATGGAAAAAAACTTGTTAAAAGTTTAACGTGAGCGGAGGCGCATATGGGTAAAAAGCTATTAGTAGTGGATGATGAACAATCTATCGTAACGTTATTACAGTATAACTTACAGCAAGCAGGCTTTGAAGTTTTAACAGCTATGGATGGGGAAGAAGGGCTAGAGTTAGCAAACAGCCAGGAGCTTGATTTAATTGTACTAGATTTAATGCTTCCAAAGATGGATGGGATTGAAGTATGTAAAAAGCTTCGTCAACAAAAAGTGATGGTTCCCATCTTAATGCTAACAGCTAAAGATGATGAGTTTGATAAAGTACTAGGTCTTGAACTTGGTGCAGACGACTATATGACAAAACCGTTTAGCCCACGAGAAGTTGTAGCTCGTGTGAAGGCCATATTAAGAAGAACACAGTTTGCCCCACAGCAAAGTGAGGAAACATCTGGACTTGGTGATGAAGTTTTTATTGGATCACTTCGAATTTTACCAGAGCACTATGAGGCTTATTTTGAAGGAAACCGCATTGAACTTACTCCAAAAGAATTTGAACTTCTATTATATTTAGCGAAACATAAAGGACGAGTATTAACTCGTGATCAGTTATTAAGCGCTGTATGGAATTACGATTTTGCGGGAGATACAAGAATTGTGGATGTTCATATTAGTCATCTACGAGAAAAAATTGAGCGTAACTCAAGAAAACCTGTTTATATTAAAACAATTCGAGGATTAGGATACAAGCTAGAGGAGCCTAAATCGGATGAATAGATTTCGCTCTCGTCTCCTATTTGCTTTGCTTACTCTAATTATTATCGTGCTTATTGGACTAGGTCTTTTGCTTGGCCAGCTTTTCAAAAGCTTTTATGTCCAAAACTTTCACAATCGATTAGAAAAAGAAGTAAGCCTTGTTGAAATTATCGTCTCTGAAAAAGGGCTGGGTTCAAAAGAGCTTCATGATGAACTTGATTCAATAAGCAAAATTTTAAGAGCGAGAGCTACCGTTTTCTCTGATAAGGGGAAGATTTTATTAGATTCAAATGGAGCAAATCTTCCTGTAACAGATAAAGATTTACAGGATTTTGTGAAAAAACGTATTAATGAGCAAGATGGGGTTGTACGTGAAGGTGGTAACTCTGAAGTTTATTATTACGGTGCACCAATCGTTCAAAATGATCAAAAGGTAGGTAGCGTTGTATTAAGCGCTTCTATAGATTCGTTAGACGAAATTAATACACAAATTTGGGGAGTTTTGATTGGTAGTTTAGGAATGGCCCTTGTTGTTATTTTACTTTTAGGGGTCAAAATTATGAATCAATACACAAAACCAATTGAATCCGCAACAAAAGTTGCGATGGAGCTTGCACGTGGGAACTATAAAGCTCGTACATATGAAGACTATGTTGATGAAACAGGAATGCTAAGTCAAGCAATTAACATTTTAGCACGGAATTTACAGGAGCTTATTGCTTCACAAGAAGTGCAGCAAGATAGATTAAGGACGCTTATTGAAAATATGGATAGCGGTCTTATTTTGATTGATGAAAAAGGCTATATTAATCTTATTAATCGCTCATATAAAGATACATTTAAGATTAATCCAACAGATTATCTTTATCAGCTGTATTACGAGGCTTTTTCACACCGCGAAATTGCAGCGATTGTCGAAGAGATTTTTATGACAGAGCTTCGAGTCCGAAAAAGTATTGTGATTCCGATCAATATTGAACGTCGTCATTTTGAAGTATATGGATCACCTATTATCGGGCTGAATGATGAATGGAAAGGTATTATCCTTGTTTTTCATGATGTTACAGAGTTGAAGAAACTAGAACAAATGAGAAAAGACTTTGTAGCGAATGTATCGCATGAGCTAAAAACGCCAATTACGTCTATTACAGGGTTTAGTGAGACCCTACTCGAAGGTGCCGGGAATGATGAGGAGATTAGAAATCAATTTCTAAAAATCATTCACAAAGAAGGTCAACGGATGCAAAGCCTTATTCAAGACTTGCTCGATTTATCTAAAATTGAGCAGCAAGGTTATAAACTTACGATTGCAGAAGTTAATCTAGTAGAAGTGATTGAAGAAATTATCATGATTTTAAAAGAAAAAGCAAAATCAAAAGGGATTGAGCTTGCTTTTTATCATGAAAAAGAAGAAATGTTTATTGAAGCAGATAGTGAACGTTTAAAGCAAATCTTTATTAACCTTATTAATAATGCAATTACGTATACGCCAAGTGGTGGAAAAGTCACGTTAAAGATGATGGATGGTCGCCAGGATGTTAAAGTATTGGTGGGAGATACTGGAATTGGTGTATCAGAAGAAGAAATCCCCCGTATTTTTGAACGATTTTACCGGGTAGACAGAGCAAGAAGCCGAAATTCAGGTGGAACAGGCCTTGGACTTGCTATTGTAAAACACTTAATTGAAGCACATCATGGACAAATTGATGTGGAAAGTGCTGTTGGAGAAGGCACAACTTTTAAAGTGAATCTTAAAAAGAAACAAGGAAAATAACCACCTTGTTTGGATATGGGATGAAAGTTTACATCAATTTTACAAACGATTTAACTAGGATTAACATTCTATTGGTAAAGTAATAAGTGGAAACCCCTTCATCCAAGGAGCCAATGTTGATAGGTGAAAACAGACTAATCTGTTTTCACCTCTTTTTTTATGTTTATAAAAAGGACTGAATTTTTCTTTCTATGAGAGATTTTGATACAATACTAATAAGTGAAAGAAAGATGGAGGACGAAAAATGACCAAAAAGCTTGTCTTAGTTGATGGAAATAGCATTGCTTATCGCGCATTTTTTGCATTGCCGCTGTTAAGCAATGATAAAGGTATTCATACAAATGCAATTTACGGCTTTACTACGATATTGACACGTATTTTAGAAGAAGAAAAACCAACCCATATGCTTGTTGCATTTGATGCTGGAAAAACAACGTTTCGACATAAAACATTTACAGAATATAAAGGTGGACGTCAAAAGACACCGCCAGAGCTGTCTGAACAATTTTCATTTATTAGAGAGCTGCTTGATGTATACGGTATTTCTCGCTATGAATTAACAAATTATGAAGCTGATGATATTATTGGCACGCTTTCTTTAACAGCAGAGAAAGAAGATTTCGAAGTCAAAGTAATTACAGGAGACAAAGATTTACTTCAGCTTGTTTCTCCTAAAACAACAGTAGCAATTACCAAAAAAGGAATTACAGAAGTAGATGCATTTACTCCTGGAAAAATTGATGAAACATACGGTATTTCCTCAAATCAAATTATTGATATGAAGGGATTAATGGGAGATAAATCAGATAACATTCCAGGAGTAGAGGGGATTGGAGAAAAAACGGCCCTTAAACTTCTAAAAGAGTTCGGATCAGTTGAAGAAGTGCTAAACTCCATCGATCAGATTAGCGGAAAAAAAATGAAAGAGCGTCTTGAAGAAAATAAAGAAACAGCTTTAATGAGCAAAGAGCTTGCCACAATTATGCGTGATTCACCAATTGAAATTTCTTTAGCTGAAACAGAATATAAAGGCTATGATAAAGAAAAGCTTATTGCTCTTTATAAGGAACTAGGATTTAAATCAATGCTCGAGAAGCTTGATGTAGAGGTGACAGAAAGCGCAGAGCTTCAAGAAATTCATCCAACAGTTTTAAAAGAGGTAAAAGAAGAGCATCTTGAAGGGAATGTAGCATTAACAGTTGAGCTTTTTGATGAAAATTATCATCACGGAGATATCCTAGGTTTTGGCCTAGTAGGTGAGAAGGAAAGCTATTATATTGACTGTGATACAGCTCTACAATCAGAAGTTTTTGTGAAATGGTTAGAAGACGAAAGTAAGAAAAAAGCTGTTTTTGATATAAAAAGGGCAGCTGTAGCGCTGAAGTGGAATCATGTAGACCTCCGTGGAGTAGATTTTGACTTGCTTATTGCTGCTTATTTAATAGATCCTGCACAGTCTCATGAGGATGTAGCAGCAGTTGCCAAACTAAAAGGTTATGGTGGACAAGTTCAAGGAGATGAAGAAGTATACGGAAAAGGTGCCAAGCGAGCAGTGCCGAATGAAGAGTCTCTTGCTGAACATGCCGTTCGTAAAGCTTTTATGATTAAAACATTAAAGGAACCGTTTTTAAAAGATCTAGAAGAGAATAACCAGCTGTCTCTTTTCAATGATCTTGAAATGCCCCTTGCCCTTGTATTAGGAGAAATGGAAGTACAAGGAGTTCATATGGATATGAACCGTCTTGAAGAAATGGGGAAAGAAATCGGAGAGCGTCTGAGTGAATATGAAAAAAACATTTATGCATTAGCAGGAGAAGAATTTAATATTAATTCACCAAAACAGCTTGGAGTTGTCCTTTTTGAAAACTTAGGTCTTCCACCAATTAAAAAAACAAAAACAGGATATTCTACATCAGCAGACGTGCTAGAAAAGTTGGCAAGTAAGCATGAAATTGTGTCTGAAATTCTTCAATACCGCCAGCTAGGAAAACTTCAGTCCACATATATTGAAGGATTGAAGAAAGTAGTGTATAAAGAAACAAATAAAGTGCATACACGTTTTAACCAAACGCTAACACAAACAGGTCGGTTAAGTTCTACAGATCCCAACTTACAAAATATCCCTATTCGTCTTGAGGAAGGGAAGAAGATTCGTCAAGCTTTCGTACCTTCACATGAAGGGTGGATGATTTTCGCTGCCGACTATTCGCAAATTGAACTGCGCGTTCTTGCTCATATTGCACAGGATGAGAAGCTTATTAACGCATTTAAACACGACCTTGATATTCATACCCAAACAGCTATGGATGTTTTCAAAGTTGAGCGTGACGAAGTAACAGACAATATGCGCCGCCAAGCAAAAGCAGTCAATTTTGGTATTGTATATGGAATTAGTGATTACGGCTTATCACAAAGCTTGAATATCTCAAGAAAAGAAGCACAGGAATTCATTGATCGTTATCTAGAAAGTTTCCCAGGCGTTCAAGCTTATATGGATAATATTATCCAAGATGCCAAGGAAGCAGGATATGTCACAACACTTCTTCATCGTCGTCGCTATCTTCCAGAGCTTACAAGTCGTAACTTTAACTTAAGAAGCTTTGCAGAACGTACGGCTATGAACACACCAATTCAAGGAAGTGCAGCAGATATTATTAAAAAAGCTATGCTTGAAGTGCAAAAGCGTCTTAAAGAGGAAGAGTTAGAAGCAAAACTTCTTCTTCAAGTCCATGATGAACTAATTTTTGAGGCTCCGACAAGTGAGATTGAGAGACTTCAAAAACTTGTACCAGAAGTGATGGAACATGCTATTGAATTAAGCGTGCCGTTGAAAGTTGATCATGCGTACGGAGAAACGTGGTTTGACGCTAAATAGTAAAAGTACAATCAGTGAAGGGAAACTTTTCCCTTCACTAATTATGTTTAACAACATATAAGAAAGAAGGGACATCAATGCCAGAACTACCAGAAGTCGAAACCGTTCGTAAGACACTTGTAAATCTTGTGAGTGGAAAAACAATTACAAGAGTGAACGTTCTTTGGCCGAATATTATTAAGCGTCCTGTTGAAGTTGCTCAATTCACAGATGCTTTAATAAATCAAAAGATTCATGACATTGGACGAAGAGGGAAATTTCTTCTTTTTTATCTCGATGATTATACACTTGTATCTCATTTAAGAATGGAAGGAAAATATCGTCTTGTCGAGCAAGGGGAAGATCTTAACAAACATGATCACGTTATGATGCTTTTCAGTGATGGAACAGAGCTTCGTTATAATGACGTTCGAAAGTTTGGAACACTTCATCTTTTTAAAAAAGGAACAGAGTTTGATTCAGGTCCGCTTGTTGGGTTAGGACCAGAGCCTTTTGCAGAAGAGTTTACAACTGCATCTCTACAAGCAGGATTAGCGAAAACGAATCGGAAAGTAAAAGTAGCCTTACTAGATCAGAAAATTGTTGTAGGCCTTGGGAATATCTATGTAGATGAAGCACTGTTTAGAGCGGGAATTCACCCTGAACGTGTTTCACACACACTTGGTGAAGAAGATATTGTTCGTCTGCACCAAGAAATTATCGCAACGCTTGCTGAGGCAGTAGAAAAGGGTGGAAGTACAATTCGTTCTTATGTGAATACACAAGGAGAAATTGGAACATTCCAACATCAACATTTTGTATATGGGAAAAAAGGCGAGCCTTGCCAAAATTGTGGAACAGAAATTGAGAAATTTACTGTAGGCGGACGTGGAACCCATATTTGTCCATCATGCCAACCTTTTCCTAGAATATAATAAGTATATAAACTTCATCAGCTTTTAATAACAATGGATGGGCTTCTTCCATATAGTAATCGTAAAGAACTGGAAGGAGCCTAGTAATGACAGCACAACTTTCTTTATTTTTATTAGCATTTGCTGTAAGTCTTGATAGCTTCAGCGTTGGCGTAACATATGGATTACGCCGCATGGGGCTGCCTTTTAAATCCATCATTATTATTGCTTGTTTTTCTATGTTTTCTCTTGTTTTTTCAATGTTTGTTGGAAAAGGCCTTTCTGCTGTTTTTTCACCAGACGTAATGGAGAAAATAGGCGGTGGAATTTTAATATTTCTTGGTGGATGGGTATTATTTCAATTTTTTCAGCAGTCAGATGAGCCCCATAATAGAGTAGGCCCAAAAGTGCTCCTTGATTGGGAAATCAAATCATTAGGAGTAGTTGTCCACATTTTAAGAAAACCAACTTCAGCGGACTTTGATCGGTCAGGATCTGTTACAGGGATAGAGGCTGTTATGCTTGGTTTAGCCCTCTCGCTTGATGCTTTTGGGGCAGGAGTAGGAGCTTCCCTTTTAGGATATTCAACTATCTATCTTGCTATAGTTGTTGGAATTATGAGCGCGCTCCTTTTGTATGCTGGTTTGAAATGTGGAAATGCTTTTTCAAAACTTAGTTGGATGAAGTTTTTTTCATTTTTACCAGGTGTGTTACTTATTGTACTTGGAATATGGAAAATGTAAAAAGTGAAAGGACGAAGAAACATGGCCATTACAGTTGGATTAACAGGAGGAATTGCAAGCGGGAAAAGTACCGTTTCCGCTATATTGAGAGAGCATAATATTCCTGTTATTGATGCAGATATTATTGCACGTGAAGTTGTAGAACCAGGAAAAGAAGCTTATAACCAAATTGTTAAACGTTTTGGTCGTGATATTCTTGAAAAAGATGGGACACTTAATCGCAGTGCTCTCGGAGAGATTGTGTTTAATGATGAGCAAAAAAGACAGCAACTCAACGCTATTGTTCATCCAGCAGTGAGAAAAGAAATGCTTTCTAAAAGAGATCATTATTTGCAGCATAAAAGAAACGTTATATTAGATATACCGCTTTTATTTGAAAGTAATCTAACCCATCTTGTTGATAAAGTACTGCTTGTATATGTCGATGAAGAGGTACAGCTTAAACGTTTAATAGAGCGAAATGGCTTTAGTGAACGTGAAGCACTAGCACGTATAAAAGCGCAGGATTCTCTTAAGGATAAAGTTGCAAAATCGGATGAAGTTATTAATAATAATGGTTCAAAAGAAGAAACAAGGAAGAAAGTTACACATATTATTGACAGTTGGAACTTAAAATAGTTAAAAGAGGTCATCTCTTTTAGCTATTTTTTTTGAAATGTGTTTTTTAACTATAGCGTTTTCTTTTTAATGTGTTATACTTAAGTGACAATAAAAGATAAAAAGTATAACATAATTAGAGAGGGGAATGGCTATGAAGGCAAAAGTAGCAATTAATGGATTCGGAAGAATTGGTAGAATGGTATTCAGAAGCCTAATAAAAGAAAGCGGTGTTGATGTTGTAGCAATTAATGCAAGTTATCCAGCTGAAATACTCGCCCATCTTATAAAGTATGACACAATTCATGGTAAATTCGACGGTGAAGTCATTCCTTTAGAGAAAGAGCTTCTTGTAGACGGAAAGAAAGTGCTGCTTTTAAACTCGAGAGATCCTCTTTTGCTTCCATGGGGAGATTTAGGAGTAGATATTGTTATTGAAGCAACTGGAAAGTTCAATTCAAGAGATAAAGCACAGCTTCATATTGATGCAGGGGCGAAAAAAGTAGTGTTAACAGCTCCAGGAAAACAAGAAGATATAACAGTTGTAATGGGTGTGAACGAGGAAAAATTAGATTTGGAGAAACATCATATTATTTCAAATGCTTCATGTACAACAAACTGTTTGGCACCTGTCGTAAAAGTTCTCGATGAGAATTTTGGAATTGAAAACGGCTTAATGACAACTGTTCATGCTTATACAAATGATCAAAAAAATATTGATAACCCACATAAAGATTTGCGACGTGCGCGTGCATGCGGCCAATCAATAATTCCAACATCAACCGGAGCAGCAAAAGCTCTTTCACTTGTACTTCCTCATATGAAAGGTAAAATGCATGGAATGGCTCTTCGTGTGCCAACGCCAAATGTTTCACTTGTCGATCTTGTTGTGGATGTGCAAAAGAACGTAACGATTGAAGAAGTTAATAAAGCATTCCAGCAAGCTGCTTCAACGAACTTACGAGGCATATTAGATTTTTCAGAAGAGCCGCTTGTTTCAATTGACTATAATACAAATCCTTTCTCAGCTATTGTTGATGGACTATCAACTCTTGTGGTGGCTGATCGGAAAATTAAAGTATTAGCATGGTATGATAACGAATGGGGATACTCCAAAAGAGTTGTCGACCTTGTTAAGTTAGTGGGAACAGAGCTTTTTCAACAAGCTGAACTTGGGATGAGTTAGAAAAAAGCCCACCTTAATGGTGGGCTTTTCAGCTTGTAGACAAAG
>NZ_JALAMS010000052.1:0-36467 GCF_026790145.1 Priestia endophytica | reverse complement strand
TGGGGTCCTTGGCGCCCTCCTAGATGGGGTGGGTTTATACGAACCTTTTATCGATTTTGCAGGAGCCGGAGCTACAGTTCCGATTACAAGTTTCGGAAATTCTCTTGTACACGGGGCCATGCAAGAAGCCGAAAAACATGGGTTAGTAGGTGTTATTTCGGGGATGTTTGAAGTGACAAGTGCAGGGATTTCAGCTGCTATTATTTTCGGAATGCTTGGCGCTATACTTTTTAAACCAAAAGGATAAGGAGGATAGAAGATGACAATCGCATCAGAAGTGAAACAATGTTTGGCTAATCTTAAAGGGATGGAAGCTAGTTTATCCAGTTTAGCCTTAAGGACGGAAGACCATGAATCGAAACGCACGTTGCATGATTCGATGATGGTCGTGCATGAAGTGGTAACGGATCTAAAAAAACGTGTGGGAGAGTTGGAACGAGAGGAATCTCAGTACAAAGGCTTTTAAGATCAACATTCTTTTATGAGAGGTGTTAAGCAGTGCCTGATTGGTTAGATATAGTCGTAAGGTCATTAATCTTTCTTGTTGTTCTGTTTTTGATTACAAAATGGTTAGGAAAAAAACAACTGTCTCAACTTTCTTTTTTCGAATATGTTACAGGAATTACTATCGGTAGCATAGGAGCAGAAGTGATCACGGGACTGGAACGGAACATTTTTAACGGGATACTTGGCATTGTTATCTTTGCAGCCATCCCTTTTCTTGCTGGTTTGCTTTCGCTAAAAAGTAAAGGTTTTCGTGATTTTATAGAAGGGAAAGCAACGGTTTTTATTAAGGACGGCAAGATCATGGAAGATAATTTAAAAAAGGAAAAATATACAACCGATGAGTTGTTGGAATTGCTTCGGAAGAAGAATGTCTTTCAGGCAGCAGATGTCGAATTTGCGGCACTAGAGCCAACGGGTGATTTGAGCGTATTGCTAAAGAAAGAAAACCAGCCTGTAACCGCGAAAGATGTAAACATAAAGGTTGCTCCCATTAAGGAACCTCAGACCGTCATTATGGATGGCGAAATATTGGATGAGCCGTTATCTACAGCAGGTCGGAGCCGGAGTTGGTTGAACACAGAGCTAGAAAAACAAGGGGTTACGATTGAAAATGTCTTTCTGGGGCAAGTGGACTCTTATGGACAATTAACGATTGACCTTTTTGATGATAAACTTCAAGTCCCACCTCCTCAAGAAAAGCCGTTAATGCTTTCAACATTGAAAAAATGTCAGGCGGACTTAGAGTTATTTGCCCTTGGAACAGAAGTAAAGGAAGCCAAGCATATGTATAGCAAAAATAGCGAAAAATTACAAGAGACTATTGATAAAGTGGGTCCTATTTTAAGAAGTTAATCATTATTTCTGTTACAACGTCATTCATTATAAAAAAGAAAGAAGCTGTTAAAGTAATTAAGCCTTCTTTCAAATGGGAGTATCCCACGTTCCCATTAAGCCAAGAAAAAGGAATTGAATAGTTCTGTCGGTATATAATTTAGACATCCTTAGATAACTTTTATCATGATTTATAAGGCTCTTTATCTTATGCCATCAGGATAATTAAAGACATGTTAGGAGTAGTCAATATGCCAAACATAGATGGACATATTATTTCAGGTGAATTTGATGAAGAGAATAATATTTTCTCCTTACAAAGAGTTAAACACTTCTTCACTGAATCCACTCTAAATGAAAACCAATTAAATATTTTATATAATTATTTGAAAAATCACGAGAATGAAAACGATGGTCAAATTATTACTCTTTATGATCAAATGCCGGTTTATCTGTCTCAAAATGATATTAAAGTATTATTATGCGATTTAGAGCAGATTCAATCCCTGTATCCAAGAAGACTATTTTAAGAAATAACCGTTCAAAATAAGTTGGAGTAAGGTGCTCAACTTTCACAGTACAAATTAGTCAGATTGGAGTGGAGAATGATTAGCTAACCAGTTTAAAATGAACGGAATTAACACTATGAAAGAAGTCTGTTGTGCAGAGTTGGAAACTGCCGCCAGTATGTATTATGTTAATAAAATAAGGAATGTACAATAAGTAAGTGTATATCCCTTATTTTAATGCAATCTATGATACATATTAAAGGTTATATTCATTTGAAAGAGGTTTGTATAGGTTGCTCATCTCCCCTCCTAGGAGGGGGGCACTATTCATGGTCATATCGTTTGCGAAATTCTTCAGATGAAATAATGATGAGTTTGGGGACTAATAATTCTCTCCGTTGTGTTAATCTTTTATATCCCAAAGGGTGAAAAATACATAATAAGGTTTGTAAATACCTTTTTTTTATAGACGTTATGAGTCCTTTTGGTAAATCATAGGTCAAGAACCCATACTGATAGGCTCCTCGATATAAAATAGAAACCCCATAAAGTGCTTTGACCTGTTGGTAGGAGGGGGATTGGAAGACAGAGCATAATTGTTTCAGAGAATAATCAGCAGATGTTATTAACAACTTAGCTAAATGAAAAGAAGAACGAGAGGACCTTAATAACTCTAACAACTTCCTGTTATTAAAGTGGAGTTCTAGTACAGCGTCTCCTTCTGTTATGATATTTCCATCAGATAAATAAAGTGGATTACCGTGATACATCGTAGGCTTAAACAAAAACAGTTCATTTCCTGTCATCATTTGCAGACGAAAGAGCCTATAATAAAGGTTTTCCCATACCATCCACATATATAAAACAATTCTTTTCATCTTATTGTGTCACCTCTCTATTTATATCGAATTTTCTTTCCTATATAATCTTAGACTGATACTGAGTCACTATTTTATATAGTTACTTAAAAAAGTTAATTTATACGGATGAATAAATGAAGGGGAGATAGGTTTTAAATCATTTTATTATTACTTAACATATAGTTTAGGGGAATTGAACTTTTGTTACCTCTACAAAAGTTATTCGAGTTTCTCTTCAATATTTTTAAACGGCCGGTTGTAGTGTCGAAATGTTAAGTAACTTGTAAGGGATTTATCCAAAAAAACTTATCCAGGCATAACTAACACAATGTCTTAGTTATGCCTGGATAAGCTACACTTAATTGGACAATAAAAATGAGGGGAGGTACACTTAAAGATAACCAAAAGATAAAGGAGCGTTTTTATGCCTCGTTCACGTCGCACATTTACATCGGAATTTAAACTTCAAATGGTTCAACTTTATGAGAACGGAAAAAGTCGGTCTGATCTTTGTCGAGAGTATGATTTAACGCCTTCGGCCCTAGATAAATGGATTAAACAATACCAACAATCATGAGATTATAAATCCCATTTCCCACTAAGATTAGCTGGTTTATTGTTACTGTACACATAGTAAATTCCCTCAATAAGCAACCGGGATTATTAAGGGAAATGAATAAATGAAATAGTTAATTACCCAGCCGAGCAGAGATACCTATTGGATTGTATTTCTAGACAATATGAGACAACAACCTATCTCTTATAGCAATCCCTTATTCTAATCACATGACATTATCTAAACGGATATCTGCATATCCTTTTTTCGGCGGTACCAGATTATCAGGATTGCCACAAAGATTAATACGACAGAAATGACTTGCGCCATTCGCAAATATTCAGTAAGCATTAAGCTATCCGTTCTCATTCCTTCGATAAAAAAACGCCCGAATGAGTAGTATATGATATATGTCAAAAATAACTCACCACGCCTTAAATTTACCCGTCGGAGAGACATCAACACGATAAATCCACCAAAATTCCAAAGGGACTCGTATAAAAACGTCGGGTGATAATACGTCCCTTTTATGTACATCTGGTTAATGATAAAATCGGGCAAATACAGATTATCGAGAAATTCCCGCGATACGGGTCCCCCGTGGGCTTCCTGATTGATAAAATTTCCCCAGCGGCCAATTGCCTGAGCTAGAATCAGGCTTGGTGCCAAAATGTCAGTAATTTTCCAGAATGAAATTTCTCGTACCTTCGCAAACACTATGATCGTCAATACAGCACCGGTTAGTACACCGTGCATGGCTAGTCCGCCTTCCCAGATAGCCATAATTTTATTGGGATGCGCGGAATAATAGTCCCATTCAAAAATCACGTAATAAGCGCGTGCAAATAGGATAGAAATTGGAACCGCAAAAAAGACGAGATCAGAAAAGGTATTTTTCGGCAGAAAACGTCGCTCGCTTTCACGCATGGCGAGCCACAGGCCAATAAAGGCGCCGGAAATGATAATTACACTGTACCAGTAAATTTGGAACGGGCCGAGATTGATCGCAACCCTGTCGATCGGTTCAATCGTAGTTTCCATATTCTCACTCCTCATCATAAAAGTCTCTAAACATCAGATTTCCTTCAATATTTAATCTGTTCGATCTAAATCACACCTTTTTATGCACTTGGCACCTGGGACATGACTTGTCCGTCAATACGTTCAAAGATGTCATCTAAATCACGACCTGTAATGGTTAGACCGTGATTCTTAAGTCCAATGATTGCCCTAGATGGATCATCGGTATTTCGTACTAGATCTGCTACAGTTTCCGCCAATTGAATCGTACCGCAAGGGTAGTTAATTTCCGTTGCAGTTACACCATCTATCCATGCATGAATATGAACAATTGCCCCCACTTTTGGATGTTCTTTATAAATCATCCAATGTTCAATTGCATCAACCGACGCTCTTTTTGGAGAAATACGAGGAGGAACACTTATTTCCATTGCATTTTTTTTCGAATTAAACCCATTGATATATAAAATATCTTGGCCAATCACTCGCATATTAGCTTTGTTGACACCGCTAGCGCTCATCCAAAAGCTTTTATCATCGTGTCGGCTGCTTAGATTCCCATAGCTAAGACCGCCTATGCCATATAATCTTTTTAACTGACGCATATCACGAGATGACAAATATTTTTCAAGTGGAAAGGGTGCAGGTAATAAATTCATTTCATCTAATTTTTTGCCTGATACGTATATTTTTTGTGTAATATTATTACCATTCCATAAATTTTGATCCAAATTATCTACAAAATGATTGTCAATGACTAATTGAGCCGATGCGACCGGTTCTAATCTTTCATAAACCTTTTGGAAAAAGTCTTCTTTTTCTTCCCTTTGATAACTTAATTTGTAAAATCCTTGTTCAGGAGTAATAAAATAAACATCTGTTTTTTCCTTATTGTGTACGATGAAAATTAAATGGTTCGCTAAAGATCGAATTAGGTATGGATAAGCAGCTTCAAATATATTTTCCGGTTCTTCATTTACCTCTAGTATAGATATGACAAAAGTCGCCTGTGCCTTTCTACGAAATGGACGTGGTTTTTCTTGTCCGATCACATTAAATACAATCCTAATATCATCGACTGGTTCTTCACAATACTCGTATTCTTCAGTTGTAAATTTTTCCTTTAACCCTTCCATATACCATGAGAGAAAAGGAGTTTTTTCAGTGCCTGTTATAGTAAAGTTCTTCATTTTTGTCTTCCTCCTAATTTCTATAAAAATGTTACGGTTCAAACACCACTTTGATTGCTGCACGATTTTTCTTATTTGAAGCAGTATCAAGAGCGTTTCGGTAATCTTCTATTGGAAATCGGTGAGTAACCAATGGTGATAGATCAACTTTTCCAGCACGCATTAATTCAATCGCTATGTCAAACGTTCGTGTGCTTTTTCCTTGAAACACCTCCGTACTATAAGCAAAGCTTCCTTTGACATCTAACTCATTAAGCCAAACTGTCGTCCAATCGATTCCGTCCATTATGCCGGCTAGACCTAACAGAACAACTTTTCCACCGCTTTTAGAAAAACGAAGTGCATCATGGATACTCTGTTTTTTTCCAACACATTCAAAGACAATATCTGCACCTCCTTGTATGACCTCAGGACCAAAAAGTGGCTTTAATACCTGTCCTTTAAGTGATTTTGCTAAGTCATCGACATAAGTTTGTTTTCTAAGCTGGATTATATTGTTCGCCCCATAATTGGACGCTAACTCAGCTTGAAATTGATGTTTCACTAAGGTAACAATTCTGCACGGGATTTCTAGTGCTCGAATAGCCGCAATGACACATATCCCAATCACTCCTCCTCCTATGACCAATATGGTGTCATTTTTATTTGGTGGATTCCTTAAAACACTATGTAAAGCACAGCTAAAAGGCTCTATCATCACGCCGTTTAAATCATTCACAGCTGTTGGGAGTTTAAATACTTGGCTTTTGTGAGCTACTATATACGAACTCCATCCGCCACCTGTGTCACGACAAGCTCCTATTAACAAACCTGGTGACAGTTTTCCTTCAGTTTTATATCCACACAAACTAAAATTACCCTTAAGGCATGCGGGACAAGGATGTTCTATACCTCTCGATACACACGACAGAATTGGGTCTATAACAACTCGATCTCCCCTATTTAATCCAGTAACTTGTGCACCTACTTCCGCAATTCCCCCTACGATTTCATGGCCAATTGTGAATGGAAAAGATACATATGGTGAGGTAGTAGGACTATCATTTAAAAAAAGAAGATTAAGATCACTGCCACAAATACCGCCATATTTCACCTTTACTTTCACCCAATTTTCATTCGGAAGCTCTGGCTCCGATTGTTCGTGAAAACGTAAACAAGATATCCGAGAATTCCAATAAACAGAAGGAATAAAACTCCCGATTATTTTGCTAAAGATATAGTGGGGTATTTTATAATCGAATTGCAAAGCTTTCAACACATATCACCTAGTTTCTTCAACGATTTTATGTAATAGTTTTTCATGAACATTACCTTTCTATTCATTTTTTGATAAATATGGGAAATTTTTTTCTTGGAAAAAGAAACGTATTTTGAAGTGAAAAAAGAGAAAAATAGTATTGTGGTTATAATGTTTAAGGTCTTATGGATCGGACGGAGGATTTAACTATGAATACAATAAACAAACAGGCATTAATGGTTTATAACCCATTTTCCGGAAAAAAGATATCTCATAAAGCCTTTCCGATGCTATTAAAAAAACTCTCAGAAATGGGGTATCAATTAACTGTTCATCAAATAACTGAGTTAAAAAACATCGATAATCCTATTAAAAAAGCATGCCAAAATAGATGGGATGCGATCTTTATTGCTGGAGGAGATGGCACTGTTAACCAATCACTCCAATTCTTAGCGGAAGAAGAATATAGACCTACTATAGGGATATTCCCATTTGGAACGAGTAATGAATTTGCAAAGTATATAGGTATGTCTTGCAATATACAAGCTCTTTCAATTATTGAAAGAGGGAATACAAAACCAATTGACATTGGAAAATTTGGAAACCGATACTTTGTCAACATTGCAGCAGCTGGTTGGTTGTCGGATATTACCTATAGAACTTCTCCTTTCCTCAAATCTTGTTTTGGTGAATGGGCCTATTGCCTTCATTTTCTTAAAACATTTTTTTTAACAAAACAATTAAATACTATTTCTGTTGATGTTTCCACCAATGAAGTAATTTCTGAACTCTCTTTATTTTTAATCATGAATGGAGACTCTGTTGGTCCTTTTGAACGTCTTATTAAGAATTCAACACATAATGATGGTTATTTTCATCTTCTCACTTGTAAAAAAACTAATCGATTACAGTTGTTTTTTTCATTACTTACAAAAATGCTCAACATTCATGACAGTACGTCAATAATACATCATACTAAAATAAAATCTGGTCATTTTACGATTCCAGAGGCCATCGCTCTCAATCTTGATGGCGAAAAAGCTGATGTAAAAAGTCTGCATTTTAAGGTGTTGCCCCAGCATCTTCATGTCTTTAGTTCAACTTCAAAGTAAGAACGCCTTGTTATGCTTGTATATTCATAAGTAAATTAGGCTATAATTTTGTTAAAAATTCATGAATAGGTGAGATGTTTGTATTGTTTTATTGTTAATAAAGTTTCGGGTAATGGAAGATCTCTTAAAGTTTGGTATCAAATTGAAAAAAAGCTTCAAGAAAGAAATGTTTATTATTGTGTTCATTTTACACAGAAACCAAAACACGCCACTTTATTAGTTCAAGAACTTATTAAGAAGGAAAAAGTGACTGTAATTGTTGCAGTAGGTGGCGATGGGACGATCCATGAAGTGATTAATGGATTAGTCGGTACGAATATACCTTTAGGAATTATTCCTGCTGGCTCAGGAAATGATGTTTCAAGAGGACTAGGTATACCATTAAAATATGATAAAGCGTTAGGACGTATACTAAGTGGGAAACCAAAAGTCATCGATATCGGATTTGTAAATTCCACATACTTTTGTACAGTGGCAGGAATAGGATTTGATGGGGAGGTGGCTCAGAAGGCGAATGTTTCCATATATAAAAAATTACTTAATTTGGTCCGGATGGGTCAAATCTCATACATCATTAGTGCAATAAATGTATTATTCCATTATAAACCTAAGGATATCTCGATAATGATTGATAAGAAGCTATACAAGATTCCAAAGGTGTGGCTAATTGCAGTGGCCAATTTACCTTTTTATGGTGGAGGTCTTGTTATTTGCCCAAAGGCCGAAAGCAATGATGGTTTATTTGATATATGTATTGTACAAGGAATGTCTAAGTTGGATTTTTTACGTATATTTCCATTAGTTTTTAAAGGAAATCATACAGCCTCCCCTGCTATTAAAATAATAAGGGGAAAAGAATTAGAAATTTATTCCCCAACTCCATTATTGGTACATGGAGATGGGGAAGTGATTGGCCAAACTCCTGCCCGAATTAGAATTGAACCATGTGCATTATATGTTATTTGAGAAATAATTAACCAAAAAGAAGACAAACCCTTATTTCATTGTTTCGGGTAAAATAAGGGTTTTCATATTAAAACGCTATTTATTTTTTTTCATTTCTTCTAAAGCCTCTTCATAATCAAATTCTATTAATGCCTCGATCATTTTGTTTATTGTTCCAATAATACCTTTTATAATTTCAATCATGATCTGTATGAAAAACTCCTTTCTTGATTTTTAGATTATACTGAATACTACGAATATTGTTATTTCATCGTTACCATTACACGCTTCGTTTGTATCATTAACTGCTCAGCGAAATAATAAAGGGAAAATTAAAAGTTCTAATGTAAGATAAAACCCCCTAATCATTCTTATCACTCCTAAAATAATAATTTTTTTTAATATGACCAGTACACTTCCTGTTTATACATTTAAAATTAGGCTGAAACAGATCTAGACTAATATCTCCTCCAACATGATTTAGGGCGTAAATAGCTTGAAAAAGGTCATCCTTTCCTATGAAAATAGGTAAGGAATTGTCTGTAAGAATCCATCTGACCAAGAAAGATAATCTCAATAGCAACCTGTTGTTTTTCTAGTTCAGTTTTTAACCAACTATGACTTCGATCAATCGTAAACAAGGCCCAGAACCAGCAACTGAACGACAAAACGCAAATGAATCAGATATTTATCTCGAATTCTAACGTTTAGTTTTTTTCTTATCGTTCACAAATCTGATAATACCGTCCGTAAAAGTATACCTTTATGAACTTTTTTACTTATTCAAGGTTTCCCTATATAACATCTTGTAACTTGTTATAAGTGGGGAGTTTCTTAGTATAGACATACCTATATCCATTATCCCCAAGTTACAGAAAACCCTCCATAATACTACAATTCATATATTTTAAAGACATTATTCTAAAATTTTTCTATTTTTATATGGAATTTCCCATAGAAAGAACAATAAATGCTCCTTAAGAATGTATTTGTCGAGTGACAATAAAGTTGTTTAAAAAACGCACGATATCGATTACAATTAAAGTAATCGAACGTGTGTTTCTCTTGTTGACAAAATGAGGTTGTGGGGCAATATCTTTGTGAAAAATTTGGAGAGTGAATTGAAAATGACAGATCTAAACAATCTTGAGCCAGGTATTCGAAAACTGGTTGTACAATTTATCGAGAGTGGGCGTCCCTCGGCAAGGAAGCAAAGTATCCAAGAGCGTAGGCAAGGATATTTGAGTACTATTGACTTAGCCGGAGAAGCAGTCCCGGTATGGGATATTTTTGAACAAACTATTGACGGCATACGGATTCGTATATACAAACCATCGGAACAAATGAATCTTCCAATTTTGATTTTTTATCATGGAGGTTGTTTTGTCAGCGGTGATTTCGAAACCCATGATCGTCAAATGCGTTTGTTATCTAATCTAGGGGGCGCTCTAGTTATTGCCGTTGAGTATCGATTAGCACCGGAGCATGTTTATCCGGCTGCTCATGATGATGCCTTTAAAGCCTCTGATATTGTTAGCCAACATGCCTTATCTTGGGGTGGAAACCCAGACAACATTACAATTGCTGGCGACAGTGCAGGAGGGCATTTAGCTCTGGTTACCTGTCTACGATTAAAAAAACAAGGGCGTTGGATGCCAAAACGACAAGTTCTCATTTATCCAATGCTTGATGCGAAAGGTACAAGCAACAGTTATAAAAAATTTGGTGATGATTATGTGATTACTCGAGACGCTTTACTTACTGGTTTTGATGCCTATTTATCAAATCTGCCTCCTGATCACCCGGAAGCGAGTCCGTTAAACCGTGATGATTTTGAAGGTCTTCCAGAAACCCACATTATTACTGCTGAATTTGATCCGCTTGTCGATGAGGGCGAGGCGTTATATCGTCGTTTGTTGGAATCAGGTGTTGAGGCACAATGTAGAAGGTATCTTGGAGTAAACCACGGCTTCTTTCAACTTGCCGGCATCAGTATAGCGGGTAGAAAGGCGATTCAAGATGTCGCAACCATCATATCCAATTGAGAGATAGTCACGAAAAGAAATCTATTTCTTTATGGGTCCTGCCGACAAATCGCGGATAGTATAGTCTGGTTTTTAAACGACTTTATTGTTACTGATTATGAGTAAAATGAGTACAGGTCTTTAAAAATTAAACAACTATTTTGAACACCGTTCGAGTTATTTGGACGGTGTTATCAGTTTTAATAAGGGGAAAATTAAACAACTTTATTGTCACTTAATATGAATTTTAGTCCCTGTTTCTAAAAAGATAGCCATTTAGTGTATTTTTTACATCCAATGTATTATTAGTGATACATTTTGATCAAACTTTTTTATAAAAAATAATCCAATAAGGCCTAGTGACAGGGTTCGTGTCATGAACCGCAAAGTATTTTGCTATATATGGAAAACTATAAGGTGATACACTGAAAAGTTTACCAATAATCACAGTCATTGTAATGATACCGTAAAACTATAGTGTTCAAAGAAGACTTAGTACTACAGAGTCTATTTCTTACGTAGTGAAAAAAGAAGGACGGGGAGCACAGCTTCAGAAGCTATTTCGGCTGCTATTGGTTTCTTTAGCATAGGAGATGTATATTCAGCTTGTTTTGAATAAAGGACCTATCCAATCAACATTTTGAGCTTTCTATACATTAAAAGATTTTTCACCGTGAAACGATACATAAATTCTTAAACGACCACCTGCTTTAGAGGGTGGTCGTTTAACGTAAAATTTTATTATAAAGACTAAGCATACTTTCTTATATAAAATGGTTTACCTTCCCGCCATTCTGCAAATAGAACTTCTTTATAATCAAACACATTTTTTGCGGCTAATTGACCTTTTAACCATTCTTCATCAAACCCGGCTTCCTTCAGATTATCATAAACGACTTCACCATCTATAATTAGAGTAACCGGTAAATTAGCCGGTTTAGAAAGCAGATTTAGGTCACTCCTTTTAGGGATATCGTATGAAGATTTTGGAAGAACACTGACCATGCCGTTCGTTTCTAAGATGGCATATTCTACTTCCTCCAGGGAAAAATATCCTTGTTGGCGGACTAAATTTTGAAGTTGATTAAGGTCCAATTTGCTTTTTTTTAGAGACTCATATTTAAGCATTCCTTTATGAATGACAATAGTTGGCTCTCCTTCTAATGTCTTTCTGAGCTTTTTGAATTTTTGAGTAAGCATTTCAGTGGAAAAGATCAAAATTCCCCATATTGTTATAGAAAATAAGATTTTTTGGACGTTCACTTCCTCATCATATACGGCATTTCCTAATAATTCCCCTAAAACTAAAGCTGAGATAAAATCAAATGGGGTGATTTGAGAAAATTGATTTCTACCTAATAGCTTAGTTAAAACAAACAATACAAAGAAACCAATAATTAACTCAGTTGCCATAGAAAGATAGGGATTCAACATGGATACCTCCTTCTTTTAAGTACTTCCATATCTTAGACATTTTTAAATTCTCTCAAACGTTTTAGTCTAAAGGAAGCGTTAGACAAGGTATCTCAATAACAGAATAACGGTATCAGTAGAAGTCTCAATAATTATGGATATCTAAAGGAAAAAAGCTCCATCCTTAATTAGACAGGGGCCTTTTTAATTTTCCCATAAATGACTTGTCTTCTGTACTTCGGGGCAAATACGATGTGATACTTACAATTCCAAGTTGTGTGTGCTAAACTATTAGTGTCTTTTGGCATAAAAACTCCTCCGTATGCTGATATTTTGGTTGACGAACCAAAAATATTTTAGCATACGGAGGAGTTTTTTTAATACCACGCTGAAAGCTTTTTAGAACCCTAGGTCTAGCCTAGGGTTTTCTTTTCCATAAATAAAAAAAGGATCTTTTAATAAAGATCCTTTCAGCTTGTAGATAAACTTATTGATGACGGAGATTATCAATTTCCTCTTGTGTAAGACCTGTCAGTTTACTTATTGTTTTATTATCCATTCCTTCTTGAATCATACTTAAAGCAACTTTCAAGACTCCTTTTTTTTCACCCTTCTTCTCTCCTCTTTTTTCCCCTATCTTTTCTCCCTCTATTTTTCCAAGGTTTTCAGCTCGTTTTAATGCTGATTTTTCATCCAATAAAGCTTTTCTTCTCGCTTCATAAGCCAGTAAGACTTCGGGGTCTTGACTCACACGTTCCCATTCGTCTATGGCTTTCTTCAATACTTGATCTTCTTGCATCGCAATCTCCTCCAGTATTTGAGTGATTTCTTCATCTTCCGATGCTTCAAGTAATAATAACCATCTTACTAATTGATCTTCTCGAGGATCGACTTCTTTTCTACGCCATTTAATGAGAAGTTTAGGAAGTTCCATAAAATGAATTTCTAACATGTCTGTTAGTAACAATTTTTCTTCACGTTCATATAACTGGAAGATGGAATGATAATGATTGATATGAGATAAATAACGGAAGTTCACAATGTTAATGGTAATGGTTTGACACAGCTCCCCATAGTCCATTCCTTCCTTCATCTGACTGCTATACATCTTAGACCAATAATAAAGCGTACTTTTTTCCATATCATGTTTATTATTCAATTGAATCTCAATGTTTATACGGGTTCCATCTTCTAATTGAGCATGAACATCAAGAATGGATCGTTTATCTTCCTGATATTCTTTATTAAAATGTGGATCTAATAAGTGAACGGTCGTAATGTTCTTTTCCTCTGGTAAACGTAGAGCTGCATTTAAAAAAGCAGCTAAAATGGATTCATTTCCATGCGTTCCAAAAAGAGATTTAAAAGCAAAATCGACACGTAAATCTAATCGCTTTGTCATGATATCCTCCGTGATTTTTCTTTTTCTTTAGTATAACATGAGTTTTACTTTTTCCTCTTAAGTATACTTTTAAGGACGCGTATAGTTTGTCTTACAACTCTTATGCTTTTATGGTTATTCGATTCTATATAATATTATAATTATCGTTGAGTGCGCTTACACTACTATTTGTAATAGGATTAAGATGATTGAATCGTAAATAGAAATGAAAGTAGGGGTATAGGAATGAAGCAGATATTATCATGGAAGGTTTCCTCCCAATCATGGACTATGGAAGGGATAGTAGAGTTTTATCGGTTATGTCAAATACTTAAAGGTAACATATATTTGTATAGTAACGAGATAACATGTGACGCAAGAGACTTGCCTAAGATCGTTTCCTTTATATTAACTTCGAAGAACCAGGATATCTTCCTGTTTAGCGTAGGAGCAATCGGCTTTTTTGTGTTGGGAGACCTTAACTGAAGTTGAATGTTCAAACCTTATTTTTCTGGACACCAGACGGCATATAAGGAGGAGGTTCCTAGTGGAAAAATAGTTATTTGGAAACATAGATGTTGTTTCAATCATTGTTTTCGGGATTATAAAGCAATCCGAACCGTTGATGGATGAGTATTCACGCTTATAATTAAATATCCTGCATATAAAAATGGAACCCTAAAAATGGTTCTTGGAACCCCCTTACTAAAGGTTGATCGTTTATTCCAATCTGTAGTTTTTATCATTCATTAACTTTCTCCTTTAATGCATTACGAATTACGGTAACAATAAAAATTAACAAGGGAATAATTATGAAGGGTACAATAGCAGTATAATCATTGACAAAACCTTTTGTTCTATGCTCCGAATAATCGGAAGCGATGGACAATGAGAAAAAATGAGGACTATCCCTATTGTAAAATAATTTTTTTGTCATGGTTTAACTTGAACAAATCAACTATGCCCCTTATCGTAGCATATAAAAGGATAGATGGTTTGAAAAGTGCTGTAATCAGTAAGGGAAACACAACAATCGCATCTAGTCTTTCTATAAGGCCCAGTGACAGGACTTCTGCTATGAACCGCAAAGTAGTTTACTGTATATATAACATTAACAAGCACTCAATTATTAATATTTACCGAAAAAACCATTTAAGATATATAGATCTTGATATGACTTTTGAAATTAAATGAAGAAGAAAATTCAGATTTTAATCTGTGTGATTATCAAGAATGCATAAAAAGGAATTTAAATCCTGCAAGAGCTGTGTTCAGAAAATCGCCTATTTACCGTGAAACCAAGTCATGTAGGACAATACTTCATCTTTTCTTTTTAGAATTCCCCCTTTTTTCTCATCATTTACTTATGAACATGTAACTATCTTTTTTCTCTATTGATTTCTTTTCTTTCTTCATGCTTATTTTTATCCATTCCCTAACCTTCTGCATCCGGGAGTCAAAAACCCTTTGTAATAAACCCGTTAGTTGGAAATCAAAAAAGTGTTGTTTCCTTACTTTTACCAATGCTTCTTCATAGGAGGAAAAACGGAGCTGTTGGAACAGAAAATAGTCCATCGTCTCTTGAATAGATACGTGATCTTTCCAACAATTCAGTGGGACATTCGCAAATTGCCACGGTTTAAATACACCTGGATAAACAGTTTGAATAACTTGAAATGGAGATTGTTCAAAAATATCGAAGACGCCATATAAATGATATTTTTTAAAAAAATGAAGATTCACGTGTAAGGGTATTTCTTCTATAGGAATATTCAGTTCATTTTCTATTACATGCTTAACTGCCTCAACTGCTCGATTTTTCCCTTCTTTTCCGTGCCAATATTTATGAGGGACTTGTTGAAACTCCCACGGTTTAAATCGTCCCGGATAAGCATTTTCGATTACATCATAATAATTCCAACCATAGATCATGGCAGGTGGTTTTAGACGATGGGACCATAGTATACTTGCCTGTACTCTTATAGGAATTTCATGAATTGGAATCGATAATCGTTCTTCAAGTAGATAACATGTCATATACCTCATATACTTTTTTCCTTCTTCCCCTGAAAAAAACTTATTGGGAAAGCGCTTCACTTTTCCATCTAAAACATCTTGATAGATTTCAATCGCCCATTCTCGGCTCATTATTTAGACTCACCTCTGTTAAAATTCATTGCAAATCTATTATGGATAATAATGCAATTATTATATACATAGAAATTACATATTGTTTTCCTTTTGAATTGCAAGCAGAATGGTTGGATTCGACCCGGACCAAATTAACTTTGTTCTCATTTCTCATTTTGAAAGATTACGATTTATACATAATTACTTTCCTCTTTTTCTCCTTCTCTTTTTTATAAAAATGTAGGCAGACTCAGCAAAAAATAGAAGGAGAAGAAAAAAGAGTACAAATAATTCTACAACTTCCATCACACGAAAAGGATTTACAGCATTGTACCATGCTTGAGAAACATCAAAGCCTTGAAAAATATCGATACTTACAGATAATCCTATTAAACATCCCGTTATTAACAGGGAAACACCTATGATTTTCATACTTATCACGCTCCACTTAATAGGGTCTTCCCTTTCCCTTAATATCATACAGATTTATTCTGTAAAGATTTACATAAAAATTCCTTATGTGGTTAAAGTAATAGAAACTAAAGGAAAGGTGCCTTGATTTATGCCTTCGTTTTTTAAAGACCGAAAATTAAAAAAGGACCATGAACAGGATGCTGAAAATCAATCTGGTAACAACTCAGTGGAATATATGCACAGTTCCCTATTAGCGAATCTCGATACGATTAAACAGAAAACAGGAAACAGTTCAGACGTTGTGATTCGTCAATTGAAAATGGGGGAAAATTTCGATATTAAGACAGCCATTGTCTATGTAGAAGGAATTGTAGACAATCAATCCATTCAAGAGTTCTTACTCCAATCCATAATGAAAGATGATCATAAAGAAACATTGAATCAGCACAATGCACTCGATCTGATTTCCGAAGATATGATTACAATCGGTAATGTGTCATCTATTGATACCTGGAATGACTTGTTTTTATCCTTATTGGCGGGCGATACCCTTGTTCTAGTCGATGGAACAAATCAAGCACTGAGTGTAGATACAAAAGGTGGGGAGAGGCGTGCCATTACCGAATCAAGTACTCAGATGGTAGTACGCGGTCCAAAAGAAGCATTTACAGAGTCTATCGGGACGAATACAGCCATGATACGTCGAATTATTAAAAGCCCAGATTTATGGGTCGAATCTATGAAAATCGGTCGTGTAACCCACACAGATGTAACGATGATGTACATACATGGCATTGCGAATGATCAAGTCATTGAAGAAATTCGCCAACGATTACATAACATTGATATTGACAGCATTTTAGAATCAGGCTATATCCAACAATTTATTGAAGATCAAACGATGACCACCTTCCCCACTATTTACGACACCGAAAGACCCGATATAGTGGCAGGTAATCTCCTAGAGGGTCGAATTGCGATTTTCGTTGATGGAACGCCTTTTGTGCTGATTGCGCCAGCTGTCTTTATTCAATTTTTCCAATCGGCCGAGGACTATTATGTTCGCTTCGATATTGCGACATCCATTCGCCTTTTACGCGTTGCTATGTTTATCATTTCCCTTATCGCGCCAGCTACTTATGTTGCTGTTACAACGTTTCATCAGGAGATGGTCCCAACACAGCTTATCGTAGCGATTGCTGCACAGAGGGAAGCCGTCCCTTTTCCAGCATTCGTGGAAGCTCTTCTTATGGAGATTACCTTTGAAATCTTGCGAGAAGCAGGGATTCGATTACCTAAAGCCATTGGTTCAGCTGTATCCATTGTCGGTGCCCTTGTAATTGGACAAGCTGCCGTTCAAGCTAGCATCGTGTCACCAGCCATGGTCATCATTGTATCCTTAACGGCGATTGCTAATTTTGCTACACCTTCCTTTTCCATGGCCATTTCTGTTCGCTTACTCCGTTTTCTGTTTATGATATGTGCAGCAATATTTGGCTTCTACGGCATTATTCTGGCACTTCTCATGACAGTAGTCCATTTATGTAGTTTACGTTCATTTGGCATTCCTTATATGGCACCACTGGCTCCTTTCATACCAACAAACAATGAAGATACGGTTGTGCGATTACCATGGTGGACACTTAGAAAAAGACCACGATTAATAAGTGCAAATACTAGTCGTGAAGGAACGAACCAGCAGCCTTCCCCTCCTTCATCGCGTGGTATGGTGAATCGGGATTTTGAAGAAGGTGATAACAGTGAAACGTAAAGGGACTGTTCTTTTATTAATGATGACGGTGACCGTCTTACTAACAAGTTGTTGGAGTAAAAAGGAGTTAACAGACCTTGCTATCGTGGCAGCCATGGGAGTAGATAAAACGAAAGATGGCCGATACAACATAACATTGCAAATTATCAACCCTGGAAACGTGGCTGGAGGCTTAGAAGGAGGTGGAGGTGGAGGCGGTATGCAAAGTCCCCCTGTTACCATCTATTCAGCTTCGGGGGAAAATATAGTCGAAGCAAGCAGACGGGCTTCAAGCAGAATTTCTCGGAGATTGTATTATGCCCATACAAACTTAGTCGTCGTGGGGGAGAGGCTTGCAGGAGAAGAAGGGGTTGAGGTATTAATGGATGCTTTTGATCGAGATCCTGAGTTTCGAACGACCTCCACTCTAGTCATTGCTAACGGTTCAACTGCCGCAGATTTGGTTAAAGCATTAACTCCTGTTGATAAGATTCCAGCAAATAAAGTGCTGAAAACCTTAGAATTTACAGAAAGACAATGGGGAGAGGATGTGAAAGTTTCACTTCAAGATGTCATGAAAGGACTCCAGTCTTCTGGAGAGGAAACCGTCGCATCTGGATTTCGTATAGTGGGGAGCCCTAAACAAGCACAGAAGTTAGAGAACCTTCAAGAAAGTGCGCCTGAAGCAACGCTTCGAGCTTCCGGAATTGCGGTTTTAAAACAAGGAAAGTTGGTGGATTGGCTGTATGGAAAAACAGCAAGAGGAACGGTATGGATTTTAGATAAAATACAAGGAACTGATATTAATATTAATTGGGAAGGAAAAAAAGAAGCGATAGCCTATCAAACCGTCCGTCAAAAAACACAGGTGTCTGCCCAAATGAAGAATGGTCACCCTCGCATTTCTGTTCATGCACGTGTTGAAGGAAACATCGGTGAAATAGAGGTTCCTGTTGATATAACCAATCCAAAGGTCATTACAAAGATCGAACAATCCTTGAGTAAAGAAATTGAAAAAGAGCTAAAGAAAGCCATTGAACATGCGCAGAAAAACAAAACAGATATCCTTGGATTCGGTGAAGTCGTCCACCGTTCTAGACCAAACGAATGGAAAAAAATAAAATCTGAATGGAGCGAGGTGTATTTTCCAGAATTAAATGTAGATATTATCGTGGAGGCCTATATCCGTCGTACTGGCTTACGAAACAAGTCGTTTCTTTCAGGTGTAAAAGAGAATCAAAAGTGAAGAAAAGGAGGTGACAATTGAATGGAATGGAGAAAGCCAAAATTAGTGCCAATCAGCTCTTTATCTTAATGGTCCTGTTTGAACTGGGCAGTGCTATGTTGGTGCCCCTTGCCATGAGGGCGAAGCAGGATGCCTGGCTTGCAATTTTACTTGGAATGATCGGCAGTTTGTTTCTATTTTTAGTCTATCATAAACTTTATTCGTATTATCCCGATCTTCTACCTACAGAATACATGCAAAAAATCTTAGGTAAGGTGATGGGAACCTTACTTGCCTTTGTCTACATTCTTTACTTTATATATGATGCTTCAAGAGTTCTACGCGACTTTGGTGAAATGTTGTTAACTTTTGCCTATCCTGACACTCCTTTATTTATCGCGAATGCATTATTAATGCTTGTCATTATTTATGCCATCAGAAAAGGAATAGAGGTCATAGCTCGATCAGGAGAACTGCTTTTTGTTTTTATGTATATCCTGGCGGTTGCCGGATTTATTTTGATTGTGTGTTCGAATTTGATTAAATTTACCAACTTGCAACCTGTACTGGAGGAAGGCTTGATACCAACCTTAAAAGTCACATTATCTGAGACCTTATATTTTCCGTTTACCGAAGCTATTGTGTTTACGATGATTTTTGCCGTATTTAAATAATCCTAAGAAGGCCAAAGTGACGATGTTATGTGCAACAGGGTTAAGTAGAATCAACTTAGTGATTACGATGCTCATTAATATTAGTGTGCTTGGCGTTGATCTGACTGCGCGTTCACAATTTCCTCTTCTTAGTACCGTTCAGACCATCCAAGTAGCTGATTTTTTAGAACGGCTTGATGTGTTTTTTATGCTTGCCATGGTAATCGGTATTTTCTTTAAGATTAGCGTCTTATTTTATGCAGGCGTCATAGGTACAGCTAACTTATTTAAGATTAAATCACCTTCACGGCTGTCGTATCCTTTAGGCATAGCTGTTCTATTCTTATCCATCACAATTGCGAGCAATTTCCAAGAACATCTCCATGAAGGACTAAAAATAGCATCATTTGTTCATATTCCTCTATTTGTTATTATTCCTCCTTTCCTTCTTCTTGTTGCTTTTTTGAAAAACAAGAAGAAGCAAAGATAATAATAGGTTCACGGGGGACTTTCTTACAATATGAGTGAAATTAAAATTGGAATAGAGCGATGGGTGCTTTCTAGAATTAAATATACACATCACAGTAGAAGCATACGTGCGTTGCGCTGGCTTACAAAATATTCGGGTATAAAAGAAAATCAAAAGTGGGAAAAAGGAGGTGCAAGATGAATGGAAAAAGCAAAAATTAGTGCCAGTCAGCTATTTATTTTAATGGTACTGTTTGAACTAGGGAGTTCTTTACTTGTACCTCTTGCCATGGACGCAAAACAGGACGCTTGGCTTGCGATTCTACTTGGAATGATAGGCAGCTTGGTTTTATTTTTAATCTATCACAAGCTTTACTTCTATTATCCAAATCTCTTGCCTACGGAGTACATGCAAAAAATCCTAGGTAAAGTGATGGGAACAGTACTTGCCTTTATCTACATCCTTTACTTTATGTATGATGCATCAAGAATTCTACGTGATTTTGGGGAAATGTTACTAACCTTTGCCTATCCTGATACGCCTTTATTTATCGCAAATGCTCTATTAATTCTCGTCATTATTTATATGGTTCGAAAAGGAATCGAGGTTATCGTGCGCTCAGGCGAGGTCCTTTTTATATTAATGTATATCCTTGCTGTCACTGGGTTTATTCTAATTGTGAGTTCTGGTTTAATCGATTTCACCAACTTACAACCAGTACTTGAAGAAGGTATGTTACCCATCTTAAAAGTTGTCTTTACTCAAACCTTATATTTTCCGTTTGCAGAAGCTATTGTGATTACGATGATTTTGCCGTATTTGAATAATCCTAAGAAGGCCAAAGTGACGATGTTATGTGCAACAGGATTAAGTGGCATCAATTTGGTGATTACGATGATCATTAATGTTAGTGTGCTTGGGGTAGATTTGACAGCACGTTCACAATTCCCTCTTCTTAGTACTGTACAAAGCATCCAAGTCGCTGATTTCTTAGAACGTCTTGATGTGTTTTTTATGATTTCCTTAGTGATTGGTATTTTCTTTAAGGTTAGCGTGTTATTTTATGCGGCTGTCATAGGCACGGCTAATTTATTTAAGATTGAATCGCCTTCACGACTATCGTATCCTTTAGGCATAGCCATTCTTTTCTTATCCATCACGATTGCAAGCAATTTCCAAGAACATATCCGTGAGGGACTGAAGACAGCAATTTTTGTTCTACATATTCCTCTCTTCGTGATTATTCCTCTCCTTCTTCTTCTTGTTGCTTTCTTGAAAAACAGGAAGAAGAAGAGAGAATAATGCATCATTTTGCTGAAATTGAAGTCACTATTGTTTAATTTCGGATTTAAACGATCAAGATTAACCACATCTATTAGAACTAACATATTTTTGTCTAGCCCTTTACATACTAAATGATAATAAACAAAATGTAGAAAGGTTTATAACGAATAAATTTCTTAAAAGGTAGGGAGTTGGGATACGATTAAAAATATCCCTTTCTCTCTATACGAACGATGAGGTGATTTTTATGTATACTTGGTTTTATGATCATTTCGTTAACACTGTCCTTTTCCCACTTACCTGTTTAGTGCTGGTTACCATTACTTTAAGCACGTATGCATACTTTAAATTGAAGAAAATAAATAAATGAATGAATGAATAATAGTTCACAGGAATATTTGATTGCTAAAATAACTAATGAACTTCCCTCTTTGAAATTTGGGGAAGTTAACAAGGCGCAGATCCTTTGAACGACAAGAGATTTACGTTTTCAATTTTTTTCTTTACGTAATTATTCATACATTGTTGATATATAAGGTTTTGGAGACCAAAAGATCTTCTCAAGAATGAATAAAAAATAAAGTATTTATTCATTTCACATTTAGAAAAAAGGGATTACAGCTTAATTGTCCTAAAAATCATGGTTTTTGAGACAACTTCATTTTTGCTTATTATATCCTTTATTTAATGTCTAAAATATATCAAAAGACGTCTCAAAATCTATATATCCTAAACGGGGATTTTTGAGACGTCGAAAGTGGTGTAATATAAGGTTTTTATAGTTAGAATCAGTGCCCTCTACACTACCAATTAACTTAATAAATGCATCATTTTTTCCTCTGTTTCTTTCTCTTGACGAGGTTGGTAAATGGTTAACTTCAATTCAGGTGCATCATACACTTGAAGAGTGATATGATCCATAATCATTTCTCCCACTAATGGATGCATAATAGTTTTCTTCCCACATGGAGTGCCAAGAACTTCATGATTAGACCACCACTTATCAAATTGGGGACTCTTTTCAGTCAGTTCTCTAATCATATTTTTAAACCATTCATCTCCTACGAAGCATGTATAAGCTAAACGAAATTGAGCAATTAATCGTTGAGCATGATCTTCCCAATTCAGAAAAAGATTTTGATATTCTTTAGAAGTAAAACAGCGCCATACTGCATTACGATTTCGTTCATCCATTTTACTAAAGTCACCAAAAACCATCACTGCAGCTTTATTCCAGCTTACTATGTTTAGTTTTTCATCTGTTACATAGGTAGGGCAATCTTCTAATTGGCTTAATAGCTTTTTTACAACACGGTCTATATTTTCTAGCCCATTTTGCACTGTTATAGATGGAAGTGACTGATTTCCTAATAAAAACAGATGCTCTTTTTCCTCTTTATTTAGTTTAAAAACACGTGATATAGACTCAAGTACTTCTGAAGATACTTGGATGTCTCTACCTTGTTCTAACCATGTATACCAGGTTATTCCGATTCCTGCTAGTTGGGAAACCTCTTCTCTACGTAAGCCCTTCGCTTTTCTCCTCAGGCCGATAGGTAAATTAAAGTCTTCCGGGGACAAGCGTGCCCTCCTTACCTTCAAAAAGTCTCCTAATTCCCTTCGTCTTTCTTTATCACCTAACATACTGTTACTCCCTCTTATAAGTAGTACTTTTAATAATAGTATAAATACACTCCTATTACCATTATAATCCTTATTCTATTATCTAATTAAAGGAGGTGAAGGACATGGATTTAAAAAACAGTGAAGGGACTTCTTATTATGTATCCCGAGGCTTAGTTCTTTTAATGGCTATAGTTTGTGGGTTCACAGTGGCCAATGTCTATTTAAACCAAACCCTTTTAGTTAGTATGTCAACCACTTTTCATGCTTCTGCAGCTAGTATTGGAATCATAGCTACCTTAACTCAAATAGGATATGCATTGGGAAACCTCTTGTTAGTACCGTTAAGTGACATGTTTGAAAGAAAAAAGTTGATTTTAATCTTATTATACTTTGTATGTATTGTTCTAGCCTTAAATGCTTTATCCATCAACACAACATGGATAATGATTGCAAGTTTAACTTTAGGGGTTGTAACTGTTATCCCTCAGATTATTGTTCCCTTGGCTGCTGATATAGCCTCAGATGATAACAGGGGAAGAGTTTTAGGAAATGTAGCGATTGGCTTAGTTTGTGGAATTTTAGGGGCTCGACTTATTAGTGGATTTATAGATGCTCATTTCGGATGGCGGGTTGTTTATTGGACGGCTGCTGTAGCGACACTCCTTATGATTTTCTTAGTTACTGCATATCTCCCAAAGAGTAAAGGAACTAATGTAACCAATTATAAAAATTTACTCCTATCTTTAGGGCCCTTATTTATAAGGGAAAGAGTACTCCAAAAAGCATGTTTAAGCCAGGGAATGATGTTTGGCTCTTTTAGCGCATTTTGGACCACCCTTGTCTTTTTATTACATACCTATCCTTATTCATACGGGAGTGCAATGGCTGGGTTGATAGGATTAGTTGGGATAGCTGGAGCCTTTGCTACACCAATTATTGGTCGTTTAATTGATAGAAGGGGAGCAAAGTTTGCGAGTTTTTTACGTATGTCTATTTCCTTAATTGCTTTTGCAGGTCTCGTCTGGGGGGGGTATTGGTTGCCTGGATTAATTTTGGGAGCTCTTTTAATCACTGTAGGAACACAAGCGAACCAAGTTGCCTGTCAGTTTAATATCTTTCAATTAGAAGTAGAGAAAAGAAGTAGATTAAATGGATTATATATGGTTTCTACGTTTTTAGGAGGATCTCTAGGATCCTATATAGGTTTACTTGCTTGGAGTAAATGGCAATGGCATGGAGTATGTGCAGTAGCAATCCTTATGGTAACGATTAGTTTTAGTTCATTAATAAAAAGCGAAATTCCTGAAAGAACTGTAAAAAGTCTAATGGGTAAGAAAGGAAGGAATATTTAATGGAGGAACATACAAATAACTTTAAACGGGGTCTAGATGTATTAGCTAAAATAGATCCAGAAAACTACAAGGATATAGTGAACAGCTTTAAAGATTCAGTTTTACCTGATTTAGGGACATTAGCTGTAGAGTTTAATTATGGTCAAATCTTTTCTAGGCCTGGATTGGATTTAAAGTCTCGCCTTCTTGCTACAGTAGCTGGCCTAACGGCGTTAGGAAATACAGAACAATTAAGATTCTACATTAATGGAGCTTTGAATGTTGGATGGACAGAGGAAGAAATTTTAGAAGCTATGTTGCAGATGTTAATCTACGCCGGGTTTCCGGTGGCTCTAAATACCATTTTAACCGTAGCAAATGAAGTGTTTTCTGAGAGAAGAGAAATGAATTTTTTAAATAAAAAGGGGAAATAAAATGATTATTGATAGTCATGCTCATGTGGTTTTACCTATAGAGAACCATATTAAAATGATGGATAAGAGTGGAATAGACAAAACGGTATTGTTTTCTACTCTTGTTCACCCAGAAAAAAGTAATAATTATAAAGAGTTTATAACAGAAATGGGTAAGTTAAATCATGAGGTGAATCCTCTAGAAGCACGCGTAAAGGCTCTTGAAGAGTTAAATACTTCTATTAAGCAACACCCTGATCGCTTTGTTGGATTTGGTTCGGTTCCTCTTTCTTATTCCCAAAATGACCCAAAACTAAATGAATGGATAGAGAAATTGGTTAAGGAATACAAAATGAAAGGCCTTGGGGAATTTACTCTTGGTACAGGTCAAATTCAACTGCTAGAACCTATATTTAAAGCAGCTAGTGATTATGAGTCTTTACCTATCTGGGTACATACCTTTCATCCATTAAGTTTAAAGGATATTCAAGAACTGTTTCTCCTCACTCAAAAATATGAAGATGTACCGGTTATATACGGACATATGGGGGGAATTCACTGGTTACAAACCATTGAATTAATCAAAAGAGCTGAAAATGCTTACTTAGATATATCTGCGTTTTACACAACTTATGCGCTATCTTTGGCTATAAAGGAAATACCGGAAAGAACTTTATTTAGTTCAGATTTTCCTTATGGGGAGCCATTCTTAAATATACAAGCTGTAGAACGTCATACAACTAGTCAAGAAATTACAAATAGAGTTTTGGGAGGGAACATTCAGGATCTTTTAAAATTGTAAATTTAAATCCTGAAAAGTTTAATTATCTAAACTTTTCAGGATTTCTATATAAATGTCTACAGAATATAGAGATATGAAAATATTCTACTATATGAAATAAAGATGATAAAACTGTACATAACCTACATGTTATTAGTTTACACAATAAGCTTTCACAGAAATAAAGACTTTCTTTTTGACGAGTTTCTTCTTATTATATATTGTCCTTGTTAAAAGTACCCTCATGATCCTTCACCAATTTATAAAAGGTTGTCTTTTTAACATTGGCTTCTTTCATGGCTTGGACAGCTGTAATCTCCTTATTTCTCCATCGGTTATAAGCTTCAATAAATTCTTGATTCACCTGAGCTTTGGGCCGTCCAAAAGATATACCATTCTTTAATGCAGAATCAATGCCCTCTCTCTGACGTTTCCGAATACGATCCCGTTCCTCTTGAGCCATCCAAGAAAGAATCTGCAAAACTAAATCTGCAATAAAGGTTCCCAAACTATCCTTATATTGAGTGGTATCCAACAACGGCATATCTAAGACCACAATGTCTGCCTCAATCTCTTTTGTAATGGCATTCCATTCTTGTAAAATTTCTTCTTTATTACGGCCGAAGCGATCTAGAGAATGAATATAAAGAATATCGCCTTTACGAATCATCCGTTTCATCAGTTGATACTGTTCTCGGTTGAAATTTTTCCCACTTTGTTTATCGATGAAAATATCCCGAGGAGAAATTCCAGCTTCCTCCATCGATTGAAGTTGACGACCTTCATTTTGATCTCGACTACTTACTCGTATGTATCCAAATTTTCTATTTTCCATTTTTATACTCCTTTTGTGTTTCTCTCCCTATTATTCTATCAAAAACGTCCGTAAAAGTGTAAGTTTTTCCAAGGACGTTCGTAATTTAAATTTAAACTTAAATGAACTATGAAATTGCTAGATTTCTTATTAAAAAGAAACGTCCATAAAAGTACACTTTTATGGACGTTCGCTTTACGAACTGTCTGTTTGTGTTCATTTTTTATAGAGTCACAAGTTAATTAAAAGTAAGTGATGGATATGATCGTTATTCTCGTTCATAAATGATTTCTTCCTCCATCTTCATCATGTTAAATTTCATCAATTGCCAACTTAGTATCCAAAATTACAAATAATGTTTAATATTTTGAGCAAACTACTTAAAAGAATCGACATGTATTCTTCACCCCCTTAATTAGAAGGGAAAAAACTACTAAAGCCAGTAGTTTTTTCTCTTTTAAAGATGACTAGCTTTTTTAACTAATCAAATGAGTAAAAAAGGGAGTTTTGAATGAATGGAAAAGGCAAAAATAAGTGGCATTCAACTCTTTGCCATCATGTTTATCTTTGAGTTAGGAACTGCATTGGTCGTCAACTATGGAACAGATGCTGGAAAGGATGCCTGGCTTTCTACTCTTCTTGCTATGAGTGGAGGGATAGCTTTATTTTTTATTTTTTATTTTTTATTTCGTCAATATCCTAACTTACCATTTACCGGATATATACGTGAAATATTTGGGAAATACCTTGGGTGGATTATAGGGTTAGTATACTGTAATCATTTTATATATATTTGTAGTAGGAATGTGCGGGAGTTCGGATCTTTAATCACTTCATCTACCTTGCTAGAAACCCCGTTAGTAGTAATCACCCTTACCCTTGTGGTAGTGATGTGCTACGTTATTCATTTAGGGGTGGAAGTAGTAGGAAGAACAGCAGAAGTCTTTATTGTCATATTATTTCTATTAGGAATAGCAGGGAATTTTTTTATACTTGTGTCAGGCGATGTGAATTTTCATCAGATACGTCCCTTTCTTGAACATGGCTGGAAGCCTATCTTTACAACAGCCTTTCCTCACCTACTCATTTTTCCATTTGGTGAAATGATCGCTTTTACGATGCTATTACCGTATTTAAATCGTCCTGAATTGGCAAAGAGAATAGGGTTGACAGCTGTAATTTCAAGTGGGTTGATTTTAAGCTGGACCGTTTTGTTAAATACATCCGTTCTGGGAATAGACGTGATGCACAGATCCGTATTTCCTACGTTGACAGCAGTGGGGAAAGTTAATCTGCTTGATTTTATTGAAAGGCTGGACGCTATTGTCGTATTTACTTTACTGATTACAGTCTTTTTCAAAGCATCCGTCTATTTATATGCTGCGGTCATTGGACTAACTGATTTATTCAAATTAAACACGTATCGTCAAATTCTTTTCCCAATAGGAACAATTGTCATTTTTTTATCCCTCACCATGGCTTCCAGTTTTTCAGAACAAGGAGAAGAAGGTTTCCTTTATCATTACGTTTCAATCGCTCTGCTTGTTGTTATTCCCCTGCTCATGTTGCTAGTTTCCATTATTCGTCAGCATTTTAAGGCGAGATTAAGCTAATGATAAATTTTATACTACACTTATTTATTAAGCATTGACTAATAGGAGCTTTAACATAATAAAGCTCAATAAATTATTTAACACTTATTCTAGACTACACATCTATCCGTAAAAAATATATATACAAAAATAAAAAGTGCAAACTCGGTGTTACTGAACAGGTTTGCGCTTTTTTTACTTCCGCGAACATATTTTATATAAACTAAGTTTGTATATCATACTCATTTGAAACTCTTCTTTATTTATGCTTCTATTGATACAATAAATAAGGAAAGATTGAGTAAAGAATATTGGTAAACTTAAATCCCAAAATTAAGGAGAGGTGGGTTATTCCTTTTTATGAGGATTCATGATCATCTATATGGTTCTTTTGTGTTGGAGCCCGTTCTAACAGAATTAATACAAACAAAACCTGTTCAGAGACTTAAACATATTCATCAAGGAGGAGCAAGTTATTTAGTAAATCCAAAATGGAATGTGACTCGATTTGAGCATTCTATTGGAGTTATGCTACTAATAAGAAAATTAGGTGGTTCCCTAGAAGAACAAATAGCCGGTTTATTGCATGATATCTCCCATACAGCCTTTTCTCACGTTATAGATTTCGTTTTAGATAATGAAGAACAGGATTTTCATGATCAAATTTTTGAAAAAACGATTCAACAGTCAGAAATTCCTTCTGTTTTACAAAAACATGGTTTTGATTTCTTTTCTATAGTGCCTATTGAGAAATGGCCCTTATTAGAACAACCACTTCCTTTGCTATGTGCAGACCGAATTGATTATACCTTACGAGATTTATCTACCTACAATATGATTTCTTTAGACGATGCTTCTGAATTTGTAGATAAATTAAGAGTAATTGATAAAAAAATTTGTTTAGAAACAATTGAGGCGGCAGAATGGTTTGTTAAAGCTTATTATACAGAGGTTATTGACTTCTTTCTTCATCCATTAAATGTGTATGGATATGCCATGCTAACAGATATATTAAAGATAGCTATGGATAAGCAGATTATTGACTTTGATGACTTATTATCAGAGGATTCAACAGTTTGGGAGAAGTTAATAGATAGTAAAGACCATGATGTTTCGCAAAAAATAAAAGCTATGAGTAGGGACGCAATAAATGATGAGGATCATTATGATATACACCAAAAGAAAAAAGTCCGAATTATCGATCCGTTAGTATTGGTAGGGAATGACCAAATGAAGAAAGCAACAGAGCTCTCTACCAAAGTAACCGAATTGAATCAGCATGCTCTGGAAAAGTCCTTGAAAGGAACATTTGTTAGAGTTCTCAATACTTAGTAAGAGAAAAAGAACCTTATTTAGCTAAATTAAGGTTCTTTTTCTGTGCCGATAAACTGTGTTATGTAAACTAATTGAGTCTTTTATGTTTTCCTATAAATCATTAAAGCCCATGCTAAAATAAAATTAAGAAAGAATGGACTTAACCTAATGGAACAAATGATATTGAAAATGAGAGAGGTAGATAGAAAATGGAAATGAACGACTTTAAAAGAGCGACAATACAAGTACCCGGATCAAGCCTATATTATGAGGTTAATGGAAAAGGTCCTTTCCTCCTTTTGATACACGGAGGGGGTGGTGATGCTGATAAATTTCAACAGATTTCCTCCCAACTTACAGACCATTATACAGTCATTACGTATGACAGGAGAGGACATTCGCGAAGTAAACTCGACAATAGGCTTGAGGATTATAGCGTAGAAACACACAGTAATGATGCTCACCTCCTACTAGCTAAACTGACCGATAAGCCGGCTTATGTTTTCGGAAGTAGCTCCGGTGCTGTTATTGCACTTGATTTGTGTATACGCCATCCAGAACAGGTCAATGTACTAATTCCTCATGAGCCCGTTCTATTGCCACTTTTAGACCACGATGAGCAAGTTCAAGCTAGGGAGTTTATGGAAGATCTCAAGAAGAACCATAAAAGTGCAGTTGAAAATTTATTATCAAATTCCCAAAAGGACATTAACAATTCTAAACAGTCAACGGATGTGAAAGCAGAGCGTCTCTTTCGTAATTCAACGTATTTTGTTGAGCATGAAATTGAGGGGATTCTTAACTATTCATTAGATGTTGGCGCATTAAAATTCGCATTAAAGCATTCAACGATGAAGATAATCCCAGCCGGCGGCGTTGATTCACAGAGCTTTTTTGCTTATCATTGTGCTTTTGCATTAGCAAGGTTACTAGAAACAGAGATAGTAGAGTTCCCTGGTGATCATGGGGGGTATAACACCGGATATTATAAGGAATTTGCTGAAAAGTTAAACAATATTTTAAAAAGTATATAACCTATATTTCTACCATAAAGCTTAAATGTGTTCTTCAAAGTGGAGAGCACTTTTTTTAGTAAGGAATAGATTAAATGTGAATGATTAATTGGGGGAACATCAGAAAAATGCAAAATTACAACGTTAAACATACCTCTATAACAATTTTCAAGTTATGTACCTTACACATATAGGAAACAAAAATCAACCGTAAAAGTATTATATAAAAAAGAAGAAAAAGCGCAAACTCGTTGTTACTGAACGATTTTGCGCTTTTTTACTTCCTCTAACATGGTTTATATCAACTAGTTCTCCATATTGTATATGAAATATACCCATTAATTTGATAAAATGGAAATAAGAATATAATATGGAGGTTTTTTATGAGTTTGATTATAGATCACCTACCAGGGTTATATTGGAGGTTATTTGTTTTTACTATATTATTAGCCCTGTTAGTTTTATTTTTTAGAGTTAAACGAGAAAGATATAAATCGGTAACATCTAAGATTGCATGGATTGGTATTACTTACGGGATAATTGCCCTTCTCTATACCTTTATTGTTGCTGGTAACGTAAATATCGGTGCTCTTGTACTAATGTTTTTTATGAGTATTTTACTTTTTTAAAAAAAACATCCTATGAAGTCATAAATACATGTTCAATTTGGTGAGAGTTAGAATGGTCATTACATATTAGGTGGGTATCACATGTTATTTTCAGAAGAAAAGTTATATAGAATTGAATTTATAGAACCATGCCTAATTTATGCAAGTCATTCACTATTAAGATTTAGAAATTCAAGTATTTTAGATGTAAATAACCTAAGTTCTAAACAACATGGAGTCATTCCAGAAGGGATTAAGGATTGGGTAATTAAAAAGTGGGGAAAACTTTATTTTTCTCCTGATGTGAACCAGGAGGGATTAGAATTTTTCCTTCCTTCTGAACAACCTCATATTCTTATTTCTTTGAAAAAGATTGGAGATCATCTTTACAAAAACATAGAATGTTAAGAAATAAAAGGGGAGTTTGAAATTAGTAAAGCAAAGATATTAAACATAATAGGTTTTCTATTTATGCTAAGTGCTATATTTTATCCAATGGGATATATAAAATCATTAAATACTTCTCGGATTATGTTCTTAGCAGGAATAATTTTGGTGTTAATTTCAAGAATTAGCATGAAAAGAAGGTAGATTCAAACCCTTTAGGGATAAGCACCTAAAGGGTTTTCTGCTGCTAATAATGTATTTTATGTTAACTAGTATTTAGATAGCGTATACAAAGTGAATTATATACATTAATTTGATAAAATGGAAATATGATTATATTATGGAGGTTTTTATGAGTTTAATTATAGAACATTTATCAGGTCTGTATTGGAAGTTGATTGTCTTTGTTATATTACTAGCCCTATTATTTTTATTCTTTAGAGTTAAACGAGAAAGGTATAACTTAATAACATCCAATATTGCATGGATTGGTATCACTTACGGAATAATTTCATTGTTTTATACTTTTATTATTGCTGGAAAGGTAAACATTGATGCTCTTATATTAATGTTTTTCATGAGTATATTACTTTTCAAAAAAAAGCATCCTATGAAGTCATGAATACATGTCCAAGTTGGTGAGAATTAGAATAGTCATTACATATTAGGTGGGTATCATATGTTATTTTCAGAAGAAAAGTTATACCGAGTGGAATTCATAAAACCATGCCGAATTTACGAAAGGCATTCCCTATTAAGATTTAGAAATTCAAGTGTTTTAGATGTAAATGGTTTAAATTCAAAACAACATGGTGTTATTCCGGAAGGGATTAAGGGATGGATGATTAAAAAGTGGAGTAAACTTTATTTTTCTCCTGATGAGAACCAAGAGGGATTGGAATTTTTCACTCCTTCCGAACAACCTCATATTCTCATTCCTTTTAAAAAAATTGAAAATCACTATAAAAAGTTAGAATGCTGAAAAATAAAAGCCGTGGAGACGTTAATCTCCACGGCTTTTACCTTACTTTTACTTAAACGATGCTTATAAGTTTTCTTCTGCTTTTTTCATAGGTTTATATACAAATACATGTAAAGATAACCCTATAACGGCTGTAACGTTTAAAATAAAGCTCATAATCATAAATGCATATTCAACAATAAAAGGTAAATGTCCATTCATACTTACGGTAGAAGAACTTACTCCTATAATTAAAATGAAAAATAGCAAAGGCAAGTTTTTAACCAAATTTACTCCTCCTATAAGATCCTCACTATTATATTACCACGATATAGATATAATGTATTTTATAGGAGGTTGAGCTAGGCATAATCTGTGTTATGGGAACTTAGTTATCATTATTTAGGATCATAAATAAAGTGGAAGCTAAATCAAATACGCTACTTAAGTTATCCTATTGTTTATGTTCATCGAGATTATTGGAGGTCAATCTTACATAATAACCATCAGGGTCTACAATACGAAAATCTTTCATTCCCCAAGATCGCAGCTCAAGTTTAGATTCAATGGGATAATTCCCTTCTAAAATGTGATTATATAACTTCTCGATATCATCAGAAACTATAATAACTTCTACGCCTTTACCCTTTGGATGAAGACCTCCCTTTTTAAAATAATGATCTTCATCAAGAATACTGTCATGCGTTAATAATAAAGAAAAATGATCTTGTTTAATCATTGCACCTGTCTCGTTCTTTTTAGAAAACGTAAGGCCAATAATATCTTCATAAAATCTAATAGACCTTTTTAAGTCCTCGACAAACAATTCCAATCGAAAATTCATCTTTATTCTCCGTAGTTAATTTCATCCTTTATTAATATTATACAAAAAATTCTGAACCCTTTTGCTCGAAATCTACACATCCTTGGTAAATGTTTGTTCTATACCGGTCCGTAAAAGTATACTTAAAGGACAAGAAAATGCCCAAACCCGTTGTAATTCGATGAGTTTGAGCTTTTATTACTTCCTAGAAGATCTATTATGTTAATTAAGATACATAAGATTTGTATGAAGAATAATGGCATTTTTTCATGCTTTTAAGATTAACTTGGAACATTTCAGAAATTTAATCTCTTAATTCATAATTAAGAATTATTTTGTTTTCTTATTTATTTTATATCTCATTTAAATAAAATATGGAGAAGTATAAATTGAAGGCTTCTTATTATTAATAAATAGTACATATATTAGTTAAAATTAAAACAGTTTCCATATGAATAATTAAACATTTTTTTGAATTTTTATTATAGACACTTCCCTTTTTTTCCGTATAATAGTATATGTATTAAAAATTGACAGGAGGATAATAACTTGGCAAATTACGAGTATCATAATTTTTCTAAAGAAATTAGAGACGAATTGAGGCCATTGTACAAGTCAAACAATTACAGAGGAATAATCGGAATCCTATATGACTACATCATAATAGGGTTATCAGTCTATTTAGGACACTTCAATATATGGTTCTATTTAGTAGCTGTACTTATAATCGGCTCCAGACAAAGAGCTCTAGCAACAATACTTCACGATGCTTCACATCTATGTCTAGCCAAAAACCGAAAATTAAACTACATATTAGGAACATATTTTTCAGGCTATCTTATTGGACAAGAATTTAATATATACAAGGATTCCCACGTTAAGGGCCATCATACCCATCTAGGAGACCCCGAAAAAGATCCCGATTATCAATACCATATAGAAGCTGGATTATACAAGCTAAAAAATAGCAATCATTTTTTAATTAAATATGTACTAAGACCTTTATTTTTGTTAAATATTGTAAGTTATGCTTATTATGTCTTTAAGTATCGAATGTTACAATTTAAGCAATATCCTAAGCAATTCACTGCTATGGTTTTGATGTGGATAATAATAGTTAGTATATTGGTTTATTTCCAAAGCTTACAGTACCTTCTGTTGTATTGGATAATCCCGTATTTTACATCTTTTATGGTTATTGGTTGGTTTATTGAAATGGCTGAGCATTATCCATTAGTATTAGACAACAAGAAAAGTATTAAAATGACACGTAATCGTTATAGTCATTGGATTGAAGCATTTTTTCTAAGCATACATGCAGAAAATTATCACTTAACTCATCATCTTCAGGCTAGTATTCCTTACTGGAATGTCGCTAAAGCTCATCGTATTATGATGAAAGACCAAATGTATAGAGCGCTAAATGGGAAAATGGGGGGCGTTTTTGTCTCTTCAAATTCTAATCCTCCATTAATCCTTGATTTAATTAAAAACAATAAGTTACCAATTACAAAAACATCGAGGGAAAGTGCATGAAAAATACATATATTTTAGGGATATTCTTAGCATTAGGTGCTGCAATATTAAATGGTACTGTAGGTATACTTAGTAAAGGGTTATTTTCAGGTAATCTAACGCCAGCAGCTGTTTCATTTTATAAATGTTTCATTGCTTTTATTGTTCTTTCAATATTTGCTCTCCTTAATTCAAATTTCAGAAAAAATATTATTATGTTAACTAAAAATGTTAAGTCTATTGCTCTCTGCTCATTTTTAGGAATATTTGTTCTATATTTTTTTGAAACAACGGCTTATAATTATGCAGTTGTACCTTTCGTTGTTTTTATTCTATTAGGTTCGTCTGTATTAACAACTTTTGTATTCAGTTCTTTATTATTAAAAGAGAAAAAGAATAGGTTGAAGTTTGCGGGCCTTTCCTTATTGATTATAGGATTAGTTATCATGGCTTTTGCACAAGGAGCTACTGGGGGCCTTTCGATTGGAGCCATCCTTGCAGGGATTGCTGGTCTCGGCTATGGACTTTTCCTAGTATTAACTAAAAAGTTCTCTTTAGATGGAGGGTTACCATTAGTTTGGTATCTTATGTTATTCGGCATAATTTATTTATTCATTCCATTCTACAGGGAGGGCATAGTTACACCAGAGATGAGTTCATTTCCTTCATTATTAGCATTGGCCATTTTCCCTACTATAGGAGGGTTTTATTGTACAACTATGGCTCTTAAATATTTAGAAGCTAACAAAGTACAATTTTTAGAACTCAGTGAACCTATATTTGCAACTGTGTTTTCCTTTATTATTTTAAGGGAAACTGTCCAAGGGATAGAATGGTTAGGGGCTTTTTTAATTCTAATTGCAATTTATATTTCCGAGTATTCACCGAAGCCGAAAGGGAAGACAGAAAAGGTTAATCAACACTTTAATTAATTTATAGAAAATAGGTATCCAAGTAAAATAGGAAAGGGTTCCTCCCTTTCCTATTTTATATATTAGAGGGTATATGTAAGATAAATTGGTTCTAGTGCAAAAACTTCAAGGTAGCCGTAATTAATCTGTTAAACTTTGACATACTGATATTATTACTCTACAAAAGGTGTGTGATTGGTATGGAAAAGGAACATTTGTTTAAATGGAAACATTATCAGCCTGATGTTATTTTACTAACGGTAAGATGGTACCTACGGTACAATTTGAGCCTTCGTGATTTGGTAGAAATGATGGAGGAACGAGGATCGTCCATTGCTCACACAACCATTATGCGTTGGGTTCCTCAATATGGACCTTAATTAGAAGAAAGAGTACGGCGTCATCTTAAATCAACTAACGACTCCTGGAGAGTCGATGAAACGTATGTGAGAGCAAAAGGTCAATGGATGTACTTATATCGTGCAGTCGATTCAGAAGGCAATACCATTGATTTTTATCTAAGTGAATCAAGAGATAAACAAGCAGCCAAGCGCTTTTTCAAGAAAGCCTTGGCTTTTTCGTATGTTTCCAAACCTCGTGTCATAACAGTGGATAAGAATCCTGCCTATCCTGTAGCCATTCGGGAGTTAAAAGAAGTAGAAGAGTATGCCCGAAGGCATACAAATAAGGCAAGTTAGATATCTCAACACTATCGTAGAACAGGATCATCGATTTATTAAAAAGCGTATTCGCACGATGCTTGGCTTAAAGTCCTTTCGAACTGCTAAACAGATTATTGTAGGGATTGAAACTAGGCACATGGCCAAAAAAGGACAAACACCTCAAGGTGATATTATCCCTCTTAGGT
>NZ_JALAMS010000051.1:0-37925 GCF_026790145.1 Priestia endophytica | reverse complement strand
GTTTGTCTACGGTCTGAAAAGACTTCCCATTATAATAGGAAGTCTTTTTTTTACAGGAAATGGATTCAAGACAAACAAGCATTTTTTTGTTAGAAAAATATATGTTTAATTATAGGCTAGGAGGTTATATGAGTTTATAAGGATGAAAGGAATTCAATAAATAGCAAAGGGGTAGATGAGATGATTAAGGAATATTCACATGAGCCATTTACTGATTTTTCAATTGAGAAAAACTATCAAGAGATGGAACAAGCTCTTGAACATATAAAAAGCTATTTAGGTAAAAAACATAGCTTATTAATTGATGGAAAAAATGTTGAAACAGATGAAGAGATTACTTCTATTAACCCTGCTAACAAAGAGGAAGTAGTAGGTTATGTTTCAAAAGCAAGTAAGGATCACGCAGAGAACGCGATGAAGGCTGCTCACAATGCTTTTGAAAGCTGGCGTTTGTGGGAAGCAGAAGCGCGAGCAGAGCTTTTATTTAGAGCAGCAGCTATTACGCGTCGTCGAAAAAAAGAATTAACAGCTCTCCTTATTAAAGAGGGAGGAAAACCGTGGAAAGAAGCAGATGCAGACATTGCAGAAGGCATTGATTTTATGGAGTATTATGGTCGGGAAATGATTCGTTTAAAAGACGGAGCTCCTGTAAAAAGCAGAGATGGAGAGAAAAATAAATATATTTATACAAGTATGGGGGTAACAGTTGTTATACCTCCGTGGAATTTTGCTTTTGCAATCATGGTTGGAACAACAGTTGCTCCTATTGTGACAGGAAATACGGTTGTCCTAAAACCAGCTTCAAACACTCCTGTGATTGCTCGGGCTTTTATTGATATTCTGCAGGAAGCAGGGATACCGAAAGGCGTTGTCAACTTTTGCCCTGGAAGTGGTAGTGAAGTAGGTGATTATTTAGTGGACCATCCGTTAACATATCTTATTAGTTTTACAGGCTCTCGTGAAGTTGGAACGAGAATTTACAATAGAGCTTCACAAGTAAGGGAAGGACAAAAATGGCTGAAGCGATCCATTATTGAAATGGGAGGCAAAGATACAGTTGTCGTAGATAAAAGTGCAGATCTAGAGGCAGCAGCAGAAGAAATCTTTGTTTCGGCTTTTGGTTTTTCAGGACAAAAATGTTCTGCTGGTTCCAGAGCTGTTATCCATGAGGATGTATACGATAACGTAGTTGAACGAGTTGTAAAAATTGCAGAAACCAAAAAAGTAGGAGATCCTGTAGATGGAAGAACATACATGGGACCTGTTATTGACCAAAGTTCATTTGATAAAATTACAGATTATATTGAAATTGGAAAAGAAGAAGGACGTCTTGTATATGGAGGAAAAAGCGATGATTCAAAAGGCTTTTTCATTGATCCAACAATCTTTGCAGACGTTGATCCAAAAGCACGGATTATGCAGGAAGAGATATTTGGTCCTGTTTTAGCCTTTTCAAAAGGAAAAAACTTTAAAGAGCTTATTGAAATAGCAAATAATACAGAGTATGGATTAACAGGAGCCGTTTTTTCAAATAACCGCGAGCATCTGGAGTATGCAAAAGGTCACTTTCATGTTGGAAATCTATATTTCAACCGAAATTGCACAGGAGCGATTGTTGGATATCATCCATTTGGTGGCTTTAACATGTCTGGCACAGATTCTAAAGCAGGAGGTCCAGATTATCTTCCTTTACACATGCTCCCTAAAACAATTAGTGAAATGCTCTAAGAGATGAATAAATAAAAGCGAATGCAATCTTAGCATTTGCTTCTATTTATTGAAAAATTATACTTGTTTGAATTATCAGTATATGTTAAAATTTTAATAAGACGCACATTTTATTCCTATCATTACATTCGATTCTTTATAGAACAAAGCGCCCCGAGCAGTCATTAATCATAAAGCTGTTTGTGGGTGCTTTTTTATAAGAAGGGAGGAGATATTGTGCTAGCGTGGTTAGAGCAGTTTCTGCAGCTGTTCGCACTAGTCGCTACGACTTTTACCACGATAACAATCGGCGTAAAAAATATGAAAAGTATGAAAAATATCAAAAAGAAACCAAAACGAAAAAGGCGATTTTTGTAGAGCATCTTTAGAGAAGTTAAGGAAATAAGAGTGTGCGTCCCATCTCATTGTAAAGTATAAAAAATCATTTGGAAAAGGGGAGAAAAAGATGGCTAAAGTCGGTTTAATTCCTTTTAAAGTACAGGAAGTTCGTGAATCATCAAATGAGGTACCACCAGGGGTTCGCCTTATTGATGCACCGCTTGTATGGCAGCAAGGATATAGAGGAGAAGAAGTTATTGTTGCTGTTCTTGATACAGGATGCGAAGTAGATCATCCTGACTTAAAAGACCAAATTGTTGATGTTTATAACTTTACAGAAGATGATACAAAAGAGAATGTAAAAGACTATAACGGCCACGGTACGCATGTTGCAGGGACGATTGCTGCTATGGAAAACGATATGGGCGTTGTAGGTGTAGCACCAAAAGCAGGATTACTTGTTCTTAAAGTTCTCGATAAACAAGGGATGGGGCAAACAGACTGGATTATAAAGGCTATTAAATATGCAGTAGAGTGGAGAGGAAAACAAGGAGAAAAAGTAAGTATTATTTCAATGTCTCTAGGTGGATCACAAGATGATCCAGCTCTTCACAAAGCTGTTCAAGAAGCTGTTGCAGCAAACATTTTAGTTGTTTGTGCAGCTGGAAATGAAGGCGATGGAAACGATCAAACAGATGAGTATGCTTATCCAGGGGCATATGAGGAAGTCGTTCAAGTCGGATCTGTGAATTTACGCGGTCAGCTTTCGGAATTTAGCAATACAAATGACAAAATTGATTTAGTAGCTCCAGGAGAGGAAATTTTGTCAACCTATCTAAACGGGAAATTTGCTGTATTGAGTGGGACATCAATGGCTACTCCGCACGTTGCAGGAGCAGCAGCGCTTTTAGCAAACAAATGGAAACAAGATTACGGCAAAGATATCAAAGAGCCTGAGCTTTATGAACGTCTTATTTCTCACACTGTTTCACTTGGAAATGACCGGAGCGGAGAAGGACATGGACTTTTGAAGATGCATAAGACGCTCGAAGAAGTTGCTTCAACAAAAGAAGAGTAAAAAAAAGCCTAAACTTTTGTTTAGGCTTTTTTATGGTTTTTAATGTAGAACTAGACTCCTTATTTATTTTTTCTGTTTGAAAAGTGTTGTATTATTAGGCGGAAATTCACTTTCTTTACGTTGATAAGTACAATCTACATAAGACGCTAGAAGGCTAGCTGTTTTATTTTGAAGAAGAGTAAAATGAGCATAGGCACCTATTTTACTGTCTTTTACCGCTATAAAAAAAGGGACTCTTTCCTCCATTTTTGTCATACTTCTTTATTATGGGATGCTTCGAGAAAAGTTTTTGAATGGGAAAAGGAACAATTTCCTTAGCTATGCTCTGCCACTTACGTTTGACAACTCCTTAGACATTCTTGCTATCTTGAGTTCATCATTTTTCTTATCAAGACAATAACGTTTTCCTCTCTTATTTTTGAGGTGCATTATAACACCTTGTTTTTTAAAAAGTTGATAAATGTTTTAGAAAATTTATATAATTTTGTTTAATTCAGTTTTTATTTTTGATTTTTGCTTTTTCGTGTAGTAGGATTAAGTTTGTAAAATAAGGGTAAGTAGGTGGCATTGTGCTTCTAATGAGTGTTATAGGTCTTATAGGTTGTTTAGTTTTTTTTCTTGTTTATCAGCGCTACATCCCTGTTGTGGGCGTCAAAAAGGTAACTTCATGTCAGGAAGTTGAGAGTGCTATCTTAATTGACGTTCGCGATTTTCACGAAATTAAAACAAAGCCGTGTGAAGATGCACTGCATATTCCATTGCCGTATTTGAAAAGGCAATACGGTGATATTCCGAAGAATGAAGTTGTTATTATCGTATCTGATGCTGTCTTAAAAAATTTAACTGTTAGACAGCTAAGTCGTAAAGGCGTTAGAGTAAAAGGATACTGGTGTTTATAAACAATTTGTACTAAGGAATGATATAAAAAAGACTTGTCTATTGGCAAGTCTTTTTTATAATGTACCATTGCGGTAAACTTGTAACTCTTTTGTTACCATTTGTCGAAGTAACCAATTTATACTAGAATAATAAACTAATTTTCGACAATATTTGGGGGTTATTTGTAAGAATGAAGCAAAAAGAAGGTAACAAAAAAGGATGGAGTAATAGCGTTAAGAAGGTTGCAATTGGTGCAGCTGTTGTACTCATAAGCCTTGGTGGAGTTGCGGCAGTGGAGAAGGCTCAAAGCAGCACTGATAAGAGCTCAACGGAGAAAAGTGTAGACTCACAGGAAGAGAAAATGAAATCGGAAGCAATCCAGCAGGAAGAAAAGAAAGATCAATCTTCTATACATAAGAACGAAGAAAAAGAAGAGCCGAATCAATCATCACAAGAGAAAGAGAATCAAGCTGAAAACTCAGTAGAGCCGAATCAATCTATAGAAGAAGCAGCTAAACAACAGAATAAAAGTATACCAGACATGAAGGCAGAAGAAGAAGTAAAAGAAAAAGCCCAAGAAAAAGAAAAAGCACAAGAGACAGAAGAGAAGAAAGAAACAAAACCAAAAGTGGATGAGGAAGAAAAAGCAGACAAAGAAAATAAAGAAGAGAAGAAACAAGAGAATGTGTCTTCTTCATCTGAAAATAAACAAGAACAAGCATCTGCTCAGCAGAGTGGAAATCAAACGACCCCTTCTACACCTGAATTGCCAACAGCTCCCTCAAACGAAGAGAATCAAGAAGAGAAAGTCGTTTATCTAACATTTGACGATGGCCCTAGTACACATACTCAAGAAATTCTACAAATCCTTGATGCTCATAATGCTAAAGGAACGTTTTTTATGCTTGGACCTAATATGAAACGTTTCCCTGAAGCAACGAAGGCAATTGTAGAAGGAGGCCATGAGCCTGCTTTACATGGAGTAAGTCATGATGCTCATCAAATCTATCAATCTAAAGATACGGTTGTTGGGGAGATGAAAGAAGCACAGAATGATCTTTATCATTTAACAGGCGTGCGCACAAACCTTATTCGTACTCCTTATGGAAGCGTTCCATATATGAAGCCGGAATATTTAGAAGCTGTGCACCAAAATGGATTTGAACTGTGGGATTGGAATATTGATAGTCTAGATTGGAAATACAAAGATGCTCGTTATGTAAACGGAGTTATTCATGATATTGAAACGAAATCTTTTAAAGAACCAGTAATTCTTCTACATGACAAACAAACAACGGCTCAACATTTGAATGACCTATTAGACTACTTGAGTGCTCATGGCTATAAAATGAAGCCACTTGACGATACGCTACCAGTTGTTCATTTTTAAAAAATGGTGTTATTGTGAAGGCTTTTCCTTTTTAGGACAAGCCTTCTGTTTTTTATGGAAGATGAATTAGATTTTAAAATTTGTTATGATAGCAAAGGCAACTTATGAAAGTAATATGAGAATTTACATTGCAGATTAGAGGAGTTATATGATGAAAAGCGTTTTGCTGCTTTTAGTTCTTCTATTAACAGTTTTATTAGGTGGGTGTGGTCTAAATTTGGAACCACCAAGCTCGTTAATGAAAAGCCCAAAAGTGGAAAAAAACGAGCAAGCATTGAAAGAACAAATAAAGAAAGATTCTTTATATCGGACACGCCCCTTTTTACTTACTCCAAAACATTCCGAAGAGAAACGCTCTATTTATATCGAAGATTTTGATGGAGACGGGGAGAAAAATGAAGCAGTTTTCTTCTACAAGAATGAAAAAAAACCTTTTGAAATCAAGATGGTTTTCTATCAAAAGAAGGAGCAGTGGGAAAAGGTTGCAACCAAAACTATTCAAAATTATGGGGAGATTACAGATCTGTCTCCTATTCAAGTAAAAGGACAGAAGGCAATGCTTTTAGCTGCTGGATTTGGATATGATGGTATAAGTGAGAAAAAAATGCACATCTATAGATTTTCTGATTCAAAAATAGACGATATTTTTCAAACCTCTTATACGCGCACTATTGCAGCAGATCTCGATGAAGATGGGAGCAGCGAAATTATAATGCTTAGCCTCCAGAAGGGAAAAGAGTTTACAGCTCGCCTTTTTAAAGAAGACAATGGGTATTTTATGGAGCATTCCTCTCTTAAACTTGATTCATCTATTAATGGCATTGAGCAAATGAAAGCTGGTTATTATACAAAAGGGAAAAAAGGAGTTTTCATTGATGTTGGAGTTGGGGCCCATTCTGCTTCAACATATGTTCTTGGATATGAGGAAGGCAAGCTTATTATGAAGCTTGATGCAAAGAATGAAGATGCCATCAAGTCTATGATTGTTTATAGCGAGGATGTTAATGAGAATGGAATTATTGAGATAGGGAAGACGGTTGTGCCAAAAGGATGGGAAGAAGAGCCTTTTGTATCACTACCGTGGTTTGTATATTATTATGAACTAAAAGAAGATGGCTCGTTAAAAGAAGTTGCGGAACATTATCCAAACTATGAACAAGGGTACGAGCTTACATTTCCAAAAGAGTGGTTCGGCCTTGTCACAATCGCTCGTTCTACAGATGAACATAAGCTTACGATTGAGCGAGTTAAAGACGGTAAAAATCTTTTCACTCTCTATCGTTTTACAAATAAAGAGTGGGAAAGTCAAAGCAAGAGCTATATTGAAATTGAGAATACATTAAAGCATGTCTATGCAATGAAAACAGAAGAAGAAAGAAAGTATGGTTCTCTCTTTCATCTTTTATCAGAAAATATTAGAGACTAAGTAAGGTGACAAAGCTATGGGGAAAATTTTAGTATTAGAAGACGAGAGTGCAATTCGCAGTTTTATTGTTTTAAATTTAAAAAAAGCGGGTTATGACGTTACGGAAGCTCATACTGGAGAACAAGCGCTAGAACTTATGGAAAGCTCTTCTTTTGATATTGCTTTATTAGACGTGATGTTACCCGGAATTGATGGGTTCTCCGTATGCGAGCGAATTCGTCAAAAAAATGAGCTTGTGGGAATTATTATGCTTACAGCTCGAACGCAGGACGAAGATAAAGTAGAAGGATTAACAATTGGAGCAGACGATTATATTACAAAACCGTTTAGTCCAAGCGAGCTAACGGCGAGAATTCACTCTCTTTTACGAAGACTTAGTCGCATTCAAAAACGAGATCAAGACATTGTAAAGTCAGGGCCGTTTGAACTTCACCTTGTTAATGAGGTGTTGAAAAAAAGAGGAGAAGAAATTGATTTAACGCCAACGGAATTTTGTTTGATGCAGGAATTTATGAGCGCTCCAAAGGAATTATTTTCACGTCATGAGCTGTTGGATCGCGTATGGGGAGAGGAGTACATAGGAGATCCTAAAGTGGTTGATGTTAATATTAGAAGATTGAGACGAAAAATTGAAGATAATCCTTCACGTCCTACTTATATTGAAACAGTTTGGGGAAGAGGATATTACTGGAAAGGCGAGGGAGAATGAGGCGGCGAATTCTTCTCTATTTCATGTCGGTTATTCTTCTCATTGTAATCCTTTTTCAAGCTATCTTTACTTTTGCTATTTATCATTATTATTATGGAAACATTGAAGAAACAATCCGTCAGCATGCTCAAACAAGCCGTTCTTTTTTTGATCAATATCACCCTCTCTATACATTCGACTTAAAAGAGTATAGCAGTGAAATTATTCATTCATTTCAGATGACTGGTACAAACCTTCTTCTTTTGAACAGCAGAGGAGAGGTTGTTCAATCTTCATCTGGATTGGCAGTAGAGAAGAAAGTTAACATTCCGACTTTTTTAAAAGAAGGGGGCACTTTAAAAGATATTGTCTATTCTCCACTAGGCGAGAAAGTCATGACCTTTTATCAACCTCTCTTTCATCAAGATCAAGTGATTGGCTATCTTTGTTATGAAACATCGTTAACAGATATTGATAAAATGATTTTACGTTTTACAGTCATAACGCTTGTTCTTAATTTGATTATTGCATCCGCAGCTTTTATCTTAAGTTGGAGGTTATCAAATTCTTTTTTAAAACCTATTCAGCATATTATTTCTATTTCCTCGAAAATGGCAAAAGGTCAATTTCAAAATCGTATTGAGACAAAAAGTCCGGACGAACTTGGCCATCTTGCCTTAACTTTAAATTATATGGCAGATGAAATTCAAGAAAACGAGCGTTTGAAGAATGAGTTTATATCTTCGATTTCTCATGAGTTAAGAACCCCGCTTACAGGAATTAAAGGATGGGCTGAAACGTTGAAAGATCCCGACTATCTTTCTAAGGAAGAAATTGCGCAAGGTATGGGAATTATCTCTTCTGAAACAGACCGGCTCATTCATCTTGTAGAAGATTTGTTAGACTTTTCAAGGTTGCAAGCTAATCGAATTACGCTTTTGAAACATACGTTTGACCTTAATGAGCTTTTAGAGGAAATTGTGTTTCACTGGAAGATAAAAGCACAGGAAAAACAAATCTTACTAACTTATAGCGGTGATTGTGCTGTATTTTGGGGAGACGAAAATCGATTAAAGCAAGTGTTCTTAAATATTATTGATAATGCAGTGAAGTATACGGGAACAAAGGGAGAAGTAAAAGTTACCCTGCAAAAATTTAAAAAAGCGGTAAGTGTGAAAATTTGTGATAATGGACAAGGCATTTCCGAAGAGCATATCCCACATATCTCAAAAACTTTTTATCAAGCAGATATGAAGCATAACGGTGCTGGGATTGGTTTGGCTATTGCCTACAATATTGTGGCTCTTCACGGTGGAAAAATTGATGTGAATAGCGAAGAAGGAATTGGAACAGAAGTAGTTGTTATTCTACCCTTTTTAGAAGCTTAAAAGCTCTCTTTATGTGAGAGCTTTTTTGTATGAAAAAATTTGTCGTGCAAAAAAGTTTGAACGAGGCTTTTCTTTTAAGGTATCTTATAGAAAAGGCGAGAGGTGAGCGCAGTGGTGTATATGAGAGAAATTACTAGAAAAGATTTAAAGAAAATCGTCAACTGGGCTTCTAGTGAAGAAGAGCTAATGACATGGGCAGGCTCAAGTTTTTCTTATCCTTTAAAAATAGAAGAATTAAAAGCGTACATAAAGGGAGCAAATGGGATAGGAAGTGACCGATATATTTTTGTCCTTGTTCAAGATGATGACGTTGTCGGACACATTAGCCTTGCTCACATTGATTATCAAAACCGTTCAGGACGAATTGGAAGGGTTGTTGTTGAAGAAAATAGCCGTGGAAAAGGTTATGGAACATTGATGATGAAGCATATGCTACAGATTGGGTTCGAAGAGCTGAACTTAAATCGCATCAGTCTTGGAGTATATGATTTCAATGTATCGGCTTATAAAACATATGAAAAACTTGGCTTTGTTCAAGAAGGAATTCTGCGCGAGAAGCTCAAAACAACAAACGGATATTGGAACAGTATTGAAATGAGTATGCTAAGTAAAGAATGGAAGCAACGCAACGGTTTAATAAAAAAGTAAAAAGGGAAAGATAACGAGAAGTAATGGTACCTTAAACTGTTGGTTGGAGGAATGAAAAGATGAATTCTAATTATGAGCATATCCTAGAGCCGTTTACGTTTAAAAGCGGTGTAGAATTAAAAAATAGAGTAATGCTTGCCCCAATGACGAACTATGCTTCTGATGATGAAACAGGCGAAGTGACAGAAGAAGAACTTGCTTATTACAGTAAGCGAACTGGAGGGGTTGGAGCTATCATTACAGCTTGCGCTTACGTAACGAGAGACGGTAAAGGCTTTAAAGGAGAAATCGGATCCCACCAAGATAATCTTGTACCAAGCTTACAAAAGTTAGCAAATACAATTCAACATCGAGGCACAAAAGCTATTTTGCAAATTTTTCATGGGGGACGCATGTGCCCACCAGAGTTACTAGAAGATGGAATTCCTATTAGTGCAAGTGCTGTTGCTCCCGAACGTGAAGGAAGTGTGACGCCAAGAGAAATGACGGAGGAGGACATTGAACGTGTTATTGAAGGATTTAAGGAATCTGCCAAACGTGCACTTGAAGCAGGGTTTGATGGCGTAGAAATTCACGGAGCTAATACGTATTTGCTTCAGCAATTTTTCTCTCCTCATTCCAATCGTCGAAAGGATAAGTGGGGAGGCGATGTTTACAATCGAATGAACTTTATTAAAGAAGTCATTAAAGAGGTAAGATCTGTTGTAGAAAATCGTCCTTTTGTGATTGGTTACCGTTTCTCATCTGAAGAAATTGAAAGCCCAGGCATTACAATGGAGGATACGTTTAAGCTTATAGATTTTTTAAAAGAACAAAATTTAGACTATCTGCATATTTCGGTTCAAGATTTCTGGGGAGGATCAATACGTGATAAAGAGGATAAAGTTTCTCGAGTTTTACTAGCGAAAGAGCGCATTGGTGATAAGGTACCGCTTATTGGCGTTGGGTCTTTACATACACCAGCAGATGTTGCAAAAGCTCTAGAAGAAGTGCCGCTCGTTGCACTTGGCAGAGAGTTGGTCATGGAGCCTCAGTGGATTCAAAAAGTAGAAAAAGGTGAAGAACAAAATATCCGGACGACACTCAGTAAGAAGAGTCAGAAAGAGCTCGTTATTCCTGATGATCTATGGAATGCAATTATGAATACGCCAGGATGGTTTCCTGTTGAAGAATAAAAAAGTCCTTCATATGAAGGACTTTTTTATTAAGAAGATAGCCTTTTCTCTTCTTCTGATGAAAGAGGAGAAGAGAAAAGAAATCCAACTGCTATACCTAAAAGAGCTGGAACGACCCATCCAACTCCAGCTTCATAGAGTGGAAACAAAGAGAGTACTGTATCAAGTTTCTTGTTTAAAAATACAGTGTTAATTGTTTCAAAAAAGCTAAAGAGACCAGAGAAAACAACTGCATAACGATATACAGATGTTCGATAGCGAAGTGTACGATCAAAAAGACCAAGTACAATCAAAACAACAGCCATTGGGTAAATAAAACCAAGCAAAGGGGAGGAAAAAGCCAATATTTGATTCAACCCTAAGTTGGCAATAGCTAAACTGACTATAGTGAGTAAAGTTGCCCACCCTTTGTATGATAAAAAGGTAAAAAGTGTAGAAAAATATTGACTGCATGAAATGATAAGTCCGATAGAAACGCACAAACAAGCTAAAGTAAATAAAATACCTAAAAGAAGCGTGCCAAATTCTCCAAAAAGGGTAGACATTACGATTGTTAAGACGTCAGTACCGTTATTAGCCATTCCAATTGAAGAACTTGAACCACCTAAGTATGCTAGTATAGCGTAAATAGAAGCAAGAAGTGTCCCTGCCCCAAGTCCAGCTATCATCATATATTTTGAAACTTTCTTTGGTTCTTGGACTCCCTTTGCTAAAATCGCGTTTGCTACAAAAATTCCAAACACAAGCGCAGCTAAAGCGTCCATTGTTTGGTAGCCGTCTAAAAATCCTTTGAAGAACGTATTTTCTTGATAAACTTCTTCTGCTTGTTGAAAATTGCCAAGCGGCGTAATAAGACTTTTTACAAAAATCATTAAAATAAGACCTAATAAAATAGGAGTCAACAGTTTCCCAAAGCGGTCAACAAGCTTTGATGGTGAAAGGCTCAGCCATAGAACAAGTGCAAAAAAGATTATTGTATAGATTCCGAGAAGAAGGGATGAAGAAGGAAGAAAAGGCTTCATTCCCATTTCATACGCAATAGTCCCTGCACGAGGAATAGCAAGGCCTGGACCAATTGAAACGTAAATAACAAGTGGAAAGAAGAAAGCAAAGCTTTTGTGAACACGAGATCCTAACGTTTGGATGCTTCCTGTATGAGCAATTGTTATTACTCCTAAAATTGGAAGTCCAACGGCTGTAATAATAAAACCAATTAATGCAATTACCATCTCTTCACCGGAAGCTCTGCCTAAAAAAGCAGGAAAGATGAGATTACCTGCTCCAAAAAACATGGAAAAAAGCATAAAGCTTAGTAGAAGAAGCTCTTTGTTGCTTAAATTTTTCATAATGTAAGTCCTCTCTTTTTTTATGTAGTATAACAGCCCATAAGAGGACAATCTACAGCACTTTAAAAGTAGTAAAATTCTAAAAACTTAGCTCCCTCACTCTATGAAATTCCTCTGTATAAACATCAATTATTTTCGCTTATTTAATGTAGTAAGTAAGGCTAAAAAAAGCACAACAAAAACAATACCGCTCCACATTAGTGTATCAATTAAAAAATCCATCTTTTATTCACCTCGCCCATTCATTATATCAAAAGAAGAGAAAGTCAGAAAAATGTAGAAAATAGACGCGTAAAAAGAACTAGTAAAGAAGAAAATCCCTCTCTTTTTGAAGGAATTCTGAAGCATTTTTAAAGGATTACGATATTCTTTTAAAAATTTTGTTATACTTTATGAGGGAAAAAAGCAAAAATATGGAGGTGCAATAATGCTAAGAATGTCAACAAGAGATCAACATCCTTTTCTGGGAATGTTAAAAAGTCCAAAGCAAACGTTAACATCACTTTTTTATGATGCTCGATTTCTCTGGGCCTTCCTCATTTTATGGTTAGGAGGGATAAGCGGAATCACTATTATTAGTCGATTGCAAAACGTGGGAGAGGAGACAAGTCTTTTAACCATTTTACTTTCCGTTATTATCGGTGGATTTGTAATGGGGGTTTTGGGATGGTTTTTATTTAGTATTCTGTATATGTTTTTCGGTTCCTTATTTGGAGGCAGAGGTGATTTTAGTCATATTCAAATCGCAACAGCTTATAGTCTAACACCGCTTGCTGCTAATACTATTTTGACCATTATTCCGCTTCTTTTTTTACAGGAACATTTCTTTCAAGTTCAAAGTAATACATTATCAACGTTTTCATCAATTACTTTGCTTGTTTTTTCTATTATTGAAGGGGTTGTTCTTTTATGGTCCTTTATTTTAACAGTAGCGTCAGTTAGTGAAGCACATCGCTTATCTTTTGGAAAAAGTTTTCTCACGGTACTTTTTAGCTGGATAATTGTTTTAGTCATTTTATTCGGTATGCTCCTCACATTTAATACATTGTCATAATTAAAGTGAAAGGCAAAGGGGGGATAAAGCATGTATCACGGAAATCCGGTATTAGAGTATCGGCTTTTAAAAGGGGAGGAATTTGAAGCTCTTTATTTCTATGAGAATATTGAAATTGAGCAAATTATTGCAAGGCGAGAGTGTGAATTTTTTGTAAAACAGGGGATAACGTATAAACAAACATCCTCAGCTTTAGAAGGAAGCCTTTTTATCATTTATGTTGAAGAATATGAAAAAGGCGAGATTCTAAATGTTGATCGAGCATCCCTTGACTCTCTTAAACTCGAAATAAGAGAATATGCTCCAGACCAAGATCATCCCATTTTAAAGGTTGAATATTTTCAGAATCATTTGGATGTTTTTTGCGTAATCGGAAGTGTTTATACATATATTGAAGATGTAGAGTGGGAGCGTGACTCAGCTGAAATTGACGAAGACCGGCGTATATATTCTTTATATGTAACAAAAGTGACAGATAATCTAAGTCAAAAGGGAGTTTATCATGAAAAAAACTAAAAAGATGATGACAGGTGTAGTTGCTTCACTTTTTACATTTTCAATGACAGCTTGTTCTTCTTCTGATTCACGACCAAAGGAACCTGATACAGATGAGTGTAAAGACTGGGATTGGGACGAAGAAACACAAACATACTATTGTGACGATTCTTCTTCACACAGAAGCGGCTATTTTTACTATGGTGGAAGGTGGTTTTCGAATAAATCAGCTTTGCAGCAAAGCAGCAGCTATAAGTCATATAAAAACAGTTCGAAATTTAAATCTGGTATTGGTAGCGGCACGAAAGGAAGCTTTGGTGGCTAAGTATGGGAGATTTCTCACGTAAAAGGAAGGACTTTTTTAGCCATATTCCTGAATTTTGGCCTGACTTATATAATGAAGAGTATGCTCTTTATGATGTGAAGGAAGAGAAAAAAGAAACAATCGATGAAATCCGAACAGCAACAGAGCGAATTGGACATTTGTTTTTTAAAACAGTTCCCCTTCTTCAGAACTTGGAAGATGATGTACTGCTTCAACTTGGTTTTCCAGCTAGTACTCTCTTCTTTCTGAAATCTTCTTCACCTTTAAACGTACCAAGTGTGATTGCTCGGGCAGATCTAATTGTGAAAGAGGGCAAAATTAAACTACTTGAACTAAATGCAGATACCCCCACATTTATTAAAGAAACTTTTTTTGTGAATGGAAAAGTTTGTGAGCATTTTGGGGTTCAGAATCCAAATGAAGGATGTGAAGGGGAGCTAAAAGAAGCAATTGAAGAGGCCGTAAGTCAAAGCTTCAGATGCTTACATAAGAGCGGACCTCCAAATATTGTATTCACTTCACATGAAGATGATATGGAAGATTTCTATACAACAAAATATCTTCTTGATCTTAGCTCTCTTCCTGCTCACTATGTTCCCCTTCAGAACCTTAAAATTGTGATGGAGGATGAAGAAGAGATAGCTAGAGGAATTTACGACTCTTTTTACCAAAAAATAGATGTTTTGTATAGACAAACATATCCTCTAGAACATCTTATTTTAGATAAAGACGACTCTAATGAGGCTGTTGGAGAAGCTTTGATGAGGCTTGTTAATGAGAATAAGCTCTCTATTATTAATCCCTCAGCGGCATTTTTACTTCAGTCAAAAGCTGTGCAAGCACTTATTTGGGGTCTTCATGAAACAAATCATTCTTTTTTTACGAAAAAAGAGCATACCTGGATTTCTACTTACTTTCTACCAACGTATTTAGATTCTGCACCGTTTCGAGAACAAGAGAAAGCTTTTGTACAAAAACCTGCATTTGGACGTGAGGGAGATACAGTAGAAATTTACAGTGAAAAAGGAGAAAACAAAAGTCAAAACCCTTATCACACGTATGACGAGTATTTAAGTGTTTATCAGCAGTATGAAAGTCTACCAGTATCTAATATTCAAACGATTGATGGAGTAAAAGAGGCGCGCATTATGTACGGATGTTTTTTAGTGAGCGGAAAAGCGAGCGCAATAGGAATTCGAGCAGGTGGAGAGATTACAGATAACGGAGCTTATTTTTTGCCTGTAGCACAAAATTAGACTAGGGGGAACGTTCAAAATGAAAACGTATTTAACAGCGGAAGGATTTATTAATTTCTTATCCTATACAGGAACAGGGCTTCTTCTTCTTCTTTTAGGTGTACTTGTTTTTGAATTAACAACAAAGTTTTCAGATCGTGAATTAATAAGACAGGGAAATATAGCTGTGGCGCTTAAACTATGGGGAAAAGGTATAGGGCTTGCGATTGTATTGTATACAGTGTGGGGGCATAGCTTAAGCTTGTTTGATGCATTTATTTGGGGAGTTATCGGTATTCTAACTCAAGTTATATCCTACTGGATTATTGAGTATATTCTAACTCCAAGAACTAATCTTGCTCAGAAAGTAGAAGAAGGAAATGTAGCAATTGGAGTAAGTTTATTTGGTGCTTCTATTGCCGTTGGACTTATTGTAGCTGGAAGCTTAACTTACTAATAGTCATACAACCCCTTTATAGAGAATAGAGTAAGAAAAAAGGAGCGTTCTGGATGAGTCTATTTAACTTCGCTTTTTTAGGAGATGTTTTGTTATTAGCAGGAGGCATTTTCATTTTCCTATCTATTCTGTTCTCTTTTACAAGAGAGAAAAAAGAAAAAAGAGAAAAAAAAAGATCAACGTAAAAAGGGCAAACGAGTTCGTTTGCCCTTTTAATTTAGTCTTCATTTGTTTTTCCTTCTCCCCATTTTCCTCCCTTTTCCATCCAACGTTTATAAGCTTCAAAAAAGCGATTTTCAACTCTGAGGGGGAGCCATAATAAAGTGAGGGAAAGCAAAAAGTAAGCAAAGAGAGAAAAAATCATTCCCCCTTCTTCTGTTAAGAGTGTTGTGGCAAGAGAACCAACAAGTAAGCTAAAGGACATGATGAAAAAAAGAACAAGAATATATCTTTTGTAAATGGACATTTTTCTTCCTCCTTATCTGTAATAAGTATAGTATGTGTAAAATGATGGATTTTATATGAAAGTTTGGGTATTTTATCACTGGGGAACAGAAACAAAGAGGAATTTAATATAATGGAGTGGTTTTATTGAGAAAAGTTAACGTAGGATTAGTTGGTTTTGGATTTTCTGGAGTAACATTTCATGCCCCCATTTTCAAAGATTTAGAGGAATTCAATGTAAAAAAAGTAATGTCAACAAAACCTGATAAAGTAAGTGAAATCTTTCCGGAAGTAGAAGTTGTCAAAGAACTTGAAAACATTACAGAAGATCCTGAGATTGATGTTGTTGTGATAACAACTCCAAATGATCTTCACTATGAGATGGCAGTGCAAGCGATTCAAGGAAGGAAGCATACAATTGTTGAGAAACCATTTGTTGTATCACAAGAGCAAGCTCGTCATTTAATTGAGCTTTCAGAAGAGTACAGCGTTCTTTTAAGTGTTTACCAAAATAGGCGATGGGATAATGACTTTTTAACTGTGCAGTCATTGCTAAATGAGCAGAAATTGGGAGAAGTTTATTTTTATGAAGCAACAATGAATCGTTTTAGTCCTTATGTAGAGGAAGAGTGGCGTAATAACAGTAGACATGGAGGAGGGGTGCTGTACGATTTAGGATCGCATTTAATTGATCAAGCTCTTATGTTATTTGGCATGCCTAAATTTGTTTATGGAGACGTCTTTCATCAGCGCAAAAAAGCACAAGTAGATGATTATTTTCATTTAATTTTAGGCTATAAAAAGCTCCGTGTTATTTTACATGCGGGCTCAATTGTTAAGAAATCTGGTCCAACTTTCGAAATACACGGAGACAAAGGAAGCTTTACTAAATATGGGCAAGATAATCAATGGGAGTTTCTTCAATCCTTAACAAATATAAATGATCCAAGTTATGGGGAAGATGATATTGAGCAATATGGTAAATTAACTCTGACAGAGGGAAATCAAGATGTAACACATATTATCCCAACTAAAAAAGGGAGCTATGTTTCATACTACAAAAAGATATATGATGCTATTGTTCACAATAAGGAAGTGCCAGTACCAGCAAGTGAAGCGCTAAGAACAATCGAAATTATTGAAGCAGCACAGAGAAGTACCAAGGAGAAGAAGGCTATATACTTATAAGATAAGCGACGTGCAAGTGAAATTGCCGTCGCTTATTTATTTGAGTTCGAAATGAGTCATAAACCAAAAGTCATGTTCAGGATTTCTTTCACCAGCAATAATATGCTGCTCTCCTTCCTCATCAACCGTTATCCACTGCCCGTCTTCTGTTGGATAAATAGGATAAAAGTACCCTTCTTTAAAAAGAAGCTCATTGGGATACGCTTCAATGAAATCAGCTCCTACTTTTTTGGTGATAGACACTTTGCACTGTACAAGTTCCAAAAACATTCCTCCTTTTTCATATACTTATAGTATAGTATTTTTGACTTATTAATACAAAAACTGAGCTTTTTCTTTGTTAGGAAAAAGAAAGAAAGGGTACGATATAAAAAAGACAAAAGGAGAGAGACTATGAAAAATGAAAAAATTATGCTAGCAGAAAGACCAAAAGGATTACCAACAAAAGATACGTTTCGTTTCGAAAACGAAGATATAAAAGAGCCTAGCGAAGGAGAAATTCTTCTTAAAACGCTCTACATATCTGTTGATCCTTACATGAGATCAAGGATGAACGATAAGGAGAGCTATGTTCCACCTTTCAAGCTTGATGAACCATTAAATGGTGGTATTATTGCAAGAGTAGAAAAATCACAAAATGATGCGTTCCAAGAAGGAGACGTTGTAACAGGAAGACTTCCATGGCAGCGCTACACAACAACTAATGGTGACGGTCTTCAAAAAATTGATGAAAGCATCGCTCCGCTAACAGCTTATCTTGGTGTACTTGGTTTAACAGGTTTAACAGCATACTTTGGGCTTCTTCATATTGGTGAGCCAAAGGAAAATGAAACTGTTGTTGTATCAGGAGCGGCAGGGGCTGTTGGAATGGTCGTTGGTCAAATTGCGAAGCTGAAAGGCGCACGCGTTGTCGGAATTGCAGGTTCAAAGCAAAAAATAGACTACCTTAAAGAAGAGTTAAACTTCGACTACGTTATTAACTATAAAGAAGATAATGTCTTAGCTTCCTTAAAAGAAGCATGTCCAAACGGTATTGATGTTTATTTTGATAATGTAGGTGGCTCAATTTCGGATGATGTTCTGTCACTTATTAATAAATTTGCCCGTATTCCAATTTGTGGTCAAATTTCGCAGTACAATAAAGAAGAAGCAGAACGTGTTCCTCGCCTTCAGCCTCTCCTTTTAACAAAAAGCGCTCTTATGAAAGGATTTATTGTAGGCGACTATTCAGATGGATTTAAGGAAGCTGCCCAAGAGCTTGGCAAATGGGTCAGAGACGGGAAAGTAAAATACGAAGAGAATATCGTCGAAGGATTTGAAAATGTGCCTGATGCGTTTTTAGGGCTTTTTTCAGGAGAAAATTTAGGAAAACAGCTTGTAAAAGTAGCTGAATGACATTAAAACCTTGCATGAATGGTGCAAGGTTTTTTACTTTCTATCATTTTTAAGTAGGCAAGTATACAAATTATATAACTAAGGACAAATGCCCTCTCACTTTAATAGTTTCCTCATAGATTAATAGAGACTTGCGAGGTAAAGAGGGGGCAAAAAGATGTTTCACTTTCCAATGACTAAGATGGTTCGCAAGTACACAGCAAAGCTTGATCGAACTACTCGAGATGAAATATTTTCTTTCTACAAAGTATTTAGATGGATGCCGTGCTTTTTGCAAAAAAGCTATGAACGTCATTTACGCAAAAATAAGAAACTAAATGTTATCTTCTCTTTTCATAAAGAAGCTGAAGATGGGGCAAAAGATATTGAAAGTGTTCTTCAGAAACATAAAAAATGCCGTATGGGAGAAAGTTTTAATGTTAGCAACTACTGCGTAGCAGAGCTAACGCCATATGCGCTCGAAGAAGTATTAGAAATATGTTCATGCGTAAAAAAAGTTCATTTCAACCGGTCGTTTCAAGCTTTACTAGACAAAGCAGTTCCAGCCTCACGTGCTAAAAACGTTATGAAAAGCGGCAAAGTCCTTACAGGGGAAGGGATTAATGTAGCTGTCTTAGATACTGGCGTTTATTCGCACATTGACTTAGATGGAAGAATTATCGCTTTTAAAGATGTGATTAACAATCGTACAAAACCTTATGATGATAACGGTCATGGTACGCATTGTGCAGGTGATGTTGCCGGAAATGGGCAAGTATCAAACGGGCGTTATAAGGGACCGGCTCCGAAAGCTAATATTATAGGGGTAAAAGTATTAGATCGTGAGGGAAATGGGTCTCTTGAAAGTGTTATGAGAGGAATTGAATGGTGTATTTTATACAACAAGCACCATCAGCATGCACCTATTCATATAATGTCTCTTTCACTTGGAAGCAAAGCTATTCGCTACAAGGAAGAAGAGGAAGATCCTGTTGTTCATCTTGTGAATGAGGCTTGGCGAAACGGAATCGTTGTAGTGGCAGCAGCTGGGAATAGCGGTCCAGCGTCAAATACAATTGATTCGCCAGGAGTTAGTAGCACAATTATTACAGTGGGAGCTTCGGATCATCAAAATACGGAAAATACAGTAGAAGACGATACAATTGCTCCATTTTCTAGTCGCGGACCAACGGTTTATGGAGTAGAAAAGCCAGATATTTTAGCACCAGGAGTTAATATTATTTCATTGCGCTCTCCAAATTCCATAATCGATCGTAATGAACCGGAAAATCGAATTGGTAGTGGATATTTCTCTTTATCAGGAACTTCGATGGCAACGCCTATTTGTGCCGGTGTTATTGCTCTCATCCTACAAAGTAATCCATCGTTAACGCCAAACGAAGTTAAAGCTCTTCTTAAAGAAGGAGCAGACCTCTTAAGGGAAGACCAAAATATTTATGGTTATGGTTTTGTGAATGGGGAAAAAGCAATCGCGGATGCATAATGATTACAATTACTCAGGAGGCATGTCATGCTTCTTGAGTTTTTTTTATACATAGAGGATTTTTTTATAGAGAGACCGAAAGTAGTAAGAAGGGAACATTGCTAAAACTTTTAATAAAAGGAGAGGGGAAAATGATCAACACGGCTCTTACAGAAATATTTCGAATCGAATTTCCAATTATTCAAGCAGGAATGGCCGGTAAAGTTACAAATGCCAAACTTGTCTCCTCTGTTTGTCACGGCGGTGGACTAGGTACGCTTGGGGCAGGGTATATGTCTCCAGAAATGATTCGCTACCACATCGGCGAGATAAGAAAATTAACAACGCGTCCTTTTGCAGTTAATTTACTTATTCAAGATGAAGAATATAATAAAGAAATGTTTGAAGAAGGAAAGAAACGTTTAGCGCCTTATTATAAACAGTTTAATATTAATATGAATGAAGTTGTTCTTCCTTCCTATACGTGGCGTGATCAGCTTAACGTATTGATCGAAGAACAAGTAGAGATTTTTAGCTTTGCTTTTGGGGTGCCAGATGAATCTACTTTAAAATATATTCGCTCTAAAGGAATTAAAACGATTGGAACAGCAACAAGTGTAAAAGAAGCTTGTTTTCTTGAGGAAATTGGTATTGATGCAGTTGTTGCTCAAGGTTTGGAAGCGGGAGGTCATAGAGGTGGCTTTTTTGAAAGCGATCCTCTTGTTGGTTCACTAGCTTTAATTCCCCAAATCGTTGATCATCTTCAAATTCCTGTTATTGCAGCAGGGGGGATTATGGATGGAAGAGGCGTTGTAGCAGCATTTAGTCTTGGGGCAAGTGGCGTACAGCTTGGAACGGCTTTTTTAAGCACCTTTGAAAGTGAAGCTCATCCAAAGCATAAGGAGGCCCTCTTCTCTTCAACGGAAAGCAGTACGGAATTAACGACCACTTTTTCTGGAAAGTTGGCGCGTGGCCTAACAAATAAGCTTATGAAAGAACTTTCAGAAGACCTCTCTTCTATTGCACCATATCCTTTACAGCATTATTTAACAGCGCCAATTCGGCAAAAAGCCACTTTAGTCAACGATGAAAAGTATATGGGAATGTGGGGCGGACAAGGGAGCCGCTACTGTCGTTTGAAGTCTGCACACAGCGTTGTGCGAGATATTATTCGTGAAACGAATGAAACGATTAAACAGCTTTCACGTCATTCTTCCCTATCTTAAAAAGAATGCTTCTAAGCATTCTTTTTTTTGTTCAATTCTCTTTACATTTGCTACTATAAACAAAGAGAGATAGGAGAGTGAATAATGTGTACTTTGGAGTGAATTTAGAGAGCGATTATGTAAAGCTTTGGCAGGACGGAATGAAAAATTGGGAGAATGAGATGCCAAAGCGTATGATAGACGATAAGTTAGAAGAAAAGTTTTGGAATGCGTTCTTGGAAAAAGGAAAACATAAAGAAAAGAAAAAGCCGTTTGTAGATGATATCATTCGTGAGGTTCTTCTGCACGTTAAATCAAGCGACACAGTAGCAGAGATTGGTCCTGGTTGGGGAACCTATACTTTCCCTATTGCAAAACGTGCTAAAGCTTTGACATGTGTAGACAGCTCAGCAGCGATGATCTCTTATTTGAAAGAAAGAGCAGAAAAAGAACAGCTCAATAATATGAATTTCCTTCACGGGAAATGGGAAGAAAAACGACTAGAGCAGAATTATGATGTTGTATTTGGATTCAATTGTTTTTATCGTACCCATGATATAAATAAGGCACTTTTGAAAATGAACCATATGGCGAGTCGTCTAGCTATCGTTGGAATGACAAGCGGTCCTGAACAAAGACATTATCGGGAAATTGAAAAAAAGCTTGGATATACAATTCGCTATACGCGACGCGATTATATTATGTTGCAAAATGTCTTATATCAGCTTGGAATTGATGCAAACTGTCAGCTTATTGATTTGACTAATACATACTGCTTTAATACATATGAAGAAGCTTTCACGTTTTTAACAAGCAAGATTGTGACAGAAGAACGGGACGAAATGAAACTGGCTTCTATTATTGATCAATATCTCGAAGAAAAAGATGGACAGTTCTATTACGTTCACCCTTTTAAAGCAGCGCTCCTTTATTGGAAACCAGAACCACTCTTTTAATCACTTTGTATAGTTTTTTTATTCGCACAAATACTAAGAGAAATAAGATCAAGGAGTGCGTTATTATGAAAAGGGTATTTCTAGGGACTTTTCTTCTCTTCGTATTATGTGCGTGTAATCAAGACAAGCAGTACCCAAATCTATTTTACATAAAAGATGGATATGTTGGATGGGTAGAAGTGGAATATAATAAAGAAGGGGCTTTCCCGACAAGTAAGGAAGGAACCTATAACGTGCTATGGGTTGATGAAAATGGAAAAGCTGAAACAGAAGAGCCTCCGCCAGAGCAAGGATGGACAAACAACCGGTATTATTACTTCGCTGAAAATGGTAATCGGAAAGAGCTTAAACTGAGTGAAAAAATCCACGGTGCAACGACAACGAAAAAAAATAATGAAGAAAAAGCGATTGAATATTTTTTTGTTGGAAGTGAAAAGCAATTTGAGGATCAAAAAGGGGAATATAAAAGAGAAGGAAAACAGTAGCGTCCAGACGTTACTGTTCTTCTTTTTGTAGTTCTTTTTGTGTAGAGGCTATTCGCACAAGTTCTGCTAGTTTTTCGTTTCGCTCTTCATCAAGTTGCTGTTTGCGGTTAAGAAATAAGATACCGACAATAAGCCCATATACACAAAGACCATAAAGTAAAATTTTAAATACAAAGTAAGCAATACTAAACAAGCTTAAGGCCAAACAACTCATCCTTTCAGGGGGATAATATAAAAAAGTATAGCAAAGAAGAAGAGAGAATGCGAACCTCCCCATCTATTACAAAAGAACGAGAAGGTTAGAAAAGGTGAAACAAAATAATATCCTAAATCGTTATAGAAGTTATAATATGTAATGGAAATTTTAAAAAATATACACGATGACAAAAAATGATACTTTTATTTTACAAAAAATGGGCTTTATTTCGTTTTTTTTAATAAAAAAATCGTTAAAAAGACCGTTGTTTTTTAATGTGTAGGCCAAACGTGTCGAAAAATGTAACTTAATTGTAATATTTAGATTTTACGTTTGTAATAATTGATTGCTAGAATGAGAGGCGGTGAAGAAAATATTAGTAATGGAGGATAACTTTTATGAAAAAGTTAATATATTCTGTAGTACTTGGTTCGACAATCTCGGCAGCTGTAGCAACAGCGCCACATAGTGCAGATGCAGCGCTAGGTGACGGACTTTTAAAACAAGGTATGAACAATTCTGACGTGAAGGATTTACAGCAACAGCTGAAAAATAAAGGCTATTTTAAGCTTGGTTATACAACTACATATTTTGGAACGATTACCAAAGATGCGTTGAAAAACTTTCAGCGTGCAAATGGCCTAGCAGCGGACGGAATTGCTGGAAAGAATACATATCGTGTATTACTTAACAATTCTACTTCTTCAGGTTCAGGAACAGTTTCATCTAGTACTCTTTTAAAATATGGAATGAGTAGCCCACAAGTTAAGCAGCTTCAGTCTGCTCTAAAACAAAAAGGCTATTTCAACTTTGGATATACAACAAACTACTATGGTTCAATTACAAGAGATGCTGTTATAAAGTTTCAGCGTGCAAATGGCCTAGCAGCAGACGGAATTGCTGGACCAAAAACGTTAGCGAAGCTTAACGGAAGTTCTGTACCAGCGGGTTCTGGAGTATCTACAAGCACAACATTAAGACTTGGAATGAGCAGTCCACAAGTACAGAAACTTCAGTCTGCTCTAAAGCAAAAAGGCTATTTCACATATAGTCGTACAACAAACTATTATGGCACAATTACAAGAGATGCTGTTATGAAATTCCAACGTGCGGCAGGTCTTGCAGTAGACGGGATTGCTGGACCAAAAACACTAGCAGCATTGAACGGAAATACACCTGTTGCTGATTCTAAGCCATCACAAGGAAGCGGTTCATCATCATCACAAACGACACAAAAGATTATTTCTATTGCAAAATCACTTCGCGGAGTTCCATATGTATGGGGAGGAACATCAACAAGCGGATTTGACTGCAGTGGGTTTATTCAGTATGTATTTAATAAAGCTGGTGGACCAAGCCTTCCACGTACAGTTGCGGCTATGTATGACAGAGGTACGTCTGTTTCATCACCAAAAGTTGGGGATCTTGTGTTCTTTGAAACATACAAGCCAGGCGCATCACATGCAGGTATCTACCTAGGAAACAGTCAATTCATTCACGCTGGTACTTCAACAGGTGTAACAATTTCATCTCTTCACAACACATATTGGGCACCTCGTTACATTGGTGCTAAAACATATTAATTTTTAAATCCCTGCTAGTAATTTAGCAGGGATTTTTAATACTTTTTATGCTTTTTCATTGCAACATAATTTTAATCGTAATATGATGAAAAAGCATAAAAAATTTACAGAAAAGTGATGGAAAACAAGGAGGCACGTTTTTATGGCTATTCTAGATGTAACTGTTATTCCAGTAGGCACAAGTACGCCAAGCGTAAGCCAATACGTAGCAGACATTCACAAAGTATTAAAGCGACATGAAGGAAAAGTAAAAGTACAGCTAACACCTATGAGTACACTCATTGAAGGTGATTTAGACGACTTGTTTGAGGTTGTGAAAGAAATGCATGAGCTTCCTTTCTCTAAAGGACTTGACCGCGTATGTACAAATATTCGCATCGACGATCGTCGAGACCTTAAACATACGATGGAGCGCAAGATAGAGGCGGTAGAAACAAAAATTCAATAAACAATATGCCTACACAAAATAAAGGTGCCAAGCATAGCATAAAATATCACTTTTATTTTTAGGGAAACTTTTTTTAAAAAGCGCTTGACGAATGATAGAAAATGGTTCTATAATACAAATCAAACATATCAAATGTTTTCAAAACAATCGAAATTTAAAAAACCAAATAGATGTTTAAATGCAATGACAGGACAATAGTAGCATTGATCTCCCTGTTCTTCAGAGAGCTGATGGTTGGTGAAAATCAGTACAAAGAACAATGTGAAGTACGCCCCTCGAGCAGCTTTTCAGACATCTTGTACATTACAAGATGAAAGGGAAGTCGGTTTAACCGTTATCTCAATGAAGTGATGAATGTTGAATATGAGACATTTATTAAAATAGGGTGGTACCGCGATAAAATCGTCCCTACTGATTATTTAATCAGTAGGGACTTTTTGTATAAAAAAAGATGAAAACTTCTTTTTAGCGGCCTTTTATCATACACTATTTTCAAAATGTTTCAAAAAATTCGATATTCATAATTAGGGTGGTACCGCGATAAAATCGTCCCTACTGGCATGGAATCAGTAGGGGCTTTTTTTATAGATTCAAACATCTTTTTTTTAAAAATGAGAACAGTAAACTTAGGAGGAATAAATATGACAAAGCCAACTTTAGAAACATTACGTAAGGGAATCGACGAAATTAACTTAGAGATTTTAGAGCTTCTTAACAAACGTGGAGAAATTGCTAAAGAAATTGGGAAATTAAAAGAAATGCAAGGAACAAAGCGTTTTGACCCTGTTCGTGAACGCGAATCTCTGAATGCTATCTTAGCAAAACACGAGGGTCCATTCGAAGCATCAACTATTCAACATATTTTCAAAGAAATCTTCAAAGCAAGCCTTGAACTTCAAGAAGACGATCATAGCAAAGCACTACTTGTATCTCGTAAAAATAAAGTAGAAGACACAATCGTTGACTTGAAAGGTGAAAAAATTGGAGACGGTAACCTTAACTTCATCATGGGACCTTGCGCTGTTGAATCATACGATCAAGTACGAACAGTTGCAGAGGCTATGAAAGCTCAAGGAATTCGCCTTCTTCGCGGTGGCGCGTTCAAACCAAGAACATCTCCATACGACTTCCAAGGTCTTGGTATTGACGGTCTAAAAATCCTTCGTCAAGTAGCAGACGAGCTAGACATGGTAGTTGTTAGTGAAATCGTAAATCCAGCTCATATCGAAATGGCAACAGAATACGTTGACGTGATTCAAATTGGTGCACGTAATATGCAAAACTTCGAGCTTTTAAAAGCAGCTGGTTCTGTTGATAAAGCGGTTCTTCTAAAACGCGGTTTAGCAGCAACAATCTCTGAATTTGTAAATGCGGCAGAATACGTTATGTCACGTGGAAACACAAACATCATTCTTTGTGAACGTGGAATCCGCACATACGAAAAAGCAACACGTAATACATTAGATATTTCAGCTGTACCAATCTTAAAGAAAGAAACACACTTACCTGTTGTTGTTGATGTAACACATTCAACTGGTCGTCGTGATCTATTACTTCCATGCGCGAAAGCAGCAATTGCAATTGGTGCAGATGCTGTAATGGCAGAGGTTCATCCAGATCCAGCAGTAGCTTTAAGTGACTCAGCACAGCAAATGGATATTCCAGAATTCGAAGCTTTCATTAAAGAGCTAAAAGGTCAACCAGCTCAAACAAAATAAAATAATAATTGATTTTACAAAAAAACCTTTCTTTTTACAAAAAAGTTGTAGAAAGAAAGGTTTTTTTTTGTTTTGTAACCTTTTTGTAACAAATTTATTATTTTATTTGTTATAGTAATAATGTTATTGTCAATTTATAACTAAAATTATCCAAAAAAATACATATTCTGAAGGCAACAAATCATAACTATAGAATATACTTAGTTATTCTTATTTTTATAGAAAGAAATAAGGAAAGTGTTTTATATAGAAGTGTTTGGTTTTAAGGAGACGGAGTAGGGAGGAACCGCTATGTGTGGATTTGTAGGACATATTAAAAAAAATGCGGATTTTGAAAATATAAAAGAAGATGTATTCAAAGGAATGGTAGAAAAGATTTTTCACCGCGGCCCAGATGATGTAGGTATTTATGAAGATCAATATGTACAGCTTGGTTTTCGCCGCTTAAGCATTCTTGATGTAGAAAAAGCGGGTCAGCCTCTTTCATACGATAATAACCGTTATCAGCTTATATTTAATGGAGAAATTTATAACTACATAGAACTGCGTCAAGAATTACTGGCTAAAGGTTATACGTTCAAAACAGATGGAGATTCTGAAGTTCTTCTTGCTCTTTATTGTGAAGAGGGCAGAAAAATGGTTTCAAAGCTAAGAGGAATGTTTGCGTTTTTGATTTGGGATACAAAAACAAAAACGGTTTTTGGTGCACGTGATCCTTTCGGTATCAAGCCTCTTTACGTTGCTCAAACAGAGAATGAAATCTTTTTAGCATCAGAAACAAAATCGATTAAAGAAGTTGTGCCAGGAGACCATGATCTAAGTGCACAAGCTCTTCAGCATTATTTAAGCTTTCAATATGTACCAGAGCCTTACACTCTTTGGGATGCGGTGAAAAAAGTAGAGCCTGGGTATTATTTTTATCAAGATTTAGAGTCTGATAAAGAATTGAAGTTTGAACGTTATTTCAAACCAACTCTACATCCTATTCAAAAGGAGGAAAACGAATGGATTAAAGAGATTCAGCATGTGCTAGAAGACTCAGTGAATATTCATATGCGAAGTGATGTTCCAGTAGGGTCTTTCCTTTCGGGTGGGATTGATTCGTCCTTTGTCGTATCACTTGCTAAACGTTACCATAATAATCTTAAGACTTTCTCTGTGGGCTTCCAAACAGATGGCTATAGCGAGCTTGATGTAGCAGGAGAAACGGCTCAGGCGCTTGGCGTAGAAAATATTCAAAAAGTCATTACAGCAGAGGAGTTCATGGAAGAGCTACCGAAAATTGTGTGGCATCTTGATGACCCGCTTGCAGATCCCGCAGCGATTCCTTTATACTTTGTTGCCAAAGAGGCGGCAAAGCAAGTGACAGTTGTTTTATCTGGAGAAGGAGCAGACGAGCTTTTCGGTGGATACAATATTTATTGCGAGCCAGATTCCTTAAAAATGTTTCAAAACATTCCCTCCCCGCTAAAGAAAGCTCTTGGAAAAATGAGCAATATGTTACCTGACGGCGTCAAAGGGAAGAGCTTTTTACAACGAGGAACAATTCCACTCGAAGATCGCTATATTGGAAATGCTAAAATGTTTGAAGAAGAGGAAAAAGAACGTTTTTATCATCTTCAGCATAAAGGAGTCCATTATACTGATATTACGGCTCCTTTCTATGCACAAGCAGCTCAGTATGATCCAGTAGGAACAATGCAGTATGTTGATATGAATACATGGCTAAGAGGCGATATTCTATTAAAAGCGGATAAAATGACAATGGCCAATTCCCTTGAGCTACGCGTTCCGTTTTTAGATCGTCGTGTTTTTGAAGTCGCTTCAAGAATTCCAAAAAACATGAAAATAAAAGACGGAACCACAAAATATATTTTACGAAAAGCTGCGAGAGGGATTGTACCTGATCATGTTTTAGATCGTCGTAAATTAGGATTCCCAGTGCCAATTCGAGTATGGTTAAAAGATGAATTGTACGATTGGGCGTTTAAACTTATTACAGAAAGTGATGTTGATCACTTATTTGATAAGAAAGAACTTACTGCACTATTAAGTCAGCATGCAGCAAATAAAGGTGACTATAGCCGAAAGCTTTGGACAATCTTAATGTTCCTTATGTGGTATAACCAACATACAGGCGTTTCTGAATACAACCCAAAGGCAAAAGATTTAATTATACATTGATTAAAAATCCCCTTCTTATTGAGTAAGAAGGGGATTTTTGAACTAAATTAAATTTTTGTATATACTCATATCCAAAATATGATATAATTTACATGTAATCTTCAAACGCATATGAAACAGTACGCCTCGTGTTGTTTCTGAGCATGGTTAAGGTATGCCCCCTTGATCATAACGTTCCTGTGTGTACAATGTACACACAGGTTTTTTTATGACCCGCTAGGTTGTTTGAAAATTTCACGCTGTACTTTTAAAACAGCTTGATGAACATGTTTCATAACTTCACGTTCTTTTACTTCTACCACTTTCCATCCTCTTCTTCGAAGTAATGTTGAAAGTTTTTCCCCTTTCTTATCTGGTTTTTTAGCAAGCGTTTGGGGATGGCGGTGAAGAATAATAGCAACTTTGTACTTAGGAATCATAACATCAATCATAAATCGCCCATATGGCTCATTTAAGCGCAAATCGTAGCCGCACATATCAAGCGCCTTACTTAGCTTTTCATGGAGGATGTCTGTTTTTTGCTTATTTAGTACATATTCTTGCTCGTCAGTTTGAAAAGTAGAGGCAATGATAAAGATAAGCGTACCTGTGACAGTTAAAATGAGGGCAATAACGATACTCACTATAAAGATGTGTTCCATATTTAAATCCTTTCTAACGAGTTTCTTAAAGTTTTTCCCATTGTAACCAATGTCATGCGTATATAGTAATGAAGAATTATTGGCAACAATCATATAGGGGAAAATGTAGCTTGATTTTGAACTTTGTCATTTGTAAAATAACGAATAGTGGCTATCTTCTTAACACTGCGAAGCTACCTCACATTGAAGTAAGGATTTAATTGAAAAGACTTTTAGAGAAATTCTTGGACAGAAATGAAACGAAACTATCATTTAATCGTTATTAACAAAGAGAAGGCTTTGATTTTTATATAACAAAAGACTACATATGAAAGAAAAAAAGGGGTGTTCCCACCATGTCACATGTTTTAAAAACGGTTTTAACAGGCTGGTTTATTATGGTGATTACATATGGAATTGTTCTGCTTGGCGTTGCTCGTAGCTTAGAAATGCTGTACAAAACGCCATTAGATCTTAGTGTAACAACCTCAGTTATTATACTAGGTATGTGTCTGCTTACTGTTCCTTATCTTGTGGCAGGTGTATATGGGCGTTTAAATATGAATGGAGATTTGCAAATTTTTCTTCTCTTTATGATTGTACCTGTTGTGCTTGAGCGTGTTTTTATATATGCATTAGGAGCTTTTCTTGCGAAAGATGTTCCTGTTATCGAATTTATTCAATTAGATATTGCTCCTTACTTCACATTTTCGTACATTATAGCAGGTTTAGGAAGTATGGCGATTGCACTTATTGTAGCGAAAACATGGTAGAAACAAGAAGCTCATTTCTTTTCAGAAGTGAGCTTTTTTTAATAAGAAAGGAATGCCACAATGAAAATAAAACGGAATAGCATTTATATTATACTTATGATAATCATTCTCTTTTTAGGAATTGAAGTACGAAAAAAAAGCGCCTATTTTCCGGATATTATAAACTTATACTTGGGTGATATCCTTTGGGCTTTACTTATATTTTTAGGTTTTTCATTTTTAATGGAGAAGAAAGGATTAAAAATCGTTATTTTTCTATCTTTATTGTTTTGTTATGGAATTGAAATAAGTCAACTTTATCATGCAGAATGGATTGATGCAGTTAGGAGCACAACGCTCGGTGGATTAGTACTGGGGTACGGCTTTCTATTCAGTGATTTAGTCTCTTATACAGCTGGAATATTGTTTGGAGCACTGTGCACAGTTCTTCTGAAAAAAAGCTGACGGAAATTCCATCAGCTTAATATTAAAACATCTGAATATTAATATATATCTGTATTATATTAAGAGGAAAAGGAAAGGTGCTTGTAAAGAGTTCTTTTCAGTAAGAAGGTGAGAAAGTGAAAGAATTTCCACTTGTTTATACAAATGTTTGGGATGGCATCATCGCTGTTCCCCTTGTGTTAATTTTGGTGCAAGTTTTAAAAATTTTTTTTTCGATTAAAGGTTCGTATATCCCCACCCTTTCAACAGTTATAGGTCTTATCATTTCTGTTTTTTTTTAGTCATCCTCATAGCCTATCAGCAGGAATATTTATGGGTTTTTTTTATGGAAATGGGGCTGTAGGAGTGTACGCTTCTCTAAAAACATCTTTTCAAGCCTTTCAGCGTAAACAGTAAGAACATATCTTTTTTCTCTTAAGAAAATTCGGTAAAATGAAAATATCGAGAATGAGGGGGGAGAAAAAAGTATAAATGAGCAGGAAACCAAAAAATATGGTTACAACAAATCGTTTAATAATGAAAGACATGAAAGAAGAGGATGGAGAAATACTTTATAAATACTGGTCAGATAATGAAGTTACAAAGTATATGAATATTACTCCGTTTCATAAAGTAGAACAAGCGAAGGAAATGATTCAATTTTTAACAACGTTAAAAGAAGAAGGAAAGGCAGTGCGATATTCTATCTTTTTAAAGCAAAGCGGGGAGTTAATCGGCACGTGTGGTTTCAACTCTATTGATCATGAGAATAGTCGTGTTGAGATTGGCTATGACTTAGGCAAAAATTACTGGGGACATGGGTACATTAGAGAAGCGTTAGCAGCGCTTATAAAAGAAGTTTTTTTCTCTCTTCATATAAATCGAATCGAAGCAAAAGTAGAAGTGGAAAATGAAAATTCTATTAAAGCGCTTTCTAAATTAGCTTTTACTAATGAAGGGCGCTTGCGTCAGTATGAACGCTCTAAAGGGGAACTTATTGATGTTTATATGTTTTCTCTTTTAAAGGAAGAGTTTCATAAATTAGAAGAAAGCTAATGCCGATTTAATATACAGTACAGGTATAGGAAAAGGAGGTAAGCTGTTTTGTAAAAGGTACCGTTTTTAAAGTTCAAAACGTTATAGAACAGCGGATATTAATGTTCAATGAACAAGAAAAGAAAGCTTTATATGATGTAATTTATAAGCGGAGAGATGTACGAACGTTTTTGTCAAAAAGCATTCCATCAGATGTGTTGCAAAGAGTATTAGAAGCGGGACATCACGCTCCCTCTGTTGGATTTATGCAGCCGTGGAACTTTATCTTAGTGAAGGATGGTGATCTTAAGAAAAAGCTAGCATGGGCAGCAGAAAAAGAAAGAAAAGCACTTTCTATCCATTATGAAGGAGAGAAAGCAAATCAGTTTTTAGAATTAAAAGTAGAAGGAATTAAGGAAGCTCCTGTAACAATATGCGTAACATGTGATCCAACAAGAGGAGGTTCGCATGTTTTAGGGAGAAATTCAATTCCGGAAACAGATATTTTATCAACGGCATGTGCTATACAAAATATGTGGCTCGCATCTTGTGTAGAAGGTCTTGCACTTGGATGGGTAAGCTTTTATAAAAAAAATGATGTGAGAGATATTTTATCTATTCCTCCACATGTCGATCCAGTTGCCCTTTTATCCATTGGATATACAGAAGATTATCCGTCTTCTCCCATTTTAGAAGAAGCAAAATGGGAAAAAAGAAGAGAACTTGATGGATTAATCTTTGAAGATACATGGGGGAACAAGAAATAAAAAGCTGCAGAGCTTCTTATCTGCAGTTTTTTTATTAAAATCTTTAAAACCAAGTTGACAAATGAGGATTGTGGGATATATAGTATATATAATCTTACTGAATATGATGAGACTGATTGGAAAACCAAAGGTCCTTTGAAATGATATGCATCATTTCGAAGGGCCTTTTTTGTCAAAAAAGGAGAGAAAAAATGAGAAAGCTATTTATCTTTGCAATTGTTGGTTTTTTTGCTCAATTAATTGATGGTTCACTCGGAATGGGATACGGGGCAACATCTTCATCTCTTTTATTAACATTTGGAATTGCGCCTGCTGTTGCTTCAGCTTCCATTCATTTATCTGAAATCGCAACAACGGCAGCTTCAGGTGTTTCACATTACAAATTTGGAAATGTGGATAAAAAGGTATTGTGGAAATTAATGATTCCAGGCGCAATTAGCGCTTTTATTGGAGCCGCGTTTTTAAGCAGCCTGCCTGGAGACGTTATGAAGCCTTTTGTATCGATTTTCTTAACAGCACTTGGTTTTTACATCTTATTTCGCTTTTTATTTAAATGGAATCCATCACAGGCTAATAAAGGGGCAAAGGAACTAAAAACGCCGTTTTACATTGTTTTAGGATCTATTGCAGGGTTCTTTGATGCGATTGGTGGAGGAGGATGGGGGCCTATTAATACACCTGTTCTTCTAGCACGCAAAGAAGCTGTTCCGCGAAGAGTCATTGGAACAGTTGATACAAGTGAGTTTGCTACAACAGTGGCAGCTTCAGCTGGTTTCTTGCTTTTTTTAGGAACTGAAAGCTTAAACTGGTTGTTAATTATTGCTTTTGTTATTGGCGGAGTACTAGCTGCTCCTTTAGCTGCGTGGCTTATTAAAATCTTACCATCGTACTTGCTTGGTGTTTTTATTGGCGGATTTATTATTCTGACAAATACCAACACGCTTCTGTCATCTTTTAATGTTGGAGGAGATAAGATTCTAGGATTTTATATCGTCTTGTTTATTGGGTGGGCCGCCGCTATTTTCTACGCGGTTCGCAACAAAGTACGTTTAAGCAAGCAAGATGTTTCAGAAACGTTGTAAATTTAATCAATAGACGGTGTTGGAACAGGTAGGCTTTCTTGGATATCTAAAAGAACGTCTGCTGGAGCCGCGTTGTCTTCTCCAGCACCAGCTATTTCTCGATTAATAATAGTTGGAGCAATCCGAGCACAGTTCCCAAAATTAATAATAGCGCCGCTGGAAACGTTTTGAATTGTTACGTGTGATGAAAAAGTCATACATACGCTCCTTTCTTTTTTTGTATTCTATGATATTTAAAGAGGATTTGTACGGGCTAAAAGAGAGAGTTTTATAAAAAGCCAAGGTTTGAAATCATAGAAAGCGGTTATAGTAACAGTAGAGTTACTACATAAAATAGTTAAGGAGTGAAATGAAATGGAAGCATTATACGTTGCAGAAGCTACTTCACGAGGTGGACGAGAAGGGCATGTTACAACCTCAGACGGCACACTTGATTTAAACATTACATCTCCAAAAGGCTTAGGTGGAAAAAGTGGAGACGGCACAAATCCAGAACAACTTTTTGCAGCAGGTTATGCCGCTTGCTTTGAAAGTGCGCTACAGCTTGTTTTAAACAAAGAACGAATCAAAGTAGAGAGTACAGAAATTACGTCGCACGTCTCAATTGGGAAAGACCCTGAAGACGGTGGATTCAAACTGGAAGTTGAATTAGTTGGACATGTTGAAGGTGTTGAACGTGACAAAGTACAGGAGCTTTTAGAGAAAGCTCACGGAGTTTGTCCATATTCAAAAGCAACGCGAGGAAATATTGAAGTTACGGTAAAAGCAAAATAAAAATAGACAAGTAGCGTGATAGGAGGGCTCAGTTCCTATCACGCTTTTTTTTATCCAATACAACTATTACATATGAATTTCTACGCATGAAAGAGAGGGGTTCCCTATATACATAGGATAAGGACAAGTTCAGATAAGCAACGTTGTCAAAACGTCTCGTAGTGGATGCTCTATTGTTCACTTGCTAGAGATCCTAAATAAAGGGGAACGGATAATGAATAGTTTTTTAAAGTCAGCGTTAATTCTAACTTTGGCCGCTTTTTTAGGCGAACTTATTGAGTTTTTAACAAATATGGTTCTAGCACGTGAGCTCGGTAAAGAAGGAATGGGGATGTACATGTCTGTGTTGCCTATCGTTTTTTTAGTTGTCACAATTGCAACGATAGAGCTTCCAATTTCGATTTCGAAGTTTCTGGCAGAACATAACCAAAAAGAGCATCGCAACATGATGAAGCATGCAACATGGTTTGCAACAGGAATTATTGCTTCTGTTATGTTTGTTTGGTTTATTGTGATTACCTTTATTCCATTTTTTAACCATTATCATCCGTACATCGGTTGGGTTGTGCTTATATTTATCCCCATTGTTTCTTATTCGTCGATTTTACGCGGCTATTTTATGGGTGTTGATAATATGAGCGCTATTGCTGTTTCGAATTTTGTTAGAAAATCCATTCAGCTTACTCTTCTTTTCTTAGTATTTAGATCATTTCATTTTGGAGATCATGGCACAGCTCTCCTTGTGGCCATTTGTGCTCTTGTAGCAAGTGAAGCAGTTGTATTTACTTACTTCTTGATTACATATGTAATGCAAACAAACGTAATTTCAAGAGGTTATCGATTTTCGTATACGGGAAAAGAAGTAAGAAAAAGACTTTTGTCCGTTTCTCTGCCAACAACAGGATTGCATCTTTTCTCCGCATCAGCTGGAGCCATTCAGCCGTTTTTAATTAAGAAAAGTTTGATGTTAAGCGGAATGACGTCTTCCATTGCAACAGGCCATTACGGTATGCTTGCAGGAGTTGCTATGACGATTGGGTTCTTTCCAGCTTTTATCGCTCATTCTCTTCTTGTAGCCTTAATACCAGCTGTTTCTCAAGCGCAAGCTGCAGGTGACCGTGATAAGCTAAGCTCGCTATTACAGCAAAGTTTACGAATTACGTTTTTATACGGAATTCCCGCGATTCTCATTATGAACATTTTTGCTGAACCTATTACAAATCTCTTTTTTCATTCAAGTGAAGCTGCTTTCTATTTAAGAGCGCTTTGGCCGTGTTTTTTACTTCATTTCTTTGTAATTCCAATGAGAGCTTATTTAATTGGGTTAGGACTTATGAAAGATGCCTTGTATCATACGATATGGGTTCATGTTATTTCCTTTTCGCTTATTTTTCTCCTTGCTTCTCAGCGAGAATGGGGAGTAAGTGGCGTTATTTTAGCAATGAATGCAGAAACACTTCTGCTTACGCTTCTGCACTATTTCACCATTTGTAAACGAATTGGTTTGCCGATTTTATTTTTTATGAAGCGCCCGCTAACAAAATTATAAAAAATATAGCTTGAGCATTGTATTAAAGGGGAGAAGTTTATCTATGCTAAGATAGTAACAACAAAGAAGAGAGGAAGAGTAAAAGAAATGAATAAAACAATCGAAGCAATATTAAATCACCGTTCTATACGAAAGTATAAGAACACGCCATTATCAGACGAACAAATTGATGCTTTAGTTCAAAGTGCTCAAGCAGCTTCAACTTCTAGTTTTATCCAAGCTTATTCTATTATTGGAGTAAAGGACCCTGCTAAAAAGAAAAAACTTGCTGAGCTTGCAGGAAATCAGCCTTATGTAGAAGAGAATGGCCATCTTTTTGTTTTTTGTGCAGATTTACATCGTCATGAGATACTCAGTACTATGGAAGAAGTGAAGGTGACAGATTCGTTAGAAAGCACAGAAACATTTATGGTTTCTCTTATTGATGTAGCTCTTGCAGCCCAAAACCTTGTAATTGCGGCTGAATCAATGGGGCTTGGTACATGCTATATTGGCGGCATTCGAAACAATTTAGAAGGCGTTGAAGAAGTACTAGACATCCCGAAACGCGTTATTCCACTTTTTGGCCTAACCGTTGGATATCCAGCGCATGAATCAAGTCAAAAACCACGCCTACCAAAAGCACACATTTATCATGAAGACCGCTATGAACAAGATGAAGAAAAATATATAAAAGAGCTTAAAGCTTACAATGAAGTGACATCATCTTATTATAAAGAGCGTACAGGTGGAAAACGTGAAGATACATGGACAGCTCAAATGGCTAATATGCTTCATACACCAAAAAGAACGTATATGAAAGAATATATTGAGAAAAAAGGATTTTCTAATAAGTAAGAGAAAAGAAGCTATACTATAGCTTCTTTTCTTATGGAAAAATTTCGATATTTCAGATATTGTTATAATAGATAGAAATAAAGGAGAGGGTTTTATGCAACAGTGGATCAAAGAAGTAGCAAGAGGACAGCGTGGAGCAAAAGACTTGCCTTTTGAAGAGGCAGAGAAAGCGGCGCGCGTGATGGCAACTGGTGAGGCAACAGATGTGCAGATTGCTACCTTTTTGACAGGTCAGCGTATTAAGACAGAAACACCAGAAGAACTAGATGCGTTTGTGAAAGTGTATAGAGAAAATAGCGAGCAAATCAAAGTGGATGAAAATATAAGAGAGAAACTTGTAGACTATTCAAGTCCATATGCAGGGCGAAATTCGTTTTTTGCGACAATCCCAGCAAATATATTGTTAGCTTCAAGAGGGATGCCTGTTTGTTTACATAGCAGTGATTCACTTCCTCCAAAATATGGAACAACCATTAAAGAGGTTTTAACAGAGTTAGGCATTAAGACAGAGGAAAGTGTCGATGAAATTGCAACATCATTAGAAAAAGTTAAGATTGGCTTTTATCATACAGAAAAGCTATCACCTCCACTCAAGCGTCTACGTTCAATTCGTAAGGAAATGGGAATTCGCACAACATTCAATACAGTTGAAAAAATGCTGAACTTAGCTCATGCCCCAAATATTGTGCTGGGAGCTTTTCATCGAACAGCTATTAATAAAATTTTGCCTGTTTTTAAAACACTAGATGTGAAAAAAGCAGTTGTTGTGCAAGGGATAGAAGGATCAGATGATTTAGCTGTTCATCGTAATAGCTTTGTTTTTCAAATCCAAGATGGACACGAGTCTTCTTTTATTGTAAGTCCAAATGAGTATGATCTTTATCTTCCTGAAGAAGAGTTTGTGAAAAAACGTTCATTACAAAATCAAGTTGAAACAATAGAGAGCGTCCTAAGAGGAGAAAAGAGTGATCTTTATGCTTATAATCAAGTTGTGCTAAATACAGCTCTTCGTCTCTATTTCTTTGGCTATGAATCTTCTATTGCAGACGGTGTTACCTGGGCAAGAAATGCCTTGGAGCGTAGAGCAGGTCAAGAAGTGCTTGAGGAGTGGAGAAGCACCTTATAAGAAACGAGCCTTTTACAAGGCTCGTTTCAGACCGTAGACAAACCC
>NZ_JALAMS010000050.1:0-12058 GCF_026790145.1 Priestia endophytica | reverse complement strand
TTTTATCGATTTTGCAGGAGCAGGAGCTACAGTTCCGATTACAAGTTTCGGCAATTCTCTTGTACACGGAGCTATGCAAGAAGCCGAAAAACATGGGTTAGTGGGTGTCATTTCGGGGATGTTTGAAGTGACAAGTGCGGGGATTTCAGCTGCCATTATTTTCGGAATGATTGGCGCTATACTTTTTAAACCAAAAGGATAAGGAGAATAGAAGATGACAATCGCATCAGAAGTGAAACAATGTTTGGCTAACCTTAAAGGGATAGAAGCTAGTTTATCCAGTTTAGCATTAAGAACGGAGGACCATGAATCGAAACGTACGTTGCATGATTCGATGATGGTCGTGCATGAAGTGGTAACAGATTTAAAAAAACGTGTGGGAGAATTAGAACGAGAAGAATTTCAGTACAAAGGCTTTTGAAATCAACATTCCTTTATGAGAGGTGTTAAGAAATGCCTGATTGGTTAGATGTAGTCGTAAGGTCATTAATCTTTTTGATTGTTCTGTTTTTGATTACTAAAGGGTTAGGAAAAAAACAACTGTCTCAACTTTCTTTTTTCGAATATGTTACAGGAATCACCATTGGTGGCATAGGAGCAGAAGTAAGCATGGGACTGGAACGGAACATTTTTAATGGGATACTTGGCATTGTTATCTTTGCAGCCATCCCTTTTCTCGCCGGTTTGCTTTCCTTAAAAAGTAAAGGTTTTCGTGATTTTATAGAAGGAAAGGCAACGGTTTTTATTAAAGATGGAAAGGTCATGGAAGATAATTTAAAAAAGGAAAAATATACAACCGATGAATTGTTGGAATTGCTTCGGAAGAAGAATGTCTTTCAGGCAGCAGATGTTGAATTTGCGGTACTAGAGCCGACTGGTGATTTGAGCGTATTGCTAAAGAAAGAAAACCAGCCTGTAACCGCGAAAGATGTAAACATAAAGGTTGCCCCCATCAAGGAACCCCAGACTGTCATTATGGATGGCGTAATATTAGATGAGCCACTGTCTACGGTGGGACGAAGTCGGCGTTGGTTGAAAACCGAATTGGAAAAACAAGGGGTTACGATTGAAAATGTCTTTCTGGGGCAAGTGGATTCTTATGGACAGTTAACGATTGACCTTTTTGATGATAAACTTCAAGTCCCACCTCCTCAAGAAAAGCCGTTAATGCTTTCAACATTGAAAAAATGCCAGGCGGATTTAGAACTATTTGCCCTTGGAACAGAAGTAAAGGAAGCTAAGCATATGTATAGCAAAAATAGTGAAAAGTTACAAGAAGTCATTGATAAAGTCACTCCTATTTTAAGAGGATAAATAGGATCACAAAGAATCCAAAGAAAGCCCCTCCATTGTACAGCAATATTTTGAGAAGGTTCAAAAAGGTATCTTTTTGACCTTTTTAACGATACTTACAAGGAGAAAAAACAATGCGAATGAGATTGTTCTTTATATCAGCATGGAGTACACTTGACCCGTTGTATTATTTATGCACTCGTTTACACTACATTGAACAAACGAGAGAAAATGCAACTATTTTTCGGGTAAGACTAACGCGCTATAAAGGTCGTGAAGTCACTCTTTCAGATGGAACGATAATTAAAAAAAACGACGTTCTTATTAAAATCCATTTGCACAATGTTCGCTTATTAAAAGAACTGCAATGGTTTGATAATGATCTAAGGAAAACAATGATCCTTTATAAAAAAGTAAAAGAATCATTGCCTCATCTTGCGTTATATATTCAACAGCATGAAAATGAGAAGGAAATTAAAGGAATTATCGGGATTACGATGCTAAATAAAGGCTGCGAACGTTTAGGGTTTGAACCTTACACTATTTCGAGCCGTACGTATAAATGGTTCAAACAACTGGCCCTCTATCCAATTTATCTGCTTTCAACACCAAAACGGCCTCCTAAAAATCGAAAAACCCCTTCTCCCAAGTATTTATTTATGTCAAAGGGAAGTTTATTAACGAAGTACGGATTTCACATAAAGTGAACCTTTCATAAGTGGTAGAGAAAGACGGAATTGAACATTCACATAGAAAGTCACCCAGAATTACGTGTCACACTCTAACGCTTTTGTCGAGCTCAGATAAAAAAGAGAAAACAGCGAAAATCGTCTAAACCACCCAGAGAAGAATTGTTCTTGGGTGGTTTTACTGCCCGTTAAGTGTGGGATAAATGTATCTACCTTGAAAATTAGCAGCATTTAAGAATAAATTTGAAAGAATTAGACACGATATATCCATGGAGTTCTATAAAAATAATACAAGGAGTAAAATTTTGGAATATATTATTAGTATAATCGTTATTTTAATTTTATTATTTGTTATTATTTATTTCAATTTACAACGGAAGCTGGGAGAGTCAAATCATCAATTTGATTTGCCGCATGTTTCTCCTTCCAAAAAGGTCATTCTTATCATAATAGACTCTCTCATGGATAAGCCACTTCAATCCGCTCTAAAGGAAGGAGAAGCACCTGCTTTACAATTTTTAATCAATAATGGACGCTATTATCCAAGCATGGTAAGTAGCTACCCGACGATGTCAGTTACAATTGATAGCACACTTTTAACCGGAACGTATGCTGATAAACATAAAGTACCTGCACTCGTTTGGTACGATGAACATAAAAAACGTTTTATTAGTTATGGGAGTGACAAGAGAGAAATTTTGAAATTAGGAGCGAAACAAGTCTTTGAAGAGAGCATGTTTCATTTAAATGAACAGCACTTAAGTGATCAGGTTAAAACGATTCATGAGGAAATAGATGAAAAGGGATTACAATCAGCTTCAATCAATACACTCGTTTTTCGCGGAAACAAAACACAAATACTGCATGTTCCAAAGTTATTAAAAGTATTTCACTTTTTGAATAAAAATGATTCTGTTAAAGCACCTTCTTATTTTTCTTATGGCATTTTATCTAAATTAAATCCGAAGAATAGGTATACAAACTTCTGGCAAGGGTTCGGTTTTAATGATAAATATGCAACGGAAGAATTAAAATATTTAATCGAACAAGATAGAGTCCCATCCTTTTCATTGGTTTATTTTTCGGATAACGATAAAAAAGTTCATAAAAAAGGTGTGAATGAAACGAAGGGGATTGAAGAGGCTGATAAACGGCTACAGACCCTCTTTAATCAATATGCGACTTGGGAAAAAGCGTTAAAGGATAACGTGTGGATTGTAATGGGGGATAGTGGCCAAACTTCAATTGTAAACGATAAGGAAAGAGCCTTAGTTGATTTAAGAAAAGTGTTAAAAGACTATCAAATTCATAAGATTAGCAAACCAATTCAGAAGCAGGATCAAATTGTACTCGGATTGAATGAACGAATGTCTTTTATCTATATTCTAGATGAATCGATTAAACACGAGTTTATTGCTAAACAGCTTCAAAAGGAAAAGCGTATTGACATCACTGCCTGGAAGGAAGGGAATACAGTAAAAGTTTTATCAGGAGATAAGAGAGGAGTATTTTCTTTCCAACAGACTGGGGAATTTAGTGATCAATATGGCCAAAGTTGGAAAATAGAGGGGAATACTCAAATTTTAGATATTACGATAAAAAACGGTCATTCTATCGTATATGGGGATTATCCAGATGCACTTGCACGCCTTTACAGTTCTTTCTATTCACATACAGGTAACTTCCTCGTAGTTAATACGAAACCTGGCTTTGAATTCATCGGAGAAGGATCTCCGAAACATGTAGGGGGAGCAAGCCATGGATCGTTGCATAAACAAGACACATACTTTCCTATGATTGTAACCGGAACAGAACTCGAACCGAAACACTTGAGAATGGTTGATGTAAAAGAATGGATTTTACATATTTTGAATGAGTGAAACTGTCATCAATCCTGAAGGAAAGAAATAGTGTGGAAAAAACTTTTTCGTTCTTTAACAAATGGCTCTGTTAAAGACCAATGTTGATTTTTAAGATTCGTGTGTATTCATGTTGGTTTAAAATAAAGTTTTATCAAATTGACATTAATAACCTTGATAAACGAACAAAAAGAAAAAGCTTGTTTTGAAAAAAGATTGATCAAAACAAGCTTTTCATATATTTAATTAAAGTATTCTTTTATAAAAAAGTTTGATCATTTCTGTGACCCTTATTCCTTTGAAGCACCTAATTGTATTCCGGAAGAACGAAAGTATGAGAAATTAGATAAGAAAACATCTCATAAATCTCCATTATGAGGCTCTGCTCCACCACAGATTATGATTTGTAAAATTAATCGGCCCAAAAACTATTTGTATAATGTTATTCCATATTTCCTTGTCTATTTTCTAAAATTATTTTTAAAACAATTAAACAAATAATTAACCATGTCCCGCCTACTGCGAAACCAGCCAGAACATCACTCGGATAATGAACACCAAGATATATTCTACTAACGCCAATGAGTAACACAAGAAGAGAGAAGAAAAGGATAGTTATGATTTTGACGAACCTCTTTACATAAAAGAGAACTAGGAAATAAGTTATCATTCCGTAAAGTACAAATGAAACCATAGAATGACCACTTGGGAAACTATAACCGGTTTCTGTTATAAGTGGATGGATGGAAGGTCTTGTTCTTTGAAAAATAAACTTAAGCAATAAGTTAAAAAGAGAAGAACCTGATACTGCCACTACGAAAAATAAGGTTTCCCACCATTTTTTATTGAACAACATTAAGATAATGGTAAGAACCGAAATGGCTATTACTGCTTTTGCAGAACCTAAGAAAGTTAATGTTTCAAGGATTCTGGTTAATTTATCGGATATAAAGGACTGTACCCAATCAATGATCGTTATATCAAAAGTGTGTAATTCCTCCTCTACAAGCTCATCTGCAAATTTCCAAAAGATAAAAATTGAAAAAATCAACATACAAAAGGCATATATAATAAACCTTTTTGTGGATGGAGTAAATTGTTTTAGCAGCATCTTTACACCTCTTTAGGTACTTTTTTCCAAAAGGATTCTATACAGTCATTCTCGCAATCGTTTGTCACCACAAAAGTACGAACCGTATACATCCCTCGCCTTTACTATTTAAATAAACGCTATTCTCTACAATATTTTGCATCCAATACAAAATACTATTCCATATGAGTGTTGGAACAAAGTAAATCTTCCAGCCCTAAAGAAAAGAAATAATAAATCAAAACTCCTCAGTTAGCTCAATAAGCCTTACTCAATTAAATAAATGGCCCTTTAATGGAACAACTCTACTGGAGGTATCGCCAACTGTTGTCACCCAACAGTTCCTTAATCCACTTTTCAATTCAGAGATTCCTTTTCTTTTCATTATAAAAACCCCCTTTAGATGACTTTTTCAAAAGGGGGAATGCAACTTTTTTACAAACAGTATAACTTTCTTTAAAACGGTACGACTTTGTTTCAAACCAACAATTCAGCTAAAAACCCTTATTTCAACTTATTGTTTAATAACCTATACAAAACGTGGTTCAATCTTTTAGTAATTCTTTTTTTAGCAGCCTGTTATGTAGTTTTGAAAGGATGAGTAATGCAAGAATCGAACCAACTAAAGCAAACGACATATCCCACTGTGTATCCCAAATATCGCCTTGCGTGCCTAAAAAGTCTTTAGCTGCTTTTCCTCCTTTTGTTATTTTAGAAACTAGCCATTCAATGATTTCGTACAAGGAAGCGATTGCAAGCGAAATACTTGTAATAATGGCAAATAACCAAGGGCCTTTGGTTATTTGCGTTTTCCGTAATAATATTTCTCTTATTACAATTGCAAACAAACCTTTTAGCAAATGTCCAAATCGATCGTAGTGATTTCGTTTTAAATTGAAAACATCTTTTATCCAATTAAATAAGGGAACCTTTGAGTAGGTGTAATGACCGCCGACGAACATAAGGATGGCTAGAATTGCAATAATAGTATAGGAAAGGGTAGTGAGACGAAATTTATTGTAAGTTGCAATTACAATAATCAGCCCGACCACGGCAGGACTGACTTCCAATGCCCACGTCAAATATCTCCCTACTGGTTTGATCATTGACCATATGAAAACTGCAGTAACAAACAATAGTAAAAATAAATGAATCATGTTATTTTTTCCTTTAATCACTTTTGTCACTCCTATTGACAAATTTTCCAGGTCTTTCTCCTGTTCCCTGGGTAATGCTGTTTGGAATTTATTTAAGAATCATTCTTTACTGTATAGTTTTATCGGAAGGGGCTTATATTCTTTACGAATATAAGCCCCACTTCAAGCTTGCTAAGTGGGGTAGTTCAATTCCTAGCAATCATGACGTCTTTTCCTCCTAATTATGGTCAGTCATTAATTCCTCAATAATTTGTGCGGGCTCTTTTGTAATAAGATGCTGATGGTATTTTGCAATACGGTTTTGATTATTTTGAAGTTGTTTGTGGTCCTTAAAAAATGAATATATTTGATCCTCTAATGATCTTTCTTCTTTCCAACCTTTTAATTGAAAAATTACCCCTAGTTTTTCAAGCGTCTTCATATTGATTTCTTCTTGCCCCGGCAGTGCATGATAGATAAAAATAGGTTTTCGTTTATACAGGCACTCGCTTACTGTAACCCCGCCAGGTTTCGTAACAATTGCGTCTATGTGATCATAGAGCTCATTCATTTTTTCTTTGGATGTGATATACGTTAAGGGTGTTATGTTGTCGTTAGGCAGTCCATTAAGCTTTTTATATAATTTCCTATTTGTACCGCATAATACATAAAAATGAGTTTTACTATTAGTACTTATTTTTTTTACTAACTCTTCTATCGTTCCGGCACCGAGATTTCCTCCTGATATTAATATTTTCAATGCAGAAGAAGCTTCTCGCTCTGTTAAAGGTTCTTTTTGTTTGTTAATTTTATTATGAACCGGGATGCCTGTAACAAAAATCTGTTCATCTTTTATTCCTTTTTGCTTTAGAAATTCTTTCATATCGAGGGAAGTAACAAAATGATAATCAATATGCTGAGTTCCCCAAAGTTGATGAATAAAATAATCGGTATATACGTTGATAACCGGTATTGTTAACTCTTCCTTTTCCTTTAAATAACTGAGTATATAGGATGGTAGAGCATGAGTGCAAACAATAAAATCAGGCTTTTTCTCCTTCAATAATTTTTTTATAAATGTTAAGAAAAGCAATTCAAAAAGTCGATAGCGTTTGTTGTTTTTAACATTTTTATAAACGGTACTTCGGTAAATTAAACTATATAACTCAGGGAATGTATGAATCCATTTAAGGTAAATTTTTGATACAAGGAATTCTATTTTCCCATAGCTGTATGATAGAATATCTACACTTTCACAATTTATATGTGGTTGATTTTTTTGTACCCCTTCCGATAATGCTTTTGCAACATGATGATGACCTGAAGGGATTTGTAAGAATGGTAAGAACAAGATCGTTTTATTTGCAGTAAGTGGTTCCATTTCTTCTCTCCAAATTCATTAATGATTTTCTTTCTTATTTTTCTTTCTTTTTTTTTTCATATTCATAAAATGGACAAGGTAAAAAGAACCATGTCTCTAGTTCCATCAATTACCGAAAGAAAGAGAAGGTTTTTCATGTATAATTGTATTGAGAGTGAGAGGAGTGAAGAAGTTAATGATTTTATTGTTTATAGCTTTACTCGGTGTCCTTTTTTATCTATTTAATAGAGCATATAAGAATACAAAGGACATCATAATCAATCGAATTGAAATAAACCAAACAGATAAACAAGAATCCGTATTAAATATACTGCAGCTTTCCGATATGCACCTCGAAAACATTTCCATTACCCCCGATGAGCTTCACGAAAAGTTAAAGGATGAAACAATTGACTTAATTGCCCTTACAGGAGATTTCCTCGACCGAAAACGTACAATTCCTAAGCTTATTCCATATTTGAAGGTTTTAAATCAATTAGATGTAAAATATGGAATGTATGCTGTGTTTGGTAACCATGATTATGTTTTACGTAAAGATGACTTGAATAATTTAAAAGAGATCCTAGAAGTGCATGGCTGTAAAGTAATGCAAAATGAAAATAAGGTGATTTCAGTTGAAGGAAGAACGGTAAATATCATCGGCATTGATGATTGCAGTACAGGGCGGAGTGATTTGGAGGCTTCATTTGCAAACATCACAAATGGGACCAACTTAGTGATAACTCATGACCCCAATATCGTCCTTAATATGAAAAATTATCATTTTGACTATTTAATGGCAGGACATTTCCATGGTGGACAAATTTGTTACCCGAAAGCGTATCATCTTATGAAAATGGGGAAACTTGTAAAAATGAACATGATAAAAGGAATGCATGTTCACGACGGAAAACCTTTTTATATAAATGAGGGATTGGGCCAAACTGGGATAAATATCCGGATTGGAAGCCGTCCTGAAATTACTTTGCATCAATTGTCAATATCATATAATAATCATGAATCTCTACCTGCAAGCTAGGACTGTTAACATAATCGTTAACAGTCCTTTTTAACAATATAAGAAAGTATAAGTTCTTGAACTTAGTTTTTGTGTCTAGCTCCAGTGCCTATCTTCTCGAGGTTATAAGCCACTCATGAATAGAAGATAAAGAACACCTTCGATCCATGAACGTCTTATGCTTGTCGGGGCTAAACAAGGCGCTTGCGCTTTTCTTACATATAAAGAATAAAAGGAATAGTACAGACAAGATGAGTATTGGAGAGCTATATGCCAAATATTATTCGCTAGTTAATTTTATGGTTGTCATAAAGGGCAAATGATCGGAAGCTTTCTTGTCTATCGTGATAACTTCAGAGTCTATTACTTCAAATTCCTTCGAAACAAAAATATAGTCTAATCTTCTTATAGGATGGTCAGATGGAAATGTGTTTCCGCCTTTATTTTTAAGGTTATTTTCAACCCATACATCCTTTAAATATTGAGTGACCTTTCTCCTTGTTTTGGAAACGGGACTCATATTCCAATCTCCCATAACAATAGATGGGGTAATGTTATCTTTAATCTTTTTAAGGATAAATGCTGATTCTTTTTGACGAAGAAAAGGTGTAAGACTTAAATGCACAACAAGTATGGTTACTTCCTGCTTATCTATTTTCAATTTAACTTCCAGTAATGCCCGGTCTTCCATTATTCTCGGTAAAAAATCAAAAGGATGGTTTTGAGATTTAACAATGGGAAAACGGGTAAATAATGCATTTCCGAATTGACGTTTGTTCTTTTCTCCTGGTTTTTCAATTGAAACAGCGGGGCCATATACATACTCCATATTTAAGTCTTGTGCAAGAAAAAGGGCTTGATCGATAAAATCACTTCGTTCTGAAAAGTGTTTGTCTACCTCATTTAGGCCAATAATATCCGCATCTGTTTTTCTTATGACATTACTAATTCGCTGCAAATCCAGTTTTTTATCTTTCCCTCTTCCGTGGTGTATATTAAAAGTCAAAACCTTTACATACATGTTACTCACCTGCTTATATTTGTTGGAAAATGAACTTCTTGATATCTTGTCTTATATGCATTTTTATTGAATTAATGGTTTTCTAACAAAAAACCTGTTTATATTTTTTCCACAGTTGAAAATTTTATAATGCCATATAATAAATGTAAGTTAACAAGAAAAATTCAACATAATGAGAGGACCTCATCAAGTGCTTTTTTTACCCTCTAAGGGAATAATTTTATCAGGCTTTGCGAACTTTATAAGTAAGTTTTCTAGAGGCTTTGTTCTATTTTCTACTCAACATAGCTGCATATAATAAAACCAAGGAGGAATCCATCATGACCGTAATAATGATGTAAAAAAAACTTTAGCTAGATTAAAAAGCGTATAAGCTAGTTTCGAGACTTTTGCGCTTGGTACTAATAATCAACAAGCAGTTCAATAAACACAAGTGATTGTAGATAGTCTCTCTCCACGGGTTCAATAAATTGAACAAGAAGAACCCCAGTACAAACAACAATAATGATACAAACATCGTGAAGGTACATATAAACAAGTCAGTCGATCAGTCTGTTGCCAATCGAGCGAAAGAAAAGATCCTTATGAATAAAGCCGAAAGTTCCTATGCTAAGGAATTTTGGATTTTATTTTATTGGATTATGATGAAACAACAATTGCTTTAAACGAAGGAAGAAAATGAATGAAGGTGGAAATGGTCCTAAAGTAACTTTTTGAATGGTTTTGATGTAAATTTATATATCAACATTATCGATAACGCTTACAAAAGCCTTTATAATTTAATTAGAATATGAGAATAGGAATGAACCAAGAAAGAGGGAATGATGAAATGAAACATATTGTATCCTCTAAAGTGTTCCTCCCATCGTTTACATTAGAGAAGACTTTAGAGCTTTACCAGCTATGTCAAACGGTTAAAAGCAAGATTTACTTAGTTATGAATGGAAGAACGTGCGAAGTTAACCAATTACCAAAATTCATTTCATTTATTTTAACCTTAAAGAATCGGAATATCCTCATTATTATGGAAGGTAAAGAGGCCCTATCTGATAGGGAACGAATGAATCATTTCTTTGAACAACAAAAAAGTCGATGCCCTGCTTAATGTAGGACAGATCGACTTTTTTGTTGTGTAGATGTTGGTTTACTTTTGCTACATACTATTAGAAAATATAGATAGATTAATTTGTATTGTTTCTGTAAAAGATTTAGTTTATTAATCTTAATAATTTCACAAAAAAATTAAGTTTTATGATATATTTTTCTATTAATGGTTAAATTTGTATTTTTATAAGGGGTAATAGACTAGAAATAATGTCATCTTATTAAAAAAAATTAAGTTTTAATGTTTTAACGGTATATATTTATCCATTAATTAAACGGAGGAGTTTTATGAGACTAGAATTGTTAGATAATGGTGTGGATTCTTTGAAGTTTGGACTTGAATTCTATAATAAATATTTAGACTTAGAAGATAAATACAGTTTGTGGAATCGTGGTTATTTAAAAATGGCAGTAATCAGCTTTCACAATGCTTTAGAATTGTTTAGCAAAAAATTATTAAGCAGTGAAAATGAACTTTTAATTTATAGAGACTTGTCTAATGAAACATTATTGAAGCTTTTACATCACAGGTGAGAAACTGAAAAAGATATACCTCTTGATTGGTATGTAATTAATTTCCGATCAAGTTAATATTCTTACAATAGACTACATTGAATGTATTAAAAGGTTAAGTATTATATTTGAGTTATCAAAGAATCAATATAAAACTTTGGAGTTAATGGGGAATATAAGGAATAAGGTAACACATTTTGGGATGGATAAATTACTTGATTTCCATGAAGTATTAGTAGTTACCAACGAGGCCCTTGAATTAATAGCTGGTTTCTTCTATGAAAGTTTTAAACCTGTGGAGAAGAAGGGGCATCCTTTAGATGTTGTATATAATGATTTAATGGATACTCTAGAAAAAGCAGAAGTCGAGGCATTTGAGGCGTGGGAAACCTTCTATGCTGACAACTTTGAAAAGATTAATGAAATTTTTGATTCACTAAATGAAGATGAGCAATTTAAAATTGAACTTCTTACTAAGGGATACACCTTTAATGTAGAATTCGGAGAATATTCACATTCATCCACTATTGTTCTTAAGTTAATTAATAATAAAGGTGAGACAGATGAGGAGTTAGTTTCAGTAAATAAACCAAGCTTAAATGCCACAATTTTTGCAGGTTGTATATCTTCAGGACCAATATATTTTGTTATAGATTACAAAAAAATGTTAGAAGATCCTGATGATAAAAAATTGTGCTACATATATCGTGAACCCAAAGAACATGAAGATTACGAATTGGAAAACGAGAAATTTTGGGAGACGGATTCTCAAAAAAGTATTAAGAAGTCCTATGGTACAAATTTTGATAAGGATTAACTAATGAGGATTTTGAAGGGTTTACTGATCCATTAATTTGTTATAGATTTAATACTTTTCTTCGTGCTTTATAAAGCTGTTTTGAGCATTAGTTTATTAGAGAAAGAAGCGAACAAAACAAAGGATAATTAAAGGCTCGAATTTTGCATTTATCTTTT
>NZ_JALAMS010000049.1:0-76591 GCF_026790145.1 Priestia endophytica | reverse complement strand
CCTGTTATAGCTCTACTTTTCTATTCAATGAGTACAATAGTCTCTTTTTTATTAAGAAATATTAGAATAAGTAAACAGATTGTTACCAACACGGTTTAGAAAAACTTAAAGGATATATACTATAAGGTAATCCTGAAATATGACTCCCCTTTAAAATAAGAGAAGAATTAGCTCCTGAAGATAATATTTTAAAATCTTGAATTCACCTTATTCCTTATACAGGTTTGCTACGCATTTGGAATGATATACAATCTATATAAGATGAGTATTTTTAGTTTATAATCATAACTATACCCTTCAAACTAAAGTCTTAATATAGTTTATAACGTTAACAAAATAAGGAGATTATCTAAGCATATGGAAAATATATATATACATATCGCAGAGCAGATGCCTAGTATGAGTAAGGCAAATATGAAAATAGCTAAATATATTTTAGAAAACCCTAATACAGTTCCTTTTTTAACAGCAGATAAATTAGCAAAAATCACAAAAGTTAGCCATGCCACTGTTGTACGGTTTGCTACTTTTTTAGGTTGTTCTGGTTATCCAGAGTTACAACAATATATGCAAAATTCTGCGCAACAACAGTTAACAACAACCGATAGATTAAAAATTTCTAAAGAGGTTTACAATGATGAAGACCAAGGAATATATGATATCTTTTTAGATGATATCTCAAACATAAAATCAACTTTTGAGAAATTGGACGTTGGTATGTTTAAGCAAGCAGTAGACAGGCTTATCCAGGCTAAAAGAGTGTATATTGTAGCAAATCGAAGTGCTACAGCCTTAGGCGTATTTTTACAATACTACTTTCAATTTCTCTTAGATAAAGTTGAGCTGATACACTCAATAGAAACAATGTCAGAGCGTTTGTATGATTTGAATAAGGATGATGTAGTTATTGGCATTAGCTTTGCGAGATATACGAAAAGCACAATACAAGTTCTAGAGTACGCAAAAGAAAGAGAAGCTTCTACTATAGCAATAACAGATAATCTTTTATCACCTCTTATCCCATACGCAGACATGCCATTAACAGCATCAAGTCAGATGCCTACTTTTATCGATTCATTTGTGGCACCCCTTAGTTTGATAAATGCTCTTATTATATCAGTAGGGAGAGAAAGAGAAGAAAAGTTCCAAAATAAATTAGAATCTCTTGAAGAAATATGGGAGAAATTCGATATTTTCTATAAAAAATAATCTTTAAAGATCTTACAATTACATAGTGAATAAGACAAAGCAGATTCATGAAGTATGAAAGCATGCTTTGTCTTATTATATTTTAATTAGTACTATTCCTTGAACTACCCGCCACTTAGCCCTCTCACCGATTTATTACTCCTAAAGTGTCCCACATATAAAAAAGATCAAATATATATTTATTTCTTGTCCCCTTCCCCTTCTACACCACACATGTATTCTTCAGGGAAGCTGTCGTTAATCCTCTTTTAAAATATCTTTTTCATGTAGCACGATGAGTTCCCTTAATTTTTTTTAGCATCTCAATACAAAATTGAATATCTTTTGTTTTACCGCTTCGAAAGAATGAAAGTTGTTTGTTTGTAAGCTTTTAATAGCTGTTCATAAAAAATCTTCTTTTAGTTAAATCTTTTCCTACTTCATTTATGTTTTATAAAACAACTTCTCAGTAAGTATTTCAATTGTGGAAAATCAATTGGCAAGTCAACAATTAAAACATTAATCTCTTCATTATTATACTTTTGTACTGCCCCCCTATTATTCTTTTAAAAAACGCTCATTAAAGTATATAAACTTTAATGAATGTTCAGGATTTATTTTAGAACTTAAATGGACATTAAAACATGTATGTTTTTATAAAAATAAGGTATTCGTAAAAGTACACTTTTATGGACGTTCATTTTACGAACCACCTGTTCGTGTTTGCTCTTTATGGAGTATAAAGGTAATTAATGGATACGAGTATTGTGCTCATTCATAATAGAAAAAAAGCGCCACCTCATTATTATTAAACAGGTTTGCGCTTTTTTTCTACTGGACCATATTTTATGTAAATTAAAACTGTATAAAGTATACATACTGAACATTAATCATTTTTTTGATAAAATGGTATTTAATACAATAGGGATTACTAGAAATATAATTATAGGAGCTATATGGGTGTGTCTTGGTATCCTACTAACATCTATTCAAATTAAAAAGAAGAAAAGAAATAGCATAATAAAGAAGGGCTAACCATTGCAAATATTGGTCAGCCCTTTCCTTCTATCTTAGTAAATAAGGTATTTAGAAAAGTTGAAAATGCTATTAAAAATATTTTTGTTGATTATTCAATCACCTTAATCCAACCTTCAGGAGCTTTAATGCGACCTAATTGGATTCCGGTAAGTGTATCATATAACTTCTTAGTTATTGGCCCCATCCCTGTCCTACTGTTTGGAAAGCATATTTCGTTTCCATGATCATTTATTTTACCTACCGGTGAAATAACGGCTGCTGTTCCACACAAACCACATTCGGCAAAATCTTTTACTTCCTCAAAGTATACTTCTCTTTCCTCTACTTCAAGTCCAAGATATTCCTTCGCAATTAACATTAGGGAACGACGGGTAATAGAAGGAAGAATGGTCTCTGATTTTGGTGTAACGAGTTTATTGTCCTTTGTAACAAATATAAAATTGGCCCCACCTGTTTCTTCTACTTTCGTCCTAGTTGCAGAATCCAAATACATATTTTCATCAAATCCATTTTCATTTGCTGTTACGAGACCATGAAGACTCATAGCATAGTTAAGGCCTAACTTAGCATTCCCTGTTCCATTAGGAGCAGCACGGTCAAAATCACTAACACAAAGGGTAAGGGCTTTTGCTCCACCTTTAAAATAGGGACCAACCGGTGTAGTAAATATTCTGAATTGGAATTCTTCAGCAGGTTTAACTCCAATAACTGGGTTAGTTCCAAACAGATAAGGACGAATATATAATGAACCACCAGATCCATAAGGTGGTACATATGCAACATTCGCTTTTACCGTCTGTATAACGGCATCCACAAACCGACCTTTTGGAAATGGAGCCATATGTATTCTCTTTGCAGAATCTTCTAAACGCTGGGCATTTAGTTCAGGTCGAAAAATAACAATTTTTCCGTCTTGTGTGGTATATGCTTTCATCCCTTCAAAGCAAGTCTGGGCATACTGAAGTACACCCGCACATTCGTTTAAAACAATAGTATGATCCTCTGTTAAGATTCCCTCATTCCATTTTCCATCTTTGAAATTAGCAATATATCGTTTGTCTGTCTTTCTATAAGTAAACCCCAGGTTCTCCCACTCTGTTTTCGTCTTTTCCATTTGCTGTATCTTCCCTTCTTTATTATGGCTCCATTTTTCCGAGATTTTAACGTTTTCACTTCTAGAAAATTTTAAAATTTTTAATAATGTTGAGAATAATTTAAATATTTTTCGTGTAATCTTTTCTATTCCATCTTATTTAACAAGGTTATTTATGAATGTTAGCTTAAGTTTCTTCTTTAGTGACGATCTTCCCCCCATCAAACAGTAGTAGAGTTGTATTGGCCAATTTTCTTACAAGTGTCATATTATGTTGAACTATATGTTTTATATTAGTTCGTCATATATATAACACTCAACACCTTTCTATAACACCTGAAAAAGTTATTTCACACCTTTGAGGTCATTTGCATCTTGTTCTGTAATAGTTTTAGATTATTCCTCTCTTCTTTCTCACAATCTGTTTTATTTTTCAAGGAATAACTCAATTTAAAAATTCGGTCTATTTTCACTTATTTTTTGGGATGAAATCGTAGCATGAAAGATATTACATAATGTTGTAATTCCATAAGTTAATAGCTCCTCATTTATATAAGAGTAACTAATCCGCAAATGATTATTTTCTTGCCCTACTGGATAACATGCTGATCCCGGTAAAAATGTAATCTGTTGTTTTTTTGCTTCTGATAAAAGAAGGTGACTATCAATCCAAGAAGGCAGACTAATCCATAAATTTAATCCTCCCTCTGGTATTGTCCAAGATACACCCTCAGGAGAAAGATTTGTAAGTAAATCGAGAGCTAAATCTCTTCGGATTTTTAGGGCAGTCCGCAACTTCTCTGAGTGGTCTATCATTCTTTTAGAGTTAATCAAGGGAAGAATTGCCTTTTGTGTGAGTAAAGGACTTCCTAAATCAGCATTCGCCTTTGCAGCTAATAAACGGTTGAAAATGGAGCCAGAAGCTGTTAATATTCCTATTCTACAACTTGGTGCAATCGTTTTACTTAATCCTCTTAAATAAATCACATTACCGAACTGATCCATACTTTTAAGGGGAACAGGTGGTTTTTTTTCAAAATAAATCTCACTGCACGGATCGTCCTCCACAATAATACAATGGATGCTCCTGGCTATATCAAGTAATTGCTTACGTCGTTTTAGAGACATAACAACACCTGTTGGATTATGAAACGTAGGAATCGTAAAGATAACTTTAGGTTTATGTTTTTCACATACATTTTGGAGTATATCTATTCTCATACCATCTTTATCAACAGGCACCGTGAGTATGGTGGCACCTCTTCCACGAAAAATATCAATTGCCCCCGGATAGGTAGGTGCTTCCATTACCACCACATCCCCAGGTCCAACAAATGTACGGGCAATAAGATCTATACTTTGTTGAAGACCACTTGTAACTAGGATATTTTCTGGTGTAGAAATAACCCCTGATCTTTTTAAATACGTAGACATTTCGCTCCTTAGTTGACTATCACCTTGAACATTTCCGTATATAGACAATAACTCTGGGTTATCTGAAAGAACCTGTTGAACCTCATGTTCGAAATATCTATTTGGAAGAAGTTTGGGATCTATCATGGAAGATGAAAGGTGAACTTTTTGAGGAGCAATATGATAACGAGCAAACTGGGATCTAGGTAAATAGTCTTGAAGCGATAATTGCCAATCATATGAAGGAATTTCTTCTTTTTCTAGCCTCGTCTCGTTCATTTTCACTTTTACAAAAGTACCTTTTCCTTGGATAGAAGTAGCAAAACCATCTTGTTCTAATTGTTTGTACGCCTTGACAGCTGTAACCAAACTTACTTCCAGTTGTTTGGAAAGGCTGCGTACAGAAGGCAACTTCGATCCTTCTTCCAAAAGCCCTGAACGGATTCGATCAACAATGGATTGATATATTTGTCTAGATAGTGATTCTCCTCTATTTCTTTGAATATCAATTTGTACCATAAATCCTCCTGAGTGTTATACATGTAGTTGGTGTTATAGTTTGATTTCATATAGTAGATGTTAATAAAGTTATTTTAACACTTGAATGAAATTTAATCATTCTATTCTTATATAAGCACAAAACACTAATAAGTAAGTCTTAATACAGAATGTTCCATAGATGAAAACACAGAGGTTAAGTGTTATAGAAGTGTGTTGAGTGTTATACATGCGTTGAAGTAATATAGCACTTATAGTTGAACAAAGCATGACACTTGGAAGGGGATGGGATAGAAAATGGATTAAGGTGATTGAATAATCTAATTCACAGAGAAAAGAAAAAATGGAGGAGTAACTTGTGAATCAAAAACGGTTATTACTAACTTACGGTTTAGTATTTTTTGTTACGGCTGTTTGGGGACTTAATCTTGTTATAATTAAAGTATTGGTGGAGGACTTACCTCCTCAAACAATGACAGCATTTCGAATTATGATGGCTGGGATTACAGCATTAATCATAATCGTTCTGGGAAAATCATTTCGCCGTTTATCAAAAAAGGAATGGATCTATACATTACTTGGGATGTTATTTGGTGTCATTCTACATCACTTGCTTATAGCAATAGGTTTAACAATGAGTGATGCTTCGAATGCTTCTTTAATTCTTGCATTAGTTCCACTCACAACAGCAATACTTGCTGTTCTCTTTTTAGGTGAACAATTAACAAAATTGCGAATGATTGGTTTTATTCTAGCATTAACTGGCGTCTTCTTTATTCAGGGCGGTTCATTTAGTAATATGCAATTATCTCAAGGAGACTTAATTTTATTTATTGCCATGGTTGTCCAAGCCATTAGTTTTATTTTCGTAAAAAAGGCAACAGCAACACTCGATTCAAAACAGGTAACAACAATAATGTACCTAGCTGGCTCAATTGGTTTGTTAATTATTAGTTTTATAACCGAACCCGAAGGAGTCAGTGAAATGACTTCAGCATCTTTATTTACTTACTTTTTATTTATCGTATCAGGGATAGTGGCAACAGGAGTGGGATATATAGTTTTTAATGCAGCTATTCAGAAGATAGGTGCAGGACAAACAGCCATATTTAACAACTTTGTTCCATTTTTTGGCCTTGTATTTTCTGCTCTTTTTTTAAACGAAACAATTACAACTTCACAATTAATTGGATTTGCATTTATTGTATCTGGTGTTCTATTTGGCACGGGTTATATTGAAAAAATAAGGATAAACAGGTGTAGAAAGCTTAATAATACAAAAAGAGTGTAGGGTAACTTACACTCTTTGCTAGTATTAGCAATTTTAGTTCTTATTTATCAATCTCGATCAAAAGGTGTTATAGATATTAATAAAGCATATTTCACTTCAAGTGAATAGGTTTACAGCACTTACAGGTATTTGGTACTTACTCTATATCGTACTCATACGACAGCTAAGAATGTTCTTAAAAAGAGAGCGTGTTAATAGAGCTATGGAAGGCATTATGGGCACAGTATTGTTAATATTCGGTGTAAGGTTAGTCTTCGAAAAATAACGTTGATAAATATTAATTTGGGAAATAATCAAGCTACTATATAGTCGATTATTTTTCTTTTACATTTAGGATCTCACCATTCTAAACTTTCTAAGAATGATAGGATATCATGATGAATCTCTTCTTTATCTGGACCTAATGTCATCAAATGTTTTGAATTGGAATAACCTTTTACACTTCTATGGTGTGTAGATACATTTATATATATATAATGAGCACTTTCTTTATATAATGGTTCATCTAACTCTCCATATAATATACGTATAGGCTTCTCAATTCTTAACAATCCTTTCATAGTCAAATCAATATATTCTTTAAATTGTAATAGACTACTAAATGAAGATGTTTCTAATTCATCTAATTCACGAGATATTTGTTGCTTTTCTTTTCCTTCTAATTGCTTATAAGTTAATGCATAATTTAATACACGTTTTTTTAATGAATATACATCTTTCTTATATGGAACAGACATTGTGACTATCCCAGTAACATTCATTTTTTGCCCTACATTTAAAGCCAAAATCCCCCCTAATGACACACCAATCACAGCGATATTTTGATAGCCCTCATTCTTTAAAAAATTGTAACCATTTTTTACGCTTTCCCACCAATCCCTTGAATTTGTAAGGATTAAATGTTCAGCCGACTGACCATGACCCTCATATAAAGGGGCAAAGCATGTATAATTTTCACTATTTAAAAACCTAGCTAATTTTTTTACATCAACTGTATTGCTAGTGAAAGAATGTAATAGCAAAACAGCTTTTGAGCCGCCTTTTAAGAAGAAAGCTTTCGGTTTGGAAAATTTAGCCATTAACCATTACCACCTTTGAAATTTACATACTAAACTGCTCCTATTGCCTCAAATCTATAATGCGTATGATATGTAATATTATCACAACAATCCTTTCTTATATATATAAGGAGTGCAAACCCGTTGTTACCCAACGGGTTTGCACTCTTTTCGCTCCCTCGAACATGTTTATGTAAACCAGATTTGCATATCACATGTATTTCCTGTTAAGTGTCTTTCCTTTTCTTATACATCCTTTTATGAAAGGAAAGAGTATTTTATCTATACTCTAAGTAATTTAAAAATTGTTTGCTAGCAAGAGATAAAGTTTGGTTTTCCCTGTATGCCAACCCAATTTTTCGGTAAGCAGGTACTTCCAATTCTTTTGTGATAACGTCGTAAGGAATGCGTTGTAAAATTAATTGCGGTAAAATACTAATACCTAAACCACTCTCTACCATAGCCATAATGGCATAGTCATCCCATGTCGTAAAATTAATCTTAGGACAAATATTCCACTTTTTGAACAATTTAGCCACATCAGAATTCCCTTCTTTTTCCAACAAGATAAAAGATGACTCAGAAAGTTCAGCAATTGGAATCTTTTCAAAATCTGCAAGAGGATGGCTTTCAGGCAATACAACAACTAGATTATCTTGTTCTATAAATGTTGTTTCCAATTCTGGAAGCGTAGGAAGTCGTAAAAAACCAAAATCTACACGCCCTTCTATAATCCACTTTTCTATCTCGTGGTAATCACCTAAAAGTAATTCAAAATCAATATTGGGATAATCAATTTTGAAATATTTTATTATTCTTGGAAGCCAATGCGTTGCTACGCTAGAGAAAGTTCCAATTCGAACCACGCCCGACTGTAATCCGTTAATTTCTTCTATCTGGTGTTGTAAGTTTCGATACTCTTCAAATAGTCTTTTAGCAGCTGGAAATAAATTCAAGCCATCCGAAGTTAATCGCAAACCAGATCGACCGCGTTCAAGTAGTATGACTCCCCATTCTTTTTCTAAATCGTTAATCATCCGACTTATGCCAGATTGAGAGTAATTTAAATACTTTGCTGCCTTTGTGAAACTTCCCAATTCAACTGTTTTAACAAAAGCAATATATTTTTGTATATTCATGTCCATAGGATCACAACCTTTGCATCTGTTTTTGTCATGCACAGTATGATAAATATTCGCTTTTGTAATGCTATTTTCCATGATAATCTACATTTATTAAATATACAAAACAAAGGAATGAAAAAATATGTTTTTTATTAGCGAAATTGAGACCATCGCTCCAAGAAAGTGTTCCACACCTTTACAACAAAGTACGTATCTTGCTTTACAGCAATTAAACATTCCTTTTCAACGGGTTGATACAGATGAAGCCATTACAATGGATGACTGTACGCTTATTAATAAAAAGTTAAACATGAAAATGGTTAAAACATTGTTCTTATGTAATCGACAGCAAAGTTCCTTCTATCTATTTATCACTAAAGGAGATAAACCATTTCGCTCAAAAGACTTCAGTAGTGCTTTAAATATAGCTAGAGTTTCATTTGCTCCTGAGGACTTGATGAAAGAAATGTTAGGAACAAAAATAGGGGCAGCCACTATTTTTAGTACACTACTTGATAAAAATCATGATGTGCAAGTTGTTTTCGATAAAGATGTGACGAGTGAAGAATGGTATGGGTGCAGTGATGGAACAACAACCGGATATATGAAGGTACGAACAGAGCAAATTATGAATGATTTTTTACCTTATACAAACCATGAGGTATCGGTTATAGAGGTGTGATATGAGTCTATATAAAAATAGAATAGCCATAAAAGTTGGAACTTCTACGCTGATAAATGAAATGGAGCAAAATAATCTAAGATCTTTTAATCAACTTACCTGTAGATTGTGTAGGTGAAGGAAGTGAAATATAAAATACAGTTTATTTTATCTATGGTTATTTTCGGTACAATGGGTTTAATTGTAAGATACATTGATTTGTCTTCGAGTGAAACAGCTTTACTAAGTAGTTCAATTGGTTGCCTATTTTTAGTGTTCGTATTTTTTATGATGAAGAAAACCATTCCATGGAAATTAGTAAAAGCTAATGCTTATATCTTATTTTTTTCCGGTATTGCATTAGGAGGAAATTGGATTTTCCTCTATCAATCGTACGAACATACAACACTTACTAATGCAACACTTGGGTATTATTTTGCACCTGTGTTTGTGATGGTCCTTTCACCATTCATTCTTAAGGAATCATTACCTATCAAAAAAATAGTTTGTATTGGTGTGGCAATAGTAGGGATGTTGTTTATTGTTGGCAACGAAGTCAGTGCATCTGGAATAGATGATCTACTTGGAATCTTTTTTGGATTAGTTGCAGCTGCATTTTATGCTGCCTTAATGTTACTAAATAAACTTATTCGCCATATGGGCAGGTTAGAGATTACAATCATCCAACTTGTAATAACAGCATTACTGCTCTTGCCATATGTGTTTTTTACAGAGGGACTCGGTATCTTTGGAGTATCTAAATCATCCGTTCCTTTTATAATCATTTTAGGAATTGTAAACACTGGCATTGGATTTTGGTTGTTTTTCTCCGGTATGGAAAAGTTAAAAGGACAAAGTATTGCTATGTTAAGTTATGTAGATCCGTTTGTAGCTATATTGATTTCTGCAATCATTCTGCGAGAACAAATGACCATTATTCAGATGCTAGGTGGATTACTTCTTTTAGGTTCAACATTCGTTAGTGAGAATAAGGCAATTAAATTCCCAAAAAGAGGTAGTAAAGTATCAACTCTATAATACGCGAAACAGTAGGAAGTATTGGTTTCCTACTGCTTTATATATATCAAAAAACTTTTCATTTTCATGCTGAGGGATTTTTCGATAATGCAGTCCGCAAAAGTATACTTTTACGGACATGGTGTTTTATGAACAGTTATTTAATGTAGAGGAAGTTTTAATTTACATAGAAAAGTATAAATAGAAATAGAGATCATACAAAAAGTCATTATTTAAATAATGACTTTTTGTATGATGAGAACCCTCTAATATCTGTATAAAATTAATATATTTAGGCATCCGGAATAATAGTAAGGGCAATGGTACGAACTGGAGTATCTTTTGTGTTCTTATTAAGCGCCATATCATAATATTTGTTCATTAAGGTATTTAACTCGTTTTGAAAATTAATAAAGTGTTCCTCATCTATTTTCAATTCTACTAGAGAAAAAGTAGCACCATCCTCCTGTCTATTCTGTTCTTCCAATTTCTTAAGATAATTTTGGTATTGTGTCATAAGCAATACTTGGTAGTAAGAAACATAGTCTAATTTCTCTTTGCCAGTGGCTTTTTTCCACTCTTCTCCGTTAAGTAATGCTTCTTCTTCATTTAAAGCGTAATATTTCTCAGAAACAGATTTTACTTTCTTCTCTTTGATAACACGTAAGATTCCTGAATCAACCATAACCTGTATATGTCTATATAGAGTTGCCCTAGGAACATCCTCAATAACTTCTACCATTTCTAATGGTGTCAATCCATTTTCCTTATTCCTCATTAAGGCTTGACAAATCTTCATTCTTACTGGGTGCATTAAAACTTCTACTTTATTTTTCATCTTATCACCTAATTAATTAAAATTGTTATTCTCATTATAAATAATGAGATTGAAATTAGGAAGGAGTGTAGAATAGATAAGAATAAAATAAAAATGAGTGAGCCTGTGTTAGAAATTTAATCATTAATATTATTTATTATGAGTTGCCCAAATAATAGCCGGAATAAGTACTAATGAAAGAATAGCACCAATAATGGAAAGAGCTGCATAACTAGAATGGGCTACTACCATTCCAGACACGCCTCCTCCTAATGCTCCTGATAAAGCCACTAAAACATCTACAGAACCTTGCGTTTTAGCTCGTGTAGAAGATGAAGTTGCGTCCACAATGATTGCTGTGCCACTAATTAACCCAAAGTTCCAACCCAATCCTAGTAATACCAGCGCTGTAATGAGTACCCCCATTGAATCAGCAGGTCCCATAGCAGCTAGAAGCCCCGAAGCTAATAGTGTAATTCCTGAAGCAATGGCCATAGTAGTACGTCCAATCTTATCAACAAGAAAACCAGTTACTAAAGAGGGAAGATACATAGCAGCTACGTGAAAGCTGATGACAAGCCCTACCTCATTCAGTCCATGGCCATGGTGTCCCATATGTATGGGTGTCATCGTCATAATGGCAATCATAACGAATTGAGTAAGGACCATAACTGCAGACCCAGCAAAAATACCTTTTTTATTTGTTGATAACGAATGAGAACTTAATTCTGAAGGTGTATTATCGGTTGTATTTTGAACCTCTAATATTGCATTAGCAACAACGAGTGGATCAGGGCGAAGGAAAATGAATAGAACTAAACCAGCAAGTATATAAGCCACTGCAGCTAATATAAATGGTCCAGCTAAAGCAGGTACTCCAATGGATATAGCAAACTCTCCCATCACATCTACAAGGTTTGGACTTGCAACAGCACCAAATGTAGTGGAAACCATGGCCATACTAATTGCCTTCGCTCTTTGTGTTGAATTTGCCAAGTCTGTTCCTGCGTAACGTGCCTGTAGGTTTGTAGCCGTTCCAGCTCCGTAAATCAGCAGTGAAGCAAATAAAAGACCAATGCTATTTGTTAATGCTGAAATAACGACGCCAATGGCACCAATACCACCAGTCAAAAAACCACCGGCAAGTCCAGAACGACGCCCAAACCGCTGAGAAAGTCGTCCTACAAGTAGAGCAGCTCCTGCTGATCCTAAAGTAAATAATGCAGTTGGAATACCTGTTACACTATCTGTACCTAACATATCTTGAGCTATGAGTGCTCCTACGGTGATTCCTGCTGCGAGCCCTGCGCCTCCAAAAATTTGGGATAGAACAACAACAATTAGTGTTCTCTTATATAATTGTTGTTGTTTTTTAGGAGAACGAATATAGCTTTGTAATCGAGATGACGGAGCGTCTAACTTTTTTACATCACCTGTTTGTAGCATAGCCTAACCTACCTTTCTAGGAAATTAATATATTTCCCATCTTCTTTTAATCGGATTTGAATCATCATAACACGCACAAAAAAGCCATACAATATAATAATTGTATGGCGAACAATATTAAGTAATAGCTTTTAGTAAACGTTCAAGGATAACCAATCCTCTCTCAAGCTCTTCAATTGTCTCTGGTGCACAGACAGAAACCCTCACAGCCCGTTCCGGACAACTATTTCCAACTACAAAACGTTCAGCTGCGTATACTTGAACTCCCTGATTGGCAGCCAACTTTTCGAATTCGGCTCCCTTGATTTTACCAGGTAAGAGTAACCAACGGAAAATGCCTGTTTCAACACCCAAACATGTATAGTCTGCTAAATATCGATTCACAACTTGGTTTCTCTTAACAGTTTGTTCTTGATGACTCTTAATTAGAATTTCAAACTGATTAGATACAATAATACGTGCTGTCAATTCTGCTAATAATGGAGAAACGGATATATTTAAATTATAAAGCGCCCTTGAAAGGGACTCCTTGTATTGATTTGGTACAGTCACGTAGGCTAACCGTAACCCTGGTGCAATTGATTTTGATAGACTCGCAATATAAATGACCTGTTCTGGTGCAAATGATGCGAGTGCTGGAAGTGGTTTTTCGTTAAGGAGATGATACGATGCATCTTCAATAATGAACTGATTGTATTTTTTAGAAATGGCTGCAATTGCTTTTCGATTCTCAATAGACATGGAGCGAGTTGTTGGATTATGATAATCTGGGATTAGATAAAGACCTTTAATATTGTCATTTTTACAAGCATACTCAAAGGCAGGTGGACTCATTCCATTGTTCCCTGATTTTATGGGTACGATTTGCACATTAAGCATCGCTGCAACCGTTTTTAAACCTGGATAAGTATGCTGATCCACACCAATACGATCTCCAGGCTGACAAAGACTTGCCAGTGTGGCCGCAATCGCATTTTGACCACCTTTTGCAAATAAAATGTGATCAACAGTTGTTTCAAATCCACCTCTTCTAATCAGCTTTACAGCTGCATCCTTTTGCCAAAGGCTTTCGCCTGCTCGACCGTAACCAAACCATTTCTCATAGTCTGTCTCTTGTAACATGCTTTTCAGTTGGAGTAGTAAGGGTTCGTAAGAAGCATCATCTGGGAGTGTTGCTCCCATTTCAATTAAATGATTCGGCTTTGTATCTTCGAGCAAATACGCATTTGATACTGCATCATATGATACAAATGTGCCACTTCCTACTGTTGCACTTAACAACCCCTTTAACTCACACACTTTAAAGGCTTTTGAAATGGTACTAACATTTAAATCTAAATAATCAGCCAGTTCTCGTTGGGGAGGAAGTTTTGTTCCAGGTAATAGAATTTCATTTAAGGTGTCTTGTTGTAACTGACTTGCAAGTCCTTGATAAATGGGTTTTCTAGTTTTATCAATTGATGGCTTCCAGCTCATCGGATAATTTTCAAAAGAATTAATTGGCATGATATGCATCCTTTTTTCCTATCATTATATTATTGTCTTGTGTAGAAAGCTATTTATAATGTAAGTTTTCGAAAATAGGTCATAGATTGATGACTTTAAAGACTATTTTTTGTACTATCCTCTATTCATTTTTAGTTTACATAAGCTAAATTATCAGCAGAAAAAAGCGTAAACCTATTGAATGATAATAGGTTCACGCTTTTTTCTTTATATTGTTTAGCTTGTTAACCATTGAGATCCATAGCGTGTATATTGAACAGGAATTTCGATGTCCGCACCTAATTCTTCCGCAGCTGAACTTGCCCAGAATGGATTTTTTAAGATTTCTCGTCCAATAAATACTAAGTCTGCACGATCGTTTCTTAAAATTTCTTCTGCTTGTCTACCTGTTTTAATCAATCCTACTGCTCCAGTTGCAACATTTACTTCTTTACGAATTTTCTCTGCAGCTGGAACTTGATAATTGGGATACTCATCCTTACTTATAAGATATAAGACAATCTTAAGTATAGTGGTTTACTAAATTCTTTATGTAGGCCTTCTGTAAAAGTTAAAACAAATGATTTTGTAACTGCACATATCGACATATAGCGTATCGGATGAAATGCTGCAGTTGAAGCTACATTGACTACTGTTCCTTCATTGTGACCTTTCTTCAATTTCTCCTCTAAAAACAAATAACATAAATCCATTACACTAACAAAATTAAGCATTATTTGTTCGTGCTGCTTTTTAAAACCTGTATCTGTTAATTTTCCATTCGTTGCATAACCTGTAAAATGATAAAACCAATCTCCATCCCCATCACTTATATAGGCATTTTTCATGTACTTAGTACGTCAAATTGTATGTACATCACAGTTAGTCATGAATCCCCTAATCTCTTCCTACTTTGTATTGTTTATCACTAGTTTATAGAAATTCATTCGATTACCACCACCTTAAGTTATTGATTAATAAAGTATATCCTAAGTAAGATTAGTTACTATAACAAGGACTATCTTACGTAAAAAGCCGTTGAAAACCATGCTTTCAACGGCTTTTATTTTTTATTCTGACCATGGTGAATGTAAAATACAATGACAGAAATTTTTACTTTTATATTCCGGTCTAAAATGTTTAATAACATCTTCTTTCATATTACCAAAAGTAGTTTCTGGCTTATGTTTAAAGCCCTCATAAAAAGCTGGAATAATTTCCTTTTTGAAATGGTTACGTGGGAAGGATTTTATAATTTCTTCACACAAGTCGTCAGGAAATTGTTCAAAGCCATCTCCCATCACATCTAAACCAACACCTGAAAAGAGTAGGGCCACTTCAGATTCTTTATGCTCTTCGTATGCAATGCAATCGCATCCCATACAAGACGAATTGACTCATCTGGAATTTGATACTGTTGCAAAAAACTTCTTGCTGCATTTGCACCGTCTACTTCAAACCGTAAATCGGGACTACTATACTTTTTTGTTAAGCCTAAATCATGGAATAAAGCACTGACATAGAGCAGCTCTATATCATAATTCTGCTTCGCTTTTTTTCCATTAACTGCCCCAAATAAAAATACACGATTTGAATGATTCCACAATAAATCGTTCCCATGCTCACGTAAAATATCTGCTGCATCTTTCGCCAAGCGAGAATCTGGAATTTTAATACCTGCTACTTCTTGAAGCATAATTGAAAGTCCCCTTTACAATTTAATAGTTCTATTTTTATGAACCTATCTTGATTGTAAAGAGAAATTTATCATTGTTCTATGCAATTAATTCTATGATAATGATAGATAAAAACTATGATATAGAATTTTGTAAAGAAGTAATCGAATCTGTCCCTATGTGAAAACCAAGCTTTTCGATTTCTCGTACTAATAACTGAATATATTTACGAGCTGCATAATTAACAAAACAATTCTTTTTCATCACGAGATACACGGCTCTAGTCAAAGATGGATTTTCAATATGTTGGAAAACCATATCCTCTGTGTCATAAAATTCATATAATGTACGCGAAACAACACTACGACCAATACCATTTCGAACTAGATTCAAAATAGATTCAATACTAGACGTTTCAACAATAGGCTCTAATTGCTTGCCAACCTCATTGCTCGTTTTATCAAGTATTTTTCTACATTGATGCCTACTTGGAAATAAAATAAGAGGACCATCTAAAACAGAGGAAAACGAAACTATTTCCTCGCCATTACTTTGATTACTAATTAGATAAAACTCTTCATCATACAACTTCGTCACTTGCAACGTATCATATTGATTAAGATGAAAACCAATCCCAAAATCAGCTTGATTTTCTAGGACAGCCTTTTCCACCTGATCAGTAGTTTGAATAAACACCTTAATGTTCGGATATAAACGGTTAAATTGAATACATAAAGTAGATACTAAATCCGTTATTTCCCCAGGTAACACAGCAATTTTCAATTCCCCGATTTCTCCTTTCGTAAATGCTGCAATTTGGGAGGACATACTTTGTATAGAACCTTGAATATTCAATGCTTCTCGTTGTACAATTTCTCCTACCTTAGTAAGCTCAATTTTCTTGCCAACCCGGTTAAAAAGTGAATACCCTACCTCTTGTTCAAGCATTTTAATTTGATGACTTAAAGTGGGTTGTGAGATGCCTAACTTTTCAGCTGCTTTTGTAAAATGTAATTCTTTACTAACCATTAAAAAATATTCTAAATGTCGTAATTCGATACTATTTCAATCCCTTCTAATGAAATATCTATCTCTATTTATATACTTCTTTAACTAAATAATCTAGTCATTGAGGTACTCTATTTAAAGGGATTGTTCCAGCAATATTTAGTTGTATTTGCTCTTAACTGTTTCTATAGCTTCTTTTAATTCTCCTCATAAACCTCCGTATCCTCTTCAACTGATAATTGTTTATATAATATAAAGAAAACTTCTTTATTAGTAGATTTGCTTAAGGCATAAGCTTCGTAAAATCGAACTCCAGCATTAGAGTTAGTGTCTAATAAAAGTGAAATGAATCTTTAAAATTCCTTATATCTTCATTTCATTGATTTATTGAAAATAAAATTCATAATCTATAGTGAAGGCTGTTTAATTTAAGTATTCCAGAAGGAAATACTTTTTTATTGATGAGTGTTGAAAAGATGTTTTATGGGAGATATATTCCAGACAAAACATCAAAAAGAACCATTATTCAGTCCTAATTACATCGTTTCTTACCTCTACATTATTAGGAATGTAAGAAACGATAGTAAGATAGAGGTGATAAACATAGCAATCAGTGGCTTAAAGGCTTTTGTTCGAAGATCTTTTAAACTTACGTTTAATCCTAACCCCACCATAGCCATAGTTAAAATGAAAGTTGTCAGACCTGAAATATCATTCATAATATTCTTAGATATAATAATGTATTTTCCTATAACATAGCTTCCAAAAACACTCATCATAATGAATCCTATTAAAAACCAGGGAAATTCAATTTTTGTATCTTCCTGAACTTTTCCACTACGTTTCATCCAATACATTAAGATAAAACTTAATGGAACAAGTAGGAAGACCCGACCTAATTTCGCTAATAGGCCCATTGCTAAAGCATCGGGTCCACCAGGAGCTGCGGCTAAAGCTACATGTGCAATTTCATGTAGTCCAACACCTGCCCAAATGCCATATTGAACATCTGTCAATCCGATATAAGGTCTTAAAAGTGTATATCCAATAGCAAATATTGTCCCTACTAAAGCAATTATACCGGCCCCTATGGCCGTATCTTTTTCTTTTGCTTTCAAAATCGGAGAAACGGCTGCGATAGCAGCTGCTCCACAAACACCTGTTCCAATTCCTAAAAGAAGAGATAAAGAAGCATCTGCCTTTAGCCATTTAGCAATTAAAACCGTTAAGAAAATTGAAAAAACAATGGTTCCTACATCTCGAACTAGTAGACCTAATCCCTGATGAATAACTACATCAATATTTAACTTTAAACCAAATAAAATAATAGCAAAACGTAATAATCTTTTTGAAGAAAATTCAATTCCTGAGCGTATTCTTTCAGGATATCCCCACATCTGACGGTAAATCACAGCAATCACAATAGCACAGGCAAGTTGCCCAACGTGATCAAAACCAGGCACTTTAGCCAATCCATACCCCATTAAGGCAATAATAAAAGTAAACCCAATTCCCACAAACCATAAGGCAAAAGAAGAAAGTTTATTAACTTCTGTGCGTAATAACATTGTATTTTTTTCTTTAGCTGTCATATTCTTATCTCCAATACTAATTATTTAGTTTTAAACTAAATAATTTATTTATACTTTTACTATAAAAGGAGATATAACATTAGTGAAATATAGATAAATTATCTTAATGATTAATAATATTAATCATTAAGATTTGGGAGATGAGAATAAAATGGACATCAATTATACTGATTTCTATGCATATGAACAGTTTCTTGGTCCTCAGATGCCTTCAACGCCGCCTAGGCCACCAGGAGGATCCCCTACATTAAATCCACAACAGGCTCCAACAGCCCCTCCACCATCATTTACACCAACTCAGCAAACTGCTACTTCTTTTGCTGTAGATCCAAGGTCTATTTCATTATGTTTGTTCTGAAAGATATTGATATGGCTTAGGAATGGGTCTAGCTTCTGGTTTTTCCTGTATTCATAGTTCCTTCTTCAGATGGACTAGGAGATTCTGGACCTTTTTTGGTATTGATACAAGACAAATTATTTCTTTTTCTATTTGTACACTCGATATATATTTCCAGTTTACATAATAATCGAAATTAGCAATCAAAAAGTCCTTAGAATTAATAGAATCTGAGGACTTTTTAACACAATATAATAATATGTTTATTTTATATAGACTAATATGTTTAATTACAATGTATTCAGAAAGTATGCAAGATCTCAATATTTTTTAATCATAAATAATATTCATTGGAGGTGTATGGATATGGACTGGCAAAGTATTGCATTGACAGCCGCTGGGGCCATCGGTGGCGGCACGGCGGTGATTCATGGAATGCTAATGCAACGGCTGGTAATCAGGCCGATCGAGGCGGTTTTTGTGGCGGATGAACGGATATCTGCTCCATTACAAAGGCTCGTGCTGTTGCTTCTGCATTTCACCACACTCAACTGGTTACTTAGTGGGCTTACCTTAATCGCCGCCGCAATCTGGTTCGAGCAGAATGTAAAGCTCGCGACGGGCCTACTTGCTGGCAGCTCTTTTCTGTATGCTGCCAGCATTTCTCTTTGGGTAATGCGCCGTCTCCATCCTAGTTGGATCTTAATGACCATTGCGTTCATACTAATCGTCTTGGGACTAATGCCTGTTTAGCGATCATTTTTTCTTTGTCCTCATTGTTAATGGTTGACCCAAAAACGGAGCGTTAAACTGGTGCTCTGTTACGGTTTCGTCCACAGCATTTAGGGTTAATACCTCTTGATTTTATCTATAATCTTGGACCATCAAACTAACGTGCACACTTTATTTAATAATCCAAATTTACACTTCTACATATAAAAAGTTAATTCTATATTTCCTGTACACATCATAATTTCTTAGTTCACATAACACATCTTCAAGAAAGTAATGAAAGCTCAAACACGTTGAATGACAACGAGTTTGAGCTTTTTCTTTCCCATTAAATATACTTTTACAGACGTCTAGGAGCTCAATTGATATTTATCTCTTTTAAGTGTTAGAGAGTTAGATCATTTTTATGTTTTAGATAAAAAGTTTTTAAAAAATGATTCATCATGAATCACTTCCGCAAAAGATTCTCCTATTTTACCTTTATTCAGAGAACAAACTTCCTCGTATAAAACCAGATATTAAACTGGATAGACTGGGTGTTTACGCTCAGAAAAAATTACATATTTCGAAGAGTATGCTTCAAAGCGTTTAGTTAACTCGTCGCGCAGTGAGTTTGCTGGAATGACTCCGTCAATAACCATTTCTGAAGCAAGCCGGTAAATATCAATATCTTCTTTATATTCCTCGCGCTTTTCAGCGATAAATGCAGCCCTCTCTTCTTCAGGTAATGCAGCAATTTTGTTAGCATACACAGCATTGACAGCTGCTTCTGGGCCCATCACGGCAATCGAAGCGGAAGGTAAAGCCAAACAAGCATCTGGTTCAAACGCCGGGCCGGCCATGGCATATAAACCTGCACCATAAGCCTTTCGAACAATAACAGAGATCTTGGGCACACTTGCCTCCGCCATCGCAGAAATCATTTTTGCACCATGTCGAATGATTCCTGCCCGTTCTACCTTTGTACCAATCATAAATCCAGGCACATCAACTAGGAACAATAACGGAATATGGTATGCATCGCAAAGATTAATAAATTTCGCAGCTTTGTCAGCGCTATCATGGAACAGCACGCCACCCTTTACACGAGGCTGATTGGCTATGATACCGACCGGTTTTCCGTCTATACGGGCAAGACCTGTAATAAGCTCGGTAGCAAATAGTTTCTTAATCTCAAAGAAAGAACCTTCATCAATAATTCCATTAATAAGATCATGCATATTAAAGGGAGAGTTTTGATTTGCCGGAATCAGCTCTTCCAATGATTTCTTCATTTGTTCTGGTGCTGCTGCCTCATGAACCGGCGGCTTTTCTGAAAAATTTGCCGGAAAGTAAGAAAGATAATTGCGGGCAATGGAAATAGCTTCCTCTTCATTTTTAGCGAGTACATCACCGCATCCTGATACTGAACAATGCATGCGAGCGCCGCCCATTTCTTCCAATGTAACTTTTTCCCCGATAACCATTTCGGCCATCCGTGGTGAGCCAAGGTACATTGATGCATTTTTATCTACCATGATAACAATATCGCAAAACGCCGGGATATAAGCCCCACCTGCGGCAGATGGACCAAACAGAAGACAAATTTGCGGTATTTTTCCAGATAGTTTCACTTGATTGTAAAAGATTCTCCCTGCCCCGCGACGTCCAGGAAACATTTCTATCTGATTTGTAATCCTCGCTCCAGCTGAATCTACTAAATAAATTAATGGTACACGAAGTTTCTCAGCTGTTTCTTGAATTCGAATGATTTTTTCAACTGTACGTGATCCCCAGGAACCCGCTTTAATAGTTGAATCATTAGCCATCACACAAACAACCTGGCCATTAATCTTCCCCATTCCTGTCACAACACCATCGGCAGGAAGTTCCCCCGCCATACAGTTTGCAAATAGCGCATCCTCCAGTTCAAAGCCAGGATCGAATAACTGTTTTAAACGGTCCCGAACAAAAAGTTTTCCTTGATCAGTGTTTTTTTCATGATACTTAAGAGCGCCCCCCTTTTTAATTCTTTCTACTCTTTCTTCAAGTGTTTGTTGTAGAGGTTTCATATCCATTGTCTTTCCTCCTCTATTAATCTGATTTTCTTATTCTCCAACATATATGGGGGTTCTTTTTTCCTTAAAGGCCTGTAATCCTTCTAAACGATCCTTCGATGGAATTGTCACTTCATAGGCACTTTGCTCAATGGCAAGACCGGTGTTCATATCAACATCATAGCCTTTATCAATGGCGAATTTTGCTTGCGCGACGGCAATTGGACCATTGCGGGCAATTTGCCCTGCGATTTCCAAAGCTTTTTTAATCAAATGATTTGAAGATGCCGTATACTCTACTAACCCAATTTCTAATGCTTCTGCTGCATCAATACGTCTCGCTGTAAAAATAAGTTCCTTAGCCCGTCCCTTTCCTACTAATCTCGGTAAACGCTGCGTCCCGCCTGCACCTGGAATAATTCCCAGGGAGGTTTCCGTTAGACCAAGCTTCGCTGTTTCAGAGGCAATACGGATATCACAAGCCAGTGCAAGTTCTGTTCCCCCACCAAACGCAACACCATTCACAGCCGCAATAATTGGCTGCGGTAATGCTTCTAAATCATTGATATTCCCACGGATCAAGGAAAGCGTCTTCCGTACCTGAACCTGTTCCATATCTGTGCGTTCTTTTAAATCAGCACCCGCGCAAAAGGCCTTTTCTCCAGCTCCTGTAATAACTACACAACGGATTGTCCGGTCATATTTACATAATAGAACCGCTTCTTGGAGTTCTCCTAACATTTGAAGAGATAAAGCATTGGCCGCTTCAGGGCGATTTAATGTAATCATCACGATTCCGTTTTCCAGCCTGTTAACTAATATCGTTTTATCCATATTTTCACCTTCCTCACACGGTATTAATGTCTATTGGGAGGTTGAAGCTTGAAGACTTTTACTAGGTAAAGGTCTCCCAATCTTCTTCTGAATAAATTGGGATGCAGATAAAAGCTTTTCCTGATCCACCCCAGTGTGGATTCCCATTCCGTGAAGCATATAAAGTAAATCATCAGTTGCCACATTACCTGATGCTCCAGGCGCATAAGGGCAGCCTCCTAATCCTCCAATGGAAGAATCAAAAGTGGTAATACCCATTTCTAACGATACTAAGACGTTAGCTAAGGCTGTTCCCCTTGTATCATGAAAGTGCATCGCTAATTTATCTGCCGGAAATCTTTTTAAGAAAACTTCCAATAACTCTTGGACTTGCTTTGGATTCGCAACACCAATCGTATCTCCAAGTGACAGTTCGTTAATCCCCATCTCAAATAAGGTTTCCGAAACTCTTATAACCGTATCTATATCAATAGGCCCTTCATATGGGCATCCAAAAACAGTAGAAACATAACCTCTGCTGGGTTTCCCTGCTGCAAGGGTTTTTTGGACCAGATTTCTTAAGATAGGGAATGTATCGCTAATCGATTTATTAATATTTTTTAGATTATGAGTTTCGCTGGCTGACATAAATATAGCTGCTTCATCAACGTTCGCTTCAAACGCCCGCTCCAAACCTTTTTGGTTTGGAACGAGAGCCGTATAGGTTACATCTGGCACTCTTGTAATGCCTGTGGCAACTACAGTGGCATCTGAAAGGGCAGGAATCCATTTCGGATTGACAAAGGAGGTAATCTCAATCGCTTTTAGTCCACTAGCAGACAATTGATTAATCAAGGCAATTTTATCCTCTGTTGAAATAAAACCCTTTTCGTTTTGTAATCCATCCCGTGGACCAACCTCTTTAATGGTTATATTTGTGGGCCATTTCATTGCTTTATCACCTTTCCTCCGATGATTTTAGGACTTATTCAACTTCTACAATGATGTCTCCTTCATTCACAAATTCGCCCTCGTTCACTTTTACTTCTTTAACAATCCCATCAGATTCGGCTGCAATCGGAATTTCCATTTTCATTGATTCTAAAATCACTACATCCTGACCTTCTTCTACTTGATCTCCAACTTTAACAAGTACCTTCCACACATTTCCTGCCATGCTTGCTACGATTTCACTCATCATTATTCCTCCCCTATTTTGCGTTATTTGTTTTTTTAGTTTTTAAATACTTTCCAACAAAGTCCGTTGTCGTATCACCTGAACGAAATGCGGGGTGGGCAATGACCTCTTTCAGCATTGGTATATTCGTTTTAATTCCTTCGATATGATAATCCGCTAATGCATCGTGCAGACGGTTTATTGCATCGCCACGATCACTCCCTTTTACAATGAGCTTCGCAATCATTGGATCATAAAAAGGAGTAACTGTAGATTGATCATGAACCGCTAATTCATGTCGAATTCCAGGTCCGTTCGGCAATTCTAATTTGGTGATTTTTCCTGGAGAAGGAAAAAATGTTTTTGGATCTTCTGCGTAGATTCTGACTTCAATCGCATGACCTTCACGTTTTACCTCTTCCTGAGAAAAATCCAGTGCTTCATCCCCTGCAATTTTCAATTGTTTTTCCACTAAGTCCAAACCTGTAATTTCTTCTGTAACTGGATGTTCCACCTGCAAACGGGTGTTCATTTCAAGAAAATAAAAATTTTGCTCTTCATCTACTAAAAACTCAATTGTTCCTGCATTTTTATATCCAATTGATTTTGCTGCTTTTATTGCTGCCTCCCCCATTTTGCTGCGGGTAGTTTCAGAAAGAAAGGATGATGGAGCTTCCTCAACGACTTTTTGATGGCGACGCTGGATCGAACATTCACGTTCCCATAGATAAACGGTATTGCCAAATCCGTCTGCCAGGATTTGAATTTCAATATGCCTAGGGTTTTCCACAAATTTTTCAACGTACATGGTACCATCGCCAAAGAAATCAGTAGCCCGTTTTTGGTTTCCCGCAAACGCTTTGCGAATTTCATCCCCGCTATGGACAACCTGCATTCCGATTCCGCCTCCTCCAGCGGAAGCTTTTAGCATCACAGGATAACCAATAAGGTCAGCCGCTTCTACCGCTTCCTCTGCATCAGCAAGAGGGTAGGTAATCCCCGGAACTACAGGGACTCCTGCTTCTTCCATTGCTTTTCGTGATTCAATTTTGCTGCCCATTTTGGAGATAACCTCTGGAGAAGGTCCAATGAATATCAGCCCTTCCTTCCCACAGCGCCGGGCAAATTCGGCATTTTCGGAAAGCAGACCATATCCAGGGTGAATAGCCTCTGCTTTTGTTAAACGGGCGACTTCTAAAATTTCATCAATGTTTAAATAACTTTCTGCTACACGCGAACCTCCAATTAAATAGGCCTCATTCGCCATTTTCACATGGGGAGCGTCCGCATCAGCTTCTGAATGTACAGCAACTGTAATAATCCCTAGGGCCTTGCATGTCCGGATTACCCGAACAGCAATTTCACCACGATTAGCAATCAAAACCTTTTTGAACATACTTTCCGCCCTTTCTATCTTTTATTTCATCAGATCTTTGTGTATCATCATGAAGCTTAAATTTTTATGTTATAGAGATATGTGCATCTATCTATAGCTTCATCTTTAACTGCCAATCTAGTGATTACAAAGAGAAAGATTAGATGGAACGAGGCATTTGCTGAGCATTTTATGAACAAATGACTGACCCAAATAAAACATTATATAGCTGATAATTTACTAGCAACGATCTTCTGTATTTCTACAACAGTTGATGGATCTTCAAGTCCTGTAATGTCACCAGCTACCTTTCCTGTTGCAACAATTTCCTTTAATAAACGCCGCATAATTTTTCCACTTACTGTTTTCGGTAACATATTAGTCATAATTATTGCTTTTGGACTGGCAATCTTACCAATTTGTTGGATGATACTCCTATTTATCCGTTCTATCATCTCTTCGTTACCTTCAAAACCATCAGCTAGACGGGCAAATACTAAAGGAACTTCCCCTTTTATTTCATCAGGAATCCCAATGACAGCGCATTCAAAAACGCCTTCGCATTCAAGTACAGCACTTTCCATTTCCAACGTACTTAACCGATGCCCTGCCACATTGAGTGCGTCATCAGAACGGCCAACTACCCATATATATCCATCTTCATCTATCAATGCAAGATCGCTGGCATAATAACTTCCTTCTACTTGGCTAAAATAGGATGCGTAATATCGCTCCGGTTCTTTCCAAAGTGTACGGCACAGCATAGGAAATGGTTTTCTAATTACTAAGTTTCCTAACTGACCAGGTTTAATTGGATTGCCTTCTTCATTAACAACATCAAAAACTGCGCCTAAAAATTGAGTCCCTGCGGAACCAGGTTTCATTGGCGTCAGCCAGGCTGCTCCTGCGATAGGAGATCCCGCTGTTTCCGTTTGACCCCAAGTATTATTGATATATACCTTTTTCTTTCCTAAAACTTCATATGTCCAATGCCATGTTTCAATATCAAAAGGTTCTCCCACAAGAGAAATGACATCAAGACAAGATAAATCAAATTGTTCTAATGGTTTTTCTCCCATACTTTTTAACATTCTCAATGCAGTTGGAGCGGTAAATAACTTATTCACCCGATATTTTTCAATAATTTGATAAAAGCGATTCTTTTCTGGATAATCAACTGCTCCCTCATAGACAACGGTTGTTACACCATTCGCTAAAGCACCAGTAATACCCCAAATATGCATCGTTAACCACCCAATATCAGCAGTACACCAGAAAACATCATCATTGTGGTGATCCATATGATACTTGGCATATGTGTAATTTTGAATAACAAAAGCCATTCCAGAATGAACGACACCTTTAGGTTTTCCTGTCGTACCACTTGTATAGAACACAATCCCACTCTCATTCGCTTCTATTCTCTCAGGTTCACAAACGATGCTTGCTGTTTTTGTAAGCTCGTGCCACCAGTAATCACGCTCTTCTTTCATTTGAACTGCTAAGCCTAAGCGGTTGACAACAATGACTGCTTCAACAGATGGAATAATTGGTAAAACTTGATCAACTTTTTCTTTTAATCGAATGGCTTTACCCCGACGTTCTGTTGCATCCGCAGTTACCACTACTTTTGGGCCAAAGCTGATGAGACGGTCTTTCAATGACTTTTCGGAATAACCTGAGAAAATAGTGTTGTAAATAGCACCAATACGAAAACACGCTAACACGGCAATAAATGCTTCGGCCAGATTTGGAAGAAAAATAGCTACACAATCACCTTTTTTCACCCCAAATGAACGAAGAACATTCGCAAATCGATTCACTTCCGCAAGAAGCATATTATAGGTATAAATTTTTGTGTCTCCGTTTTCCCCCTCCCAAATGAGAGCTGTCCGGTTACCTGCTCCATTAACTATATGCCGGTCAAGTAAATTGATACTTGGGTTGCTAATGCCGTCGACAAAAAAATGAAAATCAGGGAGTTGTCCACTAATGGTTTCTTTCCAAGGTTCATACCACACAAGGTCACGGGCTGCGCTATCCCAAAAGGCAGCAGGATCTTCTTGGGATTGTCGAAGAAGTTCTTGAAAAGCTTCTATGCTTCCAATGGAGGTAGAGCGTACCTTTTCTTTATTAGGAAACATAAGTTTACTGTTTGCAACTACTTGTGAAATTCCATTGATATCCATGGAGTTACTCCTTTATCATTTTTTGAAAGCCATTACAAAAATGGATTTAGCATCCTATTTGTTTTGCGATTACCATACGCTGAACTTCAGATGTTCCTTCCCCAATTTCCAGAAGCTTCGCATCACGGAAAAACCGCTCAACTTGATATTCTTTCATATATCCATAACCGCCATGAATTTGAACCGCTTGATCACATGCGCGCATGCATATTTCGGAGGCAAATAATTTTGCGTATGCTGCCTCTTTTTTAAAGATTCGGCCTTGCTCCTTCAACCAGGCTGCTTTGTAAACCATATTCCGGGCAATTTCAATATTCATTGCCATATCGGCCAATTTAAATTGGATTGCCTGGAAGTTCGATAGACTTTTTCCAAACTGTTTTCTTTCCTTTGCATACTGAAGTGATTTTTCATAAGCGCCCTGTGCAAGTCCAACGGCCATTGCCCCGATTCCAATTCTTCCGCCATCAAGGGTCGCTAAAAATTGCTTGAAACCCTCTCCTTCTGTTCCCAGCAAATTATCTTTGGGAACCCTTACATTTTCCAAGATTAATTCTGTTGTATTTGAAGATTGAAGACCCATTTTTTCGTAATTATTGATAACAGTAAACCCTGGTGCGTTCGTTGGAACGATAAATGCGCTAATTCCATTAATTCCTTTTGAGCGATCTGTTACGGCCGTAACGGCAAGATGTTTGGCATAGCTTGCATTAGTAATAAAACATTTTGAGCCATTAATGACCCACTCATCCCCATCAAGAACTGCGGTTGTTTGTGTTCCCCCGGCATCGGAGCCTGCATTTGGTTCAGTCAAACCAAATGCCCCAAATGACTCTCCTGTACAAATTGGCGTTAAGTATCTCTCTTTTTGCTCATGGGTACCAAACAAATTAAGAGGTTCTCCCCCTAATGAAATATGAGCTGAATATGTGATTCCTGCTGATGCACAAACACGGCTTAACTCTTCAACGACAATGGCAAAGCTGATTGCGTCAGCATCACCACCCCCGTATTTTTCTGGGAATGGAAGACCCATGATTCCTAACTCTGCTAATTTTGAAAACATTTCATAAGGAAATGCTCCCGTCCGATCTCGTTCATCTGCTCCAGGAGCAACTTCTGCTTCCGAAAAATCCCGAATTAACTTACGTATCATCTCTTGTTCTTTCGTTAAATCAAAATTCATTTTTCAACGACCTCCATTTATTGTCGTAACATTCTGGTTATTATTGATGAATTATTTCGCCTTCAAAAATATACATAATTGACTTTCTTTTTTAATAATTATCAAAATAACAACAAAACTCTATGTACCGACCTCCTTTCGATATTTTTTAATATTTATAATTATCAATATTAAAAAAATATAAATCTATGTATACTTCTATGAAAAATTTGTGTGTTTTACACCAATAAACATAAATATATTAAGTTCTAAAAGTAAGAATAATAAATGAGGCAAGATACATGAACTTACCGGAAGCTAAAATTCCTCATTAGATATTGATACGATCTTTGATTCTATCAATAAATGAAACGATTTCTACCATAGAAATTGCAGGCGAGAAGGTCTATTTAGATATTTGACAAAAACCAAAATTGATGAATCATGAAGTCAGATTAGTAATTACTTTATCCACATATTTTTAAATCTATTAAACTACATAGTAGTGAATCAATGACCAGCATGACTTTTATTGCAAAAAATGTCTTATTTTTTGTAATGAGAAGGAAATAAAACAGGTCCTAGATACATTAACTTTATATAATAGAGACTTATTAGACAGATCAATATCAAATAACTTTCATTTTACATTTGTCATCTCTTCACCTCTTTTACAAAAGAGAAAATATGAATAAATTTTAAATATTTTATATTTTTTATCTACACGTATATCCATGTTACGATCATGTACGAGCCTATTTATATTGACAAATGGGTATTGTACAAAAAAGGAGGAAAGATAAAATGAATCAGGTGATAAAACCAGCGGGATTTTGGATACGCCTTTTAGGCAACCTATTAGATGGTGTAATTGTCAGTATTCCTTTAACCCTTATTGTTTTTTTACTTACAGGAGAATTCAATGAAAATGACCCTGTTATCTCAATTTTAGGGGTTATCTATACCGTTGCTGTACCTATTTTATGGTCAGGGTATACAATTGGAAAACGAATCGTTGGTGTTAGGATTGTAAAAGTAAATGGAAAGAAGCTTGGAATTGGAGCGATGCTATTACGAGTTCTCGTAGCCGGAATTGTTTATAGTCTTACATTAGGTATTGCTTTAATTGTGAGTCTTTTTATGGTTGTTTTCCGTAAAGATAAGAGAAGTCTGCATGATTTGATGGCAGGTACCTATGTTACATATGCAAAACCTGACGAAATGGAAGATAAACATACAGCTGCAAGTTAAGTAGGTACCAACTCTAAGGATCCCAAAATGGAGGTTTTCATCTTACTTAATCTGTACAATTCTGATGTAAAATTTCACATAAGAACACTAAAAAATAAGACTCCCTCACAGACAAGGGGCAGTCTTATTTTTTTGATGGCGTATATTATGAAGTTTTATTTCCAACATCCTCTAGGCGCTCAAGGGATTTCATCTTTATATACATAAAAAAGAGAAAGATAAAAAGTGACTTAATGCCTTAATATGACTGCTTCCTTTGCTAATCGAGATTATATGAACTAAGAAATAAAAAAACAAAAATCACTTTATACTGCTGGATATAAACATTGAAGCGTCTTGATTCATAAAGATACGATTACCATGATAGAATGTCTTAATTTTAATTGATTTAAATCCAACTTGGGATAACATTTTTTTCAGTTCTTCATGTAAAAAACCGTTGTGAACTTTCGGATGATTTATCTTATGATTTTTATCAAAATCAATAATGATTAGCTTGCCCTCATCATTTAAAACGTTAAACAATTCTTGTAAAATTTTTTTAGTATCTGGAATATGAAGAAGGACTAGTGACATTAACACTATATCTGCTTTGAGGTCAGGAGTTCCTTGAGTAAAATCTGAATAAAGTACCTTTGAGTTAGTAATTTCTTTTTGAGAAATTTTAGCTTTCGCAACCTCCAACATTTGTTTTGATGAATCAACCAACAAAATAGAATCTACTAAATCTGATAATTCTAAACCAATTAGACCAGTACCACTCCCATAGTCTATTAAAGACTTTGATTTACTATTTCGTAATTCTGTTCTTACTTCCTTAACTATAATTTTAGCTAATTCAATTCTTTCTTCTGTATCATATCTTTTTGCCATCTGTTCAAAAACATTATTTTCCATAATCCACTCTACTTTCCTCTTTATTAAAAGTTAGATCTACATAGTGGTCATTATAGCAAAAAAACAAAAACCTTAAAAATCTCAACACAGTTAAATCATGTACGGTAAATGCATGGCTTTCATTTTATACAAAAGAATTCAGCATGAATAGAGTAAAAGACGAAAACATACTAAAAGCACTAAGAGAAACACTATGGATGATTTTCAAAGTATTGATCTGTATTCCAGTATTGGTCCCAACCTGTGTGAATAAGGACAGCTTTTCCTTCGATATCAAAATCATAAAACACATCTTCATTAATCTCTTTTTTATTTTCATCAATATGAACGATAATTCCTTCTAGACCAGCTATCTTATCAATTGGTATTTCCGATAGATCTTTTCCATTAGCATACCTATGAAATGGAACATCAATATAAGTTCCTGTATTAGACACCATTTCTATTTTTCCAATTTGAAATTCTGTTCCTTCTCCGTAATGTTTTCGAGATTCTTCTCGACTTAAATAATCACAAATGATTGGAGCAGGAAGCCCCTTATAAGTTATAATTCCATCTTGAATCGTATGGCTCAAATCAATATATTTTTTCCTCTTCATAATTATAATCACACTCTCCTTTTATATTAATAAAAGTGATTTACATATGGAAATTTTATCATATTTTTTCTTTTTAGAATGTATATTATATATAAACCTAGTCTACATAAATCTTTTTAAGGAAGTAATAAAAGCACAAACCCGTGATTAACAACGAGTTTGTGCTTTTTCTTTTCCTTAAGGTAAATTTTTATGGACAGTAATTAAATTAAAAAGTCTTAATATGCTTTTTGAGATTCTGTACATAAAGATATATTAGAAAAGAAAATTACTATCTCCTCTCCTTCATTTTAGTGTGAAAGATTTCTTAGGTGTTTAATGGCAAGAGACAGAAATTCTTCCCCTCCAAAACTACCTGATTTCAAAACTATTAACATATGGCGTCCTATGGCTAGTCCTGATGGTAAACCTGTTTCAATCTCTTTCAACACATAGTTTCCCTTGATGTCCAACTTTCTACTGACTGTTCCAGCAGTATCTCCACCTGCTACAATGAGTCTTTTTAAATCAACTTGATCTACAATAATCTTTGTGACATTTGAGATTGCGGCAGATACCATCTTGCTAATTGAAAGAGGATCAATTCCTAATTTTTTGCCCATCTCCTTAGTCTCTAAGATAATGTCTTTGTTGTTGTCGGCCATGATTAAAACATCTTCTCCTTGAATTAACAGCTTTTGAGCTTCTAAGGAAACACGCATAACTTCTTTATCATATTCAACAGGTGAAAATACTTTTCTAGAGTCAAAAACTTTACAAGGGACTCCAGAAGAAATAAGGTGTGCTGTTTGCGCTCTTGTTTGAGGAGTTAAACTTCCTGAAACAACAAGTACTCCATTTTGATCTTCAATGTTTAAATCGGTCACTAAGTTATTTGTAGATTTTTTTCCTAAAAATTTAGGCAACTCTTCGGCGATAGCTGAACTTCCACCTAAAATTTTGTAATCATGGATTGCTTCAGCTACAATAGTTAAATCTGATTGAGTTTCACTATCAATAATACAATAATTAAAATGCTTTCTTATTTCTTCAATTGTCCGTCGTAAAACTGTTGCTCCTTGTCTTACAATAGATAAATCTACATATGTTACTTTTCTAAGGGTTTGCTTTTGTAAAATGGATACTAAATCTGATTCCTTCATAGGATGCACAGGATCATTAGCAAATGCTGAACATTCTAATGGCTGTCCATAAACAGTATGCATTCCTCCTATTGTTGTTCTCCCATTCTTCGGGAATGCTAAGCTGATAATAGCAAATTCCTCACCGAGCGCATCTAACATAGCATCAAACTCTTTGCCAATATTCCCACGGAAAACTGAGCACGTCTTCTTGAAAAACATAGAACACCCAGTCTCTTGTAATTTCTCTGTAGCTCCATACACTTTTTGATAGCTTAAATTATCCGAATCTAATCGACTATCTGTATCTACAATAATGACATCAGCATCCCCTTTAACATTCATTTCTTCCTCAAATATTTGAACTTTAGCTGTGTATCCCTTATTACTAAACATAATTCCTATATCGTTTGCTCCGGTGGTATCATCAGCTACCACTCCTATTATTTGTCCCATTACTCTCCCTCTTTTCTATCTTTCGTCTGTCAACAACATAGCAGTATCTATTTAAAACTTATTGGTACTGATACAAAGGATATAAAATCCTCAATAGATTACGTAAAAAGGTTTTTGATAATGCAATAAAGACATCTAAAATAGTTTCTTTAGTAACCGTCTTCTTTTGCCCCATTTTTCAGCTAGACTCAATGGAGTTATTCATTTTCTTTTTCGGTTTATAAAATGAATCATTTAAAAAACTTTGTACTGTTTTCTGTGGAATTAAGCTAAGTTTAATCCCTGATTCTTTTGCTTTTAAAATCATACGACATGCCATCTCTAAAGTTTGTAGTCTCATTTGAGCTTCTAATAATGAATCATCCAATACTACTACTCCATGATTTCTCATGATAATTATATTAGAATGAAATGATTGAGTAGTTACGGCTTCAGCTAACTCTTGTGAACCAGGATGAAAATAGTCTATATAGGAAATATCCTCTAAATAATACATTGTTTCCACGAATAATTCAGAAAGTATTCCTTCATTACTACATGCAAACAGAGTGGTATAGAATGGCGAAGAATGTAAGATAGCTTTTATGTCTTCACGCTTCTGATAAATTCCCAGATGCATGGGTGTTTCTTTTGAAACTTTCCTCTCACTATAGTTTTGACCTGTAAAAATATTAAACTTTACAAAATCATCTTCCGAGAGATTAGCCATGTATGTGCCTGAAGCCGTAATGAGCATTTCACTTTTAAATTGAACACCTTCAACAATCTATTAGTTGTTTGATTTTACAGTTATACTACTGCTCATGTAGATGACATATTATCGTGGTGCAATTGAAATAGCTCCTGTAATTAAGGCAAACACGATTAACATGAGGGATAAAATAATAACTGGAATAAGCGCATAACGTTGAAATGCTCCTAAATCTCTCCTGACAAGCTCTAGTAATACCCATAATGGGGCAGAAGTTGGACCCATAGAATGTAAAGGCTGCCCAATTACTCCTGCCCTTGCTATTTCCATAGGATTTATTCCATATTCAGAAGCTGATTGTGCCAGAACAGGCAAGGCACCAAAGAAGAATGCATCGTTTGACATAAGAAAGCTTAATGGCAGACTAATTAATCCAACAATAATTGTGAAGAAAGATCCTAAGGATTCTGGGACAATCCGGAGTAAATCAGATGCCATTGAATCTACCATTTTTGTTTCGGATAATATACCTGTAAAAATTCCAGCTCCTAACACTAACATGACAACTGGAACAGCATGACTAGCATTTTCTTTAATTACACTTTTTTGTTCCTTAAGATTAGGATGATTGACAGAAAGAGCTATTACAAAGCCAATAATAAATAAAATAGGAAGAGGTGCTAGACCCAAGATTAGGGCTATCATAAGAGCAAGCGTTAATAAAAAGTTAAACCAAATTAACTTAAAATTCTTAGGAAGATTGTCTGCAACAGTAGCGGCCATTTCATTGTTGCTCTCCATACTTTTATTGATTCTTTCTAAATGTATAATTCCAATCCTTTTTCTCTCCATTCTCCCCATTACATATGCGGTCAGAATAATCCAGGCTGAACCACATACAATGGCAGGAATTAACGGTGTAAAGTACTCTGTAGAATCCAGTCCTAAGACACTTATTGCCCTTGTTGCAGCTCCTCCCCACGGTGTCATCCCTGAAACAGTACCTAAAGCCATAACAGATATAGTAGCTAATACGAGTGGATTAATACCTATTTTTTTATAAATTGGTAACAAGGCGGAGCAGATAATCATGTAGCTAGTGGTTCCATCTCCATCTAAAGCCACTAATAATGCTAAAATGGCGGTTCCTATTACAATTTTTACTGGGTCACCTTTAGCTAGTTGTAATATCTTTCTGGAAATCGGATCAAATAAACCTGCACTCATCATAATTCCAAAATATAAAACTGCAAATAAGAGAAGGATCGCTGTAGGTGCTACAATCTGGATTCCTTCTAGCATCATGGAACCTAGATTTTCACCAAATCCTCCTATTGTAGCAAATATTATAGGAGAGATAATAATCGCAACAAATGCGGACATACGATTTGTCATAACTAAAAACATAAAAAGTATAATAGTAGAAAATCCTAATATAGATAACATGATTAACCTCTCTTTTAATTAATTTTTGTAAATTACTCCTAAACTTTGAGTCTCTACTTAAAAATAAAGAGCTAATCTATAAAATGTATGGTTATATTCTCTTTTATCTACATAAACTGTTATCTATTTCTGCTATCTTTGTAAGGGGAAATAGCTCAATATTATTTTTTTGTCATTTTGTAAGCGGATTCAAAGAGGTTTATAAAGATTTTATACACTATTTGAAATCCCCTTAAAATAAACAAAAGGGGGATTGTTCATCTAATGGGGAAATCAAATTATGGTTTCTATGTTTTTATTAATCACGTCAGTAATAAAAGATATTATTAGAAATTTAAATCGCAGTCCATCCACCATCAACACGAATTGTTTCTCCAGTGATAAAGTTGGCCATATCGGATGCTAAAAACAATACAGCACCTGTTACATCACTAGGTTTAGCAAGTTCCCCTAATGGAATTCGGCTTAGTACATCTTTGTAGAAGTCTTTATTGTCAAACATTTGTTTTGTGAAATCTGTTTCTATAAAGGTTGGAGCCACAGCGTTCACTTTAATTTGTTTATCAGCCCATTCAATGGCTAGTGCTTTTGTTAATTGCACAGCGCCTCCTTTACTTGAACAATAGGCTGCACGTTTAACGTAACCAACAAAAGCCATTTGGGACACAATATTAATTATTTTTCCAGGCAAGCCTTGCTCAATCATATATTTCCCTGCTCGTTGAGAACAAAAGAAAGTGCCTTTTAAATTTGTATCTAATACTTGATCCCAATCTTCTTCGGTAACTTCAAGCGCTGGTCTAGGAATATTAACTCCAGCATTATTAATAAGGATATCGATCCTTCCTAAACGTGCATATGCTTGGTCAATCATTGCATAGATTTGCCTAACATTTTGGATATCAGCTATAAGATAAGAACAACTAGAGTTAAATTCGACAAGTTTGGTCGTTGTTTTCGTCAAGTCTTCTTCGTTTCTGCCCGTAATAATCACGTCTGCGCCTAGTTGGACAAAAGCAAGTGCTATGTCTTTTCCAATCCCTTTACTTCCACCTACTATGAGGACTTTTTTTCCTTCAAGTTCAGAAAAATAGTTCATTTCCTTACCTCCCATTTTGATAGACTGAGAATTTAAGGTGTATTGTTATGTTGTGGCTAAGGATGGAGATTCTACTGTTCCATATGCTTCCTCATAGATGTTCTTAATTTCTTTAACTGTTAACCATCTAGGATTATTATGAAGCAGTCGGTCAATTTTGCTTGCTTCTTCTGCTAGATTTGAGATGTCTTCAGCTGTAACTCCTACATCTTTGAGGCTTGTTGGAATCCCTACATCCTGAGCTAACTTAGCCATTGCTTGAACAGCACAATCCGCAGCTTCGCGTAAAGAAAGTCCCTCTATATTTTCACCCATCGCTTTAGCCACTTCTGCGAATTTTTCCAAATCAGCAACAGCATTATATTTCATCACAAATGGAAGTAAAAGAGAGTTTGCGACTCCATGTGGCACTTTAAATTTTCCACCTAGTGGATAGGCAAGAGCATGAACAGCACCTACTCCAGCATTCCCGAGCGAAATACCTGCAAGTAAACTTCCCATCGCCATGTCTTCACGTGCTTTCAAGTCTTTACCGTTATACACAGCTTTACGTAAAGAACGAGAAATGAGTTTAATGGCGTGTAGAGCGATTCCATCCGTTAATTCTCCAGCATGGATAGCTGTATAGGATTCAATTGCATGAACAAGAGCATCCATTCCCGTTGCAGCTGTTACTGATGGTGGGACAGTTAACGTCAGTTCTGGATCTACGATAGCCACTTTAGGAAGTAAATAGGCACTTACAATCCCTTTTTTAACTTGATCTCGAAGGTCTGTGAAAATAGCGTTGTATGTCACTTCAGATCCTGTTCCAGACGTGGTAGGTACCAAAATAGTAGGTACTCCTGCATTTTGCACCTTTTCAATTCCTACGAAGTCTCGTACATTTTCTTCATTGGTTAACATAATAGAAAGGACCTTCGTAATGTCGAGGGCACTTCCTCCGCCTACACCTACGAGGAGGTCATAATCTTTTCCTTGGAGTCTGGTAATCATTTGTTCTAAGTTTTCGAAAGGAGGCTCTGGCACTACATCATCCATGATATCTGTGACCAGACCAGCCTTCTCTAAAGGGTTTATTACTTTAGAAAGCAATCTTGTCTGGCGAATGACCTTGTCCGTTACCACCATTACCTTTGTTGCCTTTAATTTTTTAGCTTCTTCTCCTATCTTTGAAATAGAACCTGTTCCCGTAACTAACGTTTGAGCTGTATGAAAATAAGAAGCCGTCATGTTAATACCTCCTTAACCCAATTTAATTCCAACAAATTTAATCTCAGTCATATCTTCAATCGCATACTTTACGCCTTCTTTTCCAATGCCACTTAGTTTTACACCACCGTATGGATAATTATCTTGTCGATACGTAGATGTTTCATTAATCCATACGCCACCTGTCTCAATTTCTTCCGCTACTCTCATAGCGCAATTAATATTTGATGTAAATACGCCTGCTTGTAAACCAAATTTTGAATCATTAGCCATTGCAATGACTTCTTCTTCCGTATCAAATGGAATAACGGAAACAATAGGTGCGAACGTTTCCTCACATACTACTTTCATATCTTGATTTACATTTACAAGGATTGTCGGTTCAAGCAATGTTCCTTCGCGATTCCCTCCTGTCACAATATTTGCTCCTGCTTTTACTGCTTGTTCAATCCATTCATGTGCTCTTATTGCTTCTGCTTCGCTAATCATAGGACCTATATCTGTCGTCTCTTCTACTGGATTACCAATGACTAACTTTTCGACTAGGGGAACATATTGTTCTAAGAAATCCTGATAAACGTCCCTTTGTACATAAATCCGTAGTGCAGAAATACAAACTTGGCCAGAAAACGCAAATGCCCCTCGTACTAACCCTACTGCTGCTGCCTTCACATCCCCATCATTAAAAATAATATTTGGAGAGTTTAATCCAAGTTCTAATGTTACCTTTTTCAGTTCGGCTTTCCTACGCAAGTCAATCCCTACAGAAGGACTTCCTGTAAATGTTATTTTATTAATACGTGAATCCGTTACTAAAACATCGCCTACTTCTGATCCATTTCCAATAACTAGATTTAAAGCTCCTTGGGGAAGTCCAGCTTCCTCAAATAGTTTAACTAGCATGTATGCGGAGAGTGGTGTTTTTCCAGCTGGCTTTAAAACCACTGTATTCCCTGCAGCAAAGGCTGGAGCTAGCTTATGTAAGGATAGATTTAATGGAAAATTAAAAGGAGTTATCGCTGATATCACCCCAAGAGGCTGACGCCGAACCATACCAATTCGATTTTCTCCCCCAATTGCCGCATCCATTGGAACCATTTCTCCTTCAATTTTTTTCGCTTCATCTGCTGCAAAACGGATAACCTGAACTGCGCGCCCTACTTCACTTCTACTGTCGCGAATAGGCTTTCCAGCTTCTAATACAAGAACTTTTGCAAACGCTTCTGTTCTTTCTTCTAATAAATCAGCAGCTTTACTAAGAATCGCTGCACGGCGGTAAGCCGGCATTTTTTTCATTGTTTTATGGAAAACCTGATGTGCTGATTCAATCGCCTTTTTAGCATTTTCTGTTGAAGCTAAACTTACTTTTCCTATTACTTCTCCGTTAAAAGGGTTGATAACCTCCATTGTTTTTTCCTGTTCCTGCGTAACGGCTTTTCCCTCTATAAGTGAAGTAACTCTCATTAATTCAGTATTTATCATAAAACTATCTCCCTTTTTGATATTTCATTGACAATCGCTTTTACACTTATTTGTGGACTTGTTAGGATAGGGGGTGTCAGCCTATCTATACTTTTCAAAGCTCTTGCCATACTAAATTGAGCAAAAAGAATAACGTCACAATCTCCCCTCAGCTCTTTTACCTTTTCATGGATTAGTTCATCATGCTTGACAGGGTTTCGATTCTGTAAGGCCTGAAATGCTTCTGGGATAACCTCTGTTTTGACAGAAATTCCCTTCCCCTTTTCAAAAGATATCTTTTCTAATAATTTTGTTGTTGTTGGACCAGCTGCCTCTACGGTAGCAATAACCCCTATTCGATGTCCTATCTCTATTGCACTCTCTAACATACTTAAATCTGCACTTAGTACGGGTACGTCAAATAAATGGCTAATTTCCTCCACGGCAGGAGTAAAAGATGAGCATGTTAGTAAAACACCATCTACGTCACTTTGTACCGCTTTTTCTACCAAATTTAATAACCGTCTTTTCATATCTTTTGTGACAATGCTTGTTTCGTTTAATTCCACAATAAGACTTTCATCCATGAAGTTTACTAATCTAACTTGGGGTTCATAAACTTCAAAAGCCTCTAAGATAGGCTGAACTGAGTTCATTGTTGCATGGACAAGCCCAATTTTATAATCTTTACTTGCCAACTTATTACCTCCTAATCAATTATTGAATTCGCTTTCAAAAGCTTTCCAAGAAAATAAAGTTTATAAACTTTTTCTGAATACAACTAAAAATAAAAGTTGTAGTAGTGATAAAACAAATGTATTACAATGATAGAAATTAATAAAATATTAAATTTCTATAAAAATCAATCGAAAAAATTAATTATAGAAAAGAGGTTTACTCATGGATAAAAAGGATTGGCGGATTTTAGAGGCCGTTTATGCAGAGAAAAACATTACAAAAGCTGCTGAGCGTCTATATATTTCTCAGCCTACTCTCACATACCGTTTGCAACAAATTGAAAAAGAATTTGATATTAAACTTTTCTATCGAGGAAGAAGAGGAGTTGATTTTACGGATCAAGGAGAAATGTTAGTGAACTATGCTAAAGATATGCTAAAGCAAAGACAAAAAATAGAAGAATTACTTTGGAACTCAGGTAACGAAATACGTGGAACTTTACGATTAAGCGTTTCAAGAACATTCGCCTTCTATCAGTTACCGCAAATCTTAAAAGCTTTTAATGAGGAATTTCCTAAAGTTGAATTCAATGTTAATACAGGGGTAAATATTGAGGTCCTTCACTCTATATACCAACAAGATTCACATATTGGGATTGTAAGAGGCGAGCATAGTTGGCCAGGTAAAGCTGTGACATTAATGCAAGAGAACATCGCCATTTTATCTTCAAAAAAGGTTAATGTAGAGGATCTTCCGTCTATGCGTAGAATTAGCTACAAAACGGACCCCACCTTAGAAATGGTCATTGATAATTGGTGGAAAGATAATTTTTCTACTCCGCCTATTAGTCATATGAATGTTGACAATGTAGAAATAGCTAAAAGAATGGTTTTTAATGGATTAGGTTATTGTATTGCTCCAAGTATTGTACTAGAGGACCATGATGAGCTACACAAAATTCCCCTTAAAGATGCGAAGGAATCCCCAATAATATGGAATACACGTATCTTATATAGAGAAGAACTTCTAGAATTAGAGATGGTAAAAGAGTTTGTTCACTTTATTCAAGAGTACCATCAATATTAAATTCCTATCTAAGTTTATTTTATGTAGAAGATCATTACTAGTTTAAGTTCAGTGTAGTATTTAGTATATACCCCATACTTTGAAATATAGAGAGCCTGCTTTCTTATTAACTTAGTTTATAAGATTCTAAATATCCCCTATTTATTTTAGGTTTACCTACGTAACTACTATGATGTTTATTTTTTAATACCCTATATTTTGCCTTAAAGTCCTCTCTTTAAAATTAGAAATTAAAAATTTCTATTTATAAACATAAAAAAAAAATATTTTATTAATTTCTATATTCGTATTACATTAATAGTATAAAGTTCAAGTTATTACAGGACTATTAAATTACCCTACTATATAGTGAAAGGATTGTTAAAAAATGACCACTTATCGTTTGGGAGTACTAGCTGGAGACGGAATTGGCCCTGAAATTGTAAGCGCTACAGTTGAGGCGTTTAAAACAGCCGCAGATAAGGTTGGAGTAGATATTGATTGGATTGATTTACCGATGGGATGGGAAGGAATAAAACAATATAATAATCCCCTTCCAGAATTCACTACAAATGCTTTGAAGGATACTCATGGATGGATACTTGGTCCTCATGATTCCGCTGCTTATCCACTAGAACATAAGGTGAAACTTAATCCAAGTGGTGCCCTTCGTCATACGCTAGATTTATTTACTAACATCCGCCCTGCTAAAACAATGCCAGGGATTAAAAGCGTAGTAGGAGAAGCTGATTTAGTTATCTTCCGTGAAAATACAGAAGGTTTTTATGCCGATCGAAATATGTTTGCAGGACATGGAGAATGGCAAATTACAGAAGACGTTGTTGTGACTTCAGGTGTCTTCACAAGAAAAGCTGTGGAACGAATTGCTCATGCCGCCTTTAAAATGGCGATGAAGCGTCGTAAAAAAGTAACCATCGTTCATAAAGCCAATGTTCTTCGATTAAGTACAGGATTATTTTTAAACGTTTGTCGTGAGATCGCAAAACAGTATCCTGAAGTCACTGTAGATGATTACCATATCGATGCAATGGCCGCTCATTTAGTACGTCGAGCGAAAGACTTTGATGTGATTGTGACAGAAAATATGTATGGAGATATTCTTTCAGACCTAGCAGGTGAACTTGTTGGAAGTCTCGGATTAGCTCCTTCCATTAATGCAAATGCAACTGTAGCTATGGCACAAGCAGCCCACGGTTCTGCCCCAGATATTGCAGGTTTAAATATTGGAAATCCAACAGGTATGATGCTTTCAACTGTCATGTTAATGGAGTGGCTCGCTGAACGGCATAATGATAACAATCTTGAAGAAATAGGTAAATTGGTTGAGCAAAGTCTTTATCAATCACTTAAAGATGGAATTAAAACGAAAGATTTAGGAGGCAATGCTTCGACTTCAGAATTTGCAAAGGCTATCTCAGAAAGAATTAACCAAATCTTTGTAAATTAATATAATCCCTGTCCGATTTAAAAGTTAACTTTTAAATCAGACAGGGATTTCTATTTATTATGTATTACTACTGAGGGGTTCTGATTTATATTTTCATCCCCTATTTTTTAATTACTATAGTGTTCGTTATCAATATTAAAAAACTAATTCTTAGTTTGAATCTGATTTAATTAAAGCTTCTGTTATTTTTTAATGCTGGTTTAACACTTTTAGAGGGAAATTTATGATTAACATAATACCTGAATCAAAAAAAATTCAACAAGCAAGATGATAAAACCTATAATAAAGGGTAAAAGAGAAAATTCTTCACCCTCTTCGTCTATAGCAGTTTTGTTCCGAGATATCTGCTCTTCTTTAACCAATTCATCTGGTGTAATAGCATAGATTTTACTCAGTTTAATCAAATTATCCATATCAGGATAATTCTTATTTGTTTCCCATCTGTAAATGGCTCGCCTAGATACATTCATTTGTTGAGCAAGGTTCTCTTGAGACATATTTTTCACTTCTCTTAACTTTTTTAACCGCTTACCCAAAGCCACTTTAATCACCTACCTTTCCCTATTACTCTATAACAGATAAGTGAAATTATCTATAAACCCTTTGTAATAGGCATAAATCTTTAGTTAACAAGGAAAATGTTCTTGCTTTATACGATAGAGAGGACCTAAATCTTTATTTATGTATCTATATCTTTATTAGTTCATCGTTAGAAAAACTTTTCTTGATTCAGTGAGAGCTCTATGAACATTTGCTAACGAAAAGGATTGAGAAATTTGGCTAAGTTGTAGAGTGTCATCTCGAATCATTTGTATAAGTTGATGAAAAGTAGCGTGCCATTCCTTTACAGAGATGTTTTTATTCCAATGACGAAGATGAAAGATCTTTGCTTGTGTTTGTGTACGTTCCATAATTTCTCGATAATTCAGAGGAACTCCTGACAGCAACCCAATACTTAAAAGGATTCCTTTCGGTTGTAAGCAGAAGGCTAGATGAGTTCCTTCTATTCCTCCAATAGAATCAATAGCAGCTGTAGCTCCTCTTCCCCGTGTTAAATCCATAACAGCTTCCTTTAGAGGTGTGTCTTCTGTGTTAATAACATAGGAAGCTCCTATCTCTAACAAGGAGGCTGTGTGTTTATCATTTCGAGTAATAGCAATAAGCTGGAATCCTATAATCTGAGATAATTGGGCAAATATACGCCCTATAGAGGATCCACATGCATTGACAAGGAGGATATCATCTGGTTTAAGTTTTAACACTTGATTACAAATGACCCACGCTGTAATTGGATTAATATATAACTGTGCAGCTATATGATTATGAATATCTTCAGGCAATACAATCGCTAATTCTGCTGGCGATGTCACAAATTCCTGCCAAGTCCCTTGTCCTCTCAAGGGAAGGACTCGTTTGCCAATAAACCACTTCGAAACGGAAGGTCCGACATCCTCTACAATTCCTACTCCTTCATAACCAGGTATGCTTGGCACCGTGATTCGGTTAGCATATGCACCTGTAATCGGAATGATATCTGATGGATTGATAGGACTCATCTCCATTTTAACTAATAACTCTCCCTCTTGAGGTAATGGAACGTCTACTTCCTCTATACGCAAAACATCTGAGGGGTTCCCAAACTCATAATACCTAGTACATATACCTTTTAAAGACATCATGTCCCTCCTTGTTAAAGTTCTCTATTTTATATCCTATACACTCATAGTTAACATAACTTTATTATTTGACACAAAAGGTATAAACCTATTGGATGACAGCACGTTTATGCCTTTTTTTATCATCATAACTTAATTTGAATAAAAAGTAATTAATTGCTTTTTATCGCATAACATTCAACATATTTAAAGAGTATCATCGTTTATCCTTCGATTATAACGTGAATTTCCCACCATGATAGCAATAGTAATTTTCAGCTTTAAGATTTTTAATCTTTATCAGAGACTGTTCAGCTTTCTCAACATTTAAACAAAACTGTGGATTAGCAATGACTAATTCATGATTCTCTTTAACAGCTGCATCACCTGTAATTATACTTTTTATCCTTGGAAAATATAATGAAATATGCCCTGAAGTATGCCCTGGTGTTGCTACTACTCTACATTCGTTATCTAAAATCATATCTCCATCATGTACCTTTTTATTAATTAAAACAGGCTTCAAATTCTCTAGTTGTTGTATAAACCATTTACCAAATTCCATATCTTCATTTGACATATTTTCTAGCAGTTCTTCGGCTTGAACCAATCTTTCTGCCTTCAATTCACCACTAATGTATTTTGATTCAATTTCACTAGCTATAATAGTAATCCAAGGATACTTTTCTTTAAATTCATATAAGGAACCTATATGATCATCATCATAGTGAGTAATAATTATATTTTTTAAATCCTTCATTTTATATCCATTTTTTAGAATTTCATTTTCGATTAAAGTTAAAAAATTGGTATATCCTGTATCTACCAAGGTTAGTTCCTTATTCACTATAATTAAGCTAGGATAAATACAATTTTTTTGTCTATTAAATTCATATTCAATTGGTAATTCTATTATCTTCATTTTTCTTCCTCCATTCATTTCTTACTTAATTTTACTATTCACTTTAATAGAATTTTTACATAATCCCATTACTTCCCTATGTATAGATTATTCATTTTCAGTTCACATAATGTTCGCTATAGTTATCAGATAGTCCTGTAATAATCAACTTTACCAAAAACGGGATGTCTATCAAATAGACATCCCGTTTTTCAGGCACATGATCTCACTTATTCATTTCTTCCCATTCACTAAAGGAAAGTTTGTTAGTTATATGTCTTAAATGTTCAGGTACTTCTACATAACACATTAACTCTAAACTGTTTCCATCTGGATCATTAAAGTAAACTGTGCCGTTACCTTGATTTGGACGTATAAAAGGATCTATCGGTTGGTTTGGATTAACAGGTTCAGCTTTAATTCCAAGAGTATTTAACCATTCTACTGAGGTCTTTAAATCCTCGTATGTTACTTCAAAAGCAATATGACGCAATGCAGGATGATAAGGAGTCTTATATTCATCCCCTTCCCATAAACCTAGCCAACTTCGTCCTTTATCAATCCAAAAGAAAGCTGTAGATTCATCGCGCCAAGCAAGTTCTAAACCTAATCTCCTATAGAAATTTATTGAATTCTCCAAATCTTTAACAGGTAAATGTGCCTCATATATTCCTTTTATCAAATTACATCACCCCTATTTTTAATGATATACCGTTAAATTCATAAAATGATAGATTACATTTTTAGTTGGTGTTTTGCTTCAATACGCTTTTCAATTTTCTCTATCTCCTGCTTATCCTTCATTAATTCTTCCTTAATTTCTTTTACTCTCTCTATAAATGACTTTTTTGTTTTATACACATTAACACTCTTTCTTGTGTCTTACATTTACTTAATCTTCACTTTATTTTTTATTCGCAATAGTAATACTAATCCTTTTAACATGTGGACCTTTGTTTTTTATTTTATCGATTGAAAAAGACCCTATTTCTTTTGTTGATTGCACATGGGTTCCACCACAAGCTTGTTCATCTAGGTCACTAATAGCTACTAACCGAATCATTTGAATAGAAGGAGGGAGTAAATTAATAACAGTCTTAATAGAACCAGGTATATTTTCAACCTCTTCCCTCGGAAGGATACGAGTTGAAATCAAATGATCTTCCTCTATAATTTGTTGAATTTCTTTTTCCATTACTACAAGATAGTCTTCTGGAACATCTCCTTCAAATTTAATATCAATTCTTGCTCGATTATCTTCATAAATCTCGTTACTTGTTGCTAGCGCTCCAAATTCATTGTAGAGATGACCTGCAATTACATGTAAAAGAGTATGATATTTCATAAATCTGTAACGTCGGTCCCAATCAATTTGAGCCGTTACCTCTCCTACAGATAAATTTGTAGCATCTTCTAGGTAATGAATAATTTTTCCTTGCTCTCTTTTTACCTTTATAACTTTAAATTCGTTATTTCCTTGTTTTAAAATCCCTGTATCAAAAGGTTGTCCTCCACCCGTTGGATAAAAAACTGTTTGATTTAAAATCACTTTATTTTCGTTCATTTCTTCAATAAAGGTTTCACAACTCGTCTGATAACTGTCTTCTAGAAATAATTCTTTTTCCATGTGTAGTTCCTCCTTATGAATGAATCGTTGAATACACGATAAAAATAGCAAAATAAATTAAGATAGCCCCTAAACAGCGATCAAACCAATGATTGTATTTCTCATAAAAGTTTCTAAATTTTTTATACGAAATAACGCTTGAAACAAATGTAAACCAAAGTGCAACAGCTAGGATGATTTCTATTCCATAAATCCAACGTATCCAGCTAGCTGTATCAGATGAAATAAACTGAGAAAAAATACTTAAGAAAAAGAGTGCAGCTTTCGGGTTTAATACATTACAAATGAATCCCTCACGGAAACCTTGTTTCACACTTTTATCCGCGTTCACTTTTAATCCCATTTCTTTTTCTGCTTTACTTTGTTTAACGGCGCGAATCGCATGAAACCCTAACCATAATAAGTAAAGAGAACCGGCTAATTTAATGATGATAAAGATGCTTGGGAATTTTTCAATAATATAAGTGAAACCTAAAATCGTATACGTTACATGAACAACTAGAGCTGAAGCAACACCTAAAGCTGTTGCAATCCCTATACGTCGTCCAAAACCTAAACTATTTTTCATTACAAGAAAAAAGTCTGGTCCAGGAGAGAGACCAGATAAAATACCAATTAAAAATATTTCAAAAAACATATTAGCTCTCTCCCTCGGTGTCCTTTTTATTTAAAAGTTCATTTGTCACTATATAGAAAAGATCTGAATCATTTCTCCAAATTTGATTTCTTTTTTCTTCCGAAGTATGTTCACTCATTACTTTCATCATAATATCGTGGCGAATATACTCTTTAGCTAATAACACTAGCATAGGGTCTTGTGTATGCACGGCTGATGGAACGGTATCTTTTGAAAAACCTGCAATTAGCACTTCTTTATCGTCACAAATCACAATGGTTAACCGTTGATTCATACGCTGCTCTTCGATATTGGCAGTAGAAGGATGATGATAAAAAGCTCGTCCAAAATGATTAGTAGGCTGACAGTTAAATAAAAGTGAATACAACTCGACATTGGATTCTGTTGCTTTTTTTGCATATGGCTCTATTTCATGTAACTCTGAATCCCATATGGATAACCATACTTCATGCTTTGCTTTGAAAATAAGTTCCTTCATTCGCTCAATCACAGCTGATCTTTCCTCAATATGACGAATAACATGAACTTCTGGGGGATGTTGAATTTGTTCAAGATTTTCTTGCAAATAATTAAACGTTTCTTCTTTCTGATGTCGCAAACGTCCAATAAACTCTTTTGGCGGTACTGGTGTATAAGTCAATGGATCAGAGCGGAGTTCATTTATAGCACCGTGCGCAACCAACTTATTAATGGCTTGATAAATCATAGAGCGTGGGACCCCGCTCTGCTTACTAATTTCATAACCAGTGAGAGGTGATTGTTTCAATAGTGATAAATAAGCTTTACTCTCGTTTTTTGAAAAACCGATTTCCATTAGATAATCAATTAACCTTTCCATAGCAACTCCTCCTAGTTGTAAGTACACTTACAACTATAATGTAAAGTAAAAAAAATAGCAAATCCTTTAAAATTGGATGTTTTTTCTGTGCTATCCCCCTATTCATTTTTAGTTGATATAGCATCAATTACGAAAAGTAAAAAAGGCGCAGACCTGTTGATTGACAACGAGTTTGCGCTTTTCCTTTAGCTATATCTTTAACGAACTTTTTTGTCAGATGAAAATAAAGCATGATTAAAAATGTTCAACATCTCATATTTTACAACATAAAAAATTGATTATTTCACCTTGAATTAAAGCTATTTCTATCAAAATTTAAATCCAGACGTCATTTTCTGCCGTTTGCTCCGTTCTTTCTTGCCCAGTATTAACAACACCTTTAGGTTCTACAAGCATAATATTACACTCTTCTTCTGCATAAGGTTTATGTTCAATATTTTTTGGAATAACAAACATTTCCCCCTCATTTAATGTCACTTTTCCATCACGAAATTCAATGATTAAATTACCTTCAAGGACAATAAAGACTTCATCTGTATGTTCATGCTTGTGCCAAACAAAATCGCCTTGTACTTTAACCAATTTAAATTGATAATCATTCATTTCAGCAATTACTTTTGGAGACCATTGATCTTGGAATTTAGATAATTTCTCTTGTAAATTAATCGTTTTATACTCCATTCTCTTTCCTCTCCCTTTTTTATTGATAAATGAAGTCACATGAACGACGAGTGAATTTAACTAATTATTATTAGGTGCTTATACTCTCCTATAAGCTTTCATTCCAAATATATATGAAATCATGATGATTAGCACCATCCAACCAATTGACACCCACAAATCATTTCCAGTAGCTTGCGAATTTAATAGATTTCTGATTGTTTGAATAATTGGTGTCATCGGTTGATTTTCTGCGAAGAGGCCAACTATCTTAGGCATTCCATCGACAGGAACAAATGCGGAACTGACAAAAAGCATCATCAAGAGGATATAAGAGAAGGAACCAGCTCCTTCAATACTTCCAGCAGCTAACGCAAAAGGTACTGAAAGCCACGTTAATGCAAGAGAAAATAGAATAACCATAACCACCACAAGAAGCCATTCAGAAAACGTTGCATTACTTCTAAATCCAGCTAGAAACCCTACTAGCAAAACGGCAATAATAGAAACTAACATAAAGACAACTGACGCTAAAACATGACCGCCCAGTACGGATGATTTTGATATAGGCATTGACTTAAATCTGTCAAACATCCTTGAAGTTTTGTCTAAGTTTATCCGCAATGAGATATAAGCTGAGCCAGTGGCAATCGTCATTAATAAGATTCCTGGAAGCACATAATTTATATAATCCTTTTGAGACACCCCTGGAATTTGAATGGCTCCTCCAAATATATAAACCATACCTAATAACATCATAACAGGCATAGCAATAACAGTAATAATCGTATCGATACTTCGTAAATTGTGTTTAATAATTCTATTGGCAAGTGCTAGTGTATCACCCACATTTTGTCTTATTTTCATTATTTTCTTCCTCTCGTAAGTGTCATAAATACATCATCAAGGGTTGGGGTAATCATTTTGAAAGTCTTGAGCTCAATATTTTCAGTTGTTAGAGCATTCAACACGTTTAAAGTTGTTGTGATGTCCTCTGTTAAATCAATAGAAATCTCACAATTGTCTTTTTTTTCAGGGGAATATGATTCTAAGAGTTTTAAGGCTATGTCGGTGTCTTCATTACGATTAAATACAAGAAGTAATTTATCTGCTCCAGCAATACGTTTCATTTCATCAGGGGTTCCACTGGCAACAATTTTCTCTTCACGTAAAAAGCCTATCTGATCAGCTAAATAATCTGCTTCCTCTAAATATTGGGTCGTTAAAAAGATTGTTTTCCCTTGAGACTTCATTTCTTTAATCGTCTCCCAAAGATCCTGCCTACTTTTAGGATCCAATCCAGTGGTAGGTTCGTCTAGAAAAATGATTTCTGGATTCCCAACTAAACTCATAGCTAAGTCAAGACGCCGTCGCATTCCTCCTGAGTAATTTGAAACAGCTTTATCTTTGGCTTCAGTCAGATTAAATTTTTCTAACAAACTTTCAGCAACTTTTCTCGGATTGCGTTCATGTCGCAATTTTGCAATCAAATGAAGGTTTTCATATCCAGTCAGTATACCGTCAACTGTGGAATTCTGAGAACTAAAACTAAAAAGCTTTTGTGCTGCCACAGGATTGTCAGCAATATTAATATCTTGAATTGTTACCTTTCCATCATCGCTATTAAGTAACCCAGTAACAATTTTTAATAGGGTACTTTTCCCAGCCCCGTTCGCCCCTAATAAGGCATAAACAAAACCATGCTTTAAAGTAAGGTTGACATCTTTTAAGACCTCATTCCCTTTAAAGCTCTTTTTTACATTTTTGATTTCAAGAACAGTTGAGTTCATGGCTCGCTCCTTTATTTAATAGAATTTCTTAATTTATTTCTTAGTTTGTCAATCCATGTTTCTTCAGGAAACTCAGCTAGGAATGAGTCGGCAAATTCTGCAATATCATTTCCTACTACTTCTCGTATACTTAAACCATCACTGGCACTACTCTCGAACATCTCTAAAATATTGGTTAAAACCTCAAACATACCCGATCCCTTAGCAAAGCTCCACATATAATTTTCAATTGCTTTCATTGCCTTTCTGTATTCTTCAGGCAATTCATTCACTCTTTTTTTATATGCACGATATTCTCGTTTTTCTTGAATCATCTTTTTAAACATCTCTTTGCTCCTTTATTCCATTCATTTTTTCAGCCAAAAATGACCATCTTATCCAGAAATCGTTTAATTCTTGTTCTCCTTTGGCATTCAGTGTATAGAATTTTCTCGCAGGTCCAAGCTCAGATTTTTTCTTCTCAATCTCCACGAGCCCTTTTTTCTCTATTCGCACAAGAATGGTATAGACTGTTCCTTCCACAATATCCTCAAAACCTAACTCATTTAGATACTTAGTAATTTCATAACCATAGGTTTCTCCTGTTTGAATTTTTTGGAGCACCACACCTTCAAGAACTCCCTTAAGCATTTCCGTTAAATCTTTCATATGTCCTCCTTACAAGCTACTCAGCATTACTTAGTACCGCTATATAGTATTACGAAGTAGTGTGATGTGTCAAACAATTTTATTCATATTATTTATTTGGGCAGCTTTACTCTTGCTAAGTCTAAGCATTTAAGGCAGTTTTTATGAATAATAAAAAAACGATTTCTCAATACAGGAGAAATCGATTTTCTCAAATCTTAGAATTTGCTTGATATAAATTTTCAGACTCATGATTTAGTTCAGTATAAAGCCCATCCCTATAAATATTACCACCCTAAAGTTCAACAACTTGATCTCTTAATGAAATAACCTAATTGTCAATTTGAGATATCTTTATTACCTCTCAACAGGCATAAGATTAAATCTCCTCTTCATATATTAAGTGAGAGTGAAAATGGTATATAAAACATGAATTCTAAAGGGAGTATAGTGTTGAAACTATTTATTTTTGTCCTTATTATCGGTGTAATCGTGTGTTTTACTATAAGTTTACCTATAATGCTACAACAGAAAGACAACAATCATGTTCAACCAATTAAAAAGAAAACAGGTAAAAATAAAAAAGAAACCCATAAATCATGGGAAATGGTGTGGCATGAAGATTTTCAAATGTTTGATTCATCAAAATGGACTAAACTTCAACGGAAGGGAAATATCGATGAATTGCAATTTTATCTACAAGAAAATGCATCATATAGAGACGGAAAGCTTTATATAATGGCAAAACAAAAAAAGCACCATGGTCAACAATATACCTCATCCAGAATTACAACAAAAGGAAAATTCGAAGTTAGATATGGAAAAATTGAAATCATAGCTAAAATTCCAGAAGGTAAAGGATTATTCCCTGCTTTTTGGATGCTTCCATCAAGTGGAGATGAATTGCCGGAAATCGATATTTTAGAAGCTATAGGAAGTAATCCATATAAGGTGTATTATGTTAACCACTGGGAAGAAAAAACAAAGTATCGGTCTTATGCTACATTTGAAATTGATAATGTCGCTACTTTTCATAAGTACTCCATTATATGGACTAAGAATTCAATTCATTGGTATGTTGATGATAAACATATTTTCACTTCTAAACAAGGTATTCCACAAGAACCAATGTTTTTTATTTTAAATTTGGCAGTTGGAGGTACATGGCCAGGAAATCCAAATAAACATACTAAATTCCCTAGTTACTTTATTATTGAAGATTTAAAAGTTTATAAACAGATTAAAAGTAGTGGTTAAACAAGTGAATCTAAATGTATATCATATGCATTCTTAATTCACTCAACATAAGGTATCTTCAAGAAATTTAGTAAGCCAAGGTCTCCTTATTAATAAAGGACTCCATGGCTTCTTTCTTATTTATGCAAATTTTATATATTATCGATATATACAGCTTCAAAAAAATCAGGACTTGTCCATTCACCATTGGTTTTGTATCCCATAGTTTCGATTGCCCGTGTATCACGCTAAGCTGCAGCCTCGATTAAATTAAGGTCAAGAGCTTGTAACAGCAGTCTATTACTTTTAAGCTTTATATTTGGTTCCCCTTTCTTTTAGATAGGAATTCAACGTAAAGTTTCATAGATAGGAAATAATAAAACGTGCCTACTGTTTCTCATATAAATGTTATAACTGTCAACGTAGTAATCTTTAATCATACCTTATTTTAAATAATTGAAATGTTCATTACAGGAACCTATTCTTCTACCAAAGCATGAAGAATATGAAACTCCTCTCTTAAGTTGTTTTTTTTCATCTATTGTTCTTATTTCTTTACTTTTCAAAGAATCTTTTAGTTGCAAATAACTGCTTAATGGGAACTCGTGCATGCCCCATAAATTTCGGTAACCTAAGATGCCATTAGTAATTAGTAATTGATCAGCTTCCCTTACTACTTCCTTAATAAAATCTATAAAAAGACAATCGATATCTATCAAGGCTTCCCCCTTTTGCTTACTCCTGTCATAAGCATCTTCACCTTCTTCATATATAGTGATTTTGATAGATAACGTCTCATTGTGTTTACGAACAAAAGCCCATTCCACTCCGCGTGGTTCCTCATCCCAAATAAGCGTTTCTAATTCTTCTTCATGTGTTAGTAAGGAAACGAGACTGCGTAATAAATCTCCAAAAGCATCTGTTACATAACTTGGACTAAACTCAAACCTTTTAGAGTTAATTTCAATAAACCCATTGGCCCAACCATCACCACTTAAATCCTAATTAAATTTCATACGCTCTCCCTTTTTCTTTCATATATCATTTCACTATTCTCTTTAATAATTAAGAATTGGATGATTTCAAAACATCAATGAATTTTATCTTTATAATACACAGATCCACTTAACTTTTACTTGTATTATTTACTATACTACCTCCACTGGAACTTTATAGGTTTATTTTTATAACTTTACGAACTTTTTTCAATCCCTATCCGTCTAACTTATATAAAATTTTTCTTTCTAATATTCATTGTGAAAGGAGGAATGAAATATTTTTGATTTCTTATCTATAACAAGCCTAATCGTAGGATGGATGATGGTAAATTTCATTGTGATCAAGGTTTCTTTGAGGAATCGAAAAAGATGGATCATCTCAGGTGTAGTTGTCTCCTTACTATGGGCTCCTATAGCCACTACTATGAGTATTCTTATTATTGTGTATTATACTAACAATCCTTTTGGTGCTGGTGCAGCAGGGTTCGCTTATGGCCTCCTTCTTTTTGTGAACGGTATCATCTTTCTTATCACATCCCTCTTTTTTAAGACAAAAGGGAAGTAGCGTTTAACTCCCTATTTTTAATACATAAAACAGACATCTTCCGTTCATATAATCTACTTTATGCGAAGAAAAAAGGATTCCCAATTGGAAATCCTTTTTATCATTTGTTCCTGACAATCAAAAAGTCTTTGCCTTCGTTTAAATACGATGGTTTTGGAATATAGCATAGAGGTTATTATGTTCCATTTGATTTTAATCGACCTTTCTTCTTGAAACGGTTACGAATTAGGGTAACAAGCAGCATTAGCAATGGAATAATAACATGGAAATAAATAATAATATAACGGGTGAAATAGATACCTTCCTCTGTGTGTTCTGAATAACTGGAGGCCATAGCCATTGACAAAAAGATGATAATAAAAGCAATGGGTAAAATAATCTGCTGATGATTTTTTAATTTAAACAAATCTACGATTCCAATTAGGGCACCATAGAAGAAGATGGATGCTTTGAAAAACACCGTAATCAACAAAGTAAATACAACAATAACATCTAGGCGTTGAATAAATTCAAGAAGATTGATCTTTCCAACGGTTAACAACAAAGGAAAAGTAGATTTCTTTACTTCTTCAACACCAATGATAGCGATATTTAAACTTGCTGTCCAAGATAAGATAAGCCCGCTTGAAATCAAGGCAAACAACCATACTTTTTTTACTAATCTAGGGCGATTTAAATAAGGAAGTAACATCATAAAGACAATCAATTGATTAAAAGGAAAATTGCTAGTCTCCAGAAGGGCCGTCGTTAAGATGGGTGTCCACCCGTTTTCCAGAAACGGCTGAACTTTATCTAAGTCAATATCGCCTGAAATAAGAGCAAGAAAATTTCCAGTTATCCCAAATAAAATTAATATGACGATAAATACTTCCGCTGTTCTCCCTACTACTTCAATCCCTAGATAAAGTACATAACACATGGTGAGAACGAATAGGATAATAATGGCTAGTAATGGGGTTTGCGGTAATATCGATGAAAGCAGCAAATCCCCGAAACTACGTATATTATCGGCAGCATTATACAAAAAGTAGAGAACGTATAACAAGCCAATAATCCACCCTAAGTATTTACCAAATATTTTTCTAGTATGTCCAGTAAGAGGTAAGTTGGGATATTGTCGAAATAAAAAGTAATAAACGAAAAAAAAGACTACTCCTACAAACATTCCTAAAAGAATGGCCAGCCAGACATCTTTTTTCGCATTTATTCCATAACTTGTGACAACTGCAGTCCCCATCTCAAATATAAACATCAAGGCAAATAGCTGAATAACGCTAATTTTGGCTTTCTCCACTGTCTAGGAACTCCCCCCTTTACCCAATGATTTAACCTGCACGCTTGTATATCTTATCTAGTCATTCATCTATCTTCTCCTACTTTCCTATTTTCAATACTTTTACGGACGTGTTGTAATGTGAAATAATCAAATAATGAAAGGGTTTCATAAAGATCAAGAAGACTTTTTCATCAATCAACTAGATACCTTTAGGTGATTTAGAACAGAAAAATAATTTATTGAGAAGCTGATGGAAGAACAAAATCTTGAGAAAAACTTTGCTTTTCAAGCTTTGTACCATTTTAAATTTTATAAATCACAACAAATATCAAAAGGAAGAATTTGATACCTCTTATAATTTTCTTGAGGAGTGAGATAAATGAATGAACATATACAGCTTATGATTGATTGGATTGAAGACAAATTAAAAAATAAATTTTCGCTAGATGAATGATCTCATTATATCGGGTATTCTCCTTATTATTGTTCTTTTAAGTTCCATCAAGTCACAGGTATAAGTATTAGGCGTTATATTCTTCTTAGAAGATTGTATTTATCTACGATAGATTTGACAAAGGATAGAAAGATCATTGATATTGCCTTTAATTACGATTATTCTTCACAAGAAGCATATAGTAGGGCTTTTAAAACCGTTTTTGGTGTAAATCCAAGAGAATTTCAAGTTAACAAGATGCCTGTTCAATCATTTGTTAAACTCACTATAAATAAAGACAAGGAATGGTGTAAAATGAATATTTCTAGAAAAATGGAGGTTGAACAGTTACAAAATAAGAAGAGTGAGTTTTTTGATAAATATGTACTCAACATATTGAATGGGCAGGTTATGTATGAAGAGTTTAAAGATAAAAAACTAATGGGAGATGCTGATTACGTTCCATTTAATGAAGCAATGTGTGTAAACGCGACTACTACACATGTTTTTAATGAAGAGTTTATAAAAACACGAGCATCGGGACATCATGAACCAGTAGAAAAGTATATTAAAAAGGTTATCAACCTATTAGACAATCTTTTTAATAAAGAGTATACATGTATTGTTTTATGGTTTGGTGAAGACATGTTTTGTCAAATGAACCTACTTACATTACTTTCCTATCTTGAACAATCTGGGTATGATGGCAAAGTGTTCTTAAATAGCTTCAGAGAAGATGAATTTAAAGTAAGCCAAACTGAACTTGAACTAGGTAATTATTATTCTGTATACAACGAAGTATTGGTAAATCATAAGAAACCATCACATGAACTACTTCCAGTCATGTATCAGGCAATAGATATATATTTAGATATGCTGAAAGAAAATAATGCAGTAACAAAGTATATTTCTAAAAATAAAGATTTACCAACACCAGAATTAATGAATAGGTTATTTAATCTTTTCCCAACAATAGGATATGGAGATTCACAATACATAGAGCTTATTAATCAAACGAAATAAAAAGAACAACCCCATTACACATACCTAAGGTGAAATGGGGTTGTTCTTTTTATCTAATCTATCTTAATATACATCACGCTGATAACGTTTTTCTTTTTTCATAGCTGCTAGCTGTTCTTCGGCTTCTTCACGACTCATGTTTCCTTCTTTTTCGATAATGGAAATCAATGCTTCGTGAACGTCTTTTGCCATATACTCCTTATCTCCACAAACATAGAAATAAGCTCCATCTTGTAGCCATTGATACAATTCCTTGCTGTTTTCAAGCATTTTATGCTGTACATATACCTTTTGTTCTGTATCACGAGAGAACGCCGTGTCTAACTTTGTAAGTACGCCCTCTTCTTGATACTTCTCTAACTCGTCTTGATAAAGAAAATCTGTTGCTGAATACTGATCACCAAAGAATAACCACGACTTCCCATTACCTTTATTTACTGCACGTTCCTCAATAAATGAACGGAATGGTGCAATCCCAGTTCCTGGACCAACCATAATAATATTTGTTTCTTCTGATTCCGGCAGATGAAAATGTTTATTTGGTTGAATAAAGATTGGAAGTGTATCCCCTGCTTCTGCACGTTCTGCGCATTGAACCGAACAAACTCCTTTTCGGTCCCTGTCGTAAGATGTATAACGTACAACACCAATTGTTAAATGTACTTCATCCGGATTTGCAGCTAAACTGCTTGCAATCGAATAAAGGCGTGGTGGAATTTTTCTTAAAAGAGATACGATTTCTTGGGCAGAAGCCTTCCACGGACCAAAGTCACGTAACATATCAAGTAAATCGCGTCCATAAATATATTCCTTTACTTTACTTACATCTTCAGCATCTAAAAGCGCTTTTAGCTCTTCACTTTCTGTAAACTGTGCTGCTTGTTGTAAAATCTTCTTTGTTAGTAACGTAATTTCGAAATAAGTTGTCAACGCTTCCTTCAGTGGAAGTGTATCACCTTTCTTATTAATCGTTACAACTTGTTCTCCATCCCATTGCATTTCTGTCAGAAGTTCAGCTACTAATTCTTGATCATTTTCAGGTACAATACCTAAAGCATCACCTGGAACGTAAGAAAATCCTGAATCTTTTAAAGATAATTCAATATGTCTTGTTTCTTTATTAGATCCCTCATGATTTAAATTAATATTTTTGAGCACCTTTGCTTGAAATGGGTTTGTTCTTGAATATACTGGCACTTTTTTTTCTCCCTTTGTTTGATCTGTAGTAAGTTTCATATTGTTCACCTCACTAAGTTTATCACATAATTATACCATTGAAATAATTCCCTATGTGAAAATAAAATCTAAGTTTCTTAATTTTTTTCTGATAAATTGAATAAAGCTCTTACCCCAAAACTCTTAAAGTAAAGTGGCAGAAGCTCGTTCATTGAAGAGTAATTATATTAAAGGATCAGTTATGTAAAATCTTTGCTCATGCTGAGCAAAGGCTTTCTTTATGAGTGTAAAATAACAATAAACCGGTTGATAGTCAACCGATTTATTGTTATTCAAACATTTTCTTCTTAAAAAAATCCATAAATACAGACTCTGATTTTCCTTTTAGGTATATAAAATCAATACTAATATTAGTCTTTATATCTGGGTCCATTTCTACTCTGAATAATTTATTATGTTCGATTTCTTTTTGCACACAATGCGCAGGCAAGAAACTAATACCTAATCCTTGCAGTACTAGATTTTTGGCAGTTTCCATATTATCTACTTCTAAATATATATTAGGATTTATTCCTTTGCTTAAGAATAATCTATGAATGAAAAGCCAATCCATAGAGCCGTAATCAAATAAGATAAGGGGGTGCTCTCCTATGTCTTCTATTGTTACTTTTTCTTTTTTTAAAAATGGATGATTCCGTGGAACAAAAAGGCCTATGGGGTCATTATAAAGATGAATAGATTCAATTTGAGAATGAGCCTCCGTTCTTATAATTCCGAAGTCAACTTCTTTGTTAATGACCTTACGTAAAATATCTTTAGAATGCCCTGTTAAGAGTTTTATTCTAACATCCTTAAATTCAGATTTGAAAGCTGGCAGGATATTTGGCAATACATTGTTTGAAATTGATAAGGCACTCCCAATCACTAACTCATAAGGAATAAAGACTTGTTGCAACCCATATGTTGCTTCTTGATAAGATTGAAGAATTTTCTGAGCATGAGGTAAGAAATATTCCCCTTTTTCTGTTAATGATGTTTTATTTCCGGCTCTATTAAAAAGTTTTATATTCATCTCCCGTTCTAATGACTGGATACGAGCTGTAACAGAAGGCTGAGTTAAATAAAGAGCTTCTGCTGCTTTGTTGAAACTACCTAGTTGACAAACGTATAGGAAAGCTTCAATGTTTTCAATATTCATTTTCTAATTGCTCCTTATTTATACATAATGGGTAGATATATTTTATTATAATGAATGTCTATTCTTAATATTAACCTCCATCAACACTTTATCAGATCATTGGCATTTTTGATTACAGCTCGAGCTAAAATCTCTGTTGGATCAATAATTACAAAAGCTGAAGATGATTTAAGAACTAAAGGAATTTCCGTGCATCCTGCTATAATTGCTTCTGCTCCTTCTTCAATTAAGCTTCTCGCAATTTTCGAAAGGTAAGAACTACCCTGTTCTAAATTCCCTCCTTTAATGGCATAGATCCCTTCCATTACTTCCCTTTGCATTCGTATAGTTGGTTCAATAACTTCTATTTTATAATGATAGCAACTATGTTGGTACAGTTTTGTATTGATGGTTCCATCCGTAGCTAATAATCCTACCTTTTTAAAATGACGTTTCTTTAAAAACTTAGCCGTCTCTAAAGGCATATGCAAAATAGGGATACTAACAGCATTTTCTACTGATTTAACAAAGAAATGAGCTGTGTTGCACGCTACTACAAGAAAGTCTGCTCCTGCAGATTCTAAACGGTGTGCAGACTCAATCATAAAAGGAGTAGGATCTGTTCCTTTTCCTAAAATAGCTGTTGTTCGATCTGGTATTTGAGGGAAATTATCCGTTATAAGGTGAAGATGATCTTGGTCTTTCTCAGCAGGGGTAAGCGAGATTATTTTTTGCATTAAGTCAATCGTTGCTAATGGACCCATTCCACCTATAATTCCTACTACTTTTTTCACTATATTCACCACTTTTATGTTATTTTGAACCTTGTATTTCTAATAAGTGAAACTATTTTCTTTATTATAGTTTTAGTTTTAAGGTGTGAATTATAGAAATAATCTATATAGTAATAGAAACTGTATATTGATAGAATTTTTAAAAATATGCTAAAAATAAAAAAATTACCAATATGTACTGGATAACGTGAATTTCAGGAAGTGAAAAGGATAAATCTCAAATAACGATAGTTTTTGAGTTAGTCGATATACTAACTGTTTGGTAGGAAGCTTGTTCAGTCATTAAAAAACCGCTGTTCACCTTTTATAAAATATAAAGCAGATTTATAGACATGAAAAAGGTGGATCTATTATATTTCAAGTCAGATACATTCTAATCCTAAGGAGGAATTGGATGAAAGAAGTGACAGAATTAATTTCATTGGATTCAATAGATAATTTTATAAATAATCACAAGTTAAGTTTCTTATATATCTCAAAACCGGAATGCGTAGTATGTCACGCTGTTCTACCACAACTAAGAGTATTGTTAGAGCAGTTTCCAAGTATCAAATTGGGTTATATAAACGCTAACAATGTAGAAGAGGTTGCTGGCAAATTTTCAGTTTTTACCGTTCCAGTACTTCTTTTGTTTATTGAAGGAACTGAATTTGTAAGAGAAGCTCGTTTCGTTCATTTTGAACAGTTGGAACAAAAATTAAAAAGAATCTATCAATTATACAAAGATTAATTTATGAATTTTGCGTATGGATCTCTTTACATAAAAATAGCACCCAATTAATTGGGCGCTATTTTTATGTAAAAAGTCATTTTAATTATTTAAACAGTCGTTTCGATCCTAATAGCACTCAATTTTTATTTGAATAATGGAATAAACCACCTTTATTCAAATAAAAAAGGACATTTCTTATATGTCCTGTTCTCTTGTATCAGCCCCACCTACGCTAAATACTGTGACAGCCACTCATGCCATCCTGCCTACTCTTAGTATAATTGAAAGCGGTCACAAAGTAAAGAGTTATTTAAATGTTATATTTTTGAAGTGTATATCCTATTCCTTCTTAATCACCATTAGTAACCTAAAAGAAAACTCCTCACTATCTAGGATGTGTGGAATTTTCCTTTAGATGAATAGATTTATCACTATGTGATTATACATCCCTTAATTATGTAAAAAGGATTTTTATTAAATTGTAATTCTCATTAAAAATCATCTACGAATCGGGAAAATGGGGGATATGGTTTCTCCTATCCTTTTGGCTTTGTCCCTCTGTATTGAAAGCTAATCTCTTATTTTATTACCCTACTTCCTACTTAGCGTTTTATAACCAGTGTTGAGGATATTGTCGTTTGGAAAATAGATTATTGTAAAATATTGAAATAAAAATCAATAGTAGAACTCCTAAGAAAATAGGAACTAGAAATCCCCACCCTGTTTGATTGTTCACTACAACAAGTGCGCTAGCTGCTGCAGGAGGGTGAAGAGTGTTAGTAAGAGCCATTAAGATTAACACAATAGCTAATACTATGCCTATAGAGAACAAACTTTTACCTAGTAAACTCCAAATAATAAGGGCAGAAGTAGTAGAAAGTAAGTGTCCTCCTATCACATTTCGTGGTTGAGACCATGCACCTTTATGAGCCTCAAATATGAGTATACAGCTGGCTCCTAAAGGTGCTATTGCCATAGGATAGCCTAAATGAAGAGTCATAAAACTAATGATAATAATAGCGATAAGTACACCTGTAGCTGAAACAATAGAATCCCTATAGTTAATTTTAATTTTCCCTCTGCCCTCTCCCTTCATTTTTCTTAAATATGTGTTTACCCCTATACTTACCTGATTACTTATATTCTTTTCAAGTTTCTTTTCCATCATAATATCCTGTTGTCCTTTCTACCTCTTTATAAATACTATGTTAGACTTTCTGCCATTTAGAGTTATTCTATATGAAAACTCTGAATATTTAAAGATATATTCCAAATAAATCTTTTGTAAACTTAAAAACTTAGGTTGAGTAAGGATTTTTTAAGAGGAAACAGCAAGACTTTTAGGAAAAGTGATAAGTTATTGAGTGATTTTGGTCGATTTCAATAACCTTTACCTTTATTCTCTTTTAGCTGATACATATCCTATATCTCTGTTCTAAAAAACTAAATAATCTAATCTCTTTTGAGAGTGGTGCATTCATTACAATTAGAAATAATTTACAGAGCTCTCCTACAGCCTATTCTCCATATATCTTTACCGTAGACAAACGATAGATGAATTTGTAAGACCGCTTTTGTAATCTAAAGCGATATATTGATGCAAATCTTTCTGTAACAAAGCTCCATATTGTGATGCCCCTTCCTGTTGACATAAAATAAATTATTGACAAAAAAACGCTTGAATCAAATGATTCAAGCGTCTTAAAACATTAACGATAGATTACTTAACATTAGTAGCACCTTTATTTCTCAAATTCTTTCCTGTGTAAAAAGAATTAACTATAAATATAAATGTTCCTAGAAACCAGCCTGCAATAGGAGAATACTCAAACACATTTTTTAAGGCCATGCCTAAAGAAATAGAGGCTAACCCTAACATTAACAAAAGTATAATAATACCTTGTTGTTTTTGCATATACGACACCTCTTTCTAACTAAATTTTACCACAAAGTAACGTTTTACAATATAAGTAACTGCTTTACATAATGTGAGTTATCGGAAATCACGTAAAAAGAAGCCTTCTTTCTAAAAGAGTTCTTTTTAATATTTTTTATCTATTAAGGGTTTCCTTTTTACGAAAAATCGTATAAAATTCTAGAATCTATAGCTCACATCGCAAAAAGATATTTTCTTTTTTTTACATAGTGCCCAATGATTAGATTCTTGATGGAAAGTATAATTACTTCAATTGTCCCTTTGCAGCATAAGGATAAAATTTTTTATGATAAACAAAAAATAGCTTGAAAATTGGAGGTCATGATGAGAAATATTCCTGTAAACTTATTATGGTTTATTTGTTCCATTATGTTAAATGCTTTAGGAAATAGCTTTATGATCATTTCCAACCTAGGCAGCTCCCCATGGGCAGCTGCCGGGCAAAACCTTGCATTCATATTACCGTTGTCCACTGGTGCTTGCATTATTATTTTAAATTTCTTTTCGTTTATACTTAGTTATTTAATAAAAACAAAATTCACCCTTGTTATGATTATTAAAAGTATGGCTCTCACCTTCGTCTTTGGAATGTTTATTGATTTGTTTGTGTACTTACATCACATTATGTACGTACCGGAGAATCTATGGATCCGTGGTTTATATTCATTAATAGGACTCAACCTTATGGCAGTCGCTGTATGCATTTATTTTCAATCAGGCTCAATATACTTACCGTCTGACTATTTGTTAAAAGCATTTGGAAAGCGAATGAACAACTATACAGTCGGAACAATGATTTGTACGTCGATACCATTATCTATTAGCATTCTGATTATTCTTTTTCAACATCATATAACTGGTTTGGGTATAAGCACCTTCCTATTTATGTTCGGAATAGGATTTTTAATTGATCTTTATAATCGCTGGATTGTGATTGATAAAGTTCCCCAACAAAATATATACTCAGCATAAAAGATATGCAAACGAATTAGATAGTGTAATAACTATCAAAATAGTACAAAATCCTTCCTATAACGATGTTATTATAAATATTCCCTTCAAAGAAACATATATAGAATATTCTATATTCAAACAAGTAAAAGAGCCTAAACACATTGAGAAACAATGCGTTTGGGCTTTTCTTTTCGATATCCTTTTACGAATAGCTCAACTTCTCTATCCTTTCTCTCTACGTACTAAAAAAACTCTTATAAATTTTATAAGGATTCCTAAACTTACCATCACTTGTTATACCCGGTCTTTTGCATAATCAAGTAATCTTAATCTAGATTCAACCAAGTCTTAAAAAATTTATATCTTTAATTAAACAAGTCTTAAATTCATTTTATCGATTGTGATAAAACAATAAGACGAACGTAGATACTGTATTTTCCCCTACATTCTTGTAGGTATGATATACATCTCCAGGAAAAACTACGGCTTCTCCACCAGAAGCTTTGTAGACTTTATCTTCTATTTCAATTTCTATATTTCCAGTAGAAACAAAAACATACTCTTTGATCCCTTTAGAATGCGGGTTGGACTTATGTATGCCCCCAGGCTTTAAATCCATTTTATAAACCTCAAATTTTGTTTCTTCATCAAAAGGTATAAACGGACAAGTCATATACTTTCCATCATCTTCAATTAAATGGGGAGAGTTGTCTACTTTCATTATTTGTACAGATGGTTGTGGTTCCATCATTAGCAAAGAGAGAGAGACGTTTAGACCATTAGCTATTTTCCAAAGGGTAGTTACGGTAGGCGTTTTTTTCCCTTTTTCAATTTGAGCAAGCATGCTCTTACTTACTCCAGTAAGTTGAGCGATTTGATCAAGAGAATACCCCTTATCCTTACGTATTTTCCCTAAATTATTGCCAATTATATTAATTAGATTATCCATAAATCCTCCACAACTATTGTTCACTATATAGATATATTGTATACTAAAGTGCACAAATTAGTCTTTAAAACTTTTTTCATATTATAAATTTTATCATAAACAACCATCCTCAAATATTAAATGAAGGAGAGATTAGCGGAGAGAAGTGGTAGAGATATCTATCCTTTAAGGGAAAGGATGGGCACTTTTGCTTTAACAATGGTTGGATTAAGTTCCATTATTGATTCAGGTTAGCTATTTGATACATGGATAACTACTCAAATGGCTGATCTATTGCTATGACTCCATGTATTATGAGTAGAGCATGGTTATCATCCATTTTTTTAAAAAAATAGAATCTAACCATTAAAATAATTGAATGTGAGGATAAAAACATGCAGATTCGTGAAATGAAAGAAAAGGATAATCAAAGAATGGAGCAAATTATTAAACGCTCTTTGGAATCATTTGACTTGAACATCCCAGGAACAGCCTATTTTGATCCCCAGCTGAGCAGTTTATCACAATATTACCAGCAACAACCAAATGCGAAATATTGGGTTGCAGTGAATGATCAAGATGAAGTGATAGGTGGTGTCGGAATTGCACGATTTGGACAAAAAAAGAGGTCTGCGAGCTGCAAAAGCTCTATATTTCACCCGAAGCTCAAGGAAAAGGTCTGTCGAAAGAATTGATGAAAGTAGCGCTCGTCTTCGCAAAGGAACACTATACATGCTGTTACCTAGAGACATTTAAGGAACTCCAAGCAGCTAATTTCCTTTATATTAAATTTGATTTCCGACAACTCGAAAAACCACTAGAGGAATCAGAACATAATGCCTGCGACGCTTGGTATATAAAAGAATTATCATAAAGCTCCTGAGTATGATACTAATTAGCTATAAAAGTTCAGGGATTCTATATATGTAGAGCAATCTAAGACACTTGACAAACTATTAACGTATTCCCCTATAATCATATATTCAAAAAACCTTTGCTCAGCCTTAGCAAAGGTTTTTTTACTACAAGAAATTTAACATTAATTAGTTACCATAAAATTCATACTCGGTAGTTATTCTAATTAAGTAATCATTACTTCATATATTTTCTATTACTCTAGCAACACGATAACTGTTAAGTTTTAATGTTTTAGCTTCACAGCGATTAATAATTTCATCATTAGTAGTTTGGACTTCATCACGCCCTGAAGCTTGAAATGAATTAGACCAAGCTTCTTCTGATATCCACTGGGCATAGTTAATAACTCGCTTACCGTCTTCACTAGCATGGAAACTTGATGAAATAAATCCATCGTAATCCTTAAAGTATGTTTCAATTTGATTTGTAAGACCATTAATTAAGTCTTGCTGATATTTTGGATTAACTTCCCATTCAATAATTACCGTAAACAACTGATTTTCTTCAATTTTTGGCATATGAACTCTCCTTTATTAATTCCGATATTTATAGTGTATTTCAGTAAAGTTATTCTAGCGTCAATAGTATGAATCCTTCTATAACTTTAGTACAGTTAAAAATGTGTACAATTATATACTAAGCAATTTATTAACTAATACAGAAGATATAAGTGTGGGAATTAATAAAAGTAACTCAATATGAATTCAAGATTTATAAAACATGATTTTCCCGATACAACCTTTTTAATCAATAAATATCTTAGTTCCTACAACCTTGATTATGAGACATAAAACCACTCAGGAGAACTTTTTAAACTATATATGTATATGAATCTATAAATTTGGACAAACTACTCATGTATTCCCCTATTCATATAAATAAGAGAACCCTTTGCTAACGATAAGCAAAGAATTCTCTTATTAAAAGTAATCCCGATAAATTAGTTAACATAAACAATCTTTTTCATATAACTACTTTGTTACGTTTACCCTGTTTTTTACGGACACTCTCACGGTTAAAAAAGATCTCACTTAAACCGTAGATGAAGCAAGATAAGGACTATTAAAATAGATAACCTCGGTAAGAATCTTATTTCCTTCGATGTCTTTAAAAGCTTCCCTTGCTTCCTTCTCTGTGTTAAATTCAAACATTTTCGTGTTCTTCCTTGAATGAACCGTAATCACCCACATGAACTATTCCTCCCCCATTAAAAATGGTCCCTCGTACATGTCCTCACTCATATACAAGGAACACTCAAAGACATTATGAACAATATCATACAAAATGAAAACCCTTTCTACAAAAAATATCAAAATATTACAAAAAATAATTGCATCATAGGAAGTGGTTAACATAAAATAAAGCCTCGGAACAAAGAAAGAATTAAATAAAAAGTATTATCATCTTCAAAAGAAAACTTGTAGAACAAAACTAGTTATCTAAAAGAATACCAAGCCACCCTATATAATCGTGAGGCTTGGTATTTTATAATATTCCTGTAAAGCCTATATCCTTTGTTACTTGTAGAGCAGCGTAGATAACAAAGCTCATTAAGATTAACTCTAATGTTATTATGATTATTTCTAAATCAAAGCACTTGTTAGATCAAAAGTTTTAAACTTCAAAATCTTTAATTTTAGCATCTGGTCTTAACACTTTTTCTTGATCAAACTCTACTAATGGTTCCCCCTTTTTGACTCTATTGACCCAATCATGGTTAGCAAGAGCTCCTTTACCTAAGGTAATCAAATCGGCTTCCCTTTTTTCAACAATTTCTCTCGCCTTAACAGGATCCTCTAAATGCCCGTTGGCTATCACAGAAACTCCCCCATACTTTTTTGCAAGAGCCGCAAGCGATGCCCCGCCGTTGTCCAAAGCTGAATTAGCTGCAATGGTGGATTCATCTGTTGGAAATGCAGGTTGCCATGCTTCGTACTCCGTAACATGAATAAAGTCAAGACCTGCGCGCCCTAACTGACCAAAGATGATTTCAGCATCTCTTTCTTTTCCTTCCCACTTGTGGTTATAATCATTCACCTTTCCTTGTGAAATCCGAATACCAATAGTAAAATCTTGGCCAACAGCCTCTCGAACCGCCTTCGAAACTTCCACTAATAACCGGACTCGGTTTTCAGTAGAACCACCGTATTCATCTGAACGTTTATTGGTATAATCAGTAAGAAACTGATCAAGTATGTAACCATTGGCCCCATGAATTTCAACTCCATCAAACCCAGCAGTTTTTGCACGTTTAGCCGTGTTAACAAACCCGTTTATCACTTCTGTGATTTCTTCTTTTGTTGCTTCTCTTGGAGTTGGGTACAGGCCTTTTCCTATATAGGCTTCCATTTGTTTTCCTTTTGGCTGAATGGCAGAAGGACCAATTGTTTCTTGAACAAAACGATTTCCTTGTGAAAGGGCTCCCGCATGCATTATTTGGGCAAACATTTTAGCACCTGCTTGATGGACAGAATCTACTACTTTCTTCCACGCTTGTGTTTGTTCCTCATCAATGAGACCTGGCTTATTAAAATACCCTTGACTATACTTGTCATCAGTATACATTCCTTCCGTAATAATGAGTCCAAATCCTCCACGGGCAAATGATGTGTAATAGGATACCATCTGCTCAGTTGCCACTCCTTCAAAACTTGCACTTATACGCGCCATTGGGGCAACCCCTATCCGGTTATCTAATGTTATATTGCCTAATGTAACATTTTCAAATAACGATTTTGTATTAATCACTGTGAAGACTCCTTTCTTTTTTAAACAAAAAACCTGTATAAAAACTTCATTTATACAGGTTTAGGTTACTCTAAAATAAAATTTCAAATGGAGCTTATTGAAATGATGCATCCCTTATTTCAATAAGGTGCTTAATTTGGCTGAACAAAAACTTTTCATATATTACTTGTTATCAGCAACTTGTGTTGAGATTTGCCAAGTTACACCGAATTTGTCTGTTACTTGTCCATATGATGGACTCCAAAAAGTTTCTTGAAGTGGCATATTTACCTGACCACCCTCTTTTAGTTTTCCGAACACTTCTTCTGATTTCTCTACATTGTCTATTGTAATGGATACTGTTACTTGTGATCCAATTTGGTATGGTTGACCTGGGAATGTATCAGAAAGCATCAAATCATTATTTCCAATTTTCAAATGCGCATTCAATACACAATCTTTTGCTTCAGCAGGAACAGAAAATTCAGGGTTTTCAGGCATGTCTCCGAAAGTTTGAACTCCAACAACTTTTGCACCCAGTGCATTCTCATAAAATTTAACAGCTTCTTGTCCATTACCGTTCATAACTAAATAAGGATAAATTCCTAAAATCATAAAAAACACCTCTTTTAAAGTTTTGTTTAACAAACTAAAAGTTATAATTAATCACAAAAAGAACGCATGTTCTCTTTTATACTAACATGCACTATATATCTATACAACAACTTATTAAACTATCCTGCTGCATAATTGATTTTCAGGTACTTATAGATAAAAAAAGAAGAACATCTAATTAAATGTTCTTCTTTTTTTATAAAATTAATCTATATTACCTTAAAACTGTGATTTATAGGAACGAATAAAGAAAAAGAGTCCTTACTTATCAAGAACTCTTTGCAATGTAATTAAATTATTCTTCTCTTTCTTCACAAGATTTTAGGTTACCTCTTAATATAGCTGGCCCCATCTTTTGGGTCTTGGAATTAGAAAGCCGTACTTCTACATTAACATTTCGCATTTCTGCTGTAATTAAATCAAATCTTCCAGCCCAAGTAGGACTGTCTTCTTCAGCCGTGGGATAAAGTTTAAAACGCCAACTAATTTCATTAGGTATTGAAGAAAAACCTTCGTAGCCATCATAATTACCAAAAGAAGAAGGATTAGGAAGGTGCACAGCTAAGATACTTATATTAGTTCGAGCAAAACTCGGTGGATTCAATTGAACTTTGTAAACTAATCCTACTCCTTTAGCGTTTTTTAAATTTTCATCTACAGGTTCTAGAATTAAACTACAAGGCATTTTACTAGCATTTGTTTCAGTTGGATAAGCAATTACAATAATGGATAAGAAGATAACTAAAATAAATTTTTTCATCACATGTCCTCACTCTTTTTAGTTACTATCCCCCATTGATTGCTAAATTATTATAGTTACTTAAAATTAACCAGTAATTTATAATTCATACATATATAGTTATCACAATGTTGATTATCTACAGCTTTTATATACGAGTTTTAATCATTCACCTGTTGAAAGTGATAAAGTATAGAAAGTAAAAAATAATTCTTAAGAAAAGGAGCCGGGTAGAAATGGCAACTTCAGAAAAAAAATTAAAAATTTGCAGCAAAGGACATAAATATTATAAAAGTAGCGACTGTCCCACTTGTCCGACTTGTGAGCAAGAACGTAAACCTGCCGATGGATTTCTTTCCCAACTCTCAGCCCCAGCAAGAAGAGCATTGGAAAACAACGGGATAACTACTTTACAACAGCTATCAAAATTTAGTGAAAAAGAGATTTTACAATTCCACGGGATAGGACCAGCTTCTTTACCTAAACTTAAGGCCGCTTTAAAAGAAGAAGGGGTATCCTTTAAAAAATTAACTAACGAGAAGTAGTATAGTTACAGAATTATATTTTAAGCTAAATCCATTAATACATGAGAAATCTCTACTTCTTGATCACAAGTAGGGATTTTTCATGTGTGAATTTATTAAAGTATTCCAAAGAACCATAAATACTATATTCACGTAAAGTTCACAGAATCAATATTATCGCCAGAAAAAACTTACTCCATCTTGAAGTAAAGCTCCCTTTCGTTTATATAAATTATTCTAAAAATATAAAAAAGCTTACTCAAAGAGTAAGCTTAAGTTCCGCTATAAACACTATCACATGTTCCAGGTTTTGGTTCATAATAACAATGATTTTTAAATTGACCAGCTAAAGGTTGACCGTACCATGTTGGGGGGCATGGAGCATAGGGATTAAAATACCAAAGAGCATATTTCCCTGGGTGTTCCCTCCAATAATCCAAGTTCTTTTTTGCTAATCTTTTTTCAACAGGTCTCGCTCGTTGATAAAATTCATTACCTTTTTGAACTGCTTCAAAAGAATAATTTCCTCCTTGGACTTGGAAAATGACTTGTCGAATTGTTCTTAAGTCTTTAAAGTCTAAGCAATTTGCTTTAAGACGATTAACAATTACATTTCCGACATATAACATTCCTTGTTTTCCTTCACCTACAGCTTCTGCTCTCATCATCCTTGCCATTAAATTAATGTCTGCATCTCGGTAACTTACTCTTGGCATTTTCTCACCTCAAAATATAGTATAAAAAAAAGCCTATATTGATGTTAGCGTTTATAAAATAAGCGTCTAACCAAATCATTGCTACAATAATCAGTTCGCATAAAACGGACTAGAAGAATTCAATACGAAAAGGGAGACTAATACACTTCCTCCCTTTTCATTTAATCATTTCTAAAAGCGCTATTCAGAAACTCATGAATTAAGAAAACTTCTTACAGCGCCTAAAAAGGCTGGCAAATTCCCTATATGCACATCATGCCCAACATCCTCTATCGTCACCAATTGGCAATTTGGAACAATCTCTGATACTTCCCTCAATTTATCTTGAGGAATATGACTAGATCCCCCTCCTATGATAAGGGTAGGTGCCACGATATCTGTAAGATTTGCCCACCATTGAGGATTAGGGTTATTTAATTGTCTTAGAATTGAAGGTACAACCTTCCAATCAAAAGATAGAGGACCAGGAGGTTTAGAAGGAACTTCGAATTGCTTCCCCGAAAACGGAGGAGGTGTATCTTCAACAATCAACCGTTCTATCCTTGAGGGGAATGTTTCGGAAAAAAGATAAGATACCGTTCCTCCCATAGAATGCCCTATTAACGTAAAACGTTCCAAATTCATAGCATTTACAAACTGAAGCAAGTCATCACACATTAATTCGAACGTATAAGTGCCAGTTCTCGCACTCCCACCGTGACCTCGTTGATCTAAAGCTAGAACCCGATATTTTTCTCCTAATACAGCTGCTACTTCATCCCAGGATTCTGCATTCATTCCCAAAGCATGAAGTGCAACAATTGTCGGTGCTGAATCTTCCCCAGTTTCGCGATATTGAAAAGTTAAACCGTTTAATTCTATTTGATTCATCCGTATTTCCAAATCAAATCATCTCCTCATTTAGATTTTATTCATTGAAATCTAAATTATTTAAGGTTTATGTATATATTAGTCAAGGAGTGAAAATCCCCTTTACATATGCCAAATCCTTCTTAGATCTGTTGCAGCATACATCATCACATCTATATATTTTATAGCTGAGAGAAGTCCTTCTTCTGCCAAGATGTCACTATAGATTTAACCTCAATATTTACTATTCTTGAGGGTTCTCTTAAAGCTGCTGTAATTTCATCACTAGAATAATACTAAACCTAACTTGGTCGTATAATCTACGACTTTATGTTGCGTCAATAAAAAAACAACCATCTGGAATGGTTGCTCATATAATATATTAAAAACTAAGCAATATCTTTTACCTCTTTTGTTTTGTTAAGCGCTAGCTTTTCTTTAAGGGGAGGAATAATCATACCATCTATACCATATCTTCCTGCATTCATAGCAGACACAAGAATAAACAGGGATAATAAAACAAGTTGTGGATTTATGCTTATAGCACCGCTAAACATATAAGAAAAGTTCATTGTGATTCCAAAAAACACGGCTGTTTTTGTAAAACAACCTACTAAGAGACCTAGACCTACTAATAGCTCTCCCCAAGGTACTAGGAAGTTAAATAATTCTATATTAGGAACAGCTATATTTTGTAGAAATACACCCCACCATTCTTGAACAGCCGGCTGTTCTCCTGTTGTTTTTGCCAAAGCCCCCTGTATAAACCCTGAAGTATCAAATGATCCACCTGTGATTTTTCCTAAGCCAGCCATGAACCACGTATATCCGAGATATACACGTAACACAGCTAAAAGTATGGAAACTCCTTTATCCCGTCTTAAAACATCAATAATCATGCTTCTCCTCCTAATCAAAATAAGAATTATTAGAAATATAATAGCATAATTGATAATGATTTTTATTATCATTTATGTAACAAATATATAAAGAATTCGGATTACACAAAACTAATGTACATAAACTTGATTCTAAGTAATACAATCAACAAAATTAATGAACATTTATATGTAATAAATACCTTTGAGAAAAATATTTTTGTTTAAGAACTAGGAAAGAAAAAACGTGAATAATAAGAATGAGTCTATATTTGGTATTGGACTTCTCTCCCTATTATGAACAACCATTTATACAGCAATACTTTCATTACAGCTAGTGGCTACTAAACATAGAAAAAAATAAAAACTAGTTCTGCTAAGAGCTAATTATTATATTTTTTCTTAAAGGAATTTTAATATTTGATTCACAAGATTACAGAGCTTTTTTCTGGCTAAACTTTTAATATTTAAACAAACTACTCAACAAACCTTAGGGTATGTCTAAAGAAAAAGCTATTGTTGAGATCAATAGCTTTTTCTTCTTTAAATTTATATACTCCATGAAAATCTATTAAAGTAATAACACTTTAAGAAATTAACTTTAACCCTACAGCTGCTCCCAAAATCATTGCAATAAAGAGAAGTCTTTTCCAATCTTTTGATTCTCCGTAGAAAATCATCGATAATAAAGCTCCTCCTGAAGCTCCAATACCGGTCCAAACTGCATAAGCAGTGCCCATAGGTAGTGTCTTCATTGCATAGGCAAGGAAGATGAAACTTGCACCAAATCCAATAATTAAAAGAACAAGTGCTTGCCATGTGCGTTCTTTATTGACTTTATTGATCATCATGACACCAAACATTTCACATATCCCGGCCAATACTAAGGAAATCCACGCCATTATGCCTTCCTCCCTTCTTTAGACTTATCTTTGGTAACGAGCTTTAATCCAACTACACCCATTAATAACAATAGAATTAAGAAAATTTTAGATACTTTAAATGCTTCTCCGAAGAAGAAAATTTCAAATAACACAGTACCCGTTGTACCCAGCCCTACAAAAACAGCATAAACAGTCCCCACCGGAAGCTTTCGTCCTGCTGTTATCATCAAATAAAAACTGATGAAAATAGCGATTGCTGTTCCAGACCATGTCCAGAAATCAAAAGCGTGTTTTAGTCCAACAACCCAACCTACTTCAAATATTGCTGCTACAATGACTTTAATCCAATTTTTGTCCATGTCAATAAACCTCCCCTTTTTAATAAAATAAAAAAGCCTGAGAGACAACTGATACACAGTTTCTCCCAGGCTTTTATCCTTCCGTGGCATAGTTTAATCAACTATGAGTTTTCTCTCGGACCAGGCTAACGTATTCGTTACGGAACCCTAGAAAACATGTTTCTTATTTAATTATCTTATAGTATACACACATTAAAAAATTATTCAAGGATATCGTGTTTTTCTGATTCATACAATACATGTTAATGGACGTAATATATATGTTTACCAAGTATTGTTTCTATACTCAACTAAGAAACAAAGAATATGAATCTATGTTGAGTATAGATAGTTAACATAACTCGGATATGGATACTGTACTGGAACTGGAAAAGGACCTTCAAATGAAGATTCTTTTATACTAGTTGTTTTAATAAACAAATATGAATTAACGAATACTAGCCTTGCGAAATCCATCAAATACACTAATTGCCGCTGAAATCATAAAGAAGAAAACCCCACCGCTAATTATCCATGTTTTAAATTCATTACCCGTAATAGTAAATAAATCCGTCATATAAGCAATAAAACCTTGGTTGAGTAAATTTGAATTTATTAATATGACAATAAACACAATGGTGCCAATTATCTGAAGGATAGTATTGAAAATTGCTATTCTTTTCGTCCACTGTCCTTTTATTAATTTATAAAGGGATAATGCTATTTCGAACACAATGACAATAACAACGACTGGCCAATACCCCATTAATACTTCTTGATTTAAGGCTGGCGTCACAAATTCAAGTCCGTTTCCACTGTCTTTATAATACCCCTACAAGATGATTCGCATAAAAATAAAGGGTTGCCCAGACCGCGGTCCACATTAAATTTCCAAATACTTCGAACTTTGAAATAGCCTTTTTCTTAGGGATATAAGGGATGTTTTTCAAATCATCAGGAGTCCATTTTTGTAGGCTTGCTGTCAATGGCTGCTCACCTTTTCCTTTATCCGTTCGTTCCAAAATGGCAAAAATGATTGTTAACCAAAAGAACACTTGAATACTTACTTCAATGATTTTCCATATACCGACACCAACGATATCTAAGACTACATTTATTATGGCTTCCTCTCCATCATACCCTATAAAGTATTGGGCAATCATTGAGATTAATGAAATGACAGCAGCAATCGGTAAAATCATTTTTAGTAATGTGACATATATATCAAAATAGCGGGGGCCAATTAAGTGCATTGGCCGATCTCCATAACCACTAGCTAATGTGGCTGGATTCCCCAATTTTTCAAGAACTACCTTTACATCTTTTTCACTGTAATCATCAGGTAACATATCCTCAATAGTCGACTGCAACTCAAGTGCAATATCCTCACGATTTTTTTCAGGCAGCCTCCGAGTCACTTCATGAATATAAATTTCAATTAAACTCATCCTCTTCATCCCCTTTTAATAAGTCATAAAGCCCTTTAGAATGATTGGTCCATTCCTTTTTCAAATGTAAAAAAATCTCTAATCCATATTCACTTAAAACGTAATACTTACGGGGTCTACTCTCCGATTTATCCCAACTACTTGTTACCAATTCTTGTTTTTCTAAACGGCGAAGCAACGGATATAAAGTACTTTGATCAATCATAATTCCTGACTTCTCGAGTAATTGAACAAGTGAATATCCATACTGAGGTGTTCGTAATTGACTTAAAACAGCTAAGGTCAATGTCCCTCTCCTAAGCTCTGTCATTAATGAATTTAATAAAGTGTTCATTTATCCACCTCATTTCCACTTATACTATATGTCATACAGTATATGATTTATACTATGTATCATACACTATAGTTGTTACAAAAATCATTAATTCATAGTTCGTATAAAATATCTTATAGAAAATAAGGTAAGAATTTTTAGAAAAGGAAATAGCCTCATGTTAGAGAAAGGAATATAGGAGTAATTTTCATTTCTCTAATATTAAAAAAGGTGGGAAATCCTTAATGAATGAAAAAATACTAAAAATGGACAAAGTGGAGATTTGTACTGAAAGTTTTGGAAACCCTGAAAAACCTGCTGTACTTCTAATTATGGGAGCGATGTCCTCGTTAGACTGGTGGGATGAAGACTTTTGTATCCGCCTCGCTGAACATGGGAGATTTGTAATTCGTTACGATCATCGTGATTTAGGTCGATCTACAACTTATACGCCTGGTACTTCAAACTATACAATAACAGACCTTGCTGATGATGCAATTGGAGTCCTAGATACTTATTCTATAGAACAGGTCCACATTGTGGGAATGTCTCTTGGAGGAATGATAGGCCAGATTCTTGCTCTTAGATATCCAGAACGCATATGCTCCCTTACTTTAATCGCTTCAAGTGTATTTGGAACTGAGATGGAAAAGTTGCCTCCTATGGATCAGTGTATACTCGATTACCACTCAAAGAGTGCCTCCATAGACTGGTCAAATCGTGAGGAAGTAGTTCACTATCTTGCAGGTGGATGGAAAACGTTAAGTGGAGCAAAACCTTATGAGAAGGAAAGAGTATATAAACTAGCAGAAAGAGAAGCCGATCGTGCAAAACAGCTACCGAGTAGATTTAACCATGCTTTGCTTCAAGGTGGAGACCAATACTATGATAGATCGAATGAAATTAATATACCTGCGCTTATAATTCATGGAACAGAGGATCCAGCACTATCTTACGAATATGGGCTTGCTCTTGCAAAAGCCATTCCCCATGCTAAATTAATAACTCTTGATGGTACAGGACATGAAATTCATAGTGAAGATTGGGAACAAATGATCAAATCAATTGTAGAGATTAGCTCGTAATAAAAATAACTAGTTCATGTTTTAGAATTCAAAAGAGTTGAACACTTTATAAGAAGGAACTGTTTTCAGAAAGTAGGCTTAAACCTGCTTTTTCACTTTATAGAAAGGTGTTATTATGATACTTTTTAAGCGTTATACTGAAGGTAGATTACTTATCTAATAATTAGGGGAGGTTTATGCAGATGGAGGTAACATTTACAGTAGACAAATGGGATGAAAAACCAATTGATAACACTAGACAAGAATTCCCTATTAATACTGCTCATGTTGAATATAATATTGATGACGAATTAAAAGGAAAAGCTTTTGTTGAATATTTACTATATTATTTAGACTCAAATGTAGATGATGGTCACTTGGCCACGTCCAAAATCTCTGGCTTTTTGCATTTCGAGGGAACTTACAAGGGAAAACGAGGAACATTTACAGCTATAGAGCAAGGAATATTTGATAAAGGTAATTTAGATTCTCCAGCAACAATTATCAAAGCTACTGGTGACTTAGAAGGTCTAAAAGGGTCCTATAATTATAGATTTGCAGGTCAAACTAGTAAAATGATTCTAAACTTTGAGTTCTAGCAAAACACTCTATAGTTTAGTAAAAGGAACCTTCCCTATAATATTAAAAATATCTTTTCCATCGAAAGAGCTCATTCAACTTTCCTATTATGTTAATTACATACAATCGTAGATAACCAATGAACACTTTATATAAATCTAGTTACCATAATATTGGTTCAAGAAAGAAATAAAAGAGCAAACCCATTATGAAGTGACCCCTGTCAAGTAGACAGTAGTAAAAAGCAACCCTAAGCGACCTGAGTTCTATATTCATATGGACTCAGGTTATTTAATTTCTTCTGAAAGCGTTCGTGATTGTAAAAATGAATGTATTTCGCTACAGCGATTTTTACCTGATCTGTTGTATGGAAGGAACGAAGA
>NZ_JALAMS010000048.1:0-2824 GCF_026790145.1 Priestia endophytica | reverse complement strand
ACCTAAGAGGGATAATATCACACAAAGCAAGTTGTCCTTTTTTAATGATATACATAGCTTCTATTCCTGAGGGAATAGATTTAGTTGTATGAAAGGATTTCAATCCTAAAACTGAACGAACCCTCTGTTTAATGAGACGATGATCTTGTTCCACAATGCTATTAAGGTATTTTATCTGCCTTAGTTGGATGCCTACAGGCATTTTTTTCTCCTTCTCTACTTCTTCAATCGCCCTAGGATAGGATGGATTCTTGTCTACTGTAATAACACGGGGTTTTGAAACATGAAAAGACTGCAAAGTTTTCTTGAAAAATCGCTTTGCAGCCTGATGGTTCCTTGTTTTGCTTAAATAGAAATCAATCGTATTTCCTTCTGAATCACCTGCACAATATAGATACATCCATTGACCTTTGACTTTCACATATGTCTCATCGACTCGCCAAGAATCATTAGTTGGCTTAAGATGACCTCGCACTCTCCTATCTAATTCAGGAACATAATGATGAACTCAGCGCATGATGGTTGTATGAGCAATAGATAGTCCGCTTTCTTCCATCATTTCGACTACATCACAAAAACTGGGGTTATACCGTAGGTACCATCTGACGGTTAATAAAATAAGGTTGGGTTGATAATGTTTCCCCTTGAATAAATTTTGCCTTTCCATACTGATTACATCCTTTTTTAAAATACTAGTATCAGTATGTCCAAGTTTTGGAGGTTACTTGCAGATATTTCGGGATTTTTACATCGGAACCTTAAAATCCTTATATAAGGATTTTATTGTGATTGACCACTTGTTTAGAATAGGAAGGAGAATAATATTCTAAGTCGAAAGAGTTGTTAAATACAGTTTTATATATAATGGTTTGAATATAGCGAGAATAGACGGTGAACAAATACCAGAACAAGCAAATGAAGTAGTTTATCCTGGTGGTGAAGTATCTAAGAATTTTGGAATTGCGCGCAGCTCTTTAACTAAATATTGTATTGCTCTAAGGAATAAAGGATATAGATTTAGAGGAGCTAATAATTCTAAGGCACTTACTAGTAAAGACACTTTACCGATTCAGAGAATGAAAGATCTAATACAAGATAAAAGTATGATTATGGAAACAGCAGGAAATGTAGTATTATCAATGCTTCCTGAGAATGAGAGAACAGGTCCTATTCTTGATGAGAACAAGAAGCACCTTAGGGAATAATCATACTGCTGTTCCAGTAGTATCAAATCATTTAAAATATAGTGAAGACATTTCTAATAAATTAAATCCTATGGAAAAGGAACTCAAGGATTTAAAAGTTCAAAATGAACTTTTTCAGAATCAAAATATACAGTTAAAACAGACTATGGATAAAAGTTTAAACAATAGAGATGAAAATTTCTCATCCTTAATCCATGAGGTGCAGGAAACAAAAAGAACAATCCCTTCATCCCAAGAGAAAAAGAAAGGATTTTTTTCGAAACTATTTGAAGATTAGATAAAAATCTCCTTTATAAATGTAAATAATAGTGTCTTCCTTTTTTAGTAAAATTGCGTTTCCGGCGTTTAATTACTAGATCTGTCCTAAGAAAAGCCCAAGAAATATCAGTTCTACCTCTTATAGAATAACCAGCTAATAAAAGCTCAGGTGTTATTCCATTATAGAGCACGATTGTATAATAACAGAATGTTTAGAAACAACTTTATTGTCACCAAGTTTGATTGCGATATTTGGGTTAGAATAAAAAATCTCCTTTAAAGGAGATTTTTTATTTTTCATGATATGTAAGGTTTTTTTTTAAAACAAGTAATGTTCTTCTCACCCTCTATTTAAATAGCAATTCGTCGATAGAATTACAAGACTAAATCTTATATTTTTTTCGTAAGAAAATAATTAGCCTGAAGGCTATAATAAGCACCTAAAGGTGTTTAATTATTTAATAAAGACTTACAAAAATATAGATGAGAAACTAGAATTTAATATAAGATTTCAAATCTAGAAAAAAATATAGAGGAACTGGATTCTAGATATAGAAATAGGTCAGTCATATCAATAGTTTATACCAATTCTAGCTTTTAATTTTTGAGGTGATTATCCTGGAAAAAATATTGGAAGATGATAATAAGAAGGAAACCCTTTATTCTGCAAAAGAGACATCAAAAAGAACAGGATTAAGTGTAGATTTGTTGCGTCTCTATGAGAAAGAATTCAATTTAGAAATTCCAAGAACAAATGGAAATCATAGAAGATACACTGTAGAAAATATTGAGAAGCTTACGGAGATAAAAAAGAAGATTCAGGAACAAAATTGGTCTTATAAAATGGTGCAACAATGGTTGAATGGAGAGGAGTTAGAACTAGAAGAACCAAATATACAATCTGATATAAAAAAGAAATTAAATAATCAGGAGGAAATGATTAAATCTTTACTAGAACATAATCAAAAACAAGAACAATTTAATAAAGCTTTAATTCAAAGATTAGATGAACAGAGAAAAGTTATAACGCAATTATCTTCTAACCTTGAACAGCAGCAAAGCTATATTGAAAATAAACTGGAGAAACGTGATCAATTGTTACTTGAAAGTATTAAGAAGACACAGGAAGAACATAAAAAACGTGGAGGGATATTCCAGAGATTATTCCAGAAATAAGTGCATAAACTCCCTAGTTTTTATGCACTCTTTTTGCGTGGATGGATCCTAGAAAGCTTGCTAACTCAACGATGTATAAAAACCTGCATAAAGGAGAAAAAAGAGAAGTCGCAGACTCCTTGTCCCACAAGGAGTCTGCGCTTTGTTAACTTCCTCTAAGATGTATTATGGTGCGACAAGAAGTC
>NZ_JALAMS010000047.1:0-1529 GCF_026790145.1 Priestia endophytica | reverse complement strand
AACGTATTCTTTCGATGCTTGGATTAAAGTCTTTACGAACTGCCAAACGGATTATTGCAGGGATAGAGGCTATGCACATGATTAAAAAAGGACAGACTCTCCAAAGTGATATTATCCCTCTTAGGTAGACAGTATTTAAAAAGGACAGTACTGTTTATCTAAGGGGGATTTTCTTATGGCTAAACAAGGGCAACAGTATAAAAAGTACTCAATAGAGTTTAAATTACAAGCAGTAAAAATGTATCTAGAAGATGGAATGGGCTGGGATATGGTAACGAAAAAATTAGATTTACCAAGCAATCGCCATATAAGAAGATGGGTGAAGGCATATCGTGAATCAGGTGTTCTGGGATTAGAAGATCAACGTGGAAAAAAATCTGGATCTAGACCTAAAAAGAAACCAAGTCAAAAGCCGATGACCTTAGAAGAGGAAGTAGAGTATTTACGGGCGCAAAACGAGTTATTAAAAAAGATAGTGGCATTCAAAAGGGGGTGAAAACAAAGAAAGACAAACAAATATGTTATAGAAGTATTCAATCCTTAGCTTCCAAGTATTCGATTTCTCTTTTATGTAGAGTAATAGGAATCTCAAGAAGTGGGTACTACAAATGGGTTCAAAGACAATGTACAGAAACAGAGAAACCAAAAGAAGACCAACAATTAAAACAATTGATGATGAAATGCGTAAAAGAAGTCAAAGGAATTTATGGTTACCCTCGTATAAAAGCTTGGTTATTCCGTAAACATGGGTTAATCGTGAATCATAAGAGAGTGTATCGTCTTATGAAGGAAATGGGGATACAAGCTAAAATTAGAAGGAAGCGAAAGTATTTCGGGAAGAAATCAGAAAAAGTAGTATCAGACAACCTCCTTAACCGAGACTTCTCAGCTTCCCATCCCAATAAAAAATGGGTCACAGATATTACCTATATTGACTTCGGTAAACAGCGAATGTATCTATCTGTTATTTATGATTTATTCAATAATGAAGTGGTAGCGTATAAGTTGGGCGACCAAAATAATCTAAAATTAGTACTGGATACGGTGAAAGAAGCCATAAAAAAGCGAGATGCGCGAGGAACTCTCTTACATAGCGACCGAGGATTCCAGTATACCTCTCCAAAGTATAGCGATTTACTAGAAAAGTGTCAGATCCGCCCTAGTATGTCTAGAAAGGGAAATGGTTTGGATAACGCATGTATAGAAAATTTCTTCGGTCATTTAAAATCAGAGCTTCTATATCTTCAGTTATTTAAATCAAAAGAGATGATACGACGTGCCATCAAAAACTATATTCATTTTTATAATACAGAAAGAATTCAATTAAAGTTACACAGCCGTTCTCCCATGGAATATCGAAGAATGGCTGCGTCATAACCACTGCCTTTTTTGTAGTGTCTACTTGACAGGGGTATATTCACTTTGGTGAGTCTGTTTCTTTTTAATCATATGCATGGCTTCTATGCCACACAGTATGTAAGTAGCTGTACGAAATGACTTCAATCCCAGCATAGAACGAACTCGCTTCT
>NZ_JALAMS010000046.1:0-9102 GCF_026790145.1 Priestia endophytica | reverse complement strand
CTAGCTTTTGATATGGAGGAAAAAGGAAGTCCCGATGTACCAAAAGGCATTCCTTTTAAGAGTAATGCCATCACCTATACCGTGGTTCCTAGCTTAAAACAATTTAATAAATTAAACATAGACCGAGCAGAATTTTCACAACGATGTTTTGTGGTTCAAGGAGAGCAGTGTTTGGATATTCCTTTCGAACAATGTACGGGTGAAATTGGCGTCATCTGTATTCAGATACAAGAAATTGAGAACAAAAAGAAAGAGACGAAACAAACGCTCAAAAAGGATGCAAGAGCTAAACAACAAGAGGAAAGTCAACCTCTAGAAGAAAGTAAACGAGAAAAAGAGAAAGAGCCTCTTCTTGTTCCAAAGGGGACGAGAGACTGGATGTCTTTAAAGGAGATTAAGGTTCCAGAAGCCTTTCTTCAATTTACATCAGGTGTAGCTAAACAAAAGGCTGTAGAAGAAAGTATTGAGAAGAATGAAACCGTAGATAAGCCGATTATTATTGACCCTGAAACGCGTGAGCTTCTGGATAGTTATAGCCGTTATTTTGTAGCCAAGAAAAAGAATTTAGATCGTGTTCCTGTACATTATTAATTGTTAGAAAAAAATAAAAAGAGAGACATGAGCTTACTTCGTTTAATGAGCCTATGTCTCTCTTTTTATTTATTATTCAATTTCGGATTTTTGCCGTTGCCGTTCTTTAATCCAGATTAACAGATCCTCAGTCATCCTTAATATCCAGAGAGCATCATTCATAGTTGTACGTTCCACATAAGTCACTCCATCTATCCTAGGACCTTCATTAATATGGGGTCCTAAATCAGAAGATAAAGAATATAGTCTATTTACCATGTTGAATCTTGGAAATTTAAATGGTACATGGTGAGCTCCAAGTTCTTGGTTAAGTTTAGCAGGTCTACTTAGTATGTGTTTAGGATCATCTACATTTTCTATATATGTATCTGTACTTAACTTTTGAAGACCTTTTAACCATTTAGTTGTATCGTCTTTTGAATCATCGAATATCCCTGTTATAATATTTCGACATGCTGAGATACAAGAGACCGCATTACCTTTTGTATATGTTTCTAAAGCTTCTTTATAAGAAAGCGCAATAACAGGAAAATCAGTTTCTAACCATTTCATTAATAAAGAAGGATTTCGACCCAGTTCTTTTGAGCCTTGATTTGTAAAAGGTTTTAATACTAATTTGTAATCAGAATAACCGATATCTAGATTCAAAATATGTAAATTATGAACCATTTCATGATACTCTTTCCTAGCTTCTTTGTTTATGATTTCTAAATTTCCATCCTCATCTGAGGCCTCAAGAACATATTTTAAAGGATTATTATAACGATTTCTTCTCTGTAGGTCTTCCTGTAAATCCTCGTTCAATATATCAACGATATCAATTTCTTCTACTATAGAACCTATTAGGTTAGTGAAAGCCTCTGAATTCTGACCATTATTATAAACTTCATTTAGAATAGCTTTTATTGCGGAATAAAATCCACTAAATTGAGGGTTTTTATTTTCATACAGGGTTCCATTCGATTTATTAAATGAAATAGGAGTAAGGGCATACTCATATTTAGTGAATAATTTACTCTGTCCTGCATTAGATAAGATTCGATCCCACTTAGAGTTATCATGAGTTCGAATTATCATCTGATTATCTATAATAGTTGCTATCTTTGATAAAGAAATATCTTCAATTGTATCCAACAAAAAGTTCCCCTATTATCTCACTCTTTCTTTTTAAGGTAGTGGCAAGGTCTGAATTGTATCAATGAACTGGCTTGCTGTTGTTGCCAGTGCAGTTCCACTACCTACTAATCCTGATACACTTGTTAAGGCATTTGTTGCTCTCCTAATTAATGAAGGTTTTACCTCTTCCCCATTTTCCACCTTTTCCACTACCTCGGTTACGTGGTCCATAGCATCTTCTTTTAGATCTGGATCCTCAATGTTCGCTTCTTTTAGCAGTTGGAGGAGATCCTTAGCAATTGCTTGAAGAGCTTCACTTTCTTGTCCATTATGTGTTTGGTTCATTGTAGTATTGCCAGTCACATTTCCTTCAGTAAACATTAAGTTTCCTACTGATCCTGTAACCATAATTTTTGCATTTGGTTTTTCATCAATACCCATTGTAATTGCCATCTCCCCTAAATAAGATGTAATTTGATCAACAAATAAACGTACTACATCCTTATTGAAATTTTTTACAATATCTGCGTATTTTGCACCTGAATAAAATGCGTATGAGCGTGCAAACCCCATGTAAGAATTATAATTTTCTGTTACATACTTAAGAAGCTGATATATATAACTAACTTCTTCATCGGGATCAAGAGGTAATACAAATTTATCTTTAATACTTTTTTCTTCAATAATTTTTTTAAAGTCATAGACTTGGGTATGCTTTTGTTCAATAAAATCTTTTATTATAGGTTGTTTATCTATGAAAATCATAAATCGTTTAGTTAACCGCATAGCCTCATCTACATCAGTGGCGCTGAGTACATGCCCATAAACCACTCTAAACTTTTGAGAAATAATTTTAAAATCTTTAACTGAGATCATTTCGTTCATTTAATTCACTCCACAATAAGGGCAGTAAGGACCTATTCCAGACATTGAAAAAGTAGAAAGTTTTGCTGACTTTGAGCAGCACATAAATTCTACAATGTTGTAATCTTTTTGTTCAAATAAGGTTTGAGGAACCTTAGCCTTTAGAGGTTTACCTGCCTTGAATTTTATACCTTTATTTCCTTTAAAAGATTTTCCGAGATCTTTAAAGGCATCGTTTATTATATTGAATGCTTCTTGTTCTAAGACTGTTTGTGCATGCTCTAAAATATCCTCTGTTAATAATTCGGAAGGAGATTGAGGAATACCACATGAAGGACAGAAAACTTCCAATACATGGTCTTCTTCTACATCCCCGGGAACTAATTTAAATTCTTCCTTGCACAAATTACATTCAAAAGAAGAAAAACCCTCGTGATCAGTCTGCTTACTAATTTCGATTCTTCTTTCCATTAATGTTCTTCTCCCTTTTTTTAAAAAATATATTCTATATAAATTCTTAGGAGTCTCGTATTTCATCCTTGATACTTTTTAATTTACTATATATTGTTTCAAATGGAAATACATACTTATCAATACTCGAATACATTAACATTTATATTCTGTTAGCCATTGTTTTAAGTCTGTATAATCCTTTAAACTCAACTCATATTTAAGAGGAGAAGCAAATTTTATAGCATCTTGTGTAAAAGAAGAGGTAGTAACAATTACACCAACATTTGCTCTTTCTGCACTTTTTACACCATATAGTCCCCTAACTATTTCAACCCCAACTTTGTTAGTTTCACTATATCTTTTAGCTTCAACTACATATAGGGTAGTTCCAATTGAATCCTTCTTTATTGCATATATGTCTTTTCCACCATCTCTTGTACGTGGAGTTAATTCTACTTGATATCCTTTATTATTAAAAAGTTCGGCAACTAATTCCTCGAACTTTCTTGAATCAATTTTACGCATCATTTCAGGATTTCTTGCCATATACCTAATCAATTCTTTATTAATATCGGTAAAATCAATTCTAAGTTGAGGATTCTTTACAATAAGACCTTCATTGAATATTTCGGAATAAGCCTCGGATACTGGCAAATACTTCGTGTATCCTTGTGCCACATGTTGGTTCGTATAAGGATACTTCACAATTCTTCTTGGCTTTTTTTCACCACGAGACTTGACTTCATTTTCATTCATATGTATTTCACAAATAAAGGGACAGGTATAGTCTTGTTCAATAAACTCCTCATTTAAAGGTGGTGCGTAATAGTCATACAGATATACTTCATAATCTGCATTTCTTTCACATTTTTCTACAGAACATTTAGTATCGGGGCTAAAACTTTCATATTTTTTAATTTCCATGATAACTTCCCCCTTTTTTAGAATCAGTATCTCTATTTTTTGAAAAACTAGAACTATATTATATCCCAGTTAAATCATTTATTGGAATTATATTCATAAATAAATCGTCGTCTTTTTGATACTAAACTCTTCATTGCTTGCAAAACTGTAATTTTTTTATTTTGTCCAATGAAAATAAAGTTGTTTAATTTACAATAAAGGGAGTTGAAAAATAATAATGATTGCTTAATTATATGTGGGGGTGTCAACTATTAAAGATGTACTTCATAAAACTTTGTTAGAAAAAGGGGTCCCTGAATCTCATATCTTAGACATGCAAGCAACTCTTAATGTTAATGAATATCCATACGAATATTATTATGAGGAGATTATGGAGGAAGAAGATAATTATGAGCACGTGCCTCTTTCAAAGATTAAAAGTTTAGGTTTTAGAGGTACGGAAGGTATCTCATGGTTTGACCATGCTTGTTATAATGGAACTCATAATATTGATGAGAGCCGTTGTCAAAAAGCCTTTGAACATTTAAAAAAAGAATCAATTGAAGAATTTCAAGAATACTACAAAAGTAGTTTTGTTGAATTAATCTATTTCATTGATGACGATTTTTATGCTGTGTATGGAGACGGAACACACCGCACACTTTGGGCAAAAGTCACAGGAGCGTCAACTATTTATGCGAGGGTTACTAGGGCTAAAAAAAACTCCATAGCTTATGAAGTTCATCAGAAATTTAAATCCTTAGAAAAAGAATTTTATAGTTATCTAAAGTCTAAAAAATTGGAATGGACGGAACCCAGGTACTTAAGCAGTGATATAAATACTGTAAGTGAAATTATTTATAAAGGGCACTTTTTATGGGTATATCCTATGTATTCTCCAAAAAAATTTCGTTCCAAAGATAGTTGTGATCCTAAGATTATAATGAATTGGAAGAAACAACAAGAAGATTTTCGTAATAAACTGGCGTTGATACTTCGATATAAAAAGAAATTGCATACAATTATAAAACTAACTCCTCGAAAATGGGAAACAAAATGTATTTCCTTTCTTGAAAAGTGGAGTAAACATTGGTTGTTCTCTGATGAACAAGTGGAATTAAAAAAAGTAGGTTTTGACATGTTTTGCATAGATAGAAAACATATGTCATAGTAAAAAGATGTTGTTGTATTAAACTATACTTATTTGAGTAATAAAAAAAGTTTTAGTATATATTGTTATAGGTGTTTGTTATACTCTACAAGTAGTAAATATCCTTTTTTAAAACCCATCCAACTCCACTTACTAGAGAGTTAGATGGGTTTTACTTATAAATTTTCATACTTCTTAACCAACTTATAATACGTTATCTTTTTAACATTAACTTCCTTCATAGCTTGAACAGCTGTAATGATTTAAAATTTACGTTCATTTTGCCCCTCTACCTACGTTCTTTATAGGAAGAGTAAAAGCATTTTCAGGCGACATTCTCATGTTATTTAATCTATGGTTAACTGTAGACCTATGTATGTTATATTTTCTACACGCTTCAGATAGTGGCAACCTTTCTCCAAACACTGTTACATAGCGTGTAGCCCTTGTGTTATTGTCTAGTTGCCCATCTGCAATTTGCCAGAGTATAATCTCCATTAACGTCTATTCGGTCTATGGTTAGCCCCTCTTTATAGGTATCTGCCATGTCTCTATGAAATGCTTCAAAGCTGTTATTCCATTCATCGCAAACTTTAATCCCGCGTCCACCGTAATTTTTATAAGCTTGGTTTTTAGGATTATTACATCGCTGTTTTATATGCTCCCAGTTCTTATAAATAGGATGGTTATAAAGCCCATGCCTTACATTTAAGTCAGAACGTCTGGTTAGGCATCCGCATGATTTAGATTGACCGTTTTTTAAATATGCTTTTCGTGTGATGATTTCTTTCCCACACTCACATTTGCATTTCCACATAGTAGCCCGGCTTGTTCGATCACTTCCTGCATACTCAATAACGGTTAATCTTTCAAAAACTTGTCTCGTTAGATCTTCTCTAAATTTGTTTACTTTTTTTATGCATCCGCATGACTTCGTTGTTCCAGATTTTAAAGAAGCTGTTCGCGTGGTTACTTCTTCCCCGCATTCACATTTGCATTTCCACATGTTATATCCATTTTTGGATCCCGCATACTCTACTACATTTAATTTGTTGAAGACTTTTCCAGTTAAATCTTCTTTTATAGGCAATTTTGTTCCTCCCCCTTTTATGTATGAACAAATTATTATTGTTTGAATATTATAGTTATTAGCACATTTTTCATTCTAGAAGATAGCAATAATTCCCTCTTTCTGACGTTTTCGAATATGATCCCGCTCTTCTTGGGCTGTTAGTTTGAAATAAAGTTGCGATGTTTATGAAAAAGATGCTCCTAAAGACACAAGAGAGTGGATGTCTTTAGAAGACATTAAGGTTCCAGAACCTTTTCTTCCATTTGCCTCAGGAATGGCTAAACAAAAGATTGTAGAAGAAAGTATTGAGAAGAATGGAACGGTAGATAAACCGATTATTATTGATCCTGAAACGCATGAGCTTCTTGATAGTTATAGTCGTTATTACGTAGCGAAACAGATAAAGCTAGAGCGTGTTCCTGTACATTATTGATGGTTATTATAGAATCTCATTAATAAAAAAAACGGTGGAAATACACCGGATATTTTTTTATTAATAGAAGACAATAAAAAAAGTATTTACTTTAGGAGGGATCAATAATGGCAGATCGGTTACATCCAGGAGAGAAGCTTCGACCTGGTGAACAACTTCTCTCAAAAAATGAAAAATACACTCTTGTTATGCAGCAAGATGGAAATTTAGTATTGTATCCAATTGGAAGCAGTGATGCGGTTTGGGCAAGTGGAACTCACGGACATCAAGTTGATTGGGCTGTTCTTCAAGATGATGGAAACTTTGTCATCTACGGGGAAGGTCGAGCATTATGGCACTCACATACTCACGGGAATCCTGTTTCCTATCTAGTATTACAAGATGACCGTAATCTAGTGATTTATAACCCAGAAGGGAGGCCTCTCTGGGATACAAAGACAGCTACGCGTCAGACAGCTACAGGTCCTTTTCGTTTTCCAATTAGTGCTGAAGTAGAAGATAAACTTGGATCTAAAAGAAAAATGAGAACAAAGTTTACAATTTCTAATAATGGGCGTATTAGTGCATTAACAAAAACAAGTACGGATCAATTGGGAATTGGGTTTCATGGCACTGTAATCTTGTTGTTAACAGATGAGGAAGGGAATATTCTTTATGAAAGTCAGCCCCATACGTGGGGAGTAAATGGTAAAGGTGTACCAGGTGATGTTTCTAATAGTAGAGAAAAGTATTGGAGCGAGATATTTCCAGCAGAAATTGTTGAAAAAGTTAGGGGATGTCGTGTAATTCACTTTGTAGATCCACACGGAACTCTACATGACACATTGAAACAATTCAATCAAATTCTAGATCAACTAGTTGATGCAAATAGAAAAATTAGAGAAATTTACACCTCATGGCAAGAAGAAACAGTATTAGTACAGGAGCAATAGTGAATATTTAGAAAGTGCTTATTAAACTATCGGGCACTTTAACGGAATAAGGATCCTAGAAATGATCAATCTTTTTTATAAAAGCTTGGTTTAATTGAATATATTAAAAGCGTGTTTTGATCAATATTTTTTCAAAATACGCTTTTTCCTTTTGTTCGTTTATCAAGGTTAATAGTATTAAATTAATCAGATCTTATTCCAAAGCTACAGATGACTACATGAAAAGCCCTTGTTCTATAATGGTATGAGTGCTTTTTTATTTTTGTTGGGAATTTTGATATTCTTCACCAATTTATAAAATGTTGTTTTTTTACATTGGCCTCTTTCATCGCCTGTACAGCTGTAATCTCCTCATTTCTCCATCGGTTATAAGCTTCAATAAATTCTTGGTTAACTTGGACTTTAGGTCGTCTAAATTTTCTCTTTTCCATTTTTATACTCTTTTTGTGTTTCAATCCCTATTATTCTATCAAATGCGTTCGTAAAAGTGTATATATTTAAAAGGGCGTTCGTAATTTAATTTTAAACTTAAACGAACTATGAAATTGCTAGATTTCTAATCAAAAAGAAACGTCCTTAAAAGTACACTTTTATGGACGTTCATTTTACGAACTGTCTGGTTGTGTTCATTTTTTATAGAGTCACAAGGTAATTAAAAGTAAGTGATGGATATGACCATTATGCTCGTTCATAATAGAAAAAAAGCGCCAACTCGTTTTTATTAAACAGTTTTGCGCTTTTTACTGCTTATAATCAACATTGTGGTGCGACAAGAAGTCGCTTTTATATAGTGTGGCTTACGCCACTGGTTTAGACGCAAAAACTATCCCTATCCAAAACTGCGTGTCTGGTAATAGAGTAACAGAAACTTAATCAGCACCGTATTTCATCAAGTCATGAAAATTACTTGCAAAAAAATCAGTTCACGAGGTGAATCAAGTAGTATTTTCTGAATTCAATAATTTATAGACTGGTGAATGTAAATATAAAAACACCTTATCCAAATAGGATAAGGTGTTTTTTAAATATGTACTAGCATTTTTCTTTCATGCTCACCATTGTGTTCATCATTGATGACATCATTTCATCGCACTCTTGCATTTTAGACATCATTTGATCCATGTCCATCATTTGATCCATGTTCATATCACACATATCCATCATCATTTTCATACAATTCATTTCAGACATCATTCTTTCCATACAAGTCATCATAGTCATTTTCATACACATTTGTTCCATTTTACATTCCTCCAGGTAGATAAATTTGGTTTGAATAAAAAGGAAATAAAAAAGCGCATAAAAAGTTCCTCAAATGTACTTGATAATTAATTTGTTGCAGAAACATGGGAATACCCGATCATGCAAGTCAAATTACCATTATACTTTAGGACTTTTTAGCGCTTCTTGTCGTCAAGTCAGCTTTTCCTTTTTTACCCAATTTTGATTATATAACAGGAATTCCCTACTTTCAATATATCATTATCTTAATTTACTTATATTTAACAAATTTACTTATACTTAAAAAAACGGTTCTGGTGCAAAAACCTTAAACTGATTGTAATTAATCTATCAAACTTGGACATAC
>NZ_JALAMS010000045.1:0-45632 GCF_026790145.1 Priestia endophytica | reverse complement strand
AAGTAGAGCTATAACAGGTGTAAGGATAAACACCTGTTATAGCTCTACTTTTCCTTCTTTAGTGAAGCACGCTTATTTATTTAAAACACGTTTGATGGCTTCATCATGTGCTGTTACTGTACGATGTACATCTTCTTCAGTGTGCACCACCGACATTGAGTAGCGATTAAGTGGTTTTGTATAAATACCTAACTTCAACAATTCATAATCAATCTGTTTTCGTAATTTTGTATTAGATTTACTCATATCACGATAATTTTTTATATCTCCTTCACCAAGGATAATATTAAAAATACTCCCCATGCCAAGTGTTTGCATCGTTAATCCATAAGATTTATAGATTTCCTCTAACTGTTTTCTTAATAATTGAGTTCTTGCAAATAATTTGTCCATTGTACCTTCTCGTTCTAGTACATTAATCGTTGCTAATCCTGCTGCGAGTATAGTTGGGTGACCATTGTATGTTCCACTATGATATAGAGGGTCTTGTTTATCGGTATTTTCTGTACCTGCTGTTAAAATGTCGCGACCATCTCTAGCAGAACTAATCATCATCATCTCTTTCTTCCCACCAATAGCTCCTATAGGGAAACCACCACCAAGAACTTTTCCTAAAGCTGTAATATCTGGTTTGATTCCATAAATTTTTTGTGCACCACCAAGTGATAATCTAAACTCAGTTTTTACTTCGTCGAAGATTAATACAATGTTCAGCTCTTCTGTAATTTTGCGAAGACCTGTCATAAAATCTTGATTAGCAGGGATAAAACCACCTTGAATTGGTTCTAGAATAACACCTGCTAATTCATGTGCATGATCTCTTAGAATCTTCTCTGTTGCTTCTAAATCATTAAAGGGGAGAATCACTGTATTTTTTAGATAGTAATCTGGTAATCCTCTTGATTCACCTACTGCGCTAGGAGCTGATGCTTCTCCAGCTCTATCCATATCGGGATTAACACTTACAAGCACTTGGTCATAGCCGCCATGATAATGCCCTTCAAATTTTGCGATTTTCTGTTTACCTGTGTAGGCAACAGCCGTACGAATAGCTAAAAGTGTTGCTTCTAAGCCTGAGTTTGTATAGCGAACCATTTCAATACCTGGATATAATTCAACTAATTTTTCGGCCATTATTGTTTCCGTTTTGTGTGGTGTACCGAAGATAGTTGTACCAGATTCCATCATTTGCTTTGTTACAGCTTCAAATACTTTATGATGACCATGGCCTAAAATAAGAGCACCATAGCATAATAAGTAATCAATATATTCATTTCCATCTACATCAAAGAGTTTACTTCCTTTTCCTTTTTCCATCATTATTGGATGAGGATTAAAATATTTAATATTTGCTGTTACTCCTCCAGGAATTACTTTACATGCTTTTGTAAATAGAGTTGCTGATGTTTGAGTGCTTTCGGATAACAATCCATTTTCTTGACCTGTCATCAAAATAATCTCCACCTTTTTTAAAATAAATATTTCTTTTTGTATTATATAATGAAATATATATTTCATGAAGAGGGATAGAACATTTTTTTTATAACCTTAATATAAACTTGAAAAGGAGAAAAAGCGGTTTTTTATTAATCAAAAGTATAATTTTTATGCTCAATAAAAATTAGAGAAATTCCTTTTCTTATATATCAACAATGTACATAAAAATAGAAGGCACAAATCTCTTATTGCTCAAATGATTTGTACCTTCTTGACGTTTGTGAAGTACATGATGTTAAAAGGGGAGAGTTATATCGTTACGATGAACCTTCTTTTTTATAACGAGGCAGTCGTAATAATAGGATAGAGTTTTCCGTTAAGCGCAAAGGAAACTCTCCCTGTCTCTTCAGATACAACAAGAACAAGCGCGTCACTTTGCTCTGTTAAGCCTAGTGCAGCACGATGGCGGGTACCTAGTTTTTTTCCCCTTATAACGGTCGCTGTAAGAGGAAGAACATTCGCGGCTGAAACGATTTGGTTAGAGCGGATCAGTACAGCACCATCATGGAGAGGGTTTCCAGGGTAAAAGATAGCTTCTAACAATGCAGGAGTTAAAGTGGCTCCTACATCGGTTCCTTTTTGGATGAAAGAATCAAGGGCATCACGACGTTCTACGACGATTAATGCTCCATGACGTCGGTCGGATAGTCGCTGAACACAAAGAGACAGCTCTGCATATTTGTCTGTAAAAGCTGCTAAATAGCAGTTTAAATAAAAAGAAGCAGCGACAGATTCAATATTAATAAACTTTTCTTTAATACCCTCTAGTTTCCCTAAAAGACAATAGCTTTCATTGTCTAGTACACCTAAACTATGTTGAAGTTCATTCGTAATTTGCTGTATTCCTTCTGCCAATTGCTGTTTCATTGGGGAAAAATCGCAATTAGGAGTGTCCACATTTCAACACCTCAATACCTTCTAGAAAATCACAGATTAGAACAAGGAAATTTTCAACTCTTTATTTATTCGGAATAATCCTCGATATCTTTTTTGTCTAAGTCTGTGTTCAATTAATAATCATTATGTTGCCCTTATATTAATTTTCAATTCTTACATAAGAATCTTTTAAACGTCATTTTCTCATTTGTCTGCTTTAAATAAAGTTGATCTTCCTCACCTAAAATCAATATACCTGTTTAAGTGTCATCTTCAACCCGGTGATCTAACAAGAACAGACTTATAATCGTTTAATGAAGGGGGCCAAAGTATGGAGGATCCTTTCCTTGTTCACATTTCAAACTTTAACTACTGCATTTACTCGATGGTTTAGTTAACGATATTTTCACGTTTGACAGCTGTCATTATAGCGTTCGTGTCCAATATAAAAAGTAAACTAGCATTCCTAAAATTCATATCTAGGTATGAATTGTTTCGATTTTTTCACTATACAATTCTAAGTTAAAATAAATTCAACATCTCTTAACCTAAATATAAAGAAATGTAGCTAGAAAAAAGATATTTGATAGAACATTTAGTTTTCACAAAGATAACGTATTTATTGAGGAAAGAGGAGAGATAACAGATGGATATAGAGAATAAATTTCAAGAGGTTCCAACTACCTGTATTTCTGATGCTATGGAAGGTCTTAATAATTTAGATTCATCGATCAAGCCATTACAAGATAAGTATAAAGTTGTGGGAAGAGCTTTTACCGTTAAAATGCCTGTAGGCGACAACCTTATTTTTTTGCGAGCGATTAGAGAAGCTAAACCAGGAGATGTATTAGTTGTTGATGCAAAAGGGGATACATATCGGGCAATTGCCGGTGACTTTATAGTAGGCATGGCCAAAACATTGGGGATTAAAGGAATTGTTGTCGATGGAGTTATCCGTGATCTTGAAGGAATTAAAAGACTAGACTTTCCGGTTTTTTGTAAAGGAACAACAGTAGCGGCGAGTGGAAAAGCAGGGAATGGTGAATTAAATGTGCCTATTTCTTGTGGAGGGGTTACCATTTCTCCTGGTGATCTTATTATTGGTGATGGGGATGGGGTCGTAGTAGTTCCCCAAGCAATGGAGCAAGAAGTTCTTGATAAAGCATTAGATAAATTAGCGTTAGATATAAAAAGAGAAGAGAAAGTTTCTGGGGATAGGGAAGAAGTAATAAAATATCTAGATCACTTTCTTTCAAAGTAAAAGAAAGGGTTAAAACGAAAGATATTAAAAAAAGGGACGGGCTAGTAAAGAAAGAGAGTTGTATTCAACAACGCCTGAATGCTTGATCTTTAGCTTGTCCCTTTTTATTATTTTTTAAGGGGATTAGAGATGATAGACATCTAATTCCTTTATAAAATCTACAAATGCGCTGACAACGTTTAACTCTGTTGATTCGTTATAATAAAACATCCACGTCTTTTGAGTTATCTTTTTTCCTTCTTTATCTTTTAGATGAATTTTATGAATATCCTCTACGTCACGCAGGAAGAGGGAGGGCATAATGGCATAACCTAATCCGTTTAACACCATCTCCTTGCATGTATCTCCTTGGTCAACAGACATCGCAATGTACGGTGGCTCGGAATAGTGTTCTGTCCACCAATTTTCCACTAACTGTTTGTATAGCTGATCTGTTCGGTAGTCAATCCTCGGTAAATGGGGAAGCTCGTCAAGTTGAATGGGATGTTTAGATGCTATACATAACTCTTCTTCAAATAATAAGTGCTTTTGATCTGGCCAGCTGTATTCTCCGCGAATAAACCCAATATGTGAAGATTGAGTGTAAACTAAATTAAAGATATCCTTGCTGTAACCTGTGTCTACTTGAAACTCGACGTCAGGGTAGTGCTTCTTAAACAACTTTAATAGAATGGGAAGTTTGTATTTGCTAATAAAGTTTGATACACCTAATCTTAACGTCCCTGAAACACTATGATTAAAGTTATCAATATCTTCCTTTATCTCACGAAAGATATGAAGCACTTCTTCAGCGCGTTTTGCAATGTATTCTCCTTGAGGCGTAAACTGAACTCCTTTTATCCCTCTGTCAACAATTTTTACTCCTAACTCTGTTTCAATTTGTTTTAAACGCTTTGTTAACGTTGGTTGAGCAATATACAGAATTTTTCCCGTCTTTGTGATGTTTTTCTCATGAAATAACGTATGTAAAATAAGCCAATCACGATTATCCACGCGATGTCCCTCCTTTGCTTAACGGTCCTTATGGCAGCTATTTTATGGATAGCTTACTAGAACAATAGCACACAAAGCCCCGTTAAAAAAGAAGAAGGCCAAACCTTTGTCATGAAAAAGTTGCATACATAACTATGAAATATTGATATTTTTATGACTTCATTATTTACAATACAATAAACCTATGGAAAATAGAGAAAGACCTAAGGGGTTGAAAAGTATGTATGAGAAAAGAGATGTTTTTAAGACACACTCCACTCTTAAAGTAGGTGAAAAAGTTTATAGCTATTACAAAATAAATTCATTAGAGGAAAAGGGGATAGGAAACGTCTCTCGGTTGCCTTATTCAATAAAAGTACTGCTCGAATCTGTCCTAAGGGAATACGACGGAATGAATATTACGAAAGATCATGTAGAAAGGTTAGCCAATTGGGCTGTTGAACGTGATTCCAACCAAGAAGTTCCTTTTAAACCTTCACGTATTCTTCTGCATGACACAACAGGTCTTCCTGCCATTGTTGATTTAGCTGCAATGAGAGAGACGGTAAAACGGATTGGGGAAGATGTTTCAAAAGTCAATCCATTAATTCCTGTTGATCTTGTAGTCGATCATTCCGTAACAGTGGACTACTTCGGAAGACCTGATGCAATGGAATTAAATGAAAAGATTAATTTTGAACGTAACAAGGAGCGGTTTCGCTTTTTCAAGTGGGCTCAAAACTCTTTTAACAACCTTCTAGTCGTTCCACCCGCAACAGGTATTATGCATCAAATTAATATGGAATATTTATCATCAGTTTCAGTTACAAAAGAAAGGGACGGTGATATTGAAATTTATCCTGATTCTCTTGTTGGAACAGATTCTCATACAACAATGATTAATGGACTAGGAGTAGTAGCTTGGGGAGTAGGGGGAATTGAAGCAGAAGCAGCAATGCTAGGGCAACCTTTATATTTTGTTATTCCTGAAGTTGTTGGGTTTAAACTAACAGGGTCTCTTCCTGAAGGAGCAACAGCAACAGACCTAGCATTAACAGTAACAAATCTGTTGCGGAAAAAGGGTGTTGTTGGTAAGTTTATTGAATTTTTCGGTCCTGGTGTAGGGAAGATGAGCACTGCAGACCGAGCAACAATAGCCAATATGGCACCTGAATATGGGGCAACAATGGGTTTCTTTCCTGTAGATCAAGAAACACTAAACTACTTAAAACTCATTGGGCGTAGTGAGGAACAAATAGAGCTTGTGGAATCGTATTACAAAGTTCAAGGGATGTTTTTAGATGAAAACAGTCCTGAAGCTGTTTATTCAGATGTCGTTGAGCTTGATCTATCTACTGTTGTTTCATGTCTTGCTGGTCCTAAACGTCCGCAAGATCGAGTCGAATTAACTCAGATGAAAAAAGAATACCGTAATGTAATGTGTGAAAAGGTTGAAAAAGGAGGATATGGTTTTAGTAAGAGCGATTTAGCAAAAGAAGTGGTCATAAAGCATGAGAATGGAGAAGAGTCCATTATTAAAAATGGTTCTGTCGTTCTTGCGGCGATTACAAGTTGTACAAATACATCAAATCCAAACGTTCTTATTACAGCGGGATTAGTCGCAAAAAAAGCAATTGAAAAAGGTCTTCGTAAAGCCCCTTATGTAAAAAGTACATTAACACCTGGTTCACGTGTCGTGACAGATTATTTAAGAGAGTCTGGATTGCTAAGCTATTTGGAGGAGCTAGCCTTTCATGTTGCGGGATACGGGTGTGCAACCTGTATCGGAAACTCAGGTCCGCTTTCTGATGAGGTAAGTAGGGCTATTAGTGATCACAATTTGGCTGTGGCAGGCGTTTTATCAGGAAATCGAAATTTTGAAGGCCGTGTACATCCTCAAATTCAGGCTAATTACTTAGGGTCTCCTCCGCTTGTTGTTGCTTATGCTCTAGCAGGGACAGTAGATATTAATATGACTAGTGATCCAATTGGCTATGATCAAAACAAAGAGCCTGTTTACTTAAAAGATATTTGGCCATCTTCTAAAGAAATTCAAGAATGGATGGGAAATGCAGTTCGTCCAGAGTTTTTTCGTAAACGTTATCAAAATGTATATACAGCGAATGAAAGCTGGAATTCAATCCATATTCCAGAAGGAGATCTATACGAATGGGATTCATCTTCTACCTATATTCAAGAACCGCCGTTTTTAAAAGATGTACCTGAAAAACTTAGAAACATTGAAGATATCAAAGGAGCTCGTTCTCTTGCTTTACTTGGTGATTCGGTCACAACTGATCATCTTTCTCCATCAGGAGCCATAAAGACTGATAGCCCAGCAGGAATGTATCTCCAACAGCAAGGCGTCAGTCCAAAAGATTTTAATTCTTATCCTTCGCGACGTGGAAATCATGAAGTTATGATTCGAGGTGCTTTGGCCAACATTCGAATACGCAATAAAATGGTGCCAGGTTATGAAGGAGGGATAACTAAGTACTTACCAACAGGGGAGATTATGTCTATTTACGATGCAGCTATGACATATAGAGAAGATAAAACGCCTCTTGTTGTTATTGCTGGTAAAGAATACGGAACAGGAAGCTCTCGTGACTGGGCAGCAAAAGGAACGTATCTACTAGGGATAAAAGCTGTAATAGCACAAAGCTTTGAAAGAATTCATCGCAGCAACTTAGTTGGAATGGGAGTGCTTCCTCTTCAGTTTGTAGAAGGAGAGGATGCGTCAACACTTGGGATTGTTGGTGATGAGACATTTGAAACAATAGGGCTATGCAACAAGATTCAACCAAGGCAAAAAATAAAAGTTAAAGCTATTCGTCAAGATTATACTTCTTTTGAATTTAATGTGATCGTACGTTTGGATAATGCGGTAGACATTGATTATTATCATAACGGTGGGATTATGCAAACAGTCTTACGTCAAATGATAAATCAAAAGGGGAAATCAGCGCAGACATCTCACTAAAAAATGAGTCAATAATAGTTTAAAAGATAATGTTAGAGTAGCATCTTAGTTAAAAGGACGAAGAGTGAAATGAGAATTCAAGAATAAAGATTCGTCTTGAATTCTTATTCTCACTATTGTTATAAAAAAGACTTTTGAGATTTATAGTGATTTATTTTGTAAGCGTATTCAAATAGGGGGGATAAGATGATTTCTTTATTGGGATTTACAATGATGGCCTGCTTCATCTTTTTAATTGTAACAAGGAAAATGTCAGCTTTACTTGCACTAATCGTTGTTCCATTAGTTTTTGCGCTTATTGGAGGGTTTGCCAAAGATTTAGGACCAATGATATTAGAAGGGTTAAGCGGCGTTGCCCCTACAGGGATTATGCTAATGTTTGCCGTTCTGTATTTTGCGATTATGATTGAAGCCGGTTTGTTTGATCCACTCATTTCTAAGATTTTATCTATTGTGAAAGGAGATCCTTTAAAAGTTGTGTTTGGAACGGCGATTCTTGCAGGTCTTGTTGCCTTAGACGGTGACGGAACCACAACCTACATCATTACAGTTTCTGCATTGTTACCACTATATCATCGTTTAGGAATGAACCCTCTTATTCTAACCTGTGTATCCATGATGTCGTTTGGCGTCATGAATATGCTTCCATGGGGAGGGCCAACGGCTAGAGCTGCAAGTGCATTAAAGCTTGATGTAAACGACGTGTTTCTTCCTCTTGTGCCGGTTATGCTAGGAGGTATTGTATGGGTATTATTCACAGCCTATATTTTTGGTAAAAAAGAACGAAAACGACTAGGCGTCATGAATATAGATTTATCTAGAGACTTATCTCAGCATCAACAAGCGGCAGCGCTAGAGTCGAACTTAAGACGACCTCATCTTACATGGTTTAATGCACTATTAACGATTGGGCTAATTGTAGCATTAGTTTTAGGGATACTGCCTTTACCAGTGTTGTTTGTCATCGCTTTTTCTTTAGCTTTATTAATAAATTACCCTAACCTAGATATTCAGAAGAAAGTACTCGGTTCTCATGCAGACAGCGTTGTAATCGTTGTTGCTTTAATCTTTGCTTCTGGTGTGTTCACTGGAATTCTTTCAGGAACACATATGGTAGATGAGATGGCCAACAGTTTGATTGCCGTTATTCCAGAAGAGTTAGGAAGCTATTTTGCTCTTATTACAGCAATTACGAGTCTTCCGCTCACTTACGTAATGGCAAATGATCCATACTATTTTGGCGTAGTCCCAATTATTGCGCAAACCGCAGAAGCTTATGGGATAGACTCAGTTGAAATTGCACGAGCTTCTATCCTCGGGCAACCAATACACGCCATGAGTCCTTTAATTGCCTCTACTCATTTACTAGTCGGAATGGCAAAAGTTGATTTTGGAGATCATCAAAAATTTATAATAAAGTGGGCTTTAGGAACGTGTACAGTTATGATTATTGTTGCTTTAATAACAGGTGCTATTTCTTTATAAGTGTTCATTAAAATAAAAAGAGCGCGAAAACCTTTTTTGAAGGACTTCGCGCTCTTTTTAGTATCTATCATTTTATAAGTCTCTTGTTTGAAATAAGAGAGTACGGTTAGTTTAAAAAAGAGGATAGAAAATAGGAGAACTCATCAATATCAGACTTTTCTTAAAAAACTATTGAAAAGCGCTTACAAAAGTTTTATAATCTAACTAAACCGTTTTACTAAACCGGTTTTCTAAAGAGGATTGTATAATGTAAGGAGCATATCTATGGAAAAATTAATTATTCCTTTAAACGTATTTCCACAAAATGAGCTTGAAGAAAATGGTCAACATTCATTTATTAAACCGTTACACGAAAAGGGCATGTACGGGGTTGAAATTAGACGAGAATTATTTAGAGACAAAGAGAATGATAGGATTCAGACTAAAAAAAGGCTTGAAGAAACTTCCTTATTTATTGTGTACTCTGCACCAATTCAATTATGGTTAGAAGATGGTTCTTTAAATCAACACGAACTAAGAGTGGTTTTTGAAGAAGGAGAAGAGCTTCGCGCACAGTGGATTAAAGTTTCGCTAGGTTTTTATCAAGAAGGGAAATCAAGCTTAGAGGAATTGCAGCACTTTTTAAATGATTATCGGTCTCTTCAACTGTTTGTTGAAAATGATCAAACTTCTTATGGCGGCAATATTAAGCGGTTACAAACATTCTTTGAAGAAGCTTCTAAATCTAGTGTGAAAGTAGCTATGACATTTGATAGTGGGAACTGGCTATATACTGATCAATCTCTTTCAGAAGCTATTAGAAAACTAGGCTCTTACGTTCAGTACATTCATTTAAAACACGTGTACTCATTAAACGGGAAGTTAGTCACTGTGTCGATTTTAGATGATTTGTACGAAAAGTGGAAAGATATTTTGTTAGCGTTTCCACGAGCAACAGTAAAAGCTCTGGAATTTCCTATTGAGTCCATTCACCATATTGATTCACTAACAAAGCATATTAACTCAGTAACCGAAAGTGAGGAACTCGTATGAAAAAGTTAGATGTGATTACATTCGGAGAAGCAATGGCCATGTTTATGGCAAATGAACAAGGACCATTACATGAGATCAATGCATTTACAAAAGAGTTAGCAGGAGCAGAAACAAATGTTGCGATTGGGTTAGCTCGCTTAGGTGTTCAGTCAGCGTGGGTAAGCAAAGTCGGACGTGATCCGTTTGGAACATTTATTATGAATAGACTTCAAGAAGAGAATGTTAATATTGATGGAGTATTGTATGATGAACATCATTCAACAGGATTCCAAATGAAATCAAAAGTAACAGAAGGAGATCCAGAGGTTTTTTATTTTCGAAAGAACTCGGCTGCGAGCCATTTAAATATAGGCGATTTTCATCACACGTATTTTAACTCAGCAGCTCATTTGCATATGACAGGAATTCCGCTTGCACTTTCTCAAGAAACGCATGAATTTGCTCAATATGCTTTAACCTTTATGAAAAAAGCACAAAAAACGGTTTCTTTTGATCCCAACTTACGCCCATCACTTTGGTCATCTCAGGAGGAAATGATTAAAGTGACAAATGAAACAGCTAAACAAGCAAACTACGTTTTACCTGGTATTCATGAAGGAGAGCTGCTTACAGGATACAAACAGCCCGAAGACATTGCGTCGTATTATTTAGATAGCGGGGTTGAAGTAGTTGTAATTAAACTAGGTGAACAAGGGGCATATTTTAAAACTTCTTACGAAGAAGGAACTGTTGCAGGGTTTGAAGTTCCACACGTTGTTGATACGGTTGGAGCAGGAGATGGCTTTGCATGCGGCTTGCTTAGTGGGTTAGTAAAAGGAAAATCAATTTCGGATTCCATCCGAAGAGGAAATGCAATTGGGGCACTTGCTGTTGGTACAAAAGGAGATAACGATGGATACCCAACAGAGAAAGAGCTACAATCTTATTTACAATCTCATGCACAAGGAGTGAAGTAAAGATGAAAAAACAGCTTGCAAAACAAAGATGGCTACGATTAATTCCAGTCGTATTTATTACGTATAGTTTAGCATACTTAGATAGAGCGAATTATGGGTTTGGAGCTGCTTCTGGATTAGCAGAAGATTTGCATATTACACCAGCGATTTCGTCCTTGCTCGGTTCCTTGTTTTTCCTAGGATACTTCTTCTTCCAAATTCCTGGCGCACACTATGCTGAAAAGAAAAGTGCAAAAAAACTCATTTTCTGGTCACTTATTTTATGGGGAGGACTTGCCACTGCAACAGGTTTAGTTAGTCATATTGGCTTCTTATTTGTAATTCGTTTTGCACTAGGTGTTGTTGAAAGCGCTGTTATGCCAGCGATGCTTGTTTTCTTAAGCCACTGGTTTACAAAAGCTGAACGTTCCCGTGCAAACACGTTTCTGATTTTAGGGAATCCTGCTACTGTTTTGTGGATGTCAATTGTATCTGGTTATCTATTAGAATCCTTTGGTTGGAGATGGATGTTTATTTTAGAAGGCTTTCCTGCTGTTATTTGGGCATTTCTATGGTGGAAGCTAGTAAATGATGAACCAAAAGATGCAAAATGGTTATCATCTGACGAAAAGAGGGATCTAGAAGAAGAGTTAGAAAAAGAACAAAGAGGAATCAAACCTGTTAAAGATTATAAGGAAGCTTTTAAAAATCGAACTGTTATTTTATTAAGTATTCAATATGCACTATGGAGCATTGGAGTATACGGATTTGTAATGTGGTTACCGTCTATTATTAAAGCAGCACCAAATATGGACATAGTGAAAACAGGCTGGCTTTCTGCTATTCCATACGTTTTAGCTGTTGTATTAATGTTAGCAGTTTCATATCTTTCTGATAAGTTTCTAAACAGAAGTGCTTTTGTATGGCCATTCTTATTAGTTGGAGCGCTTGCTTTTTCTGGATCATACCTGATTGGGACAAGTAACTTTTGGCTTTCATTTACATTGCTAGTTATTGCAGGGGGAACAATGTATGCACCATACGGGCCGTTCTTTGCAATTATTCCTGAAATTCTACCTCGAAATGTAGCAGGAGGAGCAATGGCATTAATCAATAGTATGGGAGCACTCGGTTCTTTTCTTGGCTCTTACATTGTTGGATATTTGAATGGATTAACAGGTGGATTCGGTGCTTCTTATGTATTTATGGCTGGTTCTTTATTCCTTGCAGCCATCCTGACGATTGTTGCAACAAAAAAGTCAGGCAAGAAAGAAGCTGTAAAACACGTTGAAAAAATGGCTTAAATCATTCAATCAGAGGGGAATCCCTCTGATTGTTCTTTTAATGAGAAAGAAAAGTTGGAAATCCTCGTGAATTTCCGGTGCTGAAAGCTTTTCTTTTTCTGTTCGTTTTGTTTAAACTATTAATAGACAACACCAACTATAGTATAGAAATAGAAAAAGGACGGATGATATGCAGAAAGTAACGATGCTTGACGTTGCAAAAGCAGCAAATGTATCCAAGAGTACAGTATCTCAATATATTAATAAAAGATATCAATATATGGGAGAAGAGACGAAAAAAAGAATTCAACAAGCAATTGAGACATTAGGTTATCAGCCAAACTATTTAGCGCGAAGTTTAAAGCAAAAACGTACATCCATGATTGGTATTATTATCGCAAATATTATGCATCATCTTTCGACTGAAGTGATTCGTGCGATTGAAGACTACTGTCATAAGTATGATATTCATGCCATCATTTGCAATGCAGATGATAACCCGGAAAAAGAGAAGAAATATATTGAAATGTTAAAAGCTAAACAAGTGGATGGACTTGTTTTATTTCCAACAGGAGAAAACACCGAGCTCTATGAACAAATGGTAAGAGAAGAATACCCCATTGTTGTGATAGACCGAAAAGTAGAGGAACTCACAGGGAAAGTTCCATCTATTTTTGTTAATAACCGTGAAGCAACTTGCGAAGCTATTTCTCATTTATTAGATCTTGGTCATGAGAAAATAGCGATTATAACAGAACCTCTTACAATTTCTCCGCGTATCGAACGTGTAGAAGGGTATAAACAAGCTTTACGAGAACGAGATGTTGCTGTAGATGAAAAATTTATTATTAACTGTGAAAAAACGCTCATGCAAGAGAAGTTAGACGAGCTTTTTTCTTATTCTGAACCTCCAACAGCTTTGCTTGCTGGAAATGACTTAGTTTTTATTGAAGTGCAAAAATATATTAAACGTAAGAAGTTATCGATTCCAAACGATTTATCATTAATTGTGTATGATAATATTCCGCATGCAGAGGTATCTACACCTTCTGTTACAACTGTTTCACATCCAGCCTTTGAAATGGGAGAAAAAGCAGCAAGCTTACTCATTCGTCAAATTCAAAAAGAGCCAACACCAATTGAACAAAATGAGTATCAATGCACGCTAATCATCCGGGAAACAATGGGTCCAAAGCCTCATTAAACAAAAAAGTGAGTTATAAAGGCTCACTTTTTTGTTTTAAGGATTGAGAAGCGCTTACATTTGTTTTATACTATTACTAAACCGGTTTATCAAACAGGAGATAAGGGGAGTTTAATATGAAAATACAGCTAGCTTTAGATCGCTTAACAATTCAAGAAGCAATAAATATTGCTAAAAAGGCAGAAGCATTCATTGATTGGATTGAAGTAGGAACTTCTCTTATTAAAGAATTTGGGATGGAAAGTATTTATGAAATCAAAAACGCTTTTCCACACAAGTCCGTTGTCGCTGATATTAAAACAATTGATAATGCAAAATATGAATTTGAGATATGTTATCAAGCAGGAGCGGACATTGCGACCGTAATGGGTGTTTCACCTCAAGCAACACTCCATACGTGCTATGACGTTACACAAAAGTGGGACAAAATGATGATGATTGATTTGTTGAATACAGCACAGGAAACGCAGCAAAAACTAGCAATCTATAACAAAGCCATTTTTTGTCATCATTTAAGTAAAGATGAACAAGAAATAGAAGGAAAGTCATCTCGCTCTTATACAAACTTGCGAGCGCCTTTTTTTGAAGGGGCCAAAGTCGCTGTTGCAGGAGGCGTGAATCTAGAAACAATGTCATCTCTCTCCTTATTAACGCCAGATGTTGTCATTATTGGATCCTCTATTACAAAAGCAAAAGATATTGAAAAAGCAGCGGCAGCATTTAAAAATAAAATAGAAGATAAAGGGGTAGTAAAATGAGAAAATTAAACAATGTTCTAAAAGAGATAGAAAAAGTTATTAATAAAATCGACCAACAACATCTTGATGATATTGCTTTTTCCCTTCATAAGTCAAAACGTATTTTCGTCATTGGTGAAGGGCGTTCAGGGCTAATGGCAAAATCCTTTGCAATGAGACTTATGCACTTAGGAGCAACCGTTTTTGTTGTAGGCGAGACAATCACACCGTCTATTACTAAAAATGATGTATTAATAGCCGTGTCTGGTTCAGGCAAGACACAGCAAGTTGTCACTGTCGCACAAAAATCAAAACAATTAGGTTGCTCTGTTATTGCAGTTACAACAAATCCTGCTTCATCTTTAAGTGAACATGCAACAGAGGTTGTTCATATTCCTGCGGCAACTAAATACCGAAATGAAAATGAAGCACCATCCATTCAACCATTAGGCTCACTTTTTGATCAATGTGCCCATGTTGTGTTTGATACGATTTGTTTAGAATATGGACAGTTGAATCAAGTTAGCCATAGTGATGCATTTCAGCAACATAGTAATTTGGAATAGAAGAATACAATGAAAATGAAAACCTCTAGAGTTATGACTCTAGAGGTTTTTTCTTTTTATTTAATAGAATATTTAAAGCACCAGCTGCCTTAGGCCATCCTGAATAAAAAGCGATATGTGTAACTAAAGCAATAATTTCTTTTTCATTTATCCCATGTTTTTCAGCTAATTGAAGATGAAATGGTAGCTGTTCTGTATTACCCATGCTAATGAGAGCGGCAAGTGTCACTAAACTTCTTTCTTTTGATGTTAATGTCGAATCTTGCCATACTTCTTCAAATAATATTTTTTCTCCGTAAGCTACAAAAATAGGGGCTAGTTCTTTCATCTCTTTTGACGTTTTGGCTTCAATAGGGTGATTCATTTTTCTTTTTCCTCCTTAATAGAAATCATCTGTGCTTTTCCTTGACCAAACGACCAATTTTCACGATGTGTTTCATTTAGTATGATAAAAATATTTTCAATAGGAATATTTAAATGTTCATTAAAAGCATCAGCAATAACTTGGTATAAGCTTGTTTTCTGCTCGCCAGTTCTTCCTGGAGCACAAGTAATTGAAACAAGTATCATTCTATCTGTTCTCTTTGCCTCATGTTCTAAAAGATAATTAAAATGATAATAAAATTGCCCTAACTTATAAGGAGAAAAGAGCTGAAAATAATCTTCTGCTGGAATGTTAAAATAGGTCATTAAAGATTTGTGGATTTCCTCACTCACTTTCTGCAGTTCTTTTTCTTCCCACTGTGACTTTGGATGATAAACATGCACAAATGGCATATGAACACTTCCTTTCGGTATGAATTTATTTTACTGCGCTCTTTTCTATTTGTATAATTGAAAATATATTAAATAATTATCAAAAAAATCGATGAAGAGGAGAGTAAATGGAAATAAAAGAATTACATACGTTTAAAAAAATTGTAGAAGAAGGAACATTTTCACGTGCCGCTCAAAAATTGAACTATGCACAATCTACTGTAACAACCCATATCAAAAAATTGGAGAATGAACTTGGTTTTTTATTATTTGAGCGAGGATGGGATGCACGGTTAACAAATGAAGGGATTTTATTTGCAGAAGAAGTAGAAAGCTTGTTAGCTCATTGGGACTATTCTATTTCTCAAGCACAGCGGATTAGTAATGAAGAAAAAGGAACAATAAAAATTGGCATTGTAGAATCGCTCTCTACAAAGCTAGTATCGTTAATATTAGCCTATTTAAACAAAGAGAAACCATATATTCACTGTCATTTTGTAGTAGGAAACACCGCTCTTTTATCACAGCTATTAAATCAAAATAAAATTGATTTTGCGGTCTGTGGCTATAATCAAACCATGTCTAACGTAACATTTAATCCTCTATGGAAAGAAGAAGTTCAGTTCATTGTTAACTCTTCTGAACATCCGATTTTGAAAAGGGAGAATGTTAGGATTTCAGATATTGTCGATTATCCTGTCCTAATGGGAGAAAACAGCTGTTATTACACTCAATCTGTTCGTGCCTTCTTGGCAGAGAACAATCTAGCATTCAAACGAGTCTATAATTGCAGTGCCCTTCATCTCATTCCCGACATGCTGTTCGAAGATGCAATAGGAATTATTCCTAAAGGAACGGCTCTAAAACAAGATCATGTCGTTTTTAATATCAACGAATTTCAACTAAAATTGCTTATAGGGACCCTTATCTCAACCAAGACAAATGAATACTTGAGCGAGACAAAACAAGAAGTTATAAAGTTGATTGAATCAGCATTTATTTAGCTTTTTGGAAAAAAGCTTATGATAGAAAAAAAGGGAGTAGGGATTGAACTACTCTAAACTTATAAGAAGCCTAAAGAAGCAATACTTCTTTAGGCCTCTTATATAGCACATAATCAATGGTACAGGACAATTAGATATGAAAAATTGGAAGAAATGTATAGAAGTGAAGAGGGGGTAACTTTTCTTTCATCACAAAAACGAGGTCAGCTTGAGAAGGAATGGAGAACGCTCTCTCAAACAGAAGAAGTATTAAGAATATAGGAAAACAATCGCATACATAGTATTGTAGATTACTATTATGATCATTATATTCTTAAATACATGCCTCTCTTTACATAAAGAACAACAGAACAGAGATTTCCTTCCCTCGGCACGAGTGATTGGTGAGCTTGTTGGTCATATTCCTGATTATCACAGTGATGATTATTATGAATAGCGACTGCGTCATTTGATTACAAATGAAATTTTAGAAATAAAAGGAATGCCAAAAGCAATACGGCTTTATAGTGTAAGGCTTCCATAAAGCTTTAAATTGAGAAAAGATTTTCACATCGAAACTGAAGCAACAAAGGTTTGCTCTTTACTAATAGTAATAAGGATACCAATGATGTACTTGCATCGGCTGATGGTAACTTGGGATAGATGGATAGGTGAAGCGGGCATGTTTGCTTTTCTTTTTAGATTTCTTTGAGATGCACTCATTAGTCGGTCCGATTACAATTGTTTCGTCTTTCAAAGGAGCCAACGTTTCTTTTAATTTTTCAGCATCCAAACAATACGTATGAGCAAGAACTTCTATCGGTGTTTTTGTAAGAATATCTGATCCAAAAATATACTCTGGATACGGAGCATCAAAAATAGCTAGTAAGTGAGTATTGTTTTCGGAAGCAACTTCCCAATGCCACCACCCTTGAGGAATATTGGCAACTTGCCCAGGACGGATTGAAATGTTAATTACTTTATTGTTAAACGGATTAATTAAAGAAACAACAGCAGCCCCTGAAATACAATAAACGAGTTCAGCCGCATTTTGATGGTAATGTGGCTCTACAACTCGATCTTCACTTAAATAAATATCAAGTAACGAAACGTTTCCAAGCGTATTTAAAACATCCCGACCTAATCGATTAATAAAATTTTTAGAATCTCTAGTATTTAATCTATTCTTGTTTACATCAGAGAAATATTGAACATTAGCATTTGTATAATCCATATAAGACGTTGACACGTGCTCCCATCTCCACTTCGCTGAATATTTAATCTAACGTATAGTATGAGAGACGTTTCATTTTGTGACAAATACCCAATGAAAAGAGTTCTTCTCCCTAGCAAAATTAATGTTAATTGTAATAAACTTTGATAACCGCTTTTTCTACCTTCTTTCATTTCTTTAAATATTTTCCCTTTATTTACAGATAATATAAATATAAACGAATGGAGGGGTAAGATGGATAAAGATTCATTGACTGAAGAGGAAATAGAAGAGCATCAACAAAATAAACAGTTAACTTCAGCTGAATTGGCTGATTTGTTTAGTAATTATATGGGATCTTCATTATTTAGTTGTATGTTTGAGCACTTTCTTCAAGTCGTACAAGGTGATGAAGTTAAAGACTTTGTTGAATCTGCGTTATAACTCGCTCGTAAACATGTAAAGGAAATTCAAGACATTTTTGAAACAGAAAATATTCCTATCCCTGTTGGATTCGGAGAATAGGATATTAGAAAAGATGCTCCTCGTCTTTTCAGTGATATGTTCATGGCTTTTTACATTGTTCAGATGGCAAGTGCTTCTGTAGTGATTTATGGAAATGCCTACTCATGTACAACAAGACATTATGAAATATTTTCGAAACTGTACTAATGATTCAGTCGAAACCTATGAAAGAGGAGTACATTTATTGCTCTCAAAAGGGATGGATCCTAGTTTTCCAACTATCCCTTATGCTAAAAAGTTGATTTTGTAGAGAAAAAAAGCTTTATCTCCGTTATTACAGGTAGAGATCGACCACTTACAGCTAATGAAATTAAGCATTTGCAATACAATATTAATACCAATGTTCTAGGTAAATCATTAATGTTAGGTTTCAGTCAGGTTGCATCCTCAAGTAAAATTAGAAAGTATTTTCAAAAAGGAGCTGAACTAGCAGGCAATCAAATAAAGAATTTTTCTAACCATTTAATAAGTCAAGATTTGCCTGCTCCTAAGCTAATGGATGCTCATATAACAGATTCCACTATTTCTCCTTTTTCAGATAAACTTATGATGTATCATGCGTCATTGGTAGGAAATATAGCTATACAAAACTTTGGTACTGCACTCTCTCAAATGTTAAGGCATGACTTAGCAGCTGAGTTTATAAAGCTAATTCCGTTAGTTGGAAAATTTAACAATGATGGCTTAAATATAATGATTGAACATGGTTGGTTTGAGGAACCGTATACAGATCCTGACAGAAAAGGACTTTCAAAATCTTCAGGAGAAAATCAAAGCTAAAATATTTAGTTGAAATAACTTTTTTATTTATTATTTTGATAAAAGAAAGTAGGATGCTAAAAATGTGAATAAGGATATGTTTGAAAGATTATTATGGTCTATTGCTTTTCCCGGTTTTGGACAACTTTTAAATTGCAAATATGTTAAAGGGATTTTGTTTATCTTGTTAGAGCTTTTTGTTAATATTCAATCCAACTTTAACACTGCAATCATTTCAAGCTTTGTTGGAAATATTCAACGTTCTATTGAAGTAATTGATTTCCAGTGGCTTATGTTTTACCCATGTTTATATTTTTTTTCGATGTGGGATGCTGTAAAAGACGCGGATGAAGAGAGAGAAAATTCTACCCTTTTATTTTTGCCATTTGTTTTTTCTGCGTATTTTGTTACTGTAGGTTTGATGTTTTCTACTAAAATTAAAATTTTCGGGTTACTGTTAGGGCCTATTTTTTTACCGATGTTATTTGTAATCCCTGGGGTGTTTACAGGATTACTTGTAAAGAAAATCTTAACATTGTTTATAAAGAGAGAATGCTGATTTTTTTCGCACTTAAATTTTTTAAGTGTGAAAGGAATTACGGTGTTCTTTTCTTATGCTCTTAACAAAAAGGTCGTTCTGCTGAACTGTCATGTTAGCGGAATAAGGGCAGGTAATCTTCTCTCTTGGATTTTAATTTACTATCCACTTTGAATGATTATATGTACCTGAAGATCCATTTTGTAAGCCCTCAGTTTACGAGTTTTCATAAATGATTTGATTTCTAAAATTACCAAACCCATTTTCATTATGAAAATGGGTTTGAATACGTTATCCTGTTGTATACTTCATTTAAATAGAATAGATGTCGATCACATGAAATCGAAATTTCGTTATGATGTACTTTAATATATTGAACTTTATAATCCCTATAACCTTGAGGCAACATCGAAATGTTCGCTAGATGTTTAAAAGATGGTCTTGCGACTGAATTTGTCAGATAGGCTGATTGATTATCTCCCCCTGGCTTTCTCTTTTGATTCAGAGCGTCAATGATTTGTTCAGCAGTTCCAATTCCTACCCCATGACCAAAATAAGTGTCATCTTCGAGAACAACGGCATTTTCACCTCTCCACCAAGAGGCTTCTGGATCAAAATCCGGATTATTAAAATAGACAATATCCCCAGGTAAGAAATTCCTCGTCTTAATAGAGTGTATTCCAAGATCAGGATCAAAATGCCAGCTGTATAAATAGAGAGGGCGGAACAATCGATTAAATAAATGTTCACCAATACTGTTTAGAACGGCATGGTAATAGATAATCACTTTTGCCGTAGCACATTCAAAAGCGTATAGTGAACTGTTCTTGTAAATGTCTTGAATTGCATCAGATGGCATTACACCGCGCTTCAGTTGAAATCCGCCAGAACGCGTTAAATGCCAGTACTGAGGATTACAACGAGAGTTTTCAAAGATTTCAAACTCTGCATGACCTTGATTCATGGCTCTTGCACTTGCTATGATATTTTTTCGCAACTTGAGTTCAAACAATAATTCATCAATGGATTGATACGAATAAATGATTTGGTCTTCATTCATTCGTTGAACGATCACACTTTCAATACTACCAGACGGCCACATGTCAGTTTGTTGAAAAGGCATCCCAGATATTTGTATCATATTATCCCTCATTCTAAGCTTAAGTATTATTTGTATTAGTACCTAGCGTATTCGAACTTCGTTTTAATGTGTACTTAAACAAATAAAACAATCTGTCCTTTTTAAAGGGGGGCTTGTCATAATTCATTCGATTATGACGCTGTAGCAAGTATTTTGAATTACACATTAAGGGAAAGTGGAGTAAGTGAAGCTTGATGAAGGGGAGGAGTTTTGAAAAAGAGAGATTTATTATTAGCAGATCTAACCTCACTTTTTTGTTAACTTATGTAATTTAGAGGTTTTTATGGGTAATGACATTGGTATGTATCAGCCAGTGTTATACCCACAAAAAGCCTTCTACTCAAAAGAGCAGAAGGCTTTTCTATTTATTCTTCTTCATCACGTGACGCACTAGCTAGTGATAAGGCAGAAACATTTTTCTCGGTGGACGACTCGTACCACTCACTCATATACTTTCCCATTCTTATTGTTCCCATATCCCTCCTAAGTGAGTCTTTTACTTTCGAAATTTCATCAAGTATCCCTTCGCAATGTTTTATAACAATCTTATCTATATCATCAAAAATACCAGTATGTATATTCACTGCATGATTAAGTTCTATAGAAGTTTGGTTTAAGAGATTCTCTGTAGTTTTTATAGTAGTATCAGTAAGCCACAAACCTTCATTTTCAAAGCTATCTCTGAATTTTAAAAGTTCTTCCATTGGACCAAATTCATTAATCCTAGCCGATTCTTTAAACTCATTTGCTTTCTCTATAAATAACACATAATAATTCTCAAGTCCTTTTAGAGATTTGAATAATCTTGAGTAAGCTTCTACTCTAAATGGATGGCTTGTATTAAAAAATTCTTCTTTACGAAGAGCTTCAGCATCTTTTCGAGACTTTCTGAGAGAAAACAAAAATAAAAGTAAAGTAACTATATTTTTATATAAATATTAACACTTTATGATAAAATTGGATAATCTATTTGGTGAAAATATAAAATAAAACAACCCTCTCAAATAAGAAGATTGTTTTATAAGACCTTTGTGTTATGATTAGTCAGCATGTATTCAATGGTGGAGGTCTTGAAGATATTATGGATAATGTAGAAGATAAATATGCAAATCTCGATTTAAATAAAATTTATGAGTACGCTGATCTACCTGATAAAATTTAACTATACTATAATTTAAAGAGGTTACTATGTATAAAATAATACAAGGTACCTCTTTTTTAATACATATTATATTTATAAAATAGATTAAATTTAGTTAGCACAATATGTATATAGTGCATTCCTTATCAGATATATAAATCAATCGTTCTAATTACCGATATCAATGATTAAAGAATGATCTTTAGCGCTGACAGCTGCATAAAAAATGGTATTGATTTGGTGAAATCCTTCGTTCATCAACTCTTCCTGAAGCCATTTTGCATCCTTCTGAATTAATCTTAAATTTTTATGCTAGATTTTTCCTTCGACGATTACGGCAATCGGCAGTCCTTGATAGTCCGTTTCAATATTTAAGGGTCTGGGTGTCAAATTGACAACAGATTGGTTCGGCAATATACTGAGATCTCCATTCGGTTCGAGAATCACATAATCGAGATCCTTTATGTTCGGATATCCTGCACTCCGAATGGCTGACAATAGCTCCACGAGAGAAAAGCGAGTTTTTCGCAATTCTTTTTTGGAGATTTTCCCATGTTTGATCAAAATGCTCGGCTGACCGATAAATAACCGGTTTAACCAGCGAAAAAGACTGAATTTAAAAAACAATATATATACTATGATAATGGTGATGATTCCAGCAATGGTCTGTCCAATTCCGTTGGCTTTAATGGGACTAACGGACAATGTGACGAGAAACACAATGGCTGCAAGATCAGGTGGAGTCAATTGAGCTAACACAGTCTTTCCCATACATCGCATTGCCAAAATCACCAGACCAAAAAGCAGAATTAACTTCCCAATAAAAATGAACATTTTCACCCTCATTTTTATATACTGATTCATGAAAAATACAAAAGTTATTATTTCACGTAATTTTGTAAACATACTAACTTTATAAAAATTATACTGCTGTTGGTTTGAAATAAAGTTTGATCAAAATGTATCACTAATAATACATTGGATGTAAAAAATACACTAAATGGCTATCTTTTTAGAAACAGGGACTAAAATTCAAACGCATATTTTCATTTACACAGGTAACATTACTAGTTGTACGATTCAAACACATCCATTAGGAGGTTTTCAGCATGGGCTTTTTTGATTTATTTAACGAAGAAGAAACTCAAAAGGAAACTCGAAAAAAGGTACGTGAAGTAGATCGCACTGCCGATACAGAATTTGCAGCAGAAGACGCACATCTTGATCTTCGTGAGGAAGAATTGGACATCGATAAACATCGGGTGGAGACGGGTGATGTGACGCTTCATAAGGACATTGTTGAGGAAGAACAATCAGTGAATGTCCCTGTTTCACATGATCAAGTAGTCATTGAACAAAGAGCCGTTGATCACGAACCAACAGATGAACCAATTACAGAAGAAGAAACGGTTCACATTCCAGTAACTGCTGAAAAAATTGATGTAGAAAAGCATACGGTCGTCACTGGTGAAGTCTCCGCTCATAAACGTTCGGTTCAAGAAACAGAACAAGTACGCGACGTACTTCGTAAAGAAGTTGCAGATGTTGAATCGCATGGTAATACAGATATTATCAAAGAGGACTAATTGTTCCCACCTACTTAACTTCTAGTTAAGTAGGTCTCTTTCCATCCTCTTTACAAATAAAAAGAACTTCAGGAGGTTCTATGGGAAAGTATATTACTATTGGTGCGATAATCGGTAGCATAATCGGTTGGGTAACAGGTTTTACGATCATAACAGGACTTGTTTTAGGAGCAATCGTTGGCAGCATTATTTATACAATAAATGCAAGAAGGAACATCGACGGACCATCTAAAAAAACAAATGAAAATAAAGAACAAACACTTCAATTACGAGAAGAGCAGCTGTACATAAAAAAAGAACGAGTACAAACGGGTGAGGTAAAGATTCATAAAGAAGTCGTCGAAGAACAGAAAACATACACCGTTCCGATTAAGCGTGAAGAAATGGTAATAGAAGCAGGAAATGAGGAGGAGATTCGAATTCCTCTGAAAGAAGAAGAAGTTGAAATAAACAAACACCCTGTGCAAGTAAATGAAGTATCGGTTACAAAACGTCAAATAGAAGAAACGAAACAAGTGAAGGAAAAGCTGAAAAAAGAAACAGCACATATTGACGTTGCAGGTGGTGCGGATGTCATAAAAAAGCCGTCATCTGAAACGAAGGACTAAACCATTTCCCACCATATTCGGGTGATGGTAGGTAAAGAGACTACCCGACTCCTACTCTTTCTACGTAACCTTCGAAATCACCTTCGTCTCACAAGCAATCAACCCGCGATGCTTTGATAACACACCATTGTAGCCAACTGCGTCACAATCGAATGAACATTCTCATGTTCGAGAGCCTCATCAGCTACATAAAGCACCTTTACACGTAACAAAACCCCTTGGGTGTCAAGAGGGTTCAACTTGTCACATTGTTCAATTATCTGGCCCGATTGTTGAACAAGAAGTAAAAGGGTGATACATAACTAATATGTATCACCCTTTATTTTTTATGACTTTTTATGTATTTAGGTCTTGATAAATCTTGTAGCGGCCGCTGTAACAATTGCGGTAATGCTCGTTTTATTACGAAGGTAGGGAATGGTCAATACTTACGTAAATGTGCAAATGAAGACTGTGGATTGACTAAAAATCTTTAAAGAAAAAGCCTTTTTGTACATACAAAAGGGCTTCTTAATGTAATTAATCTTCCTCGAAATAAGAAAAATCAACCTCTAGGCGGAAAAGACCATTCATTCTTCTGAATCCTCAAATATGTCAACACCGAGTTCCTGAAGAACCATTATTGCATCTTCTACTGGCAGTTTAGGAAGCTTAAACTCATAATCAATCACTTCTCGAATATTGTTACTGTCGGTTAATTTGTGCTTCTCAACGTTCCCGTTATTATCCCGTATATTTAATACATTATTAACCAAAGACAGCGATCGCTTTTGGTCTAATTGCCAAATTTGACAGCGTAAACTGGACGTAAATAAGTCATTGGGGTGAAAATACTTTTTTATTGCTATTTGAAAATCATCAAATCGGTACGTTTTCTTTGTATCGAAAGACCAAATCAATTCAGTGAGTAAATTACCATCCACATACCTGTAATACGTGTACGTTCCCGGTTCTTCTTCCGGACGTATCCTTACTTCAATCCCACCATATTGTGAAACATTACCATAATCCGTTTCCAATCGAATCGGTTCAAAAAATGGTGCGCTGTTTCCACAGTCGACATACATTTCTTCTTTTTCATTCGGAAGTCGAACGAGCAGCGCAACATGACCTCCGCCTAAAAGAGCGTAACGACTGTGGAAACCAAGCTGGTTCAACAACTGATGAAGACTGCTGTTGATCATATAACACGTTCCGCCCATATGATGTTGAACGAGCTGCTTTACAAACTCTTCCTCATCTTGTACGAGCTTACCTTTCTTGTGATATTCTTTGAAATGCAATAACGTACTAATATTCTCAAAGGGAATACGATTTAGATGTGCGATGCAAATTTCTTTTAAATACTCATATGAAGGTTCTTGAATTGGAACTTGAATATAGTGCAAGTAATTAATTGCCCAATGAGGTAATCGTTTCTGTTCAATCATTTATTAACACTCTCCTTTTTCAATCGTTTGATTCATTGAAAATTTATCTATTAATTTGAGAGAATCCTATAAAAATATTCTTTTTGTAATATTGTAAGAAGGTCTCTTGTTTTTAATTCCCCATCCCCTTTACAAATCAATCCAAACCAATTAGATAAATTTAATTTCTTAATATAAGTATAATAATTACCACCGTTATATGCTTAACACTAAAATTACAACTAAGATATACAAAAAATAATGCATTACTTATATAATAAGGAGTAATGATGAATACCATATACAAATTTAGTTTACATAATAGTTCTTAGGGGAAGTTAGAAAAGTTCAGACTCTTTGTATGACAGGGGATCTGGACTTTTCTTTTTTCCATTTTATTCAGGATTTTATACGTTATTGTTACTAAAGCGTTTTTCTGATTAGGAGTTCAGAAACATTTGCATAAATAGCGAATTGTTTATATAGAAGTTAAGTTATAAAGTAGACTACATTTTATCAAGCAGAAGTTGTACAATGACGACCACTTCACTTGCTTACGTTTGTATTCAACTTTTACCGATGTTACTAAAGGCTATGCTGCAAGGTCTTGCCCAATACTAAAAGCGACCACATGCCCACGTAAACAACCACAAATTTTATATAACTCTACAGATATTTATAGAAGCTAAAGAATATAGAAATTTCTCTTTTACCTACTATGATAAAGGTTTATAGAAATTCTATAGAAATGTATAGAACTCTATGAAAATAGGCTATGAATCTTATGTATTCTTCTTATGTTGCAGTGAATAGAAAAGTTTGCTTAATCAATAATATATAAAAGAGGGCATGAAAAGAGGCTAGTCCAAGAGATTACTAAAACTGAACTTTTGGATTAGCCTTTTTTTATCATTGGGAGATGTTTTAAAGTAGAATCAATTTAGTAATATCTTTTTTTACAGTCACATTCTTCGTAATCCTTTTGGTCATCATATTTACTACTATATTCATCATATTTATCATCATACTCATTATCTGGTTTTTCCCAGTAACATTTTAGCCTTGTATATCTATCATGTTTGTAATGCTTGTCAAGCTTACGATCATATTTACCATAATACTCATCATACTCAGGGTGTTCCTCTAACTCTTCATAGTAACATTTCATTTTTTTATCTTTATCATGTTTGTCATGTTTATCATCATAATAGTCTTTTCTATCATACTCGTATTCATATTCATACATAGATATCTTCACCTCCTCGACTCTATATGTAATATCATATGAAATTGTTAAAGCGAAGATTGGATGAGTACTATGCGTCAAAAACCTGTTTTAGCCTAGAGATATAAATAAATTCTCTAAGAAGAATATAAATAAGTAAAGTTTTCTGAATAGATGGTACTGAAAAAACAAAAAGTTATCTTGTTATATTCAAAAGAAGTTAGGTATCCAAAAGAAGCCCAACCTTTTTTGTACTTATGGTCTATCTAAACTTGAATTTTTATCATTACCTAATTTCAAAAGAAGTATATAAATTAAGGGACATTCCATATTATATGTGACTAATATTGTCAAATGTACCACTTAGTTTAAGTGTATTTCTTCACAATTTTTGAACATACAGTTAGTTTTTCTCTAATAGGGATCTTTTTTTGGATACGGGAGCATTTTTGCCTAATATTACAGAAAAGACAACAATCACTGCTATTACAAGAGTGAAAAATGTGATGGATTCATCTAGAAATACGGTTGCAAATAGGATCATTAAAAATGGTTGTAAATATTGAATCTGACTAACTCTTGCTATTCCGCCCATAGCCATGCCGCTATACCAAGCAACATATGCTAGAAATTGACTGACCACTGCAAGGTAAATAAAACTAACCCACGCATGTATTGGGGCATGAATCATTTCAGTTGTCAGGTTTAGCCCAACTGGAATAATGAAAAATGGAGCACCGATCATAATTGCCCAAGCAATAACTTGCCAGCTACCTAATTCTTTTGCTAAATTCCCACCTTCTGCGTAACTAAGCCCAAGTATAAGCACTGATGCTAGTAAAGCTAAATCAGCAAATTGTAATCCACCAAATCCAAGATGAAGAGCATATATAATAACAGCTAAAGAGCCAATTATACTTGAAATCCAAAATTTGAGTGAAGGAATTTCACCTCCTCTAAACATAGCAAACCCAGCAGTTGCTAATGGTAACAGGGCCAATTCCACAGCACCATGAGAAACAGGCAAGGATTCCATTGCCCAAGAAGTGAGGAGAGGAAATCCTAAAACTGCACCAAAAGCAACAATAAATAGACTTTTGAATTGTTGAAGAGAAGGTAGTTTTTCTTTTCGAATAATCAATACTATAGCTACTAAAATCGCAGCAACGACTGTTCTTCCTAAACCGACGACTGTAGTCCCAAAATACTCTACTGCAATACTTGTAGAAGGGAGTGTTAAGCTAAAACAAATGACACCTGCTAACCCTAACAATAATCCAAATTTCTCTCTGGTTTCTTTCTGCATCATATTCTACCCCTATCTTTTAATTTTGTATCATATCTGTCTCATTTTCTGCTTTTCTAAAAAACAGGTCTGATATAATTAAAATAATAATGGGGTACATATCATAAAATAAATCGTTTTTTTACCTATCTGTACTGGTACAATTAAAAGGGGAATGAATATATGAGCTCAAAATATATTAAGATAATGGAAGGGATTAAGCGTCGCCTAGAGAATGGATCGCTTATTGCAGGTAGTAAGCTGCCTTCTGTTCGTCAGCTATCTCAGAATTTTTTATGTAGCAAAAATACGGTCATTAAAGCATATGCTGAGCTAGAAAAAGAGCATTTAATTTATTCTGTTCCTAAAAGCGGCTACTATGTTGTGAATGAATTTCAAAATGCAATAAATGAACATGAGACAATTGACTTTTTATCTGCGGGTCCAGATAAAAACGTGATGCCTTATCTTGAATTCCAGCATTGTATAAATCAAGCCATTGAACAATATAAAGAAGAGCTTTTCACCTACTCTGATCAGCAAGGTTCTTACTCATTGCGCGTGCAGATAGCGAAATATTTGCAGGATTTACAGGTGTTCACTCAACCGGAAAGATTAGTCGTTGTATCTGGTTCGCAGCAAGCCCTTAATTTACTAGTTTCTATGCCATTTCCAAATGGAAAAAACAACATTCTTATTGAACAACCTACTTATTTTGGATTTATTGAATCTGTCACTCTGTACCAAGCGACTACCTTTGGAATTAAGTTATCAATGGAAGGGATAGATCTTGATCGTTTGGAATACATTTTTCGAAATAATGATATAAAATTTTTCTATATTATCCCGAGATTCCACAATCCTCTTGGACATTGTTATACGAATAGTGAAAAGAAAAAAATTGTTGAGTTAGCTGAAAAATACGATGTATATATAGTAGAAGATGATTTTTTAGGAGACCTTGATCCAAATGCCAAATCAGATCCTTTATTTTCATTTAATCCTTCTGGGAGAGTGATTTATATTAAAAGTTTTTCAAAAATTTTTCTTCCGGGATTAAGGATTGCTACTGTTATTTTGCCTCCGTTAATGAACAACCAGTTTTTACGATATAAATTTAGTTCAGATTTTAATAGTCCAGCACTTTCTCAAGGGGCTCTTGAACTTTATTTAAAAAGCGGTATGTTTAATAGTCATCTAAAAAAAGTAAAAGAGATATATCGTACGAAGATGAGGATCTTGCAAGAAGCATGTGAATTATTGCTACCGGCTAATACTCATTTTTCTAAACCCTCTTCAGGATTCTATCTATCCATCAGTTTGCCTGAAAAGGTGACAGCAAAACAGATAGTTCATATGCTAAACGAACAGCATGTATATGTTGATGATGCCTTTAGATTTTTTTTACCAGAATATAAAAAGGAAAATCTTATCCGATTAAGTATCTCTCAAGTGAACGAGAGTAAAATTAAACTAGGGGTAGAGCGATTAGCTCACTGTATTGCTTTAATTGACAGCAGAAAAAAACATATTCCTCCAAATAACTTTTTACACTTGTAGTATGGATAAGTCTACAGTTTTACGAGAAAGAGAAAAATTAGCAAAAGGGGAATAGAGATATATTGGACAGGCATTATAAGCATTAGCATTATCTTTTCTTTTTCGTCTATATTCGTTTTAGCAATGTAGTGGGGGTGAGGGCAGAAGAATTCCAATATAAGAGGAAATTAATGTATAACAAACAGACGAAAACAAGGAGAGTTATTAAAATCCCTCCTTGTTTTTATATAGGAAAATGGGTTATAAAGCAAAAATATTATCTAAATAAATGTTGTTCTAAAAGAAATATAAAAAATATAGAAATAAATATCACCTAGAACTAAAGAGTTTGACCATTATCAATCGTAAATACTTGCCCTGTAACAGACCCTTGTGTAAGTTGAAAAAGAACAGCATCTGCAATATCTTCTGGTGATGAAATACGTTCAAGGGGGAGATTTCCAGCAAGCTCATACATCTTATCTTTATTGCCAGACCACCATCTTGTTTCTATAGCACCTGGAGATATGCAGTTTACTCGAATATGAGGGGAAAGAGCAATTGCAAGGGATCTTGTCATGTTATGAATAGCTGCTTTTGTTGCTGCATAGGGGATAGAAGAACCAATTCCAGTTGTTCCAGCTACGCTTCCTAAATTCACTATAGCGCCTGATCCTTGTTTCTTCATAAAGGGAACAACGGCTTTTATACAATGAAACATTCCTTTTACATTTACATCGTACAAGGAATCCCATATTTCATCTGTGGCAGATTCTAAATCATTCATAGCAATTTGAGCAGTAATGCTAGCATTATTCACTAATCCATCTATTCTCCCAAATTCCTTTATAGTTTGTGAAATCATTTCACGAACTTCCTTTTCTATTGCAACATCTGCTTTAAAAGAAAGAGCGATCCCTCCATACTCTGTAATTTTCTCAGTTACTTCCCTTGCTTCTTTTTTTGATTTACGATAATTGATAACAACTTTTGCGCCTTTTTCTGCTAATTTCAATGAAATTGCTCTTCCGACACCAGTGCCTCCGCCAGTGATAATATATACTTTGTTTTCAAAATCGCTCATGTTTTATCCTTCCTTTCTCTTTATCGTAATTTATTATAACTTTATTATGTAAAGAAGATATAATAGTTAATAATAAGACTAGTATCATTTTAAATGATATCAAAGGAGTGAGTTTACCTTTGGAAAGCCAAGATTTAAAAATCTTTAAATACGTAGCAGAGCAGAAATCAATATCAAAAGCTGCAGCAATGTTAGGCTATGTTCAACCAAATGTTAGTGGAAGGATAAAACATTTAGAAGAAGAACTAGATACTAAATTATTAAATCGAACAAACAGAGGAGTTACATTAACAGATGAAGGAGTTCTTTTATTAGAGTATACTGAAAAAATTCTCTTTTTAATGGATGAAGTAAAAATAAAAATGAATGAGGATAAAGGGGAGGGCTCTTTAACAATTGGAGCTTCTCAAACCATTTCTGCCTTTAAAATTCCTCATTTTCTCTCTGATTTCTTAAAACAGAATAAAAATATAAAAGTAAAAGTTAAAACAGATACAAAACAAATACTGCAAGAGCAACTTTTATATGGAGAAATTGATGGACTTTTTTTCAGTGGAGATAACGATGAAGATCGATTTGAAGAAGTTTATTGCGATCGTGAAAAAGTTGTTCTACTGTCTTGTGAAGGACATGATAAAAGGGAATCATCCCCAACATTACTCGTAAATAGTGACCCAAATTGTATATATAGAAAAAAAATATTGGAGTTCTCTCAAAACTATAATTTCACTAAACCAGTTTTAATGGAATTTGATTCATTAGAATCGATCTTGCAAGGGATTTCTAATGGACTCGGAATGAGCATTATTCCAGCAGATATAGCACATTCTCGTCTGAGTAGGGAGATCGTACAGTTTGAGGAGCTTTCAGAAGATGTTCAAATTCAATTTGTGGTGAAAAAAGGAAAGCAAAGATCTCAAAGTGTGAAAAAGTTTATTCGGTTCTTACAGAAGTTATAAGATACAAATGAAGAATTTTATTTTGCTTCATGTTTTTTTACATAAAAAGTAGAAGAAAGATTGTGTATAAAAAAGAAGTGTTGTAACAAGACTAAAAAGAACGTTTCACTAGGAGGTTCTTTTATGGATCGTGAGCAGCACTTGGAGAAAATCTATAGTAAAGGGCAAGAGATGTCTTCTTTATTCTCTTCTTATTGGGAAAGGTATACAAATTTTGGAAATTGGCAATTTTGGTTAGTTCTTGCTTCTTTAATTATTCCGCTTATCTTATTGTACTTTACGGTTGATCGAAAACGGATTTTTGAAGTGTTTTTCTTCGGTTATACAGTACATATAATATGGACATATACGGAGCTTGCATTAACAAATAGCGGTTATGTTATTAGAGGTTATTATTTAACTCCTTTGTTACCTCAGTCTATAAATATTACTGCGTCTGTTCTCCCTATAGGATTCTTACTTCTCTATCAGTATTGTACAAATCACAAGAAAAGCTTGCTTCTCTATACATTGGTGTTAAGCGCTATATTCGCATTTATTCTTGCTCCTATTGAAGGAACACTTAATATAATTGAATTAAAAAAAGGAATTACTCCTTTTCACTTTTATGTTATAGATCTCGTTATCGTATTTCTTGCATATTGGTTCACGAAATTCATATTGAAGTTAAGACAGCGTGTTTAAATAAGATGACAAAGTAATCATTTTAATAGTTGGCAAAAATAAACCAAGGATGAGTTCGTATACATTCTTGGTTTATTTGATACGTTTATTTATTCTCTTCATTATTCCTCTGTCTGTTCCCTTTGTTATTCTAAATAAATTTGGAAACTTTCGAAAGCTCATTAATAAAGTAGCGGCAATATAGCCTATATATATGCTTAATGACATTAGCTTGTTAGTAGGAAAATAAACACCTGCTGTTGTGATAACGAAAACTCTTGGAATTTGACCGACTAGTGAGGCAAGAAAAAAAACAGTCCATCGTACACTACTCAAACCACATAAACTACTTGTAAGTAATGAAGGAAGAAGAGGGAGTATCCCTCCGAAAAACAGGATGGATGTAAAAGTATTTTTAGCAAAATAGTCTTCATATTTGCGTGTTGTAGGAGAATTCTTTACTTTTTTGCTTATCAAATCTCGAAAGCTGTATCTTGTAAGAAAGAAAACAGCCAAGATACCTATCATAACGCCTATTAACGAAATTAAAGTTCCTTTCAGAAGACCGAAGATGGCCCCCATAATACCAACAGCTAAAAAGAAAGGAATAATGGGAAAGTGAGAAACAATAGCTATAAATAAAATACTGAGGATTATAGACATCACTGTGCCTTCTTTTATTATGTCTAACAAAGTATCCTTTTCTAACAACATTACTGTAATAGAAAACATCAATCCGAAGAACCCTAATAATTTTTTATACATCTGTTTCACACCTAACAATACTTGTTATCTTCAAGTTAAATAAATGAAGATTTTCTTATGGGTTTAAATTTAAGACCAGAAACAATGACACTTGGACACTGCTCTAAAGAATTGTTTAGAGCGTAGATTAGGCATTCAACGCAGCAACGTACTAATCAACGTAACCAACAGTGATTAGCAGGAGCAGCATTTAGTAGGTTCTGGGATAAAATCTTCCGTCATAAAGTTAACCTCTAGTTTATTGTTCTCCTTTTGATTAGGTGTATGCATTGCGTAACTTTTCCTAAAAAAGATAAATTTTAAATCAATGAGGTAGATCGAACTCACAAAGAAGTTATTTAAACAACGTCAGGAAAGAGCATTCTTATGGGAAATAACTCATATAGGATAAAGAGAATATATTGGAGAATAATTTTAAAAAATGTAAAATTTTAATTTTTCGAAAAAAAACTGTTGTTTTATTTATGTAATAGTTGTAGTATAAACGTTGTAATTATTATATAAATTTCCTTTACTGGCTTTTAAATGAAGGAAATTTATAGTTAGGTTTATATATAGGTAAGTTAATTGACGAATGATCCACTACTGGCAGGGGAAGGGTAGTTTGTTTAGCTGTTTTTTATCGCGTTCTAAATAACTGATCAAGTTGATTGATTTAGAACACCAGAAAAATGAATGGACCATATTATTAGACATGGGGGTTAGTTATTATGAAGAAGAAATTGCTAGCTGTTATTCCAACTTTCATGCTTGTCACAACACCTTTAACAATGGGAGTATTGCCTAATCATGCAGTAGTTAAAGCTGATTCTCAAAAAATTGCAACAAAAGCTGAAACACGACCGACTTTGCGTCTTGGTTCTCACTCTAATTATGTACGAATCCTGCAACAAAGTCTTACAGATGTGAAGTATAATACAGGGATTGATGGGATTTTTGGCCCGAAAACTCAAAGTATAGTAAAACAGTTTCAAGCGGATCATAATCTATCTTCAGATGGAATTGTAGGACCTGCAACATGGGCTGCTTTAGATCAGAATAAGGTGGAAAGACAGCAGTTTACCGTCGATGATGCCATCGCATTAGGGCAGAAGGAATTAGGGAGCAATATTATATTTGGAGGCACTGGTAGACTACTAAAAGACTCTAAAAAGCAGTCTTATTACAGATTTAAAGCAGCCAATAAGGACTGGATAGATGAAGGTGGAACAGGTACAATTGGATGGTATCATATTTATAAAGATGGGCGTGTAGTTGAAGATTTACCCTAGTATTGCCTCTTTTGTACGCAAGAAATAATCGTTAGACATATGATGTTTATCAAAATAAATATGTAATAAAAACAGAAGCTACTTGTAAAAGAATAGAGAATGATCAAGAAAAGAGTAGAAAGAAAACATGCACAAGAGGCCTTAATGATAAAGGCCTCTTTTACATTTAGTTAACACTTAGTGACGGGAAATTGTACTAGCATCTTTTTTTAATGAACTTTTCTTATATTTTGGGTTATCCATAAGGTTTAATAAATGATAAAATTTACTAGGATTCATACGAAAAGCAAAGTATGAAAAACATACATATAAAAAGAGAAGAAAGGTGTAAAACCCATGATTCAGTCACCTGTTATTGAATTTAAATCTGTTAGTAAACATTTTATCCAGAATGGGGAAACGAAGCCTGTGCTTCACGGCATTTCTGGTGCCATTCAGCGAAATTCCGTTGTCGTTTTTGTTGGTCCATCTGGATCAGGAAAAAGTACGCTTCTTTCTCTTTGTAATCTTCTCATTTCTCCTAATGAAGGAGAAATTGTCGTAGAAGGGAAGGAGGTGCGGGAGTGGAACATAAGTAAGTTGCGACAGCATGTAGGCATTGCATTTCAAAATGCGCCTGTTTTAGATGGTACTGTCGAGGATAATCTTTTGCTTACATATAAACTTCATAAGAAACAGACATACAGCATTGAACAATTGATAGCTTTTACAGGTCTCCCTAAAACTCTTTTACAACAAGAGGCTAGAAGTCTATCAGGAGGGCAGAAGCAAAAATTGTCGTTAGCACGAACGCTTGCTAATAATAGTTCAGTCCTTCTTTTAGATGAAATCACAGCTGCTCTTGATCCTCTTTCAACACATGAAGTAGAGGATCTTGTGTTGCGTTTGAATAAAGAAGAAAACAAAACGATTGTTTGGGTTACTCATGACCTTGAGCAAGCAAGAAGAGTAGGAGATTTAGTTTGGTTGATTGAAGATGGACGTGTAGTTGAAAGAGCTTCTGTTCAAGATTTTTTCACCGCTCCTACACATGAACGAACAAAGCAATTTTTAATGGGAGAAGCAGCATGGACTTTATAGTACTTTTATTTACGATTGTTTTTGTATTTATTGCTCTATTTCTATCAAAATCCTTTAAAATCGGCATTGAAAAAGACATTATGATCGCGGCAATTCGAGCAAGCATTCAGCTACTTTTTATTGGGTATCTCCTAACATTCATTTTCAACCTAAATAATCCTTTTTTTACGATCATTATGATTTTGTGCATGATATTAGTAGCGGCTCAAAATGTAGTGAAAAAAAAGGAGAAGAAGCAAGGCGTGTTTTGGAAAGTTCTGCTTACACTTATTGTTGTAGAAGGCATAACACAAGGTTTGCTTCTTTTATTAGGCATTATTCCTCCAACACCAAAGTACATGATTCCAATCAGTGGAATGATTATCGGAAACTCTATGGTTCTCGCTAGCTTATTTCTAAACCGTCTAGCTTCAGAAGTAGAAATTCGGAAAGAAGAAGTTTTGCTTATTTTATCGCTTGGCGGATCAACAAGACAAGCAATTTCTCACATTTTAAAAGCAAGTATGAAAGCAAGTATGATTCCGACTTTGGAAAGCCAAAAAACCATTGGCCTTGTTCAACTACCAGGCATGATGACAGGACAAATTCTCGCTGGAGCTGATCCTGTCCAAGCTGTCCGTTTTCAGTTGTTAATCGTATTTACGATGCTGGCTTCTGCTACGCTGACATGCGTTATGCTTAGTTTTCTTATTTATCCAAGCTTATTTACTTCATATCAGCAATTAAAAGAGAAATAAAACTTTATATATTGCTATAGAAAAAACAGCCTTTTCAAAGAGGCTGTTTTTTCTATAATTAAGGAGTTTTCCTAGATTCTCTCCAACTCACAAAGGTCTAGTATACAAGAACATTATTTTATATTATTAAAAAAGCATCTTTTAAAACGATTATATCGTATGTTAAGATAAAAATAAAAAGGAGAAAAACTGAACTGATGACTATTGAAAAAGCTATCACTCATATAAATGAGAATTGGACAGATATTTATCATCATTTACACTATGTTCATCAAGAGAATATCTCCCATCAAGCAATACGTATTCTCCAACGCATCGAAAAGAAATCTGAAACAACGATAGGGGATTTAGCCACATACTTGCAAGTCTCCCACAATACCGCTTCTGAACATATTAAAAGACTTATTGCAAAAGAACTTGTTTCTAAACAAAGAAGCCCAAAAGACGAAAGAAAAGTGCTTGTCGTGTTAACAGAGAAAGGAACCGATATTCTATATAGACATACTCGATTAGATACGGAGAAATTGAAGAAACTATTAGAAAGTATGGAAGAGGCTGAAGTTAAAGCTATTGAAAAAGCTTTTTCTCTGCTTAGTGAGGAAGCTAAAAAATGTTTTTAATTCTTAAAGTATTAGTCTCAGCACTCATTATCGGAATTGTTTCAGGAGTTGCTCAAATTTCGCCTAAGTATGGTGGAATTGTAGCGGCTTTGCCATTAGTAAGTTTATTAAGTTTATTTTGGCTTTCTATTCAGGGAGAAACCACAACAGAACTCAGTAAATTTGCTTTAGGAGTCATCTGGGGTTTTCCAGCAACAGCCGTTCTTCTCATTATCGTAGCTATTTTACTCAAATCTTCCTTCCCTTTGATAGTATCGGTAATGTTAGGTGTTGGAGGATGGAGCCTCTTCTTACTTCTACAAGAGATTATTATAAAGAAGATTTTTTAATTGATGTAAATAGATAAATTGGGTTAATCGTCTTCTCTTTTTGAGAATGATACAAGTGAATGAGCAAGGAGAGTATTTTATATGAACTGGAAACCAAATCGAACAGATAAAAAACCGATTTATAAACAAATTGCATCTTATATTGAAGAAGGCATTTCTTCAGGCACATTCCCAGCAGATAGTCTATTACCCTCAGAACGCACTCTAGCTGCTGAGCTTGAAGTAAACCGAAGTACAGTTGTTGCTGCGTATGAGGAATTGCAGTCGCTTGGGATAGTAGAGAGAAAAAAAGGAAGTGGGACACGAGTTAGTACAGATATATGGGGATTATCGCATAAGCGCATCCCAAATTGGGGGAGATATGTAGAAGACGGTTCTTTCCTACCGAATCTGCCTTTAGTTCAGCATATTCGAACTGAGACACAAAAAGAGAACCATATTAACTTAGCGAGTGGGGAACTTTCTTCTCGTTTATTTCCTCATAGAGAATTTCAGCATATTATTGCTCAACAACCGCCTTTTTTAAATCTAGGGTATGATCATCCTCAAGGAAATGAGCAATTAAGAGAAACTATTTCTTCACATGTGAAAAAGTATAAAAAAATATATACAGATCCATCTTCTATTTTGATTACATCAGGAGCTCAGCAGGCATTACATCTTATTGTTCAATGTTTGCTTAAACCTGGAGATGCAGTAGCAATTGAGGATCCATCTTACTGTTTTTCCTTACCTATTTTTCAATCTGCTGGGATTAGAACTTTCCGTTTACAAGTCGATCAACATGGAGTAGATCCAGATGAGATTATTGCGTTACATAAGAAGCATCGCATTCGAATGATTTTCTTAAATCCTGACTATCAAAATCCTACAGGAGTCGTTCTTTCTTTAGAACGTCGGAAAAAGATGTTGGAGCTTTCTTCTGAATTCGGCATTCCGATTATTGAAGATGATCCGTATAGTTTAACGTCCTATAACGGAAAAGTGAATTCCACCTTAAAATCAATGGATGAAAATGGAACTGTTTTGTATATTAGTTCTTTATCAAAAATTGCGGCCTCAGGGTTACGGATTGGTTGGGTAATCGGTCCTCCACAAGTAATTCAAAGACTAGCAGATGCTAAGCAACAAGTAGATTTTGGACATAGTGTTTTTCCACAATGGATTGCAAATGAATTTTTAGATTCATACTATTTTCACGATCATATTGTAATGCTTCGAGGAGAATTGAAGAATCGAAGAGATGAAATCGTCTCAAGTCTTAACAATCAGTTAGGTAATCAAGTTCAATTTCTTGTTCCTGAAGGTGGGATCCATTTATGGTGTAGATTCAACTTTCCCATTAAAGAAGATTTATTGCTTAAAGCAGCTATGAAAAGAAGAATAGCTTTTGTGCCAGGACGTATTTTAGGGTCAGAAGAAAACTGTGTACGTTTTACTTTCGGACGCGGAGATTTAGGCTCAATCAAGGAAGGCATTACAAGATTTGCGGAGGCGCTAAAAAGTATTCAATCTAGTGGATAATTATAGTTGTTCATTATATAGTAAAAAGGATTTATGATTTCTCATAAATCCTTTTTGCTATGATTAAGCTACACTAGTTTTAAAAGTGGATGGGTAAAATATATATTAATTGGATGGTCCATTTTGGTTGATTTCTTTTATGATAAAAAAGGAAGATGACTTTCATTATTTAAGTATATAACGGAGATGGTAACAGTGACATGGTTTTTTGTGGTTTCATTAGTCATTCTAAGTTTAGTCAAAATTACGGTGGCATCACCACCTACATTTTTGGCAGAATGGTTTGTTCATAAATTTCAACTTCATCCAAAACTAGAAGAGAAAGATATAACTATAAAAAAAGGAGAACGTCTATTAGAAGGAGAAGAAAAAGGTCAAATGCTTCATGGATTCAATGAAGGAACGTTTTTAAATCGTTATGATATTTCACCGAGAAGAAGTGGAACCCCGCTTGTTTTTGAAGAAAGAAAAGGAAAGAAAACTTTAATATTCTTTGTTTATCCATATAGTGACCATGTTGATGTGTTTAAACAGAATCGTAAAAGCACAGTTGCATATCGTTTGTTTGCGGAGCAACTTCACGAGAAAGTAGAGAATTAATTTGTTTACTAACTTAAAAACCATTCAGACCTTATTCTGAATGGTTTTTGCTATGATTACTTTTCCATAGCCTTATTGGTTCTCTAAGAAATTTCTTTCATAGTTAGTGAAGTAGAAGCATTTCCTCCTAATTCTTTTGTTTTGATTCAAGTAATTTATAAAGACCTTTTTCGACAATTGTGCCAATTTTAAAGGTCTTCAAAGAGAAAACGAGAATTTCTTTTAATAGTAAGCTTTTTGAAAAAATTCAGCGTTAAGTTAAGAAACAAAGTATAACTGAACTTGAATTTATGAGTGTCAAGTCACTATAGGGAGGAAAGATTATGACCATTTCTTATTTTCGGACAGCCCAAACCTTGATTACAGGAGGGGACTCTATCTCTAAAATAGGGGAAGAAGCTAAAAAGTTAGGATCAAAAAAAGCCGTGATTATAACAGATAAGGTTATTCGCCAGACTGGCCTCCTATCTAGAGTTATTTCCCCTTTAGAAGAGATTAATTTAGCAGTAGACATTATGGACGAAGTAATGCCTGAGCCTCCATTTGAAAACTTGGAACAAATGATGATTCAACTCCAAGGAAAAGAGTATGACCTTCTTATTGGGGTAGGGGGAGGGAGCGTGCTCGATGCCACCAAAGTTCTTTCTATTATGTTAACTAATCAAGAGAATGTACGAGACTTGGTAGGAATTGAAAAGGTCCAAAATGCAGGAATTCCTACCATTCTAGTGCCTACTACTGCTGGAACAGGTTCTGAAGTTACATACAACGCTATTTTCACAGATGTACAGGATAAGGTGAAAAAAGGGATTGTTAGTCCTTACCTTCTTCCTAAAGTAGCAATTGTAGATCCAGCATTAACGTTAACGGTTCCTCCATCAGTAACTGCAGCAACAGGGATGGATGCTCTTGTTCATGCTGTTGAATCTTATACAGCTATTCGCGCTGGAGAACTAACGGACGGAATTGCTTTACAAGCGATTAAACTAATTTCTCGTTCTTTACGTAAAGCTGTGTACAATGGAAAAGACGTAAAAGCGCGTGAAGACATGGCAATGGGCAGTTTGCTTGCAGGTATTTCACTAGGGAATGCGGGCGTTGGTGCAGTTCATGCACTTGCTTATCCACTTGGCGGGAAATTTAAAGTTCCTCATGGAGTCGCAAATTCTCTTCTCCTTCCTTTTGTAATGAAATATAATGTGGTGGCAGATTTAGAAAAATTTGCAGAAGTTGCTAAAGCATTAGGGGAAAATATAGAAGGTCTTTCGTTGAGGGAAGCAGCGAATTGTACGGTTTATGCATTAACTCAATTAGCTCAAGATATAGGAATTCCTTCTAGTTTAAAAGATGTAGGGGTTACAGCGGAAGATATTCCAAACCTCGCAGAAGAAGCAAGTAAAATTGATCGTTTGCTCAACAATAATCCAAGATGGTTAACGGTTAAAGAAATTGAGAAGATTTATGAAGAAGCATATAGAGCAAATACAAAGTAAATGATTTTGTGGATTAAAAAGAAAGAATAAGAATAAAAAACTGCAACCCCGATTGTTAGATTGTGTCTAACAATCGGGCTGCAGTTCATCCTCAGTAGTTTTTTCTATTATGAATTGACAATTAATAAAATCTAGCTTATGATTTATTCAACATAATTGATAACCATTATCGTTACACAAAATAATGGTTATCAATTAGATGGACCTACGTATACCAAGAATAGAAATGGTGAAGTGAAATGAGAACCATAACATTTAAGAGTTATACCCAGTATAAAGAATTTATGAAACGAAAATTTGTTCATAAAGCGAAAAGAAAAGGGATAGAAGGAGAAGAGCTAAACAACCACCTTAAAAACTATGAACACCACATACAAGAGGTTTGGATAGAAAATGAAGGTGACAAGGCTATTGAGGAACAGGGTTCTGTTACTATCTCTTTTCACCGAAAAAGAGGGAAACATAAACATGGAAGAAAGAAACATTTTCTAAAAGAAGAGAAGGGGCACCTTAACCACTCTATTCATGTGAGATTAGATGAAAATACGTATGATGCTTTACTGAACTTTTGTTCAAAACATAAGATGGATATATCGCAAGCTATTCGCTTTTTTATAAAGAATAACACGGGTAAAACCTCTTAATTTTAAACTTTGATTGTTCATTTTAGCTTTAAAAAATGTTACAGAGAAATGGTTATTACATAATATGAGGAGAGAACAATATGACTACATCAATAAGGGAAGTTATTAAACAGAGACGAACAATTAGAAATTTTAATAATGAGGTTATCTCTTTAGATACCATAGTTGACATGCTAAGAGACGCAACATGAGCTCCAAATCATAAGTTACGTGAACCTTGGCGTTTTGTATTGTTTCATGGAGATGGCAAAGAAAAACTTAGGGATATTTTACTTCAATCATCCGATAATATTCCTTCTAAAAAAATAGAAAAATTCACTCAAGCTCAGGCTAATATTGTGGTAATCATGCCTGAAAATACAGACCCTTTAAAACAAGAAGAAGACCTTAGTGCTGTATCTGCTTTAATTCAAAATTTCCTTCTGTTAGCTTGGGAAAACAAAATCGGTGTTCTATGGAAAACTGGAAAATTAATTCACAGTTCATCTTTCCAACAATCCGTAGGAGTAGGAGAAAACGAAAAGATTGTCGGTATATTAATGGTTGGTAAATTCGATAACGTTCCAGAGGCTCAGCCACGTGAAGATATTGTAGAAAAGATAACGATTATTGATTAGTAGTAGGAGTACTATACTGTATTTTAACGGTTACCTTTCATAGGGTTAAGTAATATGAAGAAAGAGGGAACCTTCTAAAAAACATACCAACTATCTATTTTTCATTTTTAAATAGAATGAAAAAGAGACAACTACCTTTCCTTGAAATGTGGAAAGGTAGTTGTTTTTTTATGAAAGGAATTCAAGATGTTATTATCAATGGATATATTCAATTTAAATTATCCTGTATAAATTCATACCAAAATGATCCTGTAGAAGATAGATTAAATTTGATCACTAGGTATTCATTTTCTGTAAGAAGCCAAAGGACCTTCGAAATAAATGATTTGTGAGATTCGGATATGGGTAGAACGATCTTCCAAATTAATTTGAATATGATCTACAGCAACTCCAGCATTTATTCCTTCAATTCTACCTCCTGTTGTCATCACCGCAATTTTTTGACCTTGATGTCTACTTAGATGTTGCACAAATACAGGATCTAATCCTGTTACATATTGGTTAGGTTGCGGAACTCCTGCAATCGGATAAATAGGAGAATGAGAAGCAGGCATATGATTAACATATCCTGGTTGATCAACAAGATTTTGATGATATTTATTTGCCTTTTTATTCAAAGTTAAAAACGCCCCCTCTAAATAGTGACAATTTATATTATTTTTATGCCTAGAAAAGAGAATATAGTAGAGAAAAAACGATCTATCTATAATAAAATGAGCACCTTACTTTGAAAGAAACTTTATTAGATTTTCTCTCTAATAGCTTTTTGCAAAGAAAACAGAGAAAAAGAAGGTTCTTTTCCATAGTTTTAAAATATTTGAGGGAAATCTCTTGCCTTAAAGTGTACTTTAAGGATTATGCTAGTTTTGTAGCTTTACAGCATAACAAATTATTGAGAAAGGATTGTGTTATTCCTTATGTGTAATCAACATACAAACACAACGCCAACACGCGTATTAAGTGTTGCAAATGCAAAAGCACCATTTGAAACAACAACAATAGAAAGAAGAGCATTACGTCCAGACGATGTGTTAATTGATATTAAATTCAGTGGAATTTGTCACTCTGATATTCATAGTGCTTTTGATGAATGGGGAGGAGGCATGTTCCCAATGGTACCTGGACATGAAATTGCGGGAGTTGTCGAAGCTGTCGGTTCAAACGTAACAAAATATGCAGTAGGAGACCGCGTTGGAGTTGGTTGTTTTGTAGATTCATGCGGAGAGTGTGAATACTGCTTAGCTGGGGATGAGCAATATTGTAAAAAAGGCGTTGTGCAAACGTACAATTCATTAGACTATGATGGTAAACAAACATACGGCGGTTATAGCCGAAAAATCGTTGTAAAAGAAGGATTCGTTGTTCGTATTCCAGACGCTTTAGAAATGGACGTGGCAAGCCCGCTACTATGTGCAGGTATTACAACATACTCTCCTCTAAAGCATTGGAATGTAGGTCCTGGTAAAAAAGTAGCGATCGTTGGTATGGGTGGACTTGGTCATGTAGCCATCCAATTTGCCCATGCAATGGGAGCAGAAGTAACGGTATTAAGCCGCTCTATAAACAAAGAAAGTGAAGCGTTAAGCTTTGGAGCCGACCATTATTTCGCAACAAGCAATGAAGAGACGTTTAAAGAATTAGCAGGTCGTTTTGACGTGATTTTAAATACTGTATCAGCTAACCTTAACGTTGATGCTTATTTATCTCTTCTTCGCATTGATGGTACGCTTGTGAACGTAGGGGCTCCAGCTGAACCTGATCAATATAGCGTGTTCTCTTTAATTATGGGGCGTCGCAGTATTGCCGGTTCTCTTGTTGGTGGCATTAAGGAAACGCAAGAGATGCTTGATTTTGCAGCAGAGCATAAGATTGCTCCTCAAATTGAAGTCATCAATGCAAGTCAAGTTGACGAAGCATATGAGCGCGTTTTAAAAAGTGATGTTCGCTACCGCTTTGTCATTGATGTGGCAACATTATAGTATCTCAAAATATAATCATAAAAAATGCCGTAGACTAGATGCCTACGGCGTTTTTTATGATTTATTTTTAGCGTCCTCTTCTAACTCATCATAATAGTGAAGCTTATGATCAATTTTAGCAAAAGCTCGATCTAACTCCCTTTGTTTTTCAAACATTTTCTCTTTGTGCTCTTCGAGAATTCTTTTGCGTTGTGGAATCGTCCAATCACCTTCTGTTGTTAGTTCTACAATCTCACGCAGCTTAGAAAGAGCAATATCCGTTTTTCGTAAACAAATAATTAGTTCTAACCAAGATAAATCACTTTCCTCAAAAACCCGATTTCCATTTTCATCTCGTTTTAAAAAAGGGAGAAGTCCTTCTTGTTCATAATAGCGTAGTGTATGTGTTGGTAATCCGAATTTTTCGGATGCTTCTTTTATATAAAGTCCCATTGTATCCTCCATAATTTCTTTTATTCCTTTTCATTATAGACCTTAAAGTGAACTTTAAGGCAACAGTTCATAAGAACAAAGTAATCTAGACGGCGTTTCTGTCTGTGAAATTAGATAAATAGGGCATAATAGTCGAGAAAAAGTTGAAAATTTAGTATGGTATAGTTATCAATATTAAAGTAAAAGAGGTAGTAGGATGAAAACAGAACAACAGTATTTTGAAGAAGGAAAAACACTTCAAACATATATGGACGAAATGAGTACATTAAAAGAAGAAAGCTTTTCTGTGTATAACGCGTTTCAGCTTCCTGAAGATGGGGTTGCAGAACAGTTAAAAACACAAAATCTTCATTTCTTGATTATTACAGAAGATTGGTGTGGAGACGCAATGATGATTAATCCTGTGATTCGAAAGATAGCGGAAGCGGCGGATGTAGAAGTTCGTGTTGCTTTACGTGATAAAGATACGGATTTAATTGACCGCCATCTCACAAATGGAGGACGTGCCATTCCAATGGTGCTCATTCTTAACAATGAAGGGGAGCTAATTGGAAAATGGGGTCCGCGCGCGCCAAAAGTGCAAGAACTCGTCAACGAAGTGCGCTCAGCTCTTCCACCAAAAGAAGATCCTTCTTTCTCAGAAAAGCAGAAAGAAGTGATAAAATCTTTACAAAAGCGCTATATGAATGAGTCTGTTTTATGGTCATATGTTTATGAAAGTTTTAAAGAAACAGTATTGAATATAGGAAAGTAAAGATAATAAAAACCACCTTTTGAGAGATTACCCTCAAAAGGTGGTTTTCTTGTTCATCTATTTCAGAATGTTTACTTTGATTGCCCAAGAAACAGTAGTTTATTTTTTGCATAACTCGTTCTCTTAGTTCTGGTGAAGCATTATAAATTTAAAGTTAAACTCTATAGAGGGAGTAGCGGAATAAAGGTTGTCCAACTAATAAGAGTGAAAAACAGCTTCCGTACATTTCATTTAAAAAGCCTTTATCTGTTAAGATACTCCTCTTCAATTCTTAGTAGGATAACGAGCCACTGAGCTGCTTTTTCAGTAATAGGAGAAGAATAGCCAAAGCGCCTTAGACAGTATTTATATCGCTTCCTAGTTTGGTTGAGAAACAATTGAAACTGCTCAAATTCGCTCATAAGGATCCTCCCTATATATCATAATAATTAATATATGAAAAGAGAAAAAGAAAGTGTAGGGGATATAAAGTATTTCCTATCATTTTTTGTAGAGAGAGCATTCAGTCTCAAAAGGAGGTTGAATAAAAAAGAGCCTTTGTA
>NZ_JALAMS010000044.1:0-48126 GCF_026790145.1 Priestia endophytica | reverse complement strand
TGCCAGGCACCATACAAAAAGGCTGATCTATTATAGATCAGCCTTTTTGTTTATCTTGTATTTGAGAGATGATTTTACAGAAAGTTTACAAACGAGCTTCTTTCACCTTGATATAATGATAATAGTTTGAAAAATCATATAATATCAGGGGGGAAAAGAAATGAAATTCAAGAAATTTAGGAAATTAGGGAGCTATTCTCTTTTATCTGCTCTAGCAGTAAGTACATACCTTATCCCATTCAGCTCAACATATGTGAAAGCTGAGACAGAAAATATTAAAGTACAGCTTTTAAGTATTAATGATCTTCATGGACAAATTGACTATTCTTCAAAGACTGATGTAAACGGGGACGGAAAAAAAGAAGAGGTTGTAGGGGGAGCGGAATACTTAGCAGCTCATATGAAAGAACATGAAGCTGATAATGAAAACACGTTCTATGTACATGCAGGTGATATTATTGGAGGAAGCCCACTTGTTTCCGGCGCATTTCAAGACGAGCCAGTTGTAGAGATTATGGAAGAGATGGGTTTTGATGTTGGAACGGTTGGAAACCATGAATTTGATGAAGGAATCGACGAGCTTCGTCGCATGGTTAAAGGAGGAGACCATCCTGAGGGGAAAGGAACAAAAGGTTATGATGGAATGAACTTTCCTGTTGTAGCAGCTAATGCGTACGATAAAAGTGATGGTAAACTTATTCTTCCTCCATATGCTGTAAAAGAAGTGGACGGAGCAAAAATAGGATTCATTGGTGTTGTTACAACTGAGACTCCAGGCATGGTTATTAAAAAAGGAAACGAAAATCTTCAAATTACAGACGAAGTAGAAGCAATTAATAAGTATGCGAAAGAATTAAAAGAACAAGGAGTAAAATCAATTGTTGTGCTTGCTCATAATCCTTCAATTCAAGAGGCTAATGGAGCTGTCTCAGGACAAACAGCTGAATTTGCTAAGAAGATTGACGACGAGGTAGATATTATTTTCGCTGGTCATAATCATCAATTTACAAATGGCGTTGTAGACAATAAGCTCATTGTGCAATCTTTTGAATATGGACAAGCTTTTGGTGATGTTGATATTGAGATTGATCCATCTACAGGTGATATTGTAAAAAAGAGTGCTACAACAGAGTGGGTAACTCAAGAGGGCATAAAGCCTGATGAAAAAGTAAAATCCATCTTGGAAAAGTACAATGAAAAAGTGAAACCTGTAAAAGAAGAGGTTATTAGCAAGAGTGCTGTAGATTATCCCTCTCAACGCTATCCTGGATTTGGGCCAGTTGGAGACCATCCTGTTGGAAATATGATTGCAGATGGTATGAGAGAGACAATGGATGCTGATATTGCTCTTATGAATGGTGGAGGAGTCCGGGCTGGAATCGATAAAGGTGATATCACGTTTGGTGAATTGTACACTATTCAACCGTTTGGGAATGTCCTAAACAAGTTTACTGTAACAGATGCAGGACTGCGAGAAATATTAGATGGTCAAATCACAAGCTATGGACTTGATTATTCTATCTCAGGTCTTCGTTATACGTATACGTATGATCATAATGCTAAGCGAGGGAAGGTAGTAGATATTTTCTTACCAAACGGCAAGAAAATCAATCCTAGTGAGCAGTATACTGTTGTTGTGAATAACTATATGTTTGGAGCAGATCAGGCTATTATAGATAATGCACTAGATCAACCTGAAACAGGTCCTGTTGATATTGATGCGACATCTGATTATGTACGCTCATTAGAAAGTCCTGTTCATTTCAAAGCAGAAGGCCGTATTCAAGAAGTATCTTCTATTTTTAAAGATGTTCCTTTAAACAGTTGGTCAAATCCTTATGTTTCATATTTAGCAAATGAAGGTGTTGTAAAGGGGAAAAGTCCTGAGGTCTTTGCTCCGTTTAGTTCATTAAATCGTGCTCAGTTTGCCTCAATGCTTGTACGTGCTCTTGATTTAAAAGCAGAAGGCACTTCTCCATTTAAAGACTTAGGTAAAATGGATAAAGAAACAAAAGATGAAATTATAGCAGCTTATAAAGCAGGATTAATTAAAGGAACCAGTGATACGACATTTGAACCATGGGAACCTATTTCACGTTCTCAAATGGTTACAATGATGATGAGAGCCTATGAAGTGAAACATGGAGCACCTTATGAAGGAGGAACATCTACGAAATTTACGGATCTTAAAACATTAGATAGTGAAATGAAGAAAGCTGTGGCGGCAGCTGAAGAACTTGGATATATAGAGGGATATGGTGATGAATTTAAACCATATAATGGAGCAACACGTGAACAAATGGCTAAAGTTGTATCGCTCTTTTTATTAGATAAGTAAGAAAAAACGAGAGAAATTTTATTTCTCTCGTTTTTTCTTTATTCAATTCCGTTTATAATAAGAACCATGAAAATTCCTAAGGAGGATTTATATTGGCTAGTAAAAATAAGAAAACATTTGAAGTACAACAAGGCGAGACAATTTCTGATTGTCTTGGTCGTATGAAAAAGGAAGGATATACTCCTGTACGTCGCTTTGAGAAACCAGTATTCACTGAGAAAGTAGTAAATGGAAAAAAAGAGTACATTCCAACAGAACGAAAAATTACTTTCGAAGGAAAGAAGTTGTAAAACCCGAACAATAGATAAAAAACAATATAAAACATTCGATTTTTGATTGACATAAGGTTTGGTAAGCTGTTACTATGATTATAGAAATTTTAAGAAGCGAACTCTCGTATAATAGTGGGGATATGGCCCACAAGTTTCTACCCGACGACCGTAAATTGTCGGACTATGAGAGAAAGTATCTTACACTAGGTTATGTATTCTAAGAATGCCTAGAGTAGGTGGTGACTTTCTCTTGTCTCCAACTACTCTAGGCATTTTTATTTTCAAAAGGAGAGCTTATACATGAATGCAAAAGTAGCTGTAATTATGGGAAGTACTTCTGATTGGGAAACGATGAAGCATGCTTGTGATATTTTAGATGAACTGCATGTAGCATATGAAAAAAAAGTTGTGTCAGCACATCGTACTCCTGATTTAATGTTTCAATATGCAGAAGAAGCAAAAGGACGAGGAATTGAAGTAATTATTGCAGGCGCTGGAGGTGCAGCACATTTGCCAGGTATGGTAGCAGCTAAAACGTTACTTCCAGTTATCGGAGTTCCAGTTCGCTCTAGTCATTTGCAAGGATTGGACTCACTTCTTTCTATCGTACAAATGCCAGGTGGTGTACCTGTGGCAACCGTTGCAATTGGAAAAGCAGGGGCTACAAATGCAGGATTGTTAGCAGCCCAAATATTAGCGACTCGAGACGATCAGTTAGAAGCTCGTTTACATGAGCGCCGTGAGTCAACAAAACAAAAAGCGATGCAAAGTAGTGATGAACTTGAATAGAATTTTACCAGGACAAACAATTGGAATCATCGGTGGTGGCCAACTTGGACGAATGATGGCCATGTCAGCAAAAGAAATGGGGTACAATATAGCGGTTTTAGAACCCGCTGAGGATTCTCCATGTGGGCAAATATCTGATATCAAGATTGTAGCAGGTTATGATGACTTTGAAGGAATTCAAAAGCTTGCTCAATGTTCAGATGTCATTACGTATGAGTTTGAAAATGTGAATGTAGAAATGGTTAAATGGCTTGAGGAACATTCTTATGTACCACAGGGAAGCCACTTACTCAAAATCACACAAAATCGTCAGTTCGAAAAAGAAGAAATTACAAAAGCAGGACTTCCAATTGCTCCTTATCGCATTATTGAAAAAGCTGAGGAAATGGAAGAGGCAGTTGAAAGTATCGGATATCCGTGCGTCTTAAAAACGTGTCAAGGTGGCTATGATGGAAAAGGTCAACATCTAATTGAACGCAAAGAAGATATTGATGAAGCCATAAAGCTTCTAAATGCGGGAACTTGCGTACTAGAAAGCTGGATCGACCTTCAAAAGGAAGTGTCTGTCATTGTTCACCGCAACGAAAATGGGGATGTAACATGCTTGCCAATTGGTGAAAATATTCATAAACATCACATTTTATATCAAACAATCGTACCAGCACGTGTGAGTGAAGAAACAAAAGAGAAAGCAACCAAGATTGCTTTGAAAATCGCGAATCATTTAAAACTTGTGGGCACACTAGCTGTAGAGATGTTTATAACAAGAGACGGAGAGCTATTTGTAAATGAACTCGCTCCTCGTCCGCATAACTCTGGCCATTATTCTATGAATGCCTGTGCTGTTTCACAATTTGGTCAGCATATTCGAGCCATCTGTAACTGGCCATTAGGAGATTCTTCACTGCTAAAGCCAGCAGTAATGGCAAACCTTTTAGGAGATGAAATGAACAAGGCACTTGATAAAGTCGAACAATTTTCAGACTGCCACCTTCATTTGTACGGAAAAAAGGAAGTAAAAGATGGACGAAAAATGGGACATATGACGGTTATTGCTGATAACATAGAGATGGCGCTAGAAAAAATCAACGCCTTAAAAATTTGGAGTTAAACGGAGGAACTAAAATGATTGAACGTTATACACGTGAAGAAATGGGAGCAATTTGGACAGAGGAAAATCGTTTTAAAGCATGGCTAGAAGTTGAAATCTTAGCTTGTGAAGCATGGTCAGAGCTTGGCGTTATTCCAAAGGAAGATGTAAAAAAACTGCGTGAGAATGCTTCTTTTGATATCAATCGTATTAAAGAGATTGAAGAAGAAACACGTCACGATGTTGTTGCTTTCACACGTGCGGTATCAGAAACGCTTGGTGAAGAACGTAAATGGGTACACTACGGCTTAACATCAACAGACGTTGTGGACACAGCTCTTTCTTACCTTTTAAAACAAGCAAACGACATCTTAATTGGAGACCTTGAGCGTTTTGTTGACATTTTAAAAGAGAAAGCACAAGAACATAAATACACAGTAATGATGGGTCGTACACATGGTGTTCATGCTGAGCCAACAACATTCGGGTTAAAGATGGCTCTTTGGCACGAAGAAATGAAGCGCAATGTTGAGCGTTTCAAACATGCAGCAGAGAACATTGCAGTTGGTAAAATGTCTGGTGCAGTTGGAACTTTCGCAAATATTGATCCATTTGTTGAGAAATTTGTGTGTGAGAAGCTTGGTTTAAAACCGGCGCCAATTTCTACACAAACGCTTCAGCGTGATCGTCATGCTCACTATATGTCAGCACTTGCTCTTGTAGCAGCGTCTATTGAAAAATTTGCAGTAGAAGTACGTGGCTTACAAAAAACAGAAACTCGCGAAGTTGAAGAGTTTTTCGCAAAAGGTCAAAAAGGTTCATCTGCAATGCCTCATAAACGTAACCCAATCGGTTCTGAAAATATGACAGGCTTAGCTCGTTTAATTCGTGGCTATATGGTAACAGCTTACGAAAACGTTGCTTTATGGCATGAGCGTGATATTTCTCACTCTTCAGCAGAACGCGTTATCTTACCAGATGCAACAATTGCTTTAAACTACATGTTAAACAGATTTGGCAATATCGTAAAAAATCTAACAGTCTTCCCAGAAAACATGCAGCGTAACATGGAGAAAACATTTGGTCTTATTTTCTCTCAGCGTGTTCTTCTTACACTTATTGATACAGGCATGGTTCGTGAGGAAGCATATGACCTTGTTCAACCAAAAGCAATGCAAGCATGGGAAGAGCAAGTTCCGTTCCGCTCACTAATTGAAAGTGATGAGCGCATTACAAGTCGCTTAACAGCAGAGCAGATTGAAGAATGCTTTGACTACAAGCACCATTTGAAAAATGTAGACATGATCTTTAATCGTTTAGGACTTTAATTTCATGGAAAGAAGGCATTGCGCCTTCTTTCTAAAATAGTGCTGATACTTCAGATGAGGTGAGGAACAGATGGAAAAACAAGAATTGTTGTACGAAGGAAAAGCAAAGAAAATATATGCTACAGATCAAGAAAATATTTTATGGCTTGAATATAAAGATGATGCAACAGCATTTAACGGTGAGAAGAAGTCATCTATTGCTGGTAAAAAAGTATTGAATAACGAGATTAGTAGCTTACTATTTGAAGTGCTTCATAAAGAGAATGTACCAACACACTTTGTTGAAAGACTTTCAAACTATGAGCAGCTTGTAAAGAAAGTAAGTATTATTCCTCTAGAAGTTGTTGTTCGCAATGTTATTGCAGGAAGTCTTGCAAAACGCCTTGGCGTTGAAGAAGGCACAAAAACAGAGCAGCCAATTGTTGAACTTTACTATAAAGATGATGCACTTGGAGATCCGCTTATTACAGATGAACATGCGCTATTCTTAAAAGCAGCAGGCTGGGATGAACTTGCTTACATTAAGTTCTTAGCTCGCCGAGTAAATGAAATTCTTTTACCATACTTCCTTGAGCGTGACATTACGCTTGTTGATTTTAAGTTAGAATTTGGAAAAACAGAAGATGGCACAATTATTTTAGCTGATGAAGTGTCACCAGATACATGTCGTTTCTGGGATGTTCATACGAATGAAAAGCTTGATAAAGACGTATTTCGCCGTGATCTTGGCGGTCTTACAGATGCATATGAAGAAATTTTAAAACGAATCGGGGGAAAATCACATGTATAAAGTAAAGGTATTTGTTACATTACGTGAAAGTGTTTTAGATCCACAAGGAACAGCAGTTGAGCAATCTCTTCATCATTTAGGTTACAAAGAAGCAAGCGAAGTACGTATCGGAAAATTTATCGAACTTACGGTAGAAGAAACAGAAAACGTTGAAACACGTGTGAAAGAGATGTGTGAAAAACTTTTAGCTAACACAGTTATTGAAGACTACCGTTTCGAAATTGAAGAGGTGGCAAAAGTATGAAATTCGCAGTAATTGTATTCCCAGGGTCAAACTGTGATGTTGATATGTATCACGCAATTAAAGATGAACTTGGCGAAGAAGTAGAATATGTTCGTCATACTGAAAAAGATTTAAGTCGCTTTGATGGAATCTTACTTCCTGGTGGATTCTCATACGGGGACTACTTACGATGTGGAGCAATTTCAAGATTTGCAAATGTAATGGAAGAAGTTCAAAAAGCAGCAAAAGCGGGAAAACCAGTGCTTGGTGTTTGTAATGGATTTCAAATTCTTTTAGAATCTGGTTTGCTTCCAGGCGCAATGCAGCGTAATGAAAACTTGAAATTCATTTGTGAGCCATTAACGCTTGTTGTAGAAAACAATAAAACAATGTTTACAAATGCATATAACGAAAAACAAGAAATTACTATTCCAGTTGCACATGGTGAAGGAAATTACTATTGCAGTGAAGAGCTTTTAGCAGAGCTTGAAGAGAATAATCAAATTGCTTTCCGTTATAAAGATAATCCAAACGGAAGTGTATCAGATATTGCTGGAATCACAAACAAGGAAGGAAATGTCCTTGGAATGATGCCACACCCAGAACGTGCTGTATCAGAGCTTTTAGGTAGCGCTGATGGATTACAACTTTTTCAATCAATTGTTCGCCAATGGAGGGAAAATCATGTCATTACTTCTTGAGCCAAGTACCGAAGAAATTAAAGCGCAAAAGATTTATCAAGAAATGGGTTTAACAGATGAGGAGTTTCAAAAAGTTGAAGAATTATTAGGTCGTTTGCCGAACTACACGGAAACAGGTCTTTTCGCTGTTATGTGGTCAGAGCATTGTAGCTATAAAAATTCTAAACCAATCCTAAAGAAATTCCCAGTAACAGGTGAGAGAGTCTTACAAGGTCCTGGAGAAGGAGCTGGAATTGTCGATATTGGCGATGATCAAGCGGTTGTATTTAAAATCGAAAGTCATAACCATCCATCAGCAATTGAGCCTTATCAAGGTGCTGCAACAGGAGTAGGTGGAATCATTCGTGACGTTTTCTCAATGGGAGCTCGTCCTGTCGCAATTTTAAACTCTTTACGCTTTGGTGAGCTGTTAAGTCCGCGCGTCCGCTACTTGTTTGAAGAAGTAGTTGCAGGGATTGCTGGATATGGTAACTGTATCGGAATCCCAACTGTTGGAGGAGAAATTGCGTTTGATCCTTGCTATGAAGGAAACCCACTTGTAAATGCAATGTGCGTTGGATTAATTGATCATAAAGATATTCAAAAAGGTGTTGCATCTGGCGTTGGAAACACAGTAATGTACGTTGGAGCGAAAACAGGTCGTGACGGTATTCACGGAGCAACATTTGCTTCTGAAGAACTTTCTGATTCATCAGATGAGAAACGCCCAGCAGTTCAAGTTGGCGACCCATTCATGGAAAAATTATTGCTTGAAGCTTGTATTGAGCTTGTTCAATGTGAAGCACTTGTTGGAATTCAAGATATGGGTGCTGCAGGTCTTACAAGTTCTTCAGCAGAAATGGCAAGTAAAGCAGGTATGGGACTTGAAATGAACCTTGACCTTGTACCACAACGTGAAACAGGAATGACAGCATATGAAATGATGCTTTCTGAATCTCAAGAGCGCATGCTTGTTGTTGTGAAAAAAGGCCAAGAGCAAGAGATCATTGATCTTTTCACAAAGTATGGTCTTGAAGGCGTTGCAATTGGTAAAGTAACAGAAGATCAAAAACTTCGTCTTCTTCATAAAGGAGAAGTAGTGGCAGACGTACCTGTTGATGCACTTGCAGAAGATGCACCAGTATACCATAAGCCTTCTAAGAAACCTGAATATATTGAAGAATTCAAAAAAATGGAAAATTATGTTCCACGTGTAACTGATTACAAAGAAACGCTTCTTTCCCTTTTAAAGCAGCCGACAGTGGCAAGCAAAGAATGGGTTTATCGTCAATATGATTATATGGTACGTACAAACACAGTTGTTGCACCTGGTTCAGATGCTGCAGTTATCCGTATTCGTGAAACAAACAAAGCCCTTGCAATGACAACAGACTGTAACTCTCGCTACCTTTATTTAAATCCTGAAGTCGGCGGTCAAATTGCTGTAGCAGAGGCTGCACGTAATATCGTTTGCTCAGGTGGAGAGCCACTTGCTATTACAGATTGCTTAAACTTCGGTAACCCAGAGAAGCCTGAAATCTTCTGGCAAATCGAAAAAGCAGCAGACGGAATGAGTGAAGCATGTCGTACACTATCAACTCCTGTTATCGGTGGGAACGTTTCATTATACAACGAGACAAATGGTGAAGCAGTTTATCCAACACCAGTTGTTGGTATGGTTGGTTTAATTCACGATCTTGAACATATTACAACACAAAGTGCGAAAAAAGCAGGAGACTTCATCTATGTGCTTGGAGAAGCAGACGTTGAATTTGGCGGAAGTGAACTTCAAAAACTTCTTGAAGGAAAAATCTTTGGAGCAGCACCTGCTTTAGACTTGGTAACAGAAAAAGAACGTCAAGGACAGCTTCTAACAGCTATTCAAAATGGTGTTGTAGCATCTGCTCATGACATTGCTGAAGGTGGATTAGCAGTAGCTGTAGCAGAAAAATTAATGAACAGTGAGAATCTTGGCGCTGAAATTACAGTTGGTGAAGATGTAGTAGCTGAACTATTTAGTGAAACACAATCTCGCTTTGTTGTAACAGTAAGCCCTGAAAACCAAGAAGCATTCGAAAATATTGTGAATGCGAAGAAAATTGGTACTGTAACAGATAGCAAACGTTTTGTTGTGAAAGGTGCACAAGGCAACTTGATTATTGATGAACCAACAGCACAACTACAAGAGGCTTGGAAAGGAGCTATCTCATGCTTGCTGAAATCAAAGGCTTAAACGAAGAGTGCGGCGTATTTGGTGTTTGGGGTCATGAAAAAGCAGCAGAGTTAACATACTACGGGCTACACAGTTTACAGCATCGCGGTCAAGAAGGAGCGGGAATTGCTGTAAGCGACCAAGAGACAGTGAACATTCATAAAGACACAGGTCTTGTTTCTGAAGTATTTCAAAACGGTCAGCTTAAAGATTTAAAAGGAACAGCTGCAATTGGGCATGTTCGCTATGCAACAGCAGGAGGTGGAGGCTACGAGAACGTTCAGCCTCTTCACTTCCGTTCTCAAACAGGAAGCATGGCACTTGCTCATAACGGCAACTTAGTTAATGCAACAGCGCTGAAACATCAGCTTGAAAACCAAGGAAGTATCTTTCAAACAACATCGGATACAGAAGTATTAGCACATCTTATTAAAAGAAGCGGTTTTTCAACATTAAAAGATCAGTTAAAAAATGCTCTTTCAATGGTAAAAGGAGCATATGCTTTTCTTCTTTTAACAGAAGATTCCCTTATGGTTGCTCTTGATCCACATGGTCTTCGTCCGCTTTCTATTGGTCTTCTAGGTGATGCGTATGTCATTGCAAGTGAAACATGTGCTTTAGACATTGTTGGAGCCCAACATGAGCGAGATGTACAGCCTGGTGAACTTCTTGTAATCAACAATGATGGCATAACGTCAGAACGCTTTGCTTATAACGCAAATCGTGCTATGTGCAGTATGGAATATATCTATTTTTCTCGTCCTGACAGCAATATTGATGGTATTAATGTTCACTCTGCACGTAAAAGTATGGGAAAACAGCTTGCATCAGAAGCTCCTGTTGAGGCAGACGTTGTAACAGGTGTACCTGATTCAAGTATTTCAGCAGCTATTGGATATGCAGAACAGTCACAAATTCCATATGAGCTTGGTTTAATTAAGAACCGCTATGTTGGTAGAACATTTATCCAACCTTCTCAAGAACTGCGTGAGCAAGGGGTCAAAATGAAACTTTCTGCTGTTCGAAAAATTGTAGAAGGAAAACGTGTTGTTATGGTTGATGACTCAATAGTTCGTGGAACAACAAGTCGTCGTATTGTAAACATGCTTCGGGAAGCAGGCGCAACAGAAGTTCATGTTCGTATTAGTGCGCCACCAATTAAAAATCCATGTTTCTATGGAATTGATACGTCAACAACAGAAGAGCTTATGGCATCTAAACATTCAATAGAAGAAATGCGTGAAATTATCGGTGCTGACTCACTTTATTTTATAAGTGAAGAAGGTCTTGTAAATGCAATTGGTAGACCTTTTGAAAATGGTGGGCAGTGTATGGCATGTTTCACAGGTAAATATCCAACAGAAATTTATCCAGATACAGCACATCCTCATGAAAAGGTGACGTGCTAAAGAAAGAGGAGGATTTATATGTCGAACACATATAAAGAAGCAGGGGTCGATATCCATGCTGGGTACGAAGCAGTTGAACGGATGAAAAAACATGTAAAACGTACTGAGCGTCGAGAAGTAATGGGTGGCATCGGATCATTTGGAGCGATGTTTGATTTATCTCAGCTCAATTTAAAAGAACCTGTTTTAGTATCTGGAACAGACGGAGTCGGAACCAAGTTAAAGCTTGCGTTTACAATGAATTATCATGAAACAATTGGTCAAGATGCTGTTGCAATGTGTGTAAATGACATTGTTACACAAGGAGCTGAGCCTCTTTATTTCTTAGATTATATTGCGTGTGGAAAAAACGAGCCGGAAAAAATCGAAGCCATTGTAAAAGGAATTGCAGACGGTTGTGAGCAATCAGAGTGTGCCCTCATTGGAGGAGAAACAGCTGAAATGCCTGGTATGTATGATCCAGAAGAATATGACCTTGCAGGATTTGCTGTTGGAGCTGTTGAAAAATCAAAGCTTATTACAGGTGAAAACATCAAAGCTGGCAATGTTTTGATTGGAATTTCATCAAGCGGAATTCATAGCAATGGTTATTCACTTGTACGTCATATTGTAGATGAAGCTGGTCTTGATCTTCAAACAACATATGAAGGATTCGATAAGTCTCTTGGCATGGAACTTCTAACACCAACAAAGCTTTATGTAAAAGCAGTGAAAAAAGCAGCAGAGAATGTGAACATTCTTGGTATGGCCCATGTAACAGGCGGGGGATTTGTTGAGAATATTCCACGTATGCTTCCAGCAGGATGTGGAGCGGAAATTGACTATGGTTCATGGCCGATTCCGACTATTTTTGAGTTTTTAAAGGAAAAAGGTAACTTAGATCGTCGTGAAATGTTCGAAGTATTTAATATGGGAATTGGATTTGTATTAGTTGTTGCTGAAGAAGACCTTCATAAGACAATTGAAGCAGTTGAAGGCGAGAACGAGAAAGCATACATCATCGGACGTGTTACAAACAAAGAAGGCATCGAGTTCGGTGGAGGCGCTCTTTCATGATTAATATTGCTGTATTTGCTTCTGGAAATGGCAGCAATTTTCAAGCAATTTATGAAGCTGTAAAACATCAGCGCTTGGATGCAAACATTTCTCTTGTTGTCTGTGACCGCCCTGGAGCACAAGTAATTGCTCGAGCGGAAAAAGTAGGAATTCCCGTTTTTTCATTTTCAGCAAAAGACTACGAATCAAAATCCGCATATGAAGAAGATCTTCTTATAAAGCTTCGTGAGCATCGCGTACAGCTTGTAGTCCTTGCAGGTTATATGCGAATTGTAGGAGAGACGCTTTTAGAAGCTTTTCCTGGTGGTATCGTGAACATTCATCCTTCACTTCTTCCTTCATTCCCTGGAAAAGATGCGGTAGAACAAGCCGTAGCAGCAGGGGTGAAAGTTACAGGAGTTACTGTTCACTATGTTGATGAAGGTGTTGATACAGGGCCAATTATTGCTCAACAAAGCGTTTCAATTCGTGAGGGAGAAAGCATTGAAGCCGTTACAAAACGGATTCATGAAGTTGAGCATGCTATATACCCGAAAATCTTGCAAAAGGTTATTCATCGTCATCTGTCAATTTTGAATTAATAAAAAATTAGCGTATAATTCATTATAGAAACTTCATCAGGGGGAGAAACAATGGCAAAGAAACGTGCACTTATTAGTGTGTCAGATAAAAACAACGTTGTAGAACTAGCACAAAATTTAGTAGAGCTTGATTTTGAAATTATCTCAACAGGTGGTACAAAACGTACGTTAGAAGAAAATGGCGTTGACGTTATGAGTGTATCGGATGTAACAGGGTTTCCGGAAATTTTAGACGGACGTGTAAAAACTTTAAACCCTTACGTTCATGGTGGTTTGCTTGCTCGTCGTAATGATGAAAATCACATTGCTCAATTAAAAGAACATAACATTACTCCAATCGATCTTGTGGTTGTTAACTTATATCCTTTCCAAGAAACAATTGCAAAAGATAATGTAACTCTTCAAGATGCAATTGAAAATATTGATATCGGTGGACCAACAATGCTTCGTTCAGCAGCGAAAAACTATGAATCTATTTCTGTTCTTGTTGATCCTACTGACTATAGCAAAGTTGTAGAAGAGCTAAAAGAAAACGGCAACGTATCTCTTGAAACAAACGAATATCTTGCAGCAAAAGTGTTCCGTCATACAGCTTCATATGATGCTTTGATTGCTGAATACTTAACAAAGCGTACAGGTGAAGAAGCACCGGAAAAATTAACGGTAACATTTGAGAAAGTACAAGGGTTACGATACGGAGAAAATCCTCATCAAAAAGCAGCTTTCTATAAAAAACCACTAGCATCAAATGCTTCAATTGCAACAGCAACACAGCTTCATGGAAAAGAACTTTCTTATAACAATATCAATGATGCTAACGCTGCTTTTGAAATTGTTCAAGAATTCACAGAACCGGCTGTTGTAGCTGTTAAACATATGAACCCATGTGGTGTTGGCGTTGGCGAAAACATTGAAGTAGCATATGATCGTGCTTATGAAGCTGATTCAACATCAATCTTTGGCGGTATCATTGCAGCAAACCGTCCTGTTGACGTGCACACAGCACGAAAAATGAAAGAAATTTTCCTTGAAATCATTATTGCCCCTTCATTTGATGAGGACGCATTAGAAGTGTTAAAACAGAAGAAGAACCTTCGTTTATTAACAGTTGATTTCAATGCAAATGATGCAAAAGGCGTAAAGCTTACATCTGTAAAAGGTGGTTTACTTCTTCAAGATGAAGATCTACTTAGCCTTGATGATGTAGAAGTAAAAGTAGCTACTAAACGCGAGCCAACAGAAGATGAGTGGAAAAACTTGAAGCTTGCTTGGAAAGTTGTAAAACATGTTAAATCAAATGCTATCGTTCTAGCAAAAGATGAAATGACAGTTGGTGTTGGGGCAGGTCAAATGAATCGCGTTGGTTCTGCTAACATTGCGATTAACCAAGCTGGTGAGAAAGCAAAAGGTTCTGCGCTTGGTTCAGATGCCTTTTTCCCAATGGGAGATACGGTTGAAGCAGCAGCTAAAGCAGGAATTACTGCAATTATTCAACCAGGTGGCTCTGTACGTGATGAAGAGTCTATTCAAAAAGCAGACGAGTACGGAATTGCGATGGTCTTTACAGGCGTAAGACATTTCAAACATTAAAAAATGGAGAAACAACAGGGAGGAAAAGCTGTGAAGGTTTTAATCATTGGCCGTGGCGGTCGTGAACATGTTTTAGCATGGAAAGTTGCACAAAGTTCGAAGGTAGAAGAAGTATTTGTGGCACCAGGAAATGCTGGCATGAAAGATGTAGCAACGCTTATTTCAATTGAAGAGGGAAATCATGAGGAGCTTGCAGCATTCGCTAAGAGAGAAAATGTAGAGCTCACAATCGTAGGGCCTGAAGCACCTCTTACAGAAGGAATCGTCGATTACTTCAAAGCACAGGACCTCCTTGTTTTCGGTCCAAATCAGAAAGCGGCTCAAATTGAAGGAAGCAAACAGTTCGCAAAAGATTTAATGAAAAAGTACAGCATTCCAACAGCTGAGTATGAAGCCTTTACAACACTTCAGGATGCAAAAGCATACGTAGAGAAGCAAGGAGCGCCAATTGTTGTAAAAGCAGACGGATTAGCAGCTGGTAAAGGGGTTACTGTTGCGATGACGCTTCAAGAAGCAAATGAAGCATTGGATTCATTATTCCAACAAGAAGGCGCAAGCGTTGTAATTGAAGAGTATCTTGAGGGAGAAGAATTTTCACTATTAGCTTTTGTTAATGGGGAAAAAGTGTATCCGATGGTTATTGCTCAAGACCACAAGCGTGCGTTTGACGGTGATAAAGGTCCCAACACAGGAGGAATGGGCGCCTATTCACCTGTTCCACAAATTTCAGCTGAAATTGTAGCTGAAACGGTAAAGACAGTTATGGAGCCAACTGCAAAAGCGATGGTTGAAGAAGGGTGCGCCTTTACTGGAGTATTGTACGGTGGCCTTATGACAACAGCTTCAGGTGTGAAAGTTATTGAGTTTAATGCTCGATTTGGTGATCCTGAAGCACAAGTTGTGTTACCACGCTTAAAGACAGATATTGTAGAAGTTATTATTGCTTTATTGAAAGACGAGCCTGTTGAACTTCAGTGGTCTGAAAAAGCAGCCGTTGGTGTTGTTATTGCTTCTGAAGGATATCCAGGTTCATATGAAAAAGGACATGCACTTCCTGGTTTTCATCATCTTGGAGACAACACTGTTTTTCATGCAGGAGTGACAGAAGAGGATGGGAAGTTTCTTTCAGATGGTGGACGTGTAAGTCTTGTGATGGCTCTTGGAGAAGATATAGAGGCAGCTCAGAAATCAGTCTATGAAAGTCTTGAAAAAGAAACGTTTAACGGACTTTTCTACCGTCGAGATATTGGTCACAAGGCGTTAAGTGCTAAAAAATAAAAAAAAAGCGAGAACTCTTTATGAGCTCTCGCTTTTTTGTTAAAAAGTCTTACATTTTAGTAGAAAAAAGAAGGAAAAGCAGGATAATGAAGATGAATCTTCCTCATTTAGAAGTTTTTTCAGAAAATTTAAGCATTTCCCTTCACATTCTCAATGTTTCGCGTTAATATTGATTCAACATTGTAAGCTCTTTCTTTTTATCCTGCGAATCTAAGTCATCATCTATATAGTTCTGCATAAGTAATGTAAGAGGACAAAAACGGGTAATACCTTCTGCTACTTTGAGGGCACCCATCATTGTCATAAAGAGATAAGAGCTATGATGTGGTCTTCGAGATAATCGTGCTGTGGACCATGAGATTACAGTTAGACCACATGCAATACGAATTAAAGCATTTACTAAACTAATATTAGGTTTCATATACTATCACCTTTCACGTTTTTGTACAAAATTCACAATTTCTTTACGTTTCTCGCACAGAAGGTATGATACGATGAAAGTAACGATGAATTGGAGGGATTTCCATGCTGGAACAGCGCTATCGATGGAAAAACAAGCAGTTGCGGGAACACGTTGCTGTTATTGATGGAGCAAAAGCACCGACTATGTTATTAAAAAATGCAACTTATTTAAATCAAACATTTCGCAAGTGGATGAAGGCTAATATATGGATTTATGGTGACCGCATTGTATATGTTGGTGAAGCCTTACCTTCCAATTTGAAAGAAACAGAGATTGTGAACTGTGAGGACTACTTCCTTGTTCCAGGCTATATTGAGCCACATGTTCACCCTTTTCAGTTATATAATCCCCACAGCTTTGCAAAGTATGCGGGAGAACGTGGAACAACAACACTTGTAAATGACAATATGTTACTTGCTTTACAGCTTGATAAAAAGAAAGCGTTTTCTTTGATTCGAGAGATGCGAACGATTCCATCGACAATGTACTGGTGGTGTCGATTAGATCCACAAACAGAAATTATCAATGAAGAAGTTGCTTTTTCACATGGCAATGTAAAAGCATGGCTTGAACATGATGCGGTTTTACAAGCAGGAGAGCTTACAGGCTGGCCAAAGCTTCTTGATGGAGATGACTTAATGCTTCACTGGATTCAAGAAGCTAAACGAATGAGAAAACAAGTTGAAGGACATTTTCCTGGAGCTTCCCCAAAAACACTTGCAAAGCTCATGCTGCTTGGTGCAGATAGTGATCATGAATCAATGTCAGGAAGGGACGTATACGAACGTCTTCTTCATGGCTATACGGTGACGCTTCGCTATTCTTCAATAAGACCTGATTTACCACGTATTGTTAGAGAATTAGCGGGAATGGACATTACTTGTTTTGATAAAATGATGATGACAACAGATGGTTCTCCACCTGCCTTTTATGAAGATGGAGTAAGTGATAAATTAATTAAACTTGCGATTGAGAGTGGCGTCCCACTTGTTGATGCTTATAATATGGCGACTGTAAACGTTGCTCGCTTTTATAATATTGAATATCTTCACGGTAACATTATGACAGGTAGAGTAGCGAATATTAATTTCTTAAAAGCAAAAGATGAACCAACACCGGTTTCTGTTCTTGCTAAAGGAAAATGGATTTTAAGAGATGAAGAGCAAACATCAAACTTTAAAGATATTGAATGGGCCGACTATGGATTTCAGCCTCTTTCTCTTGATTGGAATCTGACAATGGATGATTTGCAGTTTTCGATGCCACTTGGTTTAAAACTTGAAAATGCCGTTATTATGAAGCCGTATTCGATTACGTTTGATGTATCACGTGATGAAATTTCAACAGAAAATGATGAAAGCTTTCTTATGCTTATGGACCGTGAAGGAAAATGGCGAATCAATACACTTATAAAAGGATTCTCAACTCACGTTTCCGGGTTTGCAAGCTCATTTTCAAGTACTGGAGATATTGTACTTCTTGGTAAAAATAAGCTTGATATGATTGCCGCATTTAACAGAATGAAAGAAATCGGTGGTGGAATTGTTCTTGCAGAAGATGGAGAGATCGTGACAGAAATTCCGCTTAAGCTGAATGGTCTTATGTCAGAGAAGCCTCTTAGTGCTCTACAAGAAGAAGAAAAAAAGATGAGAGAAGCTTTAGTAGAGCGCGGCTACGACCACTGTGATCCTATTTATACGCTTCTTTTCTTATCATCAACACATCTTCCATACATTCGTCTTACACCAAGAGGCCTTTACGATGTGATGAATAAAAATATTCTTTTTCCGACAGTTATGAGATAATATGAGCTGATAACGTTCTATAAGTTATCAGCTTCTTTTGTACAGATTTAGTATATGGGAATATTCTACTTTAACGCAGTAGGACATTGAAGCATTTTGTGTGTATAATAATCAAAAGAGTAGCTTTACGATATATAGTAAAGAATTGATATTTAAGCTTAAAGGAGTGCTGTTACAGTGCAAATTGATAAATTAAGAGGAAAAGAGCTTGATCAGCTTTGTGAAGCTGTTCTTTCACTACAAAATATTGAAGAATGTTATCAATTTTTTGATGACCTTTGCACAATTAATGAAATTCAATCATTAGCTCAACGTCTAGAGGTAGCTAGAATGCTTCGCAAAGGGTTTACATATCATAAAATTGAAACTGAAACAGGAGCAAGTACAGCAACGATTTCACGTGTGAAGCGTTGTTTAAATTATGGAAGTGACGCTTATCAAATGGTCTTAGATCGAGTTGATAAAGAGGAAGAATAAAAAAGCTGGAGATGCAATGTCTCCAGCTTTTTTATATTAAAATTTAACTTTTTCAGCTAAGAATGATTTAAGTTCGCTAATTGGCATACGATGTTGCTCCATTGTATCACGGTCACGAACTGTTACTTGTTTGTCTTCTACAGAATCAAAGTCATATGTGATGCAGAATGGTGTACCAATTTCATCATGACGACGGTAACGTTTACCAATTGAACCTGCTTCATCATAGTCTACCATAAAATCTTCAGCTAGATCTGCAAACACTTCTTGTGCTTCTTTAGAAAGCTTTTTAGAAAGTGGGAAAATTGCTGCTTTATATGGTGCAAGAGCAGGATGGAAACGCATCACTGTACGGCTTGATCCATCTTCAAGTTCTTCTTCTTGGTATGCATCAACTAAGAATGCAAGTGTTACACGGTCAGCACCAAGGGATGGCTCAATGCAGTAAGGGATGTAGCGTTCATTTGTTTCTTGGTCAATATATTGGAAATCTTCACCAGAGTGCTCTGCGTGTTGTTTTAAATCATAGTCTGTACGAGAAGCAACGCCCCATAGTTCGCCCCAGCCGAATGGGAATTTATATTCAAAGTCCGTTGTTGCATTACTATAGTGTGAAAGCTCATCGTCAGAGTGATCGCGAAGACGGATGTTTTCATCTGTTAAGTTTAGAGCTTTTAGCCATGTGTGACACTGTTCTTTCCAGTAGTCAAACCATTCTAATTCTTCACCAGGTTTGCAGAAGAATTCAAGCTCCATTTGTTCAAACTCACGCGTGCGGAATGTGAAGTTTCCTGGTGTAATTTCGTTACGGAAGCTTTTTCCGATTTGCGCAATTCCGAATGGAAGCTTTTTACGCATTGAACGTTGAACGTTTTTAAAGTTTACGAAAATTCCTTGTGCTGTTTCAGGACGAAGGTGAATTTCGTTTGTTGATGATTCTGTTACACCTTGGTGTGTTTTGAACATTAAGTTGAACTGACGGATTTCTGTAAAGTTGCTTGAACCACAGTCAGGGCAAACGATGTTATGGTCTTTAATTAAACGTTCCATTTCAGAGAATGGAAGACCGTCTACAACCATTTCGTTTCCTTCTTCTTCAAGCTTTTGTTCGATAAGCTTATCAGCACGATGACGAGATTTACAATCTTTACAGTCAATCATTGGGTCGTTGAAGTTGCCAAGGTGGCCTGATGCTTCCCATGTTTTTGGGTTCATTAAGATAGCAGCATCAAGTCCAACATTGTACGGAGATTGTTGAACGAATTTTTTCCACCATGCACGTTTTACGTTGTTTTTAAGCTCAACACCTAATGGACCATAATCCCAAGTGTTTGCAAGACCTCCGTAAATTTCAGATCCTTGAAAGATAAAGCCACGATGTTTACCGTGTGAAACGAGCTGATCCATAGTTACAGCCATGTTTGTTCCTCCTTATAATTAAGGTTCAATCCATAAAAAAACTCTCGTCCCTGAGCTTATATAAGCTCAGGGACGAGAGTTTGACTCCCGCGGTTCCACCCTGATTGATGCTAATGTTAGCATCCTCTTTGGAAAGATGTACTCCAGATTGCCGTTTCTCTTACTTCATTCACTAGGCTTTCACCATTCCTAGCTCGCTTGTGGAAGAGGAAGATAAGATACTATAAATCCTTCATCGTACTTTTATATGATTGAACATTTTTTAAAATATTGTAGTGTAAAACTGTTTTTATCTTAGCACATTCATACAGGCAAAACAAGATAAGGGCATGTTCCTTTTTTATATTTTTCCACTTTCGGTAGTTTGTATTCTCTATCAAAAACGAAGGCTTTTTCTGCTATAATGATTAGATGGAAAATAGACTGGAGGAACAGAAATATGTATGATATAAATGGGTGGAAACATGTGTTTAAACTTGACCCAAATAAAGACATTTCAGATGAACATTTAGAACAGGTTTGCGAATCTGGAACAGATGCGATTATTGTAGGAGGGACGGATGGCGTGACGCTTGATAATGTCCTTCAGCTTTTAGCTCGTATTCGCCGCTATACTGTTCCATGCGCACTGGAAGTTTCCTCAATTGATTCTGTAACGCCTGGATTTGATTTTTATTTTATCCCAACGGTTTTGAACAGTTCCAATACAGATTTCATCACAGGACTTCATCATCAAGCAATGAAAGAGTTTGGCGAGATTATGGATTGGAATGAAATCTTTGTTGAAGGATATTGTATAGTAAACAGTGACTGTAAAGCGGCTCACGTAACAGAGGCGAAAACAGAATTAGACGAAGAGGATGTTATTGCGTATGCCCAAATGGCAGAACGCATGTTTCATTTACCAATCTTTTATTTAGAATATAGCGGAGTTTATGGTGACGTTTCACTCGTTAAAAACGTAAAAAACGCACTGTCTACAACAAAGCTATTTTATGGTGGCGGCATTGCTTCCTCAGAACAAGCAGCAGAGATGGCACATGCAGCTGATACAGTTGTGGTTGGCAACGTAATTTATGAAGACTTGAAAGCAGCTCTTCAAACGGTAGGTGCTGTAAAAGGTTAATTACAATAGGGCGGTGAAAGTGTGCAATACTTAAGTGAGAAATTACTAACAGGATTAAACCCTGAGCAAAAAAAAGCAGTCCAAACAACGGACGGAGCGCTTTTAATTATGGCAGGAGCGGGAAGTGGAAAGACGCGAGTTTTAACACACCGCATTGCGTATCTTATGGTTGAAAAAGAAGTAGCGCCATGGAACATTTTAGCGATTACGTTCACAAATAAAGCAGCGCGAGAGATGAAAGAGCGTATTATGAATATTTTAGGAGGATCTGGGGAAGATATCTGGATTTCAACCTTCCACTCCATGTGTGTGCGTATTTTGCGACGTGATATTGATCGCATTGGCTATAACCGTAACTTTACGATTTTAGATTCAACAGATCAGCTTTCAGTGATTAAGCAAATTTTAAAAGAGAAGAACTTAGATCCAAAAAAGTTTGATCCCCGTGGTTTGCTTGGCAAAATTAGCTCAGCGAAAAACGAACTGTTAACACCAAAACAATATGCGGCAAAAGGCGGTTCTCTTCTAGAGGAAGTAGCGGCAGAAGTTTATACAGAATACCAAAAACGTTTGCGTAAAAATCAAGCACTTGATTTTGATGATCTAATCATGATAACAATTCAGCTGTTTCAGCAAGTGCCTGAAGTGCTTGAGTTTTATCAGCGTAAGTTTCAATACATCCATGTTGATGAGTACCAAGATACAAACCATGCGCAGTATATGCTCGTTAAACTACTTGGTGAACGTTTTAAAAATGTCTGTGTTGTAGGGGATTCCGATCAGTCGATTTATCGCTGGCGTGGAGCGGACATTACAAATATTCTTTCCTTTGAGCAAGATTACCCGAGTGCTAACGTGATTTTACTTGAGCAAAACTATCGCTCAACAAAAAACATTTTAGAAGCGGCTAACAGAGTGATTCAGCATAATACAGGGCGCAAACCGAAAAATTTGTGGACAGACAATAATGAAGGCCCGAAAGTCTCTCATTATCAAGCATCAAGTGAACATGAAGAAGCCCAGTTTGTCGCTGGTAAGATCCGTGAGCTTGTTAATGAAGGAAAGCGTAAGTATAGTGACTTTGCTATTCTTTATCGTACAAATGCTCAATCTCGTGTGATGGAGGAAGTGCTGTTAAAATCTAATATTAATTACAGTATCGTTGGCGGTATTAAGTTCTACGATCGCAAAGAAATTAAAGATTTGCTTGCTTATCTCCGTTTAATTGCGAATCCTGATGATGATATTAGCTTAACGCGCATTGTAAACGTACCAAAACGTGGCGTTGGAGCAACATCTGTTGATAAAATTGCAAACTATGCTGTTTCACAAGATATCTCTATGTTTAGAGCAATTGCCGAAGTAGAGCAAATTGGGGTAAGCGCCCGCGTGCAAAAAAGTTTGTTAGAATTCCGCGAGATGATCGATCATTTAACAAATATGCAAGACTACTTATCCATTACAGAACTTGTAGAAGAAATCTTAGATCGAAGCGGCTACCGCGATATGTTGAAAACAGAGAAAACGATTGAGTCTCAAAGCCGTCTTGAAAACATTGACGAGTTTTTATCTGTTACACAAGAATTCGAAAAAGGGAGCGAAGACAAAAGTCTTGTAGCCTTTTTAACTGACTTAGCTCTTGTAGCAGACATCGATCGTCTTGATGATGAAGAAGAAGATACAAACGATCAAGTCGTCCTTATGACGCTTCACTCCGCAAAAGGTCTTGAGTTTCCTGTTGTATTCTTAATCGGGATGGAAGAAGGCGTGTTCCCGCATAGCCGTTCTCTTTTTGAAGATGATGAGATGGAAGAAGAGCGTCGTCTTGCATATGTTGGAATTACGAGAGCAGAAGAAGAGCTTTACTTACTGAATGCAATTATGCGTACGCTGTTTGGGAAAACAAATGTGAATCCTGCTTCACGATTCATTGGTGAAATTCCGAGTGAATTAATTGAAAGCATTGGGCAATCTAAAGAGAAAAGCCCATTCTCAAGACCAGGGCCACGCCGTCCATCTGTGAAACGAACTGTGCTTCAGAGTACAGGTGGAGGAGATATTGATTGGAACGTCGGAGATAAAGCTTCACATAAAAAATGGGGAGTTGGAACCGTTGTAAGCGTAAAAGGCGAAGGAGATAACAAAGAGCTTGATATTGCTTTCCCAAGCCCAATAGGAATTAAGCGATTGTTAGCCAAATTTGCGCCTGTAACGAAAGAATCATAAAAAGGAGCGAATGAGATGGAGTTTTCACAAGCGAAAGAACGCGTTAAAGAGCTTCATAATCTTTTACATCAGTACAGCTATGAATATCATGTGTTAGACAAGCCGAGCGTTCCAGATAGCGAGTATGATCGTTTGCTTCATGAACTCATTGGGCTTGAAGAAGAATATGAAGAGTTAAAAACACCGGATTCGCCAACTGTTCGCGTTGGCGGAGATCCGCTCTCTTCTTTTGAAAAAGTTGAGCATAAAACACCAATGTTAAGCTTAGGAAATGCTTTTAACGAAGAAGATTTGGCTGATTTCGACCGCCGTGTTCGCCAAGGTGTTGGAGATCATGTTTCATACGTTTGTGAATTAAAGATTGATGGACTTGCTGTTTCACTTCGCTATGAAGACGGAGCATTTGCTCAAGGAGCAACGCGCGGGGACGGAACAATTGGAGAAGATATTAGCAATAACTTAAAAACGATTCGTTCAATCCCATTAAGAGCAAATGAGCCTCTTTCAATGGAAGTACGCGGTGAGGCTTATATGCCGAAGAAGTCATTTGAGAAACTTAATGAAGAAAAGCTTGAGCGAGGTGAAGAGCCTTTTGCAAACCCAAGAAATGCAGCTGCAGGCTCTCTTCGTCAGCTTGATTCTAAATTAGCAGCGAAACGAAACCTCGATATATTCGTCTATTCTATAGCGGACGTTGGAAATACAGGTATAACGTCCCATAGTGAGGCGTTAGACAAGCTAGAACAATTGGGCTTTAAGACGAATCCAAATCGACAGAAATGTGATACGATAGAAGAAGTTTACAGCTATATTAAACATTGGACAGAACAACGGACAGAGCTTCCATATGATATCGATGGAATCGTCATAAAAGTAGACGAATTCTTTCAGCAAGAAGAGCTTGGCACAACAGCTAAAAGTCCACGCTGGGCTATTGCCTATAAGTTTCCGGCTGAGGAAGTTGTGACAAAGCTGCTTGATATTGAGCTAAATGTGGGGCGTACAGGAGTTATTACACCAACTGCGCTGTTAGAACCTGTTCAAGTAGCAGGGACAACGGTAAGCCGTGCTTCATTACATAACGAAGACTTAATTCGTGAGAAAGATATCCGAATTGGAGACAATGTTGTGGTGAAAAAAGCGGGAGATATTATCCCTGAAGTTGTAAACGTACTTGAAGAACGGCGCACAGGAGAGGAAAAAGAGTTTACAATGCCAACTCATTGTCCTGAATGTGAAAGTGAGCTTGTTCGTTTAGAAGGAGAAGTTGCGTTAAGATGCTTAAATCCGAAATGTCCTGCACAAATTCGTGAAGGATTTATCCACTTTGTATCAAGAAATGCAATGAATATTGATGGTCTTGGAGAAAAAGTCGTAACACAGCTCTTTAAAGAGAAGCTTATTGAGGACGTAGCAGATTTATATCAGTTGCAAAAAGAACAGCTTCTAGAGCTTGAGCGTATGGGAGAGAGATCGGTCACAAAGCTTCTTCAAGCAATTGAAGCTTCAAAGGCAAATTCACTTGAGCGCCTCCTTTTTGGACTTGGTATTCGTCATGTTGGAGCCAAAGCAGCTAAAACATTAGCAAGCGTTTTTCATTCAATGGAAGGCTTACAAAAAGCAACAAAAGAAGAGCTATTGGCCATTGATGAAGTAGGAGAGAGAATGTCTGACGCCGTTATTACGTACTTTGAGCAGCCTGAAGTAGTCGAGCTTTTAGAAGAGCTGCGCTCGTATGGAGTGAATATGGAATACAAAGGACCAAAATTTGTACAAGCAGCTGATAGTGATTCAACTTTTGCAGGCAAAACGGTTGTGCTTACAGGAAAGCTTGAAGTATTGTCACGCAATGAAGTAAAAGAAAAGCTTGAAGCACTTGGTGCAAAGGTAACAGGGAGCGTAAGTAAGAAAACGGACTTGCTTATAGCTGGAGAAGATGCAGGATCTAAGCTTACAAAAGCTGAAGATTTAGGTATCGAAGTATGGAGTGAACAACAGTTTATTGAAGAGCTCAAAAAGCAGTAAAGTTAGGAAAAAGAAAGAAGGATAGGCATTATGCTTATTCTTCTTTCCATGGATAAAAAGCGTACAGGATACGACTTGTGAGGTGTATAAGGTTTGAAGAAAATTGTTTTCCTTGCTCTTTCTGTCATGCTTGTGACAACAGCGTGTGCACCTGATTTTTCGAAAGAAGAAGAAGTGGTTCAGAAAACAGACGATAACAAACAAAAAGCGGTCATTTCGAAATATAGTATTTCAGATGACATATATCAAAGTGTTCTACCATTCAAAGAAAGTAAATCAAGAGGATTAACCGTATCGAACTTAAACACACGTCTTGATGTGAAAGAGTTTGAATCAGGTTTGACTCGTCTTTCTAAAGATGAGTTTTCAACAGACGATTACTATTATCAAGAAGGGCAGTATCTTGATGAAGATACAATCAGCTCTTGGCTTCGTCGTAAATGGACAGAAGAACAGTATAAAGATGTTCTGAAAGATTACGATAAAGAAGAGCGAGATAAAGTAAAAAATGTTGGTTTAAACCCAATTAATACGGGAGAAGGCAGTGCAGCAGAACAAAGTGAAAAAAGTCCAATCTACCTAGCTCATATTCTAGAGCAAGATTATCTAGTAAAAGATGGAGATGAATTAAAGCTTGGCGGCATTTCAATTGGCCTTGCGATGAACTCTGTTTATTACTATACACAAGAGAAAGGCTATCCGCGTGAAAAGAAAATTAGCCGTGAAAAACTTCAGGAAGAAGGAGAAAAGATGGCGGCTGAGATCGTTCAGCGGATGAGAAAGATCAAAGGATTAGAAAATGTTCCAATTACAGTTGGACTTTTTGAACAGGAAGAAAAATCATCACTTGTGCCTGGAAGCTACTTTGCGAAAGCAACAGCGAAAAAAGGTAGCAGTGAACTTGGCAGTTGGGATAAAGTAGATGAAGGATATTATCTTTTTCCATCAAATGCAGTAGCAGCAGATGAGCGAAGCGATAGCGACATGTTTGGAAACTTTAAAGCAGAAATTCAAGACTATTTCCCGAATTACACAAACATTATTGGACGAGGATTCTACCAAAATGGTGAACTTCAAGAAATGACAATTGATATTCCAATTCAATTTTTCGGCGAACAAGAGATTACAGGCTTTACACAGTATATAGCAGGACTTGTTATGGAACATTTCCCTTCATATTTGAAAGTAAATGTTAACATTAGTACTGTTCAAGGACCAGAAGCTCTTATTTCTCGCGAGCCAGATGAGAAGAAACCATTCGTTCATATTTACAAGTAATAGAGAAGCATCCACTGTGTGGATGCTTTTTTATATGTTTAAAAGCTTTATATTTTGCCATCATGATGGAAGAAAAGGCGTTCTCTTAAAACAAGAAGAGATTGATGTTTTTTTTCTCAAAACGAGAAATATTCCTTCCCTTTTGGTAAAATGGAAAATGGATTATAACGTTAGTTGCTTAAGAACAATAAAATCTGATATTATCAGTATATTGTTACGGTTCGAATATGTGGAGGTGAAAGGTATGTCACGAATTTCAAAAGAACAAGTAGAGCACGTTGCACATCTTGCACGTTTAGCGATTACTGAAGAAGAAACAGAAATGTTTACAAAGCAATTGGATGCAATTATTACATATGCAGAACAGTTGAATGAGTTAGATACAACAGGTGTTAAACCAACAACACACGTTCTTGAAGTGAAGAATGTAATGCGTGAAGATAAACCAACAAAAGGGTTACCACGTGAAGAAGTGTTAAAAAACGCACCAGATCATCAAGATGGACAAGTTCGCGTTCCATCAATTTTAGAATAGGGAAGGAGGCTTTTTTTATGTCATTGTTTGACCATAAAATGTCTGAATTACACGGCTTACTACATAAGAAAGAAGTTCGCGTTGAAGAACTTGTTAATGAGTCTTACAAGCGAATTGGCGAAGTAGATGAAAAAGTTGGGGCATTTCTAACATTAGATAAAGAAAAAGCACATGCATATGCAAAAGAATTAGATGAAGCAATTGGCACAAAAGACGAATTTGGTCTTTTATTTGGTATGCCAATTGGAGTAAAGGATAATATCGTAACAAAAGGCTTGCGCACAACTTGCGGAAGTAAAATACTTGATAACTTTGATCCGATTTATGACGCAACAGTTGTAGAGCGTCTGCGCGTAGCTGAGTCTGTTACAATCGGGAAAATTAATATGGATGAGTTTGCAATGGGGTCTTCAAACGAAAACTCTGCATTAAAAGTTACGCGTAACCCTTGGGATTTAGATCGCGTACCTGGTGGATCAAGCGGTGGTTCAGCAGCGGCTGTTGCAGCTGGTGAAGTTCCATTTGCACTTGGTTCTGACACAGGTGGTTCTATCCGTCAACCAGCTGCATTTTGTGGTGTTGTAGGATTAAAACCAACATATGGTCGCGTTTCTCGTTATGGTCTTGTTGCGTTTGCATCATCTCTTGACCAAATTGGACCAATTACACGTAATGTAGAAGATAATGCCTTCCTTCTTCAAGCCATTTCTGGCGTTGATAAGATGGATGCAACATCTGCAAATGTTGAAGTACCAGATTTCCTTTCTTCTCTAACAGGAGATGTAAAAGGTCTTAAAATCGCGGTACCAAAAGAATACCTTGCAGAAGGTGTAAATGAAGAAGTACGTCAATCTGTACTTGATGCTCTAAAAGTATTAGAAGCACAAGGCGCAACATGGGAAGAAGTATCTCTTCCACATTCTAAATATGCTCTTGCAACATACTACCTGCTTTCGTCTTCTGAAGCGTCTGCAAACCTTGCGCGCTTTGATGGGGTTCGTTATGGTCACCGTACAGACAATGCAGAGAACTTAATTGAAATGTACAAGCAAACGCGTAGCGAAGGCTTCGGAGATGAAGTGAAACGCCGTATTATGCTTGGAACATTTGCTTTAAGCTCTGGTTACTATGATGCATATTACAAAAAAGCACAGCAAGTTCGTACATTAATTAAAAAAGACTTTGAAGATGTTTTTGAAAAGTACGATGTTATTGTTGGACCAACAACGCCAACACCAGCATTCAAAATTGGTGAAAACGTAAATGATCCATTAACAATGTACGCAAACGATATTTTAACAATTCCAGTGAACCTTGCAGGTGTACCAGGAATCTCTGTTCCATGCGGATTTTCTAACGGTCTTCCACTAGGATTACAAATTATCGGAAAACACTTTGATGAAAGCACTGTTTATCGTGTTGCACATGCGTTTGAGCAAGCAACAGATTATCATAAACAAAAACCAGCATTGTAAGGGGTGAAAAAGAGATGAATTTTGAAACGATTATCGGTCTTGAAGTACACGTTGAGTTAAAAACAGATTCTAAAATCTTTTCCGCAAGCCCGAATGCATTCGGCTCTGAGCCAAATGCTAACACGAGCGTAATTGATTTAGGATATCCAGGTGTTTTACCTGTTTTAAATAAAAGAGCGGTAGAATTTGCGATGAAAGCAGCAATGGCACTAAACTGTGAAATTGCTACTGACACAAAGTTTGATCGTAAAAACTACTTCTATCCAGATAACCCGAAAGCATACCAAATTTCACAATTTGATAAGCCAATCGGTGAGAACGGCTGGATTGATATTGAAGTAAAAGGTGAGAAGAAACGCATCCGCATCAACCGTCTTCACCTTGAAGAAGATGCTGGTAAGTTAACTCACTCAGGCAACGGTTATTCTTTAGTTGACTTTAACCGTCAAGGTACACCACTTGTTGAAATCGTATCTGAAGCAGATATGCGTTCACCAGAAGAAGCATACGCATACCTTGAAAAGTTAAAATCAATTATCCAATATACAGGCGTTTCAGACTGTAAAATGGAAGAAGGTTCTCTTCGCTGTGATGCGAACATTTCACTTCGTCCGTACGGTCAAGAGAAATTCGGAACAAAGTCAGAGCTTAAAAACTTAAACTCTTTCACGTATGTTCAAAAAGGACTTGAATACGAAGAAAAGCGTCAAGCGCAAGTACTTCTTTCAGGTGGCTTAATTGAACAAGAAACACGTCGCTATGATGAAGCAACAAAGAAAACAATTCTTATGCGTGTAAAAGAAGGATCTGACGATTATCGCTACTTCCCAGAACCAGACCTTGTTGAGCTTTATATTGATGATGAGTGGAAAGAGAGTGTTCGCGCAAGCATTCCAGAGCTTCCAGACGCACGCCAAGAGCGTTATGTCAAAGAGCTTGGCCTTCCATCATATGATGCTCACGTGTTAACTCTTACAAAAGAAATGTCTGATTTCTTTGAAGAGACAATTGCACAAGAAGCAGATGCAAAACAAGCATCAAACTGGCTAATGGGTGAAGTATCAGCATACCTTAACAAAAACAACCAAGAGCTTGGTGAAACAGCTCTAACACCAAAGAATCTAGCTGGTATGATCAAACTTATTGAAGAAGGAACTATTTCTTCTAAAATTGCGAAAAAAGTATTCCAGCACATTATCAAAGACGGTGGAGATCCACATGAGTTTGTGAAAAAGCAAGGTCTTGTTCAAATTTCAGATGAAGAAACACTTCGTAAATTTGTAACAGACGCGCTTGATAACAATCCGCAATCCATCGATGACTTCAAAAACGGGAAAGATCGTGCAATCGGCTTCCTTGTTGGTCAAATTATGAAAGCATCAAAAGGGCAAGCAAACCCTCCAATGGTTAACAAAATTTTACTTGAAGAAATCAAAAAACGTTAATCAAACGTTTGTTTAAATGAAAGCAACGGTCACGACCATCTCGTGGCCGTTGTGTTTCTTTTTTTGGGAAACATTCTATCCTTTACTATGTCTTGTGAGTTGAAGGGTTCAGTTTTTCGCGATATACTAACGTTTGGAAACGAAACAGGCGAGCATCCCCATCTTACTGCCGGTTGAGGCTTATATTGTAAGGTCAACGGGCAGTAAGAGCTTAAACTAAGCTTTTGGGGATTTAGGGCGCTTTTAGAAGAGAAGTTTTACTTACGATATATTGGAGACAATAGTAGTAACACGATCATAAACAGATCTCTTTGTATATAGAAGAACGAAAAATCTAATTAGTGGGATGATGTATGATGAAACGTGCAAGAATTATTTATAACCCAACATCTGGGCGTGAATTAATTAAAAAAAATCTAGCAGAAGTGCTTCAGCATTTCGAACAAGCTGGGTATGAGACATCTTGTCATGCAACAACATGTGCAGGAGATGCAACAGTAGCAGCTGAGGTTGCAGTTGAACGCGGCTATGATCTCATCGTTGCAGCTGGTGGAGATGGAACAATTAATGAAGTTGTAAACGGTATGGCTGGAAAAGAGAGCCGTCCAAACCTTGGCGTAATTCCTGTTGGCACAACAAATGACTTTGCTCGTGCTTTAAATATCCCAAGAACAATTATGGGCGCATGCCAAGCCATTACAGATGGCGAAGCAATGCCAATTGACCTTGGCTGTGTAACAAATGAAGGAAACACCCATTATTTTATTAACATTGCAGGCGGAGGTAAGCTAACAGAGCTAACATATGAAGTACCAAGCAAAACAAAAACGATGCTTGGTCAGCTTGCTTATTATTTAAAAGGAATGGAGATGCTTCCATTCATCAAACCAACAAATGTAAGAATTGAATATGATGGACGTGTTTACGATGGAGAAGTTATGCTTTTTCTCGTATCGCTTACAAACTCTGTTGGTGGATTTGAAAAATTAGCACCAGATTCCTCTTTAAATGACGGCTTATTTGATTTGCTTATTTTAAAGAAAGCCAACTTAGCGGAGTTCATTCGCGTTGCGACCCTTGCACTACGAGGTGAGCATATGCATGATTCTCATGTGATTTATACAAAAGCGAACAGAGTGAAAATTAGTACAGAAGAGAAAATGCAGCTTAACTTAGACGGCGAATTTGGCGGACTGCTTCCAGGAGAGTTTGTGAATATGTATCGTCATATCAATGTGTATATGCCAAAAGAGAAAGCGCAGGAAATTCGAGATAAAGAAAAAGAATTGAATATGGAAAATGAACTGAAGGATGTTTAATAAATGGCTAAGCTAACACCACCTGTTGAGAAAAATCAATATGTTACAGTTAAGTTTGAAGACTTAACACATGAAGGAGCAGGCGTCGCAAAAGTGGACGGCTTCCCTATTTTTGTTCAAAATGCGCTTCCAGAAGAAGAAGGAAACGTGAAGATTATCAAAGTGAAAAAAGGCTTTGCGATCGGCAGAATGATGGAAACAACGAAAGAAAGCCGCTTCCGTACAAAACCGCCTTGCCCAGTATACAAACAGTGTGGCGGCTGTCAACTTCAGCATATGAAATATGAAGCACAGCTTGACTACAAAACAAAGCAAGTAAAAGAAGTACTTGCTCGTCTTGGTAATATTAAAGACGTTACAGTACATCCCACACTTGGAATGGAAGATCCATGGAATTACCGAAATAAAGCACAAGTACCTGTAGGTGAAAGTGAAGGCGGACTTGTTGCAGGCTTTTACAAACAGCGCAGTCACGACATTATTGATATTGAACGATGTATGATCCAGCAAGAACAAAATGATGACGTTGTTCAATCTGTCCGTGAAATTTGCTCAAAGTACGGTATTCGTGCTTATGACGAAAAAAAGCATAAAGGGACGCTTCGCCATGTTATGGTGCGCTATGGTGCAACTACTGGTGAACAAATGGTTGTGCTTGTGACTCGTACAAAAGAGCTTCCAAATAAAAATAAAGTCATCGAAGAACTAAGAGCGCGTCTGCCGCAGCTAAAATCAATTGTTCAAAACATGAACTCCAAGAAAACAAACGTCATTATGGGTGACGAAACAACCATGCTTTGGGGCGAAGAATATATTTACGACAACATTGGTGATATTAAGTTTGCCATCTCAGCTCGTTCATTTTATCAAGTAAATCCAACGCAAACGAAAGTGCTTTATGACAAAGCATTAGAGTACGCTGACTTGCAAGGAGAAGAAGAAGTTATTGATGCTTACTGTGGTATTGGAACAATCTCTCTATTCCTTGCACAAAAGGCAAAAAAAGTGTATGGTGTTGAAATCGTTCCAGAAGCAATTGAAGATGCGAAGCGCAATGCTGAATTAAACGGTATTACAAACGCAGAATTTGAAGCAGGTAAAGCAGAAGAAGTTATTCCTGCATGGTACAAAAAAGGAATTAGCGCTGACACACTTGTTGTGGATCCACCGCGTAAAGGCTGTGATGAGGCGTTATTAAACACAATCATCGACATGAAGCCAAACCGCGTTGTCTATGTATCTTGTAACCCTGGAACGCTTGCAAGAGACTTGCAGGTGCTAGAGGAAGGCGGCTATAAGACAGTTGAGGTTCAGCCTGTTGATATGTTCCCACATACGACACATGTGGAGTGTGTAGCTTCTCTAACGGTGATATAACAAGGTTTTTAAAACAGCTAAAGTCAAAATGACCACATTTTGACTTTAGCTGTTTTTTGCATGTATTGGCTGAACTTTTCAGCACTATTTGTTTTCATCGTGTTAGTTACATGAGCATAAATATCACCAGTCATTTTTATGCTAGAATGACCTAACCTTTCTTGAACTTCTTTCAAACTAACTCCAGCTTCTAATAATAAAGTGGCATGAGTATGACGAAGATCATGGAACCCAATTTTCGGAACTTCTGCTTTTTTAACTATTCGATTAAAAATCGTAGTTAAAGTTCTTGGATAGATTGGTTGACCATCTTCACGAGAAAAAATTAAATCTTCCTTTCCATAGCTGGCCCCAAAGAGTAATTTCATTTCTGCTTGTCGCTTCTTCTGAAGCTTAAGTACATTCATAATAGAATCGTCTAATTTTATAATACGGTCAGAAGCTTCTGTTTTTAATGGTCCAAAACGGAATCCTAACTTGTCGTAAATTAAGTTTCTTTGTACATGAAGAGTTCCTTCCTCTGAATCAAAGTCTTCCCACTTCAAACCTAAAACTTCTCCACGTCTAAGTCCTGTGTAACTGCAAACAAAAAACAGAGCATGATAATGCACATTCTCAAATTTTGCGAAGTTTAAGAATCACAAAAGCTCTTCTTTTTTCCAAGTTACATATTTACGTCTTCTTCCTCTTGGAATATCTACAGTTCTTAGAGGATTCTTGAGAATTAAATCCCAGTCAATGGCTTTTTCCATAGCTCCATAAAAAACGGTATAGATATATTCAATATATCTTTCAGACAGTCCCTCATCGGAAAGGTGATTAATAAACTTTTAGCACTGAGCGCTTTTCAAATCATTAAATTTAATATGACTAAGAAGGGGATTAATTTTTTTATGAACTACTCGTTCATAATTTACAAAAATCGTTTCTCTAACTTTTCTCTTTGCCACAATATCTAGCCATTTAATTAGATAATCAGATAAAGGTATCTTATTATCCACTACATTCACACCATGGGCTGAATTATTTTCTAGTTCTCTCGCAGCTTCTATGGCTTCTGGTTTGGTTGCAAAACCTCTTCTTGTAATTTGTTTTCTTTTTCCTGTAAGAGGGTCAACCCCAGCTTCAATTGAATTGGTTTCTTTACTTTTTCTTTAGCCATTTTTCTAACTCCTTTTTATAAATTTTTTATATGTAAAGGCTAAGAGCCTGTTACAAAGCCAGATGTTGATAACTATGTTAAGGGTGTAAAGGATGCACTGAATCAAGTGATTTGGAAAGATGATAGCCAAGTAGTAGATCTTCATATTAGCAAATGGTACAGCGAAACACCGCGGGTAGAAGTTATGGTTAAACCTTTAGAAGTTCAACAAAAACAAATGTCTTTACTATCAAACTAACATTCTAGGAGGAATTATATTATGTCATATTCATAATTCAAACCGGTGATTAAAAAAATCAATCTTAAACCAGATGGAAAGCAAGAAATCGTATTAGAAGTAACAGACGGTGGTTTAAAAGGTAAAATTGAAACGCTTATGAACATGATTGATTGCAAGGTAAACTGCTCTATTGAATCTCAAGTGGTAAATTACAACGTTACTTTAAATGCAGCAACAAGCAAACCAATTACAACGTACAAAGCGGACGATAAAGGTATTGTTTCAGAGGTGGAGCCAGAAGCAGAACAATTAGAAGCTGATTTAGGGTTGCCAAAAGAAAAAATCAAAACAGAAGGGGAAAAACGTGAGCTTGAGTTAGCTGTAGTTGATGAATTTATCCCAAGTGGCCTTGCTCCACAACTCGAAAATGAATTTGCTTATGATATGCCTCAAATCATCAAACGTAAAGCAGAGGGCTAACCGTATATGAAGATTGCAAACGAGTTAGACATTTCTTCTGGGAAGATCGTTGAACTGGTAGACGAGTATCGCGCGAAAGTTGCTCCTCTTGCTGAAAAATGGGCAGAATGGAAAGAAGGTAAAGACGAAGTGCTAGCTCCTCAAGAAGAGCCAAAAGAAGAACAACCAGAAAAAGCACAAGAACCTTCACAAGAGGAGTTAAGTGCTCAAATATATGTAGGTCTTCCGGCAGAAGAGGAAGCGCCCCAGAACGAAGTACAGGAAGATAAAGATCACGGGTACAGCATAAAGGGTGAGGGAGCTTCGGCCCCTTCTCTAAAAAAAGAAGGAGTAATCATGAATGAAAATAGTTTTCCTATGGCGGGTTATCAAGCTTTGATGAAGAGAAAAGAGTGAACAGTGGAAGCAGGGAATGTAAAGGTTTTTCAAATTTGTGAATGTGATGCGGTATCGGTTTTTTTCCTTACAAGAAGCTAAGGAATGGTATAAAGGCTTAACAGGAATAGAGGATGATGACCTTTATAAAGATGAGGAAGTAGCAGAATTGTCTTTTGAACATAAGGTATAAGGTTTGGAAAGATGAAAAAATGAAAGACAAAATTTCTGTAGGTTGGATTGTTCAAGAATATTGGAAGGGTAAACCTTTTATCGCCGTATCAGAAGCTTGGTAATAACAGCAAGGGGCATTGTCCTCTCGTTCTATAAATGGAGGTAGCGGAATGAAGACTCGAATTAAGGTTTGCAAACCTACTGTAAAGCTAATTTTAGAAACGTACCCTCATTTAAAGGAAAAAGATGTCCCTAGGATATTTGAATAGGCTACATGTTTGAAGCGACCTGGGGAAGAGAGTGATGTTGTAGACCTAAGTTCATTCTATCCTTGGAAATTGAATATTCCAGGTGGGATAGCTTCATTATTTATAGTGGACAGTGTTATAGAGGTGGTTCCAGATGAACAAGGCATTATCTATAAGACGCATGACTATAACACAATATAAAATATATAACATAAGATAGTTAAATAGATATTATCGAAAGAATTATAACAGAAGTCGTAAAATTGTGACTTCATTAATTATATTGAGAAGGGATTTAGATACAGATGGCAGACACATATGACAATTTTGAAGAGCTGGCAGAGAATGAGGTTTATGGGGTAGATTATCAGATTCGTACTGATGTCAAAGAGAGTAAAAGTATCGCAATAGCTATTCATGGTGGGGGTATTGAAGGTGGAACATCTGAATTGGCATTAGAGTTAGCGCATAAATTATCATGTACTTCTTACCTATTTGAAGGGATTAAGTCTTCAGGTAATAGTGTCCTTCATATTACATCAACAAATTTTGACGAACCGTCAGCATTAGAATTAGTGTCTAACTCAGACTATTGTATTTCTTTTCATGGACATGGAGATTTAACAAATAAGCATACTAAGATTGGTGGCGCTGATTCTGAACTAAAATTAAAGACCTATAAAAGTCTTACTGAAGCAGGGTTTAGTGCTGAAATCCTTCCTGAGAAAGACCCACTTTCTGGTAGTGACCCCAACAATATAGCTAATAAAACTACTCGCGGAATGGGATTGCAATTAGAGCTTAGTACTGTTCTTCGTAAATCATTCTTCACGGACTTTACTATTGACGGCAGGGAAGGTAGTGAGACCGAAGAGTTCTATCAATATATCGAAGCCCTTCTTATTGCATGTAGGCAATAAGGGTATAAATAATAACAACTAAGTTAAAGTTTTACAAAAAATGAATTATACAAAAATATAAATATAGAGGGAGATGAAGATGCAAGAGCATTGCAGAAGTGGCATAAGAAGCAGTGTTTTCCATATGACGAGATTACACAAGAGGTCATGGAAAGCGCCGTGACAGGCAAACAAGAATTAGTTGTCACCAAAGTAGTTACGAAACAAGTCACCCCAGATACAACGGCGGCTATTTTTTGGCTTAAAAACAGAAAGTCGGAATGAACAAGTAAAGATGGTATTGACATTGAGAAAATCAAGGTTGATACTGAGCTTGTTAAAGAACGCACTAAGCTTCTCAAAGGAGCTACTAAAGCCCCTTCTATGTTGAATGCTCTTATCAATGCGGTGAATGGTGATGATTAAGTTTTCATCTAAGCAATTAGAAACAATTAGAGCGCCTTTTAACTATACGCTTGAAGTATCGGAAGGGACGCCCAGAAGTGGGAAAACAACAGCAGGGCATTTTAGATATGCTTATTATTTAACGGTTACACCTGATGAAAACCATTTAATTGTGGCTTATAACCAAGAACAAGCTTACAGGCTTTTTATTGAAGGTGATGGAACAGGCTTAAAACATATCTTTGGTGATCTATGCAAAGTCAAACATGATGAAAATGGCGACCATTTAGAAATCCATACGCCAAGAGGGCTGAAGAAAGTCTATTACAAAGGCGGTGGAAAGGCCGACAGTGTTAAAGCTGTTACAGGTATGTCTTTAGATTCGGTTGTCTTTTGTGAGATTAATTTACTTCATATGGATATGATTCAAGAATGTTTTAGACGTACCTTTGCGGCGCGAATGAGGTTCCATTTAGCGGACTTAAACCTACCAGCGCCTCCTGGATATTCAACAGGATATGTTTTCGAAGGTCCAGCAACGTTAACCGGAATCGCTCCAGCTAGTGGTGATGCGGATGCGAAAAGTGAAATTTCTGTTTCCATCTCGTTTAATGGAGCGCCAAAAGTAACGGATCCAGTACCTACAACAACTCCCTAACCAGGCCGCCGATTTGGGCGGTATAGCATTATAAACGAAGGCGATTCTTAGGAATTGTCTTTTTATAAAGGAGGCGTGAAAAATGGGATTCTTAAACCAAGATACGGATAATAGGAGAACAGTACTTACATCTGCTTATCAGGATACTGACGGCAAGCCCACAACACGAACTAAACTATCAGGAAACGATATGGAGTTATACGGCCTATCTACTGATACAAAGCCAGACCCAACAACCGTTAAAAAAAGGGACAACCTTCTTCGAAATAGATACATCTAACGTCTATATGAGCGATACAACGCAATGGAGGATGATTTAATGGACGTTATTTCTTATTCCAAGGCGAAAAAAGCACAAAATAGAGCCGATGAAGTTCAAAGAGGGTTCCAAAAAGGGCGGCTTGTTCAAAACTTTTTAGATGCATCGAATTGGAATTTGCAAGGCGGCTTAGAACAAACAGTTGATCCAGGTACAGGAAAGTTAAAATTAACGTCAGATGGAACGCCGACTTTTTCAAGAAAAAACGTCAATTTTAATTTAGCAGGATTTAAAGTTTTAGGATTGAGTGTCTATATTGAAAATATCAAAACCTTCTCTAAAATGACCGTATATCTCGCAAACGATATAGGATATGCTAATTTCCTTTCTTATGTTATCAACGCTGGGGAATGTGTAGGAGGCTGGAACAAGTTTTATATTGATACTAGTTGTTTTTCTGTAACAGGAAGTGGCTCTTTAACTAATGACATTGTATCTATGCAAATTCGTATTGAAGCAACGGCTACTAATACATCTGTTATATGGGATGAATTCAGTAGAGACGAAACACAACAGCCTCAATTGATTTTCACGTCTGATGATGGTTGGGGTTTAGTTAATCACACTTACAATCATGTTAACCTTTCAACGGTTGATGCTAACACAGCGGATAGCGAAATTACACAAGGTGAAGAATAGTTGAATCAAAATGGATTTACAAGGGCTTCAAACATTACAGTATACCCACAAGGTGGCTTTCCAGTTGATATGTCCATTATGAATAAACGTAGGGCGGGCGGCGCGTTCCATTGTGGAAGCTCCTGAACCCGGACAGCCTAGCAATAAATATAAAATCAAGATTAAAAATTTAATTAATACTGTTACAATCGCGCAGGTTACAGCTGCTATTGATGAAATTATTAATACTGGTGGAACATTAGTTTTTCTTAATCATATATTGGTTACTGATACGGCTAATACATCAACAGAATATCTCACATCGAACTTTCAACAAGTTGTCGATTATGCTTACGAAAAGAAAGAACAATTAGACGTAATTACAATGACGGAATATTTAAATCAATACGGTTTATAATACCCGAGTAATGTAGGGAGTTGTTAATGTGGGTTTAATTCAGTTTAGCGGGTATGAGTGGATTACAAAGGATAGGATGAACAGCCCTATCGGACCTGGACCAAACTATTTTAATCCAAACAATGCATATGTCGATCAAGAAGGAAAACTTCACTTAAAGACTACGTATAATGACACGTTAAAGAGATGGGAATGTGCTCAAGCAACAAATGTACAATCACTAGGGTATGGCACATATAGATTTTATATTCAGGGACGAGTGGATAACCTAGATCCTCAGGTGGTACTAGGGTTATATACGTATGATGATACGGACGATAAATACGCACACCGTGAAATCGATATTGAATTTAGTAAGTGGGGAAATGTGGATCCTACCTACAAAAATAGTCAATATGTGATTCAACCGCATGAAAAAGATGGGAATGTGCGCCGTTTTGAAACAACTTTAAACGGTGAATCTACAACTCATGAATTTAAGTGGACACCCCAAGAAGTTTATTTTCGCTCTTTACATGGCTTTTATAAAGAATCGCCATCAAATGGATATATTATAAACGAATGGACATATAAGGGAGTAGATGTGCCACCTGCGGGACATGAAACACCTAGAATTAATCTATGGTTATCAGATGGGAAAGCCCCACAAAACGGAAAAGAACACGAAATTACCATCGATAAATTTGAATTTGACCCTTATTGAAGTGAAAAGGTGTTCCAAGCGGAGCGCCTTATTTTAATGAAAAAGGAGTTTTTAACATGGGAAACATTATTTTAAACATTGATAAGCCGGTTCAAGTCTTCACAATTAATGGAGTGGATTACAACCTCAATTATGATGACGAATCTATTCAAAAATATGGGGAGATTTTGCAAGTCTCTGCTAAAGAATACGAAGAATCAAAGAAAAGAGACCTTACAAAACTATCTGAGGCAGAAATGAATGAAAACATGGGCAACTCATTAAAAAATTTATTGATTCTGTTTTTAGAGAAGGTTCTTATGAGCGTATTTATGAATCTGTTGGACGTTCTCTATTGAATAAGACTGAAGTTGTAAAGGCATTTAAAGATTGGCTTGTTGAAATTCCTGGGTGAAATTGGAAGAGGGGTGAAAACGCTAGCAACTGTATTCAAAGGTGGAGCTTCCAAGGTGTGGAGTTCAATGTCTTCAGCATTTTCTTCAGGAGCTTCTAAAGTGGGCAACATCTTCTCTAAAACATTTCAAAGCATTGTCAAATTTATCAGTGGTTTAGGCAAAACTTTTTACAAAGCTGGTAGAGGTTTAGTTGAAATGATGGCTAAAGGTATTCAGAATTCAGCATATGTACTTAAACAAGATCGCTGGTTAGCTCAGCAGGTTCGTGACTTCCTGCCGTTCTCTCCTGCAAAAGTGGGGCCTTTATCAGACCTAGATCACTTGGACTTTTGGGGGCCTACTTCAGACAGCTTAACAAGAGCCATGCCGAACGTGAAACGTCAAATGGCATCCCTTCCTACGATTGGCGTTGCTTCAAGTGGCGCAACAGCTATGAATACAAGTGGTTCTACTGAGGAGGGGCATCGTTCCCTTCAGATGTGTAGGCTGTTATCAAATTAAGAAACTATGAGACTTCAGGAATGATTGAATTTGTTACAAAAGAACGAGTTAGTCAAAAGAATAGGACATTAAGAAATCTTAGGGGGCGAATACGTGGAGTTTTACAATAACATATGGCGGAAACGTGCTTCCTATTAAAGTAACGAATGTAGAGGGGCGAGGCCTTCTTACATTTGAGACAACAACACAATCTATTGGAGGGCGTAACGGCTCTTATTTTGTAAAGAGAAGAATACCAGAAAGACCACTTGCAATTGAATTTGACTTTTTGACAGCTTCATTAGTAGAAATGAGACAATAAGTTGATACATTAAACAACCTTTTATACGTGAAAGAACCTAAAGCTCTTGTTTTTTCTGATGAAGCTAACAAAACGTATTACGGAATTATAAGCGGTAAACCGGATTGAGAAGAATTTATTTTTAAAGGTTCAGGATCCTTGAATTTCATCTGCCCTGACCTGTTCAAATATGGAGCAGAACGAACCGTAAATACAGACAGTACAAAAAACTTTAATTTTACTACCCCAGGCGTTGAAGATAGTGATTTTATCATAACGATAACATTCATAGCAGCAGCCAATGACTTTAAGATTACAAAAGCGTCAGATGGCAAATTTGTAAGGGTTATTTATTCTTTTGTAAGCTCGGATGTGCTAGAACTTAACTTCAGTAAGCAGAAAATCACGATAAATGGCGTTGTTTAGATGCCTACACTAGATTTTTCTTCAAATTGGTTTGACCTAGACAAAGGCTCTAATACATTAACGATCGAAAACAATACGTTATCAACTTCGGTATTAAAATATTCTCCTAGATATGTATGATTGGCGGTGAAAATATGAGTGATTTATGGGTGTTTGACCCCTATGACAGCCTTTTGGCTATTCTATCTAATAATGCAGACGAAGCTTGCCCTTTTTGGGAAGCAATACTTTAAAGAAGAACTAAATAGAGGGGCTAGCTTTGAATTCCAAGTGCCTGCCAATCATCCTGATGCTCAATATGTAGAAAATGAAAACCAAGTGGCTTTCAAGAATAAAGATGGTTATTTTCGTTTGTTTGTTATTAAAGATACAAACGGTAAGGACGGGGAAGACGGCCCTTATATTCGTGCAATTTGTGAATCGTCTTATATGGAGCTAGAAGATGAACCAATTGAAGATGTTCGTCCATACGATACAACAGAAGCAGATGCTCTAGACAGGGCCTTAGTTAATACCAGATGGAAACGTGGTACAATCGCTTCACTAGAGATTAATTCAACGAATTTTTACTATATAAATGTCAAAGATGCTATTCAGAGCATTATTGATACGTGGGGCGGCGAGTTTAGGGATAGAATCGAGTTTTCAAACAATAAAATAACTGGAAGATTTATAGATCTACTCACTAGACGGGGCTCGGATACCGGGAAGCATTGGGAAATTGACAAAGATATTATGGATATTGAACGAGAGGAAAAATCTTATGTCAAAACCGCCTTATATGGTCGGGGGAAAAGTCTCCAAACCGAAGACGGTGGCTATACAAGAAAAATAACGTTTGCTGATGTGGAATGGTCTGTTGCTAATGGTGACCCAGTAGACAAGCCACTAGGACAAGAATGGGTAGGCGACCCGGATGCGTTGCTTCAATATGGTCATAAAAATCCTGATGGTTCACTTAGACATAGATATGGATTTTATGAAAATGGGGAAATAGAAGACCCAGCTTTATTACTCCTAGATACTTGGGGACGTCTACAGCTGGAAAAGAAACCGTTAGTCAACTTTAAAATAAATGGCTTCATGCTTGGAGATTTAGAAGGGTACGAGTTTGAAAAAGCAAGACTTGGAGATACCAACTTTGCTATAGATCGTAATTTTGCTAACCCAATTGAAGTTGAAGTTAGAATCATTTCTATAGAATATGATGTGTCTGACCCTGACCAAGTTGGAAAAATTGAGATGAGCGAGTTTATCGACCTATACGACCAAGATATTGAAATAGAAAAAATCAAAAATACATTAAATGATCGTGAAGGGATTTGGGATAAGGTTGAAGACCCTGTTGAAGTACCGGATACACCAACTTTAACAGCTGATGGCGGCTTCCAAACCGTTATTTTAAGTTGGACATTCCAAAATGATTTATTCGTTGTGACTATGAGGTTTACGGTTCCCAAGTACGAGGATTTACGCCTGATGCTTCAAATCTACTTCATAGAGGGAAGTCATCCGGTTTTTCTCACTTAGTGGACACGAACCAACAATGGTATTACAGAGTCAGAGGGGTTAACACTCATGGCCATGCTAGTGGCTTCAGTGATGAAGTGATAGCGCAAACCGCACGAATTATAACAGATGAAATCATGTTCGGGGCTGTCACTACTAATTTATTAGCAGATTTAGCGGTTGATGCAGAAAAGTTAGCAAATTCAGCCGTCACATATACTAAAATCGCTAATTTAGCTGTAGGAACAGCGGCTATTCAAAACTTAGCGGTTACGAATGCTAAGATTGCAAACTTAGCCGTAGGAACAGCACAAATTCAAGATGTGGCTATTACAAATGCGAAAATCGAAAATCTTGACGCTGATAAGATCAGTACTGGAACCATGACAGGGGTTAACATCATTCAAGATAACGGTGCTGGTGGGCGGAGTTGAACTTGTGGATGGTTCTTTAAAAAGCTTTCAAAGTGAAGAAGCTATTATTTCTATAGATTATCGTGGCCTTTGGTTCTACAGCAGTGTAGACGGGGAAAAGGCCGGTTATATTCGTGATTCTGTTGTTGGTTCAAACAGTACAAAAGGGGTGGATTTTTCAAGCTCTTTAGATTATCGTGCAATTGGTTTTGAGTCGCCAACCATTGCAGAGCATACAAATTCTTGGATATTCATGGATTACAACAATAGACAAACGGATATATGGGTCAGGTTCAGATGATTTAGATAAAGGAAGGCTAGTTTTAAAATCAACAAGAAAAGGTGGCACAGCTAACGGCCTTGTTCCCTATATGTCGCTTAATAACTATACAGATACAAACAGTACAAATCGGTCTAGTGTTATTGTCCAAACCGGCAGGGATAACGCAGTGCCTAACAGTGACAGCCGTTTTGGTTTTGAGGTTTGGCAATATAAAGGGGATGGAGCAGGAGGTAATAATCAGTTAGTTAAAGTGGATACTAATTCAAGTAGCGAAACATACGCAGGAATTTATACAGATAAAGCTTGGCTTCCACAAACAAATATGAAAGCGGCAAACGGTTCATATTATACCCCATTATTAACAAGCGTCGGTACTGAATTGACTAATCTATACGGGGCAAGAAATGGCTCGTCTGTTATGCATTTTGGTGACACAGATATGACTATTACCTAAGGTCAACAATTTGTATATAAGGACATTTCTTTCGCAAGTGCTAACAAAATTCATATGGTTATAGCGCAACCATATGGTAGAAACTCAATTCATTTTAATGCTAGGGTATACAATCAAGGTTCGTCAGGATTTAGGGTGTACTTAGTGGATAACGGAGCAACAACTTCACCTGTCACTTACACAATTACCGTTCGCCTAATGGTTCTGTATGAGCCGAAATAGGGAGGGGAAAACACATGATAGAAGTTAAAAAAGTGGATAATGGTCACCTTATGGAAGGGGTCGCTCTTCAGGAATCGGCTGAAAAAATAACCATTGGTACAGGAACACTTGATAATCAAAAAATTGAGGAATCTTCTTTTAATCTTGTGTTCGATGATGAGGTTGAGGCTTTGCATGATTTATATATTGTGATAGCTGACGGGAAATATAAATACCATTTAGACGTTACGTATTTAGATGGTATCAATATGCCGTATTACAACGGAACTGATTTTCTATTTCACCGTTTTATGTCGATTAAAACGTCTTCTAATGACTCTTATACAGGTGATGTTGTTTACATTGTAGAGTTAGAAAAGGAGGCTCAAAATGATGGTAGAGATACAACCGAGCCTAATACGCAAGAAGCGAATGACTGATAAAGAAACACCTGAAGAAAAAATCAAAGAATTAGAATCTATTATTAATGAATCGAATGGAGGAAATGAGCTTGGAAAACGATCAACAAATTAATTTATATTCGGTAATTGGTAAAATGGCGGTACAACAAAAGGTATTAACTAATCAGATTTTGACTCTACAAAAAGAAAATGAAGAGTTAAAGAAGCAATTAGAGCAAAAATCAAACAAAAAGTAAAGGACCTTTTGAAAAAACACCTAGAAGATACAGAATAAATAGCAACCAAAATCTTATTAGGAGGGGAATATCCATGTCACAGTTAGCGGAGGGAAGCCCAGTGAATTCTTACGAGAAAGATATTGTAGAAATGAAGAACGATATTAAAACATTAGAAAAAGACGTAGCTGCATTAAAAAGCACTACAATTCGGCATGATGAACAAATTTCAGCTATTAACCGAACACCAGACAATATTAACGAAAACACAACATAGATTAAACGTACAATTATGGGGGCTATTATTACAGCGATTAGTACCGGCTTTATTGGGGGAGCCATCGGGATTATTTATAACGTTCTACAATAGGAGGGATTACAAATGAAAAAAATCGATAAAGGCACACTCATTCGTAGCGTGCTTCTTTTTGTTGCGTTAATTAACCAAACCTTAATTATGATGGGGAAACCAGTCATTCCAGTTGAAGAAGGACAAATCACAAGCTTTGTGGATGGCATCTACTTAGTAGGTTCTATCGCCCTTACGATTGTAACGTCTATTGCAGCTTGGTGGAAGAATAACTTCATTACTAAAAAAGGTAAGGCTCAAAAGGTAGCTTTAAGAGAGAAAAAGTTACTTTAAAATAGTCATTTGTATTTTACAAAATCTATGTACTATACATAGATTACTAGCAAGGAGGTATAAAAGATGACAAAACGTATATGGTTAGATGCGGGACATGGTGGACATGATCCAGGGGCGGTAGCGAATGGTTTACAGGAAAAGAAATTAGTATTGGACATGGTGTTGTATGCTAAACGGTATTTAGAAGCGAACTATAAAGGTGTAGTAGTAGGACTTACTCGTTCTACCGATGTTTTCTATTCACTCTCTCAACGGGCCCGCAAAGCTAATGATTGGAAAGCTGATGTATTTGTATCCGCCCATATTAATGCTGGTGGCGGAACAGGGTTTGAAACCTTCGCATTTCCAGGCGCAAAAGGAGAAACCAGACGTTTTCAACAAGCGTTACATGATGAGATTCTTACCACCATGAGAGCATTTGGGCAAGTCACAGATCGCGGCTTGAAACAAAAGAACTTGGCTGTAGTGCGTGAAACGAGAATGCCCGCTGTTCTTACGGAAAACTTGTTCATCGATACCAAACAGGATGCAGCTAAGCTGAAAGATAATGATTTTGTGAAAGCAGTAGGTGAGGCTCACGCCCGTGGTATCGCCAAATACTTAGGTTTACAGGAAGGGGAAAATGACAACCCGGCTTATGAACCTAAACCGAAAGCTTATTATGAAAAGGGAGATAGCGGCCCAAAAGTAAAAGAAATTCAACAGAAGTTAATCAAGGCTGGATTCCCACTACCGAAATACGGCGCTGATGGTCACTATGGGGATGAAACTGTGGCGGCTGTTGAGAGTTTCCAAAAGAAATATGGTCTAGCTGTTGATGGAATTGCTGGGAAGAATACTTTAGCGAAGTTAGAAGAGGTTTATAAAGAAGTAACAACTCCAAAAGACACTCGTAAATATCGTCTTATGACAGGTGCTTTTCCTAATGCAGAAGCTCTAACAGAAGCTCTTGAACGTTTGAAAAAGGATTATGGATGGTTAACATATGAGAAGGCGGATAGTACAGACTTAAACCCAACTTATCGAATTGTCACAGGAACTTTCACGGGGAAAGATACAGCTGAAAAATTTGCGGAGGAATTTCGCAAAGAGTATGGCTGGACGATTTATGTGAAAGAAGCGTAAATAACAGTAGTATCTATTATTTAATGGCAAACTTACATTACGTTCATTTAAGTAATAAAAAAGCTCCCATCCGTTTGGATGGGAGTTTTAAAAAGTTCATTTTTTACTATGAGGAGTAGCAGTAGGAAACTGGAACTGTATTCATTGGAGGTGAACCGCGATTCCCCTACTGCTACTTCTATATCCTATACAACAACCTATAAGATGTGCCTAGAATATTTGAATAAAAAGAGCGAGCGGGAAATTTTTAGATGCTATGCTTGCTCATTGTTTGAAACATGATTATGTATTAAAAAAAGTAGAATAAACATTGAATATAAGTATAAGTATATAAATATTATATAAAAGGTAAAAAAACACTCATTGCAACTAAAAAAGTTTATTTATCAATAGTGGTTATTAATATATAATTCCTATTGGGAAACTAACCCCCCTTTCGTAAATATTCGTCATTATTAAAGCCCCTGCTCATTGCGAGTAGGGGCTTTTTGGTTTTCGTCAGCAGAACAGCTTCAGAAATGTTGAAGGTTCTTTTATAGTATAGGCTACCTACCCGTTTTATATACGGTCCTTGCACATTTACTTGAAAACCCCATATAATAACACGAACCGATTCCCATTAAGCTGAAATAATACGGTTTCCTAGACCATCTATTCCTACCCTCTTTTCATCGCAAGAGGGTTCTTTTTTTATTTAAATTATGTCTATTTTTTAAATTAACTTATATATTTGTATAGAAGGTTATGGACCTTCCGGGATAGCTACCCACATGGTACTTTCGTTTTGTATATCCATGAGCACGGAAAAAGCCCTTCTCATTTGAGAGGGCATTTTTTGTTCGACCTTTATATCAGGAGTAGTCAACATGCAGTTAGCATTAGAGGTCTTAAAGATATTATAGGTAATAAAGAAAATAAATATGCAAATTTAGATTTAAGTAAAGTGTATGAATATGCTGATCTACCTGATAAAATTTTATCAAGACCTAAATTAAAAAAAGATAGATAAATAAAAGGGCGCTACATATTTTATATGACTAATATGTAATGTCCTTTAGTTCCTACGAAATGCTAGTCTTAATATTTTATAAAAAACCAGAGGGACATTTCGGGTTCCTCTGGTTTTCTTATGGAAAAATTATTTATCATTTAAGTACGCTTCTTGATAAACTTCATCTAAGAAAGAAAAAATCTTTAAAAAAGAAACATAATACTTATTTATCCTTTTTTAACTTCCTCTCCATCAACTGTGCCATTTGTTGAGAATTCAAATCCTTTTCTTTATAGAGGTTATTAACAATATTCTGATAGTCCTCTTCATTGTGATTTTGACTTAGTTTATGAGCAGCTTGAATTTCTTGTACTTTAATCTTAAATCCAACAATCCCTTTTAGTTCTTTTTCTAAAACTTCAGGAGAAAGCTTATCCCATAAAACAGGATTCTTACGATGTTTTTCGTATTTTTGCAACAACTTTGTCAGGTCCTGTTTTAACTCTTCTTCGTTCAAAATGCAAGCTGTATCATATACATGTACAGCTTGATAGTTCCATGTTGGCACATTTTCCTGCTTGTACCAAGAAGAAGAGATATAAGCGTGTGGTCCTTGGAACATCACCAATACATTTTCATAGGTTTCAAATGTTCTCCATTGAGGGTTCCCATAAGCGACATGCCCTGTTATATAGTAAGTATCTCCTTCTTTCACTAACTGCAAGGGCAAATGAGTGGCAATGGGTTTCCCCTGTTTTGTTGTGACCAACGTGCCAAAGGAGTTTTCTTGAACAAATTCCCATATTTCATCAACATTTGTGACCCTAAAATATTTTGGAATATACATAATCAGCCACTTCTCCTCTCAAAAGAAGTTATACGAGTGTTTTGACCATTATAAAGTCTACTTGCTCTTCATCCCCCATATAAAAAGAGTGGGCTCCAGTTTGAATAAATCTCATTTTCCTATAAAAGATGAG
>NZ_JALAMS010000043.1:0-49534 GCF_026790145.1 Priestia endophytica | reverse complement strand
ACTCTTGGTCCCATAGAAAAAACACCTCCACGTTATAGTTCGGTCATTTGTATCCGATCTTTAACGAAAAGGTGTTTTTTATTTGTCTCACTTCATGGGGTCAGTCCCTTACATAGAAAGCTGGATTTTTTTAATCGATAAGTTTTTCATTGTTCATTTAACATATCATAATTAGAAATGGCTCTGATTCTTAATCTATTTAGTTCATTTCTGGCGATTTAATTAAAACTTACAATTACATTTGTAGAGCAACTTAAATGGTTCTGTTGCAAAGATTTTTGAGAAATTACTCTCACAAAATAAAAACAAACAGGCTTAACTTAAACTATACTTAAAAAGTACGTGGTGACTTTTACATAGCTTCCAATTAACCCCTATAAGGAGATGATTTTAATGAAAAGAATTCCACTTAAAATGGTGAGAAAGAAGTTATTGGATATTCCTCAATATTCGCTTCCAACTGGATTTCAAATTAGGTTATTTGAAAAAGGTGACGAGGATAATTGGGCTAAGATTGAAACAAGTGTAGATGAATTTAAAAACGAGAAAGCTGCACTAGAACACTTCAATAAAGAATTTGGACCATATATTGATGAGATGTCCATGCGGTGTGTTTTCATTGAAAATAAAAATGGAGAAGTGCTTGGAACAACAACAGCTTGGTATGGCGACTTAAATGGTAATGGGGAAATATGGGGTAGAATACATTGGGTAGGTGTCGCTCCTGAATATCAAGGGGCGAAACTTTCAAAACCTTTACTTAGTGCAGCTATGAATATTTTGGCTCATCATCATTCAAAAGCCTATCTTACATCGCAAACTACGAGTTATCAAGCTATCAATATGTACTTAAACTATGGGTTTGAACCTTTCATCACAGGACCAAACTGTTATGAAGCTTGGTCCTTGTTAGAAAATATTTTAAACCGAAAAATATTAAAGTAGCTTTAAACAAAGAGTGGACAAAATTTATCTATTTAAGGGTCATTCGTACATTTCTTAAATGGAAAGACACATTGATAAGGAGAAAAAGGAAGAGGAAAATGATGTTTTACCTATTGGATTCTATCTAGGTTTGACCATTATACCTTGGTATTTTCCTCATCTTTCGGTTTATCTCCTTTTTTATAGTCTTAACTGTTTTAGATACTCTAATTGTATGCTTCTATGAAGAATTGAAGAAATATATCGTCTACATCATTCTAGATTTTTAAAAATTTTAATGAGCGATAAAAAAGACCTTAGATTTATTTAATCAAGGCCTTTTCCGCTTATAAAATGTGTTATTTCTTACTATATATCAAGAAGCAAAATTTCATAGATAAAGAAAGATTAGAATTGTTTTAAATAAATTCAGTTTCTTCTGTCATAAGTATAAGTTCATAATTAAATGTCTATAAAGGTTTCTTTTTCAATAGATTTAAAACAAGCTTCAATAACTTTCACATTTTCAATTGTATCTTCCATCATAGATCTTGGTATTTCTCCATTCAATACACATTGAGAAAAGTATTCAACTTCAAGGATATATTGGTGACCCAACACTTTTTCCTCGCTATAAGCTCCATCTGTTTTATTAACTATTATCTGGGCTTCACCATTATACATTTGAGGTATAAAAGCTTTTGGCACTCGAATACTACCTTTTGTTCCAATGATTTCATAAGAATCTATTTGTGCCCGATCCATTGCAGCATCAAATACTGCTGTCATTCCATTATAAAATTCCATGAAACATACTACAGACATATCTACTTGACCTTCAACGTCCTTTTGTTGTGATGCAAAAACTCGACTAGGCTCGGCATTTAAAATGTTTCTAATGGAGTGAATACAATAACCCCCAACATCATAAAGACTTCCCCACCTAGATCTGGTCGCATACGTATGTTTTCAGCATGGTTTTCAAGATAAAATGATAAACTGACCTTCATTATTTTCACCTTACCAATTTCCCCAGATGTCAAAATTTCTTTTACTCTTTGGTGTTGAGGGTGAAATTGATACATAAAGCCTTCCATAAACATAACATTATTTTTCTTACATGTTTCTATCATTTCTTCCGCTTCTCTTGCATTTAATGCCGCTGGTTTCTCACACAATACATGCTTTCCTTTTTCTGCAGCTCTTTTTACTCATTGAGAATGAAGGGAATTAGGTAATGGAATATAAACTGCATCAATATCCGAATCTTCTAGTAATTCATTATATGATTTGTGAATTTTTAGGATTTCAAACTTAGAAGCAATATCTTTTACTTTATCATTAGAACTAGCAATGGTAACTACTTTCGCATTAGTAGCATCCCTAAAAGCTGGTAGTAATTCATCTTGAGCAATTTGTGCGGTACTTAAGATTCCCCAGCGAACACGTTTAGTCATTGATCCCAACTCCCTTGATTTTTAAAAGTTCTAGTTCTAATTTTCTCTTAATAATGATTGGTTGAACATGAATTAGTTAGTAAAGGCAAACGGAGAGATAATATTTTATTCACAATAAAGAGTAACTTTCTCAATCTAAAAATCTGGGACAGTTTCAATAACTGCCCCAGATTTTTAAGAGATTAAATATTGTTAGCTATTTTTTAAAGAAAAAGGAAACAACTTTCTAGTAATTTTTTAGATTGAACTGAAACTTATATACCAGTATTAGATGTTTAATCCTTCTCTAATCGATTTTAACGTTACGTCATTCGACCACTCTGGACGATCCGGATAAGCAAAAACAGCGTTTGTGACAATACCATCAAACTTCATTTCTCTTAGTTTTTGATAAAGCGCCTCAAAGTTGATTTCTCCTTCACCAGGGTTTAAATGTTGGTGAATCGTGACCTTTGCATCTGGTGGATTAACAATGTAACGTAACCCAAAAGCTGCTTTATGGTTTAGGGTATCTGCAATGAGAACGTGTGCTAATAAATCACCGGCTTCCTCTAGATGTTGCGCAACATCACCAATGCCATCATCATAGAAGAAAGCGTGTGGAACAGAATACACAAGTTTAATCCAGTCTTTGTCCAAAGCACGAATCATACGAATCGCTTCGGTATTTAATTCGATAAAATCATTTGGGTGGGATTGAAGGTTTAATTTAATTCCTTCTCTTTCAAAGATCGGCATAAGTTCTTCCATTGATTTCACAAAAGCAGCTTCACTTTCCACAGGGCGACTTATATCCCCACTGAATTCACTATTCATTAAGTCTACACCTAATTCAGATGTAATTTCGATGCATCGTTTCCAGTTTCTCACCGCAGCTTGTCGCTCCTCCTCCTTTGGGGAAGACCACTGCTGAACAGGTAGGACCGAAGAAATTTTGACCCCTGCATCTGTACAATAGCGTTTTAAATCTTTGATTAGCTGTTTGTCCACTTTTGGATACTCATAAAACCAAATAAAATCTTTACGTGGTGATAACTCTACATACTCATATCCTAATCTTGCAACTGTATCAATCGTATCTTTTAAATTTGTATTATCGCGATAATGCGATGGGTCATAGGCTAAACGCATTATAAATTTCCCCTTTCTGTTTGTTGCATGGAAAAGGCATATCCATATACAACGTCATTGGTATGTTCTAATGATAGATAATAGTAAAGAGGGGTTTGCTTTTTACTTTTAAAGACATTTCATAAATTCGATTAGTATAAAGAATGCGCTTCCATTTCTATGTGATTAGCCTTTGTGAAAAGAAGCACCTTCCTTGATACAGTAAGTATCCCCTTTGTATAGTCCATTATATAGAACATTTTAATAATAGTAATTACATTTTGGGGACACTTTTTTGTACTTTGGAGACATCTTTCATTAAGAACTAAACGGAAAAACAATTTTCTTGCACTCTTGTACATGAAATAAGTGTAGATTATTTACTAGCATATGTAGTTGTCTTTCTGTCTACAAATAGAGAGCGAAACCGCCCAGGTGATGTTTGCATCGTAGAAGTAAAAACACGGGTGAAATAGTGAACACTCATAAACCCCGTTTCTTCAGAAATTTCTTTTAACGATAGATCTGTTTTTTTCAATAATATAGTTGCCTTTTTTATTCGTTCGTCTTGAACATATTTTGAAAAACTTACTCCTAATTCAGATACAAAAATACGAGATAAATGCCTAGAAGATATATGGAGGTGTTTCGCAACCTCTGTAAGTTTTAAAGGATTTGATAAGTTATCGTTAATATATAATTGCGCTTGAGTAAGGAGTACAGAATACTGTTCAGGAACATTTTTATGGTCACTCTTATTTAAATCAGCAACAAAATCTTGGAGTATTGACACAATAAGCGAATATGCAATATTCGAAAGCATCTCTTCAAAAAGTACATTTTCATGCTTGGTCGCTTGGATCAGAAGCGCTTTCCATAATAATACGGTTTCGGTTTCAGATTTATCATGTAAAATAATATCAGTGCATTGTTTTGCTATCTCCCTGATTCTTATCCAACTCTCACTCGATTCTGATTCGATGAGTTGAAATGCAACATATAATAGAGATAACCCCTTCTCACTTTTTATTTGATGTAACACTTCTGGCCTAGATAAAAAAAGTGTATGTTTTTGAAGCGAATAAGTACAATTATTATCTATATAAGTCCCTTCACCTTCAGCTACATAACATACTTCAAAAAAAGAATGTTTATGTAGATCATTATTATAATGTTTTGGCATAACTCCCCAATAATGAGTTTGAAAAGAAGCACCATTTTGCTTTACATGTTGAATGTAATTATTAAGAGCAGTTTTTCCTGACAAATATTTATTTAAATCCAACAAAACCACTTCCTTTCCAAGTAACCGACTAGATTCAAGGCTTACCACATAAATTCACACTTTATAATTTAAATTCATTAAATGAAACAGATCTACCTTACCCGAAAAATTGCATTAATATTTTTAATCCTCATATTAAATAAGCATTTCTACACTTAAAAACGGAATATCCCTTAGACTATCCAACAAATCTTAACTATAGCTTTTATTACCCTTAATTTCATTTTTCTACTTGAACGATGTACAGCAACTCCATCGTAACCATTGAGTAATTTGAAAATCAGGATAACAGAATATGTATTCCTGCCTCCTTTTTATGTACAAACCAACATGAAAAGAAAGTCCTGATCGGAGATTTCTCAGGAGTAATATTGTAATAGCTTCCTGAGAAACTACATTTAGCTTTATAAATTATAAGAACTATATACAAAAATATCTACTAAATTATAGCTTATGGATAAGCATAAACTCTTTGTCACTCAACGGGTTTATGCTTTTTTTACTTTCTCTAATGGACATTATGTGAACTAGTTTCATCTATAATATACAAATCATAAAAATTAAATAGTAAAGAAATTAAAAAACTGAGGGAAAGTCCCTCAGTTTTTTTTCAACTGTACAATGAAGTCATTTAACTTACCTAGTGTGATTAAATTGTGATTACATTTTTGGCTATCTTTGCAAATGTAATTCCCTTTAGTTGTATACGTCTCTTTCCCACTTTTCACTTTTGACATAAACAATCCAACTTCTTCAAATCCATTACATAAAGCACATATTCCCTCTACACTGCTCTTAAATGTTCCTTGTATTCCCATTAACTTTTCATTGTAATCAACAATCAGATGTTTTCTCTCTGAGCGAATATCGTACCAACCCAAATAAGAAATCTCCTTTAAATCCAGATCTTTAAGGGGAGGAACTTGTAATTTTTTGGATTTAGGAAATAATTTTTTTACTGTTTTTTCCGTTATTTGTTTAAACGGAATAACATAAGCTTTTAGATTTGATAGAAATTTTTCTGCTTGAGTTGTTTCTTCTATTTCAACCAGCTTCTCTAGGATAGTCATCTGGTTCTCGCAAATATCAGGAAACACGGTTAATACTTTATCAAGGGAATGGAATTTCAACGCATTAAGAACATCTTTATCTTTAACCGTTGAATGGGCTTGAACGAGATTTTTTGTTTGTACCTTAATAAAGTTATATTGGTCACATCTTATAAAAGGTTCCATGTTTATCATAATAGCTTTTTCATTTTTCATTTCTGCCAGCTCCTTATTTTGGTAAAAAATTGAACTTAAATAAGGTGCAAAGCCGATTTATCAGAAATGAGATAAGCTTATTGTCATTGGGCGATTAGTTTAAAGTCCACCCCATGCAAAGTATCGCCTTTCCAATAACAGGCTTTGCATGAGACGCTGCAAACGCTGGTGGATAAATACTCATATTCACCAACTTATATCACCTCCTAAAACATCAATTATTATAACATAAATGTCTACTATAAGGATCTTTAAAATCAAATAATACTTATATTCACGAAGAACATGGGGAGATATAGGCTTTAAAAATGGATCTTATAAAGTTAAATACTTGGCAATGTATGATTAAGCCCTTTACCAATAAGGTTGGCGGAAACAGGCTCTTTGCCTATTTCCCGAGCCCATATTGATAATTGTCCAATGTGATGGATTTCATGTGCAATCATATGACGTATAACTTCTCCCCAAGCATCAGTAGCTATGCTTCCATCTGGTTGTGGATTATAAAGAATTCGATTTTCTTTTTCAATATTCCAAGAGCTTATAAATTCCCTTATCTCAGGTTGAAACGCTCGATCTAGCTGGCGAACTTTTTCTAAGCTTTGATACTCTTCAAAACTTTCCTGGAAGTCGGTCTTACCTTGAAGTACACGAATCCAACTCCATTCTACATCAACGATGTGAAAGAGAGTATGTAGGATTCCCCCGACTCCCCCTGTGCGTTGTCGGAGTAATTCTTCTAGGGGAACATCTTCACACCATTGATACCACTTTTCTCTAATCAACCAATTATAACGAAACATAGTTTGCAATATGATACCTCCATTTTTCTTCTTAGTATTGTAGTTATTTTTTAATGTCCGGTAATTATTTCGACAAAACGTTTATAAATACCTAGGTCACAACTCTCTAGAATAAATAAATATTACCGAACTTAAACTAATCAGCCTCTTTGTAACGATCAATAACTCTTATTACTAAAACTCTTAATGAACCGAATATACGAAAAACTACCTTTTAGTGAAAAAAGGTAGTTCTCTCCAAATTAGAAATCTTATCGACAACAAAAAAAACACTATGCTATGAGTAGAAATTGCTTTATAACAATACTCTTTACGATGTTAATCATCTTTTGTGAAGTGAGCTTACCTTAGCTTATGAAATTGATTCCTTTAAGAAGAATAGAATATTATTAAAAGATTTCATAACCGGCAAGCTTTTTAATTTTTGTAAGAAAGCAGCTCATTTAACTAAGTAACATAAAAAAACGAAATACAGACGCTCTTGTTTGAGTGTCCATATTTCGAATAGGTGTTCAATTGAGTGGGTGCTTTTTCATTCTATTTATTCTTCTCTTTTTTCTGCTTGCCACCATAGCGAATCTTTTGGATTTTCAACAGCTTCTTGATACTCAGACTTAGAAGCAACGGTTGGATAAGAACCTTTTAGGGATTTTCCTGAAGTACTTTTGAACAAAAATGCTATCACTAAAAAACCAATAATACTCACGGCTGTTAGATAGAAACCAGGTGCTAAGTTATTCCCTGTTTGGTGAACGAGCCATGTTGCAACTAATGGAGTAGTTCCACCAAATATGGAAACCGAGACATTAAAGGTCACAGATAATGTTCGATATCGAATATCTGTATAGAACATCGTTGGTAACGATCCAGGAACAGTGCCTTCATAAGTTGAAAGCAGAACACCTAGAATGAGAATACCTAGCGAAACAAATACTAAAGCATTCAAGTTTATTAAATAAAACGCGAGGGCAGATAATAAGGTCAATCCGCCTAAACCGATTAAGAACACTGTCTTGTTTCCAATTTTATCACTGAGCTTTCCAAACATTAAAGTAAGTGGCACCATAATAATCATAATAACAGTAATTAATACGGTTCCTACTGTACTCGATAATCCAATAATTTCATCTAAATAAGAAGGCATGTAGGATAATAGCATATAGTTTGTAATATTAAAGAAGGCAACAACTACAAAACATACCAAAATATCTTTTTTGTGATTTTTTAAGATAGAGAAGAAACTTTCCTCTTGTACTTCATCATTAGCAAGTTCATTTTCAAAAATCGGTGATTCCTCTAAACTTTTTCTTAAATACAACCCAATGAGCCCTAAAGGTAAGCCGAGTAGAAACGGTATTCTCCACCCCCATGAGGTCATCTGTTCATCAGATAGAATGATAAAGAGTATACTGGCAAGTAGTGAAGCTAATATATAACCAGTGAGCGTACCAATTTCCAATCCACTTCCAAGCATATTACGTTTATTGTCTGGCGAAGATTCGGCAATATAGACCATTGCTCCAGCGTATTCGCCGCCCGTTGAAAAACCTTGAATAATTCTAGCGATTAATAAGAGGATCGGGGCCCATATCCCAATTTGATCATATGTAGGTAATAAACCAATGAGTAATGTTGAAAAAGCCATTAAAATAATTGTAGTTGTTAAAACGACTTTTCTTCCTAATTTATCTCCAATTCTACCGAAGATAATACCGCCTAATGGACGCATTAAAAAGGCAATCGCAAATGTTGCAAATGTGAACACTAATTTTAGCTCATCATTCTCAACAGCACTAAAAAAGTTTTGACTAATAATAACAGCTAAATAAGAATATAAGCCAAAATCAAACCATTCCATCGCGTTTCCTACTCCTGTAGCAAACACGCTTTTCTTCGCTTTTTGAATATCTACAACGTTAATTTTTTTCTTGTTAAATTTCATTTCATTACGTCAACTCCATGGTATACAATTATACAAAAATAAGAACTACAGACAAACTGGGGACAAAACGATTTTTCATGTTTTCTCCAATGATAGCTTAGAGAAACTGCTTTTTTTCTTTTAGAACTAGAGATAGCTTTCATATGAGACAAACAGATGTATTGAATGGTATTACAGATTATAAAAGTTCCTATAACAGTACGCACCGAAACTTTTCGATTTGTTGTTTTAGGAATGGTTCTTCTTATATTTATGATTATTGTGTGACAAAAAGTTCTTAATAATACTGATAAAGTTTTAGAAAGAATGAAGGAATGAAGGAAGGAAGAAAGAAAAGAAAACGGAGCATAAATGGGATTAAACATATAAATTTCATTAAAAAAGCTTTTCAAATTTGGTTTGAAAGGCTTTTTCTAACCTAGTAAGGCATGTTTTATATCTACCTAAATCAGCCAGTAAAGCATAGAGTGTATATTTTTCATTTCATCAATATATAGATAAATACTTCTATTAGATTCGGCATGAACATAGAGGGCAATTTTTCATCTTTATGTAACGAACGGACCTATACTCATCTCCTTTTTTGTTATGGATTTCCGGATTTCTAATCTAATACCATCAGGGTAATAAGCTACAAATGAGAATAAATATATTCAACAACTCCCTCTACAAACATAATATACAATTTTCCATTCATTCAAAAAATACGCAGCTATGGGTATAATGAGGGCAATAATGATACCTTGTATTACCTCTTCTTTTCAACATACAATAAATACCCTTATGTACCAGAATATAAACCTCTATATTTCACCAAATAACAATCTGATTCTTATTACTGTATTAATGATGAGCAAGTTGCTACATCCCTTTAAGCAAATGAAGAGTTCAAAATAGAACTATTTTGATGCTTGTGTGTTTTAGCCCCTAAGACAGATACTATATTCTCGAAAGTTAAGGAATCAGATTGTGAAATATCTGATCCCTTTTTGCTTGCCATTTTCTAATATAAAGGTATCCTCAGGAAAATAACTTGACTCTCCCCCTAATAAATAGATTACACTCAATTATGAAACGAAATTAGAATGAAGAGAAAATTCCTATTTTCGTAAAATTAGGGACGTGCCCAAGGCAGGTGTTACAAATTAAAGGTATAATAAATTTAATTATAAAAAATGTAAGATCAGTTAATATACATAAGTATCATGATTAAAACCTAAAAACTTCTTGATTGTTATTTAAAAGATGGCTTTTAAGAACAGGTTTGACTTACTATAACCTTATCATGTGTGTGATTATATAAAATAACTGAACTTTTAACTACTTTAAAGATGGTGATACAAGTATGAAGCAATCAAAAAAACAACGAGTCACGTTACAAGAAGTAGCATTACATGCTGGTGTTTCTACTTCAACTGCTTCCCTAGTTGTTCGCAATAATCCTCGTATTTCGGAAGCAACACGAAAAAAGGTTTTAAATTCTATAAATGAATTGGGTTACGTTTATGATAGAGTTGCTGCGAATATGAGATCCAGGAGTTCTGATATTGTCGGAGTGATTGTAACGGATATTTCTAATAGTTTTATTTCGGAATTTTTAATAGGTGTACAATCTACATTAGAAGCGCTCGGATATACAGTTTTGTTAGGGACTACCTTTGATTCCGTTTCAAAGCAAGACCATTTACTTTCAACCATGATAGAACATAGAGTAGACGGCTTGATTCTTAACCCAGTCTCTAAAAGTTCAGAAAAAACGGTTAGTCAATTGAATAAAATTGAAATACCAAAGGTCCTTGCTAACAGAGAACTTGCTAATGTCAACTCTGATTATGTAGGAATCGATTATACAACAGGAGCACTTATGGCAGTTAATCATCTGATAGAAAAGGGGCATAAAAGAATTGCCTTTTTAGGAGGAATCAAGCAATCTTCTACTTGGACGGAGAGAATAAGAGGGTTTCATATAGCCCATGATATAGCAGGCTTGAAAGTTGATGAATCCCTTATAATAGATATTGAGCCTAATCGGAAAGGCGGGTTAGAGGCGATATTAAAAGTTCTAGAGAATGACCATCCACCTACAGCTGTTTTTTGCTTTAATGACTTAGTTGCATTTGGTGTCATAAAAGGATTAGCAATGAATGGTGTCATACCTGGACAAGATATTGACGTCGTCGGATTCGATAATATCCCTGAATCAGAACTTTATCATCCTCCATTAACAACTGTTTCTTCATTTCCAAGATCTATTGGGATTAAGGCTGCAAACCTTTTGTACAATAGGATGAATAATGAAAGTAGCGAACTTCAGCGTCTTATACTAAAGCCTGAACTTATCATTCGAGAAACTTCAAAAAAATAAAGCTAAAGAGAAGCCTCTTAGAAAAAACTAAAAAGCCCAATTTCTCACCATTAAAATTGAGAAATTGGGCTTTTTTCGTAACTCTATAAACTTTCAGTGGTTGAATCTCTTATATTGTAGTACTTGATATAAACCTTATTGAATAAATGGAGCGTTAGTTCAATGAACATCTATTCCCATAGGTTTTTCTCCAAGTTTTCCAATAAAGTCATGCATCTTCTTAAAATAAATTGTTCTGATCTCTTAAGAAAAAATCTTTTTTCTGCGATAAGAAATATATAGGGCTAACACAACGCTTAGCACAGCAATCACCATATCAAAAACAAGCGTCATGCTGATGCCAATAGAGTCTACAAGAGAACCCGTTATAATGGGAACAAGGATAAATGCTCCACTTGCTGCGATGTTGACGTAAGACGTTGTCGTTCCTTTGTTTTTTCTGAAAAAGTCCGTTATAACTGTTAAGGCCAACTGAAATAGTCCTGCTGTAAATAGACCGAGCAAAAATGTGCAAACTATCACAACAGGATGTGATTTAACAAAGAAAAGAGCCAACATTGCTGCAAAGGCAATGATTGGGTACACAATTAATACCGTAATCGGTTTGATATACTTGTCCAAAAGAACAGTCAGCAAAAGGACAGAGACAAGCGCACCTATGCTGAAGTAGCTGAGCAGCTGTACAGCTGTGTTTTCGCTTAATCCAATAAAACCTTCTCCTAGTTCTGGCAGCCATGTTTGCCAAACAACAAATAATGCAGTTGAGGTAAAACCAATGACGATAATAACTAAACCTTCCCGCCACATGGATGGTTTTCCCCTCATTACTTGCTTTTCAGAGGCAAGTTCTGCTTTTTCTTCTGATTTATCATCTCCGGCATTATCCACTTTAGGAAATGGCATAAATATAAGATAAATAGCACTTACTGCATAAAGAATACTAAGGATAAAGAATGACCATCCCCAGAAGATCCCGTTTGCCGAAAGGAAAGAAATCAGAAATGGCAAGATAGTCGCGCTAACTGATACAAACGCTTTTACAAATACCGATGCCGAGCTTGCATTTTTCGGAAATGCTTCAATGAGCGCTGGGTATGTGCCAGAATCAAGAAAGGAATTCGCTATTCCTGCTGTAATGGCAAAAACAAATGCTAAATAATAGTTAGTTGTTATCGGCATGCCAATTAAGAAGAGTAAGTATAGAAAACCTCCTGCAATAATGATTGGCTTACGTCCGAGTTTGTCTGAAAGTCTTCCGGCGAAAAAGAGCGCCACAAGCTTCCCTATCCCAATTGCAGATACAAGCAAACTAACTTGGGAAACAGAGACATCGTATAGTCTTGATAAATTACCCATATTTGAAGCGATGATGATATTAATCATGCCCAGCATAAAATAATTTAGGTAAAGCCCTATTGATGTTTTCAAATAAGGGTTTTTCATTTTCTTCAACTCTCCTCTCATACTTTTATCATGATTTCCGTATCATATATTTATTTATTAGAACTAGCTGCTACTGCTGCACGAATACCTAGTAAATAACTTTCTTCACCAAATCCTGAAATTTGGCCTGTTGCAATTTCTGCAAAAACGGATTGATGACGGAATGCCTCACGTGAATGGATGTTTGACATATGAATTTCTATTACTGGTACTGTTAAAATGGCTAAAGCATCACGAATTGCATAGCTGTAGTGTGTCCAAGCACCTGCATTTAGCACGACTCCGTCTACACCTGTTAAAAAAGCTTCATGAATTTTTTCAACCATTTCACCTTCATGATTTGTTTGGAATGTTTCTACTTCAATCTTTAACTCTTCTGCTAACTGTGCAATATTGTCATTAATTTCATCTAATGTAATTGTGCCGTATTGTTTAGGATCACGTTTACCAAACATATTATGGTTTACACCGTGTAACATTAAAATTTTAGTCATGGATATCTCTCCTTTTGTTTTTCCAAAATTCCCCACATTGTTAGAGTAGTTTTTTATTTTTAGTCGTTTCCAAATAAGATTTCTTTTACTTGTCCGATCGGCATATCAACACCTGTAAACAATTTAAATGCTAAAGCACCTTGCCATAACATCATCCCTAAACCGTTAATTGCTTTCGCACCAGCTTCTTCTGCTTGGGATAGAAGTTTTGATTTTTGGGGATTATAGACTACATCTGTTACGACTAAGTCTTTGCGTAGTACATCTAAAGTGTCATCTATAATACTTAAATGATCTAATGGTTTCATTCCAAGGCTTGTACCATTTGCCAAGATGGAACTTTCTGCAATTTCACGGCGAAATGCTTCTTTATCTTCTAATGGAAAGACCGTAGCTTTCACACCGAATTCTTTCATTTCATTGTTAATATAATTTACGTTTTCTTCCGCTTGAACGAAGAACGCATCATTACGAGCGAAAATACTGATTTCACGGATACCCGATTGTGCTAATTGAATAGCAATTGGTGTTGCAGCGCCACCTGAACCAACAAGTGTTACTTTTTGACCTTCCAGTTTTACACCGTGCTCGATTAAGTTTTTCACATAGCCAAGACCATCTGTATTATAACCAATTAATTTACCGTCACGATTAACTACCGTATTACTTGCACTCGCATATTTAGCTGAATCATCTAGCTCATCAAGATAATCTAATACTTTCATTTTATTTGGCATTGATACGTTAAATCCCGCTACACCTGCAGATTTAAAACCGTTCACTGTTGCTTCTAATTCATCATTACCTACTTCAAATGCAAGATATGCATAGTTTAAACCAGTTAATGTATAACCAAGATTGTGCATGCGTGGTGAAAGACTATGACCGATTGGTGTTGCTAGTAACCCTACTAATTTTGTTTTTCCATCAATGTTTTTTTCGTGTACTTTTGTTGTCATGTTGAAAATCTCCTTTAAATATTTTATAAACTTGCTTTTAAAAATTAAGTAAACTAGGCAAAAATCTTTTTGATTCTACCCAATACAAATACTGCAAGTCCGACGCTAATAATCGCGATAACTATGCCGAATATTAATGTCACTGAAATTCCCCTTGAACTTACTAAACCACTTATAATAAGAGGTACAAGGATGAAAGCTAAGCTCGAAGCGATATTTACATACGAAGATGTTATTGCTTTATTTGCAAGGAAAAGTTTCATCATAATGCTTAGAGCTAGTTGTAAAATACCGGATGTGAATAATCCGATCAAGAATGTACTCACTAACACAATGCCAGATGATTTCACCATAAACAGTATCAGCATGGATACAAGAGCACCCATTGGATAAATGATTGCGACCATAATTGGTGAGATAAACTTATCCAATATAATTGCTAGTAACAGTACGGATACAAGAGCACCAATACTGAAATAAGATAGTAATTGTACCGCTTGATTGGATTCAAGTCCTATAAGTTGGATCCCTAATTGCGGCAACCATGTTTCCCACACAACAATTAATGCTGTTGAAGTGAAGCCTATTAGGATGACGGCTAATCCTTTACCAAGCAACTTGGGCTGTTCTTTAAAGTCTGTTTGAATCGCATCTCCTCCTTTCGTTGACACCAATCTATGGTTTGGGAACGGCATGAAAATTAAATAAATACCATTTAATAGATATAATAAGCCCATTCCAAAGAATGCCCATCCCCAAAAAATATGGTTTGCAACTAAAAATGCCATTATAAATGGCATTAACGTTGCCCCAATTGCTACAGATGCTTTTACTAATACAGAAGCAGAACTCGCTGTTTTTGGAAATGCTTCTGTTAACGCCTGATATGTTCCAGAGTCAAGTAATGAGTTAGCAATACCAGCTGAAATGGAAAAGACAAAAGCAAGTACATAACTTGTTGTCGTAGGTATTCCTATCAGGAATACTAAATAAAGAAAACTGGCTGCAATAATCACTGGTTTGCGCCCCCAATCATCTGCAAGATGACCAACAAAAAATAGAGCAAGTAATTTACCAATTCCTATAGCTGTTACAAGTAAACTAATTTGGGCAACCGTTACACCGTAGCGTTCCGATAAATTTTCCATATGTGAGGCGATAATAATGTTAATCATGCCGAGCATGAAGTAGTTTATATACATTCCTAAAGATGATTTGATATAAGGGTTTTTCATTTTTTTCACTCCTATATAAAAACCCTTTATTTAGCAAAGGTTTTAACTCTTGTTTTTTACACATCCTAAGTCACTTTGGTATCAACTTCTTTTTATATCCTCACCTCTTTCAAAGCTAGTGATACCAATAACTAAAGCGCTTTCTTCAATGCCTTCCTCTTATAATTAACAAGCTTTAAAAATGTATTCACACTACAAGGTGGATGATACAACTTACATTTAAACTATTGGTATATCGTTCTACTAAAAATGTTATTTCATTCTTGTTAATGCTCATTTATGACACTGAATATATCGGTATGATATAAGGTAAGTAGAACGATATACCTTTACCAACACTTAAGTATTGAAAGTTTAGCATTCCATAAAGAGATAAATTTAGTAGAACGATATACTAGATATAAAAACTTAGTATATCGTTCTACTAAAAATAGTATTTCATCCTTACAGTGACCATTTAGGGGACTGAGTATATCAGCATGATATAAGGTAAGTAGAACTGTATACCTTTACCAATAATTAAGTGTTATAAGTTTGGCATTCCACAAAGAGATAAATTTAGTACAACGATATACTAGATATAAAAAACAACAAACCCACTATACTCCTGAAAATGAAATGTGTCAAGTCTGTGACAAACTGTTTTAATTTAGGGTTTGTAAGCTATTTTACTAATCCAACCTTAAAATCCTTATTCCACCATAACATTGACGTGAACGTAAAAAAGATATAGCATTATAATATAAAAACATCAGTGTAGTTAGTAATTTATTGTCACTACGTTATTAATAGTAACGCAATTAATTAATTTAATCAAATATTTTTAATTAATTACCTTTATTTATTATTTTAAAATACTTGATTTTTTATGCTCTATTTTAAAAACCTTACCTTTCTAATATTCTATAAAAAAAGATACTTAAGGAAAAAGATAAAGCGCAAACTCGTTGTTACNNCAAAATCCAAAAGGATTCATCCATCAACTGTTTGGATTACTTTCATAAGCTAACTACTTAAAGGAAACGGATTCTCTACGTTTCTAGGTAACAATTTTTACAACAAAACTGTATTTAATATATTAAGGTCCAGGCTTCAAATAAATTTTGCTCATTTATATAGATAGAAATAGTAGTATCATGATAATGTTAGAAAGTATAAAATATTTAAAGCTCCTTGAATTTTATTAGGGAAGAAATGGAGAAAAGAAAAAGAATGACATCTCAATATTATAATAAAAAATCAATTGTTATCCTGCTTATGACAGGCACATTTATCGCCATTTTAAATCAGACGCTTATGATAACGGCCATTCCTCCGATTATGGAAGAAATGAAGATTAGTGCGAATACAGCACAATGGCTAACAACGGTCTTTATGCTCGTCAGCGGTGTAATGATTCCAGTTAGTGCCTTTCTACTTGAGCGTTTTTCAACAAGACAACTTTTTATTTCTGCTATGAGTACGTTTATTGTTGGGACCCTGATTGGAGGGGTTGCTCCAACCTTTGAAATCTTACTACTGGGCAGGATCATTCAGTCGATTGGCGCTGGTATTCTATTACCACTGATGCAAACCGTATTTTTATTAATTTTTCCTGTTAATAAGCGAGGAACAGCCATGGGATTGGTTGGCCTAGTGATATCTTTTGCCCCTGCCATTGGGCCAGCACTTTCCGGATGGATAATTGCTAACTATTCTTGGCGCATTTTATTTTTTATCATTTTACCTATTGCCTTATTAGATGTAATTATAGCCATTATCGCCATGAAAAATGTTACAGAATTGACCTATCCAAAAATTGATATATTCTCTATTATATTATCCTCATTTGGTTTTGGAGGCTTACTTTATGGATTTACCAGTGCAGGTAATAACGGTTGGACAGACGTATTGACTATTATCACTTTAGGAGTAGGAATAATCAGTCTCTGTCTATTTGTTCTCCGCCAAATGAGAATGAACCACCCTATGCTTGAATTCCGAGTATTTAAATCTTTTATCTTTACACTGACGACTATTCTTGGGATGATTGGTTTTATGGGATTGATCGGCGTGGAAACATTAATCCCGCTTTATATGCAAAATATGCGTAATTTTACTGCAATGGAAGCTGGATTAGCCTTATTACCGGGGGCTCTTGTCATGGGCTTTATGTCCCCTATTACTGGCCGTATTTTTGATAAAATCGGGGCGAGGTGGTTAGTCATTACAGGATTAGTTATTATTACGTTCTCAACCTTGGCCTTTTCAAATCTCAACCCCACTACATCGTTTGCATACATAACAATTATGTATGCAGTTCGAATGTTTGGCTTATCTATGGTGATGATGCCAGCTACAACAGCAGGTTTAAATCAACTTCCGAAACGCTTGCTTGCACATGGTGCAGCGATGAGTAATACAATGCGTCAGATTGCTGCATCTATTGGAACAGCTCTTATCGTGACGGTAATGACAACAACGGCACAACATGCTTCACAACAGGCTAAGATCCTAAATCCTTTGATTCATGGTATAAATGTTGCCTTCATCGTTATTACAGTTCTTTCCCTTATTGGAGTGATTTTAGCGTTTTTCATAAAAAAAGTTCAACCTTCAGTAGAAGAAAAATGGAACAAACCGTTAGATGAGAACAAGAAGATAGGTTCTGGTGCAAGCACTTAAAAAAGATATAAAGCTGATGATGAAGATTGCAAAAGGCATTTAAGATGATTCTTAAATGCCTTTTGCCTATATAAACATAGATGCCGATAAACGAACATTATATAAACTAATTTTGTATACTACATATATTTTAAAAACAAAAAAAACACCAATGAAAAAAAAGTTTTCTTCTTGATGTAGTGGTTCCATCTTATAATAATGAGGCCTTATTTATTTCTTCTAAAAGCCATTAATACTGTACACCATTCTCCTACTATTTGCGAGTTTCTTCTACTTTTAGAGCCTCAATGTTCTCAGATGGTACCTCAAGTTTTGAATTAACTAAAGTCAAATTAGAATCAAAAAATCTACGGCGTAATATTTTGGAAATTTCTCTTCCATATTTCCATAGCTACATCCCTAAAAAATGATTTTGTATTTTGTTTGGGAAGCGTAATTTTCATCTGCAAGAAGAATAATGTCTCCAAAATCTTCAAATTCGATTGCTCCTGGAGCAACTTGGGTTTCAAATGTTATTCCACCGTGTTGAATTAATTTTTCTCCGTGCATAAGTGGTACACCTTCCACAATATTCGCAGTATAAACGACTATCGCAGGCTCTTCTGTGTATACCTCAACTTTTATTTTCCCGTCAGGACTAATTAATTTCGCTGCTATTTGATCAAGTTCTGCGCAGGTAAGGAAGAATGGATGATCTATCCCTTGAACCTTTTTCACTTCTGCATCAATGGATTCAAAGGTTGATTTTAATTTTTTCGGAGTTCGAAAATCATAAGGCGTTTCAATTACGCTTCGTTTTTCACCAGTTACAGTGGTATCTGTATTTACTGGCGCAAATTCTTCTGAACATATTTGTAAAGAATGATCATCAATTGGTTTACTTGGATGTCCTGTTAAATTAAAATAAACGTGATTTGTCGGATTAAAAATTGTATCTTTATCACTTTTGGCTTGATAGCTCACTGACCAGATATTTAAGTTGTCTAATGTATAAGTTACACTTACTTCTAAATTCCCTGGAAAACCATTCTCATTATGGGGCGAGTTTGTTGAAAAGATGATGGAGGTGCTTTGCTCCTTCTCATTCACTTCATAACTCCAAATTTTCTCATCAAATCCCGGGGTTCCACCGTGTAAAGTATTCCCTGATTGATTTACAGACGTTTTGTAAAGTGATTCACCAAGTGAAAATTCACCATTTTTTATTCTTCCAGCGACTCTTCCTATTGTTGCTCCACAGTATGTTTCTTTCTTGTAATCGTCAATAGAGTCAAATCCCAATACTATGTTCTTATGACCTGAATCCGTTGGAACAAAAAGATTGACGATTCTTGCACCAAAGTTTGTAACTTCTACTATCACTCCATTATCATTTTCAATAGTAAACAGTAAGGTTTCATCTCCAAATGAACTTTGTGTTAATTTCAATTTCCCCCGCCCCTTTCACAATTAAATTCTTCAGTAATTCTGCTAAACAAAGGTCAAAACAGAACGTTTCGAACATTTTTAAGAAAGAAATCAAAGGAGCATGTTGCATGCTCCTTTGATTTCATAGTGGGAACCACCAATCAAACTAATTCTTTATATTTTGCAATGACATTTTCAGCTGTGAAACCAACTTTTTCGTAAACAATATTTCCGTGAACTGAAGCACCGAATGTATCGATGGAGACCATTATGCCACTTAGCTCCATATATTTGCCCCCACCTACGCTTGATCCTGCTTCACTATACTTATTACACTTCCGTTACCTTAACTAATTCTTTTTTCAGAACGAGCTGCCATCTCTGTTTCGATTTGTTCTAAGCTACGCCCTTTCGTTTCTACAACTACAAAACGCACGAAGAGTAATCCTAAAATACAAATGATGCCGAAAGATGAGAAGATGACTCCTAAACTAAACATATCAGCAAGAATCGGGAAAACAAGTCCTACGACAAGTGAACCTGTCCAGTTGAAGGCAGATGAAATGCCAGCACCGATTCCACGTACAGAAAGTGGGAAGATTTCCCCTACGATAATCCAAGTAAGTGGTGCCCAAGAAAACGAATAACAAAGGATAAAGCAGCAAAGTGCGATTAACGTTACCCAGTTGAGTACGCTTTCATTCATTCCTAACGCTCCAAGAATTGCTGGTGCAAAGAATGAAAGAGCCATACCTGCACCACCAACAGTAAGAATTGTACGGCGATTATATTTATCAACAAATTGTAAGAAAATAATGGTTGTCACCACGAAAATCACACCAACAATAACAGTAAATCCAGCAGCTACTTGCGGTGCTAAACCAGCTTTGCGTGCAATACTTGTGGCATAATAAACGATTGAGTTTGCTCCTTGAATTTGTTGGAAAGTCGCCATCCCAACTCCGATAATTAAAGCCATGCGGAATTTCTTGTGGAATAATTGGCCAATACCAGACTTTTCATGTTTGGCAACATCTTTAATCTCTAAAATTTCAGCATCCACTTCGTCTTTTGAATTGCGAAGAGAAGCTAATACTTCACGTGCTTTATCTGCCATACCATTTTTAATTAAGTAACGAGGTGATTCTGGAAGTTTGAGCACACCAAAGTATAATACGATAGCAAAAATACCAGCACTACCGAGCATTAATCTCCAACTGTTTGGAATTGGCTCAAAAATGAAAGCCACGATATAACTTAACAACAATCCAATTACAATCATTAATTGGTTCAAACCTGAAAGTTTCCCACGAATATTCGCTGGTGCTATTTCAGACATGTATGCAGGAACTAAAGAAGACGCTGTACCGACTGCTACCCCTAAGAAGATACGAGCAATCGTCAAAGTGATTTTATCTGGTGCAATCGCCGAACCAAGCGCACCTACTAAGAAAATCAGAGAGGCAATCAGGATTAATTTTCTACGACCAAATTTGTCCCCTAATAAACCACTTAAAATTGATCCAATGATAGCTCCACCCATTAAAGAAGATACAACAATCCCTAACCATAATGGACTCAAATTAAAATCTTGCTGGATATGCCCTTCAGCACCAGCAATAATCCCAATATCATAACCAAACAAGATACCAGCAAATGAGCCAAAGAAGAAGATAAATTTACTTGATACTTTACTCATGATAATATTTCTCCTTTACGTTTTCTGAGTTTCCTCATAAATCACATAGTTTCCTTTTGACTTTATAAGCGCTTTCATTTTTCCTAAAAAATACACTCACTCCTATGAATAAGAGGTTTATAAATTGATTAGCCCGCTAATGGTTCTCATGTCTATTCTTCAAATTTAGCAAGGTAAAATTGATCCATTATTCTCTTCCTTATATATATTTCACCTCCAAGGAAGCAAAACTTCCTCGGAGGGTAGAGACATTACTTAATAACTACGTATTCTAAGTCAACAAGTTTTGCATAAGTGATAATTTGGTCTGTTGTTAAATTTAATGAAACAACTGTATGGTGACCGCCACCATTCTCAATCCAAGCTTTAACTCCATCTTGGAAGTTTGGCTTAATGTCCCAAAGCACACGAGCTACTGGAAGTTTTGGTGCTGGAACAGTTGGCTCAAATAAAGAAACTTCGTTAATCAAAAGTTTGTAATGAGTGCCGAAGTCAGCCATTGAAACAACCACGCCGTCCCCTGCTTTACCGTCGAATACTAAACGTGCTGGATCTTCACGATCGCCAATACCTAATGGAGATACGATAATTTTTGGTTTGTTACTTGCTAAAGTTGGGTCTACTTCAAGCATATGTGATTGAAGGACTGACTCTTGACCAGCAGCTAATTCATATGTGTAATCTTCCATAAAGCCAGTTGATTGGTTATGGCTCATCACTTTGAGTAAGCGATCAATCGCTGCAGTCTTCCAATCTCCTTCACCAGCAAAGCCATATCCTTGTGCCATCAAACGTTGGACTGCAAGACCAGGAAGCTGTTTCATACCATATAAAACTTCGAAGTTAGTTGTGAAAGCATTATAACCACCATCATCAAGGAAACGTTTAATGGCGATTTCATAGCTTGCTTGTACTTTTACGCTCTTCTCCCAATCTTCCTTACTGTAAGTACCATAATCAAATTCATAAAGATCTGCATATTCTGCCAATAAATCATCAATTTCTTCGTCCTTAACAGCATTCACGTATTGAACAAGATCTCCAATACCAAAATAATCAACTGTCCATCCAAATTGAATTTGCGCCTCAATCTTATCCCCTTCAGTGACTCCAACGTTACGCATGTTGTCACCAAAGCGAGCGACTTTAATGTTGAAGCTTTCGTTATAAGCAACCGCTACGTCCATCCAATCTGCAATTTGCTGTTGCACTTCAGCTCGTTTCCAGTAACCTACGACAACTTTATTTTGTTTGTTCAAACGAGCATTGATAAACCCGTATTCACGATCACCATGAGCGGATTGATTTAGGTTCATGAAGTCCATATCAATCGTTGTCCAAGGAATACTTTCATTGAATTGTGTTGCTAAATGAAGTAATGGTTTTTGTAATAATTTTGTTCCGCGAATCCACATTTTCGCAGGCGAGAAAGTATGCATCCAAGTGATAACACCGGCAACCTCGTCACGATAGTTGATTTCTTTCATGATGCTTGTGATTTTATCTGCACTAACAGCTAAATCTTGCAATACAAGTCGGTAAGGTAAAACACCGCTTTCATTTAATGCATCTGTCATTGTTTGTGCGTGTGCTTTGACTTCTGCTAACGCTTCTTCCCCATAAAGATGTTGTGAACCTACAACAAACCAAAATTCTTTTTTTTCTGTTGTTAACATAATAACCCTCTTTTCTTAATTTGATAGTTTGATATTTTAATAGTTTGCATTACTTTTGCCCATAATAGGCATTTTTCCCATGCTTTCGTAAATAGTGTTTATCTAAAATACGTTGTGGTAATTCTTCAGCAAAATGATTTAGTTCTCGTGCAAATAAATTCATTTTCGCAATCTCATCTAATACCACACTATTTATTACCGCTGATTTTGCATCTTTGCCCCAAGTAAATGGACCATGACCATGAAGTAAGACACCCGGAACTGCTAAAATATCTAACCCACGCTCTTCAAATGTTTCGATGATTACATTACCCGTTTCCACTTCGTAACCGCGATTAATTTCCTCCTGTGTCAAGAAGCGCGCACATGGTACAGAACCATAAAATGTGTCCGCATGAGTGGTCCCCATCGCTGGAACATCAAGGCCTGCTTGAGCCCAGATTGTTGCCCAAGTTGAATGGGTGTGCACAATGCCACCGATTTCTGGGTAATGCTTATAAAGTACTGCGTGAGTCGGTGTATCTGATGAAGGGTTCAACTCTCCTTCTACAACATTGCCATCTAAATCAACAACGATCATATCACTAGCTTTCATCGTTTCATAATCAACACCACTAGGTTTGATAACAAATAAACCGCTTTCACGATCAATAGCGCTTGCATTTCCCCATGTGTATTTCACGAGTCCATGTTTAGGTAAGTCCAAATTTGCTTGAAACACTTCTTCTTTCAGTTGTTCTAACACATCAATCCCTCCCGTTTTCCATTCATAAAATTAAATTATCTACAGCAGCCTGTTCAACCGCTAAACCTTTTTTGTATCGTTCGATAAATTCTTCAAATCCTTTAACATCAAATCTATCAGGATAAATTTCTTGTCTATCAACCCCTTCAAAGACTTTTTTGTCAAGGAAGTCTTCTAAGCTTTCTCTTTGATCTTTGTTCATCATGTAAGAAGCAAGAATAGCAATTCCCCACGCACCGCCTTCTCCGGCTGTTGCCATAATCGAAACAGGAGCATTCATTGCAGCTGCAACAATTTTTTGTCCAACAACAGGGGTTTTAAATAAACCACCATGAGCTAAAATGCTATCAATTGCGACATTCTCTTTATCTTTTAAAATATCCATTCCAATTTTCAAAGCACCAAAAGCAGTAAAAAGATGAGTCCGCATGAAGTTTGCTAAATTGAAATTACTTTCAGGTGAGCGAACAAATAATGGTCGGCCTTTTTCTAATCCAGTGATATTTTCACCTGAGAAATACCCGTAGCTAAGTAAACCACCACCATCTGGATCGGCTTCCAAAGCTTTATTTAACAGCACATGGAATAATTTATTCATTTCAACCTTTTGTCCCATTGCCTCAGAAAATTCACGGAACAATCCCAGCCAAGCATTGAGATCGCTTGAACAGTTATTCGCATGAACCATTCCAACTGGACTACCGTTTGGTGTAGTTACCAAATCGATTTCTGGGTATACTTTTGAAAGTTCTTTCTCTAATACAATCATTGCAAAAACTGAAGTTCCTACTGAGACGTTTCCAGTACGTTTTCTCACACTATTCGTAGCAACCATCCCTGTTCCAGCATCACCTTCTGGCGGACAAAGTGGGATGCCTGGTTGTAAGTTTTGTGATTTATCCAAAATTTTCGCTCCAATTTCGGTTAATTCCCCTGCTTGCTCGCCTGAGACATAAACTTTAGGAAGAATATCTTTTAGCTTCCAAGGATAACCTTTGTTCGCAATTAGTTCATCAAACTGCTCCACCATCAATTCATTGTAATCCTGCGTTGATTCATCAATTGGGAACATGCCTGAAGCATCTCCAATGCCAATTGCTTTATTACCAGTCAATAACCAATGAATATATCCAGCTAAAGTTGTAATAAGATCAATACGAGGTAAATGTTTTTCTTCGTTTAGTATTTCCTGGTAAAGGTGAGCAATACTCCATCGTTCAGGGATATTGAATTGGAATTTATCAGTTAATTCCTTTGCTGCAACACTTGTTGTTGCATTACGCCAAGTCCGAAATGGAACAAGTAGCTCACCAGTGTGGTCAAAAGCCATATATCCGTGCATCATGGCAGAAAATCCAATAGAACCAATTGTTCGAATTGTGATTCCATAATTTCGTTCAACTTCTTGCTTCATTTCACTATAAGCTGCTTGCAAACCAGTGATAATATCCAATAAGTTATACGTCCAAAATCCATCTTCCAAGAGGTTTTCCCATTCATAACTCCCAGATGCGATTGTTTCAAAACGATTATCAATTAACACTGCTTTGATACGTGTAGATCCGAATTCAATTCCAAGTGAAGTTTCTCCCTTAGTAATCGCTTGTTTAATGTGTACTCGATTCGTTTTCACGTTAATCCCTCCCCTGACAGCGGTTTCAATATCTATAATTGAAAGGAAGCGCTTTCCTTTTCGCTTAATTTTATTAACAACCTCAGTATATTTTTTGTACGTACATTTGTCAATATAAATATTATACATACTTACAAATATCATAAAGAAAATCCTACCACAAATCCCCTTTAAATCCTTTAACAAAAGGGATTATCATTACATAAAACCCAAATAAAAAAATATAATTGTTTGGTGATTTATATGAAAATAAGGTAAAATCTTTTAAAACATTCAAAACTACGTTAAAATATGTACGTATAAATATCTCAAGCGAATAAATTTGAACGCAAATAACTATAAAGGAAGTGAGTTTAATGAAACCAAAGTATCAGGTCATCATTGATAATATAAAAAGTAAAATTCTTTCAGGCGATTACAACGTAGGAGAAAAAATCCCTACTGAATCCTCCATTCAAGAAAAGTACAAAGTTAGCCGACACACTGTTCGAAAGGCCATTTCAGAACTATCGACAGAGGGATTCTTAAGAAGTGAAAAAGGATCTGGCACTTATGTTAGTAACCAATACCAATCCAAGTCTGGTGGAAATTCCAATAGTAAAATAATCGGTGTAATCACGACCTACATTTCTGATTATATTTTCCCTTCTATTATTCGTGGAATTGAAGGGAGATTGAATGAGGATAATTATTCGCTACTATTAGCTAGTACAAATAATGATGTCGAACAAGAAAAAAAAGCTTTGGAAATGATGTTGTCATTTGGCGTGGATGGTTTGATTGTTGAACCTACGAAAAGCAACCTATACAATCCCAATATTTCTTACTACCTATCGTTCAAAGAACAAGATGTTCCTTTCATAATGATCAATGCTCATTATGAAGAATTAGATGTTCCTTTCTTTTGTCTTGATGATGTGCAGTCTAGCTATCTTGCAACAAAAGAGTTGATTTCGAAAGGACACACACAAATTGGACTCATTTCAAAGATGGATGATTTACAAGGAAAGTATCGAATGAAGGGATATATAAAAGCGCTTGGAGAAGCCAAATTACGATTTCAGCCAGAGCAAGTGCTTTCGTTCGATACAGAGACAAAGCTGGACTTATATACTAACTTGAAGGAATTCCTAAATGAAAATAGAGACGTGTTGACTGCAATTGTTTGCTATAACGACGAAGTAGGATTGGAAGTAGCAAATGTATGCAGACAACTTGATATTTCTGTTCCAGAAAAACTATCAATTATTGGCCAGGACAATTCTTATATTTCCAAAAATGCGAATATCAACCTAACGACATTGACCCATCCCCAAGAACAAATGGGACGCGATGCAGCTGATTGGGTCATTAAGAAGCTACAAGGAAGAAAAAATTTGCCAAAAGAAACCTATTATCAACCAGTGTTAATTGAAGGAGAAACTGTAAAAGAGTTAGAAGTAAATGAGACATTCAGGAAGGATTAAAAGCGTATAAACACGGCGACTATGCAATACTAGATGAGCACTTAAAAGACGCCGGTTCCATTGAATCTAATGTTTGAACTTGTTCATACGAGAAAAGTTGAGTAAATATATCAAAAGCTTGGGCAAACCGATACGTAGGAGAATAGACAATATTCTAATAATAGGTTTACGGATACTAGCGCAAAATATGCAACTCTTTCTAAACTTCATGTTTTGGTCATATAAATAATGTTTCACTACTCGTCTGTAAAAGTATATATAAACAAAAAGAAAAAGCGCAAACTCGTTGTCACTGAGTGAAGTGACCCCTGTCAAGTAGACAGTAGTAAAAAGCACCCCTAAGCGACCTGAGTTCTATATTCATATGGACTCAGGTTATTTAATTTCTTCTGATAACTCAAATTATGTGAAGTGAGAATTTTATTTATAGAAGTTAACTTTTTCTCCTGTCATCATTACCTCTTCAATATACCCAAATATTCTTTCCAAGGCCCAACGTCTGCCCTGTATCTCTCAGCCATTACCCGTACAATTTGAGCAATGTGCGTTAAATCATGAACAACCCACGTAGAAAGTAATTCTTTTAACTTCACTATACCAAACTCAGGGTGTAATCCCGTTCTTTCAAGATACAAGGGAGATTCAATAAGCCCATTAAGTCTGGTTATATTTTGTATTCTAATCGCTTTAAATTCAAACAGTTTTTGTTCAATCGATCTGTCGGACCTTTCGTTTAAATGTGAATATCGATCAAAGGGAGGAAATGGTTTATTCTCCCCTTCCTGAAGAATTATTTCTAACCTTGGTATCCAATTATTTTTCTCTCCCTCAATGAGATGCTCAATTACTTCTGAGACATTCCACGTGCCTTCACCTTCATTGCATTGCAACCATCCTTCAGATACATTAGATAAAAAATATTCTAACGTTTGTGGTGTACGCTCTAAAATCTCAGTAGCTTCTTTCATATTAAAATTCATCTAACCGCCCCTTTCTTCCCTCTAATAATCTCCTTCAATAACATATCTCTGCTTATGCTTGTCTAAATCTGCTATTGTAAACAAAAACCTTACTTATTTCTATTTAAATTTACCATAAAATTCATTCCTTTATTAAACTTCCCTGCCCCTTTAATTCAATAAGAAAAACAAGGATTTAACCTACATACCTCTTCCAAATAAATGTAAACTTTACACCAGAATTTTATTGGCTATACTTTCTGAATATTCTATTATATATTAAATAAATAAAACATAGTTTTATATATAAAACAACATAGAGAAATGTGAATAAAGATTTATTGATGACACAATTTAAGAGGAGGATTTTAATGAAGAAGATTTCATTACAAAAGAGATGGTTAGGAGTTTTAGCACTATTAATGATTGTTATTATTGCCTACATTGATCGAATAAACGTTTCTGTTTTAATCACGAATAATGATTTTTTAAGAGCATTTGAACTCCACGACGATAGAATTCTGCAAGGTCAATTGATGACGATTTTTTTAATAGGCTACGGATTGTCAGCTTTTTTTATAACACCAATTTTTGAAACTTTTTTAGGATATCGCCGCGGATTGATTCTTAGCATTCTTTTATGGGCTATTTTCACTGCAATCTCACCTCTTGCAGGTTCGATATTTATTTTACTGATTTTCAGAGCTATTCTAGGGGGGAGCGAAGGACCTCTTTTCTCTTTAAAAACGATGTACATTAATGAACACTTTAACTCCCATGAAAGAGGAAAGCCAAATGCAGTTAGTTCAATGGGGGTCTCTATCGGTCTATCCATTGGATTTCCCATTGTCACTTTTCTAATTTATCAATTTAGTTGGGTATCATCTTTCTATATATTAAGTGCTCTTAATATATTAATTGGGCTACCACTCATTTTATTTTTCATTCAACCATCTAAACAACATCAGAATAAGGGTAAAAAATCTGTCAAGCAGTTAACTAATACTTTTACTACCGCGTTGAAAACACCAGGGCTTATATGGGTACTCATCATCGAAATCGCTACACTAAGTTATCTATGGGGAAGCAGTTCATGGTTACCAGCATATTTATTAGATGAAAAAGGTTTTTCCATTAAACAGATGGGCATTGTCTCTTCTTTACCATTCATCTTTAGTATTTTATCCAAATTTTTGGGTGGATATATTATTGATCGGATTGCCAACACAAAAATGACCATGATATTTTTTGTTGGCGGATTGTCTACTGCTTTGTCCATCATCTTAACGATCACATCGAACAACATAATCATAATTATTTTAGGACTTATACTAGCCAATGGTTTTTGGGGAATTCAAGGAGCTGCCATTCCAACATTGGTTCAACATTTATCTGATCCCACAAGTGTAGGAAGTACATATGGAATACTCAACGGACTTGGGAACTTCGTCTCCGCCTTTATCCCGGCTATCATGGGCTACATTATTAGCTTAAATGGAAACGACAATATTTCATCTGGCTTTTATGTATTAATTGGTACACAATTAGTCATTGCCATTTGTGGGCTACTTTTTACTAAAACCAAGCATGTAGCTATGTTAGAACATAATATGACAAACAGTATTGCTACAAAAACTCCTCACTAGAAATATAGAATTTAAACAAAGGTGGCTTTTATAAAAGCCACCTTTGTTTTATATCTTCCCCAAACATATTTTATATTAACTAGTGTTTACACCTTATTACAAAGCATTTGTAGCTACTTTTACATATGTGTTATAAGGTTCTGGTGCAGTATCTAAAGAGGAACTATTCCATTTATTGATTATTATTTAAAACAAAAAGCAGGAAAAACAGATAGTAATCTTTTTTCCCTGCCTTTTCATTTAGGCGACTCTATTATTATTCCTGATTTTATTAATCCAATCTTTACCTTCTGTAAAACGTGTAACAAGCATTGCTGTTACTGTATTTCCCGTACTATTTAGCAGTGTCGCAGGAGCATCAATAATCGTTGAAATGACAGCAATGATTGGCAGCACTTCTGGTGAAAAGCCATAAATCGTAATAATTAACATTTCACCAATCATCCCGCCTCCAGGAATAGCTCCCATTACCGCGCCAACCAAAAAGGCTACGCCTAAAATACTGAGAATACTTGGAGCAGACGTCATATCTTTGCCAAATAGACTAAATAAGAAAACAATCTTTAGAATGCCACCGATAACAGAACCATCTTTATGCGTGTTTGCTCCTAATGGAATAACCGTTTCAGCAATATCTAACGGTACACCCATTTTCTTCGTTGCATCTAAATTAACTGGAATAGATGCGGCAGAAGAACAAGTAGCAATAGCTGTAATAGATGGAGCAGCTGCATTTTTCCAAAACAGCTTAATTCCTGCTTTGCCACCAGCCATCCATGCGTATAGAGTAAAGAAACCAAAATAGTAAACAATTGCAATTAGTAAGTAAAGAATGAATGCCCTAGCATATCCCTGCAAGATTTTTGGACCTAGCTCTCCTACGACAGTAGCAAAATAGCAACCTAACCCAATTGGAGCATAGTACATGACAATTTTAACAACTTTCATTGATACTTCTTGACCAGAAGTCAAAAATTTAGCCATAGGTTGTCCTTTTTCTCCAGCCATCGTCGTAGCGATACCGAAGATGATGGCAAAGACAATTAATTGTAAAATATGTTCTTTCGAAAATAAATTTACAAAATCAGGGACGGTAAACGTATTAACAAGCTGATTTAAAAATGTCGTTTTCTCTGCTGGATTTTCACTATCTCCCATTAATTCTTTAATGGCAGAAGTATCTACGTTGTGTAACGGATTATAAAGAGATGCTCCTATAAATCCTAAAACCGCTGAAATAGCAGCAGTAGTGATGAAGACAACAGCAATACCTAGCATAATTTTACCAAGGCGTTTCATTTCGTTCATGTTTGCAATCGCAGAAGCGACACTGAAAAAAACAAGTGGCACAATAATCATGAACATTAAATTAAGAAATAAATCTCCAAAGGGCTTCACAACTGCTACGTCTGGCCCGACAGCATATCCAGCTATCCCCCCAATTAAAATGGCGACAAGCAGAATAAGAGATGATCTGTACGTTTTGAATACACTTAAAACCATAACTATACCTCCTCCAAATAACAAGTGCTTACTCATTGACAACACAAGAACTTTTATGATTTACCCCATCGTATAAGAAGTAAAAATATGTGTATATCTTTTCGCACCCCATATTTATATATTTCAAATTACATTTTACCATGAGCAGTTAATAAAAATTTGTTCTGGTACAAAAACTTCAAGGTAGCCAGATTCTCCATCATTTCCATCGAACTACGAAAGCTCAAGTCGTATCGTAGGTACCATCTAACCTTTAATAACATAATACCAGGCTGATAGAGCTTCCTTTTGAACAAATTTTCCTTTTCCATACCGATCCATACACCTTTTTTAGAGTAATAGTCCCAGTATGTCCAAGATTTAGAGATTACTTATAATGGTTCTGAAGCTTTTGCCCCAGAGCTAATTCTTTTTCATATGAAATTGAAATTTATATATTCTAAATAAATGACTGTGGCGCATTCGTAAGAGTATACCTAAAGGAAAAGACACATTATGTTAACTGAATTTGTATAAGTATGTATGTCTCTAATATCTCGTTCAATAACCTATATTTCTGATGTTTTTCGCATTATCCTTAAATGTCAAGGTAACCAAATTCACAGAATGACAAGTCTTTTATTACAAAACAACAAATAGAAAAAATCAGGTATAACCTCTCATGAAAGGATATGTATAATATGTTAAAATTTTTAGAAATATCAAAATATAAAAACATTAAAAAAGAGAGGTAATTATGAAGAAAATTAAAATGTTGGTCATGTCATTAATTGTTGTGTTATTCGTCCCTTCTTCTGTATTTGCAAATACTGTTCCGCAATATGGTAGCGGTGATTGGGATTCTCTAGGAAGCGATGAATTTACCAATCAAAGTAAGATCTTTCTATCAGGTGGAGGCGATTTTAAAATGTGTCTCAGTTCTAATAGTCAACCAGGCTATTATCAGTTATTTGAAGAAGATCCGTATAATCCAGATGATGAAGTAATATCTAATGGTATTAAAGGTACCTACTTTAAAACAGCAGGTACAGATAGTAATGATTTTGATTCAAATGGCTGTCATGTCTTTAAAAATATCGGTAATTATGTCGATGGTGATCAAGCCGAATTTTATCTTGCCAAATATTCTAGCGGAAATTCCACTGTAACAGCCTGGGATTGATTTATACTAGTCAAAGAGGATTAGGATAATTGGTCATTAGAATGTTTCCTAGAACGATTGTTATAGGAACAACCCTTTTGGATATTCCAATTCTTTTCATTGACGATAATCTTCCTCATACTCATATTAGCTAGATTTGTATAGAGTATGCATGTCTCTAATATCTCATTCAATAGCCTATATTTCTGATGTTTTTCGTATTAACCTTAAATGTCAGGGTAACCAAAACCCAAAAATAGCAAACCTTTTATTACAAAACAACAATGGGAAAAAAATCAGGTATAACTTCTCACAGAACAAATGTGTTAAAAATTTCAAAAACATTAAAAGAGAGAGGTAATTATGAAAAAAATTAAAGTGTTGGTCATGTCATTGATTGTTGCGTTGTTCGTCCCTTCTTCTGTATTTGCAAATACTGTTCCACAATATGGTAGCGGCGATTGGGATTCTCTAGGGAGCGATGAATTTACCAACCAAAGTAAAATCTTTCTATCAGGTGGAGGCGATTTTAAAATTTGTCTCAGCTCTAATAGTCAATCAGGCTTTTATCAGTTATATGAAGAAGATCCATATAACCGAGATGATGCAGTATATTCTAATGGTATTAGAGGTCTCTATTATAAAACAGCAGGTAGTAATGATTTTGATTCAAATGGTTGTCATGTCTTTAAAAATATCAGTCATTATGTCGATGGTGATCAAGCCGAATTTTATCTTGCAAAATACTCTGGCGGAAATTCCGTTGTAACAGCCTGGGATTGATTTATACTACTCATCAAAGAGAATGAGGATAATTGACCATTAGAATGCTTCCTAGAACGATTGTTATAGGAACAATCCTCTTGGCTATCCAATCCTTTTCACTGCCGATACTCCTTGTAGTGTGAACTAAGAAATTAGATATTATAAAGTAAGACAGAGCTTCCACACCGAGGAATCTCTGTCTTTTTTAGTAAACTGTGTTAAGAATAGAAACAATTTAAAGATGGAGTTTTATTATTTTTCACCTCTACCGAAGCCCCAATTTGCTGAACTTCACTATCTGATTTGGTATAGGGAAACTCCCAATCGTTACCATCAAAATCTGTTACGAAAAAGTTACCTTGAACAGCATAGCAACATTTGGTTTCCCTTTCTCCTCAATCGAAAAATCCGTCTTTCTCTAATAGAATTGACTTTTTGTTTCACCTATCTTTTAAACCCACCCTCTGAATGGATGATTTGACCTGTAATCCAATCCGCTTCATTACTCACTAGAAACTTTATCGTTTTTGCAACATCTTTTGGTTCACCTATCCTACCGAAAGGAAACAATGGTTTTAGGTGACTTTTAATCGGTTCTGTCATCCACCCCGTATCAGTTGGTCCTGGATTTATGGCATTGACTGTTATCCCCAAAGGAGCAAGTTCTGCTGATAGCGTAATAGTTAAAGCGTCAACAGCACCTTTTGTCGTTGCATAGGCTAATTCGCCAGGCATTGGTCCTTGAAATTGTCCGGAAGTAAGATTGATGATTCTCCCTCCCCTGTTCTTATTAAACTTTTGAGCAAATTGAATACTTAGAAGTGTTGTCGCACGAACATTTACCATATAATGTTTATCTAATTCTTCTGCAGTTAAGTTAGAAAACTCGGTATTTGTTGAGAATGCTGCGTTATTAATTAAGATATCGGGATGACCAAGTTCTTTAATAACTCTATTTAAAAGTTTTTCAGGTGCATTAGGATGAGATAAATCTAGCTCCATACATGACACTCTGACCCCTTTTTGCACGAGCTCTTCTTTTAATATCATTGGCTCATCTAATTCAAAGTCCCAAGGCATTTCTTTATCATAATCCGTCCAATAAGTAAAAAATATATGATATCCTGTTTCGGCTAACTCTCTACAAATAGCAGCCCCTATGCCTTTTAGACGACTTGCTCCTGTTATAATCGCAATCTTTTCTTTTAAGTGATTCATCAAAATATCCTCCATAGAAGGACGCATAGATAAGGTCATCGGGAGATATAGTTGTTCCCAAATAAAAAAGACAGATATAAAAACATTATCTATCCCCTAACAAGGGGGAGATTCCAAACTATGCAGTCCTTGTAAGATTATAATTGGTCTAATAAGAATGTAGAATCGTTCTCTTTCACCGTTACAGGATACGCACCAAATCCTATTCGATAAAGTTACTTCTGAACTATCTGAATAAGGTTGCCGCATGTATCATCAAAGACAGCCAGTGTGACTTCGCCCACTTTTGTCGGCTCCATAGTAAACTTCACGCCTTGTTCCATTAGTCGTTTGTACTCTTTACGAACATCTGTAACACCAAACATTGTTGCTGGAATGCCTTCATTAAATATCTTCTTTTGATACTCTCTAGCAGCTGGATGGACATTCGGCTCGAGCAAGAGCTCCGTACCGCCTTGATCATTAGGAGAAACTAGCGTTATCCACCTAAATTCACCGACGGGAACGTCCTCCTTTTTTACAAAACCCAGCGTTTCTGAGTAAAACTCTAGTGCCTTGTCTTGATCTTGTACAAATATACTGGTAACTATGATTTTCATACTGTTTTTGCCTCCTTTAAAATTTGCGACGAATCGATTTCTGCTACATACATGAAACAATATTGCTGTAGTTTCAAAAAACTCTATTATTAAGAATTCAAGTCTTCCATATTATTAATTCCTATTTAATATGATAGATTAGTTGCACAACACCAGAGGAGAACGTTCTTGTATTAACCACTTTTAAATTCAACCTTTTTTTTATATCAATAAACAACGGTTTTCCTTCTCCCAAAATAACAGGGTGCACAGATAATCTAAATTCATCAACAAGCCCTAAATTGATAAATGTTGTGATTAGACTCCCTCCGCCATATAGCCAGATGTCTTTACCAGGCTTATTCTTTAATTTATTTACTTCTTCAATAATATTATCATTTATAAATATTGCTTTATTATCAGTCCCTTTTTGCGTTCTGGAAAACACATATTTTTCTTTACTATGAACTAATTCCCAAAGTTCTTTTTCAGTTTCAGTATCTTCAATTTCTGGAGTAAATTGTCCCCATAAATCGTAGCTTTTTCTTCCATATAAAATAGTATCAATTTGATTTAAGAAATTAATAAATCCCATTTCAGAATCCATGATGCACCAATCAACTTCTCCATTTCTCCCTTCAATAAAACCATCTAAAGTAACTGCTAAATCTAAAATTATTCTTCTTGATTTTACGTTATTGCACATCATTTTCTCTCCCTATAATCATTTAGGTATTGTTTCTTCCACCAAATTTTTTATATTTTCATTATTTACAGCCTTTATTTTTGAATAGAGCTACTAATTTTACCAAACTAGCATATACCTATAGTTTAAGTGCAATTCCCTTCAAATACCATACTATCATTTCTATTAAGTATTCAATTTCCCTTAAGATTCTTCCTCCATTAAATGGCCCAATTGCTGAATAGAAAGAACCCATATTTCAGTACAGAATTTCTGTTCAAACACTTCCATAAATGATTCGTCTTTTCTTAGATTCGAAAAAGTATATCTAAAGGAAGTAAAAAAGCGCAAACGCATTGGCAACCAACTGGTTTGTGCTTTTTTACTTCCTCGAACATATTTTATATAAACTAAAAATGAATATCTTATACAGTCCAAAAATAGAAACACCTACTGGATTGTAAACAGTAGGTGTTTTCTGTTACCTATCAGCTTTTAAGCGTGATACTTTACTTATCTTGAGTAGGTTGCTCATAGATATAGAATTTTATTTATGATGTAGTAAGTGCTTCTTTATCACTTTTATGTGAACAGGAAGAATAAGACTGAATACAATCAAATAGGCAATGATGGAAAAAACGAAAAAGCCCCAATTTTTCATTTTTAAATACCCTGTTTGTATCATTATCCATTCAATTAAAGTTGATAATAACGTAAAGAGAAGAACAAGAATCCATTTGTTAGTTTTCTTGGCATAGTTTAGATAAATAACAGAAAGTGATGAAGGGATAAAACTATAGCTTGCAAATTCACCAAGTCCCGTAATTTTAGGATTACCTAGATCTACCCAATCTAACATGCCTCCCACTACTGTATCAGAAATCCAAGCTACATAACCTACAACGCCAAAAGTAATATAAAACTCTAACCAGTTAATTCTTCTTTTAGGCATAAAAAGGGAAAAGAATAATAATAGAAGTCCTACAGAGATAGGAAACCAAATGCCTTTTGCAGATAAATCTAAATTTTGAATGATTGAGTGCATATTTAGACACCTCTTTTTTGAAGGTATATTTATTTTCTCCTATTTATTAGGAACTTATTAATTTAACCCTCAAATGAAGAAGCAGGTTATAACATGTTGTTTTCTGCCGATAAATCACATGATGTGAATTAGAAGCGAATATGTTATACATATAAAAATAAAAGATTTCCACCGTATAAAGTAAAATCTAAAGAAGTAAATTTATTTAAAATACACAGGGAGGGAACAACGAATGGAGGTATTCATAAAATCTCTTATTATCTTGGTTTTAACTTTCCTTAGTGTCATTAGTTGGGGCGCATTTTTTAAAGATAAAAGAGCATCTAATATCATAAATTAGATGCTCTTTTTAGTACCTAGAATGTCTGTTATGTAAAGTAAAAACTACCTATATATTAATATGTAGGACGACCTGTTAATTCGAATAGTAAATGCATCAAAAGAAAAAGACTACCTCTGCATATTATGTATCGTGGGATAGTCTTTTTCCTTTTTGTCTTATTAACGATTAAAAAATTCTCGCGCTTCTGGATGCATATGGAGCAATTCTTTGCTGACATCTAGACATACAGATAACACAATAATAAGGGCTATATAAATGATAAACGTTATGGCTCTCGACTTTGTACTTGTTGTACGGTAGCTCTCTGCATACTGTAAATCGGTTTCTTCTTGTGTCAGATACTCTTCAAGTTGTTGTAGGAAGGTTTCCGATGCCTTTTGATAAAGGCCATAGTCCTCTAATTCTTCTTGTAAGCGAGCTTGAGCGAATTCATCTAATGGCTCCCCTTCTATTACAACCGGTTTTCTTAGATTTACATTTTGAACAGTTCCCCTAAACTCCTCATAGAGTTGTGCCACTTCTAATTGCACTAAGCTATCTTTTTCAAGATTAAAATCACGAATAGCCTCTCTAAATAAATGAGGCTCTTCTTTAACTTCTTGAAGACGATGATAAAGTATGCGAGCTGCCGTTACTTCTTGTTTATCTTTATCTAATGTCTTATTCTTTTTATGGAAGTACCATAGGTGAATAACTCCTAAGATCGCAATAATGGTAGCTAAAACGGAGTGTGTATAGATAACAAAGGCAGTAATAAGGATAAGTCCCAAAAACCATAATTTTGTGCTAATTCCCCCTACTATCTTTCCTCCATCCAACCCTCCAAATGGAATTAAGTTAAATAGGTTAATCAAGGAACCAAATGATAGGACAACCAACCACAAAGAAGATGCCGTAGTTAGATATAAGAGAATAGGTGGAACAAGTGAAAGAACGCCAAATACGGGACCCATATACGCAATAAACGCCATTTCCGCTGCGCTTTTTGGCATTTTCTCCATACGTACGGCTGCTCCAATAAAGGGAATAAATAAGGTCGGTTTTACAGAAAGACCTCTCATCTTACAAGCGACATAATGTCCGAGTTCATGAACTAACAGTAAATAAATCAAGGCAAAACCAAACTTCCATCCATAAACAAGTCCATAGGCACCTAGTGAAAGTATCATAGAAATAAGAGTGGACAACTTGGCAAATTTTAAAATGGCTAAGAGCCACTTCATTTTCCCTAAGCCTAAGAGAACAATCCCTCCTATCACTCCCCAGGTACCTTTATTTTTATTTTGCTTTTCTTTCTTTAACTTCTCTTTCTTCAACGTTGTTCCTCTACTCAATCAAAAACACACCTTTATGTCCATTTATTTTTCACTCTTCTATTCCTTTAAATCAACAGGAAGAAACAATAACAAGATAACACAAAATACTTTCCATATGGTTACAAATAAGTGTTTTCTTATAATAAATATTCATCATATAGATTTAGACTTAAAATCTATATGATTTTAAGTCTGTAAAATTTCACATAAACGGAAAAGAAAAAGTACAATTTCGTTGGAAACCAACAGGCTTGTGTTTTTTTACTACTTATACCATGTTTTATGCAAACTGGAAAGGTATGATAGATACACCATAGTAAGTGTAGTAAAATAAAGGAAGAACACTAAAATGGCAAAGGGGAATGTAAATGATAAGGAAAGTAGATTTAGAAAAGATTAACCTTCAGGAAATTACAAAGAATATTAAAGATCAACATGTGAATTTTGCTGTGTCTGATGTCAATAATCACTGTCTTCGTATTGCCGTATTTTCAGGTGAATACAAGTGGCATTACCATTCTAATTCTGATGAACTATTTATGGTTTTAGAAGGTGAGTTGTTAATTGACTTCGAAGATAAGGATACTATCGTTTTAAAACCAAATGATACATTACTTATTCCAGCTGGAACTGCACATAGAACTAGAGCTAAACAAAGAACGGTAAATCTCTGTTTTGAAGATAAAAACGCTGATACTATCATGATTGATAAATGAAAAATAACATAAACATTGCAAAAGACATTTAAGATAAGACTTAAATGTCTTTTGCATATACAAACATAGATGCCGATAATCTGTGTAATTCACACTATTTTTAAGGTTATCTTTCACAATTTAATGTACAATTAACATTACAGGCTTAAAAAATCGCAATATTCAAACATAGGAGAAATAGTTATGAAAAAACAAGAATACGATTGGGTAAAACAAACAAGACACATTTTATTAGATCAGTGCAAACAATTAAACGAAGGAGATTTTACAAAAGAGCTTGGGTTCGGTTTTCAAAGTGTCAGAGATTCTTTAATTCATGTGGCAGGTTGTTATCATGCGTGGCTTGGTTCTTTTGTATTATCACAAACTAAAAACCCTTTATTAACAAAAGAAGTGATTAGTAATATGAAGATAAACGATATTCAAATCTATTTCGAACAAGCAGATGTATATGTAGATGCTGTATTTAAACAATTTAGTCATAAATTCGATGATGTTATTGAAAGAGAACTTTCCTGGAAGCCAGGCAGTGGTATTGTCAAGAAAACGCCTCATCAATTGCTACTACATTCCATTACACATGAGTTTCATCATAAAGGTCAAATTGTAGCCATGCTACGTCTACTGGGATACACCCCTAACAATACGGACATCTTAGGATTACCTTAACTTAAAAAGAGATTATATTAGTTAATATAAGCAATAAGTATAAATAACTGCTTTTGAAGACCATCTGGAAAAGTATACGTAAAGGAAAATGGATATCACCTGCCATTCAATCATTTCTGGACATTGCAAGACATGCATTTCAATAAGAACATTAACTATTTAGTATATAGCAAATAAAAAACCCTTTGTTTATTATTTTTTATTTACTGCCTTTACCTATAATCTAAAAGCTACTTATGAAGCAGCCAAGTTGCTATCTCATATATAATATGCCTACGAAGAAAAAACAACCTTTCTCCTTTCGCATGAAGGTCGTTTTTTCTTTTTCTGTTTATATTAGCTTATAAGGGATAAGGTTTTCGAACAATATAGTTAAGAAACTGTTGCATCTCTACTTAACTATAGAGATGCAACAGTTCAGTAAAAAACAGTAGAGAGATCCTGGTTTTTCTAATAAATAGTAAGTTTGTAAATAAAATTAAGTCAAAATGTCTACTTTTATTTACAAAATCATTATTTAGATGTAAATATAAATACATACTTCAACAACATTCTTTTTCTAAAATAATATTGGTATTCATATTTTAGATGGGAGATGAAGAACATGAACAAAAAATTATTGGCAGGGGCCGGATTAGCATTTACTTTGTTATTCAGTCCACTAAGTCAGGCTTTTGCAGCAGAAACAACGGGGGATTTAAGAAAGGTTGATAATGTTGCCCATCGCGGTGCATCAGCATATGCACCTGAAAATACGATTGCTGCTTTTGATAAAGCAGTAGAAATGAAGGCGGACTATATAGAAATTGATGTTCAAAGAAGTAAGGATGGCAAACTAGTTCTTATCCATGATACGACAGTTGATCGTACAACAGATGGATCTGGAAAGGTTGGAAATCTCACGTTTAAAGAACTAAGAGACCTAGATGCAGGCAGCTGGAAAGGTGAGCAATTTGCAGGGGCACAAATCCCAACATTTGATGAGATACTTGATCGTTACCATGGGAAAGTTGGAATATTAATAGAATTAAAAGCTCCGGAGCTTTATCCTGGGATTGAAGAAAATGTAACTAAAGAATTAAAAGAACGAAATCTTGATAAACCACAAAATGAAAAAATAATTGTCCAATCATTTAATCATAAATCAATGAAAAAAATGAATGAGCTTCTTCCCAAAGTTCCAATTGGCGTTTTAACATCTTCAAGTGCAGACACAACAGAACAAGCCTTACAAGAATTTTCGACTTATGCTGATTATTTTAACCCAAGCTATGGAATTGTTACTGAAGATTTAGTAAATCAAGTTCACTCCCTTGGTATGAAAATTGGGTCTTGGACAGTACGTAGTCAAGAGGCCGCATCTTTTTTATTAGATGTGGGAGTTGACGCCATAATTACGGATTATCCGGATTATGTAGATCCAAGAAACTAATATTTTTGTATAATTGTTAGAGAAAAGCATTTCAAGGCTACTTTTTCGATTCTGATGCAAATATATACTACTTTCTAAATGTAGCTTTGTAATAAAATTTGATTAAAAACACCTCACAAGTCCATATTTTTTAATAAATAAAAAGAACAATTATCTTCTTCAAAGAAGAAACTCCTACTTTATAAAAGCATGAGGAGTTTTTTCTTTTTTAGCCTGTATATTATATTACGAAGTTTATTTACATAAATTTTATTATAGGACTCAGATTTTGCATTTAATAAAGTTATACCCTGCAAAACAGAAGATAATTGCAAAATTCGGGCCTATATTTGTGTGTGTTCATTACAATAACTACTATAGGTTTGTGGGATTACCTCCTATTTTTTCACTAATCCCCTTGTTGATGATTTACTTTTCTTTCATCTAAAATGATTTCTCTTTATCCTGTTTTTATACTTTCTTTCCGAATAGAAAATCCCCCTATACCTACACAACCACCCTTGTTGTACTTTTATCTGTATACAATCCTTAGTAGATAAACTTTACATAACACACCTTATCGGTAATAAACAGAGGAGAGCTTTCTTATTAAAAGCTCTCCTCTGTTTATTATTTCAACTTTCTCTTTTTATTTTCTTTTTACCAATTAATATTTCTAAATTAATGGTTATATTGTAAAAATCCTTTTCCATAAATAAGTTCATTTTGTCTTTCTTCACCGCCCATGTCAAAGGCGTCATTTTGAGTAACGATTGTATAGAAGATTTATTTAATATCATTTTATAATATAAGTTTGAACGACTTAACAAATCGAAATTTTCTTTAAATCGTTCAACCGTTTCCTTATTAGAATAGGATTGCTTTTTATCTTCACTAAAAAAAGCTTTTCTTAATTCTTTCAAATATCCTTTTTGAGGAACAACCTTAATTATTACTCCATCATCTTTTAACAGGCGGTTAAATTCTCCATAATTTGAAGGAGACAAAATATTAAGGATAACATCAAACTGTTTATCTTTAAAAGGCGTATTTGCAAGATCAGCAGCCACCCAAACCTTGTTATTATAACTTCGGGAAGCTACTAAGACGCCTTCTTTAGAGATATCAATACCTACTCCTATGACATTCCTTTTCTGATAAGATTTAAGCATGTTACAGGTAGTAGATAAATGAGAACCTTCCCCACATCCCATATCAAGTATAGATATGTTTTCTTTTTTTACATGGCTTTCTTTATTTATAGAATTAACAATGGTTTGACTTAGTGGTTCAAAAAACCTGTCATCTACAATAAGTTTTTTTCGAGCTTCAAAAAGTTCTTTATTATACTTCGTTTTTATTGGATGAATCATTAAGTTGAGATACCCTTGTTTAGCAAAATCAAAGGTATGATTATTTGAACAAATTAAACTTTTAAATTCACAAACTCTCATAGATGAATCACAAATAGGACACTTGAAAATGTGTTCAAAATTGCCTACATATTGTACATTCTTTAATTTTTTATTCTTTCTAGTCAAAGAAGACACCTCATTCATTCGTTTTATAGATAAATGAAAAAGGCATAGACAAATAAACCCACAGCATATTTTTTAAAAAATATGAGTCGGTTTTAAAAGTAGTCTATACCTTTCATTATCTATAGCGAATGAATTGAATAATCATAGTAAAGAACTCCTTTGAAAATTAAAAATGGGTTTTAACCCAATAAACATATTAACAATTTGTCGTTCTAATAGCAAATACTCATTAATAAAAAGCAACTACCTGAGAATTCAAAAGTGTATACTCTATTCATTTTTAGTTAACATAATGTTAATTATAAGAAATAAATATGACAGATCTACCTCAAAGGTATTTTTTTATAATCTAGTATGATATGTGAAGGTAAACTACATTATTTGGTTTCTTCGCACCCAAGGTTTCCTTATAATGAGGAAGGATGTATGTATTAATGAGCATAACCGAGATCAAAGACATGCTTAATAATCTGATTGAATATGAAGACTGCACGATTATACATACTATCCCTGGTTTAATGGAATTATGTTATTGCAAAGAATCTAGCGCTTTTCAAGTTACTACATTTGCTGACGGGAATGTTTTCTCATATTATGATGTAGAGACTGCTTCTGATGCATTATATAGAGCTTTAAATCCTGACAAAAAAGAAGACATTTAATGGGGTCTTCTTTTTTGTATACGGTAGGTGAAATTAGTTTACATAAGCTAAATTATTGGTAGTGAAAAGTATATTATAATCACGTGGATATTTTACTATTTCCATTGCGATTATGGACCATACTAAGCATCCTAAATCCTTTAAAGCAAACTATTAACCCGGTCCCCCATAATATTAAAGCTGATTCAAAACCTACAGAGACCCACCATGCCATGATTTGATGATCTCTTATTATTATTTTCACAGGAAAAGTTAGCATTACAATAGTTGCAAGTAAGCATAGAAGTGCACCTGTAATATAATAAATTCGAACCTGAAAAAGATAAGCTAGAGGAAAGAAATGGGCACCGACGATAAGGGCCATAATAGGAACAAATAAATGTAAGTGATCAGTAGATACACAGATAACGGCAGCAAAGGCAATCAAAAGACCTTCTAAGCTAAAAATAATACCAAACCATCTGTTTGTTTCCAACGAGCCCCATCCTTTTTAATCAACTCATTTGACAATTCATTTGAATTCTTTATTAATCTAATTGCACCAATAAACAATAAGATACCGATACATAATGACAGAGTAACAAGACCAAAAGAGCCCCATCCTTGTACCCCTCGGATTCCAATTCCGGACCAAAGAGTACCAAAAAAACTCATAAATATAACTCCAGAAGCAGTACCACGTATGGCAGCCTTTGGAATGGTACTTTGAGACATATGTTGTGCCCTCCTTTTCTATCACATTCTAAATTGTATTATTTTTCTAGTTTTAAAATTAATTATATAATATTCTATGGCATTACCTTAGGACATAGAATTATATAATAGAAAAACTACTGGATTCTAAACAGTAGGTTTCTCTATTTTTAGAATGTATACGAACTACACAACTAGTTATTACAATCTACCTTCAAGGAAGTAATAGAAGCTCAAACTCATTGAATTACAACGGGTTTGAGCTTTTTCCTCTTAAAGTATACTTTTACAGACGTTTGTTGTTTTAGAATAAAGTTTGATAGGAAGTTTACAATAAACATTTTTTAGGATATTATATCTATCCTTAACATATTTTACACGTATCTTGAAGTATCCCCCAATAGTTCAATTACTTAATTCCTATTCTATAATTCTTGTAAATACTTTCTAGTTAATTGGTATGAATTACTATTTGTTCTGTTGTAAAAGAATTTTGCGCATAGTAACCTAGTGATGAAAATTAAAATTTTTATAGGAGGTAGAAAAAATGATGATGGACAAGTTAGTCAGAGTTCAGGCTGTCGGATTATTTGTTTTTGCGATGATGTTCGCTTTCTCATTTATACTTCCCTCTGCTTCTCATGCTGAAAATAGTGATAAAGTCAATGATAACGTTATAATTGAAAACAAAGAAATGATTACCATAAATGGTGTTGAATATTCCAAAGATAAAGATTTAGAGAAGTTCAATCGGATGAAAGAATTAGCGAAGTATACTATCGTGGATACAGATGGAAAGGTTTACGGTTATTCTTCAAAAACTGATTATGAAAAGGCACAAGGTAACTTTTCTGATAAGTGGAAAAAAGAACAAGCAGCCAATTCAGATTTGGGAGTAGCTAGTGCGCCTAATGTGAGCGAATTTTATAGCGATGCCAACTTTCAAGGATTTTTGTTTCAGCAAGGAGTAGGATTTGAGTGGAACATACCTGATAATGATACCATCTCTTCCATGAAAACTGCAGGATCTAGTAGTGGAACCCAAGTTTGTTACGATAGCTTTAGAGGGGAACCTTGTAAAACATTCCCGCCCGGTCAGGACATCCCTTATGTAGGTGATGGATGGAATGATCAAATCAGCTATGTAAATGTTCTCCATTAAAATGACATTTAAAGACCTTCATTGGTTAAGTTTTTGGGACCCAAATTATGAAGATGGTCAATTTCTGTTTATGATAAGATTAGTATGTCAGTAAAACAGTTTTTTAAAAAAAGATGATAATTTATAGCGAGGGCACTGAAAATTCCTTTTAAAGAGAAAAAGAAGCTAACAGCCTACTATATAAGGTAAAGGGACCTAAGCTACGATATACCACGAATTAATTTACAAATAATGTATACTAATGAAAAAACCTCGCTGGATTTCAACGAGGTTTTTCGTTTATAAATTCTCCTTTTTTAGCATATACAAACTGATTTTTTATATAAAATCAATTTTTTCTCTTAACTTTTGTTATGGTAAGATTTGATCCATCGTAGCTAACAAAGATTTTATCATCCTCTGCTGCGTGATTTCTTCAGCATCCTCTAAAAAACGGATATCTAAGTGATAGCTGTTCAAGTTTCTATAACTTTCGATTACTGCTTTCCTTAACCAATATGGAGGATGTTATTGCAGCAATAAATTGCGCTTTATCTATGACAGCGGGAGCTTTAAATAGGTTGAAATTTTAACACAACAGAATAAACGGACAAAATATTCGTCTTATCGGAGGTATCTCATGAAAGAATTAGCAATGATAATCTTTTCAGCCCTTATTTTTTTAACTGGGAGCGCAGAAAGTGGGGAGCTAGAGAAGTTAGAGGAGAAGTTAATGGCCAGAGTGAATCAAGACCAGCATATTAGTCAAGAGGGCAAGGAGATTATTAAGGAATCTGGAATACTAAAATACGAAGTAAAAACGTACAGAGATGAAATGGAGGTGGAAAAAATCAGCATTGAGGATGTGGAACACGAGGATCAGCAACCTTTTATTACGTTAGACATAAAAGAGAAAGGCAAAAAAGATGTGTATCACATAACCTGCGGGATAAACAACAGAGAGGACAAAAAGTGCGAGAGAATTAATGATAGTTATCTTCTGAACGTTGTAAGCTCTGGAGCTCGAAAAGAAATAGAACCGTATGTAAAAAAAGCTTTTGGAGACATGAATCCAGAGTATCTCATCGTGGCTGAGCCTGGAAAAAAAGTAAAGGCTGAGATGTTAAAAAGTAGGGAGTGGGATTATGACAACTATCAAAAAAGAGTGCCTGTGACCATTACCTTTCGAGTTGACGGATCCCCGAACGAAGCAATGTATGAAAAAATGGTTCATTTTTTAAAGGCCTTTAAACAAGAGGAAAATATAAAGCTTGATACCATCAATTTTTATTATATAAAAGGGCCGATTTCGCAGTATAAAGGCGATGAAACCATTAAAGCGCTCCAAGCAGATCAAGACAGCATCGACAATCTGAACTCAATAGACGAACTAAAAGAATTGGAGGTAGAAGAAGACGGAATCTGGAGTTATCTTTCTGTAAAAGAAGAGATGGTTCAGCAAGACCAATAAAGAAACCTATCCACCCTATATTTAAGAACTTGAAAGTTATGATAAAAACATTCTAACAAAACAACAATACCCCCTTATATCATGGGCGGAATTACTCCACTTCATGTTTCCATCCTTGATATAGTTCTATCTACTTCTGTATAATACGTACACTTTTAGTTCACATAATGTTGATTATCAGCAGCACAAAAGTACAGACTCGTTTGTTTATCAAAAGTTTGTACTTTTTCCTACTGTTATCATTTTGCAGGTGAATTTATGGGATCTATTACGCTAAGTTTGAGAATTATAACTAGTTTCGATTTTTACTAAGAAGAAACTTATTAAAAAGCCATTACCAGACCCGCAGTTTTGGACGGGGATAGTTTTTGCGTCTAAACCAGTGGTGTGACCCACACTATATAAAAGCGACTTCTTGTCGCACCATAAAACATGTTAACGGTAGTAAAAAAGCACAAATCTATTGATTAATAATGGGTTTGTGCTTTTTTCCATCCTTATAAATCCTCTGGCTTTTTAGCATGAATTTCTTTTATCGTATCTTCTTTGAGATATAGGACATAATCCATTATAAAATTCAAATCAATATCTCCCTTATCATAAGCAGCTGCCAAAGAATTGAACTTCTTTTCTAAAAAATAATGTAGTACTTCTTCTTTTATCCCTTTATCCTTAGCAATTTCAACAATGCTTCTATTCTTTCTCATTTCTTCAAATTCCTTATTGGATACACTAAGAAAAACACATAAATCTTTAAAATCTGTTTTGTATCTGTAAACCACTTTTCCCTCAGATGATTTTACATTTGTTGACATAGGGCTACCCATTAATATAAGAGATGATATAAATAATAAAGAGACGAACTTTCTCATGGTCTAGGCTCCCTTAATGTATGTATTGTTATTACCCATATGTCGGTAGCATTCCCTAAAAAACTTATTATATCAACCCTTATTAATTGATCTTTCTTACATAAAACATGAAAGAAATAAAAAAACACAAACTTGTTCAGCAGCAAATTTGTGCTTTTTATTTCGTTTATGCATACTTTTACGGACGGTTTTTTTATGTTGTATTTTAATTACTGCTATAAAAATTGAGTTTTTTTATTATAAATTTTAGAGTTTTCCATTTTCAATAAAAAGTGTATACATTTGTTGTTGTCTATTCGTTGTATAAGTATAGGGAGGAAAAAGGATGAAACAAGAAGATGAATTAGCCTCCTATCTTATCCATTTAGGAGAGGAAGTATTAAAGTTCTTACTCGCAAAAGGATCGACAAAAGAGGACGCGGAGGATATTATTCAAAATACTTTTTACAAAGTGTACACGCTATTAGATGACCTAACAGAAAACAATATTCGCCCATGGTTCTTTAGAGTAGCACTTAACGAGTACATTGATTTAAAGAGAAAGAAGGAGCACCAAAACATCCACTTAACAGAGAAAATTTATTCAAAGCTCCAATACACAGATGGTGAACTGGAGGCCCTTTTAAATAAAGAGGAGATTTTCTACTTATTAAAAGACATCAAAAAAGAATATAGGGAAGTTTTCTTTTTAAAGTATTACTATGATTTTTCATACGAAGAAATTGCAGTTATTTTGAATCTTAAAGCAAGTAGTGTGAAGCAAAAATTATTCCGTGCACGTAAGTCGATTCACTCAAAAATAGGAGGAAAACATAGATGGAACATTCGTTAAAAGATGCTTTAAGAAAAGCGAAGCGACGACAATTACTAAAAATTATTATCATCTCAATTATTGTGGTACTCATTACTTTACCTGTACTTTATAAAATAGGAAATTACTTTGCTGCAAAAAGTTCTACCAAACTTCATGAACAGCTCTTTTTACATAATGAAATTGCTGAACCTAATATTCAAATCGATTCTCAGGTTACGAGCAATTCTTCTATTTTTGGCGGTAATATTATTACAAATCGTTCTAAAAATGTAGATGGCTATTTAATACCATGGAGCACGCTTACAAGTTCATATGATTGGCTACGTGTTAATATTGATTATAACGAGTTAATACCAGGATCCTATCTAGAAGGTAAAGAACTCTATGAATATGATAAACAAACAAAGAATAAAGTGGCGACTTTTTACCATCCATCCATTCAAAAATATTATGACAGTATACAAAATGATTTAAAGGAAATTTTACAAATGGACAATTATGTAGCAGAAGTTGCACTTTCTTTTGACAAACCTTATACATTCCAGGAAATTGAGAAACAAATTCCTAATAACTTAAACATTGTGTGGCTGTATATGACCTCTCCAATTGTAGATGAAAGTAAAGGACCTTCTGGTATGCCGGTTTATGGTTTTAATCCATCTAGTTCACCAAAGGAGGCCTACCATAGCTTTATTAAATCCCTTAAAGAGTATGATAAAAATGGGAATGAAGAGACTATCCAAAACTTCTTACAGTCAAATAAAAATAAACCGTTTGAGGATGTCAAAGTTTTGGGAGTCATGGTGACAGGCCAAACTAAAAACTTTAAAAGTCTAGAAAATAAGAGCTTTATTCGCGGGGCTTCCGTAGGGGCCACTGCACAAATTGTTCCTTATATTAAACCAACAAAATAGTGAGCAGAAGATTGTATGAAAAACTTTGTTTTTAGGTGATTTAGGATACACAAAAACCACTTAACGTGACACTGCTTATTAATAGTAGAAATAAAATAACCTCTTTGAATTAAGTATCAAAGAGGTTATTTGGTTTATATGGCGATTATAAATTAAACTTTTTCTAGAAATGGGCTCTCAATGATTGTATATTTACGAGCAAACCTTTTATAGCTAATAGATACAGTGTTTTGACCTTCTTTGAAAACCAATTTGTTATGTTGTATATCTTCTTCTGACAATACATATCCTTCTTTGCTCATCATTTTAATATATGTATCTAAATGTCCTCTAGGAACGATATACAAAATGTCATTATCTACATTTGATGTCTTAGGTATATCTTTCCCTTTTATCTCTAATTGATAGATAGCTTTCATATTAGCAATGGGTCTATTCGTTCCAAATATATGTTCCCAATTTATGAAGATAAGGGACCACACAACCATGACAGAAATAGAAAAACTAATACCTATCCTCATCCCTTTTTTCATTAAAAGTTTCCTGTATTAAGCATCTTTTCTTGTTCGATCTGGTTTTGTTCTTCTGCTGTTAGGTGAACTTCAACATCCTTATTTGATCCTTCAGATGACAATGGTGAAATAACATTCTGACTCATAAGTAGGGACGTAGATAACCCCAAAATAGATGTACACATTAATACATGTTTTTTAATAATAATTTTAGACAATCCTTTCCTTTTACCAAATAATAGTTTCATCTTTAATTTTACATAATAGGAATTAAAAAACAATTAAAAATAATCTTTTCTATATAGAAGTACATAAATCTGATATATAAAGCTAGTTAACATAAGATG
>NZ_JALAMS010000042.1:0-1312 GCF_026790145.1 Priestia endophytica | reverse complement strand
ATAAAAAATCCCCTCCAAGTATAGTGGAGACTGACCCCCGTTTTTGAGACAGGGATCAAAACACCATCTAAATCGCCAGTTTTCGGTATTGGACCGGAGACTGGTTATTTAGTTTCGTTTGGATACGGATATTGTTATAATAAGTCATGTAGTCTTCGACAATCTGTTTTACGATGGCGGTCGTAGTACAGGTTAAGTTGTCGAGGTAGAAGGTTTCAGTCTTTAGAGAAGAGTGAAACGATTCAATGGAGGCATTGTCTGCGGGCGTCCCTTTTCGGGACATACTCATAGTCATGCCTCTTTCTTTGACTTGTTTTTGATAAGCATAAGAAGTATAAACAGATCCTTGGTCACTATGCAGCGTACAGGGGGACGTTAAGATAGGGAGTTGACGTAAGGTGTCTAGCACGAAATCTGTATCTTGACGTTCGCCAATCGAGTACGCAATAATTTCCCCATTAAAGAGATCTTGAATACTAGAGAGATATAAAGGTTTAGGACCAAACGGTAAATACGTAATATCTGTAACTAACTTTTCTAAAGGACGTTCAGCTTGAAACGTTCGATTCAATACATTATGGGCAATATGATAAGGTTGACCGATGGATTTGCGTTTCTTTACCTTAACTCTACACTGCCATCCCTGTTTCTGCATGATACGTTGTATTCGTTTGTGATTGACCTGTAGGTCTTCACGTCGAAGTAAGGCTGTAATTTTTCGATACCCATATCGAAATTTAAACGGGTGACAGAGCTTTTCCACTTTCTGTTCGATGTTTTTCTGAAGAGGGTCTACTCGCTTATTCTTCCAACGATAATAAGTAGATCGTGGCACCCCTAAGTGCTGACAGATTTGTTGAACGGAGAGGTCTCCTTTTAATTCTTCTACAAGTTTGACTACGACTTGCGCATCCACTTCCTTTCCAATTCTTTGTACTTTTTTAAGATATCAAGTTGTTGTTTTAAATATCGATTTTCTGCTTCTAGTTGAGCGAATGCATCTTGAGAATGCGGTCCTTTCCCATATGTATATTGTTTTCCAACAGGTTGTTCTAGTCGCTTCACCTCTCCATTCTTATACCATCTCATCCAGGTTTTCAGTTGGGTACGATTCCGAATCTGTAATGTTTCCATGACTTCTTTTACAGGCACGCCTGCTAACCTCATTTCAATCGCCTTCATTTTCACTTCTACTGGATAACTTACTCTTGTTCCCATAGAAAAAACACCTCCACGTTATAGTTCGGTCATTTGTATCCGATCTTTAACGAAAAGGTGTTTTTTATTTGTCTCACTTCATGGGGTCAGTCCC
>NZ_JALAMS010000041.1:0-9372 GCF_026790145.1 Priestia endophytica | reverse complement strand
AAACCTTTTAAAATATGAAAATATATAAAAAAGATATATAATATACTTGATTATATGTTTTCATATTTTATAAGGTTTTTATTTTATAAATAGAGGATAAAAATAATCAAATACCTTAAAATAAAATAAAAAAACATCTATATTATATAAAAAATATATAAATTAGGAATTATTTTTATTTAACTGATTATGTTTTAAATAATAAAAACATAAAAATTCATTTACTTAGGGACCACTTGGGCTCCACTAATTCTATATAGAGCACAAATTACCCCTTAAAATAGAAAATGTTATTAGATCGTTAAACTCTATTACTGGTTTAAATATGAATATAGTAGAACATGCAAATATAATATTTAATAAGATTTCTATATATCTAATACTGATCTAAGAAATCCAAAGGAAGCTATTTTCCTATATTTATACAATAGCTGCATTTTTTACAAATAACTGCTCCCTTACTTATATTTACATACCTCTCTACTATTACTGACGCACTTAGATAAAAATCTACTCCAAAACATATATCTGCTATTCTCATATATAGCTTGTACACCATATGTTCTCTACAAAACAGAATAGAATTTACAGCTATGATTATATAAAAAATTCATTATTTATCGTCTCCATAGACAATAAGGTACAAACTTCACCTTGTAGACTATATAGAGAGTTAGCTCTATAGGAATATTGAAAGTTCTCTTTTTCATATTCTTAAACAGAGTAGGAATTATAATTTAGATAAAGTAATAAAATATGTACTCTACTTGTAATGGGCTAAAATAGCTCTCATTTGAACCATTTCAGCTTCTTCGGATTTATCTTCTATCTTAGAAACTTCTTGTTCTGCTACTTCTTGTGTTTCTTTGAACCAGTCAGGTAACATTTCTTTTCGTACAATTTGATATGGTACATTTTGGTCGCCAGAATTCTCTTTACATTCTAATAAAGTATTAAATTTATTAAATGCAATACGATATACGAGTTTACATTGCTCTTCTAAGTTCATAGAGCCCGTTTTTAGGTATGTAAAAAGAGTATGTATAGATTCATAAGCTACAATATGGATTTCCTTAATAGAAAGCGAATGTGAAGTATTTCTAAGTACTTTATGATAAGCCATTCTAACTCGTAAATATAAATCTCTTAATGAATCTTTAAAAATATCTTTAAAAGTTTGATTAACTAATTTAGGAACACCTTTTATAAAAGGTATGGTTTTATACATAATATGATCTTTAATATTATTTTTAGGTAAATAATAGGTAGAAACTTTTTTTGCTTCTTCAGTCTTACTTGCACAAGGCTTTTCGGCTTTTTCAGCTTGGACATCTGTTTGGACATCAAAGTTAAAATACTGGGCCCAAATAGAAAAGTAAGGGTGATCCACAAAGAAATATACAGCTGCTCCTCGACCATTATGTCTGGATGAAGAGCGATGCTTTTTAACTACTTTTCCTGCTTCTTGTAAAGTTTTCATCACACGGCGAATAGTGCGAGTAGAGAGGTTATGTAATTGAGCAAAATATGTGTCCTTAGCATAGATAAATCCTTTATCTGTTGCTAAAAAGCATAAAGTATCAATAGCATGTCTCGTTTCAGATTTTAGTCGATTAAAGGTTTCTCCATAAACTGCTTCAACAACCTCTAATAATTTGTACTTCATTTGTTTCTGCTGTTGCTTAGATTTAATACAAGAGTCGTATTGCTGCATATAATTAAAATCAGAATTTAGAATCAACATTTTTCTCTCCCTTTCATTATGGGAAAACGAAAAAGGTGTGTTTACCGTATTATTAAACGGTAAACACACCTCCCATAAAAAAAGAGAATTATGCAATAAACCCTTGAAATATCATAAAATATATCGTACAATACAGGTACAAAATTATGATAAGTAACAAGAGGTTTAAGGCAGGTGTTTACCGTGGAGTGATCACGGTGGACCGTCGTAGGATGTTGGCGCATCACTACGATTGTCTTGAGCCTTTTTTATTTTCCGAACTTATTTAGTTGGTGTTATTATAGCAAACTCTACCATTTTAAACAATCAATTTTTTAGATATTTTAATAGACTATAATAAATTTCATCTAAAAGAATTTAGATTCTCTTGGATACAGGTATTTATTTTCACTTTATTCTTTAAGAACAATGTTCTAATTGAACATTTATTCTTCACTTGCATTAGGTTTGAAATGTTTTTACGCATAAACGAAGGTTTCCTTGTTTAGGTTATAGAATTTAAGATGTATTAATAGTTTCTTTTTCTGTAGATGTGGCACACATGTAGTGTGTAGTCTATAAATGGACTACACAAGTCTACTATTACACATGTATTATGTGTAATAGTTATAATCTAGTCACCATATGTAGACTATATTCCACAAGTAGACTACAATTGAGGGTGTATTTTAAGCAAACCCTATTTTCTTTATTCTATATCCTTGTTGTTTATGAAGTTTTTGTGTTCCACATGTTCAGCATATAACACTTATAGAGCACAAAACATTAGCTTTATCCGTTTGTTTTTTAATGTGATTAATACTTTTTTCTTTTTGTATAGACTACATGTAGACAACTAAATACATATGGACTACATTTCAAAAGGAGGTTACCATGGATAACTATTGGAGAATCAGCGATTTTGCTAAACAAGTTAACAAACATACGAATACAGTAGATGGTTGGTTTAAAAATCTTGAAGACAAGAAAATTCATTTTATTAATCGTACAGATAATGGGGAAAAGGTCTATGATCAAACAGATTTGGATATAGCCTTATATATTAAAGATAAAAGGGACAATAAATGGTCTCTAGATGCTATATTTGACGATTTACATAACTACTTTGATTTACGAACTGCGCCTTCAGATTACGAAACAAACTCTACAAGTGTTCCATATGTTATTGACGTAGAAGCCATAAAAAAAGAGATTTTAACTGCAGCAGAACAAATTGCTGTTACACAAACTGAAGAAATTAAGAGTTATTATAGAGAACTAATTAGTCAATTACCTAAATCTAAAACAAGACAAGAGGAAAGGGAAGAAAGAATAGAGTTATTACTTCTTCAAAAGAAAGTGGAAAGAGCTTTGATACAAGAGGCTAAAGACAAATGGAATCAAAAACCAGAGAGTGAACGTTTTAGAAGAGTAGGTTTCTTTCGAAAAGAGGAAGATATATTTAAGCGAGAAGAATTTATCAAAGATTATATAAACGAACATTTCGAATCTAGATTAAAAGATTCTTTAGATACAAATAAATAAAGAGCTCAATTTATATTATTAACTACATGTGGACTACAAAATATACTATTTATTTAATATTAAACCAGAGACTTTTTCAGTCTCTGGTTTTTCTATTCTATATCTTCTTTTATCAATACTTCCGCATTTACTTTATATTCCTGACACCAGCTTAGAATCCTTTCTTTTCTCACTGGAGTGGTCGTATAAAAGATGAGTAAAGCTTGTTGATGGCCTAAAGCTTGAAAAAGGGAATGATACAATTTGATTTTCTTTTTATTTTCGAGCATCTTCTGTTTGAGATCCACTTCCACAAAACAAATGACACCGTGAAGGGAAAAGCGAGCATCACTAATGAGCTTATAGGTTTCTCCCTGGATCCTCCATTCATTCGGGCGTTCAACTTTCCAATCCTTCGGACACCCATAATACAAGTAAATATCATTCCGTCTCACTTTATGTTCTAACTGTGTTAAATGAGGTTTGGTCTTCTCCGATCCAATGTGTTGACGACCTTTCTTAGACAAATAATAGACGTTTTCATGAAGACGCTTGTGGTTTAAGAAAGGACTCATATTGTAGAGAACACGATTGGCATTGCGGACACTTTTCAACTGAAAGAGGGATTGCAATTGAGACCGACTCATACATTCCAACTTATCCAAGGCGTACATAATCTTCTCCTGTCTCGTTTGGCACAACTGTTTGTTTTGCAATTTCATACCCTCCAATCCGTTTCCAGATTTCCTCATGATTGAGGTAGGGGACTTGCACTTCTTTCACTTCATGCGTTTTAATCAACGCACGACCTTTGATATCTGAAGGTAAGGTTTCGGCTCCATAAGCATCAAGGGCTACCTTAGACGCATAATCACTTCCCAGTCGAAAACTAACCTTTAAATCCGCATTTTGCTTAATAGAACCATTCAATACATTCGAGGTAGGGTATTGGGTTCCATACACCAATCGAACGCCCAGAGCGCCCCCTATGCGTGCAATTTCACTTAGGATCGATTGACACTGCGCTAATGTCTTCTTTTCTTCTTTCTCCATAAATTTTTCAGGTGTCAGTTGTGCGGCTTCATCAATCAAAACAAAAAGACGTTGAGAGAGGGGAGTGTCCACAACATTGGACCATCCTTGACGCTTAAAAAGGGCCATTCGTTCATTCATGTCTTTCTGTACCTGTTTCAAGGCATATAAGGCCTCTATGGGGTCGCTGGCTATACGTTTGACTTGTTGTAGATTCTTATATCGGTCAAACTCTAATCCAGCTTTTAAATCGATGATGACGAATTGAGCATCCCTGGGATGGTGTTCGATCAGATAGGTCATCATGACTTTCATCATGACCGTTTTTCCAAAGCGAGTCGTCCCTGAAATCGTGGTGTGGGGTGTATGGTCAACATGATGAAAATGCCACCCCTGATGATTTTTCCCTAATGGGACCATCCATCCTTTACGATAGGGAACGTCTTGGTAAGACACATACGAAGGCATTTTGTGTTTTGAAATCTCAATGATCAGCCACTTCTTAAATGTTACGTTCACTTCTTGATCTAAGGTGACAGATAAAATCTGTTGTAACGTTCCCAATGTTTTTTCTTCTAAAGCTAAAGGTGTGCGATAAATGAGCTTAATTTGCTTTGTACTTTTACACTCTCGAACAAGTTGAGGATATCGTTTGTCTTTTCCGTCCTTAATATGGATATGATAGTGCTCAAAAGTTTGCTGTACGACTCGATGTTCCTCACTGGATGTATTCCTTCCCCACCATAAAGCTACCGCCCCCGTTAAAGCAGGAATCGCCATGAGCTCCCACATTCTTCTCACTCCTTCTTTTTTATCTTCTATAGATAGTTCCTTAAAAAGGGAAGCTTCCAAATGCCGTCCTTATCATCATGAACCTATACCTTTTCCTCTTCTAGCCTGGTCGGAACCCTGGTCATAAGAAAGGAAGGAAAGAGGACAGCGTATACAAAAAATAGAGCAAGCTCCCCAAGATACCAACGTTCATTCCAACCTGCATGACCACCCTTACTTTTTCTTTATCGACCCATCCTTTTCTCTCTGCATAAATCACCGTAAATAACACTAGGCTTGTTCCCAGGACTGTAACCATTTGAACGCCTCCTAAGTTGGTATAGTGGATTGTATGTTACATAGGTTGTTCAACTTATCTTGTCCTGTACAAAAACTTAAAGATTTCTGTATAAAAAGTTAAAGAAATGGACATAAATGAAGCCATAGAGCCATAATATTGAGGTGTAAAGAATGGGAGTCAAAAAAACAAAGTTAAAAAAATGGTTATCAAAAGAAGGAAGAACCCAAGTTTGGCTGGCGAGGAATTCAAAACTCTCAGAAACAGCAATGAGTCAAATTTGCTCAGGTAAACGAGAGCCCAACGTATCTACGGTTAAAAGGATTATGGCAGCTATTAGAAAAGTAGATAAGAATGCCAAAGTTGATGATTTCTTTGACATTTGAATGAAGGTAGAATAATGTCGTGAAAAAGAGAATAGTTATATGTAATGAATATACATAAGACCGCCTTATACACTTATAGATAGTGGGCGGTCTTTGCTATCAGTATGACTACTATTTAAAGAAAGCTTAAGCTTTCTCCTATAGCCTCAAGGCTATTCATACAGAGTAATAGTATTTGGCTTATAGATAACTCGAAGTGCAACAAGGGCGTTTGTGGCAGATGTAGGAAATACTCCCACAAGTATTAGTTGTTGTTACATAACAACTTCTTTCTTTAATATGAATAATATCTAATCTTCTGAGCAAACTACAAGGGAAGCCGTGAGAAATCACGTTACTGCTCATGATTCGCCTAGAAAGAAAAAAACGACCTTTCCGTGAAGGTCGTTTTTTCTTTATATAAACCTATCTTTCATTACCTTACACTAATTCTATTCGTCGTTTGAATATTCCAAAGAGTACTATGTGCTTTTTCATCCAATATTGTAAAAGGATTCTCGACTAGAGCTACAAATAAATTTTCATCATTCTTTACTTTTAAATTAAGTGGTATATTAGCCACTCCTTCATTGTTTGCATGATAAAAATCAACGTGTCTCAACTCTTTTCCCCAGAAGGTTAATAGAGCATAATTGTTATTAGGTTTTGCAGAAAAATTAATCCATAAGGGGAACTCATAATGATTGATCAGAATGCTTAATATACATAATTATCTTCTATAAAAGGTGAAAAGAATTGATAAAAGGAAAATGAAAGATAATTCAATCAAGTGACGTGTATGAAAATAAAAGTGAAATGCATTGGACAAGATAATAAACAAATTAAGTAGATAATTGAAAAGCGCTGATCTACTATCATCAGCGCTTTTCGGTATAGGTGGGACTTTATTTTCATTGTGTAGCTGATTGTGTTTGAAGAGACGATTGAACTTGACTTACCAACGTTTGAGCTTGAGCTATCTCAGATGCAGCTTGTTTTAAAGCCTCTTCACATTGTAGCTGATCCGCAGCAGATTGTTCAATTGCTTGTGTAATAAGCCCCTTAGAAAGTGACACTGAAGCTACAGCTTTTTTTAATTGGTTTGTATCAATTTGTTGTGGCATTTTTGTTTCCTCCTGTATGGTATTTTTAACACCCTTATATCGTTGTCTTCTTTATCAGCTTTTATGTACATTTTTCATTTAAAGAATTAGTAATTATGTAGCTGTTCAAATCTTACAGCTACATCTATAAAAACAAACTTTGGTACGTTTTTTACTTCTCTACAAAAGGTAAAAAAATATGATTTGATAAGTTGTATTGGTCCTACTATTACAGTAACTAAAAAAGGAAACTCGTTGATAAACAAGAGTTTCTCTTTTCTAGAACTTAGTAAATTGACTTGCTATGCTCAACCACTCTTATTTAACGAGCGTTAGGAAATACTCTTCGAACGGTTTCAGTAAACTCTTCAAATAACCCTGTTACCGGATCGCCTTCATTAATTCTGTTTCCGTAATCTTCCATGCGATTCACAAAATCAGGATTGGATGATACAAATACGTCCCGAATATCCCGATCTGTAGCTCTTACTTGATCGGCAATCTTCTTTTCTAAACGATCTGTTACTTCTCCTGTGGTTCCATCCTGTAAAACAACTGCCACATAGGCATTTCGGTTTGTAACAATCACATTCGCAGTGTCTACTTCGCCTAGTTTAGCAATTCGATCTGCAGCCTTATCAGCCACTTCTAACCGTGTTTGATTGTCATTATCTAGATCCAAATTATCATTATTGTTCCGATCTCCATCAGGTTGGAATCCAACATTTCGTGGCCCGTTGTTGCGATCGTTCTCTGCCTTTTGTTCAGAAGGTTCTTCAGTTGGATCGGGCTCAGCTTCATCCTTTTTATCATTACAACCAAAAAGGAATCCTACAGATAAAATTGTAGATAGAAGGCCCAATAAATATTTTCTTGTTTTCATCTTGTCTTACTCCTTTCATTTTAAGATAACATTTCTGTCGTTATTATCCGTTTAAAGAAAAGAAAGTATACGAGCTTTTTTATATGTTTGCTTAACTACCTTTACTCGTTAATTCCCAAACTTTTATGTGCATTTTTTATTTATCGAATTAGTGATTATGTAACTGTTCAAATCCTACAGTTATGAAGGAAAGTGAATCTGATTAAAAATAAAAACTGAACCATCTTTTCGGCTTAGTGACAGGGTAGCTGCGCTACTCCGTCATTTGATTTCCTAAAATTGTAATGAAACATCATGTGGTGTGTAATTAAGGAGTTCATTTACCAAAACCCTTATTTTTTGTAACGAAATATCATGTTGGACTACGCCTTGTTGTAATACGTTTTATCGATTCCCAAAAGTATTTATCAAAATGATTCCCAACTACCTTTACAACAATCCAAAAATTACCTTTTGTGGAAATTATATGACAGACTAGAACACGAACCCTGTCACTAGGCCTTTTCGAGTGTAAATATAAAACATTTACATAAAATGGTTGAATCCAAAAAGCATAAGAACTATTTTTCTTTATCATCCTATAATGGTAAGTTACTAAATTTTTGGAGGAATCATTCATGACAGTAATCAATGATGTTAAACAAACACTAGCTGGTTTAAAAAGCGCACAAGCAAGCTTTGAAGGTTTTGCTTTAGCAACTGATAATCAACAGGCAAAGCAACTATATCAAGATGCTGCTCAACAAACTCAATCGATTGTTGACAGTCTCTCTCCACGAGTTCAACAAATTGAACAAGAAGAACCCCAATATAAACAACAATAATCATGTGAATCTGAAAAGGTTGGTTAACCTAACCAACCTTTTTTACACTTTCATTTATGGAAATGAAACGGAGGGATGACTCCATGAAATACAATATAAAAAAGCTAAAAGTTTGTCTTTTTTTAATCGTTCTCTTCGTATTTGGATCAGGATGTACTGGAAATCAAGAGCAATCAGCTAAGGAAAATCAGGATACCCATATCGCCAAAGTTCATACAAACCATCCAGTCGATCAATCTGTTGCCAATCAAGCAAAAGGAAAAACCATCAAAAGGGAAGAAGTTACAGGAGTAAAAGCCGTGAATACGGATAAGGAGCTACTAGTAGCCTTAAAAGTCGAACAGTTTGATCGATTTCGATTAAAGACCATCAAAAAGAACGTGAAATCTAACCTAGAAAAAACGTATCCAGATTATAAAGTTTTCGTTTCGACGGATCAAAAAATCTTTTTAGAATTGGAACAATTAGAACAAAAACTACAAAAAGATCAACCAAAGAAGAAAATCCTAAACAAGGAATTTGACGAAATTAAAAGTCTTATGAAGGAACAAGCGTAACGAAAGAAAAGGTGATGCAGGTATGTCAAATAACAAAAAAAAACAATTAACACCTGTACAACAGGAATACCAGGAGCTTCAAAAAAAAGACGAAACCCAAAGACCCATCGTTAAAAATTGTATCAAAGCTTTTTTAACAGGTGGAATCATTTGTCTTATTGGTCAAGCTATTCAACTGTTTTATATCTATTATTTTAATTTTACAGAACAAACGGCTGGAAATCCAACGGTGGGAACCTTAATTTTTATCTCAATGCTTTTAACGGGTTTCGGCGTGTATGATCGAATCGCT
>NZ_JALAMS010000040.1:0-10671 GCF_026790145.1 Priestia endophytica | reverse complement strand
GTTTGTCTACGGTCTGAAAAGCCCACCTTAATGGTGGGCTTTTTTACATAATTTTAATTGGAAATAAAGCTTTATAGAAATATTTCTCATTTTAAAAATGAGATCATAAATAAATATAGCTTCACAAATCCTAACGAAGTGGCATTTCTCTTTTTTATTTAAAAAAGATGTGTTGCAAAAAAATTATAAACAAAGTATACTATGTTTTGTGAAATTCTTATAAGCCTTTTGCAGGCTAGCTACTTAAAGGGTTAGGACCTCCTTGGACTAACTTTCCCCCGTGGTAGTTAACGTGCGTTATTGATCAGAGACTTATAAGGAATTTGTATTTAAAAATGTTGAAGGGGGAAACATAAGTATGGAAACAATTGGTCGTCACGTAATCTCAGAGCTATGGGGATGCGATTTTAACAAGTTAAATGATATGGATTTTATTGAAAAAACGTTCGTTGATGCAGCGCTAAAATCAGGTGCTGAAGTTCGAGAAGTAGCTTTTCATAAATTTGCTCCACAAGGTGTAAGTGGAGTTGTTATTATTTCGGAGTCTCATTTAACAATTCACAGTTTCCCAGAGCACGGCTATGCAAGCATTGATGTTTATACATGTGGAGAGATGGATCCTAACATTGCAGCAGATTACATTGCTGAAGAGCTAGGAGCAACAACTCGTGAAAATATCGAAGTTCCACGTGGAATGGGTCCTGTTCAAATTAAACAAAATCAAGCAAATGCGTTATAATAATACAGCTGTAGAAAGAGGTGTCTATGTACACCTCTTTTTTGTTATATCCTTTTATAAGTGGCAAACTAAGTAGTAGAAAGTAGAACTGTTTGTAATAAACCTTGTATTTATAAAAGAAGTTCTATAAGATAAAAATACAAAAGTGAGAAGTTGGAGCTGAGAATATGAAATGTCCTTCTTGCCATTCAAATAGCACAAGAGTCTTAGATTCACGACCAAGTGATGAAGGACGTGCTATTCGTAGGCGTCGTGAATGTGAATACTGTCATTATCGTTTCACAACCTTTGAAAAAGTAGAAGAAATTCCGCTTATTATTGTTAAAAAAGATGGCGTGCGTGAAGAATTTAGTCGAGAAAAAATCTTACGCGGTCTTATTAGGGCTTGTGAAAAAAGAGCGGTACCATTAAAAAAACTTGAGGAAACAGTACGAGAAATTGAAACAGAGCTCCGCAATCAAGGAGGATCTGAAATTTCATCTGATTTTATTGGTGAAATGGTAATGGAACGTTTAGCAAAGATTGATGAAGTAGCTTATGTTCGTTTTGCTTCTGTTTACCGTCAATTTAAAGATATTAACGTATTTATTGATGAATTAAAAGAATTAATTAAAAAAGAACAGCAGAAATAACCGGAGAAGAAAGGTACGAATAATATGACTTCTCAACATTGGAAAGAATTGATTGCTATTGATCGTTATGTTGTTCATACAAATGATATTCTCCATGACTATGATCGTCAAATTATTACAAAGCTTTATCAGCCTCTTATCGGTCCAATCGGCTACAGTTTGTATATGACATTATGGAGCCAACTGAAAGAAAAAGAGCACTGGGGAAAAGAAGTCACCCATCATTATTTAATGGCTATGATGCAGTGTGGTCTTCCAGAAATCTATAGAGAGCGTCAAAAGTTAGAAGGAATTGGTCTATTAAAAACATTCGTGAAGGAGGAGCAAGAGCATAGGCTTTTTGTTTATGAATTAATACAACCGCTAACTCCTCACGAATTTTTTAATGATGGTGTTCTAAACGTTTATTTATACAATCGACTAGGTAAAAACGTTTTTCAAAATGTTAAACAACATTTCTTGTACCCCCCTCTGTCAAAAGATCAGTTCAAGGACGTTACTCGTTCTTTCAATGACACATTCCAAACTCTACATATGAGCGAAATAAGCAGTGTGCAAAAAGAAGTAAAAAGCACACTAACGAATAAAGAAAACTTTAAATATGTAGGAGAAGCAAAAAGTAACGGTATATCACTTGATGATCACACGTTTGATTTTAAGCTTTTTCTAGCAGGTCTTAGTGATACAATGGTACCTAAAAAAGCGTTAACAAGCGAAGTGAGAGAAGCGATTCAAAAAATCTCCTTCCTTTATGAAATAGATCCGATAGAAATGAAAAACGTTGTTATTGATGCAATTGATGAAAATGATGAAATCAACATTGAGAATCTTCGAAAGTCGGCACAAAACACGTATTTATTTAAATCAGGGGAAAGTTTGCCAACGCTTGTCGAAAAAATACAGCCTGATAAATTAAAAGAGGAAGAGAAAGAGCTAATAGGGCAAAATCCTGAAGATGAGCTCATTCCGCTTTTAAATAATATTTCGCCAAGAGAGCTTCTGGAAGGATGGTCACAAGGTGCTCAAGCTTCAAAAGCAGATTTGCAAATTATTGAAGATGTGATGTTTAAGCAGAAGCTAACACCCGGGGTTGTGAATGTTTTGATTTATTACGTGATGATTAAAACAGATATGAAGTTATCAAAGTCATACGTAGAAAAAATTGCAAGTCATTGGGCGCGAAAAGGAGTTAAAACAGTAAAAGAAGCAATGGATCTCGCTAAGAACGAGCATAAAGAATATCAGCAGTGGGAAGAGACGAAAAAGCAGTCAACAAATAAGAAGACAAGAAAACCTATAAGAAAAGAAATGGTTCCTGATTGGTTGAAAGAAAAAGAAGAAAATTCTGTTGAAAAGCTAGATGATGAAGAGAAAATAAAAGAAGAAGAGCGTAAAATGGAAGAGATATTAAAGCACTATCGCGAGTCAGAAGAGTAGTCTTTTTGTCGAAAAAGCGATACGATAGCTAGTGTCTTGTAACTAGTGAAGGTAGGTGAGGAAAGTGCAGCCAATTGATCGTTCTTTAAAAAAAGTAATGCAAAAGCCAGATTTTAAAACACGGCTTTCTAAAATGCGCATGATGGTGACAAATCAAAAAGAAGTGCAGGAATTTTTGCAAGAACATCGAGCAGAAATTGACGATAAGATGATTGATCGTAGCTTAATGAAGATGTATGAGTATACAACTCAAAGTAAACAGTGCAAAAGCTGTCCATCATTAGATCAATGTATTAATTTAGTGAAAGGATATGAGCCAAAGCTTACTTTGCAAGGAAAAACAATTGATTTACAATATGATCGTTGTCCAAATAAAATTGCCCATGATCAAGAAAAAGAGTACAAAACCCTTATTAAAAGCCTTCATCTTCCTCGTGAAATTTTGGATGCTAAAATGGGGAATATTGATATGGAACGAGGGCGAGCTAAAGCGCTAACGCTTGTTCATGAGTTTTTACAAAACTATGAAAACGGAAAGCCTGCTAAAGGTTTATATATATATGGATCGTTTGGCGTTGGAAAAACATATTTTTTAGGTGCCATTGCAAATGAGTTAGCAAAGCGAAACATTCAGTCTATTCTTGTTTATCTGCCTGAATTTCTACGCGAGCTTAAAAACTCTTTAAAAGATTCAAGCTTAGGAGAAAAAATTGAGCTTGTGAAAACAGCTCCTATACTTATGTTAGATGATATTGGGGCAGAGGCGATGAGCAGCTGGGTACGAGATGATATTATTGGAACAATTCTTCAGTACCGAATGCATCAAAGTTTACCGACATTCTTTACATCAAATTTAGGAATCAAAGAGCTTACACATCATTTCACATACTCACAGCGTGGTGAAGAAGAAGCGCTAAAAGCAGCTCGAATTGTAGAGCGGGTTAAAGCCCTTGCAACTCCTGTGAATTTGGTTGGGGAAAACCGAAGAGAACAAAAATGAGCAAGTCTATTACGAAAAGTAATGGACTTGCTCATTTTTTTTGCTTTCCTTCCATATATATGTAAGGGACGATGTTAGGTAAGGGGGGAATTGTTTGATTAGTGTAACGTTCGAACGAGAAGATGAAGCAATTATAATGCATAACTTATTAAAGCATTTTCGAAGAAGAACGCGTGTAAACAGGCTTTGTACAATTAATCGAATTAATACCAAAATTTTCATTCATATAAATGAACATAGAGAAACGACAATGAAAAATATTATTGTACCTGCTTTTACAACGTATGTTATTCGAGAGAAAGAAGAGAAATTTGTTTCATATCTTTTAGAAGACCTCTCTTTATATAGTACATGGGAAGAGCAGCAGCGGCTTTTTGCAACAATCTATTCTGTTATAAAGTGTGATGAAAAAGAACGTTCCCTTTACAAAAATTCAAGGTGGCAACTTGTAAATGAAGCTGTTCAAGATTTCCTTCAAGAAGATTTAGCTTTCTCTTTTGATGCCTTTAGAACATTTCGGTTAAAAGAGTACTATCAACGAATTTATCACTATATTCAGCTTGGCGTTGAAGAGCATGAGAAAGAAGAAGACTATCAAGTTTTTATTCATGAATTACGTGATATTATTCAAAAAAAGAAAACGTGGTTTCAGCATATTTCCATTGTATATAATGGTGAATTTCGGTTTTATGAAGAGCCATTTTTGGAGATAACTAAAGAGAGCGTTGAAAAAGCAAGAAAAGAGTTTCTAACAGAATATCCGTCTTTACGCGTGAATGAAAGAATTATTGCCCCGCTTTTAAAATGGGCTCCGCGTAAAATTCACCTTTATACAGATAAATGGGATCATGTTTTAATTTCCACTATCCAGACGATTTTTGAAGAACGTGTTTGTCTTCTTCCACTTCAAAAATTTCCGCCTCCTTCCCAAAGTAAAGGTTGATTTACGACAGGATTATTCTTATAATAGGAACGTACATTTTTTAAATAACAAAAGTAATGATGAGGACACGAACGTATGCAATACGGTTTGCAGAGAGGGAAGATAAAGCTGTGAGCTTCCTAACACGATTCATATGTTTACCACCTCTAAACTTCAGTAGTGAACGAGCATGTGCTTTATTAATTGCTGACGGGAGCCCCCGTTATCAACACTTGGAGCTGTTCTAGTGCGGTTATTTTGCATGAGCAGAAACAAGGGTGGAACCACGATGATTATATACATAACTCGTCCCTTTTTTTAGGGACGAGTTTTTTATTTTTTACATTTAAAAGGAGTGACCGAAATGGCGGAAGTAAGAAAGTTAACATTCCCAGATGGATCAGTAAAAGAATTCGAAGTGGGAACAACAACAGAGGATGTAGCTTTTTCAATTAGTCCTGGACTTCGCAAAAAAGCAATTGCAGGTAAAATAAATGGAAAAGAAATTGACTTAACAGCCCCAATTCAAGAAGATGGAAAAATTGAAATCTTAACACAAGGTTCAAAAGAAGCGCTTGAAATTCTTCGTCACAGTACAGCTCATTTAATGGCTCAAGCTATTAAACGCTTATATGGTAATGATGTTAAACTTGGCGTTGGTCCAGTTATTGAAAGTGGGTTCTACTACGACATCGATATGGAAGAATCTATTACACCTGAAGACTTACCTAAGATTGAAAAAGAGATGCAAAAAATTGTGGATGAAAACTTACAAATCGTTCGCGAAGAAGTATCTCGTGATGAAGCAAACAAAATGTTTGCTGAGATTGGTGACAACTTAAAGCTTGAGCTTTTAGATGCTATTCCAGCAGATGAAACAGTGTCTATTTACCGTCAAGGCGAATTCTTTGATCTTTGTCGCGGTGTACACGTACCTTCAACAAGCAAGATTAAAGTGTTCAAACTTCTAAGTTTAGCAGGAGCTTACTGGCGTGGAGATAGCAAAAATAAAATGCTTCAACGCATTTATGGAACAGCGTTCTTTACAAAAGATGAACTGAAAGAACATATGCGTCTTCTTGAAGAAGCAAAAGAACGTGATCATCGTAAAATTGGTAAAGAATTAAACCTATTTGCAAACGTTCAAAAAGTTGGACAAGGCCTGCCGCTTTGGATGCCAAAAGGTGCAACAATTCGTCGTATTATTGAACGTTATATCGTAGATAAAGAAGAGCGTCTTGGCTATGACCATGTATACACTCCAGTTCTTGCAAGCAGTGAACTATATAAAACATCTGGTCACTGGGATCACTATCAAGACGATATGTTCCCTGTTATGGAAATGGACAATGAACAGCTTGTTCTTCGCCCGATGAACTGCCCGCATCACATGATGATTTATAAACAGGATATTCATAGCTATCGCGAACTTCCAATTCGTATTGCGGAGCTTGGAACAATGCATAGATATGAAATGTCTGGAGCGCTTTCAGGACTTCAACGTGTTCGAGGTATGACGCTTAATGATGCTCACGTTTTTGTTCGTCCGGACCAAATTAAAGATGAGTTCGTTCGTGTTGTTCGTCTAATTCAAGAAGTATATCAAGACTTTGGATTAAACGACTACTCATTCCGTCTTTCTTACCGTGATCCTGAAGATACAGAAAAGTATTATGATGATGACGAAATGTGGAACAAAGCTCAAACTCTTCTTAAAGAAGCGATGGACTATCTTGAGCTTGATTACTATGAAGCAGAAGGAGAAGCAGCTTTCTATGGTCCTAAGCTAGACGTTCAGGTTCGTACAGCTCTTGGCAAAGACGAAACACTTTCAACTGTTCAGCTTGACTTTTTACTTCCAGAGCGTTTTGATTTAACTTACATTGGAGAAGATGGCAAACAGCATCGTCCTGTCGTTATCCACCGTGGAGTTGTATCAACAATGGAACGTTTTGTTGCTTTCCTTATTGAAGAGTATAAAGGTGCATTTCCAACTTGGCTTGCTCCTGTTCAAGCAAAAGTCATTCCTGTATCACCTGACGTGCATTTAGAGTATGCAAAACAAATTGAAGATGAGCTTCGTCAAGCAGGATTACGTGTTGAAATTGATGAGCGTGATGAAAAAATGGGATATAAGATTCGTGAAGCTCAAATGCAAAAGATTCCATACATGCTTGTTGTAGGAGACAAAGAACGTGATGAGAAAGCTGTAAACGTTCGAAAATACGGTGAGCAAAAGTCAGAAACAGTAAGCTTTGAATCCTTCCTTTCAGCTCTTAAAAACGAAGTTGAACAAAAAGGAAAGTAATTTATTGATAAAAATTGTTGCATATTTTTGAGTGCTCTGCTAAAATAGTTTTTGTTGCACTTTAAAGCAATTTGTTGACATGCTCAGTTGAGATGTGATATGATTTCTAAGGTAAATTGAATACTTGTTTGTGGAAAGAAGAGGCACCCGCTTCTCACCTGATTGACGCATCTTTTGCAGTTGATAGGTTTCAACACAACTTTTATGATAATATAAAAGCTGACGTGTGGGTGCTCTGTGCTCACACGTTTTTTATTGACTACTATCAACAGAGTGCTTCAATCCCAAACGTATTCCCTATAAAACCTTGGAGGTGGCTACTTATTAGCAAGGATAACACTTTAATCAATGAGAGCATCCGCGCTCGTGAGGTACGCTTAATCGATCAAAACGGAGATCAAGCCGGAATTAAATCTAAACAAGAAGCGCTTGAAATGGCAGGTCGTGTAAACTTAGATCTAGTGCTAGTTGCGCCAAACGCAAAGCCACCGGTATGCCGTATTATGGATTATGGTAAATACCGCTTCGAGCAACAAAAGAAAGAAAAAGAAGCACGTAAAAATCAAAAAGTGATCAATGTGAAAGAGGTTCGTTTGAGCCCTTCTATTGATGAACATGATTTCAATACAAAGCTTCGCAATGCACGCAAGTTTTTATCAAAAGGTGATAAAGTAAAAGCGGCTATTCGTTTTAAAGGTCGCGCCATTACTCATAAAGAGATTGGTCAGCGTGTACTTGACCGTTTTTCAGAAGAATGTGCAGATATTGCTGCTGTAGAATCTGCTCCGAAAATGGACGGTCGTAGCATGTTTCTTGTGCTTACGCCTAAGACGGATAAATAATTTTTAAAATTAGATGAGGAGGAACATCTCATGCCAAAAATGAAAACACATCGTGGAGCTGCAAAACGTTTCAAGAAAACTGGATCTGGTAAACTTAAACGTTCTCACGGTTACACAAGTCACTTATTTGCAAACAAATCAACAAAACAAAAGCGTAAACTACGCAAGGGTGCTCTTGTAAGCTCTGGAGACTACAAACGCATCAACCAATTATTACACAACGTTAAGTAATTTATAGTTAGATACACAGGAGGGAATTATTATGCCACGCGTAAAAGGCGGAACAGTGACGCGTCGTCGTCGCAAAAGAGTACTTAAGTTAGCTAAAGGTTTTTTCGGTTCTAAACATCGTTTATATAAAGTAGCAAATCAACAAGTTATGAAATCTCTAATGTATGCATACCGTGACCGTCGTCAAAAGAAACGTGACTTCCGTAAACTATGGATCACACGTATCAATGCGGCTGCACGTACAAACGGTCTTTCTTACAGCCGTTTAATGCATGGTCTTAAACTAGCTGGTATCGAAGTTAACCGTAAAATGCTAGCAGACCTAGCTATCACTGATGAGAAATCATTTGCTGAATTAGCAAACGCTGCAAAAGCTCAACTAAACAAATAATATAAAGGTGTCCAAGCGGCACCTTTTTTATTTGGACGAAAAAAGCTCTGCTCTTTATAATGAAGAGGAGAGCTTTTCTATTAAGGAGTTATATATGGTAATTTATTATGTCATTGTAAATATAATTGGCTTACTCATAATGAGAGAAGATAAAAAAAGAGCCAAACAGCATGCTTGGCGAATTTCAGAAAAAACGCTTTTTCTAATCGCCCTGCTTGGAGGAGCACTTGGCGGAATCATTGGGATGTACACTTATCGTCACAAAACGAAACATCCAAGTTTTACAGTTGGTTTTCCGCTTTTTATGGTGTTTCACATTGCTTTTATCTACATAATATTGAAATAAAAAGGAGAATACTTTATGAACTTTACACAGTTATTTTCAATGCAACGCGAGCTTGATACACATATTGAGCAAAAACACGGGTTACAGGAAGAATCATTAATTCAACGTAAAACGCTAGCTCTTCTTGTGGAATTAGGAGAGCTTGCAAATGAGACGCGCTGCTTTAAATTTTGGAGTTTAAAGAAACCGGCAGAACGAGAAGTAATCTTAGAAGAGTATGTAGACGGAATCCATTTCATTCTTTCTCTAGGACTTGAAATAAATATTGACCAAGAAAAAGATTTTAAAAAAGAAGAAAATGACAATAATATAAATGAGCAGTTTTTATACGCATATCAAACCATTTCTGCCTTTCAAGTCAATCAAGAGGAACAGCACTATGAGGCAATGTTCTCGTCTTATTTACAGCTTGGCTATCTTCTAGGCTTTTCGGCTGAGGATATCAAACGTGCATATTTAGAGAAAAACGAAGAAAATTTTAAGCGTCAAGAGCAAGGATATTAGAATAAAAAGTTCTTTTTCGATATAATGAAAAAGAATTTACCTTTAAGGAGGCTGAACAGGGTGGCTAAACTTGATGAAACTCTAACAATGCTTAAAGACTTAACAGACGCAAAAGGAATTCCGGGAAATGAACGCGAAGTTCGTGCCGTTATGGAGAAGTACATATCATCTTACGCAGACGACGTGACAACGGATCGTTTAGGAAGCTTAATTGCAAGAAAAGTGGGAGATGAAAGTGGTCCCAAAATTATGATTGCGGGTCATTTAGATGAAGTCGGCTTTATGGTAACAAATATTGATGACAAAGGATTTATTCGTTTCCAAACCGTTGGAGGATGGTGGTCACAAGTTATGCTTGCCCAGCGTGTCACAATTGTTACTTCTAAAGGAGATGTGACAGGGATTATCGGTTCAAAACCACCGCATATTCTTCCTCCAGAAGCGCGAAAAAAACCGGTTGAAATTAAAGACATGTTCATTGACATTGGAGCAAGCAGTAAAGAGGAAGCGACAGAGTTTGGCGTTCGTCCTGGAGACCAAGTTGTCCCATATTTTGAGTTTACTGTGCTACAGAATGAAAAAATGTTGCTAGCAAAAGCTTGGGATAACCGAATTGGTTGTGCTATTGCAATCGATGTTTTAAAAGGATTAAAAAATGAAAATCATCCGAATGTTGTCTATGGAGTTGGTACTGTTCAAGAAGAGGTTGGTTTACGAGGTGCTCGCACATCTGCAACACAAATTGAACCTGATATTGCATTTGGTGTTGATGTTGGGGTTGCAGGAGACACACCTGGTGTAACAGAAAAAGAAGCATTAGGTAAAATGGGGAATGGTCCTCAAATTATCCTTTATGACGCTTCAATGGTTTCTCATAAAGGCCTTCGTGACCTTGTAACAGATACAGCAGATGAGTTGAATATTCCGTATCAGTTTGATGCAATGGCAGGCGGTGGAACGGATTCTGGTGCTATTCACCTTACAGCAAACGGAGTTCCTGCGCTTTCTATTACAATTGCAACGCGTTATATCCACTCACATGCTGCAATGCTTCATCGTGATGATTATGAAAATACAGTGAAGTTGATTACAGAAGTTGTGAAGAGACTTGACCGTGACAAAGTAAATGAAATTACATTTAGCTAATAAAAAAGGAGCTCATATGAGCTCCTTTTTTATTAGCTACTTAATCCTTGTTCAAGGGTTGAAAGCATCTCTTCTTGATCCTCGCGATTTGAATGTTCCCAAATGATTTCAAATAAAACACCAAGACCAGGAAGCATTTTTTCTTCCTTACTTTCGATTGCATCTTTAATTGT
>NZ_JALAMS010000039.1:35915-85920 GCF_026790145.1 Priestia endophytica | reverse complement strand
AGTAGGACGTTGCCAGGCTAAACATATTCCACAGTAGCTCAGTGGTAGAGCTATCGGCTGTTAACCGATCGGTCGTAGGTTCGAATCCTACCTGTGGAGCCATATGCTTCCATAGCTCAGTCGGTAGAGCGCTTCCATGGTAAGGAAGAGGTCATCGGTTCAATCCCGGTTGGAAGCTTGCCGAGCACACATTCAGCAGTTATGGCCCGTTGGTCAAGCGGTTAAGACACCGCCCTTTCACGGCGGTAACACGGGTTCGAATCCCGTACGGGTCACTTTTATTACATAGCAACACTTTGAGCGGAGGATTAGCTCAGCTGGGAGAGCATCTGCCTTACAAGCAGAGGGTCGGCGGTTCGAGCCCGTCATCCTCCACCATTTTAAATAATATATTAACCTATGCCGGTGTAGCTCAATTGGTAGAGCAACTGACTTGTAATCAGTAGGTTGGGGGTTCAAGTCCTCTTGCCGGCATCCTTATTTCTTGGAGGGGTAGCGAAGTGGCTAAACGCGGCAGACTGTAAATCTGCTCCCTCTGGGTTCGGCGGTTCGAATCCGTCCCCCTCCACCATTTTTGTTTAAAACAAAAGAAATTGGGTACACTACATATAGAATAATATTGGGCTATAGCCAAGCGGTAAGGCAACGGACTTTGACTCCGTCATGCGTTGGTTCGAATCCAGCTAGCCCAGCCAATGAGCCATTAGCTCAGTTGGTAGAGCATCTGACTTTTAATCAGAGGGTCGAAGGTTCGAGTCCTTCATGGCTCATCTTGATTCATTGGAACTTAAAACCGTGAAGATTTTCATATTTTGTGAAAATCTTCACGGTTTTTTACATATTAAAAACAAAGGTTTTCTATATTAACTAATCATATCTTCTTGATTCTATTTTCCCTCTTATTTAAAGGTAAAAGTTCTTTTGTTCTTTATTTGCAACACAAAAAGCTTTCTTTTCGAGAAGGTTTCTCTTTTTATACAGATAAAAGTAGAAATGGGAAAAAATTAAATTTTGTCTCTTTTGTAATATAAAAAATGTTAAAATGTATCATTGGAATGAAAAATATTTGCGGAGAAATGAAACCTTTTAGAAAAAGAATCGTACTACAATTATCCCGCAATGGGCGGAGGTACTCAGGAGATGGATTTGTTTATAAAAAGCAAGATAAAGAAAGTAAAAAAAGGGGATCAGAACGCTTTTGCTGAGGTTGTAGAGTATTATAAAGATAAAATCTATCAGCTTTGTTATAGGATGTTAGGAAATGCTCATGAAGCAGAAGATATGGCACAGGAAGCCTTCTTACGCGCATATGTTAATATTGATAGCTATGATATTAAGCGTAAGTTCTCAACATGGCTTTATCGAATTGCTACAAACCTTTGCATTGACCGCATTCGAAAAAAGAAACCTGATTACTTTCTTGATGCTGAGGTTGCTGGGACTGAAGGATTGAACATGTACTCTCAAATTGCTGCAGATGGAGAGCTCCCAGAAGAAAGTGTAGAAAAACTTGAGCTTCATGAATATGTGCAGCAACAAATTGCCCAGTTGCCTGAAAAATATCGAACAGTTATTATTTTAAAGTATGTAGATGAACTTCCTTTAAAAGAGATTAGCGATATTATGGAATTACCAATTGGGACAGTGAAAACAAGGATTCATCGTGGACGAGAGGCTTTAAGAAAGAAGCTCCGTCATATGTAAGGGGTGATTGCTATGGAATGTAAAAATGTTTCACTATTTATGCATGAATATCTTGATGGAGATATAGAGGCAGCTGATGAACAGAAGCTAAGAAAACATCTCCAAGAGTGTGAGGAGTGTAGTGAGCATTTTCGTGAGCTGAAACGAACAATTGCTTTTATTCAAAGTACTTCACATGTTAGTGCTCCAGCAAACTTCACAGAAGGAGTCATGAAACGTTTACCTGTAGAGCGTAAACGAGCAAAAGCAAGAAGATGGTTACAAGGCCATCCCCTTCTAACCGCAGCAGCTGTTTTTTTCGTTCTAATGCTTGGAGGAGCACTTTCTAGCTGGTCGAATAACAGTGAGTTCTCTGTGTCAAAACAGGACAATGTTGAAGTAAAAGGACATACGGCAATTGTCCCAGAAGGAAAGACTGTCCAAGGGGATCTTGTTGTGAGAAACGGTAATACTCGTATAGAAGGTAAAGTAAATGGAAGTGTGACCGTCATTAACGGCTCTAATTATCTTGCATCAGCAGGGGAAGTAACCGGCGAGATTAGAGAGTTAGATCAAATGTTTGAATGGTTATGGTACAAAATGAAGTCGACAACAGATAATATTGTGCATGCTTTTTAGAAATTAGGGAAGATGATATAAAAAGGCAGTTCTTTTACTACTTTGCCTTTTTTATATCATCTTTTTTTCAACTTGTTAACAACGCTCATATTAATACGTTTTATGATATAATAAAAAAGTTATGAAGCTTTTGAAATCACTATGATAAAGCATATTAAAGTATTCACAAAACGAAATAAACGAATAATAATTAGACGGTATAAAAAATAGGGTGATGATTATATAAAGAGGAAGTGAGATCATGCTCTTTGGAGAGCTACCGGTTTTGAATTATGTAGGAAATGTTATCGATGTTCTCCTAGTCTGGTTCGTTATTTATAAAATCATTATGGTAATTCGAGGTACAAAAGCCGTTCAACTTTTGAAAGGGATTACGGTAATTATTGTCGTCCAGTTCTTAAGTAAATTTTTAGGATTGAGAACGCTCGAATGGATTATGGACCAGGCACTTACATGGGGATTCTTAGCAATTATTATCATCTTCCAACCAGAGCTAAGACGTGCTTTAGAACAATTAGGACGCGGAAAGCTCTTTTCTCGAGGATCGGTTCCTGAAGAAGATGAACAAACAAAAGTAATTGAAGCAGTTGTAAAAGCAACAAGTTATATGGCGAAAAGACGTATTGGTGCTCTTATTTCTATTGAACGTGAAACAGGAATGGGAGATTATATTGAAACAGGAATAGATCTAAAAGCGAAGGTATCATCTGAATTATTAATTAACTTATTCATTCCGAATACCCCGCTGCACGATGGTGCGGTTATTTTACAGCGCAATGAAGTAGCAGCAGCAGCTTGTTATCTTCCACTTTCAGAAAGTCCTTTTATTTCTAAAGAACTAGGAACACGACATCGTGCAGCTGTTGGAATAAGTGAAGTGACAGATAGTATTACGGTAATTGTTTCTGAGGAAACAGGCGGTATTTCTGTGACTAAAAACGGTGAGCTTCATCGTGAATTAACTCCAGATTCTCTTGGTGAAATTCTGACAAGCACACTTATTGGCCAAACGAGATCACCCTCTGGAGCTCGCTGGCAGTGGAGGGGGAAAAGAGATGGATAAACTTATGAATAATCATTGGTTTATGAAAATCATCGCTTTACTATTAGCTTTTATGCTGTATCTATCCGTCACATTAGAAGAAACAGGAAGCAGCAGCTCTCCTTTTAACTCTTCAAGTAGCAATGGAAGTACAAGCAATGAAGAAACCCAAACCATTCAAGATGTTCCTGTTACAGCTTATTTTGATGATGAGAAATATATTGTATCAGGACTGCCTGAAACAGTAGATATTACCTTGAAAGGATCAAAGAGTGACATTAAACTTCAGCGAGATGTAAAAGTATATGCTAACTTAGAAAACTTAAAACCAGGTAATCATCAAGTTAAACTTCATGATAATATTGATGATGGTTTAAGTGTTGAAATTGATCCGAAAACTGTACAAGTTACAATAGAGCAAAAAGTGTCAAAAAAGTTCCCACTTGAGGTTAGCTTAGCCTCAGACCAGATTAAATCTGGATATGTTGCAGGCACTCCTTCTGTTTCACCTAAAAGCGTTGTTGTAACAGGTGGAAAGTCACAGATTGAATCTATTTCTTCTGTGAAAGCATTAGTTGAAGAAGATGATGCAGATAGCACAATAAAGCAACAAGCAAAAGTTGTAGCTTTTGATCGTAACTTAAATAAACTTAACGTTGATATAAATCCAGAGTTTGTACAAGTTAATATACCAATCAAAAGGGAAAGCAAAAGTGTCCCATTGAAGTTTGAAGCATCTGGAACTCCCAGTGAGGGAGTGAAGGTGACAAGCATCGAACCACAGACAAAAGAAGCTGTTATTTATGGAGATGAAGATGCTTTAAAGAGTGTGAATGAAATTTCAGAAATCCCTGTTGATGTTAGCGATGTTAGAGGTACGAAGACCGTAGAGGTGAACGTCCCTTTACCGGAAGGTATCAAGCGAGTAAGTCCTGAAAGTGTAAAAGTCAAAGTCAACACTTCTGAAGGTAGTACAAAGGAAGAAGAAGTTAAAGAAGACGAAAAAGAAACAGTAGAAAAAGAAACAACGGAACCAGAAGAGACTACTACAGAAGAGGAAGAGAAAGAACAGGAGAAGGAAGATGAAGAAGAGACGAATTCAACGAGAACTATTAGTGGTGTCAGTCTCTCAATTGGAGGTCAATCGGACTCTTTTCTTTATCAAATGTTAACTCCATCAAATGGGACAATTAGCATAAGTGCAACAGGACCTAAAAATACAGTTCAATCTCTAAGTGCAGGAGATATTAGTGCAAGTGTGAGTGCAAGCGGGTACGAAGCAGGTACATATACATTGCCTATTAGCGTAAGCGGGCCAAGTGGAGTGCAAATCAGCCCGAACACGAGCACTGCCAAAGTAGAGATAACAGCTAAAGAACAAGAAGAAGAGCCACCACCAGAAGAGGAAGAAGAAGAGCAGCAAGGTGAACAAACAACAAATTACGAACAGCAACAAGAACAAAATCCAGCAAACAGTGAATAAAGGAGAGAATATGAAATGGGTAAATATTTTGGTACAGATGGAGTTCGTGGGGTAGCGAACAGTGAATTAACACCTGAATTAGCCTTTCGGGTAGGACGCTTTGGAGGATATGTCCTAACAAAAGATATGGAGCGACCGAAAGTCCTAATTGGCCGTGATACACGTGTTTCTGGCCATATGTTAGAAGGGGCCCTTGTAGCAGGTCTTCTTTCAATTGGAGCTGAGGTTATGCGTTTAGGCGTTATCTCAACACCAGGAGTAGCATATTTAACAAAAGCAACAGGTGCACAAGCAGGAGTGATGATTTCTGCTTCACATAACCCTGTTCAGGATAATGGAATCAAGTTCTTTGGTTCTGATGGTTTTAAACTCTCAGATGAGCAGGAAGAAGAAATTGAAGCTCTTTTAAATAGTACTGAAGATACATTACCACGTCCAACAGGAGCGGACCTTGGTCAAGTAAATGATTACTTTGAAGGTGGTCAAAAGTATCTTCAATACTTGAAGCAGAGTGTTGATGAGGACTTCTCTGATATTCATGTTGCACTTGACTGTGCACATGGAGCAACGTCTTCTCTAGCTGCGCATCTTTTCGCAGACCTAGAAGCAGAGATTTCAACAATGGGAGCTTCTCCGAACGGTACGAACATTAATGACGGAGTTGGATCTACACATCCTGAAGTGCTTGCTGAATTCGTAAAAGAAAAAGGCGCTGACGTTGGACTTGCTTTTGATGGAGACGGAGATCGTTTGATTGCTGTTGACGAAAAAGGGCAAATTGTTGATGGAGACCAAATCATGTATATCTGTGCAAAATACTTAAATGAGCAAGGCATGCTGAACGAAGGTACTGTTGTGTCAACAGTAATGAGTAACCTAGGCTTCTATAAAGCACTTGAAGAGCACAGCGTAAAAAGTGTAAAAACTGCGGTAGGAGATCGCTATGTTGTCGAAGAGATGAAGAAGAATGGATACAACTTAGGAGGAGAGCAGTCAGGACATATTATTTTCCTTGACTACATTTCAACAGGGGATGGAATGCTTTCTGCTATCCAGCTTGTGAATATTATGAAGGTAACGAAAAAGTCGCTTTCAGAGCTTGCTAGCGAAATGAAGAAATTTCCACAAATTCTACAAAATGTTCGTGTAACAGATAAGCATAATGTAACATCTAATGAGAAAGTAAAAAATATTATTGAAGAAGTAGAGAAAGAAATGGGAGACAATGGCCGTGTACTTGTAAGACCTTCTGGTACAGAACCATTAGTGCGCGTGATGGTAGAAGCTCCTACAGATAAAGAATGTAAAGAATACGTAGATCGCATTGTAAAAGTCGTTGTAGACGAAATGGGTCTAGACGCTTAATCCTTTATGCATAGGAAGTGGAACATTTTCACTTCTTATGCATATTTTTATTAATGTCTGATACTTTATGGTAGATGACAAGCCTGTTATACAGTTGTAAATATCGTCATAAAATGCTTAACAGGAGGGATGGATAAAGGATTTTAAGCTGTAAAAAAACAATTTTGTAAAAGAGTTCACAAAATTTTAATTGACGGTTTTTTTGGACTATTGTAATATAAAGCTGTTCGTCTCTTAAATATGGAAAAAGAGGCAACGCTACATTTAACGTATTTATAAAAGCGCCTGAACTAAGCAAAGAGACGGAACTGTTGCTTAGTTGACGAGGAGGAGGTTTATCGATATTTCGGCGGATGCCTCCCGGCTGAATGTGACCACAGCCGTAATTTTCTTGTCTAAATCAGCGAGGTGACTCGTTGGACAACGACAGAAAAGTGGTTTCTTTTGTATTTAAACTTGTTCGGTTTAACTTAAGGAGGAAAAAGTTTATGTGTGGAATTGTCGGCTATATTGGAACTCAAGATTCAAAAGAAATTTTATTACGTGGATTAGAAAAACTTGAATATCGTGGCTATGATTCAGCAGGTATTGCTGTAATCGGAGACAACGGTGTTCAACTTTTTAAAGAAAAAGGACGTATTGCGAAATTACGTGACGCAGTTGATTATGACGTAGTAGCACCAGCTGGAATTGGTCATACACGTTGGGCAACACACGGAGAGCCAAGTAAATTAAATGCTCATCCTCATAAAAGTACTTCAGGTCGTTTTACATTAGTGCATAACGGCGTTATCGAGAACTATTCACTATTAAAAAATGAATACTTACAAGATGTAACATTTGTAAGTGATACAGATACAGAAGTTATTGTGCAACTTGTTGAAAAATTTGCAAACGAAGGATTGGATGTTGATGCAGCTTTCCGTAAGACAGTAGGTCTTTTACATGGTTCATACGGTTTAGCTCTTATCGATGAAAAAGATCCTGATACTATTTTTGTAGCAAAAAACAAAAGCCCACTTCTTGTTGGTCTTGGTGATGGATTTAACGTTGTAGCAAGTGATGCAATGGCAATGTTACAAGTAACAGATCAATATTTAGAGCTTATGGATAAGGAAGTTGTTATTGTTCGTCGTGATAATGTAACAATTGAAACGTTAGAAGGCGAAATCATGGCACGTGAGCCTTACACAGCTCTAATTGACGCAAGTGACATTGAAAAAGGAACATATCCTCACTATATGCTAAAAGAAGTTGATGAGCAGCCTGGTGTTATTCGTAAAATTATTAGCGAATACCAAGATGCTAACAACGAGCTTAAAATTGATGAAGATATCTTAAAAGCAATGAACGATGCTGATCGTCTTTACATCGTTGCATGCGGAACAAGCTACCATGCAGGTCTTGTTGGTAAGCAGTTCATTGAGCAATGGGCAAAAGTTCCTGTAGAAGTTCACGTGGCAAGTGAATTCTCATACAACATGCCGCTTCTTTCTGAAAAGCCGCTATTTGTCTTTATCTCTCAAAGTGGAGAAACAGCAGATAGCCGTTCAGTACTTGTTCAAGTAAAAGAAATGGGTCATAAAGCTCTTACAATTACAAACGTACAAGGTTCAACACTTTCTCGTGAGGCAGATTACACACTTCTTCTTCATGCAGGGCCTGAGATTGCTGTAGCTTCTACAAAAGCATACACAGCACAACTAGCTGTTCTATCTATTCTTTCAGCTGTTACAGCTAAATCAAAAGGAATTGAGCTTGGTTTTGATTTCTTACAAGAACTTGCTATTGCAGCAAACGCAATCGAAACACTTTGCGATGATAAAGAAGAAATGGAAAAAATCGCACGTGAATTCCTATCAACAACTCGTAATGCTTTCTTTATCGGCCGTGCAGTTGACTACTATGTAGGTCTTGAAGGATCACTAAAACTTAAAGAAATTTCTTATATTCAAGCAGAAGGTTTTGCTGGTGGAGAACTTAAACACGGTACAATCGCTCTTATTGAGAACGGTACCCCTGTTATTGCTCTAGCAACGCAAGCACATGTAAATTTAAGTATCCGTGGTAACGTGCAAGAAGTAGCAGCTCGTGGTGCTAATCCTTGTATCATTTCTATGGAAGGCTTACAAACAGAAGAAGACCGTTATGTTCTTCCTGCTGTACATGAAACACTTGCACCGCTTGTAGCAGTTATTCCTCTTCAGCTTATTGCGTACTATGCAGCATTACACCGCGATTGTGATGTTGATAAGCCACGTAACTTAGCAAAATCTGTTACAGTTGAGTAAGACAGTTTTATAAATAAAAACATAAAAGCCGAGGCTGAATTCAGTCTTGGCTTTTTTTATTGCCGAAGATATTTAAAATTATACTATTATCAACTAAGCCCACTATATCTGCGGTCTCTGACCTCATAATACAGTTTTTTACGAATTGAGATAAAGGAGATAGAACAAAATAAAAACTACCATAAACAAAACACTTGCCAAAAAGAAAAGTAAGGTGTATATTATTGATACATCAATTATTGATACATCAATTGATTTACTTGGAAGAAAGAAGGGATAATTTTTGACAACAAGGTGTTCACAAGAAGGGGAAATTTTGTATCAACTACACTACTTGAGCAAAGTGATTGGCTTGAAATTTGAAGAATGTACTGGTGTTAGCCAATCTCGATTAGAATTGCTCACATTGCTTTATCAAGTGGATGAAATCAGTCAAAGTGACCTTCAAAAAAAGGTGAATATTGATGGGGCTGCTATTACAAGACACGTCAAACAGCTTGAGACCAAAGGAATGGTATCAAGAAGAAGGAAACCTGAAGATAACCGAATAACGCTTGTTAAGTTATCTAACCAAGGACGAGAACGAATCGAGTCTTACAAGAAAGAGAAAGAGCGTTTCATGGAGGAAATGCTTGTTAATATTAGCACAGAAGAACGTAATGTGCTTCTTCATTTACTATCACAAATGAAAAAAAATATAGAAAATATTAAAGCATAGAGGAGTTTTACAGATGGCAACTACAGTAAAAACAAATGATTTTATGAAAATCATGAAAGAACGTCGATCTATACGTAACTATGATCCAACAGTTAAAATCAGCAAAGAAGAAATGACTGAAATATTAGAAGAAGCAACTACAGCACCATCTTCAGTCAATGCGCAGCCATGGCGTTTTCTTGTTATTGAAAGTGAAGAAGGAAAAGAAAAACTTGCGAAGTTAGCCAAATTTAATCAATCACAAGTTACGACTTCCTCTGCAGTTATCGCAGTATTTGCAGACATGCAAAATGACGACTATATCGAAGAGATTTACTCAAAAGCCGTTGAGCTTGGATATATGCCACAAGAAGTTAAAGAAAGACAAGTACAAGCTTTAACTGCGCATTTTGCGAAGCTGCCAGCACAAGACAACCGTGAAACGATTCTAATTGATGCAGGACTTGTTTCAATGCAGTTAATGCTAACAGCTCGTGCTCATGGATATGATACAAATCCAATTGGAGGATATGAAAAAGAACGTATTGCTGAAGTTTTTGGAATAGAAAAAGAGCGTTATGTACCTGTTATGCTTTTATCAATTGGAAAGTCAGTTGATGAAGGATATGCTTCATATCGTTTCCCTATTGATAAAATTACACAGTGGAAATAATACAATTTTACATTAGAAAATAGTAATGAGAAAAAGCAAGTCACTCATCGTTCAGACAAAATCGGGTGATATTACTGTTGATTATAAGAGATCTCCCTCTTCATTAGCACTTAAAGCTACGAGTCTTTCTTTAGGTATAACAATTGCATTGAATGGATTTCAGGAAAAAAAGCACACTCAAACAGTAAGAACAGGAATCATTGGTGAAGCTGCTCATAAGGCCGATATCAAGAGTAAAGAAGGTACTATTCATATCCATCATTAAAAAACCTTGCTTCTTATAAAGCAAGGTTTTTCTATATTAAAATTCCTCATATACAGCAGGATCTTGATCATTAATTCTTCCATCTGGACGAGAAAGGGAAGCAATTTCTTTCAGATCTTTCTCATCAAGAGAAAAGTCAAAGATAGAAATATTCTCAAGCTGGCGTTCGGGAGAGGCTGACTTCGGAATAGGAATTGCTCCTAGCTGATAGTGCCAGCGCAAAATAACTTGAGAGATCGTTTTGTTGTGTTTTTCGGCAATGTGAGCAAGTTGATCGTTATGAAGTACATCGCTAGCACGAGATAAAGGACTCCATGATTCTGTTTTTATATTCTGTTCTACATGCCATTTATGTTGGTATTCCTGATTAAAAGCAGGATGAAGTTCAATTTGATTTATACTTGGCTTCACACCTGTTTCACGTTCAAGTCGTTCAATATGTTCAGGTAAGAAATTGCAAACACCGATTGAGCGGATAAGGCCCCATTTTTTAGCTTCAATTAGGGCTTGCCATGCTTCTACATAGTGATCTTGTTTTGGGTTTGGCCAGTGAATAAGATATAAATCATAGTAATCTAAGTTAGCTCTGTATAGAGACTCTTGAATTGTTGTAACAGCTTTATCATATTCATGATAACGACCAGGAAGTTTGGATGTAATTCTTAACTGTTCTCTTGGAATGGAGCTACGGCGAATTGCTTCCCCAACAGTTCCTTCATTCTCATAGTTATAAGCAGTATCAATTAGGCGGTATCCAATGTCAATAGCACTCTTAATCGCATTAGATCCCACATTTCCATTAAGAGCGTATGTACCAAAACCGATAGCAGGGATTGTTGTACCATCATTAAGCGTAACTTCTGGAATTGACCTACTCATTATGAATCACTCCTTTTACATTTACTTTACCACCTTTTGGACAATTGAAACAATTTTAAAGGCTTATTATGGTAATGTTATGAACTTAATAGGAATTTGTCATCTTCATAATAGAGAAAAATTGGTAAGATAAGTGTGGAATTAATTTTAGTGAGGTGGAGTGGAGATGAAGAAACTAATTAGTTATGTCACTGTTTTCTTGCTTGTTTGTAGTACTGTGACCGTTTTTCTTGGACAACCTTCTCAAAGGGTGTATGCGGCGAAAAATTCAAATGTAAAAGAGCTTAATGTAGAAGAGTTTTTTTATGATAAAAACGGTACATTTGTACTCCGAGATATGAAGACTGGAAAAACACTCTTTTATAACAAAGAGAGAGCTCAAACAAGATTTGCCCCGCAATCTACATTCAAAATTCCAAATTCACTTATCGGCCTGCAAGTTGGAGCTGTAAGGGATGAATATGATATTAAATATTGGGATGGAGAAAAGCGTGAGATTGAAGAGTGGAATCGAGACCATACGCTTGGATCTGCTTTGCGTTATTCAGTTGTTTGGTACTATCAAGAGATGGCTCGTGATATTGGAAACGACCGAATGAAAGAGTGGATAGAGAAAATATCTTATGGGAATAAGGATATTAGCGGTGGAATTGATCAGTTTTGGTTAAGTAGCTCTCTTAAAATCTCACCACTAGAGCAAGTGAATTTTATAGAAAAACTGTACAAAGAAGAGCTTCCATTTGATTTAGACGTAATAAGAACTGTAAAACGAATGATGGTTCAAAAAGAAGGAAGAACTTACACCATCCATGCGAAAACAGGTCAAGGGAACGAACAAGGATGGTATGTTGGGTACGTTGAAAGAGAAGGACATGATTATGCATTTGCCGTTAACCTTGATGGTACATCTGCAGAAGCTAAGCAGATTACAGAAGAAGTATTGAAGAAATATAATATAATCAAAGAATAAGAAAAAGGGTAAGAAGCTAGATGCTTCTTACCCTTTTATATGAATTAAAGCCCTGTTGAAATATATTTTACTTCAAGATAGTCTTCAATGCCGTAATGACTTCCTTCACGTCCAAGTCCACTTTCTTTAAAGCCTCCAAATGGAGCTTGTGCAGTAGATGGTGAACCATCATTTACACCAACAATTCCATATTCAAGTTCTTCAGATATATATGTTGCTTCTTTTAAATCTTGAGTAAACACATAGCCTGCTAATCCATATGGACTGTTATTTGCACGTTCAACAGCTTCTTCTGCTGTTTTAAACGTTACGATTGGTGCAAGTGGCCCAAATGTTTCTTCAAACATACATTTCATATCTTCTGTTACGTTTGTGATAACAGTTGGTTCCATAAAGGAGCCGCCTTTGTCTGTAATAGCATTTCCACCTACAAGCACCTTAGCTCCTTTTTCAGTTGCGTCTTTAATTTGAGCAACTACTTTATCAACAGCTTTTTGATTAATAAGTGGTCCAACATTTGTATCTTTTTCAAGGCCGTTTCCAACTTTAATTTCTTTCACTTTTGCAACAAATTTCTCTGTGAATTCTTCGGCAATATTTTCGTGAACAAAAATACGGTTTGGACAAATACAAATTTGCCCGGCATTAGAGAATTTAGCAGCAGCTAATCCTTGTACAGCAGCATCAATATCAGCATTCTCCGTTACGATAAATGGAGCATGTCCACCAAGTTCAAGAGAAAGTTTTTTCACTGTATCAGCAGCACCACGCATTAAATGCTTACCAACAGCTGTTGAACCTGTAAATGTTAACTTACGAATACGGCCATCTTTTTGCCACGTATCACCGATTGCAGCTGCATCACCTGTTACAACGTTAATAACGCCGTTTGGAACACCAGCTTCTTCTGCAAGCTCTGCAAGACGGAACGCTGTGAATGGTGTTTCTTCAGATGGTTTTACAACAATAGTGCATCCTGCTGCAAGAGCTGGAGCAATTTTGCGTGTGATCATAGCGGCTGGGAAGTTCCAAGGAGTAATTGCTGCAACAACACCAACAGGTTGTCTTTTTACCGTAATACGTTTATTAGGATGACTTGCTGGAATTGTTTCACCGTAAAGACGCTGACCTTCAGCAGCAAACCAAGTGATATAATCATTTCCATAGGCAATTTCACCTTTTGCTTGAGCTAATGGTTTCCCTTGTTCTGTTGTCATAATTTTAGCAAGGTTGTCTGTGTCTTTCTCAATTAATTCATGCCATTTCATTAAAATTGCACTACGTTCTTTTGCTGTTTTCTTAGACCATGTTTTAAAAGCTTTATGAGCGGCATCAGCAGCAGCTTTTGCCTCTTGCGCTCCTGCATTTGGAATATTTCCAATAACTTCATTTGTGGCAGGGTTAATAACATCTATTGTTTTTTCTACTGTTGACCATTTTCCATCAATATATAATTTATTTGGATACATTGTACATCCTCCTAAGTATGAATAAGTCTTGTTGTTATCTACATTATCTACACTAGCACTATTTTTGCTTTGGGGGAACTTCCCTTATATACTAAGGGTATAACCAAATGTTATAGGTGATAAAAATGAGAACAGAATGGCTTCAATCTTTTATAGAAACAGCTAAAAAAAGAAGCTTAAGCAAAGCAAGTGAGGCTTTGCATATGACACAGCCTGCACTTAGTAAGCAAATGAAAAAACTAGAAAAGGATTTAGGTGCAACCTTATTTATTCGCTCAGCTTCAGGAGTTGAGCTCACGAAAGCAGGAGAAATATTGTTTCGAGAAAGTGAGGACATCTTGTCTAAAGTACATGCCGTTGAAAGGAGTATTAGAGCTTCTGAAGAGCAAGGGAACATTACTATTGGAACATGGCAAAGCATGGCGGCTTTTTATTTACCATACAAGCTAGCACTAGCTAACGATGAAAAGTCTCACATTGATATTAAGATTGGGCATCACTATAAAGATTTGCTAACACAGCTAGACAATAATGAAATTGATGCTGCTCTTTTTGATGACCGAGCAGTTCAACATTCGCATTGGAGTAAGGGATTACTAAAGGAGCCCTTTTATCTTTTTGTAAATGAACAACATCCGCTTGCTGGGAAAAAGAGCGTGTCTTTTTCAGAGTTTCAGCAAGAGAAGATTGTTGTTCTCCCTTCAGGATGTGATGTAAGAACGCTTGTGGAGAAAGAATATGAGCATCATGGTATCAATCTTAGAGTTAGCAGTGAAATCGAGTTTGCTCAGAGCATTATCGGTTTTATTTCTGCAAACTTAGGCATTTCTATCCTTCCGGAAATTTTTACGAAAGATATTGGACGTTCAAATATTAAGGCTCTTCCAATTGAGGATTTTCATCTTCAAAGAGAAACGTCTTTGATAACAAAAAACCCAGACATAGGGAAAAAACTTTATAAGTTATTCTTTAGTCCAGACATTTGACCCTGTTATTCCTCCTAGAAATAAGGAAGGTTTCTTTAGTGTGAAATGCTATCAAAACGGTAATATTCATGTATAATGATAGGGCTATGATTTTCTATTAGATGGAAGAGGAGAAATGGAAATAATGTTGGACGAAGATATCATAAAAGAGCCTGTGTCATTTGAAGAGCAGCATCAAGTTGTTCGTAGAAACACAAGATTCTACGACTTGAAATGGGCCAAAAAGTTTGACCCAGCAAGCGGTTTTTCATGGAACTGGGCGGCTTTTTTTCTAAATACATTATGGTTTGCATATCGAAAAATGTACAAACAATTCTACATCTTTTGTGGCCTTGAACTTATTTGGTTTTCTTTATCTTTTTTAGTTGAAATCCCACTGTGGTCAGATGTTGTGTTTTATCTGATTTGCTCACTTGTTATTGGCATGTGTGCTAATGGTTGGTATTACAAACAAGTGATGAACATTTTATCAAAAGCAGAAGAGCTTCCTGAAATAAGAAGAGAAGCTTATTTTCAAACAAAAGGTGGTACACATATTGGCGTTGCACTTGGACTAACAGCTCTTGCTCTTGCTGTGTTTCTAGGGGCAGGTACTTGTCTGTCTTATATACCAACAAAAGCTAATGTAAAATCAATTGTTAGCTCTAGTGACGAAGGGGTAACGCTTGAAGCCTACAATGATGATTCAAAGTGGACATATGTAGAAAAAAGAGGACGTCATTATGTTGTTGAATTCTCAGGATATGATTATGCTGAAAAAGAAAATGTCCTTATTACATTCAACGTTTACTTAGATAAACAACTCTATGAATGGAAGGATATTTATATTGATGGGAAGAAACTAAATCAAGATGATGCATATGATTATGAAACATGGATTGAAGAAAATTCATCTTGGTAAACATTCAATATAAAAAAAGTCAGTGCTTGTTGCGCTGGCTTTTTTTATATTGAATTTTCTAATAATTTAAACTATAAGCTGGATATTTAGATATGGAAGCGCTATAATTATATTATGGAACGACGTATCATAATGCGGAACAAAAGTGCGTTTGGATACTTTTTTGAAAGCGCTTTATAAAATGTCTTTTGCAATTCATTTCTATATTCAAGAAACCATTAGAAGCAAGGAGAGAAGAAAAATGATAGAGCCTTAATAGATGTTTGGCTAGTAGAAAAGAGTGATGACCCTACATTTGTTACGAGCAATCATAATCCTATGTTGTTGTAACAAGGAAATTAAAGATTCGTTCATCTGAAGTTGTAGAAACCGTCATTTATCTAAAAGAAATCTTATACGAACATGCCCCCTAGAAAAGCATCACATCTAAAATCTTAATTTCCTAATGTTTACCCCTATTAAAAAGAAGAGTGAGGTAAATGATGATGAAAATTATGAAGACGATTGAAAAGATTCCTGGTGGTCTTATGCTTGTGCCGCTTTTTCTTGGAGCTGTTATCCACACATTTGCCCCGAAATCTGGTGAATATTTTGGGTCCTTTACAAATGGATTAATGACAGGTACTGTTCCAATCCTAGCTGTTTGGTTCTTCTGTATGGGAGCAGGAATCAATATAAAGGCTACAGGGATAGTTCTTAGAAAATCTGGTACACTCGTTGTCACAAAAATTGCTGTTGCTTGGGTTGTAGCAGTGATTGCCGCTTTGCTTATTCCAGATGGAGGAGTTCAATCAGGCTTCTTTACAGGGCTTTCTGTGCTTGCTTTAGTTTCAATGATGGATATGACAAATGGGGGACTTTATGCATCAATTATGCAACAATACGGGACGAAAGAAGAAGCAGGTGCATTTGTACTAATGTCGCTTGAGTCCGGTCCTCTTGTTACAATGCTGATCCTTGGTACAACAGGGCTGGCTGCATTTGAACCACAGACATTTGTTGGAGCTGTTTTACCTTTCTTAATTGGTTTTGTGCTTGGAAATATAGATAATGATTTTCGAACCTTTTTTAGTAAAGCAACACATACAATGATTCCATTCTTCGGTTTTGCCCTAGGAAATACGATAGATCTTGGCGTAATTGTAGAAACAGGACTTCTTGGGGTTGTGATGGGACTGCTTGTTATTGTTGTGACAGGAGTTCCACTTATGCTAGCAGACAAGTTTATCGGAGGAGGAAACGGTACAGCAGGAATTGCGGCATCAAGTACAGCAGGAGCAGCTGTTGCAAATCCGATGATTATCGCAAGTATTAAGCCAGAATTTATGTCCGTAGCTCAATCTGCTACAGCTCTTGTTGCTGCTTCCGTTATTGTTACATCTATTCTGGTTCCTATTATCACCGCATATTGGGCGAAATATATGAATAAGAAAAAAGGAGTATCTGTTGGAGAGCAAACAAATAACACAAGCGCACTATAAGCAATTCAGCTAAAGGGAGGGTTTAAGGAAGATGAGTAGAATCTTAACAGTAGGAGAGCCAATGGCTTTATTTGTCGCAGAGCAGGAAGGGCCACTAGAAGATGTTGAGTATTTCAGTCGCTATGTAGCAGGTGCTGAAGTAAACTTCTCAATTGGGATGGCTCGTTTAGATCATAGTGTGACATATATTACGAAGCTAGGGAAAGATCCATTTGGAACATATATCGAGAAGTTTCTTAAACATAATGGAATTAATACATCACTTATTCAATATGAACAACAGTATTCAACAGGCATGCAGTGGAAACAGAAAGTAAAAAGTGGCGATCCTGATGTTTTCTCAGCTCGAAAAAATTCTGCTGCTTCTCATATGGATACTGATACTCTTAAAAATTTAGACTTAGCAAGTTTTGATCACCTTCATTTAACAGGGATTCCTCCTGCTTTATCTTTAGGATGTCGAGAGATGATTTTTGAGCTTATTAAATTAGCTAAAGCAAAAGGAGTTCAAATTTCGTATGACACAAATTTGCGTTATGGTCTTTGGGACAGTAAGGATGAAATGATTAAAATTATTAACGAGCTTGCTTTTCAGGCTGATATCATCTTCCCGGGAATTGAGGAAGGAAGACTTTTAACAGGAAAAGAAAATGAACAAGATATTGCTAACTTCTATCACGAGGAAGGAGTACAAACAGTTGTTATTAAGCTTGGACCGAAGGGAGCTTTTACAAGTTCTCAAGGTAAATCTTTTTATACAGATGGTTTTTCTGTTAAAGAAGTTGTAGATACAGTAGGAGCAGGAGATGCTTTTGCTGTAGGAGTTGTAAGTGCTTTGTTAGAAGGGCAACCTTTAGATGAAGCTGTAAAGCGAGGAACCGTAACAGGAGCGCTTGCTGTTATGTCACCGGGAGATAATGAAGGGCTTCCTCATAGGCAAGAGCTTGATAAAATTATGAAAGATTCGCTAGCTCAGTCATAGTTTCCTGGATAAAAAGGCATTCTCGCCTTTTGAGGATGCCTTTTTATTTATAAGTGCCTTGATAACCTAAATTTTTTGAGATTTCCTTTGTATATTGTTTCACTTTATCAATAAGGTTGGTTTGGATAGCTTCCTCCGTCACTCTATTGCTTGGACCTGAGATGCTGAAACTTGCAACAATATGTCCTGTATGATCATAAATAGGAGCTGCAATACACCTTATAACAGCTTCATTTTCAGCATTGTCTAACGCATAACCTTGCTTGTTCACTTGTTTAATTTCAGCTAGCAAAGCTTCTTTTGAAGTGATAGTTGTAGGTGTTTTGGAGATGAATTCGGTATGAGCAAGAATCTCATTTACCCGCTTTTCATTCATATCAGATAAAAGTACTTTTCCAACACCTGTGCAGTAAACAGGCGCTCTACTGCCAATACGAGAATACATTTGTACAGCCTGGTTGCTTTCAATTTTATCAATATAAAGAACTTCTCCATTATCTTCAATACATAAATGAATAGTCTCATTTACTTCTTGACCTAGTTTTCTTAGATAAGGTCTTGCAATGCTCACAATGCTTGAATCATTGAGTAAATTTCGAGAAAGAAAGAGCACTTGAAGTCCAAGCTTATATTTGTCTGTTTCTTCATCTTTCACAACGTAGTTCAAGTTAGATAAGGTTGCTAGAAGGCGATGAAGCGTACTTTTAGTTAATCCAACTTGCTCAGCTAGGCGAGTGATTTGAATTCCTTCTGGATACTCTGAAAGTTTATTTAAAATAGTCAGAGCTCGTTCAACGGATTGAACATTTGGCATTGTATTCTACCTCTTTTATAGTTGGTATAGTACTTGCTAGTTCTAGTCTTATGATGTTTTAAGTTATTCTTTCCTTTATGATAAAGTATGGAAATAACTTTGTAAATTTTATTATAGGAGGTGAGGAGACTCAGAAGTGTTGAATATGTTAACTTGTAATAATTTGGGGTAAAGAAAAATATTAAAATCTAGGAGGAATAAGAGATGCCAAATAGCTTAAAAGACACAACAACGCTACATAACGGTGTGAAAATGCCGTGGATGGGACTTGGAGTTTTCAAAGTAGAAGAAGGAGAAGAAGTTGTAGAATCTGTAAAAGCAGCGCTAAGGAATGGATATATTAGCATTGATACAGCAGCTATCTATGGAAACGAAGAAGGAGTCGGAAAAGCCATTAAGGAATCTGGAATTCCTCGTGAAGATCTTTTTATAACAACAAAGCTCTGGAACAGTGAGCAAGGGTATGAGAAGACATTAAAAGCTTTTGAGACAAGTATGGAAAAACTCGGTCTTGATTATCTTGATCTTTATTTGATTCACTGGCCTGGAAAAGATAAATATAAAGACACGTGGAAAGCTTTTGAGAAACTTTATAAAGACGGAAAAATTCGCGCTATTGGTGTAAGTAACTTTCAAGTTCACCATTTAGAAGATTTAATGAGTGAGGCAGAAGTGAAACCGATGGTTAATCAAGTTGAATTCCATCCACATTTGACTCAAAAAGAGCTTCTAGCTTTTTGTAAAGAGCAAGGAATTGCCCTTGAAGCATGGTCACCTTTAAAACAAGGACAGCTTCTTGATGAGCCTTTATTAAAAAAAATTGCAGAGAAATACAACAAGTCTGTTGCCCAAGTTATTTTGCGCTGGGACCTTCAACATGGAGTGATTACTATTCCAAAATCCACAAAAGAGCACCGAATTATTGAAAACGCTGATGTTTTCGATTTTGAGCTTTCCCAAGAGGAAGTCGAGAAGATTGATAGCTTAAACCAAGATAGCCGTGCTGGATCACATCCAGATACATTAACAAAGGGGTTTGAATAAGGGGAAAAACAGACTAGACAAAAGCGTCTAGTCTGTTTTTTTGCAAGTTTTCTCTCAAAATAATCCACATTAAAATCTAGTTTCCATGTTAAATACACCTATTCCAGCTTATTTGCCTGATTATAAGAAACTATAATAACCCTTCTTTTTCTAAAGGGAGGGTTATTATAGTTTTCAAAACTTTCATCTTCTGTTCTAATAAAAGAGTAAATAATAAACAAACTGGAGATGGGAACATGAAGGTATATAAAACACTTTTATTTGATGTAGATGAAACATTATTAGACTTTAAAGCAGCTGAGAAACAGGCATTATCGCTTCTTTTCAAAGAACAAGGCTTTCCTTTAACAGAAGACGTAAAAGTTCGCTATAAGGAGATTAATGACCGTCTTTGGCAAGCGTATGAGAACGGAGAATTAGCGCGTGATGAAGTTGTTAATACAAGGTTCTCACTTTTGTTAAAGGAGTACGGAAAAGAAGCAGATGGAACACGTCTACAAGAGAGTTACAAAAGTTATTTAGAACAGGGACATGACCTGATTGATGGAGCCTTTTCTTTAATTGAAAAACTCTCCAAGTACTACGACTTATACGTTGTTACGAATGGCATTTCTTCAACCCAATACAAACGCCTCAAGGACTCGAAGCTTTATCCATTTTTTAAAGATATTTTTGTTTCTGAAGATACAGGATTTCAGAAGCCAATGAAAGAATACTTTAATTATGTATTTAAAAGAATACAAGGACATAATTTAGCGCAGATGTTAATTATTGGTGATTCACTGAGTGCAGATATTAAAGGCGGGCTTGCTGCCGGGATTGATACATGTTGGTTTAATCAGGAAGGAAAAAGCAATAAAGGAATTGTTCCAACATACGAAATCGCAAAACTTGATGAGTTATATGATCTACTTTTAACGAGTACTTCTGTGCGGTAAGGAGTGAGGAATTGAATATCAAGAAAGATGATTTAGAAGATGTTAGGGTCAAAGAGCTTATTTCAGAACATCTGAACAATATGACAGAGCATTCTCCACCAGAAAGTATCCATGCTTTAGATGTCGCGAAGTTAAAAACAAACGATATTACATTCTGGAGCATCTGGGAAAATGGAGAGTTGCTTGGGTGTGGAGCATTAAAAGAGCTTGATGAAAATCACGGAGAGATTAAATCAATGCGAACGGCAGCTGTTCATCGAAGAAAAGGTGCAGGAAAGAGAATGCTTCAACATATTCTAGAGGAAGCAAGCAAAAGAGGCTATAGTAGAGTCAGTTTGGAAACAGGAGCAATGGAGGCTTTTATCCCAGCAAGAAAGCTTTATGAAAACTTTGGATTTCGTTACTGTGCCCCTTTTGCACAGTATACAGAAGATCCCTATAGTATGTTTATGACGAAAGAAATAATGAATAAGGCTAGAGTTGAGCAGTATGAAGAAAAACTACGAGTAGCTATGGTTGAAGGGGATGTAGAAAGTCTTGAGGCTCTTCTTGCTGACGAATTAGTATTTGTAAATCATTTTGGACAATTTTTAACAAAACAAGATGATCTTGCTGCTCACCGTTCTGAAATCCTAAAATTCTCAAATATTGAGATTGGAGAGCAAGTGATAAAGCTTTTAGGAGATGTCGCTGTTACCTCTACCAAAGCATTCCTTCAAGGAACAGTCGGAGAGCAAGAAATCAATCACGAGATGAGTTATTCAAGAGTATGGAAAGAACAAAATGGGACACTTCAAGTTGTTGCAGGTCATTGTAGTGCTGTCGTAAGTTAAGCTGTCTTTTTGTAAAAAGACAGCTCTTTTTCTATCTTCTTTTAAAAATTCAACTTATTTACAGTTGTTTGGATAAAAAGGATATTTATTGAAACAACTTTACCTTTCATTCGTAAGTAATAGTAAGAAGAAAAATAAGTCGATATTTAAAATTAATAATAGAAAAGGAGTAGCTTTTAATGATCGAAAAGTCCTCAAAAAATGGAGTTATTATTACAACAATCCTTTCTGCTGTTTTGTATTGTCTCCTCATCGTTTTTACTTCACTCTCACCTTTATCTGATACTGGAGGAGAGCATGCTAATGAATTTGGAACAGCAGGAATATGGTCAGCTATTGGGATGATTCTTGCTTTCTATCTTGTTCCCCTTTTGTTATATATTATAAATGTTAAAGGAATGACCATTGTTATGGCTATTCTCTGTAGCATGGGAATTCTTACTCATATTGTCGTTATTGCATCTGTACTCTTGATGAGTTTAGGAACTTCTCCTTTTCCATATTTAATTGAAATTATTGCAACATGTATCTTATCTTTTATGGTTAACTTTATGTGGTTTTTCATTGCTTTTCGTACTCCAAAAGAAGCAGCGGAAGTGCCTTTTGATTCACAAATAGAACGTTAATTTAGAACGGAAAGATTTGTTGATGTTTGTAAAATTAATCATGTGCCTTTTACTGCTTGCTTTAAGTTACCCAGCTTTTTCAGATGCTCTTTCAAAACAATTTGATGATAAGTTTTTCAATACTCTATTATGGGAGAGTGGCACATTAACTCTTGTAACTTTACCATCCGTTGCTCTCCTCTGGTGTTGTAAAAAAATCGTTAAACCAAGAAGCTACCAAATGGTTTTTAGGTCAGTGGCCTTTCTATTTGGCCTGCTCCTTGTATCAGGAGCAGGGGGAGTATAGTTTATTGGATAAAATAAAAAGGCAGCTTGATAGCTGCCTTTTTATGAGGAAATTACATAAATATATTTAGCAGGAGCACACACCCTAATCCAACGAGTGAAATGATCGTAACCATAACAGACCATGTTTTAATCGTTTGTCCAATGGATAAATTAAAGTACTCTTTATAAATCCAAAATCCTGCATCATTTACATGTGAAAACGTAATACTACCAGCCCCAGCAGCTAATGCCATAAGCTCAGGGCTAACTCCTGAAACATTTACAAGCGGGGCCGCAATTCCTGCTGCAGTTAGGCCTGCTACTGTCGCAGAACCAAGAGAAACACGAAGAATGGCTGCAATTAACCATGTGAGCAGGAGGGGAGAAAGATTCGTTCCTTCCATAAGATGAGCAATGTATTGATCAACTTTACTATCAATTAAAATTTGTTTAAATGCTCCGCCTCCACCGATAATAAGCAGAATCATCGCAATGGATGTGATAGATTCTGTTATCGTTTTCATGACAGAGTCCATTGTTTTCCCTTTATGAAGTCCAAAGGTAAAGATTCCAAGAAGAACGGCAATTAATAAAGCAATTGCTGGGTCGCCGATAAAACCGACATAGTGTAATAAAGGAGATTTTGGGAAAAAGATCTCAACAAATGCATGGATAAACATTAAAATAACAGGAATTAGAGAAGTGAAAACGCTAACTCCAAATCCAGGCATTTCTTTATCAGTAAGCTTTTTTGGATTGAAAAGCTCTTTTGGAATATTACAGTGTAGATTTTCCTTTTTGAACATTTTTGTATATAAAACGCCACCGATTAACACAGCAGGAATAGCTGTCAGGATGCCAACGAGCAACATTTTGCCAATGTTTGCATGGAAAATGACTGCAATAGCTGTCGGTCCTGGGTGCGGAGGAACGAATCCATGCACCGTAATGAGAGCGGCTACAACGGGCATTCCAATATATAAAACAGGTAATCCAGCGCTAATAGCAACTGTAAAAACAAGTGGAATGAGTACGATGAATCCGGTTTCATAAAACAAAGCAATCCCAACAACAAAAGCAGTAATAACGGTCGCAAGCTGAACTCTATTTTCTCCAAACTTAGCGATTAACGTATCTGCAATACGCTGAGCTCCACCAGAATCAGCCATTAACTTCCCAAGCATTGTTCCAAAGCCAAGAACAAGAGCTAAATCCCCAAGCGTTGCCCCTAATCCATCTTTTACAGATTCTAGTGCTTCAAGAGGAGCCATTCCCTCCATAATTCCAACTAGAATGGAAACAATGATAAGAGAGATAAACGCATTCAATCTGAAAACTGTGATAAGAAGTAGAAGTAAGGCTACTCCAATACAGATGATAACAATAGGCATGTTGTACCTCCTAAGTTGTAAGATATAGCATCTATTAAACTAGCAGCCTAATAGATGCCTTTTATCATTATGAAAGCATTTCGACAACTTCTCTTAATGTAGAAACTTCTCCAACATTTCCAGGGAAGATAATATAAGCCATGTGCGGGAATTTACTTTCTTCACCTGTTAACCAAACGGGGATACCTGGTTTAATTTGACCTGCAACAGTAGCACGCTGTACAGAAAGACCATTAACTCCAATGTCACTAGATGTTATTCCACCTTTAGCAATGATAAATCGAGGCTTCACTTTTAAGAGTTTGACAATGCTTGTAACAGCTTCTGAAATCTTAACAGAAAGCTCAAGCTCCTCTTCTTTTTTGTTTTCTCCAAGATCAAGTCGTTCTCTTCGTGTATAAACAGCTACTGTCTTTCCATCAGCAATGAGCTGTTCACATTGATGTAAAACACGGTCTCGTTCTTTTTCAAATTCTTCAGCATGTAAGACAAGATGTGTATCAAATTGGATGAAGTTGATGAACTCACATTGTTTTAACTGCTCAAGTTGCTGAGTTGTTTTTTGTACATGAGAACCGATTAAAATAAGGCCACCATGTTCAGATGATTCAACAAGTTCACTTTTCGTTAGTAAACCACGGTCAGCTACTCCACCAATAATTTTTGTAATGGCAGCAGCAGTGCGGAACATATAATTTTTGCCGTTTTTCATAGCTCTAATAAGGGCAATTGTTACGACCATTACATCAACATACTCTACAGCATTTACAATAACTTTATTGAAGTCTTTTACTTTGAGGAGCTGTTCTGTAAGATAGTCAATGTCCAATGCTCGAATATGTTCTAATGTTAAATATGTTGCGTTTTCTGCTGTAAACCTGCCCTCCGTTTTTTCTTCAATCCACTCTCCTAGATGAGAGCTTTTATAACCGAATGTGCGGTCTTTAGCAAATTCAGTTTCACCAGCAGGTACAAGAGTTTCTCCATCTTGAACATAGTGAATATTATCGATAGTGTAGCGGCCGCCTTCTTTAAAGAAAGGGAAAATAACTTCACCATCAAACGTCAGGTTTGTTTTGTTTTCCACTGTTTCTTTTAATACTTCAGTTTCAAGTGGGTAATGACCTCGAAGGGTTGAATCACCACGGCTTATAATGATGAACTCCTTATTTAACTCCTTCGCAACTATTGCGATATGTTCAGCAATCTTTTGGTGTTCTTCTTCTGTTTTAGAAGCGGAAAAAGCTCGTGAATTTGTAAGGATAAAAAACATGCTGTTTTTTTCTAAAAACCCTTTTTTAATGCTTTCTACTGACCAATCTGTGTAAACAGAAATATTGTTTACTGTTTGAACACCTGTTGGATCATCATCAAGGACAATGATTTTCTTGTTTAATGTTGAAAGCTCGCCTTGAAGCTGTTTTTGCACTTTGGATGTTTCGAGAGATGGGATGTTGTTTAAAGTAGATTTTACTTCTCTTAATTGTTTAGAGTTTTGTACTTTCAACGTTCTTCCCTCCAACTTCTACATTTGCTAGCTTTTCATAATATTGAACAATGCCTCCATGATCATCCCTTGATTTTCCATCTACTGTTAAGGCGTGGAAAATCTCAAGAAGCTGACTTGTAAGCGGGAGGGGGACACCAATACTATGAGCAGTATCCATTACATTTGTAATGTCTTTCATGTTAATATCAATTCGTCCACCTGGTACGAAATTTCGTTCTAAAATGAGCGGAACTTTAGCGTCCAGAACAGCGCTTCCTGCAAGCCCTCCACGGATGGCTTCATACATTTTTTTTACGTCAATTCCTGCTTTTGTAGCTAGCACAAGTGCTTCAGACATAGCAGCAATGTTCAAGTTTACGATAACCTGATTTGCAAGCTTTGCTGTAGCACCGCTTCCATTGTCTCCAACCAGGATCGTATTTTCACCTAGCGTATCAAAAATAGGTTTAACGCTTTCAAAATGCTCTGGCTTTCCACCGACCATAATAGAAAGTGTTCCATCAATTGCTTTTGGTTCTCCACCACTAACAGGGGCATCAAGCATAGCCATCTCTTTCTGCTCAAGAGCTGTCGCAATTTCAAGACTGTCTACGGGAGATAGAGAGCTCATATCAATTATAATTGTTCCTGCTTTTGCGTAATGAATAAGTCCATCTTCCCTAAGCACAACTTCTTTAACATGTTTGGCACTTGGAAGCATTGTAATAATGACATCACTTTGCTTTGCTACTTCCTCAAGAGATGTAGCGTCTACTCCGCCTAAGCTAACAACCTCTTGTACTGCTTCTTTATTTATATCGTAGGCAATAACTGTTTGCCCTGCTTTTAATAAGTTAAGTGCCATCGGTTTTCCCATAATCCCTAAACCGATAAATCCAATTTGCTTTTTCATTTTAACAACCTCCGAACTTAGTTCATTTTGTTGTATCCGTTTTCAATAATTATTTAAACATAAATCTTCATTTTTGTATACAATTTTATTAAAAATGTATACATTTATTTTCGTTTTGTATTCTTTTTGTTGGTGCTAAAGGGAGGGATATGATTGTCTTTTACTTTATTTTTGGTATGATTAAGGAAACTAGCCATTCCATGAGTGAAGGGAATTTTTTATAAACAAAAGGTGGATTAACATTGATGAATGAAAAGAAGAAAGCAAATCATCAATCATATGAACTTATTCGAGATAAGATATTGAGTGGTGAATTAGCGAGCGGTACAAAGATCACCGAAGAAAAATTGGCTAATGATTTAGGATTTAGCCGCACCCCTATTCGAGAATCCATTAGAAGATTAGAATATGAAGGGCTTATTGTGAAGAAGAAAGTTCTAAAACCAACGGAAAAGAACTTACGCGATATTTTCCAGGTACGCATGCTCCTAGAGGGTCATGCAGCTAAAAGTGCAGCAACATATGCCTCACAAGAGGACCTAGATGCTTTGCTTCAATGCGTAGAAACAGGAAAGAATGGTTCATATGAAGAAATTATGGAAGCAAATGAACGTTTTCATCAAATTATCGTTCAAAAAAGTGGAAATGAGGTACTAATTGATACAATTGATCGGATGCAGTCTATCATCTATCTTTTCCGCCGAACGGTTGTTTCTTATAACAGACCGTTCCTTATTGAGGAACATGAAGAGATTTATCAAGCAATTAGGGATCGAGAAATGGATAAAGCAGCAGAACTGATGAGGAGTCACTTGCAAAAAGACTTAGATTTTTGCCTGCATTTGCTTCATAACTAGAAAGAAAAGACGTCTACTTTTAAAGTGGACGTCCTTTTTTATTAGAAGGAATACCAATAATATAATCCCAGTTAATAAAACCTCCAATAAGGAGTTGGTTTTTTATATTAAAATTGACTTCATTAAAGTTAACCAGTAAACTAAAATTATTAACCAGTTAATAATTTTAGGGGGAGAGAAATGAATTCTACACAAAAACAAGAAGCATTAAAAGCCATTGAACAGTTTATTATCCAGAAAGAGAAAGTAGCGAAGTCTTCAACTGTAATAGATGAATTAAAAGGGAAATGGACGCTCACTCAGCTGCATATTTTAGCGCTTATTTCAGATTATCCAACAGAAGCAAACAACACCTTTCTCTCTAGAAATCTACATATTACAAAGCCTGCAGTTACAAAAGCGGTAAAACTTTTATTAGAGAAAGAGATGATTGTTCGAAAGTATAAAGAAGGCGATCGGAAATCTATTTATTATTGTTTAACAGATGAAGGAAAAAAGCTAGCTCTTTTACATGAAGAGCTACATATGAAAGCAGAACAAAGATATTATGATTTGTTTGAGGAATTCAATAAAGAAGAGCTTACTGTGATTACAAAGTTCTTAAAAAGGTGGACAGAAACAATTAGTGAGGAGAATAGAAAATGAATAAAAATGAAGTATATACGTTTTTGTCGAACATGTATAAAGACGTCTTATTAGATTTAAATGTTAATAAAGTTTCTCAGTATTTCTCACCAGATTATATCCAAGTAACAGACGGAGTACAGTCCAACTTAAATGGGTTTTTAAACCACTTACTTACGTTAAAAAGCATTGTAAAATCTCTTTCTCAATCACCTTTTTATCACTTTTTATATGATGAGAAAGAAGGAGCTGCAACATTAAGATACGACGTTAATGTAGAGAAGAAAACGGGTGAAAAAGGAAAGGTAGAAGTTATTGCTATTTTCACACTAATTAATGGAAAGATTATAAAGTGTCATGAGCTAACACATGTGATTGAAAATAAAGAAGAGTTCAGGGATATTGGAAAAATTAATACCATAGTCAATCCTGTATAAAGTTTTATACAGGATTTTTTATTGTGAATTTTGACTATGATATTTATAATTTTGACTATTATAGTTGTCAAAAGGAAAAATATGTTATATATTGGGTTTGAGGAGGAAGATACAAGTGAAAAGTCGTTTAAAGGAACTTCGGGCACGAGAAGGGTGGAATCAAACGGAGCTTGCAAAGAGAGCTAAAATTTCACGCCAAACTGTAAGTCTTATTGAACGTGAAGAATATATGCCGTCTTTGCTTATTGCCGTTCGATTATCTCGTCTTTTTAGAGAGCCAATTGAAAATATTTTTATATTTGAGGAGGATGAGTTGTGAAAGGAATCAGTATGATTGCATCTAGTCTTTTTCCTATTGGGCTTGTTGCTTTTTTTGTTCTATACTTTACAGATAATGAACATATTGTAGAAAGGATTTGGAGCTCTGAGGAAAATGTAATGTATGCTCTTCTAGCATTAAATGTCATTTTTATTGTTGTAGTTATTTTTCAATTTATAAAGATGAAGAACTTGCTTGTAGTCTCATTAGATGAGGAACAAGAGGATGAAATAGAAGTGAAGAAATATCGCCTTTTTGCTGATATGACGGTATGCTCAAATGTTTCAATTACTTTATCTATTCTTGCTCTTGGATTAGGATTTATATGGTTTAGAGATTCAAATCCTTGGTTAGCCTTGAACGCTTTTTTCTTAATTATTGGTAGTGTCACTGCAGCTGGCTTGGCCTTTTCGAGCGGAAAGAAAGTATATCCCGAACGAGAGTTTCCAAGCAATTCTGAAGATATGTTGGATGTGATGGATGATGGAGAAAAATTTGTTGTGTTGGAAGGGTTACATAAGGCATATCAACTGCTTATTCCTTTTCTGTATATGTGCATTATGGCTTCTGTGTTTTATACAGCTGTCTCAGGTCATTCGCAAATTTTTTCTATCGTCTTAATGACCATTTTACTTATTGCTGTTCAAATGACGTATGGCATAGTAGTAAGAAACCGTTAACTTCCTACTTCACCTGTAGAAAAGAGGCATGCTTTATGGTTATTCAATCGCAATTGAAGCATAAAGCTTTACTTAGTTTATTACTGCTTGTTATCACATCAAATCTTTTGTTATATCAGTCCCAATTCGGTTTGTCCGTATTACAGGACAATATTAATTCTCCATTGTTAGTTTTCTTCCTAATTGAGAAAAGGCATATTAAACATCTTTTAATTGTTATTCCACTAGGATTAATTGTAGCTCGTCTCCTGATTCCAGTTCAGTACTTAGGTTCTTTCGAGTGAGTAACTGAAATAGGTTTAGGGATAGAAATTCTTTTGATTCTTTTTGAACTCTTTTTGATTGCCAAATTTTTAAAAAACACTCCTAGAATTTTCTCATCAGCGTCTAAAAGTGAACTTCCACTTCTTGCTTCCTTTGATTATGAAATAAAGAGAAATGGAGGAAGAAACCCAATTCTGCACATTCTTTTCTCTGAATTACTTATGTTTTATTATGCATTTTTCTTTTGGAGAAAAACACCCACATATATAGAAAATCAATTTACGATCTATAGAAAGTCCAGTTTGGTTCCTTTTCGAATTATGATGATTCATGCAATTGTAATTGAGACACTTGGTATTCATTGGTGGCTTCATGAAAAGTCCGTTATGCTATCTGTTATTCTTCTGCTTTTAAATATTTACTCTCTATTCTTTTTTATAGGTGATTTGCAAGCCGTAAGATTTAACCCTGCACATATTGGAAAAGATAACATCTACCTTTCACTTGGTCTTATAAGAAGAATGAAGGTTCCTCTTCACACTATTGTTCGTGTAATAGAAGAAAAAGAACAGTTAGAGAAGAAAGTGACGAAAGAAACCATTGAATTTATTGCTCATGATTTTGAAAAAGTTTATTCGAACCTTGTGCTAGGGTTAGATGTGCCAGTTTAAGCAACATTATTTTTAGGAATAAAGAAAAACTATAAAAGAGTAGCTATTAAAGTAGACAATATTATTGAATTCAAAGAAATGTTAAAGGAGAATATAAGTGAAAAGAATAGCTAAGCTAAGCATTTTAGCAACGACATTACTTATCATCCTTACCCCTGTGTTTACTCTTCTAGTTTGGTTCAACTGGAATGAGCTTTTTGGCAATAAAAGGCCACTTGAAGCTCTGCATTCCCTGTATGAACTAGAATTAAAGGGGGATGAAATTAGTGCTATGAAAAATATTAATAACGATACAGAATTTCTTGTAGAAGGAGATGATCCTACTCCTTTCTTTACTCTCTTAGAAGAGCATGGCTATTCTATCATTAAAGGCAAATCACTTCTCGTTCAAAAAGGAAATTCATTATATCCAGTTACAATTAACAAGTTTCAAACCCATTACTCGGTTATTAATGTTAGTAAAGAAGTTTCATTAGACATAATAGGAAAGTAAAAAAGCGTGGAGAACAAGAAAGTTTTCCACGCTTTTTATATTTATATAGTATGTGGCCGTAAATCTTTAGGAGGAGTGTTATGAATATAAGAAGGAGCCGATTTAAGTTTTGGTTTGCCCACATATGTATAAAAAAACAAGTAAGATCCTCCTTATCCCCTAGAAATTGAATAGTCACTTATGTAACCTATTCCTAGGAAGATCAAGAAATGCTTACTTGTTAGAAAATAATATATACATGTAGGAAGATGTATTAGACAAACATCCCAATTAGTGAGTAAACAATAACTGTTGAGAACAACAATGTCATGTGAACAAGAGAGAAAATAAACATTGATGTTGCCCATTTTTCTCCGTTCATTTTCTTATAACCAAACAAGCTTAGTCCTAGCCATAAAAGACCTAAAATGAGAGAGACAATTGTAAGCCCTAAGCTTAATGGAAGGAAGAGAAAGCTTGTAGCTATAAGAACAACAAGATATACGTTTGTTTGCACATATGTTCTTTTAAATCCTTTTACAACTGGAAGCATTGGAACATTTGCTGCTTTATAGTCATCATGTTTACGTATCGCAATTGCATAGAAGTGAGGCATTTGCCAAATCAGTGTAATCACAAAAAGTCCAATAATAGCTGGATTTGTTACGTCCTGACTAATTGCAGCCCAACCAATTAATGGAGGAGTTGCACCTGAAATACTACCGATCTCTGTGTTGTAAATTGTTCTGCGCTTGCTCCACATTGTATAAGGCACAAGATAGAAAAACAGTCCAAGAAAGCCAAAAAGAGCGGCCATTGGTGTTGCTAAAGCTAAAGCTATTAAGCCAAGTACAGCTAAAGAAATGCCGAGCCATAATACTGTGCCTGTCTTAATTTCACCCGTTACAGTTGGTCTATCTTGAGTACGTTTCATTAAAGAGTCAATATCGCGGTCATAGAGGTTGTTTAAAGCTCCTGCCGCACCCATAACAAAGATGGATCCTACCAAAGCAAACAAAAGCTCTGGTAACTTATCAATTAGCGTGAGATTATACGTAGAGAGAGCTAATGTAAGTCCAGCAAGCATTGTAATTAAATTTGATTTAATAATTCCAGTTTTCACTGTCTGCTTTAGGATCGTCCAAGAAGTTCGTTGTTCTGTTGTAACGAGATTTTCTTCCCTTGCTATCATATTTCCTCGCTCCTTTTTATAATAGTAAGTAACCTAAAAATAGTGCTTGTATTGTTCTAATAGCTAAAAAAACATCCCTGTTTTTTGCTGAAAAAATTTTATAGACTACTCGGGTATATTAATGTTATATTCAAGTATTGTCAAGAAAAGGAGTTGAAAAAAAGGGCAAAAAAAGCGCTTATATAGCTTATAAAAGCGTTTTCTATGAAATTGTGCTAATTTGTCCACTTTCTCAATACATTCTCAATTATTCCCGTAAAAAAATTCCTTATTCATAGTATGCTGGAAGTAATGTAAAACATGAGAAAATATTAAAAGAAAAAACAGATAATATAAGGTATAATTTGGATGGCCATTCCTATATATAAATTAATGGGGAATAAACATATGATTACCTTTGATTTTCTAATGAGCTTTGTATCAGGAACTGTTATTGGAACTGTAGGATACCGTCTTTATGAGCAAAATGGCGGGTAATTACAGCGTTTTGTCTAGCCGAAGAATTCACTTGGTGGCACTCAAAAGCTCTCTTCTGAGCCATCAGTAGAAGAGCTTCAGGCTCAGAAAGAACGGTTGGAAGATATGATAGCTGAGCTTCAAGTTCAAGTGAAATAATAAAAAAGGAGAAGCAGTTCCCGGCTGTTTCTCCTTTTTTATTGCTATGGGGGAATAGATAATATATTACTTTGACAATAGAAAATATGCTTGCTTTGTTTTAAAAAGTTGTGTTGAAGAAAACTTTATTTTACTTGAAATTTAAGAAGTAGATCATAAATGTTCTATTTTTAAAGAGAAGGAAAAAGTCCTTTGATTCCTTCTGCAATCATTTGAATAGCCATTACAGCTAGAATAAGCCCCATAAGTCTTGAAATCACATTGACGCCATTTTGTCCAAGTTTCTTAATGATGGATGAAGAATAATAAAATAAAAAGAATGTAACAGCTAGAATTAATGTGTAGCTAATAAAGACGCTCACTACTTGTTTGAGTGAATGTGAATTCTGTGACATGACAGTTGCGATTGTCCCTGGACCAGCCATGATTGGCAGAGCGAGAGGGGTTACTGAGATATCATTTTTAGCTTCAGCTTCCCTTTGCTCTGTTTGGTGAGGGCTTTGAGCATTAGAAGTTTTAGCATGAAGAAGGTTGTAAGCAATTCCAAAAATCAAAATGCCTCCAGCAATACGGAATGCATGGATTGTGATGCCGAACATTGAAAAAATGAAGTTTCCAAGAAGTAAAAATACAGTGAGAATGATGAAAGAAATAATAGCAGCTTTTCGTGCATTGCGATGCTTTTCTTCAAGAGAATAGCCATTTGTAAGTGAGATAAAGATAGGCATGTTTCCTAATGGATTCATAACTGCAAAAAAGGAAATGGTTAACTTTAAAATAAGAGTAAACAAAGTAGACAGCTCCTTTCCTATCTAATATTTATTAACGTACCCACTCTGTCTTGCTATTAATCGATAAAGTAGGTTTATTTACTTTCAATGTAATGAAATATAAAGGGAGTTTAGTTTTACAAAAAAGATACAGGGTCTGTTGTGGAAAAAGGAAATTTAAGATATTTTTAAGTAAGAACGATTTTAAGCAGAAGGGAAAGATTAGAGTGGCAGATTTATCAAAACGAATTGTGGCAAATCTAGAAAACTCCTCATGGATTCGTAAGCTTTTTGATGAAGGAAACCGTTTAAAGAAAGAGTTTGGAGAAGATCAAGTTTTTGATTTCTCATTAGGTAATCCAGTTGTTGAACCACCAAAATCATTCACAGAAGCGCTACGTGAAGAAGTGAAAAAAGGAGGGCACGGATACATACCAAACCAAGGACTTGTAGAAGCAAGGGAAAAAGTAGCTGAGTTTATCAGTTCACGTTTCTCTGGTAACTTCTCCTCGAAGCACGTTGTGATGACCGTGGGGGCAGGGGGAGCTTTAAATGTGGCCTTACGAAGTATTTTAAATGAAGGTGAAGAAGTCATTGTTCTTGCTCCTTATTTTGCTGAGTACAAAGCATACATTGAAAACAACGGTGGAAAGGTAGTTAGCTGTCCATTAACAGAGAAATTTGAGATTGATATTGAAGCTGTTAAAAAAGCCATTACTCCAAAAACAAAAGGGCTTATTTTAAATACTCCGCATAACCCAACAGGAACGGCTCTTACACAAGAAAATGTTAATGAGCTAGGCGAGCTTTTAAAGTCGTGTGAAAAAGAAAACAGTCAAAGTATTTACGTTTTATTTGACGAACCTTATAGCCAGCTTATTTATGACGAAGAGCTTGCAGATCCATTTAAAGCATATCATAATATCATTTTAGCCAGCTCTTTCAGTAAAGATTTAGGAATTGCTGGTGAACGTTTAGGTTATCTTGTTCTAGATAACGATACACCTGATGTGGACCTTCTTACTGCTGCATTTGTATACTGCAATCGTACACTTGGGTTTGTAAATGCGCCGGTCTTAATGCAGCGGGCAATTGCAAGCATGGATAACTTAAAAGTAGATGCAAGCGAATATAAGAAACGTCGTGATTTAATTGTAGATATTCTGCAAGAAGCAGGATTTGACTTTATGATGCCAAAAGGTGGTTTCTTCGTTTTTCCAAAATCACCAATTGAAGATGAAGTAGCATTTTGTCAACACGCAGCTGAAAAATACAAAATCTTAGTTGTCCCAAGCAGCGGATTTGGAGTAAAAGGGTATTTTCGACTATCTTTTAGTGTGTCTCTTGATCAGATTGAACGTTCGAGAGAGGCCTTTATTGCTCTTTATAAAGACTTTGCTTAACAAAAGCAGCCTTATATAAGGCTGCTTTTGTTTTGTTACAAATACTTCTTTAAAAAGTCGCAAGCTTCAGCACGCATTCCAGCTGTCTCAATGTGACCACAGGGATAACGACTCATTTTCCAATGATGAGCTAGCCCCATCTCTTCATAAATTCTTTTTAATTCTTCGTCAATAATAGAAAGTCCATCATAAGGAGTTAACAGATCATGTTCTCCTACAAGACTTAAGTGTGGTCGAGGTGCAATGAAAGATTGAATCTCAGCTGTTTCAAAATGTTTAAGAAGGCTAGGGACATAGGAGTAGAAGCCATGGGAATCAAGCCGTCTCTGTTTTATCAGTGCTCTAGCTTCAACTTGTGCTGTAATATCTATACAAACTGAAATACGCTTATCTAAGGCAGCAATCCACCATGCCATTAATCCACCCATTGACATCCCCATTGTTGCAATGCGCGTAGAATCAACATCCTCTCGTTCGAATAAGTAGTCAATTCCTCTTATGCTGTCGTAGATCATCATTCCCCATAAGACTTCACCATTCCAAAGCATCTCCTTAAAAATCTCTGTTTGAGCTTTTCCTGCTCTTTCTCCAAATCCCCACATATCAAGGCAAAGCACATTGTAGCCTAGGTTTGTTAATGTTTTGGCAAATGCTTCTTCATATAAATATGGACTACTTTTCAGGAGTTCTTTCTTTCCCATGTCGTACAGGCCGCCATGTGAATGATTAAAAAGCACAGTGGGTCTTTTCTTAGCTTTGTTTTTTGGTTTAACGAAATAAGCAGGAACGTTTTCTTTGCCATTTAGGTATAGTAAAAGTTCCTCTACAATGTAGGTTTCCATCTCTCGCTCAAAAAGGGTTGTAACAGAGATTTTACTTCTCTCGGGCAGGTCACCAAGAAGCTCCCAAAGCTTTTGTTTCTCTTTTGTGATTTTCATGTTTTCCCTCCTTTTAAAAAAGTGTAGCGTATAAGACAAATTATAGATTTGAAAAGATGAATTTTCCATATTTAAACTGACGAGAGGGAACGTTTGTTCTATAATGGTAGATAGAGAGGAGAGATAGCATGGAAAGGCCGCCCTTAACAAAAGATTTATCAGAGCATAAATTTAGAGATTTTTACTGGCTTAAAAAAGAACTGCAGTCATTTTACCATAATAATGGATTAAGTACATCAGGATCGAAAGACGAGATAGCAGAGCGTATAGGCATATTTCTGAGGGAAGGGAGAATCGTAAAGCCAGCAAAGAGAAGAACAGTACATTCATTAGATGAAGAGTTATGTCTTGAAACGGTTATTACTGAACGTCACAGGTGTAGTCAGAAAGTGAGGGCCTTTTTTAAGCTTCACATTCCGAATTTTCACTTTTCTACTTACATACAAAATTACTTTAAAAATAATGTAGGAAAGACATATCAAGATGTAATAGAAGCTTGGGTGAAAGAGGAAAAGCGTAAAAAAGATCCAACTTATCGATCAAAGATTGAATCTCAGTTTCAGTACAATCAGTTTATTCGAGATTATTTTGCCGATCCAAAAAATAAGGGTAAGGGCAGAGAAGACGCTATCTTAGCTTGGAAGCATATTAAAAGTCTTCCTGGTGATAACAAATATAGAGGAGAAGAATAGTCTTAACCTAATAAAAAACCTTCTTTTCTCTAAGAGAGAAAAGAAGGTAAGAAGAAAATGAATCTCCTGAAAGTTCAATAGTATAATAATCAATAAGATGAACTATCTGTTTATTTTTCATTTACCCGCTCTTTTTGAGCTGCACGTAAGGCGTCATTCACTTTGCGCCCTTCATCTAAAGATTCACTTTCAATTCCGCTCTTAAGTGCCCAAACATAGAAGAAAAGAGAAAGTACAGTAATTAGAAGCATGTCCCATCCGTACTTAATAATATTTAGTCCTCCAAACTTCTCGCTTCCCAGCCAAGAGATGACTACCATTGAGAGAAGATAAACAACCATCCAAGCTCCAGCTTTGAAATTCTTCTTAAAATCTTTCCAGTTATTTTTGGCTTGATAATAAAAATAAATTGGAAATCCGATTAAGATAATAAACAAAACTTGTCCTGTTAACGGCCAACGCGCCCAATAAAGAGTTAAGGAAGCAAAAATGAAACCAAGTGGTGCAATAATGCTTAATCCTTTTAAACGAAGTGGACGGTATAAATCTTTACCGATTTTTCGCAACGTCATAACAGTAATTGGACCTGTCAAATATGAAATAAGGGTTGCAACTGAGATAATTTCAGCTAACACTCCCCATCCTCTGAATAAGAATAAGAAAATTAAAGATACGCCTAAGTTTACAAACATTGCTTGACGAGGAATCCCATAAAGGGGATGTAGCCTACCGATGAAGCTTGGTAAGTATTTGTTCTTTTCCATTCCATAAAGCATACGAGCTGTTGTTGCTGTATACGTAATTCCTGTACCTGAAGGAGACACAAAAGCATCGGCATACAGTACAATAACAAGCCAGTTAATTCCCAACGCAATTGCTAAATCGGCAAACGGTGAATTGAAGTTCAAGTGACTCCAGCCGTTTACAATTGCTGCAGGATCAACAGCGCCGATAAAGGCTACTTGAAGAAGTACATAAATTACAGTAGCAATTAAGATAGAGCTAATAACAGCAATCGGAATAGATCTACCTGGATTTTTAGCTTCGCCAGCCATATTAATAGGGCTTTGGAAACCATTAAAAGCAAATACAATTCCAGATGTTGCAACAGCCGTTAGAACACTAGCCCATCCACTAGGTGCAATGCTGTCTCCTGCTGTGAAATTTCCACTATTAAAGCCAACAAACAACAGAGCGCCAATTGTTAATCCCGGGATTATAATTTTGAAAACGGTAATAAGCGAGTTTGCTTTCGAGAACAAACTCACTGTCCAATAGTTTAGGAAGAAGTAAACAAGTAAAAGGGCTGTGGCAACAAGTAATCCTTTACCTGTAAGTGTTCCCTCTTTTACTAGAGTGCTTGTCCACTGCGCCCATTCCCAAGGCCATGAACTCATATATTGAACTGAAGCAACTGCTTCAACAGGAATAACAGAAACAATAGCAATCCAGTTTGCCCAAGCAGCGATAAATCCTAGGAAAGAGCCATGTGAGTATTGCGTATATTTGACCATCCCGCCAGCTTCTGGAAACATTGCACCAAGTTCACTATAAGAAAGAGCAATCATACCAATAACAATCATACCAATAATCCATGAGAAAATAGCGGCTGGACCAGCTATTTGAGCAGCTCTCCAAGCTCCGAAAAGCCAGCCTGAACCAATGATTGAGCCAAGCCCAACCATGATAAGCGAAAAAGTACCCATATTGCGATTTAAATTGTTCATAAAATTAGCACCTTTCAATATCATTTGAAAATTAAATGCAAAAAAAGCTAAATCTTGGTGAGTAGAAAATCATAGATGTGTGATATCACGACCTTTTCGCTAGGTTTTCACTATTATATCATCTTTTTTTATTTTCTGTATTTGTTGATAGGTTTTCACATTGGCTAGGATATTAGGTGTAAAAGAGAGGGTGAGATACTTTAGTGTTAAAAATAGAAAGATGTGTTGAATTTAGGGGATCAAGTAGCTACAGGACTTGGTACAAAAGTTGAAAAAGAGCGTAGAACTTTGCTTATTGTTGTGGTTGCCCTAGCAGGAAGTTCCGTTTCGGTTGGGGGAGGAATTGCTTTTCTTGGGCTTGTAGCTCCTCATTTAGGAAGAAGATTAGTAGGTCCACGTCATGAGCGTTTTTTGCCAGTTACAGCCTTAATAGGAGCATTACTTCTTCTTGTTTCAGATACATTAGCAAGAAATATTTTAGCACCTTCGGAAATCCCTGTTGGCCTCGTTGTAGCGGTAATTGGGGCACCATACTTTCTTTATTTATTAATAAAGAAAGCTTAAAAGACCAGTCTTTTAAGACTGGTCTTTTTGATGTTTTGTCAAAGACTTTAAAAACCTCAGCTCCTTTTCAGTAAAAGGGTTGAAAATTTCATTAGAAATGACAAGAGAAGTTGAAGAGAATTTATCTCCTATAATTGTTCTCTTTACAAGGTCTTGCATATTAGAATACAGATGTCTGGCTTGTGAGGAAGAAGGAGAAATATCTTCTTCTGCTAGATATTTTAGTTCTGTATAAAGAGTAAAGTACTGCTGATCAAGCTTTGTTCTTTCTTCTTCTGTAAAGTTTTGGATGGAAAGCTCACTCTTACTATGTTTCTCTCTCTCATCCCAAAGTAAAGAATACAGAACAAAACAAAATAAGCGAAGGTCAATATTCTGATGATTGGATGTTACTGTTTTAATATGATATAAGGCAGAAATTGTTTTCTCAATTGAATCTCGTTCCTCTTTAAGGTGAGCTAGTTTAGAATCAATTGCTATATGCAAGGTTTCTTGTTCAACAGAGCTCTTATCTAATAGGTTTTTTATTTCTTTTAAGGAAAAGCCTATTAACTTTAAAGATTGAATCTGCTGTAAACGCATGACGTCTTCTTCTTGATAGAGCCGATGTCCGCCTTCCTTATAATGACGTGGACTAAGAAGGCCAATCTTATCATAGTAGCGTAACGTTCGAATAGTTACCTCTGTTTTAGTTGCAAGTTCCCCAATTGTTAACATATTTCGTTCCATCTTTATCACCTTCGTTACTTTAAATATGGAAGAGCCCAATACTTGTAAGGTTTATGAATTAATATGGAAATCATGGCATTTAAAATAAAAAATGATTCAATTATGAGAATGATATATGAAAATGACTTAAATGAAGAGGGGAGAATATAGCTAACTAAAAATAATGGAAAAATGGTTAGGTGGAAGTTTAAAGCTTTACGACTTGTTTCTCTATAAAAAATCTTCTTTTTTCTAGAAGCAAGAAACATAATAAGCGGTGGAATAAACCCCAAAATAAGGGAGGTTCCAAGCATTAATTGTACCATGACTTTTTCTTTTCTTCTTACGTGCATTGTTTTTCATCCTTTCTTCTCTTTTATTATTGAGTGTAAAGGGTGACGTAAGGGGAGGTTCAAGATACTATTTTGTTGAATCCCTTTTAAAGGGCACTGTATAGTAAAAGAAGAAACAATAATGGGAATAGAGGAGGAAAAAGTATGGGGGAGTATAAAATTGTTGTTACACGAAAAATTCCTGATGAATCGTTAGACATTATGAAAAAGTATGGAGAATTATATATATGGCCTGAAGAAGAAATAGCAATGCCTTATGAACGATTAAAAGAAGAAGTCCATAATGCTCATGCTCTTTATACAAATGTAGGAGATAAGATTGATCGTGAACTTATAGAAAGTGCGCCGCATTTGAAAGTGATAAGCACAATGGCTGTTGGTTTTGATAACATTGAGATGGAGTATGCTAGAGAACGAGGGATTGCTGTTGGTCATACGCCTTCTGTTTTGAATGAAACAACCGCAGACTTAGCCTTTACATTACTTATGGCAGCAGGTCGGCGCATTGTTGAGGGAGCATATTATATAAAAGAAGAAAAGTGGAAAAGCTGGGGGCCTATGTTGTTAACAGGACAAGACATTTACGGAGCGAGACTTGGCATCATTGGTATGGGAAGAATTGGTGAAGGAGTTGCCCGGCGAGCTCTTGGATTTAATATGGATGTTGTATATTATAATCGAAATCAAAAGCCTCATATTGAAGAGGAAATAGGCGTTACATATTGTGAGCTTACAGAGCTTCTTCAAACGTCCGCCTTCATTGTATTGCTAGCTCCAGGTTCTGAAGAAACAAGACATATGATAGGAACAGAACAGTTTCAGTTAATGAAAGAAAGTGCTGTGTTTATTAATGTTTCGCGTGGAACAAACGTAGATGAACAAGCATTGTACAAGGCATTAAAAGAAGGGGAGATCTGGGCAGCTGGCCTCGACGTATTTGAGGAAGAACCTATTTCTGCTTCTCATCCACTTCTTTCTCTTCCTAACGTAACAGCAGTGCCTCACATTGGCAGTGCAAGTATTGCAACTCGCAAGAAAATGGCTATGATGGCTGCAGAAAATTTAGTTGCTGGAATAAAAGGGGAGAAACTACCGTTTGAAGTTCAAGCATAGAAATAGAAACATGCTCAAACATTTGAGCATGTTTTTATTTTCTCACAAAAACAGTATAAGTTTTCGGTGTGTGAAAACCAAGCTTTTTAGCGAGGTGTTTAGAGCTTTCATTGTTAAAATCACAATCCCAACGAGGCGTGAGTTTCTGCTTTAAACAGTGCTTAATGAAGACATGAGCCACTTTAGTTGCTAGCCCTTTTCCTTGATGTTGCGGAGATGTTGAAATATCTATTTCAGCAAACTTCCCTCCACGAAAGATAGTCGTACAAGTGCTTAAAATATTTTGATGATGATCAACGATACAATATCCAAAACCGTTATGCAAGAAATTATGAACAGATCCCCAATACTCCTTATAGTAGGCTTCATGGAACTCCTTGTGCTTTTTGATGTAGTAGTAATTCATTTCTTTGATGGAAGAAGAGGAAGGGCAAGAAGGAAAATCTGAACTATATACACAAGGGTCAAAGTCAAAAGAGCATCGCTGCATTTCTTTACAATGACCTCCGATTGTATCGCGTATTTTTTGATCTAAAATTTTGTTGGGGGAAAATAAAGTAAGCCGATTTGCTTTATTCTTGGCTTTTTGAGAGAGATAATCTTTAAACCACGAACAAAAACATGGATTATTTAAATCCCCATCTGCAAAATAAAGCCCTGAACGAGTTTTGAGTAAGAACGTATCAATTGTGGAACAACTACTAACAAAAATATCTCCTTCTATGACACCGTGTGCAACAGCATAAGCAAATGTTGGTGGGAGAGGATTATTATTCAAAAGGGGAATTATTTTTACAAAATCTGACTTTGATAAGTTCAACATACTTTTCCTCCTAAAGATAGAATTGGAAGACTGTGAAGAAGATTATGTAGTTGAGAGCCATTACAAAAGCTTTGTCTTCTTCTCTGCGACAAAGTTAGTTTTCTTCTTTGTTGAATGAAAGCAATTCATATCCTAACATTATAGCTGTAGTTATTATAAGTCTTAATACACATAGAAAGGAAGAGAGCACATGGCTCAATCAAATATAAAAGTTGCTGTACAGAAGTTCGGTAACTTTCTAAGCTCAATGGTAATGCCGAATATTGGGGCATTTATTGCTTGGGGGCTTATTACAGCACTATTTATTGAAAAGGGTTTCTTTCCGAATGAAAGCCTTGCCAAGTTAGTTGATCCGATGGTCACGTATTTACTTCCTTTGTTAATTGGATACACAGGAGGTAAGCTCGTTCACGAGCAGCGTGGAGGAGTTGTGGGAGCTATTGCAACAATGGGGGTTATTGTTGGTTCTGATATCCCGATGTTTCTCGGTGCTATGATTATGGGGCCGCTTGGCGGTTATGTTATTAAAAAGTTTGACCGTGCAATTGAAGGGAAAGTTAAAACTGGTTTTGAAATGCTTGTTAATAACTTTTCGGCGGGGATTCTTGGTGGTATCTTAGCTATCTTAGCATTTCTAGGAGTTGGACCTGCTGTTGATGCTTTTACAGGCTGGTTAATGGCTGGTGTAGACTGGATGGTTGCTCATGGTCTTTTACCATTAACAAGTATTCTTATTGAACCTGCAAAAGTATTGTTCTTAAATAATGCAATTAACCACGGAATTCTCTCTCCAATTGGAGCTGAGCAAATTCGTACAGATGGCCAGTCTATTCTACTGCTTCTCGAAGCAAATCCAGGACCTGGTTTAGGAATTCTCCTTGCTTATGCCTTCTTTAGCAGAGGATCAGCAAAACAATCTGCACCAGGGGCAGCTATTATTCATTTCTTTGGTGGGATTCATGAAATCTATTTTCCTTACATCTTAATGCGTCCATTATTAATCGTTGCAGCTATTTTAGGAGGTATGAGTGGAGTATTCACCTTTGTATTACTTGGTGGAGGGTTACAAGCTATTGCATCTCCAGGAAGCATTTTAGCAATTCTTGCAGCAACACCAGGTGGCGCCTATATGGCAAACATTGCGGGTGTCCTTGTTGCTACTATTGTTTCATTTGCAGTTGCATCACTCATTTTAAAGACTGGAAAAGAAAAAGCAGAAAACATTGAAGAAGCATCTAAAAAAATGCAGGAGATGAAAGGGAAAAAGAGCTCTGTAGCAAGTACACTTACAACCAACCAAGGAGCTATGCCAAACAACGTTCAGAAAATTGTTTTCGCATGTGATGCTGGTATGGGTTCTAGTGCGATGGGTGCTTCACTACTTCGCAAGAAAGTAAAAGAAGCAGGATTGTCTATTTCAGTTACAAACACAGCTATTAGCAATCTGCCGAGTGATGCTCAAATTGTTATTACACAAGAGGAGCTAACACCGCGTGCTCAAAATAAACTACCAGATGCTTATCACATCTCTGTTGATAATTTCTTATCAAGTCCAGAATATGATAAGCTCATTGATAAGTTGAAAAATGATCATGATACACCAACTGAAGAGTTAGTTGAAGAAGTGGAAGAAGAAGCTGCTCCAGTTGAGCAGGATGATAGCTTATTAAGAAAAGAAAATGTGTTCTTGAATCAGGAATTTGCTAATAAGGAAGAGGCTATTCGATTTGCAGGACGTGTTTTAGTTGATAGCGGATATGTTGAAGAAAGTTACATTGAAGCTATGATTGAGCGTGACAATATGACATCTACTTTTATGGGTAATGATGTTGCTATTCCACACGGTACAGAAGAAGCAAAGAAAGCAGTATTAAAATCTGGTTTCACTGTTCTTCAAGTTCCACAAGGAGTGGACTTTGATGGTGAAAAGGTTCGCTTAATCTTTGGTATTGCTGGGAAAGATGGAACTCATCTTGAAATTTTATCAGGGATAGCAGTTACTTGCTCTGATATGGCAAACATCGAAAAAATGGTAAAAGCTGAAACAGCTGAAGAACTAATGGAGCTTTTAAACGGTGAAGGGACTTCAAGCTAATGTATAAAATAGAAAGGCATCTAGGTGCCTTTCTATTTATGCATTTCTGTACTCCATTTCACGTTATAAGAAATGAGCTGATATTTTGTTTATAACCTCAAGAGAAAAGGAAATTATTGAGCTGATTATTAAAACATCAGGTAAACATACGCCATTTTCAATTGCAACGTTTCTAAATGTTAGTGTAAGAACAGTTCATAGAGATTTGAGAGCTATTGAGAGAGTTCTGAAAAACTTTGACTTAACACTTGAACGAACAAGCGATAATGGACTAATGATTATTGGGAAGAATGAACGTGTTTTTAAATTAGTTCAAGCGTTAATGAACACTGAACCTGTTGATCAATCACCACAACAGCGCAAGTTAATTTTGCTTTTATCCTTAATAAGAGGTGAAGAATCTTTTAAGCTTCAAGTGCTTTCGCGAGAGCTAGGGGTAAGTACGACAACGTTATCTTCCTATCTAGATGAATTAGCAGAGTGGCTTAAAGATTTTAAAGTTACATTATTAAGAAAACGAGGTGTAGGAGTTAGTCTCCATGGAAGTGAAGAAAGTAAGCGTAAAATGTTAGCTGCTTATTTGCTTATACACTTTGCTGAAGAATTGATTCAAGATTTATTTCATACTGAGAACCTTGGAAATGATAAAAAAGAAGTATTGAACTACCTTAAGGTTCCACATCTGATAAAAATAAAAGAAGCTGTTAATAGAACAATGCAGCTTAGCATTTCAAAACTTGCAGATAGTGATTATATTGGATTAATCGTTCATATTTGTATTGCGATACAAAGGACAAGTGACGGTTTTTTATTAGAAGAGGAATATGACAATTCAATCCGATTTTCACATGAATATAAACTGATTGAGGAGATTTGCTCAGATTTCATTCATAATGATCAAGAAGCATTAACTGAAAAGGATCTTTGCTTTTTAACGATTATTTTTAAAGGCTCCAAACTTCAAGAAGGCTATTATATTTATAATGACAGTATTATCCTTAGTAGCTTAATTAAAAAAATGATTGAAGAGGTTTCGGCTCAACTTCATGTAAATCTTGAAGATGATTTTTCACTTTTTCAAGGTTTGCTTGCTCATATGGAACCATCACTCTTCAGAATTCAACAAAAAATGGCTTTGTTTAATCCTCTTACAGAAGATATTCGCAGGAAATATCCTGTTTTATTTATGGCTGTAAGGAATAGCCTTGAGAAACATTTTAAAGAAGTATTATTTCCTGATGATGAAGTAGCGTACTTAGTACTCCATTTTGGATCAGCACTTGTTCTGCGTGAAGAAGCAATAGCGTTGAAAGCTTTAATTGTTTGCCCAACAGGGATAGGCACATCTAAAATGCTTGCAAGTCGAGTGAAGAAAGAAGTCATTGAAATTCAGTCTGTTGAAATCTCATCTTTAATGGAGATTCAGAATCGAGATTTATCTCAATATGATGTGATTATTTCAACTGTACGACTTCCGTTCACACATCTTGATTATATTTTAGTGACCCCTCTTCTAAATGATGATGATGTTTCATCCATTCATCAATTTCTGCAAAATCATATCGGGGACTTAACGAAAAATAAAAGCTATGCCACTATTCATTATGATGAAGCAACCTTTTCATCTCGTTTGAAAAAACCTTTTCGTAACGTATTAAAAGAGTTAGAAGATGTTTATAGGAGTATGGAAGCTATTCTTAATCATTTTACAGTACTCCATTTTAAATCACCCCTCTCTAATCATAAGGAAATCATAAAAAAGGTTGTTCAACAGCAAGAAGATAAAGGTCTGCTATCTCAGAAAAATGAAGTTGTAAAAAAGCTAGAAGAGAGAGAAAAAAAAGGTGGGCTTGGTATTCCTGAAACAGGAATGGCTCTTTTCCATACTAAACATTCTTCTATTGCTACTCTAAGTTTTCAAATTGCTCATCTTGAAGAGGCATGTACTGTTAAAGGGATGGATGGTAAATACATGGAGGTATGGAACATGTTATTCATGTTAGCTCCAGAGAATTTAAGTACGCGTCAGCAAGAAATCTTAAGTCTTATTAGCACAACACTTATTGAGGATAAAGAGGCAATGATGATTTTTTCTTCATCGAATGAAACCATTATTCGTCAAAAGTTAGAAGAAACATTTTATGAATATCTCCAAAATAATTTAATAAAGGAATGATAAAGATGAAAAAGGCAGTTCACTTTGGTGCAGGAAATATTGGAAGAGGGTTTATAGGTGCTTTATTTGCTCAATCAGGATACCATGTTACGTTTGTTGATATTGCTGAGCAAATTATTGAACAACTTAACAGGGATAAAAGTTATCAAGTAAAAACGGCTGCACAACCGCAGGAAGTTATCACAGTAGAGAATGTTTCAGGTTTAAATAATCTTCAGCAAGAACAGGAAGTTATAGAAGAAATTAAAGAAGCAACATATATTACAACAGCGATAGGGCCAAATATCTTGCCACGAATTGCTCCACTTATTGCAAAAGCTCTTGCTGAGCGAGTAAAGTCTAATGATGAAAAAGTGTATGTTATTGCATGTGAAAATCAAATTTCAGCAACAGATATTCTAAAGGAGCATATTTTAAATGCGCTAGAAAATGAAGAAAAAGAAGCTGTTATTCAAAAAGTAAGTTTCTTTAATTCAGCTGTTGATCGTATTGTACCTATCCAAACAGAGCAAGGTTCTTTAGATGTTTTAGTTGAACCGTACTATGAGTGGGTTGTAGAAACAAGCGAAGAAATCCCTCCTGTAGAAGGAATGAAAATTGTCCCAGAGCTTGCTCCTTTCATTGAAAGAAAGCTGTTTACTGTTAATACAGGACATGCTGTCATTGCCTATCTAGGATATCTAAAAGGAAAAGAAACGATTCACGAAACATTACAAGATAGCACTATACATGAAGAAGTAAAAGCAACGTTACAAGAAACAGGGGCTTATCTAGTAAAAGCATATGGATTAGATGAAGAAGAACATAGTGCATACATCGAGAAGATTATTGGCCGATTTGAAAATCCATATCTTAATGATAGTGTAACAAGAGTAGGGCGTTCTCCAATTCGTAAATTAGGTCCTCAAGATCGATTAGTGCGTCCTGCAGTTGAAGCGAAGAAAGCGGGTCTTTCTTATACCCATCTTGCTAAGGCTATTGCAGCTGCATTACTCTTTGCTCCAAAAGAAGATGAAGAAGCAATGAAGTTGCAAAATCTGCTTAAGGAACAAGGGATTGTAGCAGTACTAGAACAGATTAGTGAACTTGATGAAGATGGTCCTATTATGAAAGAAATTGTACAACATTATGAAAATTTGAAGGGTGAATAAAAGAAGCTGGGGAATTAAATCCCCGGCTTCTTTTATGTAAGTTTTCTTCCTTGCATAGGGAAGATTCTAACCACATATGATAAGAAAGATTTTAGAAATGAAATACATAGTTCTAAGCGTATTATGATAAAATCCATAGCGATATATGTTATGATAAAAGACGGAATATATTAGTGCACCATACATTTATCTATTACAAATAGAAAATTTTTCCCTAGCATAAATAAGTTAAGGAACGGGAAGAGGATAAGTGTACACCTACGTACATAATTTCACTTTGTGAAATTTTAGTAAATAGAAAAGTTTATAAATGGTAAAGAGCTTTGCAAAACTAATATGTTAACAATTTAAAAAGAAAGGGAGACATTCATGGAGCAAACTTCAACACACAAACATCACGAGTATAGTGTAAAAGTGATTATGACCGTATTGCTTGCGGGCGCCTTTGTCGCTATTTTGAATCAAACGCTATTGGCAACAGCATTGCCGCATATTATGGCTGATTTGAAAATTGATGCAACAAAAGCACAATGGCTAACAACGGTTTTTATGTTAGTTAACGGAATTATGATTCCTGTTACAGCATTTTTAATCGGGAAATTTTCAACAAGAGGATTATTCTTAACAGCAATGGGCCTATTTGCTATAGGTACAGGAGTTGCTGCTATTTCCCCGACATTTTCCGTATTGCTTGTAGGACGTGTATTACAAGCCGCAGGAGCTGGTATTATGTTACCACTCATGCAAACCATTTTACTTTTAATGTTCCCAATTGAAAAACGCGGAAGTGCAATGGGAATGGTTGGACTTGTTATTGCCTTTGCGCCAGCTATCGGACCAACACTATCTGGATGGATTGTTGACAGCTACTCATGGCGCTATTTATTTTATCTCATTTTCCCAATTGCAGTTATAGATATTATTTTCGCGTACTTTGCGCTTAAAAATGTGACAGAGCGTAAAAATCCAACGCTTGATGTTCTGTCCATTATTTTATCTACGCTTGGTTTCGGAGGCTTGCTGTTTGGCTTTAGTAATGCAGGATCAAATGGATGGGGAAGTTTATCTGTTTTAGCCCCGCTTATTGTTGGAATCGTAACACTTGTTTTATTTATTGTTCGTCAGTTTAAATTAAAAGAACCAATTTTAGAATTTAGAGTGTTCAAGAATCCGATTTTCACACTTACAACAATTATTGCAATGATTGTTTTCACAGCAATGATTGGTGGTGCAACAATTTTACCGCTTTACATCCAAGGAATGCTGCACTATAGCGCTTTAAGATCAGGGCTTATCCTTCTTCCAGGTGCCATTCTAATGGGTGTTATGTCACCAATTACAGGACGAATCTTTGATAAAGTAGGAGCGAGAGGATTGTCTCTTGTGGGAACAGCGCTTCTAACGATTGGTACAATCCCATTTGTAATATTAGATGATCATACATCAATTACACTTATTACAATTATGTATGCAGTCAGAATGCTTGGGATGGCAATGGTTATGATGCCTTTAACAACGGCTGGTTTAAATCAACTGCCAAGAGAGCTTATCACACATGGTACAGCTATGAATAACACAATGCGTCAAGTTGCAGGAGCAATTGGAACAGCGGTCTTAATTACAGTGATGAGTAGTGCAACTAAAAATGCGGAGACAGCTGATCAGTTGGTGGCTCAAATTCATGGAGTCAACATGGCATTCCTGGTTACCGCAGTTCTTGCTTTCGTAGCATTATTAATGTCTATCTTTGTAAAAGGCTCAAGAAAAAGTGCTTTAAGTAAATAAATTATTTATCAAAAGCTGTTCTCTTAAGAGGACAGCTTTTTTACATGAATAAAAATAGAGTTTTGATATAATGAAAAAAAAGGAAAGGGAGAGGGGAGTATAAATGATAACAATTGATTTACAGAAAGAAAATGTAAAACAGGTTTTAGAGAAAAAGAATATAAGAGGCGTCAAAGCTCGTGTAGGTCTTGTTTTAGACATTACAGGATCAATGAGAGCACTTTATAAAAATGGAACAGTGCAGAAAGTTGTAGAACGTATCTTAGCTGTAGCACACGAGTTTGATGATGATGGGGTTTTAGATGTATGGGTGTATGATAATGAATTCTCAAGGCTCAAATCTGTCACTGAACTAGACTTTGAAGATTACGTAAATCGAGTGATTTTAGGAGACGACCTCATTCATAAATTTGGCCGAAACAACGAATTACCTGTTATGGAAGACGTTATTAAAAAATACATAGAAGAGGAAAAAAGTGATTATCCAACTTTTCTTGTCTTTATTAATGATGGAGGGTGTAAGAAAAATATTAAATCTCTTATTGAAAAAAGCGCAGTAAAGCCAATTTTTTGGCAATTTGTTGGTATTGGTAATGGAAACTTTGACTTCTTAAAAAAACTAGATGAGCTAGAGGATCGCATTGTAGATAATGCAGATTTCATACACATTGAAGATATTGAAAACACCTCAGACCGTGAACTTTATGATCAATTATTAAATGAGTTTCCTTTGTGGCTAAAAGCAGCCAAAAAAAAGAGTGTAATAAAAAACGTGCAAGAAGATAACCGAAAAGAAGGATTTTTCAAGAGAATTTTTGGAATGCAAAGGAAATAAAGCATGAAAAAGAGAATATGAATATCATATTCTCTTTTTCTATTATTCTATTAGTTTAAAACTTTAACTTGAACAGTTCTTGAACCCCAGTTTTTAGCTTGATGGTGATCAGCCATAAAGATATCAATACGGTTACCTTTAATAGCGCCACCTGTATCTCCAGCGATTGCTTCACCATAGCCTTGAACCCATACTCTAGAACCTAATGGAATAACGCTTGGGTCAACAGCAATTACTTTTTGATTAGGATTGCTTTTTAGATCAATTCCCGTAGCTGTTACACCTGAACATCCAGAACAGTCAGCTGTATATGCTGTAGCTGTAGCTGTAATTGTTTTAGATGCAGTTGCTTGCTGTTGTTGCTGTTGTTGCTGTTGTTGCTGTTGTTGCTGTTGTTGCTGTTGTTGTTGTTGTTGTTGTTGCTGTTGTTGCTGTTGTTGCTGTTGTTGCTGTTGTTGCTGTTGAGCTTGGGCTTCTTGTTGAGCTTGAGCTTGTTGCTGAGCTTGTTGTTGAGCTTGTTGTTGAGCTTGTTGTTGAGCTTGGGCTTGTTGCTGAGCTTGTTGCTGAGCTTGAGCCTCTTGTTGAGCTTGGGCTTGTTGCTGAGCTTGTTGCTGAGCTTG
>NZ_JALAMS010000039.1:0-35823 GCF_026790145.1 Priestia endophytica | reverse complement strand
GCTTGTTGCTGAGCTTGAGTCTCTTGTTGAGTAGGAGCTTGCTGCTGAACCGGAGCTTGTTGTGTAGCTGCCGGAGCGTTAGCTGTAATTGTTAATTGAACTCCTGGATGAATTATATCTGATGTTAAGTTATTTGCGTTTTTTAAGTCTTGAACAGTTACGTCAAATTTTTTGGCGATTCCCCAAAGAGTATCACCTTTTTGAATTGTATATGTTTTCTCCTCAGAGACAGTCAATTTGTCCCCAGGTAAAATTTTATTTGATGTAAGGTGATTCCAATTTTTAATGTCTTTTACTGAAACGTTATGTTTTTGAGAAATTCCCCAAAGCGTGTCCCCTTTTTGTACGTCGACTTCTTTCGCAGATACTTGTGATCCGATTGTTACAGATAGAGCCGTTGCTGTTAAAAGTGAAACCATCTTCTTCTTCATAAACATATCTCTCCTTTGTTAACTCTGGATTTATAAGCTAACGAGAGTCATATTAACATAGATATGTTTCAAAAGTATTACAGAGTAATTAGCTCAGTGTTACAATTTAACTACAAGGGTATGTGTTGGAAAAAAAGGAAGGTAACTTTGTTACTATTTAGCGCTTATATCAAGGGTTATACTGCTTCTTCCCTAGATAAAGAGACTTAGAAAAGAAATTTATTTTTTTAAATGAGTAGAGTGACTTTTTTATAGAAAAATAGAGTGAGTCCAATTAGGAGAAGGGATGAGAGGCAAAAGAAGAGAAAATTAGAGAATGATAGAATCTAGGAAAATAAAGGATTTATTGTAATAATGTTAAAGTAGATGCAACGAATACCTACTTTTGTTACAGAATTATACAATTTAAATAAGAATGATTCCTATAAACTAGAGTGAAGAGAACAAATAAAGAAAAAGGCAACCTTAAAAAAGGCTGCCTTTTTTTATTTGTGAATCCATACAAGTCCTGCTGAATTATCTTTTGCTTCACCCATGACTTCGAACTTTAGACCAAGTTGAGGTAAAATTTTACCTGCATCAGGAATGTTTTGATCAATATATTTTTGGGAGTCATCAAAAACTCTATTTCCTTTTAGAGAATAGAAGTTATAGTTTCCACGCGTTAAATCATTTAGAGAGAATGGTTCCGTACGATCAAATGAGAAAGCTGCATCTGCGACTTGATAACGTGTGCTTTGGCTATATGTTATCTCCCCATCCTTTTTGCCTGCAATAGCTTTCGGGTGTGCATCCACTACTCCTAAGAACCCTTCACCAGGATGTTCTCCTACCCAGTTATCTGTGAAGCTTTCATCGCCATACCAAACGACAAGCCCTGTATTGTACTTCGCATTTCTTGAATGCTCTAGAGCTTTGTCACTTCCGGCATAGTTTCTCCATTCTAGATAGTAGTAATGATCTTTTGAAAATGTTCCATCTGATTGAATAAACCCATCCATTTCTAATTTAGGAGTTCCTTCACTATCATCTTTAAATATATTTTTGTCGTCAACAAGTACATTTGCTTCATCTAATGCAAAACCATCTAACGATAAACCACCATCTGTTACATAATTAAATTCAAGATGTACTTTCTTTCCTATAAAAGGAGTTAAGGTGTAATTTTTATCAATCCATTTTCCTTTTGTAGATTCTGCACGTCCATCTCCATCTGTGTCTTCGTCTCCAATTGTATCTATCTCTGTTTTAGTTCCATCATCTGTTACTGCATAAACATGAAGAAAATCATAATCATATTCAATATCATAGAAGGCTTTGTATTGGAAGCTTGCAGTTTTTGCATTTGTTAAATCAAATTGTGTTGTTTTTAACGTATGATTTAAATTATCTCCTTTTGTACTATAGTAATATTGTTTACCAAAAGCAGGAGAGATTCCTTTTACTTTTTTAGGAGGTAAATTGACTTTTACAATACCTGGGTTATTAGACTTTGTTACACTCTGATCTAAAACAGCTCCAACTCCATACTTATTAATATCTGCATAGTCTACTGTTGCAATATTAGCCCAATTTCCTCCCATTGTGGTTTGGAAAAACTCTTTATTTTGAGGAGAGAAACTCGTTGGTTCTGTACCTGCAATCTTTCCATTCCAACTACCACCGCTCATAATAGACCAGGAAGCAACAGGTTCTCCTTCTCCGCTATATTGTGTATCATATTCATCTGGTAATCCTAAATCGTGTCCATATTCATGGGCAAAAACGCCAACTGCTCCATCTTCGGGTTGAATGGTATAATCGAAAGCAGCCATTTCGCCCCCCCAATAATCAACATCTGCTTTTGTTCCATCAACAGGGTGGACTCCATCTAATGTCCAGCGGTGTGACCAGATTGCGTCATCTCCAAGGGAGCCACCGCCTGCTTCCTGTCCAGTTCCAGCGTGGATAATCATCAAGTGATCAACAAGCCCGTCTGGTTCATTGGCATTTCCGTCACCATCATAATCGTACAAATCATAGTTATCAAAATCTGATAACTCAATTCCTGATTTAACGGCAGCATCTAAAGCATCTTTTACTAGTCCACGGGGACCTTTTGTCCCACTTGCGTTATCATGTCCACTTGTTCCATCTGCCCCATAATCAGCAGCATTACCTTGAACAGTCAACCAATCTGAAACAGTCCCATCAACAGTATAGCTTCCACCAGATTGTTCTTCATAATACTGCTTAAATGTTTTAACTTTATCTCCATTAAAGAGCTTGAATTCCTCATCTCCAAACATCAAGTCTTCATAATGTTTTTTATTAAAGTCATCATCATACATATATCCTTCTTCTTGCTGAACATTATTATGTTTAAAGTCATTATATTCGACAAGAAGGACAAGAACTTTGTCTGTACGGACATCACCGTTATATTTTGCTTGCTTTGCTTTTTTTACGTTTACTCCATCTTTTCCTTTATTAATTTGTTTGTTTGCTTTCTCAAGTTGTTTGGCTAGTTTTTTTTGCTGCTTTTCAACTAGTTTTTCAGCTTTTTGATTAAAGACAGCTTTTTGAGGATGTTCCGTGTTTTTTTCTACTCTTTTTTGATTAATATAATTTTCAACAGCGCGGTCTAATGAAGAATTTGTGAGGGATTTACTTATGATGCCTTTGTCTTGGAGTTCTTTTGCTAGTCTTTCTTCAGGAATAAGTCCTGGATCAATAGGAGGGGAAGGGTTTATTTTCTCATGCGTCTGGGCAGAAGCTTGTCCTCCTAGTGGTGCTAGAAACATTGAGCTAGCCAAACAAATTCCAAAGAAACCTTTAGTCAATATTCTCTTTTTCAATACTCCATCTCCTTTAAAATTAATTTTCAGAAAATATAGATAAATATAGTTTAATATTTTGATAAAATTTGTCAATATATTATTTATTAGATAGAAATTTTGATGCATTTATAAAAATTTAAATATATAAACATTAAAAACTGCTAAATGAATAGAGGAAATATTCTTTTAAGGGAAGAAAGTTTTGAACACGTATAAAAGATAAATGGAGAGAAGGAATATACATAAAAAACAGAAAATTTAAATTTTATTTTTTTAACATGTGTTAAATTTCCAATGGTTTATCCCTATAAATATGTTATTTTTATAGTTGCATAACGATTCACTTATTTTCTTCAGAAGATGTATTAGGGAGGGAATTTTAGTAAATGAAAAAGCAAAAAAAGCCAAATATTAATTCTATCTATTTTTTGAGGATATTTGCGATGTTGATGGTTATCCTTGTGCATGTCACAGGAGCCTATACTTATACATTACTAGCTGGAACAGACGCTTATGAAAAGTACCATTTTATTAATCGTATCATTAGAATTGAAGCGGGTATTTTCATTGTGATTACAGGAATGGTTTTCTTTTACAACTATATTAACCGACCTTTAACGGTATCGTTGTGGAAAAACTATTACATTAAAAGAGTGTCCTACATTTTAGTTCCTTATCTTGTTTGGGCTATTATTTATGAAATTTACTCTCATTGGGGATCTATGGACACCTTTAATTTGCAAGAAGCACTTGTACGTATTGCAAGAGGTGAGTCATATTATCAGCTTCATTTTATTTTTCTAATTGTACAAGTTTATCTTGTACTACCCATTTTTGTGTACATTGCGCAAAAATGGATGTTTTTTAGGAAGTATATGTGGCTCTTTGGTATTGCGATTGAAGTCTGTTATTCTTTATTAAATTCAGCTTATCATTTCACAACCCTTAATTTATTTGTAGACAGTTTAGCTACGTTTTTACTAGGAGCTTGGATTGGGGTTTACTATCAAGAACTGCGAGAAAAAGCATTTAAAAAGTCAAATATCTTATTGTTAATCTTTACATTTGCTATTGGTACGATAACGGTTATACTCCACTATCATATATACACAATGCAGACGTTACACTTACCGGCAGCTATCTATAACATGTGTAATTTAACATTTATGGTAGTAGGAAGTTATACAGCATTCCTTGTAGCTGAAATGTTAGCTCAAAAGTTTTCTCCAAAATATATGGCTATTGTTAAAAATATTGCTGTTTATTCCTTTGGATTTTACTTGATTCATCCGCTTGTTCTTACAGGAGTAGCGAAATTTATTCCGTTGCAAGCAAACGTGACTTTCCATTTTAGTATGCTTGCAACATATATTGCAGTTGTTTTCCTTTGCTATACAATCATATGGGCTGTTCATAAGTTCCTACCCTTTGCCAACTTTATATTTGGAAAGCTTCCGAAAAAGGCAGTCTTTCTTTACGAACATAAATCGTCTACATTAAAGGGGTAGATATAGGTTATATAATGATATACAAAAAAGGCTACGTAGTTTGTAGCCTTTTTTATATATTCTTCACTAAACAAAGTTTAAGTTAGTTTGAATAGGGAAAAAAGGATATGACTATAATAGTCTGTATTTTCTGTTTAATCCATTGTTAATCGAAAGAATATATATGAAAAAATATGACGGAACATATAGTGATTAAATGAAGGTTTTTACTTTAGTATTTCTTATTTTAAGTTTGTTTACGAAGGATTGTATTTTGTAGGAGGCTCTACACACCCAGGTGGAGGAGTTCCAATGGTTGTTTTATCTGGACAACTTACCGCTGACTTAATTAAAGAAAACGAACTTCAAAAGGCAGCCAAGTAGAATATAACTTCTTAAAAAAATGCAACCAAAAAGATATATGAAGCGTATAAGGTGATACAGAGAAAATTATGAGGCTTCACAACAATGTAGTCTATATAAGGAGATGGTTCGTATGTCATTTTTTAAGAAAGTTGCGGCAAGTATAGGAATTGGTTCTGCTAAAGTTGATACTATATTAGATTCATCATCATATTCTCAAGGGGAAGAAATTACAGGTGTTGTCCATGTTACAGGAGGTAATGTTGAGCAATCAATGAGTGACATTGATATTGAAGTTATGACACAGTATCTTATTGAAGAGGATGACAAGAAACACTATCGTGAAGTGAAGTTGTTATCTCATCGCGTAACAAATTCTTTCGTTATTAAAGCGGGAGAGCAAAAAGATTTTCCTTTCTCATTCCAGCTTCCTTTAGATACACCTGTTAGTGTGCGAAACGTGAACGTCTGGCTTCATACAGATGTTGATATTGAAAAAGGTGTTGATAGCAAAGATAACGATTCTATCAAAGTTGTGCCACATAAGTGGGTTAACAATGTGCTTCAAACTGTTGAACAAATAGGTTTTCGACTTCATGAAGCAGATTGCGAACATGCTCCGTATTTTCGACGACGTTTGCCTTTTGTCCAAGAATTTGAATTTCGCCCGGTTTCTTCGCAATATAGAGGGAAACTTGATGAGCTTGAACTTGTTTTCCAACTCGAAGACCATGGCTTAGAAGTAATTGTTGAGGTAGATCGAAAAGCAAGAGGAATGTTTGGGTGGCTTGAGGAAATGTACAATGATGAGGAACGTCTCCTTCGTGTGTATTTTGATAAGGCAGAGCTTGAGTCAGGACAAAAGCATATTGAAACAAAGCTACAAAGTTTAATCAACCAACATGCAGGGTAAAAAATGATATTGATGAAAGTAAGAACGTAGAAGAGAAAGGATGAAAGTAACGTGACAGAAGGTCAACGACAAGGTGATAATATCTATCAAGTATCAACCTTCAGTGCTTTACTAGATGGCGTGTTTGAAGGGGAGGTTCCTTTTAGTGTAGTGAAAAAGCACGGCGATTTTGGAATCGGCACATTCAACAAACTAGATGGTGAAATGTTAGCGGTTGACGGAGAATTTTATCATCTACAAGGAGATGGTACGATTAAAGAAGTAAAAGAAGATGAGAAAACTCCTTTTGCCGCCGTTACTTTTTTTAATCCTTCTTTAACATATCGAATTCAAGAGAATGGAACAAGGGAGCAAATTGGACAATTTATCTCTAGTATATTACCTAGCGAAAATTTGTTTTATTCTATTCGTATTACAGGCTCATTTTGTAGTATGAAGACGCGAACAGTTTCCAAACAGGAGCCCCCATATTCTTCAATGACAGACGTTGTTAAAGAACAGAATGTTTCTACCTTTAAAGATTGCAAAGGAACAATTGTTGGGTTTTACACACCCCGGTATGTTCAAGGGCTGGCTGTTGTTGGTTATCACCTTCATTTTATTAGTGAAGACAAACAAGGCGGAGGCCACATCTTTGATTTTGAAATAGACAGTGGTACGGTTGAAATAGGAGAACATGCTAATCTTCAGTTTGTACTGCCAAAAACAAAAGAGTTTTTAGAAGCAGATTTAATGCATGGAAATATGGCAGAAGAAATTGAAAAAACGGAAGGTTGAAAATTATAAGAAAGATCTTCTTGACACCGTTCTTTTTTCTCGGCATAATAAAGAAAAATTAGAACGTTGAAGAGGAATAGTAATTAGATTTCCCATGTAAGAGAGCGAGGTTCATCGGCTGCAAAACCTTGTCATGGAGGAGCTAATGAACCTACCTCAGAGTCTTAGAGGGAAAATCTAAGCGTGTGTACCGGCGTTAACGGAAAAAGTGGAGCATAATAACTTGTGCTCAAATAAGGTGGTACCGCGGAAAAAGCCCTCTCCGTCCTTTTGTTAGGATGTGAGAGGGCTTTTTGTATACGTGGAGGGGAAAAAATGAAAAAACAGCGTGTTGTTGTAAAGATTGGAAGTAGTTCATTAACAAATACAAGTGGTGGAATCGATAATACAAAGTTGAGTGAACATGCGGAAGCTATCGCTGCTTTACGTGCTGAAGGGCATGAAGTTGTATTAATTTCTTCAGGTGCGGTTGCGGCGGGATTTACAGAGCTTGGGTATCCTTCAAGACCTGTCACAATCAAAGGAAAGCAAGCATCAGCGGCTCTTGGACAAAGTGTTTTAATGAGTGCTTATATTGAAGCTTTCAGTACTTATGGAATAAAACCAGCTCAAATTTTGTTAACTCGCCAAGATTTTGCTCATCGTGAGCGTTATAGCAATGCATATGATACGCTCTCCGAACTTTTAGAGCGCTCTGTTTTGCCTATTGTAAATGAAAATGATTCAGTTTCAATTGAAGAGCTTACATTTGGTGACAATGATATGCTTTCAGCTCTTTTAAGTGGCTTAATTCACGCTGATCGTCTTATTATCCTTACAGATATAAATGGCCTCTATGATGATAATCCAAATAAAAATCCAGGTGCCAAACGGATTGACTATCTTGAACAGGTCACAGAAGAGTTTTTGTCAGTAGCAAGCGCTGAAGGTTCCAAGGTTGGGACAGGGGGAATGAAATCAAAACTTCTTGCTGCAGAAATGGCGTTATCTCTTGGTGTGCCAACCTTTATTGGAAGTGGTCAAGGACCTAGGAAGCTGCTCAAGGTTTTGGAAGGAAATGGAGATGGTACGTACGTAGGAGCCAAAGTAACAGGCCTTAATACCCGTAAACAGTGGATTGCTTTTCATTCATCTTTGAAAGGAAAAGTAATGATTGATGAGGGGGCAGAAAGAGCGTTAGTGAAAGACGGAAGAAGTCTTCTTCTTGCAGGAGTTGTTGAAATAGAAGGCGTTTTTAAAGAAGGAGACGTCATTGAAGTAGAAGGAACAAATGGGATAATTGGTAAAGGAGAGGTGTGTTATTCATCAGAAGAGTTAAATCGTTTAAAAGGTAAGCGAAGTGATGAGATTGCACATAGCGTTGAACGTTCTTCTTATGAAGTGATCCATCGCGATCAATGGGTTGGACAGCATAATCTTTTATTAAGATAGAGGGGGAAAAAAGATGAGTGAAGTAATTGAAAAAGGTCAAAGAGCAAAAGAAGCAGCATCTGTTCTTGTTCATAAAACAACAGACGAAAAAAATAGTGCATTAACAAGTATTGCAGCACAACTTTTGGCTCAAAGTAGCTATATATTAGAAGAGAACAGCAAGGATATTGAAGAAAATCGAGCAAAAGGTGTAGAAGATTCCTTATTAGACCGTCTTCTTTTAACAACTGAAAGACTGGAAGGAATGGCTCATGGAATTGAGCAACTTGTTAAGTTAGAAGATCCAACAGGTAAAGTACTACAAACAATTGAGAGAAATGATGGACTTAAAATTACTGAAATGCGTGTTCCACTCGGCGTTGTAGGAATGATTTACGAAGCAAGACCAAACGTGACAGTAGATGCCTCAACTCTTTGTTTGAAAACAGGTAATGCTGTTATTTTAAGAGGAAGCTCTTCTGCTCATTATTCTAATAAAGCAATCGTAAATGTGATCCATAACGGGTTAAAAAAAGCTGGTTTTCCAAAGGAGGCTGTCCAACTTATTGAAGATACAAGTCGCCAAACAGCTAAAGAGCTTTTCACACTTAATGAGTATTTAGATGTTCTCATCCCAAGAGGGGGTAAAAATCTTATTCAGACCGTTGTGAGAGAGGCTTCTGTTCCTGTATTAGAGACAGGCGCAGGTAATTGTCATATCTTCATTGATGAATCTGCAGATGTAAAAATGGCATTCGAAATTGTTATTAATGCCAAAACACAGCGTCCATCTGTTTGTAACGCAATTGAGACAGTCCTTGTTCATGACGCATGGCTTGCCCTACATGGTAAAGATCTTCTTTCCTTGTTAATGGACCATGGAGTGGAAGTACATGGCGATGAAGCTGTTTGTCAGCTTCACAGTCGGGTACAAAGAGCAACTGAAGATGATTGGGAACAAGAGTATTTAAATAAAACGGTAGCAATGAAGCGTGTGTTGTCTGTTGGGGAAGCTGTTTCACATATTAATAAATATGGAACAAAGCATTCAGAGGCTATCATTACGAATGATGAAAGTCATGTGAAGGAATTTTTTACTTCTGTAGATGCAGCAGCTCTTTATCATAATGCCTCAACTCGTTTCACGGATGGATTTGAATTCGGGTTTGGATCAGAAATTGGTATTAGTACACAAAAGCTTCATGCGCGAGGGCCCATGGGATTAAAAGCTCTAACATCCACTAAGTTTGTGATTAGAGGAAACGGACAAATCAAAAAATAAACAACAAAAGGCTAGCATATTGCTAGCCTTTTTATTAGTCTTCTAAAAGCTCTTCAGCTGCAATTCCAGGGTGTGTCATCTCATATGGATCGAGAATACGATCTAGCGCTTCTTCTGAAAGAACGTCATATTTTAGACAAAGCTCCCGGATGGATTTTCCTGTTAGAATGGCTTCGCGAGCAATGCGGGCAGCAGGCTCATAGCCAAGATGTGGGTTAACAGCTGTAATTAATCCAACGCTTTCTTCTACATATTTTGTTAATCGTTCTTTGTTCGCTTCGATTCCTGCTAAGCAGTGATCTGTAAAACTACGGAATGCATTGTTCATAATATTGATAGACTGAAGCAAGTTGAAGATTAAAACAGGTTCCATCACGTTTAGTTCAAGTTGTCCAGCTTCAGAAGCAAGGCAGATTGTATTATCATTTCCGATAACTTGGAAGGCAACTTGGTTAATTAATTCTGCCATAACAGGATTTACTTTTCCTGGCATGATAGATGAGCCAGGTTGACGAGCAGGAAGATTGATTTCATTCAAACCCGCTCGAGGTCCAGAAGCCATCAAGCGAAGGTCATTTGCGATTTTAGACATATTCATCATGCAAACCTTCAAAGCAGCAGAGACTTCTGTATAAGCATCTGTATTTTGAGTCGCATCAACAAGATGTTCGGCTCCTACAAGAGGGAAGCCACTAATCTCTGCAAGATGTGAAACAACTTGTTTAATATATTTAGGATTTGCGTTTAGTCCAGTTCCTACAGCTGTTGCTCCCATATTTACTTCATAGAGATGCTGGCGAGATTGTTTAATTCGTTTAATATCGCGCTCTAAAACACGACTATATGCTTCAAACTCTTGTCCAAGTCGGATTGGCACGGCATCTTGTAAATGGGTACGTCCCATTTTGATGACCGAGTCAAATTCTTTTGCTTTTTGGCGAAAGGTTTGGAGCATTTTATCCATTGTAATAAGTAAACCTTCTATATGGTTTAACGTTGAAATATGAATAGCAGTTGGAAATACATCATTTGTTGATTGAGACATATTTACATGTGAGTTTGGACTGAGTGTGAAATAATCTCCACGTTTCTTACCTAAAATCTCAAGTGCTCTGTTTGCGATGACTTCATTTGTATTCATATTAATCGATGTTCCTGCTCCGCCCTGAATAGGGTCAACGATGAATTGATCGTGATACTCTCCATCAATGATTTCATCTGCAGCCTTAACAATTGCTTCTCCGAGACCTTCATAAAGGCGTTTTACATCCATATTAGCAAGAGCTGCAGCTTTTTTTACAATAGCAAGAGCTCTTATAAGTTCTTTATCAATTCGATAGCCTGTAATCGGAAAATTTTCTACTGCACGCAGTGTTTGAATGCCGTAATAGGCTTCGTCTGGAACAGGCTTTTCTCCTAAGAAATCTTTCTCTACTCGAACATTCTCTTCTCTCATTTTCGAACCTCCATTACAATCTTCGTTGTTTAGGTGTATGATTCTTTCATTTCAATAGTGCTTACATTTTTACTGTCTTTTTTATCTACTTAATTAGTCTTGTTAGAAAGTAGGAAAAAGATGCATAAAATATTCACAGCTATTCTTTTTGATGGTACCACTAAAAAAGGAAAATAGGGCAAAATATTTTCCTCTTTTTCTCTGATATTCGATAATCTAAAAAGAATTATTTAACATAGAGCATATTTCACTTAGTTGACAATTATATTAATGAGGAGTACGATAAATATACAATCTTACGTTAACGTTAAATGTAAAGGGGAGCATATCTTGTATAAAATAGATGATGTAATGAAGATGACAGGGCTTACTAAACGAACGATTCGGTATTATGAAGAAATGGAACTTATTACACCTCCACAGCGTACAAAAGGAAACACAAGACTATACGTTGAGGAAAATATTAATGAACTAAAAAAGATCATTGAAGCTAAAGAAGTGCTTGGCTTTTCCCTTCAAGAACTCCAGCAGTTCGTTCACTTAAAAAAGCGGATTGAGCGAAGAAGAGCAGGTGGAGAATTGACTCAAGAAGGGTTAGATGATTTCCAAGAAAGACTGTCAGTTCAAATTAATGGACTTGCCCGCAAAATCCAACGTATGCAGCGATTTGAACAAGAGCTTCATGAACTGATGGATAGAACAGAATATCTCAAAACAACATTAGAGGAGTGATGAAGATGGAAAATGCAAAAAGAGGACGCATTATTACCGTTTTTGCAACTTTTCTAGCATTTATGGGAATAGGTGTTGTTGATCCTATTCTTCCAGAGATTGCAAAGCAAATTGGTGCAAGTCACTGGCAAGTTGAAATGCTTTTTACGGCTTATATTTTTACAATGGCCATTATGATGATTCCAGCAGGGCTATTTGCAGCAAAACTTGGTGATAAAAAGCTCATGGTAACAGGCTTAGCTATTGTTACCGTTTTTTCATTTCTTTGTGCGATTTCTAATTCAATTGGTACACTTTCCGGATTTAGAGCTGGTTGGGGATTAGGGAATGCTTTATTCTTTGCAACAGCAATGACGCTGCTTATTGCTCTTTCAAGTGATGCAAGTGGAGCAATTGGAATGTATGAAGCAGCAATTGGTCTTGGAATGGCAGCAGGTCCATTAGTTGGAGGCATTTTAGGCGGCATCTCCTGGCGCTATCCATTCTTTGTAACAAGCATTCTTATTCTTTTAGCTTTTATTCTTGTAAGTTTCTTTGTAAAGCAACCACCACTAAAACAAAAAAGACAGGCACCAGGGGTAAAAGAAATGGTTAAGCTTTTTGCATATAAACCATTTTTACAAGGTGCTTTCTCAGGCATGCTTTATTACTACGGATTCTTTACAGTTTTAGCATATTCTCCACTTGTTTTAGGATTATCAGCTATTCAAATTGGGTTTGTTTTCTTTGGTTGGGGACTGTGCTTAGCATATGGTTCTGCTGTTCTTTCTCATAAGCTTGAGAAAAAATGGACACCAAAGACACTTCTTAAAGTATCATTAATTGTATTTGCAATTATGCTTATTTTATTATTTGTTGTTCAGCCTTTATGGTTAAAAATCGTAATTATTATTTTATCTGGACTAGCGTCGGGATTAAACAATGCGCTCTTTACAACACATGTAATGGGGAATTCACCACATGAGCGTGCAATTACGTCTGGAGGTTACAACTTTATTCGTTGGCTTGGAGCTGCAATTGCTCCCCTTTTATCAGGTGTGCTAGGAGAATCACTTTCTCCTCAAAGCCCGTTCTTAGTTGCGGCGATTTTAGGATTTGTAGCATTCCTCTTAATTATGATTCCAGTAAGAAAAACAGAAAAAACCCCTTTATAAGGTAGACAAGAAAGTCAGGCTCAGGAAGCCTGACTTTTTTTGAGGATATTTAAAAAAGCATAAGCCAACCTTGCTTTTTCATAGGTAAAAAGTAAAGCGGGAAAAGATATAGGAAAATGGATTCTGTTTTCAAAAATATACAATCTTTTTTTCGCAAAATGAAGGGAAAGTGATACAATAGACGAGGACATTAGGAATGTCGAAGGAGGAACAATTGTGAGAATTAAACTCGGACTTTTATATGGTGGAAAATCAGCAGAGCATCAGGTTTCTTTACAAACGGCTCTAGCGGTTATCAATGCATTGAATGGGGAGAAATTTGAAGTTCACCCTGTCTATATAACGGAAAACGGCGAATGGATTCGCGGTGAAATAATTGAAGGAAAAGTACAAGGTGTTGAAGAATTAACATTGACAGAAAAAGCAATTTCACCAACGTCACTAAGCACGTTGTCTCAAGAAGGAGAAGCAGTTGATGTTGTTTTCCCATTACTTCATGGACCAAATGGAGAAGACGGTACTGTACAAGGAATGTTAGAATTATTGAATGTTCCTTATGTAGGAAATGGAGTGCTTGGTTCAGCAGCTGGAATGGATAAAGTAATTATGAAAAACTTGTTTGCTCAAGCAGGTCTCAAACAAGTGAAATACGTTCACTTTTTAAAGGTGGATTGGAAAAATAATGAAGATGCTGCGTATAAAGAGGTAGAACAAGAACTTGGGTATCCTTGTTTTGTTAAGCCAGCTAACTTAGGTTCTAGTGTTGGAATTAACAAATGTACAAATAGAGAAGAACTTGTAAATGCATTTGAAGAAGCATTTCAGTTCGATCGTAAAATCATTGTTGAAGAGGGTATTACGGCTCGTGAAGTTGAGATCGGTGTTCTAGGAAATGATGCTCCTTCTTGTTCTGTTGTAGGAGAAATCGTTGCCAAAACAGATTTCTATGATTACAAGTCAAAATATCAAGACGGTGATACAGCTCTTATTATCCCTGCTGAAATTAGTGAAGAAACATACGCACGTATGGAAGAGGAAGCAATTAAGGCATTCAAAGCGATTGATGGTTCAGGCTTAGTACGTGCAGACTTCTTTCTAACAAAAGACGGCTCTTTAGTTATTAATGAAGTAAATACAATGCCTGGTTTTACACCTTTTAGTATGTTCCCGCTTTTATGGGAGCATAAAGGTGTACCTTACAGTGAGCTAATTGAAAAATTAGTTGAGCTAGGTATGGAACGTCACGCAGAGAAACAGCAAATTAAACATACGATGTAGAAAGAAAGAGCAGGAAGAAGCACTATTCATTTATGGATAGTGTTTCTTGTGCGCTTATTGTGAAGTGAAAGGAGTCAAGTGAAAAATGATTAAAGCAACATTAGCAAAGATAAATGAATGGATTCCGAATAGTGATGTAACAAAAGAAGAAAAAACTGAGATTCACGGGGTTTCTACAGATACGAGAACAATTCAAAAAGGAAACTTATTTATTCCATTAATCGGTGACAATTTTAATGGCCACAAATTTGTTGAACAAGCATATGAAGAAGGAGCAATAGCAGCACTATGGCAACGAGATCAAACACCTCAGCCTGAAGGGGTTCCGCTTGTTCTTGTTGATGATACGCTTCAAGCTTTGCAAGCTCTATCACATAACTACCGCAAATCCCTTTCTATACAAGTTGTTGGTATTACAGGAAGCAATGGGAAAACAACAACAAAAGATATGATTGCAGCTGTTGCAAGTACTAAATATAAAGTATTAAAAACAAGAGGGAATTTAAACAACCATATTGGTCTTCCCCTTACAATGCTTGAGCTTGACGAAACAATTGAAGTAGCCATCCTTGAAATGGGAATGAGTGATTTTGGTGAGATTGACCTTCTTTCAAAACTTGGCGAACCAGACATCGCAGTTATTACAAATATTGGAGAAGCTCATATTCAGAATTTAGGAAGCAGAGAAGGAATTGCAAAAGCAAAATTCGAAATTGTGAATGGTTTGAACAATAACGGCGTATTTATTTATGAAGGGGAAGAACCGCTTCTTGCTAAATTAAGTGAAGGGGTATCATTTGAAAAGCATACATTTGGCTATAATAAAAACTGTGACCTAAGACCACTAAATGTTACACAAACAGAAAGCGGCACCGTTTTTTCATTATCAACAGATGAAAACGTAACATGTCATTTACCTGTGCTTGGAAAACATAATGTGAAAAATGCGTTAGCAAGCATTCTTGTTGGAAAAGCACTTGGCATTTCAGCAGAGGAAGCTGTGAAAGGTTTATCTCAATTGCAGCTAACAAAAATGCGCATGGAAGTGATTGAAACAAGTAGTGGTGCTCGCTTAATTAATGATGCTTATAATGCGAGTCCAACAGCAATGAGAGCTGCTCTTCACCTCTTGCATGAGCTTTCGGGATACAACCGAAAAATAGCGGTACTAGGAGATATGCTTGAGCTTGGTGAGGATGAACGAGAATATCATTATGAAGTTGGAAAATCTATTGATAAAAATGAAGTATCATACGTCTTTGCATATGGACCTTTAAGTGAGGAAGTTGCTAAAGGAGCATCAGATGCTGGGATTGAACATGTTTATCATATTGAGGATAAGGACACACTAAGTGAGCAACTGAGCTGTATTATAAAAGAGCAAGATGTTATTCTTTTTAAAGCTTCACGTGGTATGAAATTAGAACAAGTTATTACAGCGCTCTTAGAAAAAGGAATATAAGTTATAAAGCCCCTTCACTTACGTGAAAGACAAGGAATGTAATTTTTAGGTTACTTGAATATTACTCATATTAGTGATATGATAACATCTAAAATAACATTTGATAACGACCTTTAGGATAAAGAAGGATTCTGCGAAGAAAAAGGTAGAGTTTTTCTCGCTCTTAATTGATGATATATAAGTCTTACTCTTCCATGCAGTAAGAACATTTCTGCTTGTGATCATTGTTATGAACGTAAAAGAAGAAGTGGTGCTATGTTAGCACCACTTCCTCACGTTAAAGCAGTTCTTTTATAATAGATATAATGCTTATGGGAATTTAGATTAAAAGGAGTTTGAAACAATTGACGTTATTCCAAGATTTTGAAATTAGTCAACCGCTGAAAAAAGCAATTAGTAAAATGGGATTTGAAGAGGCAACACCAATTCAAGCCCAAACGATTCCAGTTACACTTGAAGGTAACGATGTAATCGGTCAAGCACAAACAGGTACAGGGAAAACAGCAGCATTCGGTATTCCTCTTATTGAGAAAATTGATGTAAATAATCCTCGTATTCAAGCAATTGTTATTGCCCCAACACGCGAATTAGCTATTCAGGTTTCCGAAGAACTATATAAAATTGGATATTATAAACGTGTTCAAGTTTTATCTGTTTACGGAGGACAAGAGATTGGTCGCCAAATCCGTGCGTTGAAAAAAGGACCACAAATCATTGTTGGTACTCCAGGAAGAATGCTAGATCATATCAACCGTAAAACAATTCGTCTTCAAGACGTACAAACAGTTGTACTTGACGAAGCAGACGAAATGTTAAACATGGGCTTCATTGAAGATATCGAAAGCATCTTAAAAGAAGTACCAAGTGAACACCAAACATTACTTTTCTCAGCAACAATGCCAAAGCCAATTCAAGCAATTGCAGAGCGCTTCATGCATGAGCCAAAAGTAATCAAAACAAAGTCTAAAGAAGTGACAGTTTCAAATATTGAACAATACTATATTGAAACACAAGAGCAAAAGAAATTTGACGCATTAACTCGTCTTCTAGACATCCAAGCACCAGAGCTTGCAATTGTCTTTGGTCGTACAAAACGTCGTGTTGATGAGCTATCAGAAGCTCTTCAAACGCGTGGTTATGCAGCACAAGGTATTCACGGAGACCTTACACAAGGTAAACGTATGAAAGTATTGCGTCAGTTCAAAGAGCGTTCAATTGATATCCTTGTTGCAACAGATGTTGCTGCACGTGGATTAGATATTTCAGGTGTTAGTCACGTTTATAACTTTGACCTTCCACAAGATCCAGAAAGCTACGTACACCGCATCGGACGTACTGGTCGTGCAGGGAAACAAGGTAAAGCAATGACATTTGTGACACCTCGTGAAATTCCACATCTTAAAAACGTGGAAGCAACAACAAAACGTCGTATGGAGCCAATGAAAGTTCCAAGCCTAGACGATGCTCTTGAAGGTCAACAACGTCTAATTTTTGACCAAATTACAAGTGCAATTAACGAAGAAAACCTTTCTTCTTACGAGCAAATGGCTGAGAATCTTCTAGAGAAGAACGATGCAGCGAAAGTAGTAGCAGCAGCACTTAAGTTAATGACAAAAGAGCCTGATACAACTCCTGTTAAATTAACATCTGAGCCGCCTTTACAAGTGAAAAAAGATCGTAAAAAATCATATGGTAAAGGTAACTACTCTAAAAATAAACGCAACTATAGAAATAAAGATGGACGTCAGCAATCTTCACGTTCATACGATATGAAGCAACGTCGTTCACGCACAAACAAAACACGTAAGTCTTCATAATAAAAAGCTCTAGCACATGCTGCTAGAGCTTTTTTATTTTTATGATAACGAGCTTCTTAGAGGGGCATGCTAAGAAGCAGGGAGCGTGTAAAAGATGACAAAAATACGTCTTGGATATGTTGCCATGAGTATGGAACTTGTGAATAGTTCTCCTTCTCAAACAATGACATATGCAAACTTTGAAAAAATTGGTACTTGAGAAGCTGCTATTCGGAAACTTGAGCGTATTGCGATTTCAAATCTTGAAAATTGCCTTCGTCTTTTAAAACATAACTTATGGAATGAAGTAGAATTTTTTAGGTTGAGTTCTCGTCTTATTCCTCTTGCAGGCCATGAGGATCTTTCTGATTGGGACTATATGAAGCCATTGAAACCCGTCTTATCAGAAATTAAATCATTTTTAGAAGAACATCCAATGAGGGTTGATTTTCATCCTGATCACTTTGTTCTTCTAAATTCCACAAAGCCTGAGATTTTGAAAAACTCCGTTCAAACACTAACAATGCATGCTCGCCTTCTGAAAGGGATGGGTATTCCAACTCAACATCGCTGTGTGCTCCATGTGGGAGGGGCACATAAAAACAAAGAGAGAGCGCTTGAACAATTTATTCATAATTGGGCTCTTGTACCAAAGTCTATTGCTAACATGGTTCTGCTTGAAAATGATGATACAACGTTCAATATAGAAGATGTTTTATATCTATGTGAAAAGATTGATATTCCTTTTATTTTTGACCTTCACCATCATTTAGCAAACAATGAGGGGGAAAGATGGGAAGATCATTGAGAGAGGATGGTTGGGACATGGGCTCATTCGCCTCTTCCTATGAAAATGCATATTTCTAGTCCAAGGAATGAGGAACAATTTCGGGCGCATGCTCCATATGTGGATCCTGAGATGTTTATTCGATTTCTTCGTACTATAAATGGAACGGTCGATCTGTTAGATTGCATGATTGAGGCAAAACAGAAGGATAAAGCACTAGAGAAGCTCATGAGAGATTTAAGCAAATATGATGATGTTCACGTTTTATCAAAAGGAAGCTTTGAAATCATTGAAAAAGGAACCTAAAAAGGTTCCTTTTTTGTTCGTGCTATTTACGTTGAAGGGTGAAAAGAGAGAGAACGAAGCCACTTATAATACCGCTAAGGTGGGCAACAACGTTAATATTTGAATTTACAAACGTCATAACAAGTGCAATAATGACCATTGTCATTATCACTTGAGTATTGTCTCGTCCAAGAATATCTTTTCGATAGAGTAAAAAGAAAAGATAGATTCCGAACAAACCAAAAATAGAGCCAGAAGCACCTACATGTGTATAGTAAATATTTTCAAGTAAGTATGTTGCAACGTTAGCAATGATACCTGTTGTGAAATACATTAAAATGAACTTCCCTTTCCCTAATATCCTTTCAAGGGCAGGAGCAAAAATTAGGAGAGAAAATGTGTTAAAAAGAAGATGGGAAAAACTTATATGTGTAATAATAGGGGTAATAAGTCTCCACCATTCTCCTTGAGAAATGTTCCCGTTAATCCCAATAAAATAATAGATCAGCGATTGCGTGCTTTCTAAAGGGATCTTGGCAAGAAGCCAAACAACAATGTGAATCAAAATAAGTAGAAACACAACCGGATAGAGCTTTATGAACTCTCTAAAATTCTCAGTACGAACAAACAAAAACTCATCTCCTCTATTCAATATATCTAATGTGCTTAATTTAGGAAGGATTACAAATCTTCTTCATTATTTCATAAAGGGAAAAGAAGTTCTAATAAAGTCCCTTTCTTTACATAAAGTCAAGTCAATAAAAAGCATGTCATGTAAGTCTATTATAAAAGGAGTACTCTTTATGATTATCGGAATGGGAAATGATATTGTTGAGCTTGTCCGAATAAAAAAGGCATTAGAACGTAACGACAAGCTTGTAAAGCGAATCTTAACACCTTGTGAACAAGAGAAGTTTTATACGCTTTCAAACAAAAGGAAAATAGAGTTTCTAGCAGGCCGATTTGCTGCTAAGGAAGCCTATGCAAAAGCAAAAGGAACAGGCATTGGTTCATTGCTTTCTTTTCAAGATATTGAGATTGAATATGAATCGTCTGGAAGACCTTATATTAAAAATGAACACGAAATTACACACTTGGCTATATCACATAGTGAGCAGTATGCTATTGCAAACGTGATAATTGAAAGCCTGTCACGCTAGTCTGCATATTCATTGTTTTCACCTCATATATTCATATTGTCCAATTAAAAGATACGACAATACATTTTTGCAAATCTTGCAAAAGAATAAGGGGTGTAGGAATGAAAAGATGGATTGTTAAAGCCATTGTCTTTTTAAGTGTTTTATTTGTACTAGCAGCTTGTGGAGATAAAAGTGCAGATGATGTAAAAAAAGATTTAAATGAAAAGATGGAAAAGTCAACAGGTTATAAAGCAACAGCCGAGATGATGTTAAATACAGGAGAAAAACCACAGAAATATGATGTGGAGATTTGGCATAGCAAACCGGATTATTATAGGGTAGAGCTTAAAAATGCCAAAAAAGATCAATCTCAGATGATTTTGCGTAATAATGAAGGAGTTTTTGTGCTAACTCCTGCGCTTAATAAAAGCTTTAAATTTCAAAGTGGTTGGCCACAAAATAGCAGCCAAGCATACCTTTATGAGTCGTTAATTAAAGACATTAAAGGAGACGATGAAGCAAAATTTCAAGTAGCTAAAGACGGTTATATCTTTACAACAAAAACCAACTATCAACACCAGTCTGTTCTTCCAAAGCAAAAAATTATTTTAGATAAAAAAGAGCTTACCCCTAAAAAAGTGGAAATTATGGATACGGACAATGAGCCTGTTATTACGGTTGACTTTAAGAAAGTAGAGATGAATGTTAAGTTTGATAAAGATGCGTTTGATACTAAGCGGAATATGACTGCTAAAAAGTCAGATGTGCCAACAATGACAAGTGAAGAAGAACCTTTCTCAGTTAAGTATCCTTCATATACACCTGAAGGTACAGAGCAAGAAGAAGAGAAAACGGTTAAAACGATGGATGGAAAACGTGTTGTACTCACATATGGTGGTGAGAAGTCCTTTACTGTGATTCAAGAGCAGGCAACAGTTGCAGAAGCTTCTACTACAACTCCTGTGAATGGAGACGTTGTTGACCTAGGTTTCTCAATTGGAGCTCTTTCAAAACAAAGTATTCAATGGACAGCAGATGGAGTGGAATACATTATTGCGTCTGATGATCTTTCTCCAGAGGAATTTATGATGGTTGCAAGCTCAATGGAAAAAGAACAAGGAAAATAAAAAAGGAAGTTCGTTCTCTAAAAGGAGAACGAACTTCCTTTTTTAGATAAACTTTTACGAATCCTAGTTTATTTTTGTATAATAAAAGCACGATAAATGCATGAATTGTTTTTGATAAGAATAAATGTAAACAAACCGTGCAATTGTAGTATAGTGGCTTCTACAAGCCATAGTTCTTAAAGGAAGTGACACCAGTGAATTCGTTTTACCGTAACACATGGGCTGAAATTGATTTAGAAGCTGTTTCTCATAACGTAAATTGCTTAAAAGAATGGCTGCCAAAGGGTAAACAGATTATGGCTGTTGTAAAAGCAAACGGATATGGGCACGGTGATATTGAAGTAGCGAAAGAAGCAATTGGAGCAGGAGCTACGTTTTTAGGAGTAGCATTGCTTGAAGAAGGAATTAAACTAAGAGCAAATGGGATTAAAGTTCCGATTTTAGTATTAGGAGATGTGCCTCCTTCATATGTTGATATTGCAGCAGAGTATGATATCTCACTTACCCTTCATAATGAAAGTTGGTTACGTGAAGCATCAAAGTATGATATAAAGAAGCCTCTTTCTCTTCATATGAAAATTGATACAGGCATGAATCGCATTGGGTTTAAAGATAAAGACGTAATGGAGCGTGTTGTCTCAAAAGTTAAACAATCTTCTCATTTTGTGCTAGAGGGGCTTTTTACACATTTTGCAACAGCAGATGAGCTTCATAGTGAGTATTACGAAGAGCAAAGTAAGCGTTTCGTTGAAACTGTGTACTATCTGAAATCAAAAGGGGTCTGTCCTCCTAACGTTCACTGTGCAAACAGTGCTTCGACTTTACGTTTACCACATGATTGTTTTACAATGGTACGCTTCGGGATTTCAATGTACGGTTTAAGCCCGTCATCTGAAATGAAAAAAGTATTGCCATTTACATTAAAGCCAGTTCTATCTCTCTATACATCTTTGATACATGTTAAGAGCCTAGAAGAGGGTGAAAGCGTTAGCTATGGAGCGACATATACAACAAAGAAAGAAGAATGGATCGGAACTGTGCCAATTGGTTATGCAGACGGTTGGCTTCGAAGTCTTCAAGGTTTTACAGCATTGATGAACGGAGAAGAAGTACAAAATGTTGGACGCATTTGCATGGATCAACTTATGTTTAGACTTCCAAAAGATGCAGCGGTCGGCACAAAAGTCACGTTAATAGGTCATGATGGCGGGAAGTCCATTAGCGCAGATGATATTGCAAGCTATCTTAATACAATTAATTATGAAGTTACTTGTATGATCAGTGATCGCGTTCCTCGAGTATATAAGAGAGCAGATAAAGTTGTAAAAGTTATAAATAATGTGCTAGCTTAGAGTAGCAAGGCGTGATTTTTTATGATTGCATGCATAAAATAATAGTATTGATGACGATAATAGTTGAAGAAATGACAGAATTCGCTTTGCATAAAACTGTATAGATGGTATGATGAAAAAAGATAAAAATAATTTATATTTAATATCTTACTCGTCTGTAAGAGGAAACAAGTAGTGCCTTAATTAGGTTCTACTGTTTACAATGTGCTCTCATAATAAAAAAAATAACTATTCTTATTTGTTTTGTACTGATGGTGGAGGTGTATGTTGGTGTCTGAAGCGAGCGCAACGATGGAGCTTTTAGTTCGTTTACCACAACATTTAGTATCTGAACTAGATGCTATCGCAAAGCAGGAAAACAGTAACCGAAATGATTTGATTAATCAAGCTGTAAAGAAGTTCGTTGATGAGAAAAGAAATAGTAGCATCCGCAATAATATGCGACGGGGTTATATGGAAATGGCGAAAATTAACCTAAATATTGCGTCTGAAGCTTTCTTGGCTGAACATGAAGCGGACAACACAGTCGAACGTCTTGTAAGTGGAGGATAAAACGGTTGGTAGTAAAACGTGGCGACGTTTATTTCGCTGATTTATCTCCCGTTGTTGGTTCTGAGCAAGGAGGGGTCCGACCTGTCCTTGTTATTCAAAACAACATTGGTAACCGTTTTAGTCCCACGGTTATTGTCGCAGCCATTACCGCTCAAATTCAAAAGGCAAAGCTACCTACGCATGTAGAAATTAATGCTAAGAAATACGGGTTTGAACGAGACTCCGTTATTCTGTTAGAGCAGGTTCGAACAATTGATAAGCAGCGTTTAACAGACAAGATTACGCATCTTGATGAAGAAATGATGAGTAAAGTCGATAAAGCGTTACAAATTAGCCTTGGGCTTATTGATTTTTAGACTTGTAAATAATGGAATTAATATTATCTTTGTGTATCATTTTTCAGGTTATAAGAAGAAAAATTAAGCGAAGCGATCGCACACAACTACCAGATTAACAGCAATGATGAGGGTACTTCATCCTTTATATAGGAAAGTACCCTTATTCTTGACTGAAAAAACTAAATACACGTATGATTAAAAGTAGGGGATTTTTCACTCCTGCTTTTTTTCATTACTGTTATAATGGAAGAGACAGTTTAAAAATAATATTTTGTTATATATATATGTGTACTGTAATAAGGAGGACAAGATGGAACGGAGTATTCAACAATATATAATTGAACATAGACAAGAAATCGCAAAAGGTTGGCTTGATACGATGAAGGATGTATCAGCAGAACCTCTTACGAATGTAGTATCTGAGAACGTTTATGTTAGCATGAATTCTGAATTTCTTGATATTATCTTTAATCACCAAACAGAGTCACCTGAGCACTTTAGAACAAAGTTAGAAGAGTTCATTGAACGTGTTGTAAAACTCGGCTGGCCACTCACATATTTGACGCGAGCAATTCGTTTGCTTCGTAAAGTAATCCTAGAGTTGCTTATGGAAGATGAGTTTGCACGTGATGATAACTATGTGCCCATGGAAACTGTGCAAGAATTAGAGCTATGGGTAGAACCTATCTATCATGAGTTAGAAGACATCTACGCGACATCTTGGGAAAACACAATTAACCTCCAAAAAGTGGCTCTTCAAGAACTATCAGCACCGCTTATTCCAATCTTTGATAACATCACAGTGATGCCTCTTGTAGGAACGATTGACACGGAACGGGCAAGCATTATTATGGAAAATCTTTTAGAGGGTGTTGTAAAACATCGGTCAGAAGTTGTGCTTATTGATATAACAGGAGTTCCTGTTGTTGATACAATGGTGGCACATCATATTATCCAAGCTTCGGAAGCAGTACGACTAGTTGGGGCGAAATGTCTTATTGTCGGTATTCGTCCTGAAATTGCCCAAACAATTGTTAATCTTGGTATTCGTTTGGATCAAGTTATCACGAAAAATTCTCTAAGAGTAGGCGTTGAACGCGCCCTTGAAATAACAAATAGACAAATTATAAGTATGGAGGAATAGCTATGCGGATTCCTATATTAAAGCTATATGACTACTTATTAGTTTCCATTCAGTGGGAGCTTGACGATCAAACCGCAATCCAATTTCAAGAAGATCTATTAAATAAAATTCACCAAACAGGTGCAAAAGGAGTCGTAATTGACTTAACCTCAATCGATATGATTGATTCATTTATAGCAAAAGTTTTAGGTGATGTTGTTAACATGTCCGGACTGATGGGAGCAAAAGTTGTCTTAACTGGCATTCAGCCAGCAGTAGCCATTACTCTTATTGAACTTGGGATTGGATTAAGCGATGTATGGACAGCCTTAGATTTGGAAAAAGGACTTGAGAAGCTCCAGTATGAATTGGGGGAATAACAATGGAATTCCAATCCTGCGTCAAAATTATTACGGAGTGGGATATTGTGGCTGCCCGTCAATTAGGTCGCAATGTCTCTAAAGAGTTAGGGTTCGGAACGGTCGACCAAGCTCGGATTACAACCGCAATCTCTGAACTAGCTCGGAATATATATTTATATACAGATAAAGGCCAAATATGCATCGAGAAGATATTTGAAAGAGGAAAATCGGGCCTTTTAATCATAGCAAAAGACCAAGGTCCGGGAATTGCGGACATACGAAAAGTAATGGAAGACGGTTATACAACTTCAGGAGGATTAGGAGCTGGTCTTCCTGGTGTAAAAAGACTCGTTGATCAATTTGATATTAATTCAGTTGTTAATGAAGGAACAGAAATTCGAGCAGTTAAGTGGCTCCGGTAAGGGGGAGGAGAATGGATTTTCAAAACGAAATGAAGGCACTATACCGGGACATACTGAGCAGCTATTTGCAAACGCCAAATGAAACGGTGTTGTATGAAGGGCAAAAGCTAAGCCGTAAGTCTCTTGAGAATAATATCTCCCCTGAAGATATTGTTAGTATCCATAAAGAAGTGATTGAAGAAATTCATCAAGATATTCCAAAAGAAGTTCTTCAATCATTAGATTTTCTACTTGAAATGATGATTAGCTATGGACTTGCACTAGGTGAACATCAAATGCTCAAGAGCAAGCAAATTGAGCTGAACTCTGAAATTGAAATCGCCTCAAATGTTCAACAAAATTTGCTTGGTACAGCAGTGCCTTCCTTAAAGTCGCTAGATATTGGTGCTATTAGTATTCCCGCTAAAAAGATGAGCGGAGATTATTATCATTTTGTACAAGACGAGAATGATCGTATTAGCATTGCTGTTGCTGATGTTATTGGAAAAGGTATTCCAGCTGCAATGTGTATGTCAATGATCAAATATGCCATGGATAGCTTACCTGAATCAAGGAAGACTCCTGACTATGTATTGGAGAATTTAAACAATGTAGTAGAACAAAATGTTGATCCAAGCATGTTTATTACCATGTTTTTCGGTATCTATGACTCTGCTGATGGAAGCTTTTGCTACTCCTCAGCAGGTCATGAGCCAGGATTCTATTACAATGCGAAAGAAGACAAGTTTTCAGATATAGACGGTAAAGGCCTTGTCTTAGGGGTTGATCGACATCGTAAATACAAACAGTATGAAAAGCATCTTGAGATAGGGGATCTTATTGTTCTGTTAACAGATGGGGTAACAGAATGTCGAACAGAAGAAGGATTTATTGAGCGAGAACAAATTATTGATCTTATTCGGAAGTATATGCATCTTCCGGCTCAAGAAGTTGTACACTCTATTTACAAGGAATTGGAAAGATTACAAGATTTCCAACTTCGTGATGATTTTACCCTTATTATTTTAAAAAGATTGGTTTAACTTATTAAAATAAGGGTAACTAAATTGATAGCAGTATAATTGAAGGAGGTAAATCCTGTGAACTTATCAATAGATGTACAAATGAAGGATGAAAAACATTACATCACTTTAGCTGGTGAAATTGACGCATATACAGCGCCAGAGTTAAAAAACAGATTTATGGAATTAGCACATTTGTCAGAACCATACATTGTTGTGGATTTGACAAATGTTTCTTATATGGATAGTACAGGTTTAGGTGTATTTATTGCGCTACTAAAAGCAATTAAGAGTAGCGAAGGTAAATTGAAATTTGTTGGTGTTTCAGAACGAATTAAACGTTTGTTTGACATCACGGGTCTAACGGAAATTTTAAATGTAAATTCTCACGTAGAGGGTGGCGTAAAATGAAACAACCATATGATATCGTAGAGATGAAAATCCCTGCTAAACCAGATTATGTGGCCATTGCTCGTTTAACGTTATCGGGAATTGCTAACAGAATGGGCTTTTCCTATGACGATATTGAAGATATGAAAATTGCAATTAGTGAAGCATGTACGAACGCTGTACAGCATGCCTATAAAGAAGAAATTGGAGAAATTACAGTTGCTTTTGGTCTTTACGAAGAATATTTAGAGATCGTTGTAGCTGATAAAGGTGAATCATTTGATTATGGTGACTTGCAAAAAGAAGCAGGGCCATATGAAACATCTCGAGAAGTTGAAGAATTACCAGAAGGTGGTCTTGGCTTATATTTGATCGATACTCTTATGGACCAAACACAAATTACTCATAATAAAGGTCTTACTTTAATGATGGCGAAGAACTTACAAAGAGAGCAGGTGGAGAGTGATGGCAGCACAATCTCAACCTACGAAGCTAAGTAAAGAAGAAGTTATCAAACTTATTGATCAATATCAAAAAAATAACGATGAAGATGCTCAAGACAGACTTGTTATTCAATATAAAGGTCTTGTAGAATCCATTGCCAGAAGATATTCAAAAGGTGGCAACATTCATGAAGATATTTCTCAAGTTGGGATGCTTGGATTATTAGGAGCTATTCGTCGATTTGACCCAAGCTATGAGCGCAGTTTTGAATCATTTGCAGTCCCGACTATCGTTGGAGAAATTAAAAGATTTCTTCGTGATAAAACATGGAGTGTACATGTTCCACGTCGGATTAAGGAACTTGGCCCGCGTATTAAGGCAACAGTTGAAGAGCTTACAACAAAACTTCAACGGTCACCTAAAGTACATGAGATTGCTGAACATCTTGAAGTATCTGAAGAGGAAGTACTTGAAACAATGGAGATGGGTCAAAGTTATCAAGCACTTTCTGTTGATCACTCAATTGAAGCAGATTCAGATGGAAGTACAGTAACAATCCTAGATTTAGTGGGGCAAAGAGAAAACGGATATGAGACTGTTGACCAACGGTTAGTATTAGAGAGAGTACTCCATGTTTTAACAGAGCGCGAACGAGAAATCATTCAGTGTACTTTTATGGAAAACTTAAGTCAAAAAGATACAGGAGAGAAGTTAGGTATTTCTCAAATGCATGTATCAAGACTTCAGCGAAGAGCGTTAGAAAAGCTGCGTAATGCAGTTAGGACCGATGCTGAAAAAGTGGAGAATTCATTTTAATGATGCACGAATCCATTCCGCAAGTAAAAGTAGAAACATATCAGGTTTCTAAAAATGGAAGTCATTATTGCGGAGATAGCTACTTCATAGCAGACACAGAGGATTACTTCCTCTGTGTTGTAGCAGATGGCCTTGGAAGCGGAAAGTATGCTATGTATGCAGCTGTTGCTGTTAAAGAAGCTGCTGAACGCTTCCAAAACCAAGAAGTAGAAGAGATTATGTCACAGTGCAACAACGCTCTAAAAAGTACACGAGGCGCAGCTGTTTCAGTTTTGAAGATTTACAAAAAGAAACTGCAATTTATATATAGTGGAGTAGGCAATATTCGTTTTTATCTATATTCGCCTGATGGAAATCTAACATATCCCATTCCAGTAAATGGATTTCTTTCTGGAAAACCTCAGTCCTTTAAAACTGGTACGTTTTCTTATCAGCCAGGAAGTCACTTTTTAATTCATACAGATGGCATTTCAATCAGTGGGATTAAAAATATCTTTTCGCGGTCAAGATCGCTTTCTGATATTTCTTCCTATATGCAAATGAGTATTCCTCCTTCAAATGATGACGCAACATATGTTTTAGGTTGTGTTGGTCACTAAAAGAATAAAGTGCAGCAACAGATTATCAGGGGGTAATCTGTTTTTTTTGTTTCTTTTGTAAGAGAGGAAGAAATTGCTATAATAAAGAAAGGTCCAGCGAAGGAGGAACTCGTATGTCATTAACAAAAGAACAGCAGTTGAAGCAAATTGAGGCTTTATTACATATACCTTTAAAAAAGATTAAAAGCGTAATTGAACTCACTGAAGAAGGAAATACAGTACCATTTATTGCCCGCTATCGAAAGGAAATGACAGGGGCTCTTGATGAAGTTGAAATACAGTCTGTGCTAGATCGATGGACATACCTTCAAAATCTTGAAAACCGAAAAGAAGAAGTTTTAAGACTTATTGAAGAACAAGGGAAATTATCAGATGACCTCAAAAAGCAAATTGAAAAAGCTTTAAAGCTTCAGGAAGTAGAAGATTTATATAGACCATATAAGCAAAAAAGAAGAACGAAAGCAACGATTGCTAAAGAGCGGGGACTACAGCCGCTTGCTGACTGGTTGCTAACTTTCTCAACAAAAGAAGAAGTAGAGAACTATGCTCAAAAATTTATCTCTCAAGATAAAGAAGTACGTACGATAGAAGAAGCTCTAGAAGGAGCAGCAGATATTATTGCTGAAGAAATTTCAGATCATCCTAAATACCGAGAATGGATTCGTGTGCAAACTCGAAAAGAAGGTAAAATTGTATCAGCTAAGAAAAAGGATGCAATAGATGAAAAAGAAGTTTACAGCATGTATTACGAATATGAAGAGAACATTAATAGAATTGTACCCCATAGAGTGTTGGCGTTGAATCGAGGAGAAAGTGAAAATGTTCTTCGTATTTCAATGGGTTTTCCAGAAGATCGTATTATTCAATATTTAGAGCGCGAAATTATTAAAAATATTCATGCTCCATCTGTTTCTTATGTAAAAAAAGCAATTGCAGATGGATTTAAACGCCTTTTAGCTCCTTCTATTGAAAGAGAAATCCGAAGTGAACTTACAGAAGTAGGAGAGAACCAGGCTATCAAAATTTTCTCTGAGAACTTGCGTAATTTACTTTTACAGCCTCCTCTTAAAGGGAAAATGGTGCTAGGAGTAGATCCTGCATATCGAACGGGTTGTAAGCTAGCTGTTGTAGATGAAACAGGTAAAACATTAGAAATTGATGTGATTTATCCTCACCCACCAAAAGCTAAGAAGCAAGAAGCCTATGACAAAGTTGTTGAACTGCTACAAAAATATAATGTTGAAGTAGTAGCAATTGGGAATGGAACAGCTTCAAGGGAGACCGAACAGTTTATTGCTGATTTGCTAAAAGATATGAAACAAAATATTTTTTATCTTATTGTCAATGAAGCAGGAGCAAGTGTTTATTCAGCCTCTGCGCTTGCGCGTGAAGAGTTTCCAACTCTTCAAGTTGAGGAGCGAAGCGCAATTTCGATTGCTCGCCGTTTGCAAGATCCGTTAGCAGAGCTTGTTAAAATTGACCCAAAATCTGTTGGAGTTGGTCAATATCAGCATGATGTGTCTCAAAAAAAATTAAACGAGTCATTAAAATTTGTTGTTGAAACGGTTGTAAACCAAGTTGGTGTAAATTTAAATACAGCTTCATCTTCTCTTTTACAATATGTAGCGGGGCTTAACAAAACAGTGGCAAACAATATTGTGCAATATAGAGAAGAAGAGGGGAAACTTACAAATCGTAGCCAGCTCAAGAAGGTTCCTCGATTAGGCGCCAAAACATATGAGCAGTGTGTTGGTTTCTTGCGTATTTTAGATGGAAAGCAGCCCCTTGATAGAACAGGGATTCATCCTGAGAATTATGAGGTAACTAAAAGATTATTACAAATGATGGGGATGACAACTAAAGACCTTGGGAGCCCTTTATTAGCTGAAAAAATAAAAGAACTAAGCAAAGAGGAAGCCTTGCAAGAACTAGAAATTGGAGAATTAACTTTAAACGATATTATTGACTCTCTCCAAAGACCCGAGCGTGACCCACGGGATGAATTACCGAAGCCTCTTCTCAAACAAGATATTCTAAAGCTAGAAGACTTAACACAAGGGATGGAGCTTGAAGGCACAGTAAGAAATGTTGTGGACTTTGGCGCATTTGTAGATATTGGGGTAAAGCAAGACGGTCTTGTGCATATTTCAAAGCTAAGAAATTCATATGTTAAGCACCCATTAGACGTTGTCGCTGTTGGTGATCTAGTAACAGTATGGGTGGAAAGTGTTGATGCTTCAAAAGGACGTATTGCTTTGTCCATGATTGCACCTTCTTAAAGCAAGGGCACTGCTAAGAGCAGTGCTTCTTTTGATAAAAGAACCAACACTGATTCAATAGTTTAATTTGATAACGATCTTTCGTATAATAAGCACGCTGCATTTGATTGATTAGCCATGAAGGCATATTGCCACGTCCTTTCTGTTTAAAAGGGTAGTAATAGTAAGTATATGCGCCTAGGGCTAGTCACGTGCTTATGAAAGGAGATTGAGTAATGAATAATGACAGTTTGCAAGAGCTAGTAGAAAAAATCTCTATGGAATGCTTTGACAGAGCATTTGAACATCAGGCATATTTTAACAAACGACTTCGGACAACAGGTGGCCGCTATATGCTTAATACACATCATATTGAGGTGAATTTTAAGTATTATGAAGAGTTTGGAGAAGAGGAGCTTATTGGGATTATTAAACATGAGCTATGTCATTATCACCTTCATCTTATGGGTAAAGGATATAAGCATGGAGACCAAGAATTCAAAGCGTTGCTAAAACGAGTTGGAGCTCCAAGGTATTGTAGCTCACTTCCTTCTATTCAAAAGAAAAACAAGAATGTTTTTTACCGTTGTAAAGATTGCGATTATCTTTATAAAAGAAAGCGTAAAGTAGATATTACGAAATACCGATGTGGAAGATGCAAAGGTAGCCTTCTTCTTCTTAAAAAAGGTATTGACTCTTAAAATGAACTATGCTAAATTTATGGAGTCGCTATTTCTAGGATGAACTTTTAGTTTGTAAGAAAAATGTTGACAAGCTAAGTTAACTGGTATATAATAAATAGCGTCTCATCATAATATTCCACAGTAGCTCAGTGGTAGAGCTATCGGCTGTTAACCGATCGGTCGTAGGTTCGAATCCTACCTGTGGAGCCAAACGGGGAAGTACTCAAGTGGCTGAAGAGGCGCCCCTGCTAAGGGTGTAGGTCGCGCGAGCGGCGCGAGGGTTCAAATCCCTCCTTCTCCGCCATATTTTTTATATGGCCCGTTGGTCAAGCGGTTAAGACACCGCCCTTTCACGGCGGTAACACGGGTTCGAATCCCGTACGGGTCACTTTTATAATATTTGATGTCGATCATTCACCTTTTGAAGAAGTAAAGGTCATCTCATCAAGTTATATCATCTTTTGGGCTATAGCCAAGCGGTAAGGCAACGGACTTTGACTCCGTCATGCGTTGGTTCGAATCCAGCTAGCCCAGCCATTGAGCCATTAGCTCAGTTGGTAGAGCATCTGACTTTTAATCAGAGGGTCGAAGGTTCGAGTCCTTCATGGCTCACCATTTTTGTGTGAGTAACAATAGCATACGCGGGTGTGGCGGAATTGGCAGACGCGCTAGACTTAGGATCTAGTGTCTTTATGACGTGGGGGTTCAAGTCCCTTCACCCGCATTTATTTTTCAACACTTGCGGTCGTGGCGGAATGGCAGACGCGCTAGGTTGAGGGCCTAGTGGGTGTATAACCCGTGGAGGTTCAAGTCCTCTCGGCCGCATCAAAAACACCAAAGGTTTAAACCTTTGGTGTTTTTTTATGTTTTTTTGTTTAACAAATTGGGAAGCTTCAATTAGATTTTGATTAGCATCTCTAATATATATAGATGCAAAGGCTCCATGACTTCCTGTTCTTGTTACAGGAGCTTCTTCAAAATTAACTTTGTGAAACCTGAAATGATTTAAAACTTCTTCTATATTTTTCTCTGTAACAAAACGCACAGTTTTCCTCCCGACTTGAAATGTTTCTTCTTGCATTCCTAACACATTTATATAAAACCCTACTGTTTGTTCGATGTTGTTTACAATTGAAATAAGATGGTGAAGATTCTTTATCAAAATCATTTATCTCTACTTCATGCTAGAGTATAAGCTTATGTGCTTAACCGTGAAGAGGTAGAGAGAGGAGCTCCATTGTATTGAATGGTTGCAAAAACTTGAATGTCATCTGCCTCATAAGGGAGAACCGAAGCGGTTGTGGTGAAAATACCACTAGCATTTGTTAATAAAGGGTCAGAATCAAAGTTAAGCGAGTCGGAGGACTCCCTTAACGCTACTTTCACATTTTTTAAGGGGGTTTTGTTGTAAGAAACTCTGCCGATAATTTTTAATTGTGTATCTTCTGTCTCAGAAATTTGCAGAGTAATATCAGGAAATTCACTTATAATCTGCAGAGGGATTCGCGGGATCTTACCTCCACACCTGCATCTCTTTTTGGCCATGATCGTCACTTCCTTACAAATACCTATAAAATAAAGTAGGTAAACCTCTTTATCTTTCTATGAAGAAAAGGGGGAGAGTGCTACAGTAGAAATAAGAGAAAGTAAAGCTAATTTGAAAAGCTTTTTCTAAATATGGAGTTGTTAAAATTTGCACAATCTAAGAATAAAGCCTCTTTCTGTAATCAACTATAATATGGTAAATTTCTGTGGAGTTGAAAATGGTACAGGAGGAGATGTGAAAATGCAAGTAAAAGAGATATTTTTTATTAGGTGCATTTCGTGTTTAAGTGTTGTTATGATTCATGTGTTAGGAATTACAATGCATAGTACGTCATCTATGTTAATGACGTTATTAATGTTTAGCACTCCAGCATTCATCTTTATTTCTGAGTTTTTACTTTCCTACTCATATCCAAATGGAACACCAAAAGGTTTTTTACTAAAGAGAATACAGTTTATTTTTTTGCCATTCCTTTTTGTAGCCTTTGTTGATGCTGTTATGATGTCTAGTTTAGGTGGTAATGTGACACTACTATCATTTCTACAAAGAATAAGTGCTAACATCTTTCTTGGTAATTTCATCGGGTACTTCATCCTCATCATCTTCCAGTTTTACTTATTGCATATTTTCTTTCATCAAATACTCCAGCAGATTTCTGCTAAGTTTGTTCTTTCTATAGCGTTTTTGGTTAATGGAGGATACCTTACTTTTGTAACGTTTATAGATATTCCTTCTTTTGGACCTAATCCAATCTTTCCGATTTCTTGGATTCCTTTCGTAGGATGGGTTTTCTATTTTTGTCTTGCTTACTATTGCGGACAAAATTATAAGGGATTTATTTCTTTATTAGATCAATATCGTTATATCGTGTATGGTCTTGTAGCCTTATCAGCCTTTATGATTTTAAATAATACGTATTTTGGTTTCTTTGAAGTATCATCAAAAAGGCCTGACATTCTTCTATACACAACAATTATAATCTTTTTATTTTTTCATCTGTTCTCAAAAGTTTCAAAAGTACCTTCTATTATCATGACAATTAGTAATTACTCTTTCTCCATTTATTTATTTCATGTGTATTTCTTAGGGATAGGGCTTGCGATTTTAAATAGTTTTACAGAAGTACAAAATTCATTAAGCCTTATGGTTATTTATAGCTTTTCAATTATTGGCCCAATGATTTTATCGTGGGTTTTTAACCATTTTAAATATGGGTATATGTTTGTTGGGAAAATCTATAAACCAAAACAGAGTCAACGACGTAATACAGTCTCTATGTAGCTATAAAAAGAGCCGCTTATTTGAAATAAACGGCTCTTTTTTATCTTGATATTTCGTTGATTGTCTCTTCCCATCGTTGGATGACTTCTTCTGGATTATCTAAATTTATTTTTACTCCAGAAGTAATAGAAGCATATTTAGCTCTATCTTCACGTATGTTTGCAACTTTTCCAATAAAGCGTTCTCGTTTGTACTTAGCGAGATGGAGTAGTGGAAGCTGTTTGAGGGAGAGTTTAATATAGTAGGCTTTTCCTTGAAAGAAAAAAACAAGAGTTGCTTTTTTTGAACGGATGATGTTCTTTGTTGTAGTCGTTTCTGGCCAAAGTCCAAGGTAAACTTCCTGTGCATTTTTTGCTACAATCTCACCAACGCTAATCATTGCGGTATGTGGCCAGTTCTCTTCATCTATGGTGAGAAGCATGAATGCTTCATGTTGTTTATTATCAAGGTTTTTTCCGTTTAATAATTCTAAAACTTCTAATGACAATTCCTTCTTCATAAGTAAAAACCTCCATTCTCAAAGGGTTAGTTGTTTTTAATTCCTTCCCATCTCTTAGCAGCAGGAAGACAAATATTAAACTGATCAAGAGCTCTAAATACAATATGATTAATAATATCGTCAATGCTTTGAGGGTGATTATAGAAAGCAGGCATTGGGGGGAATATGATGGTTCCCATACGTGATAACGCTAGCATATTTTCAAGGTGAATATCATTTAGTGGTGTTTCACGAGTCATTAATAGTAGTTTTTTTCGTTCTTTTAATATCACATCCGCTGCTCGCGTTACAAGATTATCTGCTAGGCCCATCCGGATGGAGGCTAAAGATTTCATACTGCAAGGAGCAATAATCATTCCATCGACTTGAAAAGAACCACTCGATATTTTAGCACCTAAGTCTTTGGGGGAATACGTATAGTCTGCAAGTGCTTCAACTTCTTTGGTAGTATAAGTAGTCTCTACATGAACTGTAGCTGAAGCCCACTGAGACATAACAAGATGTGTTTCAATGTCTGTATTTTTTAAAAGCTCAAGAAGACGTATACCCAAAATTGCCCCTGTCGCTCCTGTTATACCAATAATTAATTTCATGTTCTGACTCCTTTTTTTACAGGATAACGTGTTATAAAATAATTATACAGTGCTCCTCATTTTATTAAAAATATCTATAAAATGTATATATAATACCAGCAGAGTATATTAAAATTCCAAGCAGCCTTCTATCTATGTAGAAGGGAGGATGATTTAAAATATAATATTTTTTTAAAATACTTTTAGAAAGTGTTGACACATGAAAGAAGAGTTGGTATTATTAATGACGTTGCTTCTTTAAAAAGCCTTTCGGAAATTGAAAGGAACTAATTTAAAGAAGAAATAAACTAAAAATACTTTTTAAAAAAAGTATTGACATGATAAATTGATTTTGGTAAGATAATTAATGTCGCTTCTGAAGAAGTGATGTGAAATAATTAAAATGACAAAAAAGTTGTTGACAGCAAAACCGAAAGATGATAAGATGATTAAGTCGCTTATTTAAGAAATGCGCCCGTAGCTCAATTGGATAGAGCGTTTGACTACGGATCAAAAGGTTATGGGTTCGACTCCTATCGGGCGCGCCATTTACAAAAAAAGTCATCTGACGGGAAGTAGCTCAGCTTGGTAGAGCACATGGTTTGGGACCATGGGGTCGCAGGTTCGAATCCTGTCTTCCCGACCAGGAGTAACTTCAAAAAGATGCGGGTGTAGTTTAGTGGTAAAACCTCAGCCTTCCAAGCTGATGTCGTGAGTTCGATTCTCATCACCCGCTCCAATTATATTGACCTTTGAAAACTGAACAAAATACGTCAACGTTAATTCTATTTTTAAAACAACGTTTCTTATAAGAAACAACAAGCTATGGACATCGAAAGATGAAACCAAACTTTCTATGGAGAGTTTGATCCTGGCTCAGGACG
>NZ_JALAMS010000038.1:0-50910 GCF_026790145.1 Priestia endophytica | reverse complement strand
CCAAATAGGCTTCCATATTTTTAGGTGAATTCTGATGCTTAAAAGTTTCATTAAATGTTTCATAACTAATTTCTTGAAGTTTTCGTAAATCTTCAAGGGTACATTTTTTTATATTTATCATCTCAGCTAACTTTTCTTGAATGATTTCTGGGTTTTCACATATTCGCACAAGGTACAAATACTGCCCCTTTGTAAGGTCATATTCTTTAAATTCTATATTACTTATAGAATCTAAGGCCCTTGCTATCATTCCAATTTCACGAAGAATTTCCTTCATAATGAACTCCTCAGCACATATTTTTATTGTAAATGCAATAAAATGTGGTGTATATTAAATGAAACTTATTTTTGTTGCGTTTGCAATAAAAAATAATGATAAAGAGGTTGAGTAAAGTGAAATATGTTTTTTATGTAGTAGGAATTTTAATATTAACCCTTGGTATTTCTTTCACTATACAATCAGACCTTGGAACTTCACCTTTTGATGCCCTTTTGGTAGGACTGTCTATAAAGGTGGGTCTTACTGTGGGAAGTTGGGAAGTAATAATAGCCCTAATATTGATAGGCTGTAATTCATTTTTAACAAGACAAAGACCAGAAGTTTTGGGGTTGTTAACAGCATTTATAACGGGGATTAGTATTGATATGTGGCTTTTTTTATTGCACCATTTGATAACACCTGAACTATGGTACAGCAAAGTGGTTTGTTTTGGAATCGGTTTAGTTGTTATAGGATTAGGAACTGCAACCTATTTACACACAAATTTTGCACCGATTCCAGTTGACCGATTAACCTTAATCATACAAGAATTAACGAGAACTAATCTATTTCTTTCGAGAACATTCATTTACCTTGTATTCTTGATAATAGCCTTGATTTTAAAGGGCCCCATTGGCGTTGGAACTTTATTAACAGTTTGTTTAGCAGGACTAATCCTGAATTACTTTATGCCATTTACTAAAAAAGTATTAGACCGCATATTAACAGACTCTAGTCCATCACCAAATTATGATAAAGATAAAAACCATTCAATATAGAATGGTTTTACCTGCCCCGTTAAAAAGAAAGGAGAACACCGTTCTCCTTATTAGTACTACAGTTTTTTATAAACATCTCCGTAAGCTACTTTCAGTTGTTCCTTTAATTGCTTATTTTCTTTTTCCAACTTTTGATTTTTTCTCTTTAGAGATGCAATAAGAGCATCCTTATTATTTTCATTCATTTCTAGCTGTATTTGCATCATGCTCACACCATTTCTATTAAGTAATTTGAAAAGCACTCTGTGCTTTTTTCCATTCTTCTCGAATTTCCTCATCTGAAGGATGGAGGTGCAGATTCATTGTTGTTTGAATTTGGGAGTGTCCTAAATGTTCTTGTACTTGTTTAATATCCTTTGTTTTCTGGTAGTATATTGTAGCGTGGGTATGACGGAATAAATGTGCATGAAGATTAATACCTGTTTTTTTCTTTAATCGTTTAATAAGAGAATCCACATTCCAATACTCCATTGGTTTCCCTGTGTTTTCTCCTCGAAGTTTCACAAAAACAAAGTTTGAATCAATTTCTAACTCATCAATTACTTCATACAAGTAATCATCGTATAAATCCATTAAGGACTGCGATACATAAATTTCCCGTTCTCCTGTTTTTAACATAGCACCGTTTTCTAATTCTCCTTTATCTACTAAACGAATACGGTGCCCCTTTGCGTGGTCAAAAACGAAATCCTCCATAAATAGAGAAAGAGCCTCACCAATACGCAAACCAGTTTCAAATAACAGTTGAATCAAGAAGATATCTCGTATATTGGTGGTTGCTTGTAACATTTGTTGTACTTGTTCTTTTGTCAAAGTTTTCCCCTTTTTGTGTGGTTTTTTTAATTAAAGTATATTTCTTATTGAAGACTTATCCTTTTATAACAATATTCGTATCCAAACGAAACTAAATAACCAGTCTCCGGTTCAATACCGAAAACTGGCTATTTAGATGGTGTTTTGATCCCTGTCTTAAAAACGGGGGTCAGTCCTATTTTGAATGTTTGGATTTTATATATCCTATTACTTAACCAAACTAATGCCCTTCTCAACCTTCACAAAAGCAATAATCCCTTCACCCTCTGCAAACGTAACTTCTGTTTTTAACATAGTACGGTCAAAGTTATGTTTATCAACAAGGTTCAAGTGAATAGCTTCAATTAATTCTTTTGTATAAATTGTTTTTTCATATCCTCCAAATTCTACAAGAGCATAGAATTCTTCAAAGTCGTCTGTACATAATTCAACAGACACCTCGTAAGGAGAAACGTTTTTTTCATGATACGCTATATATTCGCAAACACTGTCGTGTACGTTTTGTTCGTTAAATTTAATTTCCATCATTTAACCTCTTTCTATGATGACTTCCTTCTTGTGAAGATTTTTTTAATAAGCCATACGATAACAAGGATGACTACGATATCTAACAGCAGACCGAACATTGAGAATCCAGTTCCTGCCCCACCAAATGGATGGAACATGCTTCCTAATAAAGCACCGACCCCAAATGCACCGGCATAAGAAGCAATTTTCTTAGCTGTTGAAGATTTTTTGTTGTTTGCTGTTGTGTTTGAATTTTTTTGAGTTGAGTTTGTAGATGTTTGTGAATTGTCTTTCTTTGTAGATGTTCCACCAGAATAGCTTCTATTAGAAGAGTAACCACTCGTACTCTTAGATGAATAGCTAGAGCTTGGTGTGCTATATGAATGGCTTCGTGCACCACTGCTGTAACCTCTTGCTTCTGCTGTATGTGGAAGAACCATAGCAGCTACCACCATCATAAGCGTAAAGATTGATAAAACTTTTTTCAAAATCCTTTGCACCTCTTTGTTAGTAATATATATATTTTACTACATGAAATAATAAAATGCCCGTCTAATGCTTTTTAACGGAAAACTCATGTGTTACACAAATGAAACTTTTTAAAATTCAAAAAACGGGTACAACAAATAATAAGAGAGAAAATATCAAAACTGGAGGGAATAAATATGATGACGAAATCGAAGAAAAAGAAAGTGGTACTTGGTACACTTATTTCAACAGGCGGTGCAGCACTAGCGGTTGCTGCATATACAAAGAAAAGCATCTTTTAAAGTACGTCCAGATACAGATATGAGAAACAGTAAAAAGATTGATCAAGTAGAAAGTGTGGATGAGGACAAAGCAAGAGATGAAGAAGGACTTACTCAATATGATTCAGCTTTAAAATCAGATTGGGTAGCAAACGGCTTTCCACAAACACATATGGAACTGGAAGAACTAGAAAATCAGAAAAAATAAGATAAAAAGACTAAAGAAAAGCAAGGTAGCATGTCTACCTTGCTTTTTTTATTGTTTGCACATAAAAATAAAAAAGAAACATATTATCAAAAAATAACCATAATTTAACCAAAAAGTGCTATAATACTTTATATTATTTTATTGGTCATTTTCTAGTAAAAGGAAAAAATAAAACACAAATGAAAGCGCATTCAATTTTACTCTTAACTAGAAGGGAGTTGATTTTAAATTTTTGAGGTTTTTATAAAACATAACAATAGTTAAGGGGAGAAGAAGATGCCAATTTTGATTGTAGCAATAGGAGTTCTTATTCTTTTATTTTTAATTATGAAAGTAAAGCTAAATACGTTTGTTTCACTTGTTGTTGTTTCCTTTTTAGTTGCGATTGGTCTTGGAATGGAACTCGATAAGATTGTGCTTTCAATTGAAGCGGGGATTGGCGGTCAACTAGGGCATTTAGCATTAGTATTTGGGTTAGGGGCAATGCTTGGTAAGCTTGTGTCAGATGCAGGTGGCGGTTATCGTATTGCGATTACACTTATCAATACGTTTGGACGAAAGAGAATTCAGTTTGCAGTTGTAGTCTCTTCTTTCATTGTTGGAATAGCTCTATTTTTTGAAGTTGGTCTTGTTTTGTTGATTCCTATCATTTATGCGATTGCAAAAGAGCTAAAGGTTCCTTTCTTATACCTTGGGATTCCAATGGCAGCAGCATTGAACGTGACTCATGGATTCCTACCTCCACATCCAGCTCCAACAGCTATCTCACTTGCATATGGAGCAAACATTGGGCAAGTTCTTTTGTTAGGTATCATTATTGGTATCCCAATCACAATTGTAGTAGGCCCATTATTTAATAAATTTGCGATGAAGGTATTTCCAAATGCTTATAAAAGAAGCGGAAATTTAACAGCATTAGGTCCTCGTAAAGAGTTTAAACTTGAGGAGACCCCTGGATTTGTTATTAGTGTTTTAACTTCTTTATTTCCTGTTATTTTTATGGCGATTGCGACCGTTATGTCTCTATTGTTTCGCGAAGAATCCAAAATAAAAGAGATTGTTGAATTTATTGGAATGCCTGGAACAGCCATGTTAATCTCTCTATTACTTGCGATTTATACAATGGGATATGCAAGGAAAATCCCGATGGCAGATATCGGAGATTCTTTATCGAAATCTATTTCTCAAATTGCAATGATGCTTCTTATTATTGGGGGAGGAGGGGCATTCAAGCAAGTTCTAGTAGATGGGGGAGTTGGAGACTATGTAGCTTCTTTATTTCAAGATACAAATCTGTCTCCGCTTTTAGTTGCTTGGATGATTGCAGCTCTTTTGAGGCTATGTTTAGGATCTGCAACAGTAGCAGCTTTAACAACAGCAGGATTAGTAGCTCCTCTTATGGCGGCAAGTGCGGTTAATCCCGCTTTAATTGTATTAGCAACAGGAGCGGGCAGCGTTATTTTTTGTCATGTGAACGATGCTGGGTTTTGGATGGTAAAAGAGTACTTTGGCTTAAGTATGAAAGAGACATTTCAAACATGGAGTTTACTCACAACAGTTCTTTCTGTAACAGGTCTAGCCTGTGTTCTATTGCTTGGCATGTTTCTCTAATAAAGCCCAAAACAAAAAAGCTTGCTTTATCACTCGATAAAGCAAGCTTTTCTTATTAAACACCATTAACCAGTAACAACGGTCTCTTTTTTTACAGGGGTTTGTTTCTTACGATTAATTTTCCCAATCATATATTTACCAAATGGAAAACGATTTAGAATATTAATCGTAATAATACAGCTTATAAGAGCTGAAATGAACAAGAGTGGAATTTGCATGTAACCGAGCTCCCATCCTTGTGAAGCAATGAAGTCTCGAATAATTGTAAGATAGAACCAATGAGCAAGATAGATACCGAACGAATATTGGCTGACAATCGTTAAAATTTTCGGCGTCTTCTTAAAGCTTTGGCATACAAGGAGTAGGAACAGAATCATCATAACGGTAAAGAAAATAATATCAATACGTTTCGATCCTACAGCGAAATATTCATTCACATTATTATATATAAGCACACCTAATGAAACAATTAAGAAAAAGAAAATCAGTGCTTTGAATCTTTTTAAGCTTTCTACAAAAGTCATAAAGTTTTTTCCACAATAATATGACAAAGAGAAATAAAATAACCAAGCTACAAATGGGATATAGTATCCACCGCTCCACAGATAACTTGTAAAAGGTGTGTGGGAAGTAGGTTGTATAAAGTTGAAGATGGACAAATAAGCTACGTTAATAATTAGCGAAACGCTTAAAACAAGCGCAGCTGGTAGTTTGGAAAAGAATTTTGTAAATAAATGATGTAAAACATAAAACTGAAAGATAACTAATACAAACCAGCCGTGATATCCACCTGTGAGGTTATTCCAAATCAAGCTTGGAATTTGTTCAGGTACGGCACGTCCTGAGAATACAGCATAGAAGATTGCCATAAAAATGAATGGAAATAAAATTAATTTAATTCTTTTCCAATAGAATCCTTTCGGAAGATTGTTAGGATATGAATAAGCTAAAATTAATCCAGATATGAAAACGAAAGTTGGAGTACCAAAACAAAGGATTGTTGCTAATGTTGTCACAAGTATTCCTTCTTGCGCATAGTTGACTGTAAATGTTGTTGAATGGAGCATTACAATGCTTAGACATGCTAAGGCTCTTATAATCGTAATTTCATTTAAAACTTTTCTCTTTTTTTTAGGGCTTGGCTCCACTTTTGGTACTGATGTACTTGATGTCAGGGCTAAATCCCTATCGTTTTTATTCATAGTGCCCTCCTTTTCGAGTCTGTTATAAAACACTTAGAATTATAAACATTGTCTGATTTCTTCGCAATGGATATATATGGATAGGACGTTGGAGAGAGTGGCTTATACTATTTGATTAAAATAAGCTTTAGCTATGATAGAAACTATAACAGAAAATAGAACAGCAGTATGTTACCACGATAATATAGCTCTTGAGAGAACAATATCCCTTCTACAGGAATTCAAATATTTGCTTTTTGACTCTTTTTTTTGAAAGTTACCCGTATAGTAAAAACTTTCTTTAGAAAAGGTGGATGAAGAAAAACAATGCAAGAGGACTCAACTTTTAAAATTATCATTTGTCATTCTTTACTAAGAAGGAACATAGAACTAATTTTTTAAAAAAAGATGGAAATTATGGAATAGAAAATATAATATAGGAAAAAGAGGAGGGATTAGAGTGTTAAAAGACGTATCAGTACAAGAGAGACCTCTATTTCAAAAGGTCTTATCTACATTTGTATTAACACTGCTCATTGCAACAGTTGGATTATACATAGGGCAATTCGTGCCTGCTGCATTAATGCTGCCGCTTGCAGTTGCTGAAGTTGTTATGCTTATTGCAGCTTTTTGGTTAAGACGAAAAAGCCGTGTTGGCTATGCTTTTGTGTATGCTTTTGCAGCGATTTCAGGGATTACAACATATCCAATTGTAAGCTATTATGTATCAATGAGTGGAGCGAACGTTGTTTTGCAGGCGTTTGGTTCTACATTCGGTATTTTCTTAGTAATGGCTGTGATTGGATCAAAAATGAAAAAAGATTTATCATTTTTATCTTCATTCTTATTAGTTGCTGTTCTATCAATGATTTTTGTAAGTCTATTTGGTTTATTTACAGGAGGACTTACATCAGGTTCTTTAATGGCTTTATCTATTATTGGAACAATTGTATTTTCTCTTTATGTTCTATATGATTTTAACCAAATGAAGAGAATGCAGATTACAGAAGCAGACGTGCCATTACTTGCTTTATCTCTATACTTAGATTTCATTAACTTGTTTATTAATTTACTTCGCTTCTTCGGTATTCTTGGTAGCGATGATTAAGAAAAAGAGCGAGACTGTTTGAGCAGTCTCGCTCTTTTTTATAATTTAAGATTAGAATTGTTTTCCTAACTCTTTTGCACGTTTAATTCCATCTGCTTTAATGTCTTCAGCTTTGCTTGGCTCTGCATTATGTCCTTCAATAAATAGACCTTCAAATGATGGAACGCCGAAGAAGTTCATTATAATGCCGATGTAACGATGTCCCATTTCTAAGTCTGCTGCAGGACCTTCAGAATAGTAGCCGCCGCGTGCTTGGATATGAAGGGCTTTTTTGTCTGTTAGCAATCCAACAGGACCTTGTTCTGTATATTTGAATGATTTCCCTGCAACAGCTACAGAATCTAAGTATGCTTTCATCACTGGTGGGAAAGAGAAGTTCCATAGTGGTGTAACAAATACATATTTATCAGCTGAAATGAACTGTTCGTTCAATTCTGCAAGACGACTTACTTTTTGTTGTTCTACTTCAGAAAGCTCAGTGAATTCACTTCCTGAACGAAGTTTGCCCCATCCGCTGAAAATGTCAGCATCAATGTGTGGGATGTTTTCTTTATACAAGTCAATATGAACAATTTCATCGCTTGGGTTATTTTCTTTATAGCTCTCAAGAAATGCTTGACCTGCTGCCATGCTGTAAGATGTTTGCTCATCATGTGGATGTGCAGTAATATATAATACTTTTGTCATTATGAATCGACACCTTCCTGTTTTTAAAATGTATACTCGCGAAAGTATTGTTAGTTTCAAAAAGTTAACCTTGTTACTAATAGTAACCTATGTACTTATTTTAGTCAATCATTTTGATTTACACTAACATAATTCTATATATAGAAAGAAGAAGGAGGGTTATGAAAGAAGATGAAAACTTTAATTTGTGAAATGTTTCACTTTTGTAAATAAGGAATAGTTTTGAAAGTGAAGTGAAAGAATGGAATTTTCTTAACGTTGCATTATATCCCATGATAGCGCTATATTATCCAATTATAAGACCATAAAATAAAAAAATTTCACACTAAAAATGACCATTTATACGTAATCGCTACCAATACTTATTTCTAAAGGTTTAAGGTGAAAAGAGAAGAAGAAAGAAAAGGTTTCCACACTAAGTTAATAATTAATTAAGTTAAACAAAATGATTGACGCCTTTATTTAATTTAAGTTACTATTAGTAACGTGATGTTGCTTACAAAAGTTAAGCACTTAAATCTTTTTATTTAAGAAAGAAGGTTAGGATCAAATGGATATCCTCTTGGCTATTCTGCCAGCAATCTTTTGGGGGAGTATCGTCTTATTTAATGTTAAATTAGGCGGAGGTCCATATAGTCAGACACTCGGAACAACAATCGGTGCACTTTTATTTTCTGTTGTTATCTATCTCGTTGTTCATCCAGTGTTGACCCCAACGATTTTCATAGTTGGAATCGTTTCAGGATTGTTTTGGGCACTTGGACAAAGCAACCAGTTGAAAACTATTGACTATATTGGTGTTTCAAAAACAATGCCAATTTCAACAGGTATGCAGCTTGTATCAACTGCTTTATTTGGCGTTATTGTATTTCACGAGTGGTCAACAACAACGACCGTTATTTTAGGTGTATTAGCATTAATTTTCATCGTTATTGGGATTGTACTTACATCAGTGGAAGATAAGAAAGATGACAACCAAAATGCTCAGTTCAAAAAAGGGATTGTTACCCTTATTATTTCTACCATCGGGTATTTAATTTATGTTGTTGTGGCACGTTTGTTTAATGTTGATGGATGGGTAGCTCTATTTCCACAAGCAATTGGGATGTTTATTGGTGGACTCATTTTAACGTATAAACATAAACCATTTAATAAATATGCGATTCGTAATATTATTCCAGGGCTCATTTGGGCTGCAGGAAATATGTTCTTATTTATTTCACAGCCAAAAGTAGGAGTTGCTACAAGCTTCTCACTATCACAAATGGGAATTGTAATCTCAACACTAGGAGGTATTTTCCTCTTAGGAGAAAAGAAATCAAAACGTCAGCTTGTGTTTATTACAATCGGTATTATTCTTATTATTTTAGGTGGCGTATTCTTAGGAATGGCTAAGAGTTAACGTTAACGTGAAAGTTAAATTATAAAGTTAGCATTTTCAAGGAGGAAGTATAATGTATACAGATTTAAAAGATAAAGTTGTCGTTATTACAGGTGGATCTACTGGATTAGGACGAGCAATGGCTGTTCGTTTCGGAGAAGAAGAAGCTCGCGTTGTTATCAACTATTGGAATAATGAAGAAGAAGCGTTAGAAGCAAAAAAAGAAGTTGAAGAAGCAGGCGGAAAAGCAATCATTGTTCAAGGTGACGTAACAAAAGAAGAAGATGTTATTAATCTTGTTCAAACAGCTGTAAAAGAATTCGGTACACTTGATGTAATGATTAACAACGCAGGTGTTGAAAATCCTGTTCCATCTCATGAGCTTACATTAGATAACTGGAATAAAGTTATTGATACAAACTTAACAGGAGCATTCCTTGGTAGCCGTGAAGCTCTTAAATACTTTGTAGAAAACGATATTAAAGGAAATGTAATCAACATGTCTAGCGTTCATGAAATGATTCCTTGGCCACTATTTGTTCATTATGCAGCAAGTAAAGGCGGCATGAAGCTAATGACTGAAACCCTAGCACTTGAATATGCTCCAAAAGGCATTCGTGTCAACAACATTGGACCAGGTGCAATGAACACACCAATTAATGCTGAGAAATTTGCAGATCCTGAGCAGCGTGCAGACGTTGAGAGCATGATTCCAATGGGATACATTGGAGATCCTAAAGAAGTAGCAAATGTTGCAGCATTCTTAGCTTCTTCTCAAGCAAGCTATGTAACAGGAATTACGCTATTTGCTGACGGTGGTATGACAAAATATCCTTCTTTCCAAGCTGGTAGAGGTTAATAAATAAAAAAATCCCCTTTAGGTGAAATGCCTAAAGGGGATTTTTTATTTAAAAGTGATGTGCTAAATCTTTAGCTTGACCAATAGCTTTTGTTTTTATCTTATCCGTTTTTTCAGGGTGGATCATTTGTCCTTCAATTGTAATTGTTTCAAACGACTCAATCCCAAAGAAATCCATCATTACTTCAAGATAGCGATGTCCCATCTCCTTATGAACATCAGGACCTTCAGAATAGATGCCTCCACGTGCTTGAATATGTACAGCTTTCTTTCCTTTTAGAAGCCCTTTAGCTCCGTCTCGTGTATATTTAAATGTTTTGCCTGAAACGGCAATTGCATCAATATATGTTTTCATAATTGCTGGAATAGAGAAGTTCCACATTGGTGTTACAAACACATATTTATCTGCTAATAGAAACTGCCCGCCTAACTCAGCTAGTCTTCCAACCTTTAATCTTTCATTTGTTTCTAGGTTCTCAAATGAGTTACCAGCTCGAAGCTTTTCCCAACCGCTAAAAACGTCAGCATCTAAATATGGAATATCCGCTTTATATAAATCTAAATGAACCACTTCATCATATGGATTTTCTTTCTTATATGTTTCAATAAATTCTTGGCCAACTGCCATGCTAAGTGATGCATCTGCTTGTAATGGATGTGCTGTAATATATAAAACATTTGCCATACATTTTTCCTACCTTTCCTTGCGATCAAACGCAATGATGTTCAACCTGGCTCGTGGGGGATTTCCTTCCGCGAACAGAGAATGTTTTCTATTTCTTCTTTTTTTAATCTTTAACCCAGCTCTCAGCCCATTGACTAATAGGACCAAGAATTTTTCCTAATTCAGTTCCTTTTTGAGTTAGGGAATACTCTGAACGAATAGGGCGATCTGGAATTACGTTGCGAACAACAATTCCATGCTCTTCAAGCTCTTTAATTCGCTCTGTTAACATACGTCGACTTAAGTCTGGAATAGTTTCGCTTAATTCACTAAATCTTTTAGGACCGCTCATTAGAACATAAATAATAAGCCCTGTCCATCTTTTCCCGATTAATTCAAAGCTCTTCTCTACCTTTGGATGCAATTCTCTATTCTCTGTCACTCATTTAGCCTCCTTACCTGAATTCGACAAAGGATTACTTATGTACTTATTGTAACAAAAAAAACAATGAAATAGATTTTTTTAGTATGAGGTAATTAGTAAAGTTTCATAACAGTAAATACCATTAGAAAGGAATGTAATCCGTTTGAATCTCATTTTAAAGTTTTCGTAGATGTTCCAAATCAGAATGAAACTTTTGGTTAATAAGTACAATGACGTTCTCTTTTTTCTATATTACAATGTTAATTAATATAACATAAGATGTAACTTAAAGTTATTTATCGGAATATTCAATTATATGTAGTGTAGGGGAAGGGGAAATATAATGGGGGAAACGAAGAAAGAGATAAAAAAAGAACCTTTTTATAAAGGGATCTTCTTTCAAATTGTTGTTGCTATTATTTTAGGAACAGTTGTTGGGTATCTGTGGCCAAGCGTTGGGGGTGCTCTTCAACCAGTTGGAGAGGGATTTATTAAGCTTATTAAAATGATTATTGCGCCACTCATTTTTGGGGTAGTTGTTGTCGGGATTGCTAAAGTAGGCAACATCAAAACCGTTGGAAGAATCGGAGGGAAGACACTTCTCTACTTTGAGGTTGTTACAACGTTTGCTTTAATTATTGGGGTTGTTGTAGCAAACATGATGAATCCAGGTTCAACAATGAATGTAGATCCTTTAACATTAAGTACAGCAACTGTTGAAGAGAAAACAAACGGTTCAGATCTTCCGAGTGAAGGTGAGTTTTTTCTGAATATGATTCCAGATAGTGCTGTTGGAGCTTTTGCGAATAACTCTATGCTTCAGGTTCTATTAATTTCATGTTTGTTTGGAATTGCTCTTGTGCATATTGGGGGGAAAACGTCGGAAGTTTTGCTTGGTGTACTAGAAAAAGTAAACAACGTTCTCTTCAAAATTATGAGTTATATTATTAAACTAACAGCACTAGCAACTTTTAGTGCAATGGCATTTGCAGTAAGTCAATATGGGATTGGGACACTTGCTTCATTTGGCAAACTGTTTGTTGCGATGACAGTTGCTTGTCTCTTATTTATTCTAGTATTAGCTGTTATTGTTCGGATAATGATTGGACTCAGTTTGTGGAAAATCATTGTATATATAAAAGAAGAGATTTTACTTGCTTTTGCGACAGGATCCACAGAAGCCGTTATGCCACAATTGATGGATAAATTTGAACAAGCAGGATGTAATAAGGCTGTAGTTGGCTTAGTTGTCCCAACAGGTTACTCTTTTAATTTGGATGGGGCTTCAATTTACTTATCTATCGCCCTTGTCTTTTTAGCTCAAGCAACAGGAGTTGACTTAAGTCTTGGAGAGCAGCTACTTATGTTAGGGATCTTACTTTTAACTTCTAAAGGAATGGCTGGAATTCCGGGATCTGCTTTTGTTGCCCTTTCTGCAACAGCCGCTGCGATGGGATCTATCCCAGTTGCCGCTGTTGCCCTGATGCTAGCGCCAGATCGTTTTATGGGAAACTATCGAACAACAGTTAACATTATTGGTTATGCTGTAGCTACGTTTATTATCTCAAGCTGGGAGAAGTTGCTTGATAAAGAGCAGGCACGAGCAATGCTTGAAGGTGAGCTTGTGTACGAACCAAAAAATGTGGAGATAGAAGAGGATTTTGATGAAGTCACAACATCTAGCAAAACTGTATCATAAACAACAAAAAAAGGTGCCTCTAAACAAGGCATCTTTTTTATTTTGGATAAACTTGGTGAGTATGCAGAGGTATATTTTATTTTTTTCAAGGGTATAGGAAAGGTACCAACTTAAACCTAGAAAAGTGAAGGAGGACCATAACAATGAGCAAACAAACAATTCTAAATAAAGAATTACCAAAAGGGATCGGGCCAAATGTAAGCCCAGAAGCTTTTACAAACGATAAACGAAAAGTCTTTCTCTTTGGTTCTCCAAGTTATACAAATATAGGAGACCAAGCAATTGCTTATTCAGAAGAGAAATTTATAAGAAATCACTATCCTTACTATGAGTATATTGAAATTATGGACTATGCAACAGATGAAGGAATCAAAATTGTAAAAGAAATTATTAGTGAAGATGATATTGTTTGTTTTACAGGTGGCGGAAATCTTGGGAACTTGTATCTCGATATTGAGGAAGATCGAAGAAAAGTAATTTCAACTTTCAAAGATTACAAGACGCTCTCCTTTGCCCAATCTGTTTACTTTGAAGAAACAGAGGAAGGAGATAAGGAGAAAAAGAAAACCCAAGATGCTTATCATCAAAACTGTCATTTAACAATTGGAACGAGAGAACAGCTGACGCTTGAATATGTGAAAGATACATTTGATTCTGAAGTGATGTATACACCTGATATGGTATTATCGTTAGATATTGAGCCTCAAGAACTTGAGCGAGAAGGAGTTCTCTTTATTCTAGGAGAAGATAAAGAAAAGGTAACAGAAGAGAAGTTTATTTCTGAGTTAAGAGAGTGGATAGAACAGGAAAAAGGGAAACGTACTGGGCGTACAGATACAGTGCTACACGATATTGATGTTATTGATTACAAGGACCGAGAAGATCAATTTATGAAGATGCTAAATCGCATCGGATCAAGCGAGTTAATTGTTACAGATCGTCTGCATGCAATGATCTTCTCGATTATTACAAAAACACCTTGTGTTGTATTTGGTAACAGCTATGGAAAAGCGAAACACTCTTATCGAGACTGGCTTGAAGCATTGAACTTTATTGAGTATACAGATCAAAAAGATATTAATAAACTCGAAGAAATGATTGATCGTCTACTCCAAGCAGAGCCAAATGACATTGACTTAAAAGAAGATTTTAGACCTTTACGCGCCTATTTTAAAAAATAAAAAGCTGCATAAAAAAGCGTGAGGAAAGAACTCCTCACGCTTTTTTGATTTACTCAAAAATAGTACCTTTTTTGAATTTAGAATTTTTGAAGGTGAACTTCATAAGAAGAAGGTATGAAACGCCTCCGACAACAACACCGATAATCCATCCGAGATCAACTTCTATGAAGGCTGCTAAAGCTCCTGCTAGCATTGCAATTAAAGCACATGGATTAACACCTGAAAACGGTCCATCTTTTTTATATAAATCATCAACATTTACTTTTTGTTTTCTTAATATATAATACTCTACTAAAAGAATAGAAACGATAGGGCCCAGGAATGCTGAATAGATGAGAACAAACAGATTGAGTCCGTTTGCAGAAGAATCTTGAACAAGAACCCATGGAAATGAACAAAGTGCAAGCAATCCAGTTACAATAACAGCTGCTTTGTATTTCATTTTCGTTAACAAAGTAATCACGTATGTTGGCGGAACAATATTTGCAACCATATTAACTGCCACAGCTCCAATCACAATAAAAGCAGATACCCCAACAGTAATATAAGGATTGTCTACAACAACGGCAAAAGCTTTGACTGGATTTGAAATACCAGTTGCTGAAGCAAGCATAACGCCAATTGTTAGCACAAAACCATAAGCAATAGTAATAGGAGAGAAATATAACAAACCACGTTTCTTATTGCTTATACCTGTTTTTAACTCTCGAGAGTAGTCGCCAGCGCTTAAGAAAATGGCCGCGTAGTTACCGAGGAAAACCATAATAAAAGCGAAAAATGGAAGTCCCCATGTTCCTTCTGTATGAACCCACTTTTCTGTAATCACATCTTTGTAAGAAGTGAGAAGGATACTAAATACATAGAGGAGAGCGAGCATAATGACAATAGAGGCGAGTGTTTCAACCCATTTAATGGCATGAAATCCGTAAAGAGAGAGAACGATTTGTAGAAGTTGTAGGGCAATAAAACATACTACAATATTATCAACAGATCCTCCTGTCAGGGCTTTTACAATTTCATTGAGCGCAGTACCACCAATCCAGCTTTGAAATCCGTACCAAATAATAGCTGGAATTCCTCTCAAGAGAGAAGAAATGATGGAACCTTTTACTCCAAATGACATTCGAAGCTGCATGACATAAGGAATGCCTGTTTTATAGCCGAATCGATCGTTCAAAGCGAAAAAGGTGGAGATAATCCCAATTGCAATGGCCGCTGCCACAAATGTTTGGAAGATGTTGAGTGTCGCCGTTCCTGCTACAACTAAGCTTGCACCAAGCGTCATATTACCAAGATTTACTCCGTCACCAATCCACATGAACATATAAGATAGAGGACTAACAGGCCGTTCCTTTTTTGGAAGAAGTGACTCATCAATCTTCAGGGTGTCTTTTGTACTTTGTTCTTCTACGACTGGATTTGCTAAATTTGTAGACACTATTATTCAGCTCCTTTTCATAAAGTTCTCTATGTAGTTAATTGTTTTGACTTTAGACGTTAAGAAAAATGACATGTATAAAGTTTATAAGATGAAAAAAGAGATGTCATTGGTATATTTGTGAATTTTCTGAAAATGTTTTGTGCAATATGACAAATTATTTTAGTAGAAAAGCAAGCGTAAAAAAGCCAAACATCTCTTACTAGAATGTTTGGCTGTACATATTATAGTGTCTATACATGAATGGTTTCTCCTTGACCTTGAATCAATGCTTTAATTCGAAAGGCGAGGCGCAAACGGAGTGTTTCATCAGGTTCCTTTAAGCTTCTTCCTATAAGTTCTTCACATTTTTCAAGGCGATAAATCACAGTATTTCTGTGTACATATAAACGCTTTGCTGTTTCAGAAAGTTGACAATGAGTTTCCAAATAAACAGAAAGGGTGTGGAGTAAGACGTCATGATCTTTTTTCGCTCCATCAAAAAAAGGCTGAAATGTATCACTGTAGAATTTTTTTAATTGCTCATATGGAACCATGCGCAAAATTTCAGGAACTTCTTTCGGTTGATATGTCTCAATAAAGCCTTCTTGTCCTGATAGCTGTCCATAATATAGTGTGTCATTTGCTTCTTTGTATGAAATAGGAACATGTAAAAGCTGTTGAGCATAATTGCTAAGTCCAAAACAAAGGTCTTTTTTGAAACGGGTTGAGACCTTAACTTGAAGTTTTCTCAGCAAATCGAGAATAAACTGATCCATCTGAACTTGTTTGCTCTTTAAAGGAAAAAGTAAAACATAAGCTCCATTTACTGTGAAAAAATGAATGGTCTGAGAAAAGCGCTGTAATTCAGCTTCGATTGTGTCATAAATAAGCTCATAATCTTGTCTGTGTTGTGAAAATGAAGTTTCTTTATGACGTTCAATTGTTTTTCCTACTGCACAAACATAGCGTTGCTCATTTTCTAATCCGAATTCTTTTCCTCGGCTAAGGATTTCTTGTGATGTTGTAAAGCTCCCATTAATAAAATTGTTAAAAAACTCGTTGTGAAGGCGGCGTTCGTTTTGTTTTAAGGCATTTTCTTTCATTAGCTCAAAAGCTATAACATTAATAGCTTGTTCAATTGTAAGAACAGTAGAACGATCTGTTGGATGGATCTCCCCAAAAACACATAAGTAGCTGTATTGCTTGTGTGTATGGACAGGAAAAAGAGTTAGCGTAATTTTATCTGCACCAAGAAGTGAAAAAGTGAAAGGTGTTTGTTGAAAAATATCGTTCTCAACTAAAATAGTTTCTAATTTTTCATAGATAGAAGAATCATGGTTTGAATTTGTAATAGGTTGTAAATGGTGATTTAGTAAAACAACTTGAAAATGAATGAGTGATGATAAACTTTGCAAAATTTTATGTACGTTTTGTCCACTCATAATTTGATTTGTAAACTGCTGGTGCGTCATCATTGCATTTCGAAGTTCAGTTGTACGAATGTCGAGTATATAATTTAGAGACTTATGAACAATATCCCCTAGTGAAGTATGCATAGGAAGTTCCAAAAGCGGAAAGTTGAGCTGTTGAGCTAATTCAATGGCTTGGAGTGGGATTTCTTGTAAGAAACGCTTTGTTTTAATTCCTAAGCCTGAGCAACCTTTCTTTTTCATCTCTTCAATAAGGGTAATAAGAGAGTGAAGGTCATCCTTAAAATGAAAAGCAGTAGTAATAAGAAGTTCATCTTTTTTGAGAAAATGGATAATATCAGGGGCATCCATCATATTAACAGTGTTTACCTCATAATTTATATTCTTCTCTCCAGCTCGTATAATCGTGCCTTCAAATACTGATAAATCTAACAATTCGCTTAATTTCATAAAACTCAGTTCTCCTTTTGTAGGATATTTAAAAGTTTAGGACAAGAAAGATAAGATTTTAGTTAATATGCATAAAGAAATGACTGAATATTCTACAATTATGTCAATGATTTTAGCAGGTATCTATTTTAAAATCAATATATATTACAAACAATGTTAGGAAAAGTAACGAATGGAATATAAGCAAGGTTTTTTGTGAGAGAGGAGGGATATGCTTGGTAATGGAGGAAAAGAAAAAGCTCACACTAGCACAGCAAACAGCTGAGATGGTGGAATGGTTAGCTTCATTTGGAGACAGTGGAAGCGGTGGAGTGACACGACTTCTTTATTCTGAGAGCTGGAAACTTGCTCAAGAGGCGCTCAAAGGACGAATGGAGGAGGCTTCTTTGCATGCTTACTATGATGATGCTGGAAACCTCTTTGGAAGGCTAGAAGGTAGCGAAAAAGAAGGGCGTGCAATTCTTACAGGCTCTCATATTGATACGGTCGTAAATGGAGGGAAATACGACGGAGCATACGGAATTATTGCGGGATTTCTTGCACTCAAATATTTATATGAACACTACGGTCGTCCGAAAAAAACAATTGAAGTTGTTTCACTATGTGAGGAAGAAGGAAGTCGATTTCCAATGACCTACTGGGGGTCAGGAAGTATTACAGGACTAAGATCGCTTGATGACGTTTATTTATTAAAAAATCAAGAAGGTACTTCATTTATAGAAGAAATGGAAAAGTTAGGATTTGGGAAGGGAAAGTATCAGCATCCAGGAAGTGCTCATTTTGATTGTTTTATTGAATTGCATATTGAGCAAGGGGAAGTGCTAGAACGAGAAAACAAAGCCATTGGAGTTGTGTCTCATATTGTTGGGCAGCGCCGATACAATGTAACAGTCAACGGTGAAAGTAACCATGCTGGAACAACCCCAATGAAGTGGCGCAAGGATGCAATGAACACGGCTTCAGCACTTATTCAAGTCCTAATGGAGAAGTCGAAAAGAATGCCTGCTGATCTTGTTGTAACAGTGGGTCAAATGATTGTTGAGCCAAATATACCAAATGTTATCCCAAATAAGGTAACATTCAGTATTGATATTCGTCATAGTGACAGTGATATTATTCAATCATTCTGTCAGGAGGCATTTGAAAGCTTTGAAGGTCTAGCGAGAGAAAGGGGCACATCATTAGACATTCACAAGTGGATGGATGAGCAGCCTATTAAAATGTGTGAAAACCTTAACGAACTTTCAACAACAATCCTTCAAACAGAAGGCACTTCATTTAAAGAAATGACTAGTGGAGCTGGACATGATTCGCAGGTTTTCGGACAATTCATCCCAACCTCGCTTTTGTTCGTTCCAAGTCATAAAGGAATAAGTCATTCACCGCACGAATTTACTAAAACAGAAGATTTAGAAAAGGGAATAAATCTTTTAATCAAAATATTGCACAAGTTAGCTTATTAAGGAGGAAAAAGGATGGTAAGTTTTCAAGAAATAAATTCACCTTTACGAACAATTATGACACCAGGTCCTGTAGAAGTTGATCCAAGAGTTCTACGTGCAATGAGCAACCCAATCCTTGGGCAATTTGATCCTGCTTTTACAACGATGATGAACGAAACAATGGAAATGCTTCGAGGAGTATTCCAAACGAAAAATAAGTGGGCATTTCCAATTGATGGAACATCTAGATCAGGACTTGAGGCTGTGTTATGCAGTGTTTTAGAGCCTGGTGATAAAGTTTTAATTCCGATATTTGGTAGATTTGGTCATCTTTTAACAGAAATTGCTGAGCGCAACGGAGCAGACATTCATTTGATGGAATGTGAGTGGGGCACAGTATTTGATCAAGAAGAGATCATTAATGAAGTAAAACGAGTGAAACCAAAAGTACTTGCTGTTGTTCATGGTGAAACGTCAACAGGATGTATGCAGCCGTTAGATAAAGTTGGTCCTGCTTGTCGAGAGCTTGGCGTGTTAACAATCGTAGATGCTGTTGCAACAATTGGTGGAACAGAAGTTAAAGTTGATGAGTGGCAGCTTGATGCTGTTATTGGCGGAACACAAAAGTGTCTTTCTGTACCGTCAGGAATGGCTCCTATTACTTACAATGAGCGAGTTGAAGAAATTCTTGCTCGTCGTAAAAAAGTTGAAAAAGGTGTTGCAACAGATCAGGATCGCGTCAATGCTCAGCATCCGATTCGAAGCAATTATTTTGACTTAAGCCAGCTTCAAGATTACTGGGGACCACGTCGTCTTAATCACCATACAGAAGCAACATCAATGCTATATGCTTTGCGTGAAGGAGTGCGCATTGTTCTTCAAGAAGGTTTAAAAGAAAGATTCTCACGTCACCGTTTCCATGAGAGAGCACTTATTGAAGGAATTAAAGCAATGGGTTTAACGTTATTTAATGAAGGAGCTCAAAAATTACCGATGGTAACATGTGTAAACATCCCAGAAGGCGTTGATAGCGAAAAAGTTAGAACAATGCTTCTTGAACAATTCGGAATTGAAATTGCTAGTTCGTTTGGGCCGCTACACGGCAAGATTTGGAGAATTGGAGCAATGGGCTACAGCTGCCGCAAAGAAAATATTTTATTTGTTTTATCAGCGCTCGAAGCATCCCTTATTCGTAATGGAGCAAAAATTCAAGTTGGCAGAGGACTTCAAGCAGCGCTAGATGTGTATGAAGCAGGAAGCCTTCAAGAAAAAGAGAATGGAAAAGAGAGCACAGTAATAAAGTAAAGAAGATGCTGATGTGATTTTTAGAAAAAGATTCCGGAGGCTCCGGAATCTTTTTGCGCACTATAGCCGATACAGATAAAGAGAAAAATAGATAAATAGATCCCATTCCTTACACATATAGAAGGTGAGTTTATGAGAGAGTTTCTTAGTATAAAAGGGTGGCTTGCAGGTTTGCAATGGCTCTTTTTTATTTTTACCAACACAGTTGTTATTCCGATTACAGTTGGAGCAGCTTTTCAGCTTTCCCATGAAACGCTTGTTTCATTAGTTCAATGTTCCTTTTTGTTTACGGGTCTAGCTTGTATTTTACAAGCTTTCTTAGGACATAAGCGTTCGATTATGGAAGGACAATCAGGGTTATGGTGGGGAGTTATTTTAAGCCTTTGTTATGGAGCTACTGAGAGCGGTATGTCTCTAGCAACTATTGGAGGAAGTTTAAGTGTTGGAATCATCATTTCAGGAATTATTACAATTGTTATTGGGTTGAGCGGCCTATCAGGGTATTTGTCCCGTTTATTTAACAATGGTGTTATGGCTGTTTTTCTTTTTTTATTAGCTTGCCGTCTCAATACAATGTTCCTTCAAGGAATGCTAGGTATTCCATTTGGCAAAGGTGACGGAGAAGCACATATCGATGTACCAGTTCTTTTATTGTCAGTAGCCGTTGTTGCTTTTGTGATTATCCTTAGTATAAAGGCCCGCCCTTCCTTTGCTAAATATTCCTTACTTATTGGCATTATTGTTGGGTGGATTTCGTTTAATATTTTATTTGGGGAAAAAGCGGCTGTAGAGGTTTCAGAAGGAGTAAGTATAAAACTTTTTCCACTTGGTTCTCCTAGTTTTGATATTGGCATTATTTTAACAGCTGTTATTGCAGGTCTCATCAATACATCCAACACATTCGGAGCTCTAAAAGGAACCGATGAAATTTATAAAAAAGAGGCGACAAATGGAGAATATAGGGGCTCATTTACAATTAGCGGCGTGTTAGGCATTTGTTCTGGATTATTTGGCTTGGTTCCCTTCGCGCCATATGTCTCTTCTATTGGATTCCTTCAGCAAACAAAAATTGTTGAACGACTTCCTTTTCTGATTGGAGGAGCACTGTTTACTTTGATGGGGGCCGTTCCATACGTAGGAAACATGATGGCTAAGCTTCCTCTTAGTGTAGGTAGTGCCGTTTTGCTTGTGACATATTTACGGTTGCTCCATTCTTCTTTTAACTATTTTATTACAATCACGTTTACGCCAGAAAATGTGTATCGATTAAGCATTCCTTTTTTTATTGGTATAGGTTTAATGACGTTTCCTGCTTCTTATTTTGAAACAGTGCCAAGTATTTTAAGACCGCTTGCTAGCAATGGTTTACTCGTGGGAATTTTATTATCTCTTTTATTAGAAAATATAAAACTTTCAAAACGAAATATAAAAAAAGAAGCTTCAGTAGAAGAAGAGAGAAGATATAAAGGATAATGAGGAGGAGCTTATGATAAAAGATCAATGGAATGCTTTTTTTAATCAGAATGTAGCAATTGCCCCAACAGGGAAAGGCAGCTTGGATGGCTTGGTTTTTTCTGTGAAAGATGTCTTTGCCATTCAACATTATCAAAGCAGTGCAGGAAATCCTACATGGCTTCGTACACATGAGGAATCTAAAAGAAATGCAGTGGCAATTGACATGTTGCTTAATCAAGGTGCAAAGCTGCGTGGAACCACTCATACAGATGAATTGATGTACAGTTTAAACGGTGAGAATTTCCATTATGGTACACCTATTAACCCGAAAGCTCCAGATCGCATTCCTGGAGGTTCTTCAAGTGGATCAGCTGTTTCTGTTGCGGCTCAAACAGTTGATTTTTCTCTAGGAACCGATACTGGAGGGTCTGTCCGCATTCCGTCTTCTTATTGTGGTATTTATGGGTTCAGACCAACACATGGAGCTGTGCCGATAGAAGGGGTTATTCCACTTGCTAAAAGCTATGACACAGTAGGATGGATGGCAAATAGCATTGACTTATTACTTGAAATTGGACGTGTGCTGCTTCCTCAATTTAAAGAAGACGGAGATTTTACAAACATTGAGTTTGCAGAAGAGGCGTGGGAACTCCTTGAGGGAGAAACAAAAGCTGCTTTTTCTCCCTTTTTAAAGTTGTTAGAAGAGGAAAGTGAAAACAGCAGGTGGCAAAGAATTTCACAAGAAGGTTTAGCAGAGTGGTCAAGTGTCTTTAGAACAATTCAAGGAATCGAAATTTGGAAAGAGCATGAGCAATGGATTAAGAAAGAAAATCCAACCTTTGGGCCAGGAATCTCTGAACGATTCAGTTGGACAAGTACATTGAAAAAAGAACAAAATGAAGATGCTTATAAGCTAAGAGAGAAAATAACGAACGAGCTTACACATTTACTCGGAGAAGATGGAATACTTGTAATCCCAACAGCCCCTGGTGGAGCACCCCTCCTTAATCTTCAAGGAGAAGCAGCTGAAAAGTATAGAGCGAAAACAATGAGCTTATCGTGTATTGCTGGTTTAGCTCGTCTCCCACAAGTGACGCTTCCAGTTGTTGAAGTGAACGGAATACCTATTGGATTATCTCTTATTGCAAATAAAAACCAAGACTTGAAACTATTACGCTGGTCTCAGCGCTTTCTAAGAAAAATAGACCAAAGCTTCGTAACAAGCAAAAGAGGTGAAAATGTATGAAATTAGCTGCTTTAAGTATAGACGGAAAAGAAACGATAGCCTTCACTCATGACAATCGTTTTGTTTCTATTGAGACTATTAATGAAATGGAAGGTACGTGCTTTGAAGAAGACTTCGTCTCTTTACTAAGAGAAGGACAATTCAGCGAGCTTTGCACATGGTATAAAACAGAAGGAAAACAAAAGCTAATCGCTTTTCCTTCTATAAAAGAAGAAGCGATTGAAATCGCCCTTTGTAAAAATCCTAGTACTGTTTTAGGCGTTGGAATGAACTACGTAGAAAAAGCAATTGAGCTTTCTGGTAACCTTCCGGAAGAAGAGCCCGTAATGTTCACAAAACCAAGCTCTACCCTTGTTGGTCCAAATCAATCTATTTTACTTCCTGTTCAATCAAAAGAAGTGACAGCAGAAGGAGAGCTTGCTATTGTAATCGGAAAACAATGCAAAAATGTAAAACAAGAAGATGCAAAGGAGTTTATTGCGGGTTTTACAACGGCATTAGATGTTACAGCAAAAGATATTCATGGGAAAAATCCTCGCTATCTGCAACGTTCTAAAAGTTTTGATACATTTTGTAGCATTGGGAACTCCCTTGTGACTTTAGATGAGTTTTCTTCCCTTCGTGCAATTAAAGTAGAAACGGTGTTAAATGGAGAAGTTCGATATAGCAACACAGTCTCAAATATGATGTACGAGCCACTTTGGCTTCTTGAGTTTTTTTCAAGTATCATGACGCTTAATCCTGGCGATATAATTTTGACAGGAACACCAGGTTCTGTCCTTATTAATGAGAAAGACGTTGTAGAATGTCGAGTTACAGAATTGGCACCGTTAAAAAATGATGTACGAGCGGGTTTGTTACTTGCAAAATAAATAAGAAGCTAGAGAAGGAGAGAAGTTTATGAGCTTGTATGATGTTGTAATTCGAAATGGAAACGTTGTTCTCCCAACAGGTGTTGTTAAAACAGATATTGGGGTTAAAGACGGGAAAGTTGCTGCGATTGAAAAAAATCTCCAACATCAAGGAGAACAAGAATGGAATGCAGAACATCAATATATTTTTCCAGGTATGATTGATGTTCATGTACATTTCAGCGAGCCTGGAAGAGAACACTGGGAAGGGTTTCATACAGGTTCCATGATGATGGCTGCTGGAGGGTGCACAACTTATTTCGATATGCCTCTAAATGGCATTCCATCTACTGTAAATAAAGAAGCATTAGACGAAAAGGCAAGGATAGGAAATGAGAAGTCTGTTGTAGATTTTGGTCTGTGGGGAGGACTTGTTCCTGGAAATGAGGAAGATTTAAAGCCTCTTGCAGAATCAGGTGTAATTGGGTTTAAAGCCTTTCTTTCTACAACAGGTAACAAAGAGTTTGAAGCTGTTGATGATATTACACTGCTAGATGGAATGAAACAGATTGCTCGCCTCGGAAAAGTACTTGCTCTTCATTCTGAGAGTGCAAGTATGACAAACTGGTTGAAAAAAGAAAAAGAGAACGAAGGAAAATATAGTGCTGATGACTACTTAGAAACTCGTCCAATTGCAGCGGAGGTTGAGGCAGTAGAACGTGCTATCTATTATGCAGAGCTTACAAATTGTCCTCTTCATTTTGTTCACATTAGTTCAGCAAAAGCAATGGAAAAGATCCAAGAAGCAAAAGAAAAGGGAATGAACATTACTGTTGAAACGTGTCCCCACTATTTATTGTTTCATCATGGACACTTAAGAGAGCTTGGAGCTGTTGCAAAATGTGCACCGCCTTTAAGAGAAGATCATGAAAGACGAAAGCTTATCGAGCTTTTGAAGAGCGATCGATTTGATATGATTTCATCTGATCATTCACCATGTCCATATGACTTAAAAGATCCTAATGTTCATAACCTCTTTGAAGCATGGGGCGGAATTAGTGGGGGGCAGTTTTCTCTTCTCTCTTCTATTGAGCTTTCTTTAGCACACAATATTCCATTTGAAAAAGTAGCAAAGTGGACTGCCTCAAATCCTGCTGAAAGGTTTGGAATCTCCGATCGAAAAGGGCATATTGCCAAAGGAGCAGATGCAGATTTTGCTTTTGTTACATTAGATGAATCATATACTGTTACGGCAGAAAACTATTATGCTAAGCATAAAGAAAGCCTATATATAGGTCACACGTTCCCATGTAAAGTAGTAGGAACTATGAATAGAGGAAAGCTTGTGTTCAAAGATGGGGAAATAGACAAACAAGCAGACCAAAAGTGGCTGAAACCTCAAAACAGTCTCTATGTTTAATAGTCTTTTAAAACTCCTATGCTTTTAGTAGCATATGGAGTTTTTTTCTTTAATTCGAATTTTTTATAGTTCCCAACTAAGAAGCAGAGTGAGATAAAGTAAGTTACCTAAAAACATTAAGGCTAGTTTATCTTGAATAAATTCATCTAAGTTGTTCCTGATTATGTGGGCTATCATCTTGCTAAAAAGTAATAGAAGAAAAACGTAAAGCATATATTCATATAAAAGGGATTCTTAAAAAGAGTCCCTTTTTACTATCTCAAAAAGTTACATGTAACCTTATAGGAAGCAGAATCCTTTTGCTTCTTTAGGTTTCCTTATAACAGAAAACTGGAATTTTTTTGAAGTTAAAAGGTGTTTGTTATTTGTTTACCATGATAGAATATGAGTAAATTCAGAACAGAAGAACGGATGGTGAGAGATGTTTAATAGGAAGACGTTAACCGTTTCACAGAGGATATTTTCAAAATATAAGACAATTGGAGAAGCACTAAAAAATGCTGAACATGGGGCGAAAATCTTAGTAGAGCCTGGAATGTACCGTGAGAGTTTGATTATTGATCGTAACGTAGAAATTATTGGAAAAGGATCACCGCAAGAAGTGTTGATTTACAGTGAGAATGAGTCACCAATTATTGTACAAACAGAGCTTGCTACTATTAAGGGGATAACAATCCATCAAAGAGGAAAATACGACAATCTTAATGACTATTATGCAATCGAAATTCCAACAGGATCGATTCATATTAAAGATTGTATTGTGCGTTCTGACGTTGGAGGAGGTATACGAATTTATAATAAGCATACAGCCCCTATTATTAATAACTGTTTGATACATGATGTCCAAGGGATTGGTATTTTTGTTACAGAGGAGGCAACTCCCATTATCATTCGGGGAAAAATCTATGCGAATAAAGAAAACGGACTCCTAATAGATAAGAAAGCATCGGGCATTATCGAAGACTGTGAGATTTATCACAATGATTTTGCAAATGTGTGGATTGGGAGTGAGGGAGATCCTTTAATAAAAAACTGCAAAATTTATAATGGAAGAGAAAGTGGTATATGGATTACAGAAAAAGGAAGAGGAATTATTGACGACTGTGCCATATACGGAAACACCTATTCAAACGTTTGTATAGTTCATGAAGGGAATCCAGTTGTTCGGAAATGTCATATTTACGAAAGTAGTCAAAATGGGGTTTGGGTAACAGAGAGTGGAAAAGGAACGTTGCAGGGCTGTGAGATTTATCGCAATAAATACCCAAACGTAGGCGTTACAAATAGCGGAAATCCAATAATAATGAGCTGCAAAATCTATGATGGTGAAAGCTGTGGCGTGTGGGTCTCTAAAAAAGGAGAAGGATCTTTTTCAAATAGTGAGATTTATAATAACAGAGCTTCTAACATCGACATTTCACATGAAGGAGATCCATCTATTGAAGGCTGCACTATTTATAGAAGTATGCAAAGTGGTATATGGGTTTCATTAAAAGGTTACGGAACGATAGAAAACTGTAAAATTTATAGTAATACATATTCTAACGTTGGTATTACTCATGAAGGAAGTCCTATTATACGAGCTTCTCACATATACGATGGAGCTCAAAACGGTATATGGATTAAAGAGAAAGGGAGAGGTGTAATCGAAAAAAGTTATATTTACAATAATAGCTTTGCAAACGTAAAAATTGTGACAGAAGGAGATCCTGTTATAAGAAGCTGCCATATTTATAATGGGAAGGAAAGTGGAGTATGGGTTGAAGAAAAAGGGCTCGGAATTATTGAAGGCTGCCATATTTATGGGCATATGTATACAAATGCAGGTGCTGCCCAAGGTGGGAATCCTATTTTTAAAAACTGCAGAATTTATGAAGGCAAGCAGCATGGAGTATGGGTAACAGAAAGTGGACTTGGAATTTTCATGGACTGTGAAATTTACCGTCATCGTTTCTCAAATGTTGCTATTGCAGACAAAGCAAATCCTGTTATTGAAGGTTGTCATCTTTATGAAGCTGAACAGAACGGTGTATGGGTAAAAGAAGGTGGCTTAGGGTTAATTGAAAACTGTCAAATTCATCATAACGGTTATCAGAATGTCAAGATTATGAGTGAAGGAAATCCTCTTATTCGGAGCTGTGATATTCATCATGCTAAAAATTGGGGGATATGGGCAACGGAGAAAGGAAACGGAACAATTGAGAATTGTCGCCTTTATTCAAACGAAAAGAATAACATTATTATCTCAGAAGATAGCAAGACAAAAATTATAGGTGAGAAAAGTGAGTTAATATCTCTTAAATTTGAAAAGATTTTAAATGAGCTGGACAATTTAATTGGTATGAATAATGTAAAAGAACAAATTAAAAGAATGATTCATTATATCCAGAAGTTCGGACCAGACGCTGAATTAAAGGCTGAGCATACTGTTTTGTATGGAAATCCTGGGACAGGAAAAAATACGATAGCAGGGCTGCTTGGGAACCTCTATAAAACAATGGGTGTATTAGAAAAGGGACACATCGTAAAAGTGAGCAGAGAAGAGCTTGTTGGCTTATCTATTGATACAACAGTTGAAAAAATGGAGAAGAAAATGAATGAAGCAATGGGCGGCATTCTTCTCATTGACGAAGTATCTTTCTTTGAACATAAAAAAACACCAAACGATCTTGGACTTGAAGCTCTTAACGTTCTTTTAAGAGAACTAAAAGATAAGGAAGGCAAATTTATTGTGATTATTGCGGGATCCGAAGAAGAAGTAAAGAAATTTTTCTTCCTAAATCCTAGTTGGAATAGTCTGTTTTCTAGGCATCTTTATTTTCAAGAATATACTCCTTTTGAGCTTATGGAGATTAGCGAGAGATTTCTATATGAAAAAGGATATATCATTGATGCAGGTGCTTATAACTTTCTGCTTTCTTATTACATTCAAAAATATGAGAATCGTAATTCCTATTTTGAAAGTGCAGCTTTTGCTCGGTATATTGGAGAACAAGCTATGAAAAGTGCAGATTGTCGTCTAGCAAAATTATTGCGTGCTGAACATGTACCACCAAGTGAAAAAGTTGTAACCTTTCTTGATCTCCAATCAGTATGTAGGGAAGAAGAGTGATTTTGGGGATAATTAACTTAAATGTAGACAATTATTCTAAATAGAGAAAAAATATAAGTGTTCAACTTGAAAAAAACAGGATTATATAAAACAAAATGCAAATTATCTGATAGTATATTAGTGTACAAAGGTGAACTTAATAGAAGACCACAAAACAGGAGGCAATCAGCTTGAGTAACTTTAATAGTTTAGCAGTTTCTGAATTAGAAGCATTACAAACAGAATTGAAAGAAAAATATGAAGAGTACAAAAGCCAAAATCTAAATCTAGATATGTCTAGAGGAAAGCCTTGTACTGAACAGCTTGATCTTTCTTTAGAAATGCTTGATACTGTAACATCTAATAGCAGTTTAAAAACATCGGATGGTGTTGATACGCGTAACTACGGAGGTCTTGAAGGAATTCCTGAGGCAAAAGAATTTTTTGCGAGCATTCTTGAAGTAAATCCTAAAAATGTGATCATTGGTGGAAATTCAAGTCTAACAATGATGCATGATACAGTTTCAAGAGCAATGTTTCACGGCGTATATGGAAGTGAAGTTCCTTGGATTAAATTACCAACTGTAAAATTCTTATGCCCAAGTCCAGGATATGACCGTCATTTTGCTATTTGTGAACTATTCAATATCGAAATGATTGTAATCGATATGCTAGAAGATGGACCAGACATGGACCAAGTTGAAAAGCTTGTCGGAGAAGATGAAACTATTAAAGGCATGTGGTGCGTGCCAAAGTATAGTAACCCTGATGGTATTACGTATTCAAATGAAGTTGTAGAAAGACTTGCAAACATGAAAACAAAAGCAAGAGACTTTAGACTTTTCTGGGATAATGCATATGCAATTCATCATCTAACAGATACTCCTGATGAACTTAAAAATATTTTCACAGCTTGTGAAGAAGCAGGAAACCCTGATCGTGTGATTATGTTTGGTTCAACATCAAAGGTAACATTCCCAGGTTCTGGTGTTGCTATGATGGCAGCAAGTGAAAATAACTTGGATTTCTTCCGTAAACAAATGTTTGTTCAAACAATTGGTCCTGATAAAATTAATCAGCTTCGCCATGTAAAGTTCTTTAAGAATACAGACAATCTAAAAGCACACATGGAGAAACATGCAAGCATTATTAAACCAAAGTTTGATAGAGTGCTTCAACTGTTAAATGAAGAACTTGGTGATAAAGGCATTGCTTCATGGAAAGAGCCTAATGGTGGTTATTTTATTAGCTTGAATACATTAGAAGGATGCGCTAAGAAGACTGTTCAACTAGCTGCTGAAGCAGGTGTGAAATTAACAGGAGCTGGTGCAACATATCCGTATGGCAAAGATCCAAAAGACCGCAATATTCGTCTTGCTCCAACATTCCCATCTCTTGAAGAACTATCAAAAGCAATTGAAATCTTCTGCCTTTGCGTTCAGGTGGTGAGCGTTGAAAAGCTTTTAGCACAGAAATAAAAATAGATGTTTTATAAGAAGCTCTTTTGTCTTCCTGTTGTAAAAGGAAAACAAAAGAGCTTCTTTTGTTTGATATCGCAAAAAATATCAAAAATATTGAAAATGTATGTGTTAAATTATGGATAGAAGGGGGAGGGGAGATGCACCAGGAATATGTAAAAGAAGTTCACAGCATTATTCAATATATTGAAGATAACATTATGAGCGAGCACCTCTCAGATAATATCGTAAAAGAGCTAAAATATTCCCCTTTTCACTTTCATCGTATCTTTCAACGGATTGTAGGCATGAGCGTTAGCACCTATATAAAGAAACGAAAGATGACGTATGCTGCAAGTGATTTGATGAGGGAGCAAGAGCGCATCTTAGATATTGCTTTTAAATATTGCTTTTCTTCACAGGAGGCTTTTACACGAGCATTTCAAAAAATGTATGGAATGAGCCCTGGAAAGTACCGGAAATATGCTCAGAAGTTAATGATGAAAAGGGAGGAAAAGAGAGTGGATTACAATTTACCAAAAGGATGGGTGCCAGCAGGGACACATCTTCAATATTACGATATGGGAGTCGATTATAAGCAAGTTCATGAGGGAAAAGCATCAGGTTATATTACAGGAGAAGAGGGAAGTAATGTTGGGTTCGCAACAATGGGACAAACGTTTAAAGCAACCAAATATAGAGGGGAACGAGTACGTTTTTCAGGATTCTTGAAAACGGAAAATGTCAATAATGGTGCAATGCTTTGGATGAGAGTGGATGGGGAGAACGGAGAAACAGTAAATTTTGATAATATGGAAAATCGTCCTGTTAAAGGAACAACAAACTGGAATCAGTATGAAGTTGTACTTGATATTCCAGAGAGCAGTATTGGGATTGCCTTTGGAATGATGCTTGCTGGAGAAGGAAAAGCATGGGTAGACAGCCTTGCTTTTGAAGTTGTCGATAAAAACGTACCAGTGACAGCTGCAAGTATTGGAGAGTCTATTCCCGAGGAGCCAGTAAATTTAACATTTGAACTGTAAAGATAGAAAAGCTGCATCCTAAGCAGCTTTTCTATGTATATAGCAAGGAAATGCGCATATATATTTCTTTTAAGAATAGAAATGTGTATAATATAAAACGTAATGGTTACGATTTATGTCTATTTCTAGATAAGAGGTGATGATAGTGAACGAAAAAGGTTTGCAACTTCTTGCAAAAGGAATTATTGCGCGTTTGCCTCAGCAAAAGAGAATGATGTATCAATATATTGAAAGCATGGAAGACCAGCTTGCAGCAAAATGTGAGACAAAAGAACAATTTTTATTTTCACTTGTTGAAGAAGCACCTTATGAACAAGGAGCTAAATTATTTGGAATGAGCTTAGATGAATTTACACTTATAATGAAGGAAATTGAAGACGAAATTAATAATAAGCTTGATCAAAAATTAAAGAATTGCAAGTGGATTGATTATACAGATAAGATACAACTACATAATAAAAAGCATCTAGGAGGAACCAAATTTTTCTTACTTACAATGTAAAAAAGAGCTGTAGTGACAGCTCTTTTTTAATGCCTCTTAACAAGCATCTTTTGAACTTCATGAGATGATAAAGGATGACTAAAATAGTAGCCTTGACCAATATGACAGTGGTTTTTACAGAGAAATGAAGATTGATCTTCATATTCAATTCCTTCTGCGACAACATAAAAATCGAGATTGCGACCCATATCAATGATTGTTTTGATAATGGCTGAGGTTCGGTTTGTAGAATTTAAATTTCTGACAAAAGATTGGTCAATCTTTAAGCTGTTAATAGGAAGTTGATATAAGACGCTTAAAGAGGAATATCCTGTTCCAAAGTCATCAATGGCAATTGAAACACCTAGAGCTCGGAGTTTTTTAATAGAGTGTTTTAGACATGCTAAGTCTTGAAGAATACTTTCTGTAATTTCAAGCTCCAAGTACTTTGGGTTAAGTCCTGTTTTTTGTAGAATTTGATTCACAGAAGAGACAAAGTCAAACTGCTGCAGTTGCTTGACAGATACATTTACGGCAATACGAAATGGTTCATATCCTTCATCTTGCCATTGTTTATTTTGCTGGCATGCTTGCTCAAGTACCCATTTCCCAAGGGGGAGAATTAAATTAGTCTCTTCTGCTAAGGGAATAAATTCTCCAGGAGAAATAGGTCCGTATGTTGGATGGTTCCATCGCAGCAAAGCTTCTAGTCCCACAATCTTTTTAGTTTCTAAATCAAATTGTGGTTGGTAGTTAAGATGAAGTTCTTCACATTTGATTGCCTTTCGTAAATCCTTTTCTAAAATTGATTTGCGTTTGTTTTGTTCTTTTAGCTTATTTGTGAACAATTGATAGTTGTTTTTTCCCTTCTTTTTAGCGAGGTACATCGCATTGTCTGCATTTTTTATGACCGTTTCTTTAGATGCTCCATCGCTTGGATATAAGCTAATACCAATTGAAAAAGTTGTGTAAATCTCTTCATCACTTAGTATGAAAGGTATGGAAAAACTGTTAATAATTTTTTGAGCGATTTCAACAGCCTCTTCTTGTGAGCTCTTTCTCAACACAATAATAAATTCATCTCCAGCATAGCGAGAAATAATATGATCACGTTCAACAAGCTCACTTATTCGTTCAGCAACAGCCCGAAGCAGTTCATCTCCTGTTTTGTGCCCAAACGTATCGTTTACAGACTTAAAACGATCCAAGTCTAAAAATAAAAAGGCTACTTCTTCATCTGTATTTTTCAAAAGCTTTTCAAGGGATTTATATAGACCGTTTCGATTTAGTATCCCTGTTAAAAGATCATAGTAGGCAAGGTGGTAGATTTCTTCTTGGGCTTTTTTCTGAGGGGTAATATCTGTTCGAATAGAAACATATTCATATGGCTTTCCTTGTCCATTTAGAAAAGGCACAATTGTCGTATCGACCCAATAATAAGAGCCATCTTTTGCTTTATTCTTTATTTCACCTTTCCATACTTTTTTCTTAGTAATGGTTCTCCACATGTCTACAAAAAACTCTCTAGGATGGTGATGGGAATTTAAGATGTTGTGGTTTTTTCCAATAAGCTCTTCGCGACTGTACTTAGATATCTTACAAAAGGTATCATTAACATATGTGATAGTTCCTTTAGAATCTGTAATGCCAACGATAGAAGATTGATCAAGGGCATACTTCATACTTTTTAATTCTGCATTTTTAGCAGAAAGTTCATTTAGTGTATAATCTAATGATTTTTCCATTGTTCTTTGCTCCGTTATGTTATGTTATGTTCAAGTGAAACAATTTCAGTTAAATGATTATTTTCATCAAAGAAAGGGATGGCAATTGTATCAACCCAGTAATAAGATCCGTCTTTCGCTTTGTTTTTCATTTGACCTTTCCAATTTTTGCCCCTCTTTAAGGTTTCAAGAATATCTTGATAATATGAACGAGGGTAGTAACCAGAATAGATAATGTCGTATGTTTGGCCAATAAGTTCTGTTTTTGTAAACTTAGAAATAGAGCAAAACTCTTCATTTACATACGTAATTCGGCCTGTCCCATCCATCTTACATAAAATACAGTCATCGAGATTTGTTTTAGTCTCTTCTATTTTAATAGGATTCCGGCTAGTCTTCGCGATGAAACGTTCAGCTTGCTTCAATTTCCATTGCTCCTTACATTTATATATTTCAGTTTCTATACTTTCTCATCATATATCATTAATTAAGTCTTCAAATTGATGAGTAAGGAAGAGGACAGCATGTAGAATAAAAGAATTTAACTCTGTAAATAAAACAATAAAAAGATTATATTTACATTATTAGCTAAGAAATGTTAAGTATTGTAGAATCTAGGTCATCCTCTTAAATAGTATAAAATATTTGTGAAGAAGTAAAAAAGAGAAGATTTGTTTAATAAAACTAAATATTTTAACTGAAAAGAGGAAAGTTCTATTTCTTTGAAACTTCTATTTTTTTATAAACATTTTCCATTATACTTAAAGAAAGGATGTTTTCTATGAATAATAAAATAAAACTTCCCCAATTGTTAGAATCTCATCGCAAGGAGATTGAAAATACATTAAAGCCTGTTGTTCGAATAGAAGGAAAGAAAGGGATAACGTCTCTTTGGCAAAGTAAATTTAGAGGAAAGCCATACTTGCCAAAAGAGATAGAACATCCAAAAGGAAAGGATGGTACATATCTTACATTAGCTGCTCAAATTAATTTTGAAGAGGTGCCACAAATGCCAGGATTCCCGACAAAAGGGATTCTTCAATTTTATATTGATAGTACTGATGATTTGCTTGGAGCAAACTTTGAAGATGAAACAGATCAAGCTCAGTTTCGAATTCTTTATCATGAACATGTGTCAGAAAATCTTGAAAATATTGTGACAGATTTTAGCTATCTTGATGATGTTGATACAACATATTTTCCTTTATCGTATGAAGCGGTTCTTTCTTTTACACCAGATATTGAGCCTGTCTCAGAACGTGATTATCGGGTAGAAGAGCTATCCCTTGATTTATATGAAGAAATAGAGGATGGGGTAGAACTTTGGGAACTATACGCCGAAAATACAGAAGTAACAGGAAGTAAAATAGGAGGCTATCCTTTCTTTACACAAGAAGATCCAAGAGCATATGAGCAAAAGTATAGAGAACACAACATTTTGCTTCTTCAAATTGATACAGATACAGAGCTCGATATTATGTGGGGAGATAGCGGTGTATGTAATTTTTTTATTAGAAAAGAGGATTTAGAAAAGAGAGATTTCTCAAACGTGATGTATAACTGGGACTGCTATTAAAACACCTTTTTAAGAGGTGTTTTTCTTTTTGTATGATGAATATTTTTTCCTAAAAAAACAAATAAATACGAGAAGGAGGTGTCTTGTCTTATGGGGTTTTCATTTTTTGTATTTTTATCTTTTCTCGTTATAACGCTATTCGTTACGATGAGAAAGAGCCTTAGCATTGTAGAAAATACTTTTATTTATTTACTTGTTCTTATTATTAACGTTAATGCGACATGGATTATAAATGAAGAATTCAAGCTTATTAATGTTACAGAAGAGACAGCACCTTATATAGGTTTTCTCTTAGAACGAAGCCTTATTATTCTGATCCTTTTTGTTATAACATTCAATTACTTTTATAGAAACATAACACCTCGGGCAATTATGATTACAGACTTTATTTTTCTTATCTTTACCCTTTTACTTCGGAAATACTCTAATATGCTGAATATTTATCACTATAAGCAATGGAACCTCTTTTATGAAGCTTTATATATTCTTGGATTACTTCTTATTATTTTTGTTCTTCATAAAGGCTTTCGCAAACTAATGCGAAAGGAAAAGGGGGAATTTTTATGATGATAGGACAGTGGAGTAAAAATGAAATCAGTATATGCGTCATGCTTATTGTTATTTATGTTCTTCCCTTCTTTCTCCCGAAACGGTTATCAAAACATATGACAATTTTAAGTTTGATATGGGGGGCAGCAGCTGGATTTCTAGTTGAATTCACGATTGGGGGAGGAGCCATTGATTTTTATACTGTAAATGATTCTAGCTCATATGAACTGTTTGATTTCTTCTATTATGTTATGTTCGCGCCTTTTGGCTATTTATTTATGAATTTCTATGAAGTGTTTGGTATTACAAAAAAAACATTTGGTTATTATGTGACAGCATGGAGTTTTATAGGCATTTTTGCGAACTGGACGTTTAACAAGTTAGATATCATCCATTTTAAAAATGATTTTACCCTTTCATATTCATTTGCTATTTTTTTATTAATCCAAACTATAACAGGATTATACTATCAGTACATGAAACAAAAAGAACATTCAAGTGAAGTATAAAAAGCCGCATTTTGATCCTAATGGGGTTTTTTTGCTTTGATAAGTTTTGGAGGAAGAGATAATAAGGAAATAGACCATATAAGAGAAGGGGGAGTATAGAAATGACTGAGGGACCTGAAATAAGAATTGCAGCAGATAAAGTTCAAAAAGCACTCACAGCTTATAACGTAGGGGAAGTTTGGTTTGCTTTCCCACAGCTCAAACATTATGAAGAGATACTGCAAGGAGCAAGAGTGAAACGAGTAGATACGAAAGGAAAAGCGATGCTTATTAGATTTGATAATGGTTACACCATGTATTCTCATAATCAGCTTTATGGGAGATGGTATATAAGGGCAGCTTATAGCTATCCTAAAACAAATCGACAGCTTCGATTAGCTCTACATAATGAAAAGTATTCAGCTCTTTTATATAGTGCTTCAGATATTGAAGTTTTAAGAGATGAAGAAGTACCTCTTCATCCTTTTGTTTCGCGAGTTGGGCCAGATATATTAAGTGAGAATGTAACAGAACAATATTTGAAAGAGCGTTTTCTCCAAAAAGAATTTAAAGGAAGAAGATGGTCATCTCTATTACTTGATCAAGGGTTTATTGGAGGCGTTGGCAACTACTTAAGAAGTGAAATCCTTTTTGTAGCAGGGATACATCCGAATAAGCACCCGATAGAATGTACAGATGAAGAACTTCGACAAGCAGCACGTGCAGTTAAAAAACTTATGATACAGTCCTATGAAACAAGAGGAATTACGAATGATTTGCAGCTTGTGGAAAAGTTAAAGAAGAAAGGTCTTCTTATCGTCATTGGGTGTTTGAAAGAGAAGGAGAGGCATGCAGGATAGATGGATCGGATATTGTGAAAATAATCGCGGACTCAAGAAGGCTTTACTATTGTCCAACATGTCAAAAAGAAAATTAAAAAACAGCCGTCAGTGACGGCTGTTTTGTTTATTCGTCATAAATATCGTCTTCATTATGAGTAGCTAAAAAGCCGAGAGGATTGCTATAACTAAAAGAATGATCTGTGTTCGTTACAGTGAGTGTTTGTAAAGTAGTACTTTGAGATTGGAAATAAGTAATCCAGTTTGGTGACCATTCATCTGTTAGAACAATACCTTTATGAAAACCTTCCCAAAGAACAGCATTTATATATGGAAGAGATGTTGTTTTAATTGTTTCAAATCCCCAGTTTTGCCTCAAAAATAAGCTTGGGTCTTGCTCTTTAATGTTTGTTAAGAGTGTTTTATAAGCTGTGCTAATCTCTGTTTGCAGAGCGGGTTTATTATAAAAATAATCATAAATATCGCCAACAGTATCTAAGAAAACCCCATCCCTTCCAATGTTATTTTTGAATCAATTCGAAAGTAACCAAAAGTGTCTTTTAGAATATACAAGATAGTAAGAAAGATTAAGGGAGAGAAGAGGTAGAATTTTCTTTGTCAAAAAGAAAATGTTAAGGTAAAATTCAAATTAAAGAGAGGCATCGTTTTACATATTAATCAGGAGGGATTACAATGACAATTTTAGTAACAGGCGGAGCAGGGTATATCGGTAGCCACACTTGTGTTGAATTATTAAATAGTGGTCATGATATCGCAGTACTAGATAACTTATCAAATAGTTCAGAAGAAGCTTTAACAAGAGTGAAAGAAATTACAGGTAAAGATTTTCCGTTTTATAATGTTGATTTGTTAGATAAAGAGGGCGTAGAAAAGGTATTTGAAGAAAATAACTTTACAGCTGTTATTCATTTTGCTGGATTAAAAGCTGTTGGAGAATCGGTTGCTATTCCACTTCGCTATTATCACAACAACTTGACAGGAACTTTTATTCTTTGCGAAGCAATGCAGAAGCATAATGTAAAAAACATTGTATTTAGTTCTTCTGCAACAGTATATGGAGTGCCTGAAAAGTCTCCAATTACAGAAGATTTCCCACTTTCAGCAACAAATCCTTATGGTCAAACAAAGCTTATGCTTGAGCAAGTTTTAGGAGACATTGCAAATGCAGATCCTGAGTGGAGTGTTGTGCTGCTTCGCTATTTTAACCCATTTGGTGCTCATGAAAGCGGACAAATTGGTGAGGATCCAAAAGGAATTCCAAACAACCTTATGCCTTATGTTACACAAGTTGCAATTGGTCGCCTTGATAAACTAAGTATATTTGGTAATGACTATCCAACAAAAGATGGTACAGGTGTACGTGATTATATTCATGTTGTAGATCTTGCGGATGCCCACGTAAAAGCTCTTCATAAAGCAAATGAAGACAAAGGTGTTCATGCTTATAATGTTGGTACAGGAACAGGTTACAGTGTCCTTGAAATGGTCAAAGCATTTGAGAAGGTGTCAGGTAAAGAAGTGCCATATCAATTTTCACCGCGCCGTCCTGGAGATATCGCAACATGCTTTGCAGATCCAACAAAAGCATATAAAGAGTTAAACTGGAAAGCAACTCGCGGTTTAGAAGATATGTGTCGCGATTCTTGGAAATGGCAGTCACAAAATAAAGACGGCTATCGTCTTTCATAATCTTAACTCAAAAAATCCCCTTCTTTATAAAGAAGGGGATTTTTTATTGGCTAGTAAGATAAGGAAATACAGGGTCTATTCATTAGCTAACACACCCTCACTATTATTCAGTTTGCATTCTCTCTTAAATAGGTATTATACGCAATTTCTACTTTATCAGATGTTGGAGCTGATTAATTGAGTTTCTCGTAGCTATCTTTTAGCAAGTCTAACCCTCTCAATAAGCATCTGCTGATAATTTCAAATGTGATAATTAGCTTATATAGGTGGTCTTATCCTATTTGTAAAGTTCTACATAATTCTAAATCCTTTATTTCATAAGGGGAAAAGTGTTAAGGTTATTATATATGGAATAAAGTGGAGGATGATTATGGAAGATAAAATAGAAATGGAACTTGGGCAAAAATCCATCTCTGATCTTCTCTCGTACAGTAGGGATATGGAGCGGGGCGCTAAGTAAGGTTCCTCATAGCAACCAACCTTATAGTGAACGAGTTCTTTATATTCGGGCAAGCTATGAAAGTGTAAGTTCTTATGTAGAAGATTCTACAAAGTTTATAGAAGTGATAGTTCTTCATCATTTTCAAGTAAACCGTATGGTTCCAGATTTGGTTCCAGTTTTTTGGAAAAGATGAGATACTCATAAAACAAAGTATTATAAAAGGAGGATAAGCAGTTAGCAAAATCATAGCATGAACACTAAAAAAGTAGACAAAAATAGAAGAAAATAGTTTGAAACGAGGACACTAACATGAGCAAAATCATAAAGAGAAGGCCTAGGAAACTTAGAACAACTTCACGCATACTCTTAATAATTATCGGTGCTTTTATCACAGCATACGGTTTAGAAGCAGTTTTAATACCAAACAACGTATCAGACGGTGGTGTTACAGGGATTAGTATCGTTGGTTCAGAATTAATCGGACTGCCGCTTGGCCTGTTAATTGCTATCTTGAATATTCCGTTTGTATTTTTAGGATATAAACAAATTGGAAAGAGCTTTGCGGTTTATTCAGTTATTGGAATTGCTTCATTAGCAGCAGGAACAAGCCTTATGCACCATGTACCAACTATTATAGATGGTGATACGTTATTAGTAACGGTTGTTGGTGGTATTATCATTGGTTTTGGAATGGGTCTAGCCCTAAGAAACGGTGGTGCGCTTGATGGTATTGATATGTTAGCAGTGCTGCTTTCTAGAAAATTACCTTTTGGAACAAGTGATCTTATTTTATTCTTAAACTTGTTTGTTTTTATCATCGTCTCTACTGTGTTTGGACTTCAAGGCGCTATTCTTTCTGCAATTGCTTACTTTATTGCTTCTAAAGTGATTCACATTGTAGAAGAAGGATTAAGCGGTTCTAAGACGTTCAAAATTATTACTGTTCACCCTGAATTAATGGTTGAGACAATTCGTGATCGCTTAGGGCGTGGTGCAACGTATAAGCAAGCTCAAGGCGGTTATTCAAATGAAAATTTCAAAGAAATTACTTGTATTATTAACCGTTTAGAAGAAAGCAAAATGAAAGAAATTATTAATGAAATTGATGAGAATGCTTTTGTTACAGTTTATGATGTAGCAGAAGTAAAAGGCGGTAACTTTAAGAAAAATAATATTCATTAAAAAACTTACATATAAGCTTGGTTGCTTCAATGTTAAAAAGCTGGATATCTAGAAGATATCCAGCTTTTTATTTAGGTAACTAAAATTTTAAAGAAGTAGTAAAAAGGGGAAATGGGAATATATACCTTTTCTACTAACTATAAGGATGTCAACCTTTATCCTTATCCTATTCTAGCTATCTATTAGTTAATAAATGATTTAGCACCAATGTAGTGTTTTTGCCAGTATGGATTGTCAAGACGAGCATATTCAACTCCACCATCTCCTGCGTGAATCATCACGTTGTTACCAAGATAAACGGCACTATGAGAAGCCCCTTGTACATTGTAAGTACCCTCGAAGAAGACAACGTCTCCTACTTGTGGTGAACTAACATGTACACCGTTATTTTTCCACATGTCACGATGTGTTCTTGATAAGTCGATACCAACTTGATCAAATACATAGTTTATGAAACCACTGCTATCAAGGCCTTGCGTTGTTGTGCCACCCCATACATAAGGTGTTCCAACTACGCTTTTTGCGGCAGCAACAACAGCTGCTCGTGTACTTGATACAGATTGGTTATTTTGTGCAGGAGCAGTTGGCGCTGTAGTAGAATTAGATGTGTTTGTGTTTGTAGTCGTATTTGTATTAGAATCTGCTACAGAACCAGTTGGTGCCAATGATAGAGCCTTAGCTGTGTTAGGTCCTACAATACCGTCAACTGAAAGATTATGAGCAGCTTGAAATTGTCTTACAGCTTGTTCTGTGATAGATCCGAAAATGCCATCAATGTTGTATTTATAATAGCCTTGACTATTTAATTTTGTTTGAAGGTCTCTAACTTGTTGTCCAGAAGCTCCTTTACGAATAAGTGACGTGCTAGTTGGTGTAGTAGTTTGTGGTTGTGCTACAGTTGTATTTGTTTGCTCCTCAGGATGTGACTTAGCAAAAGCAAAAGCATTTTCACTTAACATTGGTGTTAGCGCTAGTGATGTAACTAAAGCTGATGAAATAACATATTTGCGCATCGTACGATTTGATTTCAAGATTAAAACCCCTATCCTAAATTATAATTTTGTCTTTTAATCATATAAAAAATGGAAGATTCTATGGTTTTTATATGATCATATCTCACAATTTTCTATTGTAAGTATGAATTGTTAAGATTTGATAAAGTTGTCGAATTAAAAAGAAAAAGGGTACTAAATGATTAGATATTATGTAGGAAAAAAGAATTATTTGGAAAATGTAATCGATAATTAGCAGTAAAAGCTCTTCAATCATCTCTGGGAAAGTTCTTGAAATTTTGTATAAATGATAAGATATTATAAGATATAAGCTAGTAAGATTAATAGAATTCGAACACTAGAACAAAAATATTAGGTAAGAGGGGTTATATGAGTATACGAGGACAATCAATTTTAATTGTTGAAGATGACCCTAACATTTTAGAGATTATTAAACATTATCTAGTTTTTCATGGATATGATGTTTGGGGAGCCCAAAGTGGTGAAGAAGCAAGGAAAATGTTTTTAGAAATCGATCCCTGTTTTGTAATTCTAGATTTAATGTTGCCAGGGGAAAGTGGAGAGTCTATTTGTAGGTGGATTCGTAAAGATATGCAAAGTAACGTCCCGTTAATTATGGTGACAGCAAAAGCAGCAGAAGATGAGAGAATTCGGGGATTACAGATGGGTGCGGATGACTACGTTGTGAAGCCGTTTAGTGCCAAAGAGTTAGTTGCAAGAGTTGAAACAGTGCTCCGACGCACGGAGAATCGATGTAATAAGATTACCTATCAAGGAATCACGTTAAAACCGAATAAATTTGAAGTCAAGGTCAACACAGAGGTTATCGATTTAACTCATCATGAATTTCAACTCCTCTATTATCTCATGAGAAATCCGGATCAAATTCTTTCGCGTGAACAAATTTTAAATGAGCTGTATTCCACACAGGAGAAATTTGTGAGCTATCGAACGGTTGATGTTCATATTAGCAAAATCCGGGAGAAGCTTGGAGCGGAGAAGGGGAACTTGATTGAAACAGTGAGAGGAGTTGGATACAGGTTTGTGGCTTATTAATCAGATTCGAGAGAAAATGATTCGAAAGTGGGTTGCTTTAAATATAGGAGTAACAGGATTGGTTATTGGAATCATTGGTTTTTCTGTTAAAGAACTAGCATGTCGTAAATTTAATGAATATGCTAGTTCAAGTCTTCATGCTCAACAATTTCGAAAAAGTATAGGAGAGGATCTTTTTAACGCTGGTTTATTAACTTTAATTTTAGCTGTACTCATTCATTTATTTTTCGCCAAAAAGATTCTTAATCCTCTCAATCAACTATCACATACTACAAAGGAATTGGATGAAACGATAGCTTCACCTTTTCCTACTCATTTAAAAGATGAAATAGGACAGATAGCAAATAGACTAAACGAAATAACCAATCAAGTGAGTTATTTGCATAAACAGAAAAATCAAATGATGGTTGATCTTGGTCATGAGTTACGAACGCCGCTCACAACCTTAACAGGCTATCTCGAAGGCCTTGAAGAAGGTGTTTTTGTACCAAATGAACAAGTTTATTCTATTTTAAAGAAGGAATGTTTTCAGTTAACACATCTTGTGAATAAAATACAAGAACTGCATCAGTGGGAAAGTGGCCGGAAGAGCCTAGATCGTTATTGGATTGAATCAGGAAGAGCCCTTCAATCAAGTATAGAGCCATTTCAAAATGAAATGAATAAAAGGGATATTGAACGCGTAATACAAGTGGAATCAGCTACTTTATACTGTGACTCAAATGCGTTACATACCGTAATCTCACATATATTTGATAATGTTGTAAGATATAATATTGGAAAAAAGGTGATTGTAAAGGGAAAATCTTATCGAGACAATTATGTTATTTCAATTTCAAATCAAGGAATGCCTATTCCAAAAGAAGCTGAAAAGCAATTATTTGATCATTTTTTTAGAGTGGAAAATTCGAGAAATCGAGAAACAGGCGGATTTGGGCTTGGGCTATCTATTGCAAAGGAAATTGTCCATCAGCTAGGTGGAGAGATAGGGTTTTATAGTAGAAGTGGTTTTCATACTTTTTGGTTCACTATTCCAATTGAAAAAGAAGGACACTGATCTATTTCTTATAACTAATAAAGAATATTGGTTGGAGTTAAGAAGGAACTTTTTTATATGTGCTTTCTCCTAGTGAGACTATCAAAACGAACAGTATAGAATTTGTATCTCTTGAGGTGGAGAAAGAAGGGTGAATAAGCTAGAGGCTAAGATTCTAGAAACGTGGTTAAGAATTCCAAGATGGGTAAGGCTTTTTGCACTTAGTGTTATTACAATCCTTGTCATCTTTGTAGCTTTATTTAAAGGAATAGAAGCTTTATTTCATATCGAAACACTAAGTTTTGGGAAAATACTTTTTTGTTTAGGAATAGCACTTTTTTTCTTATTTATACTTTATACTTTTTCTAAAAAAGGTTAGGATAATTCAATGCTTTGTGAATCTAACAGAAATCGGAGAAGACCCATCATTCTGGAGAATGGTGGGTTATTAATTTCGTTTAAAACGATATTAATAATGAATATAATACTCATTACAACAATCCAACAAATTAAAAAGTGGATCATCTCATTAAGTAGCCAGACTTCTGTAAAAGTTATATTCTTTGTCATCTGTAGGACAGCATACATAAAGAAGATTATTAAGAGTAAATCTAATATTTTGCGGCGTAATCTTAAGAAGCTTATCTTCAGAAGAGATTGTAAAATGTTTCTCTGTTTTATCTCTTAAGCCTGAGGGTATATTTACACAAAGCTAATTAACCATGAAAGGAGATAAAATGAGATGAGGAAATCTAGACCTGTTATTGGTATTTCAAGTTCGGTTACAATTCATAATGGTCTTCCGAGTGTTCATTTGCATCAGAAATATGTGAGTGCAGTGATTGATGCAGGGGGCCTTCCGATAATCATTCCAATAGGAGACAAGGAGATGGAGGAAGAATGGGCCTCATTGTGTGATGGTATTCTTCTGAGTGGAGGAGAAGATGTTGATCCTCAATCATACGATCATGAACCTGATCCAGAGCTTGGAAAAGTCAATGAAAATCGAGATAAAACAGAGATGGGTTTAATAGAGTATGCACGCAAAGAAAAGAAACCAATTCTTGCAATTTGCAGAGGGATAGCGGTGCTTAATGCTGCGTTAGGCGGTGATATTATTCAAGATATTGAAAAGAATGATGAAGATGCGATCAAACATTATCAAGAAGCCGCAAGACCGCAAGCTACCCATGAAATAGAAGTTGAAGAAGGAAGTAGACTGTATAAAATTATGGAGAACAATTCTAAAGTTCGAGTAAATAGTATGCATCATCAAGCAATTGGTGAGGTAGCCTCAAATTTAAAAGTTGTGGCTCGTGCTTCTGACGGTGTGATTGAGGGAGTCGAAGGGAAAGAACAAGACCCACTTCTCCTAGGGGTACAATGGCATCCAGAAGAGATGGCAAGTGAAAATCAGCTTATGGCCAATTTATTTGAAGAGCTTGTGAAGGAATGCAGAAAAAAGGATAAAGTAGAAGCCTAAGGAAGCTGTGGGTATAAGAAATGGAATTAGAAAGAGTAGCGGATGTGATAGCGCTACTCTTTTTTATTGTGTATAAAATATGATAATCTCTATTATTCGTATACAGGGTGTGTTAAACAAAAAACCTTTGTTAGAATGGAATTATAAGGAAGGTTGGTGTATTCGTTGAAAAAGAAGATAGCTGTTCTGTCAGATATTCATGGAAATAATGTCGCATTGGAAGCTGTCCTGCTGGATATTTCACGTCGAAATATTGATACAGTAGTTAATTTAGGAGACAGTTTATATGGTCCATTAAATCCTCTAAAAACGTTTCACTTATTAATGGAACATAATATAGCTCATATCATGGGGAATTGCGATCGAATTATACTAGAGCCATCAGAGGCAGGAGCAGGTTCCACTATACATTATGTGAAAAAAACTCTAACAAAAGAAGCTCTTGATTGGCTGGAACATCTTCCAAATAGCATCTCTATAGATGATATTCTATTCTGTCATGGTATACCCTCTTCTGATCAAGTCTATTTACTAGAAGAAATGACAGAAGTAGGTGGAGTCTTAAAAAATTCAGAAGAAATAATGCGAGCTCTTGAGGGGGTTGAACAAAATATTATATTTTGTGGCCATAGTCACATTCCTAGGACCGTTTATTTACCAAATGGAAAATTGGTTATAAACCCTGGCAGTGTGGGGCTTCCTGCTTATGAAGATGATTTACCAGTGCCTCATAAAATGGAGTCAGGGTCTCCATATGCTAATTATACAATTATAGAGGAGATATCTAATCAGTGGATAGTTGAACATATTAATGTATTTTATGATTGGGAGAAAGCAGCTCATATAGCAGAAACTAATGAGCGTCCAGATTGGGCCCATGCTTTAAAATTTGGAAGAGTGTAATCTTTAGATTTAGCCAAGAAATTCCTAGCTTATACTTTGAAAATGAATAAAGGAAAACCCCTAATTTAAAGACTTTTTTCTTTACATTCCGATAAACGCCATTATGGTAATGAGAATTGTTTGAAGTAAAGTTGTCATTAAAGCTAATAAAGGCCTAAACACTAAAAAATTAATTTTACATGTTGTTGTTAGTTCGTTTTAAAAAGTTGTTTTTATGTGGAAACCATTGTGGACTGCCTATAATCGTGAATATGCTAAAAATCGTTCAGGATAAGGGTGTATAAAGTAAGACCCATAAGTAGAAAGTAATAACAAATTAAGAATAGAAGAAGTTTAGAGATGTTATATAAAGCCTTTGATGCGCAATTCCGTATTTGGGTTGTTCTTTACACTTCTCCTTATATATACAAAAGAAATCTACATATAGGTAAACATCCTTAGTTTGCTCATACAAATCGATGTATATCTCTTAGCATGTAAATTATTTATATTGAATAAGAAATTTAATTTTCAGGAGGAGTCAGAATGAGCAGTTCACAACATCCACCCATTACATCAACGGAACTAGCAACGTTATGGATGACTTATCAGGAAAAAACGATGATCCTGAGGTTTTTAGATTACTTTCTTAAATATAATGAAAATGAGCAACAATTACTTCAACTTCATTATGATCGAGCAGTTAAAAGCTTAGATTTTATTAAAACTGTTTTCCAAGCTGAAGGAGCAGCTATTCCTACTGGGTTTACTGAGAACGATGTGAATACAGAAGCCCCTAAACTATATGACTTTATGTTTGACCTTATGTATTTTCGATTGATGTCTCAAATAGAGACTGGTCTTTTTGCTCTTTATTCGAATATGTCCTATCGTAAAGATATACGACAGTTTTTTTAACGTTTAACTTCAGAAGCTCAAGAGCTGTATGATCAGTCAACTCACTTGTTAATGGAAGCAGGTGTAATTTCTCGACCTCCATATGTCTCCATGCCAAAGGAGGTTCATTTTGTGAAAGATATAAATTATATGGATGGTCTGAAGTGGATAGGGGAAAAAAGATCTCTTAATACGATAGAAGTTTCCCTTATTCAACACGCTGTTGATACGAACCTTGTAGGAATGCAATTAATGATCGGATTTGCTCAAGTAGCAAATGAGCAAAAGGTACGAAAATACTTTGTTCAAGGAATGGAATTATCAAAGAAAATTGAAACAGAGTTAGGTGATATATTACGACATAGTTATATTGAACCGCCTGCAACACATGCTGGAAAAGCAACAACTTCAACAGTTGCTCCTTTTTCTGATAAATTGATGATGTATACCGCTGGTTTGTTAAGCACATTTGGTCTTGGTAGCAATGCACTAGGAGGCGCATTTAGTTTGCGTAGTGATTTACCAGTAAAGATGTTACAACTTGGAAAAGATATTTACAACTTTGCAAAAGAGGGCGGTAAAATTATGATTCAGCACGGCTGGATGGAAGAGCCTCCCCAGATTGAAGATCGAAATCAATTGACAAAAGGATGATTGGCAACATATCACCTTATTAATGAGGTGAATTATTCCCTCTATACTTTAAAAAGTAAATACTTTATAATCCCTAAACCTGAAGATCCCTTTGTTTTGCTACGTAGAATCCGTATTATGTGAAATGGAAAATTAGGTATTATAAAGTAAGACAGAGCTTCCACGCCAAGGAAACTCTGCCTTTTTGTGTTCAAATTATTGACTCAAATCCATATCAATAGTTAAGTTTTAAGTTAAAATTAATATTTATCAGGGCTAAATACAAGATTTGCCGATTGTTTAGCCTGCTCGAGGACATTCATGACTTTCTCGCTATGTTCTAGCATATTTGTAACTTTCTCCAAATCGCGTTCTTTAATAATACGTTCAAATTCAATAAACTCGTCATACATTCGATGCCAATGGTCTGAGAGGTCTACTTGAATAGGTGCTTGCTTATTGAGGACATAATCAAAGCATTTTATGTTATTTGCTGAATTGGCCATGTGTATGTAGCCTTTATTACCTTGAATATTCATTGCATTGGGAGTTGTACTGTCTTTGGAACCTATACAGACACACTTGAAATCACCGTAATCCATCAACAATATGCCTGATGTATCAATATCCCTTTCGATATTCGCCCAATACTTCACTTTCTTAGGACTTCCAAAGAAACCAACAACAAGATGAATATTATATAAATTAATATCCATTAAGGCTCCACCGGACATTTCCGGGTTAAAGGCCGGATGACTTTCTCCTGCTTTGAAAGCCTCATATCTCGATGAATATTGAGAATAATTACACTCCACTATTTTGATATCTCCAAGTTTAGGCAAGTACTTTTTCATAGATAAATAGTTTTTCATGTATTGATTCGTAATAGCTTCCACTAAAACCAATTCTTTTTGCTGAGAAATCTCTTTAAGTTCAAGAAATTCTTGTAGAGTAGAAGTGAATGGTTTTTCACAAATCACGTGCTTTCCACTTAATAAGGCTTCTTTGGCATATGAATAATGAAGATGATTGGGAAGCCCAATGTAGATTGTATCTACATCATCATTTTCAAGCATTTTGCCATAATCGGAATAAGTATGGGTGAATCCATATTTCTTTTGGAAAGACAGCAATTTTTCTCTGTGACTAGGTTTTGAACTGATTGCCTTTAACGTAATCGTAGGGATGTCATGAATAAAGCTCAATAAATCCTCAACAATCTTTCCAGCCCCAACAATCCCTAAATTCATCTTAGCTGCACCCCTCTATTCCTTTTTCAAGTATCTCCATAACAGCTATTGTTTCTTCGTCTTTCACTACTTTTTCTTTGCCATGTACGATTGCCTGATAAATATCATCATACACTCGAGCATAATCACCTTTTTCAGAGACTACTTTCTCCTCATGGTAGCTGCCGTCATCATCTAAGTACGTTAGAACGCCATAATGATTAGGAGAATCAACACCAAAATTGTCATGGCCTTTTGGATGATAAAATAATTTAAGATGCTCTTCCTGACGATCTTCCGTTTCCTTCACGAACACACCTTTTTTTCCATACACAACAAAACTTGGACGTCCTTTTAAACGGAAAAAGCTTGATTTAATGGATACTTTGAGTGAAGAATAATAAAAGTCTAAGTCAAAGTAATCATTCATTCTGCCAGCCCCTAACAATTGACGAACATCGTAATGAATGCTTTCTGGCTTTCCAAAATAGGATAGAGCTTGATCAATTGTATGGACGCCATGTCCATATAAAAAGCTGTTATATTTCGAAAAATGGTCAGTAGCGTTCGGTGTGTGAGGTCGGTAATAATCATAATTCATGTCCACCTCTAGCAAATCTCCAAGTTTACCAGACTGGATAACTTTTTTTGTGGTAAGAAAATCTGAGTCATATCGTCTGTTCTGATAGCATTGAATCACGAGATTTTTCTCATTAGCATATTGAAAAATGGACACTGCTTCGTCTTTCGTTAACATGAAAGGTTTCTCAACAAGCACATGTTTCCCATGATCAAGCGCCATTTTTGCAAAATGATAATGGGACTCGGTATGTGTACACACAACAATTAACCCAATCTCATCATCATTCATTAATGTAGTGATATCGTCTGTGTACAGAACATCAGGGACTCTCTCCCACTCTTTTTTGTCTAGGTTACGAGCATAGATCGTTTTCACTTTCAAATAATCTCTATTCAATGAAAAAGGAAGATGATAACGGTTTGTACTTTTACCATTTCCAATGTATCCTATGGTTAGCATTCTAACTCCTCCTTAAGCTTCTTTTCATTTATTATAGAAGAAGAAAGCTCGCTGTAAAGGTTTTACAACCACATTGGTATATTGGATCACTTTATGATGCATACTACGTTTTATTTTTGAACAAAATGTTTATTTTATAGTCCTACTTAACGTTATTTTAACTAAACTGGGGTGAGCCTGTTGAAAATACTGATGCAATTATCAGAAATGCATAACTTTACACCAAACGAGAAAAGCATTGCTTCTTATATTTTGATACATAGGGAAAGTATGCTTCACTTAAATATTCAAGAGCTTGCTAAAGTTACATATACCTCGCATTCAGCGGTGAATCGCTTAACACATAAACTTGGTTTAAGTGGCTTTAAAGAGTTCATTATAAAACTAGCCCAAGAATTCCAACAAACCGCGGATATTCCCAATGTGGATTCAAACTATCCGTTTAGTCTAGAGGCATCTTCACTTCAAGTGGCAAAAGATATTGCAGAATTAATGAAAGAAACGATTGAAAAAAACTTTTCGTTTATGGATGATAACTTGCTGTCACAGACTGCTCAACTGCTATATCAATCGGAAAGAATTTTTATATATGCCTCAGGGGATTCACAAATCCGAGCGAAAAGTTTTCAAAATAAATTAATCAAAATTAACAAATATCCAATCATTGCTACTGAACTATCTGAATGGGCTCATCATACTGTCAATCTTACGAAGCGTGATTGTGCTATTTTCTTAACCTATCACGGAAAGTCATCTAGCTATATGAAAGCTGCTCAACATTTCTTAAACAAAAATATACCTTTTATAACGATTTCATCAACTACTCAAAATGATTTAGCAAAACTTAGTACGATTTTTATACAGGTTCCTAATGATGAAGAGAAGTTCGCTAAGATTGGTACATTTTCTTCCCAAATTGCCTTTGAATATGTGTTAAACGTTATTTACTCCTGTATCTATAAAATCGACTATATGAAAAATAGGAGAAATTCAATAGACTTCTTGGAGCAGTTACACGCCGATGATGTGCTGAATGATATATAGAATACATTTAATTCTTAAAAATATAGCTATGAGAAGTAAAAAAGCACAAATCCATTGTCAATCAACGGGTTTGTGCTTTTTTACTTCCTCGAATATGTTTTATGGTGCGACAAGAAGTCGCTTTTATATAGTGTGGCTCACGCCACTGGTTTAGGCGCAAAAACTATCCCCGTCCAAAGCTGCGGGTCTGGTAACGGACTCGTGGGTTGCATGCGGAAATGCGGAAACAGAGAGTCAGTGCACGACTCGGAACACTGCTAGGGGAAGATGAGTATGGTGAACATTAGTGAAGGTTTGTAAGCTTCGTAAATGTTAGCTCAGGATGGTGCACAGATTTGCCTGGGTATTGGCAAGAGGAAAAGCAGATTCATAAAGCTGCTGTGACGCGTCCCGTATCTTGCCCGGAGTAAAGAACCCACCTAACCTCGTCGTATCTATAAGATGCGGAACTTGGTAAGCCCTTTGTCACCTGTGTAAACAGTAGGATGACTGTAAAGTCAAACGATGTGATAGAGGGTAAAGGATACGAGAGAAAGCGAAGGCCGTTATCTCGAAAGAGAACAGGAAAGCAGGAAACTGTATAACTGGACGGATACTATCGTCCTTACGGACAAACCCATGATAGGCCCGAAAGGGAGCTGACTTCTCGTTGGTCTCTCGTAGGCACATAAGGTTGTGGCTATCTCCTGACGAAAGAAACGTACTGTTATGTATACCTCCATTTGGAGCGTCGGCGTACGTTTTACTTACCATTATGGTATGTGATGAAGATACGACAGCAAATGGAACTGCAATGGGAGGCTTGAGCCGATGTGTCTTGAAAGGGACTCGCACGGTTCTTAGGGGAGGAAGGGGCAGCGATGCCCCTAACTTACCCGACTAAA
>NZ_JALAMS010000037.1:675-12547 GCF_026790145.1 Priestia endophytica | reverse complement strand
TAGGAGCTGACCAAACAGCTCGTGCTAACGGTTCAGTAGGAGGCGAAATTACGAAACGTCTTGTTGCTACAGCTCAATCGCAATTATCAGGCCAAGTTTGAACAAGTAACGTATCTCATTAATTGTTCAAAAAACTCTATAGCTATCATGGCTTAGGCTACCTACATCTGTAGGTAGCCTTCAATTTTATATTTTAAATCATTTTTTATCAACCCCAATATTATTATGCTAAGATTTTAGGTTCATTTTATCTAAAGATTGAAAGCTGTTTTCCTTAAGAGGTACGGAGAGTAATTGGGTTTTCTAAAACAAATGATAAAATGGGAATAGTAGATTATTGATAGAAGAGCTTCTTTCTTAGCAAAAAGTAAAAGGGGAAGGTTCCTTTGAAGAGACCCCCCCTTTTAATTAATCATCTCTATTATCTTTATCTTGTCTATCTTCTTGATCTTCTATTGGATCTTCTGGATCTGGATTTTGGTCTTTTTCATCATCTTTGTTTAGGGTATCATTTTCATCGACGCCAGGAGCATTCTCATTTATATCCCCATTATTTTCGTAGTTCACATCATCTGCATCTCCATTATTTTCATTGTTTGTATCATTTCCCCCTTCGTCATTTGGAGCTTGTTCTTCATTTTGTTGCTCATCTTCTTGGGGAGAATCTTGATTATCATTTGCTGTACACCCTGTAATAAGCGTAATAGCAAATAATCCTCCTAATGATTTTAATAACCATTCCTTCATTTGGGCACTACTCCTTTCTTAACTATGATTTAAAATTCTTTCATATTTTTTGTATTTTCCTTTTTTTTATTCACATGAATTTTATTTAAAATAACGAGCAAATGATTTTATATAAAAAAGAAGTCCTATTTTTCGTAAATAGGACTTCTTTTATTAGATTTTTATACTATGAATTAGTCAGCATGCAGTTAGAGGTGGAGGTTTCAGAACTATGCAAATGTAGACTTAAATACGGTTTCAGAGTATGCACATTTATCTGTTAAAATCTTATCAAGACCTAAATTGTAAAAAGTCTTAAAAAATAAAGGGTGATACAGATTATACATGACTAATATGTATCACCCTTTTACTTCTTGTTCAACAATCGGGCCAGATTCTTGAAGATTAAATTTAAAAATGAGAGATTTCTAATAGTAAAGATTTAACTTTTATTTTGGTTATAATGTCTGATGAGAAAGTTAACGATTTTTGAAGGACTGATTATCCATGGAAAGAATCATTTTATGGTCACTGCTCATAATAGGGATTGCCTTATTCTTTTATAGTTTAAGAAAACCACCAATCAAAGATTTGATTTTAATTTTCTTATTGACCTCTTATTTCTCATTATTTTTTGGTGTTCTTGTTGTAGAAGAAAAAATGGTCGAATATCCAATAAGCTTTTTAAGTAACTACTTCAGTTCTAGCCTTCTTTATGAATATCTTTTACTTCCAGTTGTCTGTATTTACTTTTATCTAGCGACTTAATACTCAAGATATCCCAGCATTATTCTGAAATGTGCATTGTATACATCTGTTTTAACGATTATCGAGGTTCTTTTGGAAAGATATACCGATTTAATTGAATATCATACTTGGACATGGATACACACGTTTATCAGTATCTTTTTTCTAATGATGTTTATTCGTATCCTTATGGAATTAATTAACAGACATGATAGATAAATTGCAAGCTATCCATAATAAAGATCACACATCATCCATAAGTCTTTAAGACGGATATATCAATAAGCTTTCAACGTTTATTTTTTTATATTAAACAGGGACTAAATCCATTTTTATCTTATTAGCCACGAAATTGCGTCTGTAGTATTGATTAACAATAAAGATGTTTAAAAACGCCAGACATGATTGATACTCCATTGAAGGGTGCCATTCTTGAATAAGAAGGCGTCCTTTCTGAATTGGGCCAGATTATTGAACAACATAATCCCAAAAAGAACATTTTTAATTATTGAATATTTATTCAAATTAATGTATTGTAATTCAATAACTATCTGGAGGGATAAAATGAATTATAAAATTATTGAAGAACTATCTTTGAACAATTGGCAGCCCTTATCTACGTTACTTTACGATGGATGGGTACTACGATTTTCAAATGGTTATACGAAACGTGCTAATTCAATTAATCCTATCCATTATTCAACTTATGATTTGAATCAAAAAATTGAAGAATGCGAGAAAATCTACTCGAATAATGATTTAAGTACTACATTTAAAATCACGCCTTTTGTTAAACCAGAAAATTTAGATGATATTTTAGAGGAGAAAGCTTATTCTTTGATTGATTGTACAAGTGTCCAAACCATGGAGCTAGATAGCATTATAGAACCAACCTTCCATTCCGTAAAACTAGATGGAAATATTAATGTTGAGTGGCTAGATAATTTTTGTAGACTGAATAATGTTGAAGAAAAAAACAAGGATACGATGGTACAAATGTTGTCCAATATTGCAACTCAAAAGTGCTTTATATCACTATATTATAAGGAAGATGTGATTGCCTGTGGTCTTGGGGTTATAGAAAGGGAGTACATAGGGCTTTATGATATTGTCACTGACATTAAATTTAGGAATCAAGGATTCGGCGAACAGTTGATATTGAATTTACTAAAATGGGGGAAAGAAAATGGAGCTAAATACAGTTACCTAGCTGTTCTTTTGAATAACAAACCTTCATTAAGACTTTATTCTAAAATTGGTTATTCGGAAATTTACAAGTATTGGTACAGGGTTAAAGAAAATGTTTGACCCACTCCTAATTCAACTAAACCAGATAATAGTAGATACTCAACTAGTCCATTATAGGGCGCGATTGTGGAACATCAAATATACATATCGTACTAACTAAATTTAATCTAGTTTATAAATATAATATGTATTAAAAAAGAGGTACCTTGTATTATTTTATACATAGTAGCCTCTTTAAATTATAGTATAGTTAATAAAATCTCAGGTCGTTGCAATAACTGGGATAATGCACGTCTTAGACTAAAAATTAGTTAGGTCTTTTTGTTCTTTTCTTTGTGATACCTTGTATATAGTATGACAACTGTAAGCCAAAATCCACTAATAAGGTATCCACCAAAAATGTCACTTGGATGATGTACACCTAGATAAATACGACTTACTCCCATTGCTAAGATTATAGTTACAATCAGTAAAGATAATAGAATCTTTATTTTATAATGATTTAAATGAGTCCATAATAAAAATAAAAGTATACCGTAAAGAACAAAGGTATTCATAGCGTGTTGACTTGGAAAGCTATGGCCATCAATCTCTACTAAATGTGGTCCATCTGGTCGTGAACGGCTAAGTAAATATTTTAGTCCTTCCCCAAGTAGTCGCTCTCCTAGCATTGTAATAATAAACAAAATAGAAGCAAAACGACATTTAATTACAAAATAAAGATAAAATAGAATGACAAGAGAAATCCCAATAACAAAATAGCTTGAGCCGATGAAGTTAAGACCTTTCATTATATTGGTTAAAAAAGAAGATCGATTATTATGAATGATTGACGATAACCATTTGTCAAATTCATTAAAAATATATGCTCTTAATTTAACTAAAATCTCCATGTTAGAATCCTCAAATCTATGTAAGTAATAATATTCTTCCCGAATATTTAACCAACATACAGATCTGTTGTTTATTAGAGGAATCTAGAGAGTCTTATGAATGATGTATAAAATTCTGCATAACGAAAAGACACAAACCCCTTATCGTTCAACAGGTTTGCGCCTTCTCTACTTCCCAGAATTAAGATCATAGTGATTAGGTTATTCACTAGAGGTTCCCCTTAGGAAAAGGAGAATATCAAGAGTTATTTAAACCAACCTTTTCTTTTAAACCAAAGATACATTAATACTCCAATAACCCCCATGAATCCAAGAGAAAGAAAATATCCATATTTCCAAGTTAATTCAGGCATATTTTCAAAATTCATTCCATATATCCCCGCAATAAACGTCAAAGGGGCAAAAATAGAGGTAATGATTGTAAGAACTTTCATTACATTATTTGTTTGATGTGAATTCAGTGAAAGGTAGCTATCTCTTATATCAGCTGTTACCTCTCTATTGGACATTACCATTTCCGATAGTTTCAAAAGGTGGTCATATATATCAGAGAAATATTCTCTTTTTTCTCTAATCCCACTCAAATGGTGAGAGTTTAACATACGATAAAGTAAGTCTCGCATAGGATTAACCGTATGTCTTAGATTTAATAGCATAGATCTTGTATCGAATAACTCATTCATCAAATCGGTCATTGATTTCTTTGTTGTGTTATGTTCAATTTTATTTAATTCATCTTCAATTTTATAGATTAGGGGAAAGTAGTTGTCTACAATTTTGTCCAGAATTTGATAAAACACATAAAAGGTATCCCACTTTTCAGTATTTTTTTGTACTGAAAGCCTATCCCATACCTGGGTAACCTCCTTTGATGGCATACGATGAAAGGTAATAATAAACTTTTCACCGACGAAGAAATCCAATTCTTCTTTATAAATTTCTTTTTCTACTTCTCGAATAATATGTGTAACATAAAAAGTATAGTCATCGTAGTAGTCCAATTTAGGACGTTGAAGCCTCTGCACACAATCTTCAATAGCAAGTGGATGGAATTGAAAAGTGTACGCTAAATGTTTTATCTCTTCATCGGTAGGTTCATTAAAATCTACCCAGAACCATTTATACTTTGATAAATCTGCATGATACAAATTAATATTTGTTTCTAAATTATTCTCATTAGTAATAGCAATCAAATTTATCATAGATAATTCTCCCTATAACCCACAATATTCCCGCAGCTTTAAATATCTTTTTCTGTTTAGAACAAGCTAAGATTTAAGGTGACTGGAAATCTCATATTACCTTAAGTAGTTTGCTCCAAATATTGGATGTTATTCCTTTCCTTAAAATGAGCATAATAATGCTTCTTTTTCCTTATTGAAAAATTAGAGAGATTAAAGAGGGTTTATAATTGATTACATAGTTGTTGAAAACCATGATTTTTGAGGGTAGTGGTTCAAAATAATAGAGATATTTTATATAAAACAAAATGTAGAGAAGTAGGGCTCATGATTATGAAAGGGATTCGGGGCAGAGTAAAAGAGAATCACTCGATAGGCATTAAAGACAGTGGGAAGCTCTTCATACATTTAAAAATGGTGTGTAATAAGAAGAAACTTAGTGAAATGAAAAAAGGGGTGCGACTAAACGGTCAACATCCCTTTTCTCTTTCGCACATGGCAAACCTAATGTCGGATATGAGACTTACATATACAAGGAGATGAGAGGAAGAGTGCTATGTAACGTTCTTCTTCCTAACCCATCTTATTATGTATGACTTTCTTAGTATACCTACCTAAATTTTACCTAGTATGTCTTAAGTAAAGAAAGGAATTCTAAGATTATCCAAGAGCGAGGGGGGGACAGATATGGCAAATCGTAATAGTGGTCGTAACCAATTAGTAGTACAAGGTGCGGAATCTGCAATTGAACAAATGAAATATGAGATCGCTTCTGAGTTTGGTGTTCAATTAGGAGCTGACCAAACAGCTCGCGCTAACGGTTCTGTAGGAGGAGAAATTACGAAACGTCTTGTTGCTACAGCTCAATCTCAATTATCAGGTCAAGCTGGAGCAACTAACGTACGTCATTAATCTCTCAAAATTTAATAGCTATTATGGCTTGGGCTACCTATTTATGTAGGTAGCCTTCAATTATAAATCGTATACATAAAACTAATTTGCATAATACGGATTATAAGAAATAAATCTTTAAAGTAGTAGCGGGCTTGAGCCTTCTTTTTCTGATAGGAGATCGATATAAACAAAGAAAAATATATACCGAGAGAGAAACAAAACTCCAAGTGCTCCATTTTAATTTTTGAATTAAATTGAAAGACTATGAAAAAAAGAGAAAAGACGCGTAATATTAAGAGAATTCGATATTTTATACGTTTTTTAAGTTGTTGTTTCCGTTTTCATGGATAATGTTTCCGTTTTCAGTGACTTTGCCTGAATAAGACCAAACATGACATAATGAGAACAACAAATCATAAGGGAGGAAAATAAAATGAAAAAAATAGTTGAATTAGTTTCTAACGTAAGAGAAGTATATGGTAAATCAATGGATAATTACGGAAATGCAATTTTAAAAACAAAAGTCAAGTAAGGAGGATTTTAATTGAAAATCTATATTGAATGTCAAACTGATCCACAAACCGATTCCAAAAGATAAAAATGAGAATCGGTTTTTTTTATGAAAAATTCCTCAATCCCTGCTTACCTATTTGGTTATCTCTCCTAAATTAACTTCATCATAAAAAGTATTTACTTTTCCCTTAACATAATTTGTCCTATAAGAAATAAAAATCTAGAGGATTCAAAATATACAAGCAATATTTATAGACAAGATAAGAAGTAATACTGAAGTATATATTATATTTTGTTAGGATTTAGATTTTCTATTAAACCATTCCCATCTCGTTTTCTCTTAACCAGATATAGAATAATTGATCTTCATACATGTAATGTCTAATCTCTATGTATAAGAAGTTTGAAGTGGATTCATTTTTAGTCAGCCTACAAATATACTATAATGAACATAAAAGTTAACTAATAATATTTTTATGTTAACATAAGAGTGATAGATTCTGTTGAAGTGGGGTGAAATATGTATAAACTGCGAGGCCATCATCTTTTTTGCCTTCTTGGCTATCGGGGAATGGGGTATTCTCCAGAATATGTAGAAAATATGACAAAGTTGCATCAAACCTTAAGAGATCAACCTCAGACAAGGATTAAGCTTGTAATGGGTCCTGATCACTTGTGTGAGAAATATCCTAACTCAGGTGAATATCATTGCCAAAATGAAACCATCTACAAAAGAGATGCTGAAGTTTTAAAGAAGATGAAGCTTGAAATCGGACAAATTTTGAAATGGGAGGATATTGAATCTCGTATTCGAAAGCATATCAATCCCTTTGATGTTCAAGACATCTGTAAAAATTGCTCTTGGCGTTCTTATGGGGTTTGTGAACAAGGCATTCAAGAAATGCTTGAAGGGAAGGGCTTAAGGGAAGTTAAATAAGCCCTTCTTTTATAGAGGGTTTTTTGTTTTTAGGGGAGGAATATTTATTAAAAGCTTGCAATAGCATTTTATACGGGGAACAACAAATCATTAAGTACATTTCTTATCATCTTTTTTTCTAATTCAAAAAGAGCTACCGTAGTAGCCCTGAATAATAAAGTCAACTGATATTTATAGCTTGTCCCCATTAGTTGTAATAACATCTTTATACCAGAAAAAGGACTTTTTCTTTTTCCGTTCTAACGTCCCACTACCGTCGTCATGTTTATCAACATAAATAAAACCATAGCGTTTCGAGAACTCACCTGTGGACATACTGACCATATCAATACAGCCCCAGCTCGTATAACCCATTAATTCAACTCCATCTTCGATAGCTTCTCCCATTGCTTTTATATGCTCACGAAGGTAGTCAATTCGATAATGATCATTTATCGTGCCGTCTTCTTCTATATTGTCATAGGCTCCTAACCCATTTTCTACAACAAATAGGGGCTTTTTATAGCGATCATATAATTTGTTTAAGCTAATGCGTAATCCTTCTGGGTCAATTTCCCACCCCCAGTCACTTGCTTTTAAGAACGGATTTCTTATGCCGCCAATAATATTCCCTTGTGAAGCTTCCTCATCTGTTTTCATTTTCTTCTCAGTACGTGACATATAGTAGCTAAAGCCAATATAATCAACAGTGCCTTCCTTTATTATATCCAAATCACCATCGTGCATTTCCAATTCAATATTATGTTCCTTAAAGTATCTCTTCATGAAAGGTGGATACTCTCCCCGTACTTGAACATCTGCACAATAGTAATTGAAAAGCTGTTCCTCTTGAAGGGCATACATCACATTTTCTGGATTACAATCAAAGGCATATACAGGTGCAAAGAGAATCATACAGCCTATTTTTGAGTTAGGAATAATCTCATGACACGCTTTGACCGCAATAGCGCTTGCAACAAATTGATGATGATATGCTTGGAAGGTAGGCTGGTATTTGTCCTCTTCTTTTTCAATTGAAAAGCCAAGACCTTGAATCGGCATAACCAAGCCACTATTGATTTCATTAAACGTCATCCAATACTTTACTTTATTTTTATAACGATTGAAAATTACTTTTACATATCTTTCAAAGAACGTTACTACTTGACGGTTTCTCCAACCTCCATATTCTTTTACTAAATGAAGTGGCATTTCATAATGAGAAATCGTTACGACTGGTTCAATCCCATGTTTATGTAACTCGTCGAAAATACGATCATAAAAAGCTAATCCTTCTTCATTAGCTTCTAGTTCATCACCATGCGAAAAAATTCGTGTCCAGGCAATCGACATACGGAATGACTTGAAACCCATTTCCGCGAACAACGCAATATCCTCTTTATACCGATGATAAAAATCAATCGCTTCATGATTTGGATAGTAATATTGATCACGATGGATTTCAAAATCGAAACCTGGATTCATTAATATTTTATAGCGCTCTTTTCCACCTGGAAGAACATCGGCAATATTGAGTCCTTTATTTCCTTCATTATACCCGCCTTCTATTTGATTAGCTGCAGTTGCTCCACCCCATAAAAATTCTTCAGGGAACCGATATTTTTTCATGTTAATTACCTCCACAAGTATATTCCATCCTTATTATTTGGTTTTTGTGTAAATTTATTAAATTCATTACTCTAAAAATAAAGATAAAGGCTACAAACTAAAGGTAACTCTATTTCTATATATAGAAAAAAAGAGAAAAAATATAGGATTCATTTCCTTCCTATAAATAAAATATTCATAAAATTTATAAAAAAACTTATATACTTAGTAGACAAGTTGAAATAAGGAGTGTATACTAGGGTCATGGAACAACTTAGTAGACAAGTATATAAGTCTACAAATCATTTCCTTTTTATAAGTCTTAATTGAGGTGACAGAAATGAAAAACATAAGTATTGAGGAATTAAAAGAAAAAGCAATTGAAATGAGACAAACTGCTTTAACAATGATTCACAAAGCACAATCTGGTCATCCAGGAGGTTCACTCTCTGCAGCTGATATTATGACAGCGCTATATTTTAAAGAGATGAACATTGACCCTAAAAATCCTAACTATGAAGATCGAGATAGATTTGTCCTTTCAAAAGGGCATGTTTGCCCAATCCAATATTCTGCATTAGCTCTATTAGGATATGTCCCATATGAAACGATTTATACACTGAGAGAATATGGTTCTCCTTTCCAAGGACATCCAGATATGAAAAAATGTCCGGGAATTGATATTTCAACAGGTTCTCTAGGACAAGGATTATCATGCGGCGTAGGTATGGCAATCGCAGGTAAAAGAGATAAGAAGGATTACCGAGTGTTCTCGTTAGTAGGAGATGGAGAATGTCAAGAAGGACAAATTTGGGAAGCTGCTCAGACTGCAGTAAAGTATCAATTGGATAATTTAGTTGTCTTTGTAGACAATAACCGTCTTCAAATTGATGGCTTCTGTGACGAGATTATGCCACTTCAAGACGTAGAGAAGAAATTTGAAGCCTTCGGTTTTGAAACCAAGAGAATTAATGGACATTCAATGGAAGACATTGTTGAAACATTAGATGAAATTAGAGAATTAAAAAATGGAAAGCCGAAATGTATTGTACTTGATACTGTGAAAGGAAAAGGCGTTTCTTATATGGAGGATATCGCTGAATGGCATGGAGTTGCTCCTAATGATGAAGAGTATCAACAAGCTATGGAAGAACTTGCAGGAGGTTTAAAATAATGAGTATCATGGAAAAAACTCTAACAACAAAAAAAGCTACAAGAGAAGCCTTTGGTGATGAAATCGTAAGATTAGGTAAAGAAAACAAGGACATTTATGTAATTGATGTTGATATTGCAAAATCATGTAAAACAAGCAATTTTATAAAGGAATTACCTGATCAGCACATTAATGTTGGAATTGCCGAGCAAAATGCTGCAGGTTTAGCTGCAGGGCTTGCAACAACTGGTAAGATTCCTTTTGTAAGCACTTACGCTGTATTTGGTTCATTAAGAATGGCTGAACAAATTAGACAAGAAGTTTGTTATCCAAACTTGAACGTTAAAATTGCTTGTTCCCATGGAGGACTAACTCCTGCTAATGATGGAGGAAGTCACCAAGCCATTGAAGATATGGGCGTTTTAAGAAGTATCCCAAATATGACAGTTATTATGGGAGCCGACTACCAATCTACTAGAAAATTAGTAGAGCAAGCTGCGAAGATAAACGGACCTGTATATTTACGATTCACAAGGGATAAAGTTCCAATGCTTTACGATGAAACGGAAGAGTTTACAATTGGTAAAGCAAAACAATTAAAGGATGGAAAGGATATAGCCATTATTGCAAATGGGGATACCGTGCATCTCGCTTTAGAAGCAACAAAAAAATTAGAGAAAAAAGGTATTTCTGTAAAACTACTGGATATTCATACAATTAAGCCAATTGATAGAGAAGCTGTAGTAGAATGTTTAGAAGTAGGACGAATTATTACAGTGGAAGACCACAATATTTTAAATGGACTTGGAAGCGCTGTATCTGAGGTAGTTGCTGAAGAAGGCAAAGGTAAGGTAAAGAGAATTGGCGTTCAAGATCAGTTCGGTCAATCTGCTCCATATGAAAAACTGTTGGAACTTAACGGAATCACTGTTGAAAATATTGTTCGTACTGCAAATGAAATGCTTTAAAAAAACGAAAATAATCTTAGAAATTTTAACCTGAGGAGCGAATAAAGATATGTTTGAATTAAAAGATAGAGTAGCAATCGTTACAGGAAGTGGATCAAAAAAAGGAATTGGACGTACAATTGCCTTAACACTAGCAAAACAAGGAGCAGCTGTTGTAGTAGCTGATTTAAATGCCGATGGGATTCAAGATACTGTTCAAACAATTCAAAATGCGGGTGGAAAAGCATTAGGAGTAGAACTAAATGTAATAAGTAAAGAATCAGTTGACGCTATGGTTGAAACCGTTTTAAATGAATATGGACGTATTGATATCCTCGTTAATAATGCAGGAATTTCACAAAAAGTGACAGTGGAAGATATGACAGTGGAAGATATGACTAAAGTCTTTAACGTAAATATGTTTGGGTTATTCTTATGTACTCAAGCCGTATTAGAACCAATGAAAAAACAAAAATTCGGTAGGATTGTAAGCCTTTCCTCTGTATCTGCAAAAAGAGGAGGAGGAGTCTTTGGTGGAGCACACTATTCTGCATCTAAGGCTGCTGTTTTAGGATTCTCTAAGAACCTTGCTCGTGAAGTTGCAGTAGAAGGAATTACAGTGAATTGTGTGGCTCCAGGCCTTGTAAATACTGAGATTTGGAAGTCGCTTCCTAAAGAAGATGCTGATAATGTGATTGCTGGAATACCAATGGGTAGACCAGGAGAAACGGAAGAGATTGCATCAACTATTGCTTTCCTAGCTTCAGAAGAAGCATCGTACATTACGGGTGAAGAAATTGATATCAACGGTGGGTCACATATGGATTAATACCTAGGATAGATGGATTGAGTCTGACTCAAAACCAAAGGGTCAGACTCATCTTATTTATGTAAATAAAATACCCTGTGTATTGTTCTATAGAATTAAAATTATTATGTTGGAGGATTACTATGCCATTATTGTTTACAGCTATTGGGGTAATATTACTACTTATTTTGATAATGGTGTTGAGATTAAACACATTTGTTTCATTAATTATTGTATC
>NZ_JALAMS010000037.1:0-608 GCF_026790145.1 Priestia endophytica | reverse complement strand
TAGGAGGTACGCTTGGCCATATAGGTCTCATTTTTGGACTTGGTGCCATGCTTGGAAGATTACTTGCAGACGCAGGTGGATCCCACCGCATAGCCATGACGTTACTTAACAAATTTGGTGAAAAAAAGATACAGTGGGCAGTCGTATTTGCTTCATTCATTATAGGTATCACATTATTTTATGAAGTCGCTTTTGTCCTTTTAATTCCTATTGTATTTACCATTGCAAAAGAATTAAACATATCAATTATCAAATTAGGACTTCCTATGAGTGCAACTTTATTAGTAACGCATTCTTTTCTTCCACCACATCCAGGTGCAACAGCCGTTGCTTCTGAATATGGAGCAGATATTGGGATGGTTTTAATTGTAGGTATTATTATTGCCATTCCAACGGTTATTATAGCTGGTATATGGTATCCAAGAGTTATCGAGAAATTATCTCCCGGTATGTTCCATACAAACCGAGAAGTTGTATCAATAGGTGCACAAAAAACGTTTGCATTGGATAAAACCCCAGGGTTTGGAATCAGTATATTCACAGCAATTTTTCCTGTGATTTTAATCACATTAGGTTCTGTTGTTGATATGATTCAAGAAACTGTAGGA
>NZ_JALAMS010000036.1:0-1801 GCF_026790145.1 Priestia endophytica | reverse complement strand
TCCATTCCACATAAAGCAATATTAGCTAACAGGGGAGAGATAAGGCCTCCTTGGAGACCTCCGAAAAAACCAACCCCAAATTGTAAATTTATGCTTTAAAATAGAGTTATATTAGCTTTTTGGGGGATTATCATGCTTAGAAAAGAGAATTCAAAGCAAATTTCTGCACGGGATGAGTATTACTATGAAAAAACAGTGCCACATGATCATTTATTAAGACAAATCCATAAAGCAGTAGATTTTTCTTTCATTCGTATTTTGCTTTCTGATCGCTATTCCAAGAACCGAGGTCGTCCAGCAGAAGAGCCTGAGTTCATGTTTAAAATTTGTTTATTAGAGTATCTTTATAACCTTTCAGACGTGCAGGTTATTGAGCACATCCGAGTTAATTTAGCTTATCGTTGGTTCTTAGGATTAAACATTGATGATGATTTACCTGATGACACAACAATCAGCTACTTTCGTGTCAATCGAGTGGGCCTTGATAAATTCCAGCAAATCTTTCAACACATCATCAATCAATGTATTGAGTATGGGCTTATGAAAGCTAAGCCCAAACGGGCTATCATTGACTCAACACACATTATTGCAGATGTTGCCATTCCAACATGGCTAACCTTAGTGCGACAAGCTTTAAAAAGGGTACTAGATGACTTAAGTTTAGTAGATCAGGTGAAATCTGCTTATTTTCAACAACGGTATGAACGACTTTGGGAAGATCTAAAAGGTAAAACTCGTGATGAAAAGCTACCTTATGTATTAGAGCTTGCCACTCAAATAGTTAAAGTCGCTGGATCATTACTAAGCCAAAATGAACATTCTAATTCATCTGTAATAATGTTACAAAAAGTGATACTAGATCGTGAAGAAACAGCTAGAGATCGAATCATCAGTGTTGTAGACCCTGAGGCAAGAACTGGTCATAAATCCGATATGCGTAAAATACAAGGTTATAAAGATCATATTATGATAGATGAAGAAAGTGAATTTATTACAGCTGTAAAGGTTACCCCTGCCAATGCAGAAGATGGCGATCAACTGATGAATTTGATTACACAATTTAAAGAAGCTCATGGTGTTCTACCAAGGGAAATTACGGCAGATAAAGCTTATTGGTTCGGAAAAAATCTGCGGTTTTTATATAAGAACAATATAATTGGTCATATTAGCTGGATGAAGACGAGACAATCTACATCTGGTCTCTTTAGTCCGGAAGACTTTCGATTTTCTCCTGAGAAAATGGAAGTAACTTGCCCTAATGGCATAGCAACTAGTAGGTTTAGGGATCGTACAAAAGAACGTCAAAAAGGATATGAATTTCGTTTTGTAAAATCTCAATGCCAAGGCTGCCCATTACGATCCAAGTGTACGACTAGTAAAACTGTTCGTAACGTATTTATTAGTGACTATTATTTTGATTACAAAAGAGGTCGTGAACACTATCAGACCGTTGAATATAAAATAGCTAGTAAAAATCGTTGGTTAATTGAACGTCGCCATGCAGACAAAGTAAGAAACCATGGTTTAAGACGTAGTAGATACCGCGGAATAGAAAGAACATCCATTCATGCATTAATAAGCTCAATTGCATCAAATATTAAAAGGATGAGTAGACTGATTTTTGAAAAAGACAATCATCTTCATAGGGATAAGTCTGCCCTTTTAGACAATTTCTAAAGTAAAAAGCATTCAAAAGTACCCTCTAAGCGCCTTATATCAAGGGAATACCTTAAAGATCATACATTTTCTGTAAAAAACATTTGAGTTTTAATGAAATACTCTTACTTTTTCGGAGGTCTCC
>NZ_JALAMS010000035.1:0-95075 GCF_026790145.1 Priestia endophytica | reverse complement strand
TACTTGACAGGGGTAACTCCACCTACTGGGTACCCCTTATCAGCAAACAAAGTTTTAACACGCATGAAAAGATTGCTTAAGAAAAGTTCTGTTACAAAATCTCTTACTCCTCATTCTCTACGTCATACTCATGCATCACTTTTAATTGAAGCAGGAGCAGGAATAAAGGAAATACAAGAAATTTTGGGGCATAGTGATATTAACACCACTATGAACATCTACGGTCATATGACAAAAGATTTAAAAGAAAAAACTTCGCACAAATTTGGTAATTTAATGAGAAGTTTATCCAAAAATATATAGTTGCTTAATTAAATGTGGTCAATATGTGGTCACTCTTAATATAACTAAGCCAAACCCCTTGTTTCCATTAGCAATAAAAAAGACTCCCTTATTAATAAGGAAGCCTTCTTTTCATTACGAAAACCACTTTGTATATGTTGATACATCAGTCTTTTTAACGGTTTTTGGCTCTTTAGCAGGATACCCAATATAGAGAAATCCAACAACTTCTCCTCTTTCTGATAAACCAAAAGACTGAGCAATTTTAGGATGATAACAAATATCCCCTGTACGCCAAATCGCACCAAGACCGCTCGCATGTGCCGTTAACAGCATATTTTGGATCGCTGCACTTACAGCTGCGTACTCTTCTTTTAATGGAACTTTTGGTTCATTACTTGGCTCTACCCCTACTACGATAACAAGAGGAGCGCGAAAAGGATTATTTTGCTGTTTTTCAATTCTTTTTTGATTTTCCTCTGTTGTTATATCTTCCATATCCTCTTTAATAGCATCTACTAAAGCGGTTGCTAGCTTGTTACGCCCATCTCCTTCTAACACAAAGAAGCGCCACGGCTCTGTTCGAAAATGATTTGGAGCCCATACAGCAGACTGAAGAATCTGCTCTGTTACATCTCGAGGAACAGGATTTTGTTTCACAACTCCAACCGTTCTTCTTGTTTTAATTGCTTCAAACACATTCATTCCTTTTTCTCCTTTTAGTTTGTTTTTTGAGCTACTTCTTTCTTTTTTGCTTCTTGACGACGCTTGTGTAAAATAGGCTCAGTGTAGCCACTCGGTTGTTCATATCCTTTAAAAATCAAGTCACGAGCGGCTTGGAAAGCAATAGATCCTTCAAAATCAGCAGACATTGGTTTGTAGTTTGGATCTGTTTTGTTTTGTTCATCTACAACTTTTGCCATTCTTTTTAATGTTTCTTCTACCCTATCTTTTGTACAAACCCCATGATGAAGCCAATTTGCAACATGCTGGCTCGAAATACGCAGTGTTGCTCGATCTTCCATCAATCCAACGTCATTAATATCCGGCACTTTGGAACATCCAATGCCTTGATCTATCCAACGCACAACATATCCTAAAATTCCTTGAGCATTGTTATCAAGTTCTGCTTGAATCTCCTCATCCGTCCAAGCTTTATTCTTACTTACAGGAACATGTAAAATATCATCTCGCACATGTTGATTTTGGCGCATTAAAGTATGCTGAATATTTGCTACGTTTATACGGTGATAATGGATAGCATGAAGCGTTGCGGCCGTTGGCGAAGGAACCCAAGCTGTGCTTGCTCCTGCCTCTAAATGTGCACTCTTTTGCTGGAGCATATCTTTCATTTTATCAGGCATTGCCCACATTCCTTTACCAATTTGCGCTTTTCCCTTTAAGCCGGTAGAAAGACCAACACTTACGTTTGACTTTTCATAAGCTCCAAGCCAAAGAGCAGATTTCATATCCTGCTTTCGAATCATTGGGCCTGCTTCCATTGAAGTATGAATTTCATCGCCTGTTCGATCTAAAAACCCTGTATTAATAAAAACAATCCGCTCTTTTACTTCACGAATGCACGCTTTTAAGTTTAGCGTTGTGCGGCGCTCCTCATCCATTACACCAATCTTCACTGTATTTCGAGCTAAACCAAGTGTATCTTCTGTTCGATTAAAAAGCGTATTAGCGAACGCTACTTCTTCAGGGCCGTGCATTTTAGGTTTTACAATATAAATCGAACCTTTCTTGGAATTGCGAAAAGATTCACTTTGCAAAAGATCGTGTTTTGCAATTAAGGATGTAATCACTGTATCAACAATTCCTTCAGGTACCTCTTCTCCTTTTTCGTTCAAAACAGCATTTGTTGTCATTAAATGACCAACATTGCGAACAAAAAGAAGAGATCGCCCCCGCAACGTAATGCTTCCTCCTTCTGGAGACGTGTACGTGCGGTCTTTATTTAATGTTCTTGTAACCGTTTCATTTCCTTTTTGGAATGTAGCAGATAAAGTGCCATTCATAAGTCCTAACCAGTTGCGATAAACATCAACTTTATCCTCTGCATCAACAGCTGCAACAGAGTCCTCGCAGTCCATAATTGTAGTTAATGCTGATTCCATGACAATATCTTTAATTCCTGCTCGGTCACTACTCCCAATTGGGGATGAACGATCAATTTGGATTTCTAAATGAAGACCATTGTTTTTTAACAGAAGAGATGTGGGGCTTTCGGGGCTGCCTAAATAGCCAGCAAACTGCTTTTCTGTTTTAAGAGATGTGCGGCCTCCCCCTTGAAGTACTGCTGCAAGAATGCCGCGGTCAACCGTATATTTGGTTACTTCCTCATGAGACCCAATTGCGAGAGGGCAAATATCATCAAGGAACTTTTTAGCATATGAAACAACTTTATCTCCTCTTAACGGATTAAATGTTTTTCCCCGCTCACTTCCACCTTCTGTTGGAATAACGTCTGTACCATAAAGCGCATCATATAAACTTCCCCATCGGGCATTTGCTGCATTAAGAGCATAGCGCGCATTGTTGACAGGAACAACAAGCTGTGGACCCGCCATTGTAGCAATCTCTTCATCAACGTTTTCTGTTGTGACTTTAAAATCGTCTCCTTCGTCTTGTAAATAACCAATACGTTCTAAAAAAGCTTTATAATCAGAAATAGATGTTCCTTCTTTATGTTCTTTATGCCATTTATCTATGCTCTTTTGGAGGTCTTCACGCTTCTGTAGCAATGCTTTGTTTTTAGGTGCTAGTTCTTCGACAATAGATTGAAACCCTTTCCAAAATTCTTCTTTCTCAACACCGCTTCCCTTTAGAGCTTCTTCATTTACAAAGTCATATAAAATAGGGGACACACGAAGGTTCCCAACTTTAACGTATGATTCCATCATAACTCTCCTCCTTTAGGTCTTAGGCGAATTTGGGACAAAGGGCATAAGAAAATAAATAGCACAGCTTCTCTATTTTATTAAAAATATAGCATGAACGCTTTTTTTTTTCAATAATTTTCTAAATATTCAACTTTTAACAGAATTTCTTTTCTTTCCTTTCTCTTTTCCTTTTATCCTCTTTTTAGGTACAATAGAACATAGGAGGTGACATATTGAGGAAACTATTCTCTTTGATTATTCTCATTGCTGTGCTGTACTTTTCTTGGCCCACTTTACAAAAGATTGCGGAAGATCCTTCTCCACGGTCTGCCATTGACCATATAACATCTAAAATTCAAACAATTGAAGATAATCCTGATGTCCAAGATACATTTGCTAAACTTTCCACAGGGCTCACAGAACTTTCAGGTAAAGTTGATGAAGCAATTGCTGCCCTTCCCTTTACTTCAGAAGAACAGAAACCAAAAGAAGTGAAGAAGCCTAATCTAGACGTGCCAGAAAATCAAACTTTTTCTGTTTATAATGTTGAGATTGGAGATGATCGAACAAGTGTTGAGAAAACGCTTGGACAACCACAGCGTTCAACACTTAATGAATATGGAGTAGAATGGGTAGCTTATCACCAAAACTATGAGCACTTTATGATGGTAGCCTACAATCAAGAAAATCAAGTTGTTGGACTATATACGAACCAAGATTTAATTTCTTCTACAAAAGGAATCAAACGTGGTTCAACAAAAGAAACGGTTGAGAAAACGCTTGGTGATCCCCTTACAGAAATACGTAAAGGGTTTGTGTACTATAAATTAGAAAAAGACCGAGATTATGATATGTACAAACTTGAGCATAGTTTCGTTACGATCTTCTATGACAAGCATGAAAATAATACAGTTACATCGATCCAGATTATGAATGAAAGCCTTGAAGAAGATAAACAAGACTTTTATACAAAAGGCAGTGAAGCTCTTCAAAAAGGGTTTGAATATCAACTTTTTGATCTCACAAATGCCGCCAGAGTAAATCATGGCCTTCCTATTTTAACATGGGACAATCAAGTGAAAGAAACGGCTCTCGCTCACAGTGAAGATATGGCTGAACATAATTATTTTGATCACCAAAACCTCCAAGGTCAATCTCCATTTGATCGTATGAAAGAGGATAATATTCGCTTTACGGTAGCAGGAGAAAACCTTGCATACGGGCAATTCAGCAGTATATTTGCACATGAAGGGCTAATGAACTCGCTCGGTCATCGTAAAAACATTTTACAACCTGACTTTAGACGGTTAGGCGTTGGCGTTGCTTTTAATGAAGAAGCACAGCCATATTATACAGAAAACTTTTTCACAAAATAAAAAAGCAGGTAAAAACCTGCTTTTTTATTTTTCTGTTTGAACAACAAGATTAAATAGAAAGGTATAAATAAGCTTATATGCTTCTCCAATACTCATTCCTTCGTGAAAACCTTGCACTCCATCAAGAGCAAAGTTTACATCCCAGAGGCCATCATTCCCATTAAAGCTAAGCTCAAATTTTCCTCCATTTATTTTTTCTGAAAGATACGTTTTAATCACATCATGCCATTTCTTCTGTACTTTTAGTCCAAGAAGAACATTATAGTAACGAAAAACATCATCAAGCTCAAGCGTTACCCCTTCAACTCCAATCATCTCAAATAGAGGCGATTCAGTGTATGCAAACTCCTCCATGTTCTCTTTTAAAAAAGAGAGCGGCTTGTCTAGAAAATTTGAAGGTGTTTCTTCTGCTATCATTTCCTCTGTTTCTTTATTTACTCGCTCAATATACGCATCAAAAAAACGAGTGTACGAATCTGTTTCTTTCACAGATACCCGAGAGATAAGCTCTTTTTCATTTATGTATGTTATTTCGTCTTTGTAAAGCTCTATTGAATCCTGAGCAGTTTGCTTTTCTTCTAGCATTTTCATTACATTCTCTTTTAACATCTATACTCCTCCTAAATCTCTTTCTTCATTATAATAGTGCATTAAGCAGCGCTTTTCAAACTGATAAAAAAAGCCCCCTTAGTTTTCACTAAGAGCGCTTTTTAAAGACTAGTTAGATTCTCACAACGTGACCTGAGAAGTGATCAGCCCAGTATCCACTAGACATATTAGCAATAGCAACGCCTGTTGAGCTTTGTGCACCGATGAATTGGCCTCCACCAACGTAAATACCAACATGTCCATCTTTTTTATATGTGTCAAAGAAAACAAGATCTCCTGGTTTCATGCTGCTTGCTGATACTTTTGTTCCTTTATGTTTGAGCGTATCCGTGCTAACAGCCCCCATTGGCCCTAAGTCTACGCCAACTTGAGCATATGCCCATCGAACAAAACTAGAGCAATCGAAAAGTCCATTATCAATATCTGACTGTGTACGTCCTCCACCAAATACATAAGCAGAGTTCCCGATCCATTTGTTTCCTACTGTTACAACATTTCCAGATGTTGGCGTTGAGCTGACATTTGAAGATGGTGTAGATGTAGTCTCTTCTTTTACAGAAGAACGTTCTTCAGATGTAGTTGTTGATTTTGATGCTGCAGGAGCAGCTTTCGCTTGAGGTGCTTGTGCTACTTCAGCACTGCTACTTTCTGTGTTTTGCTTCGCTTCAGCTGCTGCTTTTTTCGCTGCCTCTTCAGCTGCTTTTTTCGCTGCCTCCTGCGCCTTTATTTCTTCTTGACGCTTTTGTTCAGCTGAGATGCTTTCATCAAGGTTAGACTCTTGATCTTTTAAGCTACTTGATTGCTGTTCTAAGGCTGCTTTAATATCTGCGCTGTCCATCTCTTGCGCTTTTAGGTCTTCCATTACTTTGTCTTTTTGTGCTGTTTGTGTTTCAAGCTGTGCTTGCATTTCCTCAAGCTCTGCTTTCATATCTTTTAAGCTAGAAAGTTTTTCTTTCACTTCTTTTTGTTTCTTTTCTAGGCTATCTTGCATATCTTTTGTTTCTTGTAAAAGATCACGGTCAGCTTCAGCTACTGTATTTACTGCAAAAGCGCGACCAATAAGGTCACCGATATCTGCAGATCCAAGAATAACAGAAACATAGTCTACGTTTCCACCACTTTTTTGTAGAGAACGAGCACGCTCTTTAATAACTTCTTCGCGTTGTGCTAACTTTTCTTTTAATTCATCAATCTCTTTTTCTAGTGATTTCACTTTTTTATTTGTTTCTGTAATTTGCTTTTCTGTTTCTTCTACTTTTTCGTTATTTTTCTCCGTTGCTAGATTTAAACGATTAAGCTGAGCAATTAATTCTTTTTGTTCGCTCTTCAGACTGCTAAGCTTGTCTTCTGCTTCTTTCAAATTGCTTTGAACATCAGCTTGTTTTTTCTGAACTTCTTGCTTTTGAGCTTGCATTTCGCTCATTGTTTGAGCATATGTCGGTGTTGAAAGTACAGCACTTAGCCCTAACATTACCGTTGCATTAAATGCGATCATTTTCTTTTTCAAAACATTTTCCTCCGCTTTCTTTCCCGTTCGATGATTCCATTACCTTCTTTATAGTTCACGTGTCAGTATGTATTCTTAATATGTATTATGAAGAAGAGAATCTTAAGGTTATTTATATTATCGATCATTGTTTATTTATAAAAGCCAATACTGGCAAGAAACGACTAAAACCAACATTTTTTTCTTTAAAAAGTATATCATGAGAAATGATGAAAGGGAGATTAATTATATTACAATTTTATTTCAAATATGTAATAGTAGTGAAATGGTAATAAGTGTGGTAAAAGCAATAAAAAACCAGCACAGAAAAAGACTTCTATGCTGGTTTCTTTCAGCTCATTAATTCAGCAATAATTTCGTAAGAACGAAGACGGGCTTTGTGATCAAAAATTTGTGAGTTAATAATCATTTCGTCTGCATCTGTATCAGCTAGAAATTGCTCTAGTCTCGCTTTCACCGTCTCTTTTGTTCCAACAATTGTAGAGTCTAATTTTTCTGCAATAATCGACTTTTCATAAGGAGTCCATACTTGTTCCATATCATCAACTGGCGGCTTAAGCTGTGTTGGTGTACCGCGAATTAAGCTTAAAAACTGCTGTTGCTGAGATGTTGCAAGACGCTTTGCTTCCTCTTCTGTATCTGCTGCAACAACGTTTACACCTACCATCGCATATGGAGTTTGTAAATGTTCTGATGGCGTGAAATGATCCCGATACGTTTTTAAAGCTGGAATCGTATAATTTGGTGCAAAATGGCTTGCAAAAGCAAATGGCAGACCAAGACGCCCTGATAGACGTGCACTAAATCCGCTTGACCCAAGAAGCCAAATCGGAATATTTAATCCTTGACCTGGAATAGCTTTCACAAAACGGCTATTTTCAGAAAAATAAGCGCGCAATTCTTCCAGCTGTTGGGGAAATTCATCCCCAGTTGTACCGAGCGTTCTTCTTAATGCTCTTGCTGTATTTTGGTCGCTTCCAGGGGCACGTCCAAGACCTAGGTCTATGCGACCAGGATACATAGACTCCAATGTTCCAAACTGTTCAGCGATAACTAGAGATGCGTGATTCGGTAACATAATTCCCCCAGAACCAAGACGAATCGTCTTCGTTCCCCCTGCTAGATATCCGATAACAACAGATGTTGCAGAACTTGCTATTCCAGGCATATTATGATGTTCAGCAACCCAGTACCTGTTGAATCCCCATTCCTCCGCATGTTGTGCAAGATCCAAGCTGTTGCGAAAAGCGTCAGCTGGTGTGCTCCCCTCATTCACTGGTGCAAGGTCAAGCACAGAAAATTTAATATCATGAAGTGTTTTTGATTCAGTTGTTCCTGACATTCTAATCCTCCTCTTATATAAAAGACTTCAGAAAGAGATTGACTTCTTTAAAATGTTGAATAAGACAAAAAATTCTCTTTATGTTAAGGTATTCTCCAGTCGTTTATTCAAAAATAAATATTACGAGAACCGAAAGAAATTGTCTAATAATCAGCTTACACTATGAATGATTTACATCATATTATTATCTTCTTTTACAATTAAAACAAAAAAACCTATTAGTTGTTCACTAATAGGTTTTTTCAACTATGTATAACACCGATTACATACCATTTGAAATTCTTTTATTATGACGTTCTGCCACTTTATAAGCGTCGTACATGCCCCATATCCAAAGGATAGGTGTTGTAATGAAGCCGATAAGAACAAACGTTAATAACCAGCTAAAAAAATATACAATAATAAAAATGATGCCTTTTGCAAACTGACCGTTATAAATTTGCCCTAGTCCAGCAATTAAAAAGCTTAACACTGCAGCTAATCCGGGATTTTTTGGTTGTTCCATCCTTCCTCCTCCTTTCCAAACATTACAGATCATAACATAAAAAAGAATTTTTTCCTACCTTATTCCTAAAATACATAACTTTTATTCTTTTAAAGTTATGAAAACCTTCTATAAAAAATACGCGTTTCTCTCTAAGAGAAACGCGTATTTTCAAGGTAGCCTCTTTTCAAAAAAACTCCACATGATTTCACTTGCATTTGGACCTTCTTCATCTGTGTAGCTTCCTAACGGGGATCCACCAGACCAAGCATGCACCATATTGTTTACAATATATTTTTCTAACACTATCTGTCCATTCTCATTTGTATAGCTATATTGTGTATATGCTTTACCTCCTTGCTTTGTTTTTTCTACTACGCTATCCGCTTGGTCATCAATCGTTCCATTTAGAATTCCATCATCAGCCCAATCGTTTGTTGTCGCCCATTGACTGATAACTTGGTTTCCATTTTTCAACACAACTGTTCTATCCGCATTTCCATGAAACACAATAACAGGCATAACGCGCGCATTCTTCCCCATTTGTTCGTATGCATACTTTCCTTGAAGGTTAGGGTTAGGCCCTCCATTTTGCATCGCGTAAAATGAAGAAAAAGCATTGCTTGATGCCCCGTACTCAAGACCTGCGCTTACTCCAATACTTGCAAACTGCTCAGGATATGTGGCGCCTAAAATAACGCTCATCCCCCCACCTGCTGAAAGTCCTGCAACGAAAACGCTTTGATTTTGAATACTATACGTTCCTTTAACCTTATTAATCATCCCTACAATAGTAGCAGGTTCTCCCCATCCTCTTTGTTGATTAGAGACACTAAACCAGTTCCAGCATTTATTGACGTTTGCAAATAAAGATTGTTCAGGATATAAGACAAGAAACCCTTTTTCTTCCCCAAGCTCGTTCATTCTTGTTCCTTTTGCAAAATCATCCGCACTTTGACTGCATCCGTGTAGCATCACAACGAGAGGATAGTCTTTGTTTCCATCATAAGAAGATGGAATGAAAAGCTTGTATGTTTTACCTCCGTATGTTCCATTTATAAAAGAGGATTGAGCGAAAGCAGGTTCATTAAAAAAAGACAACGTTCCGAATATAGCTACACAAAGCACAATAACTCGCCATAACTTTTTCAAATAATCCCTCCTAAGGAAAGCGTTTTCAAAAAAATCATCTTCCAGGTTTCTGAATTACATCGTCTATTTTTACTTTTAAAAAGCAATCTAATAACACTTCATTTCTCATCCTGTATTTCCTTCAAAAAGGAAAGATGAGAAATAAAGTGTTTTTTGCTCACTAAAGAGAAATAGAGACGCCCGTTCCATTCGGCACTATCCTGGCAAGTTCTAGCACATCTTTGTTGTGCATACGAACGCACCCAAGAGAAACCGATTTGCCTATTGAACTTGGATCATTTGTGCCATGTATTCCATAATGAATCTTTGATAAACTAAGCCACATAGCTCCAAAAGGGCCACCTGGATTTGGCTCTCTATTTACAATTACAAATTCACCTTGTGGCGTAGCTGTTAACATTTTGCCAACAGCAATTGGATATACTTTTACAACAGCTTCATTATTTTTTAGTGTTAAAGTCCGCTTTGTAATAGAAATTTCGATACGATAAGGAATTTCACTTGGGTCTCTTAAATTAGGAATTGTAATAGGTTGACCAACATAAAGAATATTTGGGTTTACAATAGTTGGGTTTGCTGCAATAAGACTTGAAAGCGGTAAGCGATAATCAAAGGAAAGGCTTGTTAACGTTTCTCTCGGCTTTACGATATGAATCAACGTTCTCTTCCTTTCTATACAAAGAAATTCTCTTTTTTATCATATGTTGAAAAAACACTTTTAGGTCTACATTTATTACAGATTTTCAAAAAAGAGAAAGCCCTCTTCTAAAGAAAGAGGGCTTTCCCTTTTATATAATCACTCATTATCCTTCTTTCAATTGCTAACCATTCAATAGAAACTTATATTATATACAAAGAAAACAGCAACATATCTACGCGTTTTAAAAGGTTAAAAAAGCTTCTTCGTCATTAAAACATGAGGAATATCAGCTTCCACAAATACGTCTGATTCCACTTTATATCCAAGCTTTTCATAAAAGCCTTGCGCTCTCGTTTGTGCATGAAGATTTGTTTTCTTCAAGCCGTTTTCAGCTGCTATTTCTTCTAGCTTGGCAAGAATAACCTTACCAAGACCGTAATTTCTGTACTCTTTTAAAATACATATCCGTTCAAGCTTACCGATGTCCTCCACAACTCTCACTCTTCCTGTTCCTACAGGGGTTTCATCGTAATAAACTAAAACATGTGCACATTCGCCATCAAGTGTATCAAACTCATCAAGCTCTTCTTCCACCGACACTCCTTGCTCTTCTACAAATACCGCCACTCTTATGGAAAATGCCTGCTTTAATTCATCTTCTGTTGTAATTCTTGCTGCCTCCATTTCCTTCAGTCCTTTCTCATATTTTTATAAAACGAGTATAAGGAAAAACTAGCTTCTTGTAAACGATATCCTTTAGCAGAAGCTCTAGAGCTAGCTTTTCTCTTACTTTCCTTTACCTTTATAACATGTTTTCCACTCGCTTAAATAAACAATGTCTTCTTTATACACTGGTTCATCACTTAAAAGTGTTAAAAACTCTAAGCTATGTCCATTCGGATCAATAAAATAAACGCTTGCAGCTGGCATCCACATATGAACAATTGGCTCTATAGGTGCTTTGCCAAAGAAATCTTTTGGAATTTCAATCTCTTTTTCCCGTAGCCATTGTAAACTGGCTTCAAGATCTTTCATTTCTACACTAAAAGCAAAATGATCTCTAATCACTTCCTGACCTTCTTTAACCTCTTGCAAACCAAGCATTTGTTTCGTTTCACCAATAAAGAAAAAAGCCCGTCTTCTTTCTTCAATTTGAAAAGCAAGCTGAAGTCCTAACTTTTTATAGAAACTAATGGATTCTTCTAAATTCTTTACTTTTAAATGTGTTTCATACAGATTTTTAATCATAGGTTTCTTCCTCCTCACTCCTATTATAGAAAAAATAAGAAATCTTAATAGAAGCTCGGCAAGCAAAATTAAAAAAATGACCAAAGACCCTATTTCTTAATTATGTCAAAATAAGGATATACTCCTATTTTCGGATAATACAACTAGATAAAAGGGGGATGAGACCATTATTTTTGACATCACCAACCAAACAAATATATTATAGTAAAGTAACAAAGGAGGTTACATGATGTCGGAAATGAATAAACAGAAAATTGTGTCAAGCGTTCCTCAGACTGGCTTCTTTGGTCATCCGAAGGGATTGTTTACACTTTTTTTCACTGAATTTTGGGAACGTTTTTCTTACTATGGAATGAGAGCTATTCTTGTTTATTACATGTATTACGAAGTGTCAAAAGGTGGACTGGGATTTGATCAGTCTACAGCTTTAGCTATTATGTCCATTTATGGCTCACTTGTGTATATGTCTGGAGTGATAGGTGGCTGGATTGCAGACCGCATACTTGGACCATCTCGGTCTGTATTTTATGGCGGTATTTTTATTATGCTCGGTCATATTGCTCTTGCTGTGCCTGGAAATATTCCAATGTTTTTTATTTCCATGGTTCTTATCGTAATTGGAACAGGAATGTTGAAACCAAACGTCTCTAGTATTGTCGGAGATCTGTATAGTGAAACTGATGCACGACGAGATTCTGGCTTTAGTATTTTCTATATGGGAATTAACTTTGGAGCCTTTATTGCTCCCTTAATTGTCGGGGAAGTTGGAATGAAGCATAATTTCCACTTAGGATTTGCGATTGCGGCAGTCGGGATGTTCTTTGGATTACTTTTATTTATTCTTACAAAGAAAAAAAATCTTGGCCTTGCAGGTACTATTGTACCTAATCCCTTATCGCCTGCTGAGCGAAAAAGAACCACATTTGTGGTGATTATAGCCCTTATTGTTATTGCAGCAGCGCTTACTTTTATGATTCCACGCGGATGGGTTACAATTGACTCCTTCGTTATGTTTGTTGGAATACTAGGTATACTAATCCCAATTTGTTACTTTGTGACAATGTACTTCAGTTCTAAAACATCAACAGTAGAGCGTTCTAGACTTTTAGCGTACATTCCACTATTTGTGGCAGGAGTAATGTTCTGGGCAATCCAAGAACAAGGATCAACTATTTTAGCAGCATATGCAGACAATCGTACAGACTTAAGTATTGGTGGATTTTCGATTTCACCTGCATGGTTTCAATCTCTAAACCCGTTGTTTATTATTGCCCTCTCACCGCTTTTTGCCCTTTTATGGACAAAGCTTGGTAATCATCAACCAACAATACCGAAAAAATTCTCTATTGGTTTAGTTTTTGCTGGTCTTTCGTTTGTGGTTATTCTTATTCCAGGCACGCTCGCTGGAGAGAATGCACTTGTTAACCCTCTATGGCTTGTACTGAGCTACTTTGTTGTTGTGCTAGGAGAACTTTGTATCTCCCCTGTTGGTCTTTCAGCAACAACAAAACTAGCACCTACTGCCTTTTCAGCTCAAACGATGAGTTTATGGTTTTTAACAAACGCAGCAGCTCAGGCTCTAAATGCTTCAATTGTAGATCTTTACACACCTGAAACAGAAACCTTGTATTTTGGAATTATCGGAGGCGCTTCTATTGTCCTTGGTATTCTTCTTTTCCTTATTGCTCCGGTTATTCAACGTGCAATGAAAGGAATTCGTTAACAAAAGCCGTGGAAAATCTTTTTTCCGCGGCTTTTTTCTATCTTTTTATATGTATTAGTTCAAATTGCTCGAGTACTAAAAGCATATCATCAGAGAACTCTTTTCCTATTTTTCGAAGTTCGTTTGTAAAAAACTGTTTGTGTGCCGAATACCAATGCTGATATGATCGATCTCCTTCTCCTTCTGCAAAAGCGAATTCTTCTGATACTTCATTCATTGGCATTACTTCAACTTTAGAAATTCGAATAATCGCAACAGGTTCTTCTTTGCTTTTTAACACAATGCTGTATTGACCCTGCTTAGGAAGCGGTTCTTGCTCCAATTCGTAGAACAAATACCCTGAGCATGTTGCTGTTTTTACGCCTTTTATGACAAGGTCTGCTAATCCGTCTGAATCTCCCCCAAAACTCCATGCGTTTACCTCTTTTGGTTGTTTTTTCTCTCCCCAATACGTATTCCAATAGTGTAGAGTTTTTTCATTCACTTCTCTCCCCTCCTTATCAATATTTCACCATATGCATTCTAAACAAAATAAAAAAGCAGAAAGGTCTTTGCTTTTTATTTTGTAAGATCTTTTAATTTCACAGCTTGTTCTAATGTTGAAACAATAGAAACTCGATTAAAGTTAATGCCAAGCTGTACGGCTGTTTGCGCAATCTCAGGGCGAATACCAGAAAACGTACTTGTCACACCAATTAGATTTAATGTCTCAATAAGTTGAAAGAGCTGTTGTGCCACCATTGTATCGATCATTACAACACCTGATAGATCAACAAGCAAGTGATGAATCTCACGCTCTGTACACTGTGTTAATGTGCTATCTAAAATAAACTTAGCACGAGCTGTATCAATATCTCCTACAAGCGGAAGTAGCGCTACATGTTTTGTTAAAGAAATGATAGGTGAACTTAGCTCATTAATCATCTCTTGTTGAGCTTTTAGACGAGATTCAGAGTACTTATGACTTTCTTCTGTAAACCACATAATTACTTTATTAAACGCTTTAATTGTAATGTCTTTCCATCGATTAATCTCTTCTAATGAATATTTATCTTTATATTGAGAAGCAAATTCATTAATCAGCTGTATATATTGAGTTTGTACATTAAAAAATTCTTGTAAAATAAGATGAATTGGTGTTCGTGCATGTTCTTCATCTTTGGCAATTTCTATAACCCATTCTTCAAATTCTTCATAAAAAACAGCACTTTCTTCTGAGAACAGCTTACAAAACCGTTTATGAAATTCATGGTTTTGCTTTTTCAATGTTTCTACTACGACTGGATCTGTTGAAGCATACACACCACCTCGCCCAACTTTATCAAGGTCCGCATACCAACTTTCAGTTAAATCCCATGTTCTTTCTAATAGAAAGTTATAAAGATCATCATTTCTATGCATCGTAATCTCCTGACCCTTCCCCTAAATATGTTTTGTTTTTACTATAACTTGCTACCATTCTATATGCGATGTATAGCTATAAAACAATAACAAAGTATAACTTCATAGCATCGAAATGTTAGGGTTTTTATCTCTCTTTTAGTTCTTATTTTTATATGTAAATTTTCTATTTCTACTTTGCCTCCCTAAATTTCTACACATGAGCTTTTAATTACCCCCTTTTTTAGATAGTAAAACCTCTTGTACAAAAAGTTTTAAAAAAGAGAAAAAGGGAATGGGTTCTCTGTACGATAAGTATGTTCATTGTTAAATCAAAAAGGAGAGACTGCTATGAAGATAAAAGTTGCTCATATTAAAGAAGAGCTTCAGCAAACTTTACAAGATTTGAATAAAGAAGGCTATGAAGAAGATATAAAAATACTTGTTAATGAAGATAAACATTCAAAAGAGAGTGTCAAAAATTTACTAGTAGATTCACCTTATGGCTCTTATTCTTTACTAAATACAGTAAACAGTATACTTCCGTCAAAGATAGAACAGCTCTCTAAAGTATTAGCGTTTGAACAGCTTTCCTCTCCAGATGTAGAAAAGTACATAGAAGACTTGGAAGAAGGAAAGTATGTAATTATAGCTTCTTCAAGCATTACCTAAATTCAGGTCCCTCTCTTTTCAACGAGAGGGTTTTTTTATTCCCTATTGTTAGTTCTATGTATAGCGAACGAAGGATTCATACATTCTTTTACCGTTTTTGGGCATTGTATGAAAATGAGCTTTTTAGAAGGAGCCGATTATGATGGTGAAGCTAATCAAAAGAAGTGCAGTAGCCCTTTTAATTTTGTTAGTACTTCTGCTTATTATGATAAAAGACGTTCAACAAGGGCAAAAACACTATACCGAAACACATCCAGCATGGGAAACTCCTATTTATAACGGAAACATTTCGTTCTATAAAAAGGGGCAAACTTTATTTTCGACTCTCTTTCAAGATATAAAGAAAGCAAAAAGCTCTGTTTATCTTCACTTTTATATTCTTCGCAATGATGCACTTACAAAGCGCCTTTTTCTCTTTTAAAAGAAAAAGCAACTCAGGGACTTAACGTTTATCTTTCTGTAGACTTAATCAGCGGTCATGAACTTACAAGAGAAAGCAATGTAAAGATTTCATTCAGCCGAAAAATCTCCGCTGCACATCCTTTTTATAGTGCTCACCACCGCAATCATCGACGCATAGCTATGATTGATTCATCTATTGATTATGTTGGTGGATTCAACGTTGGTGAAGAATATCTTGGCCACGAGAAAAAGCTCGGAAAATGGCATGATTATCATGTCCGAATAACAGGAGAAGGCATAAACAAACTAGAGGAACAGTTTCTTCTTGATTGGAAGGAAGATAGTAAGGAAAGCATTCCTTCCCCATCTTTACCCAAAACTGTAAAAGGTGGAGAGGCTTCTTATCGTTTTTTATTTACTTCTGGTTCAGGGATGGAGAACCGGATGAAAAAATGGATAAAGGAAGCAAATTCATCTTTTTTCGTTGCTACGCCTTATTTTCTCCCTCCTCGTTCTATTATGAATGAGCTTGAACAAGCACTAAAACGAGGAGTTCACGTCACCATTCTAGTTCCAGAGAAAACGGATGCACGCCTTTTCGCACGCCCTCCCTCTTATCAAAAGTTAAAAATGCTTGTAGATAAAGGTGCTGATGTTTATGTTTATAATCACGGCTTTTTTCATGGAAAAGTACTTGTAAAAGATGAAGAATTTGTGGATATCGGAACAGCAAACGGAGACTCACGTAGTTTTTTCTTAAATGATGAATCAAACTGCATCATTTATAATAAGCAATTTATACAAAAAATGAAAAACAACTAAAAAAAAGATATAGAAAACTCCAAACACGTTGATCAGTCTTATTTCGAATCACTTCCTTTTTGGAATAAATGGTTTCAAAACGTTCCAGAATTTCTTCAATATTATTTTTAAAGCCTTCTATTCTTAACTTTACCTTAACTACAAGCCTTACCTCTTTCAGGAGCTTAACAAAAGCGGTAAAATGAAAATAAGGTAAAAAATGGAGGTTACATATGTTTATTCAAAATATTCACGGTGTCTTTCTTGCTATTTTAGGTCTTGGTCTTATTTTTATGTCCTATTTTATTCGTCATATTACAGAATACGGAAGTTACTTTGGCATTATTGGCGGTCTTTTGCTTATTATGGGTCTTATTTTAATCCCTGAAGAGCCTGCTAAACGTAGAGATGATAGATGATTTATTGTCTTTATTCTTTAGGAAATCATTCATAACTAGCATTCCATCTTCTCTTTTTGGTACACTATTTATATAAACCTTTTCTTTTTATGAATAAATAGGTTGCTTCTGCCCCCTACTTTTCAGTAAGATATTAAAGTGAGTAAAGGTAAAGTTTCGAAATGAGGGTTGGAAATGGATAAAACTTCCATATACGGATTAACATTAGATGGATTAACTTCGTGGCTTGTAGAGAACGGTCAAAAAAAGTTCCGAGCTGCGCAAATTTGGGATTGGCTTTATAAAAAGCGCGTCACAGATTTTTCAGAGATGAAAAATTTAAATAAAGACTGTATTGACTTACTTGAACAACATTTTGTTATTCAAACACTTGAACAAGCCGTAAAACAGGAATCAAAAGATGGTACAATTAAGTTTCTCTTTAAATTACAAGATGGAAACTTAATCGAAACAGTACTAATGCGATTCAACTACGGCCTTTCTGTCTGTGTAACAACACAAGTTGGCTGTAACATCGGCTGTACGTTCTGTGCAAGTGGACTTCTTAAGAAAAACCGTGATCTTTCAAGCGGTGAAATTGTGGAGCAAATTATGAACGTTCAGCACCATCTTGATTCACAAGGCAAGGATGAGCGTGTTAGTCATATCGTTGTGATGGGAATTGGAGAACCATTTGATAACTATGACAATATGATGGATTTCTTCCGCGTTATTAATGATCAAAAGGGACTTTCTATTGGGGCACGTCATATTACTGTATCAACAAGTGGACTTGCTCATAAAATTCGTGAGTTTGCAGATGAAAACATTCAGATTAACTTAGCTGTTTCACTGCATGCACCAAACAACGATCTTCGTACACGCATTATGAAAATTAACAAAGCATACCCGCTTGAAAAGTTAATGCCTGCCATTGACTACTATTTAGAAAAAACAAATCGACGCATCACATTTGAGTATATCCTATTGCACGATGTGAATGATCATAAGGAAGAAGCCATTCAGCTTGCAAAGCTATTAAAAAACAAACGTCATCTTTCTTACGTTAACCTTATTCCTTATAACCCAGTTGATGAGCACAACCAATATCAACGAAGCACAAAAGAAGCTATTGTTGAATTTTATGGAACGCTGATGGAACACGGCATTAACTGTGGTGTGCGCGCTGAACAAGGAACAGATATTGATGCAGCGTGTGGGCAGCTTCGAAGCAAGCAAATCAAAAAGAACAAGGTAACTTCTTAAAAAACCTCTCCTCTTATGAGAGGTTTTTTTATGGTCTATCTTATAACAAACAACAAGACAAACTATCTTATTTTTGTTTAAATAAAAAAATAAGATGGAAAACTTATAAAAGATGTCTTTTTAAATGAGGAGCAAACTAACATGAATGAACAAACAGAAAAATATTGTAAAGAATCTTTAGTTGTTCGAACTAGTCGCGTATTTCCTTTAGATACGAACAATCATAACACGCTTTTCGGGGGAAAATTGATGAGCTATATTGATGATGTTGCCTCCATTTCGGCTGCTCGCCATTCGCGAGGCGAAACTGTGACAGCTTCAACAGATTCCGTTGACTTCTTGTCACCTATAAGACCTGAGCATTCTGTCTGCTTAGAATCTTACGTAACGTGGGTTGGAACATCTTCTATGGAAGTGTTCGTAAAAATTATTGCGGAGACATTAAAAACAGGTGAACGTCGTCTTGCCGCTACTTCTTTCTTAACTTTTGTAGCTCTAGACGAAAACGGAAAGCCGAAAAGAGTGCCACGCGTTATTCCACAATCAGATGAGGAAATTATGCTTCATAATACAGCAAAACAACGAGCAGAAGAACGAAAAAACCGACGCAAACATAGCCAAGCACTTGCACAAGCTATCGGAACAGACCAACCTTGGTCATAATATAACAAGAACCTTTCACATTCTGTGAAAGGTTCTTTTATTGGAAAAAATTACATTGTATGAGAGCAATAAAAAAAACACATTCTACACTTACAAGGAGGTGATACACATGGCAAACCGTAATAAATTAGTCGTTTCAGGTGCTGAACAAGCCATCGACCAAATGAAATACGAAATCGCTTCTGAGTTTGGCGTTCAATTAGGCGCTGATACTACAGCTCGTTCTAACGGTTCAGTAGGAGGCGAGATCACAAAACGTCTTGTTGCTTCTGCTCAACAACAATTATCAGGAACACAACGCTAATCTCTATTAGCAATTGAATAGTTTTGGCTATAGACTACCCGTCATTCGGGTAGTCTTTCTTTATTGTAAAGAAATGACTAATTCCCTTTTAGTTACCGGATATATCCTGTATACTGTAGGAAAGATGCATACCCTTACGTTTCTAAAATATAAACTTGTGATTAAGGAAGCTATCTAGCTTTATAGGTACTATCCATTAAAACTAAATTATCAGGGACAAATCTGTTCTATCCCCTCATAATTTGAAAGGGGCACGTGGAGAACATGACATTATTAGAAATAAAAAAAATGCTTTTTGAATTAACAGTCCCCCCCTTCTCTGAAGCTTATGTCACTAAAACCCTATCTTCGTCAAATATGCAAATTTTGTCAGTTTGTTATTCTAAACGAAGAGATGTATTTCAAATTGCTTATATGACAACAGAACATCCTAGAGAGTACCGAAACCTTGATCAAGCAGCAAATCATATCTATGCGATTATGAAAGCAGCTGGATAAAAATAACTTTTCATCCTTTTTTATAAATATAATCCCTTCTCCTTTTTATTTCTTATTATAATGAAGAAGAAGGAGATGAATGGTATGAATATTTCACAAAAAAGATGGGAAGGAACGTTTATCACACTAGTGCCAATGATTTTTGAACATTGGGAGAAATTGCACCGTATTGCACAAGAAAATAAAATTTGGACACACCTTCCAAATAATCTTGAAAAAGCAGAAAGTATGCAAAAGTTTGTGCAAGAAGCATTATCTCAAAAACAAAAGAAGATAGAGTTTCCCTTTGTTATTTTAGAAAGGAAAACAAATAAAGTAGTCGGCACAACTCGGTTTCTAAATATATCAGAAAAAAACCGAAGCCTAGAAATTGGCTGGACGTGGTTCTCTCCCTCTGTATGGGGCACAAACTGCAACAAAGAAACAAAGTATTTGCTCTTAAAGTACTGTTTTGAAACATTGAACATTGGCCGTGTTCAATTTAAAACAGATGAACGTAATATCCGTTCTCAAAAGGCAATTGAAAAAATTGGTGGTGTCAAAGAAGGGATTTTGCGTAATCATATGATTCGTAAAGATGGCTCTTATCGTAATTCTGTGTTTTACAGTATTATTGATAAAGAATGGCCAGCTGTAAAAGAAAAACTAGCAAGTAGTCTTTACTCTTCTTGTAAGCCGTTTTTTACATAAGGAGAAAAGCGAGAATCCTATTTCTCGCTTTTGTTCACTCTTCCCCTTCCCTTTTTCTTCTTCTTTCAAACTTCCTTTTATTCTTTTAACAAGAATTTATGATTCCTTATCCTTCCCTTCTTATTAGAGCGTTTTTATATCCTTTCTATCACTAAACAAAAAAAGTTTTGGACCCTTTTTGTCCTTTTTTCACTTCATAACTTCTCTTATCATGTCCCTTCTCTCTTTATATAATGAATATTTTTTCTATTATTAAGACATTCGTACAAGCTTTTTCTCTTATTCTTCCATACAATAAAGAGAGGTGATGATATAGTGAAAATTTTCATTGACCCTGGTCATGGAGGGACAGACAGCGGAGCTGCTAGCAATGGCTTACTAGAAAAAAACTTAACATGGCAAATTGCTTCTGCCGTTCGAAATATGTTGGTAAATGAATATGAAGACGTTTACGTTCTTATGAGCCGTACAGGAGATCAAACCGTTTCTTTAACGGCAAGAACAAATGCTGCAAATGCTTGGAATGCAGATTACTATTTGTCAATCCATATTAATGCAGGAGGCGGAACAGGATACGAGGATTATGTTTTTCCAGGGATCGGCGCTCCTACTACAACATATCAAAACCTTATTCATGAAGAGGTTTTAAAATCTGTGGATTTTGCCAATCGAGGTAAGAAAACAGCAAATTTTCATGTTTTGCGTGAAACAAATATGCCTGCTATTTTAACGGAGAATGGATTTATTGATAATGCCAATGATGTCGCTAAGTTGGGAAATACAAGCTTTATTACTTCTATCGCCCGTGGGCATGTAAATGGATTGGCTCGTGCTTTTAATCTTCAGCGAAAACAGCAAGCATCACTTTTCAAAGTTCAAATTGGGGCTTTCTCTTCACGAGAAAATGCCGAACGGTTAGCATCTGAAGCAGAGACAAAAGGATTTTCGAGTTTTATTGCTACTGAGAACAATCTCTTTAAAGTCCAAATTGGGGCTTTCTCTTCACGAGAAAATGCTGAAGCTTTATCTGTAAGAGCTAAAAATGCAGGATTCGAGGTTACAATCATTCAATAGCAGAAAGCGCTCTTTATAGTAAAGAGCGCTTTAGTTTTCTCTGATTTTTTGGGTATACAAAACGGTTTCTGGTTTTCCAAGAGCTGCATGGCCCATTTTTTTATTATAATACAAATCAATTTTCACATTTTTTACTTCATATTTTTCATCCATATGTTGGAGCTCATCAAGAAACGGAATAAGATGATTTGTAACATCAAATTCACATGCTCCATTTTGTAGATAGTAAATTTCAGGGACGTACTTTCTAGATTTAAAAAATTGGACAACATTGATTCGATTGCCAAATCTACTGATTACTTCTTCAGTTGTTAGACCTTGATATGATAAGTTAAATACATTCTGTACAGGAGTCTTTAACCATCTTGTTAAACAGGTTTGAGGATTGTTAACAAGCGCTTTAGATCCTCGTATATACCCTGCTAAAATCATAGACATAAACCCTCCGCCAGAAGAACCGTAAAAAACAACATCTTTTGTTTCATATTGAATTTTTTTAAAGAGTTTAAGTAAAATAAGCGCAATTTCTTCTAAATAGAATCGCTCTGCTGTGCCTTGTCCCCATCCTAGTGGAAGTTTTCCTAAATAAAGCGTTGGATCATTATAGTAAATAACAGAGTCTTTAAAATCATCCATCCAAGAGTGGCGCTGGAAATAGGGCGGGCCGTTTGGCATTTCCATGTTTGCTCCTCCACCTGATCCTAAAACAAGCATATTCTTTTCTCCGCTTTTTAACTTAATAAGAAACTCGTAGCTGACCCCTCTCCAATCAATCTCTAAAATAACTGGAACATCAAGAGGAATGTAAAGAGAATCAAATTCTGTAAAGTCTATTTGTATTTTTCTATATTTATCAAGCATTCACATTTCTCCTTTTCCGGTATGCTTTCTACTTATTCTATTCCTTTATTTTTAAAAGGTTTGGACTTTCTAAAATGTCTTATATTTATCTTTTAGAACATAGTTTAATTAAATTAATAAAAGGTTAATTTTCCAGCTAGTAGGGAAAGTAAGGATAGAGGTTTTACGTAAATGGCTATACTAAAAACGAACTTATTCTAAAAAGGGGGAATAAAATGAAAATCATTTTAATTCTAGGAAGCCTGATTTTTCCTTTCATCATGCTAATTCTACAGAAGAAATATACTGTGCTTAATTTTGTCTTCAATGTGTTCGCTTTTGTTGCTATCCTCCTGTTTGGAGATATTGTATCATTAGCAATTCATGATGTTCTTCAAGAAGATCGTGTATTTATGACAACTATTCATGCCATTTTGTTAAATCCCTTTCTACTTATTTCAGGTGCTTATATTGGTGTCTATCTTTTATATCGAATTTTGCTTCTAATTGTGAAAGAACGATAAAACCTCCCATCTTAATAAGAGAGAGGTTTTATCGTTCTTTTTTCTTTTGGGAGCTCTTTTGAAGGGTTAGGTACCTTATTGGGGTTATAATTAATCTCTTCTGAGGAGTAAATTCTCACAATCATTTGTGATCCATATGTATGAGCTCGAATGAGAATAGGTTGGTTATACTGATTTTTGAATCGGAAATCAGGACCATACCAGCTAACAGTCGCATCTCTTCCTTCAGGTACATATGTGACACGCTTGCTGTGGGAGTAGCGTTCGACAATTTCAGTTCCCGCTTTCTCCACTGCATTAAATAGGGTTGAAGAAACTTGACAAATTCCTCCTCCGATATCTTCGGCTAGTTCACCTCTAACAATAACAGGTGCTTTCAAATATCCCCTATCTGACGTTCTTTTTCCTACTGTTTTATTGAAAGAAAAGGTTTCATTTGGGAAAACAACCGTATTGTTAATCTCTTCCGTTGCTAAATCAATATTATGAGATCTTGCTTCATTTCGTGTATTAAAATAAGTAACATATTGGCCAATTAACCTTGTCTTAATATTTACTAAAAGCTCACTATCTACTTTAGGATATGTCGTATACATAGGTATTTCAATTGTATTCCCATCATTTCCGTAAAATTGGGTAAGAAAACGATCCCTGAATTTTTCCTTATTTAAAATCTCACCTGTTTTCTCTTGTACTATTTCCCCATATTTGTTAATGTGGGCGTCTGTGGCTGGTTTATATGTTTCATTTTTTATGTTTTCTACAAGTTCTTCGTATTTTTCTTCATTAAGAAGTGGAAAACCTGGAACACCTTCCGTAAATTCTTTCCGTTCGATATTCTTAATCTGTTCACCTTTATATTGTAGGGTCACATTTGATGAAACGGGCTGCGCAAAAAACACCATACCTATAATAAGCAACACTTTCACTGTTCTCCCTCCCTTCTCCTTGTTAATATGGGCGACACTTCTGCTTTTTATGTACTTCATACAAAGAAGAAGAAAAAGGTTTTTTGTTTAGAATAACACTTCCTAGAAAACAATAAGAAAAGCACATCAAAAGTAGGTGTAAATATATAATATGAATCACTATGTAGCAATTGCACTCGATCTTTTCTTTGGATTTATCGTTCTTTTTACGATTACGAAAGTTCTTGGCAGAAATCAATTCTCACAGATTACCCCTTTTGATTTTATCTCAGCGCTTATTTTAGGAGAACTGCTCGGAAATGCTGTATATGATCCTGAGGTAAATGTAAAAGAAGTCGTCTTTGCTTCTATTTTGTGGGGAATACTTATTTTTACAACAGAAATGCTTACTCAAAAAGTTAAGAAATTGCGAAAGCTTCTTGAAGGTGAACCTGTTATTGTGATTCATCATGGACAATTGCAATATAAATCACTCTCTAAAAGTAAGCTTGATCTTAATCAGCTTCAGAATCTTCTTCGTCAACAAGGTTTTTTTTCTATTGAAGAAGTTGAATTTGCTATTCTAGAAACAAACGGTATAATCAGCGTACTTCCAAAATCACAGTATGCTCCTCCAACCACTGAAGACCTTCATTTAGAACTCAAACCTGTTTATTTACCTGTTACCCTTATTATTGATGGAGAGGTCCTTTACAATAATTTGACAAAAGCAGGCTTTAATGAAGAATGGCTACAACAACAACTTGCCAACCATAACATTTTTGATTATAAAGATGTTATATTTGCAGAATGGAGAAAAGGAAAACCATTCTTCTTCCAAAAATACGAATAAAAAAGCGAAAGAAATGATTCATTTCTTTCGCTTTTTCAATAATCTTTTTAGTAAAGCATTGTTAGTTAATTTTCTTTTTTTCTAATGTCGTCTGACTCTTTGTCTCTTCATCATCTGAAACAAGCCCTTTTGTTGCACTTTTGAATTCTGTTAATGTTCTTCCAAAAGCTCGTCCTACTTCTGGAAGTTTAGACGGTCCAAATACTATAAGAGCGATAATAACAATTAAAACAAGTCCTGGAATTCCGATATTAGCCAACATTAGCTTTCCATCCTCCTGTGATTAATTTTCAACCTTTTTCTTCAGTTTGTTTACCTGTTTTGTATGTGCCTTACTATGTGCTATAATCCGATCTTCCTCTACTTCAGTAGATTTTTTCAAACCATATGGAACAGCATTTGTACCGATCTGTTTTAAGCCTGTTTGATCTTTATGATACACAAAAGATGCCCTTGTAGAAATAGCGGCGTTTGGTTCTGTTACAAAAGGAAGAACGCGGTAATCAGCTTGAAAACTTTCAGGAGTTACGGTACATCTCACATAACCTCTATAATCATTAAAAAATTTAATGTGGGGGTTTTGAGCTAAGATGCGGTCTGTGTCTGCTCGCTTGTCTGCTCCGTTTCCACCTGAAGTAATAGATGTGCCAACAAATTCAACTCCAACAAGAGAAGAAGATGCGGTATCAAAGTCTGTTTTAATATTAGAAGCCCAGCTTGCATGAACATCTCCTGTTAAAACGACTAAATTATTCATTCCTTTCTTTTGAACAAAGTCAATAATACGATTGCGAGCTTCAGGATAACCATCCCAAGAGTCCATACTATAAATTTGTTCCCCATTTACCCCAAAGTTCCGTTGTACAAAGAAAACTTGCTGAGCAAGAATATTCCAGTGGGCTTTTGACTTATTTAAGTTTTTGAAAAGCCAATTCTCTTGTTGTTTGCCAAGCATTGTTCGATTAGGATTCAGTGACTCTTCTGAATGTGGCTTGCTCCCATCTCCGTTTGCCTGGTCATCACGATACTGTCTTGAATCAAGAACATTGAATGAAGCAAGTTGACCATAAGAAAAATCGCGGTATAAACTCATATGTCCTCCATTTGGAAGCGATGTTTTTCGTAATGGCATGTGTTCATAATATGCTTGATAAGCAGCTGCACGCCTTTTTATGAAAGCCTGAACAGATTGTCCTTTTTCAGGTATATTATTTGCATAGTTATTTTCAACTTCATGGTCATCCCATGTTACAATCCATGGAAAAGCGGCATGTGCAGCTTTTAAGTTCGCATCTGAGCGATACTGCGCATAGCGATTTCGGTAATCGTCTAACGTGATAATTTCTGGTCCACTATGGGTTCTTACATTTCCAGAAGAGGAGACATATTCGTTTGGTCCGTATTCATATATGTAGTCACCTAAATGAAAGACAACATCTAACTCCTCCTCAGCTAAATGTTTATAAGCTGTATAATAACCATGCTCATACTGTTGACAGGAAGCAAAAGCAAATGTAAGTTTTTGTACTTCTTCACTTCTTTTAGGTAATGTTTTTGTTCTGCCAACAGGGCTAAGTTCGTTCCCGCTCTTAAATCGATAATAATAAACCTCATTAGACCTTAATCCTTCTACTTCTACATGAACAGAGTGAGCAAGATTTGGAGAAGCTGTAGCACTTCCTTTCTTTACGATGCGTTTGAAGTTTTCATCTTTGGCCAGTTCCCACTCTACTTTCACTACTTCATTTGGCATCCCACCACCATTTAACGGATCAGGAGCTAACCTTGTCCAAAGAACAATTCCTTGTGGAGAAGGATCACCAGAACAAACACCAAGAGTAAAAGGATAGCTACTAAATTTTATCGTTTTTGCTTTCGCTTGAACATCCAATCCTCCTATAGACTGGGCAATAACAAAGCCAAGCGAAAGACCTGCAATTTTTCCTGCGCCTTCTATAAATGCTCGTCGATCTATTTTTTTACGTTGCATTGTTTCCTCACTAAACTCTTGAATCATTCCTTCTAATTTTTGTTTATCCACGAAAGTTCTCCTTTCTAAATTAGGGTGCTCCCTCATTATAAGAACTTTCTGTAAATTGATTATGAAGCGTTGTAAAGAACAATAATGGTTCTCTAACTTTTTTCACAGGACTATAAAATTAAGAAAGAACAATATCCTCTTTTTTCTTTTCATACATGCTTCATTTTTATTCTTAAAAGATTCTTTTTGCTTATGTAGTCTTTTAAAAACTTTTACATATAAGTAAGATAATTTGACAATAAATGAGATAATTTGCGTTTTTTTGGACTTGTTTAAGAGTTCTTCTTTACAAATTTACAAACGTTTTCTAAAAATAGAAGCGTTTTAAAAGAAAGATAGACCTATCTTCCTCTATAAAAACAAAGAAAAAAGAGAAATCACGTAAAAACAGAGAAAAAAACAAGCCTTTTTTCTTAAGTTTCTCTCCTTTCTTATTTTCACAAAGTATTAAAACTAGCTTTATAATCTTTTATTATCATTAAGAAATGAACCTTAGTTTTAGAGAAGGAGTGAAAGAGGAATATGGATCCTAAAGAATTAAATATTATTGAGCATCTAGAAGAAGTGAGGAAGCGACTTCTTTATGTTATTGGCAGTTTTTTAACGCTACTTGCCTTATCGCTTTTTTTTGTAGAACAGATTTATAGTTTGCTTGTCAAAGGATTGGACGTAAAGCTTGCTTTGTTAGGTCCATCTGATGTGTTGTGGATTTACTTTAAAATTGGAGCTGTATGTGCGATAGCATTCACACTTCCGATTGCAGGCTATCACATATGGAAATTTGTACTTCCTGCTTTAAAACCTCATGAACGACGAGGGGCTCTTCTTTTCATTCCTTCCCTTTTCTTTCTATTCATTGGGGGGATTTCTTTTGGATATTTTATTGTGTTTCCAATTGTTCTTTCATTTATGCAAGATTTAGCAGGGGCTCATTTTATACAGTTTTATACCTCTCAAAATTATTTTAGTTTCTTAATTCGTTTAACTCTTCCGTTTGGAATTTTATTTGAGCTTCCGGCTATTGTTTTGTTTTTAACATCTTTTGGTTTATTAAAACCACACATTTTAAAAAAATCACGTAAAATTGCTTATTTCATTATAGCTGTTACGTCTATTTTACTTACCCCACCAGATTTTATTTCCGATATTCTTGTTCTCATCCCACTTCTTTTCATATATGAGATTAGTATTAATGTCTCTGCTTTTGTTTATCGTAAAAAACTACAAAAAGAAACTGACCTCCAAGAAATGGAGCTCAGCTCTTAATAAAAAAAGAAGGAGCAATCCTTCTTTTTTATTTTTTAAATGTTTGTATCTTTTCCGAACATGTTAACAAAAGCATGAAAGATTTCTACCCCTTGAAATGCAAATAAGCTTAGTGCTGTAAGTGAAAAAGACCCAATCATTAGTGCACGAATCCAAAACATCATCGTAAATTCCTCCTTTAAATCTTGTTTATTTTTCTGAGGCGAACGATGTTTTGTCAAAGTACGATGATTGATAAAAGACAGATAAAAGAAAATGTCGGTCTTTGTGAAAGCTCGGATTTTTGACAGCTTGAGATAGCCACAAAAATGTAAGCAAAAGCGTAACTGCTACAGTACTCCACAATACCGCCTTTTTATCATCTTTTGATATGTCTTTTAAAGAATGAATGTGTGTTTCATCTACAACAGCTGTAGATGAATGATCTCCACTATGATGAGGTACTGCATGATGAGAAAATATAAATAGGGAGAAAACAAAAATAAAGCAAAGTGATATATACGGCTTTTTACGAATCATCTTCTCCCTCCTTTCCTCTTTAACCTATCTTAAATCAATTATCTGAAAATGAAAAGTATTATTTTTTTTCACACTGATAAAAATCGTCTTATTTTCGCCTAATCCTGTATACAAAATATTCTACTTTTGAAACTAATTTAATTTAATATGAGAATAAAATACTATGTACCCATTTTATTAAACACCTAAACTTTTATATTATTTACTAATCTCCATAATCAACTTTATAATATGTAAGAAAAAGGATTTTGTGATAAATGAAAGTGAGGCCTTCTTATGGAGAATATACGTATTTTAGTAGCTGATGATGAACAAGAGATTTGTCATCTTATCAAAGCTTACTTAGAACGAGAACGCTATGAAGTAGACATTGCTAGAGATGGAGAAAAAGCGCTAGCTCTTTTCCGTCGACATACATATCATCTTGTAATTCTGGATATTATGATGCCCCAGAAAGATGGAATAGAAGTATGCCAAATATTAAGAAAAGAAACAAATGTCCCTATTTTAATGCTTACAGCCAAAGATCATGAAAGTGACAAAATCTTGGGATTAAGTTTTGGAGCAGATTATTATATTACAAAACCGTTTAGTATTTATGAAGTTGTTGCTTGTGTGAAAGCTTTATTACGACGCTTTATTTTGTTAGGAAATAATACGATAAACGAAGAGCATAGTGTTAGGAAATATAAAAATATAGAAATGGATCTTACAACGTACAAAGTGCGAGTATTTGGCAAAGAGGTGACCCTTGCCGCTAAAGAACTGAAACTTTTAAAACTCTTTTTGTCGCATCCTGAACGTGTATTTACAAAAGCACAGCTCTTTAAAGAAGGATGGGGAGAGGAATATATCGAGGATGATAATACAGTAATGGTTCACATCCGAAAGCTTCGTAAAAAAATTGAAAAAGACCCTTCTAATCCGCTATTTATTCAAACAGTATGGGGCATTGGTTACAGATTTCAAGGTGAAAAAGATGAGATATGATAAAACATACCTTCTCTTACTATTGCAACTTTTTCTCGTTTGCTCTTTGTTTTTTCTCGAAAACGCTTCCTTATTAGCTGTCATTCTAAAAAGTATTTTGCTCCTATTTCCCCTTCTTTTCATTACGCAACGATTCAATGTAATCAAGAAGATAAGAGAAACAGAAGAACTTTTAAGGAGTGCTGTTCAAGGAAATAAAAGAATACGACTACGAACAGGTTCTGATGCTATATTTCATGAAACCACTTTTTTAATTAATAAGATTATTGAACAATATGAAGAAATAGAAGCTGAAGCTGTTCGTTCTCAACTTGCTCGCAAACGTTTTCTCTCTAGTATTTCACACGACATCCGAACTCCGCTCACTTCGATTATTGGCTATATTGATGCGTTAAAAGACAATATATTTCGTTCAGAAGATGAAAAACAGAAATATTTACATATTTTATCAAGCAAGTCTTCTCGTTTAAAAGAGATTATTGAAGACTTATTTCATATGGCAAAGCTTGACGCTGATGAAGTATCTTTCTTATTCCAGAAACTAGATTTAGCTGAAGCAATAAGAGAAGTTCTAATTGAATTTCCTCCTCTAATAGAGAAAGAAAAAGTCTCTCTTTCGGTTGAGCTTCCTCCCTCACCTTGTTTTGTCTATGCTGACGCAACTAGTATAGCTCGTATTATGACAAATTTACTTAAAAATAGTCTTTGTCATGGTAGAGACGGTAAGATTCTAAAAGTCTCTCTTTCTGATAAAGGCGAAATATATGAGCTAGCCATTCAGGACCAAGGAAAAGGGATTGAAGCTAGAGAGCTTCTTACTTATTATGGATTTGTTCCTTATTGGGGAATGACAGGTTTGTGGGGAGAAGGGTCGTATCCGAAAGATATTTCAAAAAGAGAGAACGAGACTGAAGAAATTGAAACTCCTGCTGCTAATGGGGAAGCTCACCTTCGCAGTGCAGTAGAAGTCATTGGTTATTCCATCCAAGCAACAGACAGCGAATTTGGATATGTAGAAGACTTTATTTTGGAAGAAGATACGTGGAGAATTCGTTATATTGTTGTTAACACAAAAAGCTTTTGGTTTGGCAAAAAAGTGCTTATTTCCCCCAACTGGATTACAAACGTTGATTGGGAGACTCGAAAAGTGTATATAAACCTTTCAAAAGACAACATCAAGAGCGGTCCAGAGTATAACTCAAATGAGCCGATTACGGAAAAGTTTGAAAAACAGATTAGACGATATGTATAAAGGACAACATATTTAAAAAAGGAAGCTGTTAGCTTCCTTTTTTATCATGCTCACAATGTTTTCTATGTTTGGGCGGCATGAAATTATGCTCTTTTTTCTTTTCATAATGACGCTCAATATGTGCAAGCATCTCTTTTCCTTGTTTCTCTGAAATCACTCCATATTCCATATATTTCGTAATGATTTCCTTTTTCTTTGTGAAAAGCTCTTTTTGTAGCACTGAAATCTCTTTTTTCTGTTCTTCTGTCAACTTTACTTCATTATTCGTATTTTCAGGAGCTCCAAATGTTGTGATAGGAGTCAGAAACCCGAATAGGAAAGAACAGAGAGTAAAAATAAACAAATATTTACGCATAAAACACGCTCCTTTCAAACGACTTTATTGTTAGTATGTGAAAAAAGCGTGTTCTTATACTATTTTTTCCTCTTTATCCTTTACTGTTTACACATGCGGTTTCCTGGTGAAAAATGTCCAACATCTTATCCCATGCTTTGTCTATTTGTTCATCTAGGCTAAAAAGTCCCGACGTTCCAATAATGAACACTTCATTTCCTGCTTGTGCAATCTCCTTAAACGTCCGTTCATTACAAGATCCATCAACTTCAATTAAATAGTTATATCCTCTCGTTTCTTTCAACTCTTTAGCATGCTTAATCTTTTCTTTCATTTCAGTAATGAACTTTTGCCCTGCAAATCCTGGGTCAACTGTCATAATCGTTAGTTTATCTACAAGATGAATATATTCATTTATGCTACTAAGCGGAGTTGCAGGATTTAGAACAACTCCAAATTTCGCTCCTCTATCTTTAATATGATAGATAAGTCTAAAAGCATCCCTAATAATGGTTTCAGCATGAAGGCTAATATAATCTGCTCCTGCATCAATTGTTGGTTCAACAAAATCTGCTGGATTTTCTACCATAAGATGAGCATCAATAGGAATTGTACTAAGTTTCTTTAATTGTTCAATAAAAAACGGGGAAAGTGTGATGTTTTTCACGTAATGACCATCCATAATATCCACATGATAAAAATCTGCTCTCTTGTTTAGGCACTGAATTTGCTCTTTAAATTTTGTTAAGTCCATACACATTAGTGATGGAGAAAATTTATATGCCACTTTTCTCATCCTTTCTTTCACGTTTATCCGAAGAAGCTAAGAAGTTTGCCTAGTAGAATACCGATAATGCCAAAGTCTGTATCTCCAAATGTTGTTCCTTCTAACCCAAGTGATCCAAGGACTGGGAGAAGAAGGGCTGGCAAAAACGAAATGATGATACCGTTTACAAAGGACCCAATAATCGCTCCTCTTCTTCCTCCAGTAGCGTTTCCGAATACCCCAGCTGTTGCTCCGCAAAAGAAGTGAGGAACAAGGCCAGGAACAATAACAGTTAAACCGACAAGCGGAAGAAGAAAAACGGAAAGAATTCCCCCCGCAAAGCTGCTTAAGAATCCAATGATAACCGCATTTGGAGCAAACGGAAACACTGTTGGACAATCAAGAGCAGGCTTCGCCCCTTTAACGACTTTTTCTGCGATTCCTTTGAAGGCAGGAACAATTTCTCCAATCGCCATTCGCACACCAGCTAATACGATATACACTCCTGCTGCGAAAGTAACGGCTTGAATGAAGATAAAGACAATAAAATTCGTTCCTCCACTAAGCTCGCTTTCAATAAAAGACGGGCCTGCAAAAGGTGCTACAACTAAAAACAAAATAGCCATTGTTAAAGAGATTGCCACAGAAGTATCACGTAAAAAGCCGAGCGACTTTGGCACTTTAATATCTTCGGTTGTTTTTGTCTTATCTCCGACAAGCTTTCCAATAAATCCAGCCATGAAGTATCCAAATGAACCAAAATGCCCAAGAGCGAAGTCATCACTTCCTGTAATTTGTCTTGTATAACGCTGTAAGATTGCTGGTGAAAAAACCATCATGGCTCCTAATAAAAGGGATCCAATAATAACAAGTGGAACACCTGTTACGCCCCCTGTTACTAAGACAACAGCAAGCATTGCAGCCATATAGAGGGTATGATGACCTGTTAGGAAAATATATTTAAAAGGTGTAAATTTTGCAATCAAAATATTAGCAAGCATTCCAAATACCATAATAAGAGCTGTTTCTGTTCCGAATGACTTTTGAGCAATGGCAGCCATTGCATCTGTGTTTGGCACAACTCCCGCTATTGCAAACGCTTTTTCAAACATTTCTCTGAAAACGCCAAGGGAACCTTCGATAACAGCCGCACCCGCTCCTAGTATGACAAAACCCATTACCGTTTTTAATGTTCCCGAAACCGTATCTGCAGCACTTTTCTTCTGCAAAAGCAAACCAATTAGAGCAAACAAACCAATTAAAATTGATGGGGTTCCTAAAATGTCTTTCATAATAAAATCAACCATGATGCTTCCCTCCACTTCTTTCTTCCATTACCTCTTTAAATTTTAAAGGTTTTCAGAAAGAGCCTTTTTAATGGCTTCTTGATCCAGCAAATTAACTAAACCTACAATATTTCGGTTTCCATCTTCTAAGTTTTCAACGATATCTTGAGCTCCAAGGTAAAGATCTGCTTCTTCACTTTTACTTGATGCTAAATCGGTATGAGAAACTTCCGCTTGTAGCCCAAGTTCTTCTAACGCTTTTTTGACATTCATTTCTACAATAAAACTGCTTCCTAATCCGTTTCCACATACAACTAATACTTTTTTCATTTTTATCTCTCCCTTTATTTTGAATATTTAGTAATTAGATCGATGACTTCTTCCTTTGAATCTGTATTAATCATTTTTTCAACATTCTCTCGCTCGCTAAGTAGTGTTGTGAGCTGTGATAATGCTTTGAGATGTGTTTCATTATCGATTGCTGCTAGAACGATGACAAGCTGAACCCGATGTCTGTCTTTATCTGAGAAAGAAACGGGTTTTGATAACGTCATTAAGCTCATGCTCAGCTTGTTGACGCCTTGCTCGGGCCTTGCATGTGGAATAGCTACATCTGTTGTGATTACAATATACGGTCCTAACTCTTCCACATTTTTTATCATTGCTTTTATATACTCTTCTTGTATATCTCCGTTTTCTAGTAGTGGAATAGAAGCATGACGAACTGCTTCTTGCCAACTTGAAGGAGATTCTTTTAGATTAATATTTTCTTTGATTAATAAGTCACTAAGCACAGGCTTACTCCTTTCTCCTTTTCCATGTAGAGTAGGTTGATATAGATGTTCTTTTAACTTTTGATACAAAAGCTTCTCATCTTGAATCTTAGCGTGCTCGCGGATAAGATCCATAATTCCTTCAACAGAATGAGATAGAACATGACCATCTTCAATGATTGTACTCACTTTCTTTAGCAAGCTTGCTTTTTCTCCTTCCGTTAAAATCGGATTAACGAGAAATACTGGACAACCTCGGTTCGGAATGGAGACGGTTGAGACAATAAAATCTACATGGAGTGGCATTGTTTCATACTCTCTAAGAGAAACCGTTGTTTGAAAATCCACAGTTGAAAAGAGACTATAAAGCTGTGTTTCTAGCATCCTTGATGTTCCAACACCACTCGCACAAACAATGAGCGCTTTTTTTCTTTTGGCTGGTACTGTTCCCTCTTTTCTCATCCATCCTCCGAAATGAATGGCAATATAGGCGATTTCATCTTCACTCATTTTATTGTGAGCTTCTTTTTCAACATGATGGACAACTTTTTTCGTAATGTTATAAACATCTTTATAGGTAGATTGAATCGTATGTGAAAGTGGGTTATCTACAGGAAGCCCGTATTTCACCCTATAAAAAGCTGGACGAAGATGAATAAGTAAGTTATGTTCTACTTCCTTTTCATTTCGAAACATTACACATGCATATTTTTGAAAATCTGTTACCATACTGCTTACAATCGTTCTAAAGAAAGAAAAATCTTTTTCTTCTAAATTATGAGTTGTGAAATCATTAACTTTTGAACCAAGCAAGTGTGTTGTTAAGTAATATACTTCATCTTCTTGGAAAAGAATGCCCCACTTTTTGCTCAGTTTTTCAGCAATAGTCTTTGCGCTTTGAAATTCCTTTGTTTCTTTCAGCACGTTTTTCTCAACAGAGTCTATTTTTATCCATTTTCCTCTCTTCATTCTTTTTAAAAAAAGCAACGTGTTAACACTAAGCATATAAAGAACATCATCCGTGAATTTTAAGGAGAGCTCTTGTTCACTTTTTATAAAAAGAGCGAACATAGTTGTAAGCTCTTCTAAGAAAGATGGCGCATAGTGCGCTAACTTTCCTTCAAATCCTTCTCGTCCTTCTTTCACAATAATTTCTTGCAAAAAACAAGAAAGAGATTTTCGCTTCTGTTCTTCTTCCCCACGTATGATATAACCTGTCACCTTTGAAGCCCGTAGCTCTAATTGAAACTCCGAAAGTATTTTTTTTAGTTTTTTCACATCATCAAACATTGTGTTTCGACTAACTTTTAAATACGTCATTAAATCGTGAAGATATATTTCTTTTTCTCTAATAAAAATAATAATAGCTGTCCAAGCCACTCTCTCTCTTGGGGAGTAGTCGTAACTGCTTATGATCTCCTCCTTTTCAACACTTCGCTTTGTTTCTTCATCAAGAAAGTATCCTGCTCCTCTTACATATTGCAGAGGATAAAGCCCAGTTTCTTGCAGCCAGCTGTTGATTTTTTTAACATCATAGTAAATCGTTCTCTTAGATACGTGGGCAAACTTCATTAATTCTTCTACAGAGATACAAGAGCTTGTTTTTGTTAACGCTCTCAGAATGGCTGAGCTCCGTTGATCTAAGGACATAGCAATCAACTCCTTTTATCTTGAGGCATTTTGTTTTACTGCTATCTCCTATGCTTTTACTATATGAGATATTAACTAAAGAAAATAGACCGAATGAAAGCGACAAAAGTTTGCAAAAATTAGACTTTTGCAAACTTTACTTTCAATATTTGTGATGATTTTCACGAATGCAGATGCTTTAAGATATGATTTAGTTCTCCATATATTTCCACAATATCTTCAAGGCTCATTCTTACAAGACCACTTGAAGAAGGAGCCACAAAATCGATCGTTCCTTCAACAACTCCCTTTCCTTGAATTCCCCAAGGTATTTTACGTTCATTCCGATATTCCTGATATACGCCTTTTCCTACGAAGCATGCAATCTTTGGTTTGAATTTATTAATCTTTCTTCTTAGTTCTTCCCTTCCTTCTTTATATTCTTCTTTTGCAATATCTTCTGCCCCTTTTGTTGGACGGGAAACAATATTTGTAAGTCCATAGTTAAAATCCAAAAGCTTATAATCCTCTGTAGGGTGAAGTTTCCTTGGCGTTAATTTAGCCTTTTCTAAAATAGTCCAAAAACGATTGCTTGGATGTGCAAAATGGTGACCGATGTTCCCTGAACGAATGCTAGGATTAAAACCTACAAACAAAATATCAAGATCTTCTTTAAGGTAATCTGCAACTTTTTCCATACAAAAACTCCTTTAAAAATTGTTTTAATTCTTATCATATCGTACTACCTCATATAGAAACAACTCAGAAAACCGATAAAGGAGAAAAGCATCTTTTCTTAACTTTTTTTATAAATTTCTAATGCCCTGTATAACCTCTCCTTTTGAGCCATATAGTGTAGAGAACAAGCTATTTTGTTTGAACAGAGACATTGCGAGCTTGAAGTCAATATGATATATATTGTTAGGGACTAATTAAGATCCTCATTTTATTATTATATGAAAGAAACGAGTGTTGAAATGAATTTTGAGACGTTAATAAATCAAAATGATGCAACAATAAAACTTGTCATTGAGTACGAATTTCCGGACAAAAGATGTGTAGGTGGAAAATATGTTCCTTCTACAAATTCAATTTTTCTATTTGAACATGATATTGAAATTCAGTGTCGCCAGATGTTTGGCTCACTTGAACATTTAGACTCCTATCGATGGATTGTTTTTGGACACGAATTAGGACATGCGCTTGATCCAGAGCTTTCTTTTCTAAGTAAGAAGCTAGAGGAAACAGGTGATGCTTATTATTTATATAAGATTGAAGAAAATGCGTGGAATATTGCTGAAGACCTTCTTTCCTTTATTGAGAGAGGAATTTTTCAGAAGGTAAGACAAAAATCATTAGCTGTTCACACGAAAAAGGTACAAAATATTAGCTAAAAGAAAACTCATATATTTTGAAATAAAAACGAGGAAAGAATATTCTCCCCTCGTTTTTATCTTTCTATCTAAACATATAAGTATTTAAAGTTGCTAAAAGCCCTATCAATTTCGTGTTCCCATTTATTCTTCCTAAGTTATTCATAAGAAATACTTTCTTTTTCATATATACACACCATTTGTAGGTTATCTCTATTTTTAACTCTTCTGGGCTAACAATAGTACCTTTTTACACTTCGTAAATAAGGCTCATTACTCTTAATTTATCAATTTACTCCTATACTTTCCTAGACTATAGGATTTTCCGTTCTTTGTAAGCCCTTCCATTTGATGATTCTTTTTGCCATTACTTTATGACTTGTACCTTCTAAGTCCTTCATCATACTTCACTTTTTATTATCAACTATTTCAACTCGTTTTACATCTCCTATAATGAATATGTAGGATAATGCTCCAACTAAAGCAACTGCACTAACAAAAATTAATGCTCCATTAAAAGAAGCTGTCCTGCTTACAATCACTCCGATAACAATAGGAGTAACAATAGCGGCTAAGTTCGCTGCAAGGTTGAATACTCCGCCTGCCAGTCCAACCAGCTCCTTTGGCGCCATATCTGAAACAAGTGTCCATGTAATATTGGACATGCCTTGAGCAAAAAAAGCAATGGACATAATCGTAATAACTAAGCCTATGGATTCTGTATAGTTCGCTAATACAATTGAACAAGAACCTACAAGTCCAATAATAACAGGTGTTTTCCTGGCAATATTTAAAGATAAACCACGTTTCACCATTTTATCTGACCAGTATCCCCCTAAAAGCACTCCAATTCCTGCTGCAATATATGGGAATGATCCCATAAATCCAGCTTTTAAAAATGTCATTCCTTTTTCTTGAGTGAGATAAGTTGGAAACCATGTTAAAAAGAAATAAAGAGTGGAGGCAATTGAGAACTGTCCAAGGTACATCCCAATAAACTGGCGATATTTGAACAGATGCTGTATGTCTGACCATTTCATTTTATGACTCTTTTTGTCCTTTTCTATTTTAACAAGTGCCCCTCCCTCTTCTATATACTTCAACTCTTCTTCATTAATATGCTTACTTTGCGTTGGCTCACGATAAACCTTAAACCAAACAATCGCAAATAATAGTCCAATAACTCCTGTTACAATAAAAATGGAGTGCCACCCAAAAGATGACAAAAGCCAAAACAAAAATGGAGTAGCTAAGGCTAACCCTACATATTCACCAGCCGTATAGACTCCTGTTGCCAACGCTCTTTCCCGCTGAGGAAACCAGGACGCAACAACACGACTATTGGCGGGAAAAGCAGGTGATTCCGATAAACCTAGTCCAAGTCGGAGACCAAAAAGCGTACCAAAGTTTTTAGCAAATCCTTGAGCAAGAGTGAAACAAGAAAATAAGATGAGAGATAATCCATAGATGAGTCGAGGACCAAATCGATCTATAAACCATCCCCCTGGAATTTGCATAAAAGCATAGGTCCATCCGAATGCTGAAAGAATGAGTCCCATTGTTGCAGCATTTAACCCTAAATCATCTTGGATACTAGAAGCAGCGACAGCCATGTTTGTACGATCTAAATAGTTAATAGCTGTTCCTACAAATAGGAGAGCAAGAATTGTAAAACGTGCTCGAGATCGTTTTTTTCTTTTAACTTGTTGAATGGGCCTCTCCTTTTGTGTCTCCAATTGATAGCTCATCAATATTCCTCCTTTAAATAAGTCTGTTAAGAAAAGAAGGTATGTTAGCGCAAATTAGTGAATGATACATGCCGTTTTAATTTCTTTATCTTTATGTCTTCTTCACACCCTAATCTCCCTTTCTTATAAGAACGAGACTTCTAATCATAACCCCTTTAAATCAAAGATACTAGAAAGTAAGAAAGAAATGAGTCTACCTTACTTTCTAGAGCAAAACAGATTGTTTCATATAAAAGATTTCCTCTACTCTATATGTGATTTCTTCCTTTCAACATCTATTATTTATTTGGAAACATTCTGTATCACATTTAGGGCAGTGAACACTCTAATACAGTAAGATAAGCTAAAGAAAATTGTTTTTTCCTTTTCTTTGTTCCCTCCTCAACACTGCTTTTTAGACCGAGACATGATGAATGGTTTTATTCGGCGAATATATATCCATAATATTCCAATGTCCTGCTGTCGGAACTGGATTGTTTAACATAGCTACATCAATAACAAATGGTTTATTGGCTGCAATTGCTCTTTCTAGAGTTGGCTTAAATTCTTCTGCAGATTGAATTTTCACTCCTTCTACTCCATAAGCTTTAGCAATCGCTGCATAATCTGGTGAATAGGCTTCACCATCTTTTTTAAATACTGTACCGAGCGTTGTACCGAAGTGTGCCTTTTGCAAACCAGCAATTGTACCAAACGCATAGTTATTCATAATAATCCATATAACCGGAATATTTTCTTCAGCTGCTGTAGCAAGTACGGCTGGATTTTGGCCAAATCCCCCATCACCTACAAGGGAAACAACAACTTTATCTTGTAAAGCAATTTTAGCACCGAGAGCAGCAGGAGCTCCAAACCCCATTGTTGCAAATCCTCCAGGTGTTAAAATACTGCCAGGTTCATAGATTGGAAACTGTTGGCCAACCCCATTCTTATTCCAACCTACGTCTGTTGTAATGTAAGCATCTCTTGGAAGTACTTGACGTACTTCTTCTAAAATTCGTTGAGGCTGCATTGGAAAGACATCATCTTGAATAAATTTCATATTGTTCTCTTTAAACTCTTTGCGATATTCTGAGATTTCTTTCTCTAATTCTTTATTAGTTATCCCTTGTGGTACAAGTTCTTTTGCCACCCTATTTAACACTGTTAAAGCTTGTTTTAGATCAGCAACAACACCCATTTCAACAGGATAGTTTCGACCAATCTCTGTTGGATCGATGTCAATTTGAATGAGTTTTGTTGGTGGGAAATTAAACGTATATTCTGATTCCCAAGAGCTAGAATCAGCTTCTGCAAAACGTGTTCCAAGGGCTAAAATGTAATCAGCCTCTTTACATTTATTATTGATAAACTCTGTACCCCAAAAACCCGTCATTCCTAATGTTAAAGCATGGTCATCAGGTAAAGCAGATTTCCCCATTAAAGAATGAGCTACTGGAATACTTAAATGATCAACAAGTTCTTTCAATTCTTCTGCTGCATGTGCTAACATAATTCCACCTCCTACGTAAAGAAGCGGATTTTTAGCTTTAATAAGCGTTTCAATAATTTTTTTAGCCGTTATGTCATCAATAGAAGGTTTCTGAAAGTTTTTCGTATTGTGTTTTAAGCGCTGGAATAACGAAACATCTATTTCCTTAGAAAAAATATCCATTGGAACAGATACAAGGACAGGACCAGGGTTTCCATTTTCAGCTATAGCGAAAGCCTTTTCAATAATTTCCGGAAATAATTCGGGGCTGTCTACTCTCCACGCTCTTTTTACAAATGGACGATAAATTTCATATTGGGAAGCATCCGCATGTAAGTTCACTTCTTGATGTGGATGCTTTCCATAATAATGAGTTGGAACGTCTCCAGCAATAACAACCATTGGAACTGAATCAAGGGCAGCATTTGCAACTCCTGTAGCTGCATTTGTCAATCCTGGACCTAAGTGACTCAAAACAACAGAAGCTTTTCTTGTAACTCGAGCATATCCATCTGCTGCATGTGCTGAAATTTGCTCATGTCTAACGTTAATAAATTTAATATTACTTTCTTCCAAAGCTGTTAAAACGGCAATATTCGTATGTCCGCAAAGTCCAAAAATATGCTCTATGCCACGGTTCTCAAGATACTCTACTAGCTGGTGAGAAATTAATTTTTTCATATGTCTACTCCTTTTTTAGGGATAATTAAGCATAAGCTAATTGCTCATCCGTTTTTAATCATTATCAAAAAGCTGCAACACGATCATTTTTGTTTCTGTCATATCCTCTATTGCATATCGAGGACCTTCACGTCCAATTCCACTGTCCTTGACTCCCCCATATGGCCAATGATCAAGTCTGAAATTTGATGTGCCGTTAATAACAACTCCCCCCATGTCTAGCTTGTTTGCTACTTTGTAAGCTAAATCAATTTGATTTGTAAAAATTCCCGCTTGTAGACCAAATGAAGAATCGTTTGCTTCTTCAATTGCTTCTTCAATTGTTTCGTATGGAATAATACTAACAATTGGACCAAACACTTCTTCACAAATAACCTTACTTTTTTTAGGAGGATTTAGTAGTATAGTAGGCTCTACCGTTGCTCCAGAGCGATTTCCTCCACAAATGACTTTTGCTCCTAATTCGACTGCTTCTTCAATCCACTCTTTCACACGCATAGCTGCATTTTGATCAACAACACATCCAACATCTGTATCAGGTAAGAGCGGGTCACCTATCTTAAGCTTGAGTACTTCTTCTTTTAACAGATTTGTAAACTTGTCTACGATTGATTGATGAACATAAATTCGTTGAACAGAAATACAACTTTGCCCAGAGTTACTAAAACCAGTTTTAGCGCACATTTTAGCTGCTCGTGTAATATCTGAATCATCGTGAATAATAGTAGCCGCATTTCCACCAAGCTCAAGTAAAACTTTTTTCATTCCAGCTAGTTTACATATGTTTCTGCTTGCTACTGTTCCGCCTGTAAAGGAGATAACATTCACACGGTCATCTTTTACAATTTGTTGAACAACTTCTCTTCTGCCAAGCACCATACTAATCGCATTTTTTGGAAAACCTGCTTCAAGTAGCAACTTAATAAGTTCTGTAGCAACTAAAGTTGTTTGAGAAGAAGGCTTTAAAATGACGGTATTTCCTGCAGCAAAGGCTGGTCCAATTTTATGACAAACAAGATTTAAAGGAGCATTAAATGGAGTGATTGCTGCTACAACTCCTACAGGCACTCGAAAAGTAGAAGCAATAGCTTTTGTTCCTCGTTCAGAAGCATCACCTGGCAACGTTTCTCCCATTAACCTTTTAGCTTCCTCACCTGATAATTCAAATGTTTCAATAGAACGACTCACTTCATCTAATGTATTTTTTAGAGGCTTTCCTAACTCAAGAGAGATAAGTTTGGCGAACTCCTCTTTTCTTTCCTCTAATAAATAAGCTACTCTCTTCAAAATTTTAGCTCTCTTATGAGAAGGGATAGCTGCTATCTCTTTTTTCGCTTCATAAACAGAGACTAATGCTTTTTCCACGTCTTCTTCAGTTGCTAATAGTTGCTCTCCTATTACCTCATTTGTGTATGGACTTGTAATAGTAACCGTTTCACGTTCTACTGAAATCCACTCTCCCTGAATATAAGGCTGAGATTTTCTAAAGTTTGTTTTTAACATATAAACCACCCATCTTTCTGAATATTTTTTCTTTTCATTCTTTAATACTGCCTTTATTTCGTTGTAGCCTATTTGTTTTTGGCTCTTTTATCATGATTATAAAAGGAACTAAACATTTTCTATGCTACTATCGCTTTCAACAGTATCTCTTAGTGCGCAGACTGCTTCATAAAATAACCAATCTTTCGCAAGGCAAACCTCATATTAAGTATGTTTGTCCTCACCTCCTTCAAAGTACTTTTTATTAAAAGTCTATTATTAAACGCTTACATTTTAACTTTATACTAGTATACAAGATGATTAAGCATACTTATTTTATTAAATTTGGGGATTGAAGAGCGTGCTTAAATCCATAATTTTCGGCATGTTATGGATTTAAGCATCTTTTAGTCTAGTTGAAAATAATCAGGATATTTATCAATCACTTTTTGCAAATAATTAGGAGATTGTCTAAGATGTTTAGTTAAGAGGTCTTCTACTTTAGCAGGATCTTTATTTATGAGAGCATCAAATATCGCTTGATGATCGTCCGTAATCCTGTTAGTATCCTTTCGATCATAGAATTCTAGATATCTTAATCTATTTACATGTCCACGAAGTTGGTTTATGAAAGAAAGAAGTGTTGCATTGTCTACTTCATCCATTACAATCTTATGATAAACTTCGTCCAATCGGAAAAATTCAACGTAATCTTGTTTACGTGATGCTTGTCTTTGTTCTTCTAAATTTTCTACAATACTCTTATACATTTTCTGAAATCGATCTTCTTCATTATTCCAATCTATTGCCACTTTCTTAAAAGCACTTATCTCAAGACTCTCTCTTACAAACCATGCCTCTTTTACTTTTTTGGTTGAAATATAAGAAATACGTGCCCCTTTTTGAGGCAAGATTTCAATAAACTCTTCATTAACAAGTAATCGGAAGGCTTCCCTCACTGGAGTACGGCTAACTCCGAAATCAGAAGCTACTTCATTTTCATAGATCATTTCACCTGGCTTCAACCGAAGCGAAATAATTTCGTTGCGAAGATGAGCATATATGCTGTCTCCTAGCGTTTTTCGTTGATGAGAAATCTTAAATAACGTCATCTTTTATCACCCCAAATATCCAATATGCTTAATTAAATACTAGTATACAAGCGAATCAGAGAACAAGACTAGACTATTTTCCACTGTTCGACCATTTATCAAACTTTAAAACGGGCTACTGGTTAGTCCAGTTTGATTACTTTTGATATTATCAGAAAATTTAATAAGATGCAAAGGGTATTTTATTTTTTAAAAACATCTTTGAAACATGGAAGATAAATTTAATATATCTTAAAACATAATTGTGTTGACAGTTTTAAATTTTCTGAATATAATCTGAATTAATTGGACTAACCAGTGGCCCGGTTTATAATCCAATCAAGGAGGTTTACTCATGAGTAATGAATTATTTTCAAGCGTACGTAATGAAAGAATGTATGAAAAAATTGTTGTACAACTAAGACAATTAATAGCCGATGGAAAATTAAAACCTGGTGATCGCTTACCAGGTGAACGTGTCCTTTCTCAAACATTGGGATGCAGCCGCACTTCATTAAGAGAAGCATGTCGAGTACTAGAGGCAGAAGGACTTATTATTTCAAAACCTGGAGGAGGCCGGTTTGTTCAACATGTAGAATTAAATACAGATTCCCTCTTCTCTCTTGATCCTATTGATATGCTTGAGAAATCGGCTGTCCTCTATTTTTTAGAGGCAAGAGAAGCAATTGAGCCTAAAATAGCTGAGCTAGCAAGCCAAAGAGCAACATCTGAAGATATAAAAAAAATGGAAGCTGTTCTGCTTAAGATGGAGGAGCAATTAAAACATCCAGATGAAAATGTAGAGATTGATAGCAGCTTCCATCTCGCTATTGCTGAAGCAACTCAAAATTTTGTATTTGTTTCAATGATGAAAGCAAATTTAAGTATGAGCCGACAAGTTCGTAAACAAACATTAAGTTCAGAAGAAAGGTACCTTCTATCTTTAGAAGAACACCGAGCTATTCTGAAGGCTGTAAAAAATAGAGATGGCAAAGAAGCTATAAAAGCTACTTGTCTTCACCTTCAAAATATTAAAGAAAATGTTCTTAAAAACTACCCAACATAACGGAGGAATGCTTCCTATGCTAACAACTAATTATGGACCCTTAACAGGAGTGAAGATTTTAGATATTTCCACCATGATTGCCGCTCCCTTTGGCGCTACTTTGCTAGCGGACTTAGGGGCGGAAGTAACAAAGATTGAGCTACCTAACAAAGGAGATACACTAAGAACAGTTGGTCCCTGGAAAGGCACAGAACCTTTAAGATGGCCAGGACTTGCTCGTAATAAAAAATCGGTCACTTTAGACATTCGCTCTGATGATGGCAAAGATATTTTTAAAAAATTAATAAGTCAGTCGGATATTTTGATAGAGAATTTCCGCCCAGGCACATTGGAGAAATGGGGATTAGGCTATGAGGAACTGAAAAAAGTGAATCCTAAACTCGTTATGATGCGTGTATCTGGTTATGGACAAACAGGTCCTTACCGAGAAAAAGCCGGATTTGGCACTCCTGGTACAGCATTTAGTGGACATACTTTCTTGCAAGGTTATCCAGACAGACCGCCAGTTAGCCCTTCCTACTCTTTACTTGATTATGTGACAGGCATTTATACAGCGTTCGCTTGTGTAAGCGCTATCTATCATAGAGACGTACAAAATCAACCTGAAGGGCAAGTTGTGGAAATGGGATTATATGAATCTATCTTCCGCATGATGGAGTTTTTAATTGCTGAATATGATCAAAATGGAAAAGTTAGAGGAAGAAGTCCTGGACTTGCTGGACATTCGAGTCCTGCAGGTACGTATGAAACAAGGGATGGAAAGTTTGTTGTACTTGTATGTAGTACAGACTCAACATTCAATCGTCTAGCAGAAGCTATGGAAAGAACCGATATGTTAGAGCATCCTCATTACTACACAAATTCAGAGCGTTTAAAACATGATCATGAAGTTCAGGAAATTGTCTCGAGTTGGATTCGTCTTTTTACACAAGAGGAACTACAAGCAAAATTAGACTCATTCGGTGTACCTGTTAGCCCCATTTACAGTATTGAAGATATCTTTAATGATCCACAGTATAAGGAAAGAGAAAATATCGTAGAAGTTGAGCATCCCCGCTTAGGAAAAATTAAGGTGCCAGGAGTTGTTCCAAAATTTTCACACACGCCAGGATCTATAAGACATCGGGCTCCTGAACTAGGTGAGCATAATGAAGAGATTTTAGGCGGAAAACTTGGTCTATCTTCTGAAGAATTAGCTCTTTTAAAAGAGAAAGGAGTTATTTAATGAATAGAGTTGAAGAAATAAAGTTACCCGAAAAAGTTGTGATTTGTGAAGTAGCACCACGAGATGGGTTTCAAGCTGAAGAGACGTGGATTCCAACTGAACGAAAAATCCACATTGTTCGAGAGTTAGCGAAGACAGGAATTCAATCAATAGAAATTACATCTTTTGTACATCCAAAAGCAATTCCCCAACTAAAAGATGCCGAACAAGTTGTAAAAAGCGTTCAAGATTTAACAGATATTAAATTCCGTGCTTTAGTACCGAATGTAAAAGGAGCACAAAGAGCGATTGATGCAGGAATTACAAAACTAAAACTTATGCTTTCTGCAACAGACTCTCACAGTCTATCAAATGCGAACTGCTCTGTCGAAGAGGCACAACTAGGCTTTGCTCCTATTATTGAACTAGCAGCTAAAAGCGGCGTTAAAATTGGAGGTTCTATTTCAGTAGCTTTTGGATGCCCTTACGAAGGAAAAGTTCCCTTAGAAAGAATCTCCGCCATCGTAGAGCGCTACACTGAAATGGGAGTTAACGAAGTTTCATTAGCTGATACAACAGGCATGGCAAATCCTAAACAAATCTATACAACGCTAGGGGTACTTAAGAAAAGCTTTCCACAAATGACATTTTCCATACATTTACACAATACACGTGGACTTGCTTTTTCTAATGTTTTAGCAGCCTTGCAGCAAGGTATTATTCACTTTGATAGCTCGATTATTGGTTTAGGGGGATGTCCATATGCTCCTGGAGCAAGCGGAAACATCGCAACAGAAGATCTTGCTCATGGATTAGCTGAAATGGGAGTTGAAACAGGAATCAATCTTGATAAACTGACTGTCGCAGCTAGAAACATACGCGAATTGATTGGTCATGATGGCGGAAGTTATATACTACAAGCAGGACCTTTCTCCCAACTCTATGACAAACCTCATGTACAAGAGAAACTTGAAAAATAAAACATGATTAACTTTTTCACTCCTTCTATTTATTAACTCAAACTAAGAAAAAGGGAGAAGTATTAAGCTCCTCCCTCTTTCTTAATTTAAAATAAAAGAAAACTCCTTCAGCTCTTTCTCCATATCTTCAAAGAGCTTTTTAAATTTTTCTGCTCTCTTCCCTAACTCTTTCTCGCTTTCTTGATAATTTCTCCATGAGACAGTAAGAGGCTTTGAAGAATAAGCCATTAAAGTGTCCCAAAGTGCATCTAAGTTTCCTCCATAATAGCTTGGGAAATCTAACTCGCTTTTTAAAAAATCATGAAGTTCTTGTTCAGTTCCGATACGTTCTCCAGGAATTTCTACTATCTTCATCCATCAATATCCTTTCTATCTCATTCTTTCAAATGTTTTGTAATGATCGGTTGTTTTATAAATAAGACCATCATTTGAGTATACAATACGCTTTGCATTGCGGTAACCTGACACATAATCTATATCTGCTTCACGCCATACTCTTCCTGATTTCTCCGGGAGGGATCCTTCACGGTTAGAGAAAATATCTCCACCAATACTTTTACCAGGAGCTACTTCAGCTAAATTCCCTTCACTTGGCTCCCATCCTAAATTATATGCTTCACTTTTTGTTATATAATTGTCTGGAAGCTCACCGTATCTATCAATATAATTTGCAACGTCTTCAAATGATGTATAAGATGCTGCTTCTACACGCTGGTCTGCACTATTTGATAAAGGACTTTGAAACGGAGCAAAGGTGAAAAATAAAAGAGCTGCCAACATAACTGTGCTAAACTGAACAACTTTTTTCATAGCTTTTCCTACTGCATTTTTCATTTTACCACTCCTTTTTTAAATTCCCTTCTATAATAGTATAAATTTTAGTAATATTCTTAATTTTTAAATCAAATTAACTTATTTTTAAATTTCACTTTACAATATTAATATCATCTTCAATCATTCAGGAATATTAATCAGAAATACACCCTTTTATTTTACAGTTTATTCTCTTTCTCTATGCTATGTATAAAACTCGATGCTGAATAGAATTGGGTTAGCTTTTCCCTTTCCTTTTTGCATCCGCTTTGCCCTATTAATTGTAGATGAGAACCATCACTTTTCTCACCACTGCTCATTAAAATCAAACAAGTAAACGTTCTTAAGCCTAAAACCAAACAACGTAGAAGTGCAAAAGTTAGATTTACACCGCTCGATGGACGATGTAAAGCACTTGTGACTCCCTTGAATATATAAAAGTGGAAAAATAAAAACTGGGTTTTCCTCTACAGCTTTTAATCTTCTCCTTCTTTCTATACATAAAAGTCTCCTCCTAGCCTCAAAATAAGCTTATACATTTTAAGAGGAGGAGGGACAGAATGAGCAGCTGTAGTGCCAAGGGTGCGGAGAAAGAAGGAAATATGAAATGGTGGCAGCTTTCTTTAGTGGGAATTGGCTGTACAATTGGAACGGGCTATTTTCTTGGGTCAAGTATTGGCATTCGCTTGACAGGTCCCTCTATTATTTTATCGTTTTTAATTGCTGCATTTAGTACATATATGGTCTATAATCGATTAGCAAAAATGACAGCTAAAGATCCACAAGAAGGGTCTTTCTGCTACTATGCGCGAAAAGCACACGGTCATGGGGTTGGATTTGGGTGTGGCTGGAACTATTGGTGTTCTAATATTTTAATTATGGGAAGTCAGCTTACGGCTCTCTCTATTCTTACACGATTTTGGTTTCCTGATGTGCCTCTTTGGGTCTTTACTTCTATTTATGCAGTTCTCTCTATTATTGTTGTCCTAACAGGCACAAGTGGATTTAACAAGCTTGAGAACCTTTTCGCTGTTATTAAAGTAGCAGCAATTGTAATGTTTATTATTTTAGCAGTTGCTGTGCTATTCGGATGGATTGGAAAACATACGGGTGGTTTTCAGGAACATGATGCTTTTTTCACTTCTGGACTTAAGGGATTTTGGGCTTCTCTTATTTATGCATTCTACGCTTTTGGAGGCATTGAAGTTATTGGCCTGATGGCTATGCAATTAAAGAAGAAAGAAGACGCGCCAAAAGCAGGAACGATGATGCTTCTTTTGCTTGCTATTATTTACGCTGTGTCTATTGGATTAGCGGTCATGATGACGTCTCTTCAACGCTTTACAGAAGATGAAAGTCCCTTTGTTACTGCTCTTAATGACGACGGATTGGCCTTTTTTCCTCACGTATTTAACGCTGCAGTTATTATTGCAGGCTTTTCTGCTATGACAGCCTCTCTTTTTGGGGTGACCAATTTACTTGTGACGCTCGCTAAAGACAAAGATGCACCAGCTTTTTTTGAAAAAAAAATAAAAAAACTAAAAGATCTTCCTCTTCCATCTCTAGGATTGGCTACAGTTGGGTTAATTGCTTCTATTATTGCTTCTTTTGCTGTACCAGGAAGAATTTATGAATACATTACAACTGCTGCTGGGCTTATGATTTTGTATAACTGGTTTTTTATTATTACTTCTTCCTTACGCCTTATTTCGTCTTCGCTTTTTCAGAAGATACTATCTTGGTTAGGACTTCTTCTCATTTTAGCAGCAGTTGTTGGTACCCTTTTTGAAAAAACAGTACGACCTGGTCTCTATGTAAGCTTACTTTTTGTCGTCGTTATTGCGATTGTTGCTTTTTTTATTCAAAAGAAAGGAAAACAAAACAAGACGGCTTCATAAGCCGTCCTGTTTTTACAACTATTCTTCCAAACGAGGTGGAACCTCAGGTACTTTTGTCGCTAAAGGAACATCTGCTGGGTTCACTTTAAACGATTTTTTATATTTTTCACCGTTTACAATGCTTTCAGGTTCACAAGATCTCCATGTAAAAAAACAAAGATTACACTGATACACTTCCCAAGCTCCTTCAACAGGAGATTTTGCTACAGTTTCGGCTTTATGTTGATCACAGCGTGGACATTTCATTTTTATCACTCCTTTTATTTTGACAGCATATCCTGAAGTTTTTTCTCCCACTCTTTTGTTGTAAGTGGTTCGTCAAGCGGCTGCGAGTAGTGCCCTCTTGTTTCAGGTGCTGTTGGTGTTGTAGCATCTAAAATCATTTTGTGGGTAATGCCTGCTGGGTCTGAACCAGGATCAAGCGGTAGAACAGATAAATTAGGTATTTGAATAGCATCATGCTTTGGATGCATTTTCGTAGATAGCGCCCACATCACTTGGGGCAAATTGAAAGGATCCACATCTTCATCAACAACGATGACCATTTTACAATAGCCAAGTCCATGTGGTGTTGTTAAAGCCTTCATGCCCACAGCTTTCGCAAATCCTCCATAGCGGCTTTTCGTAGAAATAATGGCAATAAGTCCGTGAGTATACATAGCATTTACAGCTACAATTTCTTCTGGGAATGCTTCTTTTAACTGCTGATAAAGCGGTACACACGTGTTAATCCCGATCATATAATCGCATTCTGTCCACGGCATTCCTAGATAAAGGTGTTCAAAAATTGGATTTTTACGATGATAAACACGTTTAATTTGAATAATTGGCATGCTGCGCCCACCTGAATAGTGACCTGTAAATTCTCCAAAAGGACCTTCGTATTCACGTTCTCCTGCTAAAATCTCACCTTCAAGGACAACTTCTGCTCCCCATGGGATATCAAGATTAGAAAGTTTTGCTTTTACAACTTTATACGGCTCTTGCTGAAGCGCTCCTGCCATCTCATATTCTGATTGATCATATAAAAGCGGTGTTGAAGCTGCTGTTGTAATAACAGGCTCACATCCTAATGCAATGGCTACTTTTAAATTTTCACCGCGCTCTTCCGCCTGTTTTAAATGAATAGCAATATCATGCTGTGGCACAGGCTGAATTCCTAAGCGATCTTTTCCTTTTACTTGCATGCGGTAAATTCCAACATTTTGTTTTCCAAAATGTTCAGGATCTGTTACATCTCTTGAAATAACGCATGCTTTATCAAGATAAAACCCTCCGTCTCCTTGGTTGATTCTGAAAAGTGGTAAAATATCAAAAAGATTAATATCCTCTGTTATCTCACATTCATGAAATGGCGCACTTTCTTCACGTTGTACAGGAACAGGAGCCTCACTATATCGTTTAGCAAATTCAAAAAACTGCTCTTTAACAGGCGTGTTTTTAGGCATTCCTAGCATAAGTGCATGGTTGGACCATGAGCCAATTACATTTAGGGCAATTTGAGCATTGTTATACCCATAAATATTGTTAAAAAGAAGGCCTGGTGTGTTATCTCCTAAGTTACTAATAGCTCGAGCAGCCGCCCCTAAATCAGGTTCTGGTTTCACTTCTTCATCAATTGTCAAAAGTTGATTTTCTTTTTGTAAAGTGTTTAGAAAATCTCGAAAATCTTTATAAGCCATCTTTTTTCCTCCTTGTTTCTCTTCTTGCCTTACAACTCAGATCATTTTTTCTACATGTTTATGGTACATGAACTTTTTACATATTTGAAATATGTATTAAATATTTATAAAATACTCTTAAGGTATAAAGGAAGGAGAAAGACTTATGGATATTCGTCAAATGACGTATTTTATTGCTATTGCTGAAGAAGGAACAATTACAAAAGCTGCCGAACGACTACATATGGCACAGCCACCTTTAAGTCGACAAGTTCAAGGGATGGAAGAAGAGCTTGGTGTTATGCTGTTTGAGCGTAATAAAAAGAAGCGAATGACGCTCACGCCAGAGGGAGAGCTGTTCCTCAACCGAGCGCGCGAAGTCGTGAATAAGATGGAAGATACAGTTAAAGAAGTAAAAGAATTACAAAACAGCGAGGAAGGTAAATTATCTGTTGGAGCAACCATTTATTCGGCTGCCCTGCTCGTAAAAAGTATTGTGTCTTATAAAGAAAAACATCCTAATTTTACATTTCAAGTTTGGGAAGATGAACCAACACGGTTAGAAGAACTTTTAGAAAGCAGGAAAATTGATGTAGTACTAACCACAACCCTCTTCTCAAATGAAAACGTCATTACAAAACAGCTTTCTGAAGATCCTTGCGTTGTTGTTGTACCAAAAAATCATCCAAGCACAGAGCCAGTAAGTATGGAAACTCTTGCTTCCCTTCCGCTTGTTTTGCTACGAACCAACTATGGAAAAGGAATTTATGACAGTATTTTAGTAGAGTTTGAACGATTGAATTTACATCCAACGCTTTTTTGTGAATGTCACGACTCTGCCACCCTCTTAAATCTCGTTTCAGCAGGATTTGGGGCAACGATACTTCCTTGCTCAATGCTTTCCTTACACGGCTTAAACGACTTAAAAACGCTCTCAATTGAAAGCAATCCTTTTATTCTTAAAACATCACTTATTTACCGAAAAGGATATGTATCAAAAGCTGCACAGGAATTTATACAGGCGTTTGAAGAGTTTCAAGATGGGCAATCTTGAAACTTTTCGTTTCTTTCTTCGTATAAAAAAGAAGAAAGAAAAAAGGAAGTGATATAGATGACAACACTGCAAGAAAAAGTGGAACGTTTTGAAAAAATGTATTTTCACTTAAAGAACGCATTAAAATGGCAAGCTGTTGATAAAAACTATTTAATGATTCTCTCTTCTATATATGGAGAAAGCAATAAAAAAGAAGCGCAAGTTTCGCTTCTTTCGCTTGGAAAAACATTAAAAAAGCAAGTTGGATTTTTTTCACCCCTTAACTCTAGCTACTCTTTTATGATCGCTGCAATTCTTGATGCGCAATATAACGACCCAGAAGCTAAATTTCAGGAGCTTGATACAATTTATAACAAACTAGTAGATGCAGGCTTTAAAAAAGATGTATTCACATACCTATGCGCTCTCATTGTTCTTAATGAAGAAACGCCAACGTTCTCGGTTGAAGACTATGCTGACCGAGCCCTTTCTCTTTATACCTTAATGAAAGAAGTTCATCCGTTTATAACGTCTAAAAGTGACTATCCTCTTGCAATGCTGCTTTCAAGAGAAAATGGCTCTCCTATTCAAATTATCGACCGTGTTGAAAACGTGTATAACATGTGGGCAAGTAAAGGATGCCGAAAAGGAAACGATTTGCAGTTTTTAAGCCATATTCTCTCGCTTCAAGATACTCAACCGCTTGAAGACCTTTATGAAACATATGCTAGAATCGAAAACTACTTTTCTAAAAATGGCATGAAAATAAAACCTGCTTACTATACACAATTTGCAATCCTTTCTTTATTAGAAGCTGACGAAAGAAAGCTTACTCAAATTCATGATATTGCTGCTTATTTCAATAAACATAAAGCTTTCAAATGGAAACAGCAAACAAATTTTACAACAGCTGTTAACATTGTGATGAACTATAGTATGGAACATGAAGACATTTTAAAAACAAGTCTCTATACGACGTTAGATATGGTTATCCAAGCTCAGCAGGCAGCAATGGTAGCTGTGATGGCAAGCGCTGCAGCAAATACTTCCTCTAGTGATGGCGGTGGAAACTAATCTTTTTGAATGACGTCTATAAAATGTTTTAACACTCGTCCTGTTAATCCCCATATCACATCGCTATTATATTCATAAAAATATTCAGAAAGTGGACGCTGACGAAAATTATAGTTCTCTCCTCCTGGAATTAAATGATATGGAAAATCCTCAGCAGGTTTTACTTCATAATTCATCTCAAATTTCTTCGGAGGATTATGTAGGAGATAAGAAAGAGGCACCGAGAATACGCGCTCTACTTCTTCTTGATTTGGAAAAATCTCAGCTTCTTCAATAAAGCCTACATACGGATAAATAATCATCCCAAAAGGAGATACAAAATAATCGAGGGGCTGTACGTTTGTAATTTTATGAGGGGAAATGCCAAGTTCCTCTGCTGTTTCCCTTATAGCTGCCTCTTGCTCATTTTTATCTCCTTCTTCAATTCTCCCTCCTGGAAAACAAACTTCTCCAGGCTGTCTTCGCATTGTTGAAGCTCGCACTTCAAAGAGAAGATAAAGGTCATCTTGTTTTTGAACTACAGGAATTAAAATAGCGTATTTTAAAAAATGTTCACTTCCCAAAATAGAAGGACGGCGATGCTCTAACTTTTTCTGTAGTTTTTCTAAGTTCATATATTTCTTCCTTCCCCTCTAATTTTCCTTATCGTACCATACTGTTTTTCCTTTTGCATCGATTATAAACAGCTTAAATTGGGTATGTATCACATAAGGAGGTTGATAACGGTGATTATTATTTTATATGCAAGCATTGCTTTACTCGTTGTATCCATTATTTATCTTGGCTATACAGCTATAAAAGCAATGAAAAACATTAAGCCAAAAGTAAATGAATTAAATGCTACAGCAGAGCGGGTAAATGAACGTATGAATGGCGTAAAAACAGAAACCGCTGTATTGAATGACACGAAAGATAAGATTTCAGAGGACATTCAGTATAAAAAAGAATCTGTTAACAAAGTAGTAGGTGGTGTAAAAGAACCCCCAACTTTATTAAAGAGAGTATGGGAAAACGGAAAAGTATAATAAAAAAGCGAGGAATCCCTCGCTTTTTTATTGTTTAACAACTCTTTTGGGATGTTTTACAATTGCTTCTGTTTGAATATTACGTTTATGAAAAAGAGCGTTAATCTCTCCTCCAATAACAAGAATGAGTCCTGTTAAGTAGAGCCAAATCATAAGGACAATTACGCCTCCTAAGCTTCCATAAGTAGCTGAGTAATTGCCAAAGTTACTAACGTAAAAAGAAAACCCAAATGAGATTACTTGCCAAAGCACTGTTGCAATAGCAGCTCCTGGAATAACGTGTTTAAAAGCAAAACTTTTATTCGGTGCAAAACGATAAAGACCTGAAAGGACGATGGAAATGACAACAACTGCTACAACCCATCTTAAAACAGTAAATAAAATTTCAAACTGAGAGGATATAGGAACAAAGCTTTTGATCCAATCAATAAGCGCGTTTCCAAATATAGGGAGGGCTAACGAGATAATAAAAGCTACGAGAAGGCCAATTGTTAACACAATAGCAAGCAAGCGTACTTTTATAAATGAACGATTATCTTCCACATCGTATGCAATATTCATAGCGTGAATAAACGCCTGAATCCCATTTGATGCAGACCAAAGCGTCCCAAGAATCCCGACTGTTAACAATCCCCCATTTGGCGTTGTTACAAGATCAATCACATTTTCTTCTAGTAAATTAGCTGTTTCTGATGGAAGAATACTTTTAATAAATGAAACTGCTGTTTGAGGCTCAATTGATAGATATGGAATGATAGATAGCAAAAGGATGAGAACAGGAAAAATGGATAGCATATAGTAGTAAGCTTGCTCTGCTGCTAATCCTGTTGCTCGATCTTTTTGCATCTCTTCTCCCAAATTTTTCAAAAATCCTTTTGCCGAAGACATACACTTTCTCCTTTCTATCTTTTTTTGTGTTGTCTTATATCTATTGCATACCCGACTTTCTGACTTTTCAACACTGTTTTCAATAGAAAAAAGCCAGTAGAGATCTACTGACTTCTTTCTATTCATACTTTGCTACGCTTGATCTCTTTTTCAAATCGTTTGAAAAAATCTTTCACAATGAATCCTGCTACTTTCTTTAGCACAGGCTTTCCCGCTTTTGTTACTTTCCCATGAATTTCTGCTTCATATGTATAGGAAAGCACTGTTGTATGACCTTTTTCATCGAGATGAATATGATTCAGCATCTTAATTTCTCCTGATCCCCCTTTTCCACTCATCTTCATGTTATATTGCTCTGGCTCCTTTAAATCCGTTAGCTTAATGGTTATGTCGTAATCCCCTTTTACAGGCAGAAAACCAAGCGAAATGTTCGCTTTATATATTCCCTCTTCCACCTTTTCAAAGCGTTTACATCCAACCATACATTCTTTCAATACGTTTGGATCCAAAAGCATCTTAAAAGCACGTTCTCGTGTTGTATGAAGGTCAATTGTTCCTTCTCCTTTCAAACGCATCCTCTCCTTTCAAAGGCTTTTTTCTACCTTATGCAAGAAAACAAGCTTTTTATGAAGAAGACACTCAATTTTCAAACATTTTATAAACATCCCCTGCTCCGTAACGTGCCTCTTCTACCATATTTCTGATAAGTTCTTGAACAGATGGGACTGAATCAATGAGCCCGACTACTTGTCCTGCCCAGCCAAATCCTTTATCATCTTCTCCTTCATAAATATATTTTTTATTCGCCTCTCCACTTACTGATTCTTTTAAATCTTCATATGTTGCTCCTTCTCTTTCACACTGAATAATATGATTTGTATATACGGATTTTAAAACACGCCCAGGAGCTCCCCACGTTTTTTTAATGATAACTGTATCTTGCTCGCTACTAGCAAGAAGCGCTTGTTTATACGCTTGATGCGCATGTACACACTCTTTTGTTGCGATAAAGCGCGTGCCCATCTCAATTCCGTCAGCGCCTAGGGCTAATGCAGCAAGCAAACCTCTGCCTGTGCCAATTCCTCCACTCGCTAAAACTGGGATGGATACAGACTGAACAACACGCGGAATAAGAACCACCGTACCTACTTCATCTCTTCCCAAATGACCTCCACCTTCGTTTCCAACGGCCATCACAGCATCTGCTCCAAGACTCTCTGCTTTTTGTGCTTGTCTTACGTTTGCAACAAGCACAAGCTTTTTCACTTTTTCTCCTTGTAAGCGCTCAAAAATCGGCTTAGGATTTGCTCCTGTAACAGAGATAACAGGAACTTCCTCTTCTATAACAACCTCTAATAATTCTTCATAAGAAGTGGCATGCTGACCAATTGCAAAATTTACACCAAACGGATTTTGGGTTAACTCTTTTGTTTTTCGAATTTCTTTCCTAAGTTTTTCATTTTCTCCTAGCGTCATTGCTGTAATTTGTCCAAGTCCGCCTGCATTAGAAACAGCGGAAGCAAGCTCTGCATACGCTAAATGAGCAAGCCCTCCTTGAACGATTGGATATTGAATATTTAATAACTCTGTTACACGCGTTTTCATTGCTTTATTCCCCCTAAAGCATTATTTATCCCTTTTATTCGTCTTCTTCAAGGTAAATCCTGTTTACTCATATAAAAAAGCTTGAAGTGTGGCTGCACTTCAAGCTTTTTTTTATTATGGACGATGAAAGTTGACCGTTTTCCCATCATCTCCTGTTCGTTCAAACCAACCTCTCATTGCCCAGTTAATATAACCTCCATCACCTTCATTAATGAAGGTTCCTTGTTCAAATACCCAAATTCCATATGTTACTCCATCATAGTCTGTTGTATCAAAATATTGTACACCTTGAAGTCCATCTGAGTTATATCCTTGACTTAGATTCATCACAACAACGTTATATTGCTGTCCTGATTCAAAGAATGCTTTCTCCATTGCTCCTTTTACAAATCCACTTCTGTTATCAGCCGAAACTTTTGCATCTTCAATAGCTTGTCCAATTGCAACAGGATCGATTGTCACACTTCCTCCTACTTCAGGCGTCGCAGCAGACGCTGTGTTACCTCCAAAAGGTAGAGCTAATGGCGCGGCTAATAGAGTGACGCTTAGGGCAGATCCTGCTAAAACTCTTTTTGCTTTCTTCATGTGTTCTCCTCCTTATTTTTGGTAATACATAGGAGCTGTACCCGATAAATAGAAACACAAACAAAAAAATTCTAATTAATTTTATAATTCATTCGTTTTTTTAATTATAATTACTTTTTATCCCCTTGATAACAAGGTTCAGTGCTTTTTTATTCAAAAACTTTACAATTATTAAAATAATGTTAACCCATTCTTTTAGAACATAGTTTTATAAAACAAAAGAAAAAGCTATCTTTGAAACAAAGATAGCTTTTTCTTTTAAACACCTAATTTTACAAATACTTTTCCATCCTTAATTTCAAAGTCTTTTATATTTCCGACTGGCACATAGCGAATCTTGCTTATTTCGTTAAGATTGATCGTTAATAAATTTTGACTATAGTGAGATAGAGGTTCATTATGAAATATTTTTCTCTTGAACCAGCTGCTGTTTAACGGCTTTACATAAAGAACTTGAAACGTAAGCGAACGGTTGCTGGCTGTGAAAGGGGAAAGTCTTATTTCAAAAGGAATGGAGATGCCGAGTTTTTTGACTTTACCACTAAAAGCAATTCCTTCTTCCAAAAACGATAAGTGGGGTTCAATAATGGGGAGATTTCCTTTTTTCTCCAAGCACCATAGAAGGACTTCAGGAGTGATCGGAACCCACACCCCACTCTTTTTTAAGTATTCTTTTGTTTTTGACATATAGTTTTTCTCTTTTTGTTCTTTTAACATGCTAACCCATTTCTCACTTACATTTAAAACAATCTTTTTCATGAGGTTCACCTCGCTCAATTGATAAAAAAGCTCCCCATTTATAATATGCGGAAGAAAAGAAGGTGTGCCCGTTTTTCATTAGAAAGGGAGAAGATGAGTTAGCATAAAAAAAGCATCCAGCTGGATGCTTTTTCTTACTTTCCTACTTCTTGTTGACGTAACTCTACGCGACGAATTTTACCTGAATTCGTTTTTGGCAAATCGTCTACAAATTGAATACGACGTGGGTATTTGTATGGTGCTGTTAGACTTTTAACATGGTTCTGAAGCTCTTTTGTGAGCTCCTCTTCATTGTCTACGCTTGTTCTTGGCACAATAAACGCTTTTACAACATTTCCTCGAATTTCATCAGGGCTTGCTACAACTGCACATTCTTTTACAGCGGGATGTTTCATAAGTGCATCTTCTACTTCAAACGGTCCTATTGTATAACCTGAGCTAATGATAATATCATCGCTTCTTCCTTCAAACCAATAATAGTTTTCTTCATCTTTTGATGCACGATCTCCTGTTAAGAAATAGTCTCCTTTATAGGCAGATGCCGTTCTTTCAGGATCTTTGTAGTATGTTTTAAAAAGTGATGGAAGATCTTTGTGAACCGCAATATTGCCGACTTCTCCTGGTTTGCACGCCTCACCGTTATCATCTACAATCTCAATAAACTGAGGAATCATTGGTTTTCCCATTGACCCTGCTTTATGTGGAACTCCTTTTAATGTACCAATCAAAAGTGTACTTTCCGTTTGACCATATCCATCACGAACTTGAAGATTAAAATACTTTTTAAATGTATTAATAACTTCTTCATTTAACGCTTCTCCTGCTGAAACAGCGCTATGTAAAGAAGATAAATTATAGGATTCTAATTCATCAATTTTAGCCATCAGACGATACTCAGTTGGTGTACAACAAAGCACATTGATTTTCTCATCTTGTAAAAGCTGTAAATATTGCTTTGGCTCAAATCGTCCATGATAAACAAATCCTGTTGCACCTCTTCCAAGTACAGATAAAAACGGGCTCCATACCCATTTTTGCCATCCAGGACCTGCAGTTGCCCATACAATATCTTTTTCACTAATATCTAGCCACTCACCGCCTGCAATGCGTAAATGTGCATATGCCCAGCCGTGACTGTGAACAACACCTTTTGGCTGTCCAGTTGTGCCAGATGTGTATGAAAGAAAAGCAATGTCATTTTTTGAGGTTTGCACAGCATCAAATGAGCTTGACATTCTCTTTGTAAGCGCTACCATATCTGTCCACTCGCCATATTCTCCACCAATTACAAGCTTATGTTCTAACGTTTCCACATCTTCTACCATATCAATTTCTTTACAATATGGCTTATATGCAATAATGGCTTTTGCTTCTGCGTGTTTTATTCGGTACTGTAAATCTTTAGAACGAAGCATTTCAGACGACGGGATAATAACAAGACCTGATTTTAAACAAGCAAAATATGTGACATATGCTTCCACAAGACGTGGCACCATCACTAATACACGATCTCCTTTTTGTAAACCCAGTTTTTTAAGCGAGTTTGCTAGCTTGTTTCCTCGCTCAATAAGTTCATTATATGATACTTCTTCACGATGACCTTCATCGTCTCTCCATTTTAATGCTGTTCTTTCTGAAGCATACTTTTCCATTTCTTCTGTTAAGTTATACTGTTCTGCTGGAATAAGTTCTTCTAATTTCAACATTTCTCTTCCTCCTTCATCCACGTTCTCTTGGATTCAGTTCTCATTTTCATTTAATGTAACTTTATTATATAACTAAATATTAATACCTGCTACTAATTTTTTGCCATACAACGAGTAATTGTATCATAAAAATTCAAAATAAGCCCAAATTAAGCTTTCGCATCTTTTAGTTCCTAAGTTCCATGCATTCTTGTTATGCTAAAAAGCCTATGGGAAATTCCATAGACTCCTTTATTTCCGACCAAAATCTGCTTTAATTTCGCCCCACTTTTTAGTTTCCCATTTCATGATTGGATTTTCATAGGAGTGGTGATTCAACCATTCAATGCTCTTATCAATACGCTCCCATATATGCTGTGTTTCTTCACTGCGCGGCAAGTTCGTATTCACTTTCTTATTTCTAACCCAAGCAAGAGCTGTAATAGAGTCTGTATAAATTGGCGTACTTTTTCCTTCCTTTTGAAAAAGAGAGAGCGCATGAACAATAGCTAAAAACTCTCCAATATTGTTTGTTCCATTTTTAACAGGCCCATAATGGAAGATTCTCTCCTCCGTTTTTGTATCCACTCCTTGATACTCCATAATCCCAGGGTTTCCGCTGCAAGCAGCATCAACACATATGCTTTCTTCTATATAAGAAGAGGATGTAGATTTAAGCGCACGTTTAGGTGCATTTTTTGCAGGTGATCCTCCTCCAGCTTTAAACGCAGATTCGGCTTCCTCTAGCGTTGGAAATGATTTATATCTTGCTCCTTGAAAGCCATGAACTTGTGCTTTACATTCGTCCCACGTTGTATAAATGCCTGTCTTTCTTCCCGCCCAAACAACGTAATATTTTTTCTTTGCCATTTCATGTATTCTCCTTTAGATAACATTCTTTCTCTACTATAACAAAAGAAGAAATGAAAAAGAACTATACTATTTCTTGCAAAGAAAGAGAATATGACAAATTTTTCATCATTTCTTCGCTAAAGTAATAAAATTGTAATCTATTTTTGGATGTTTTTGTTTTTAAAATCTTTGAAACTCTTTATAATAGAAATAGAGAGAGAAAAGTTTAAAGGTGGAAAAGGGAATGAAGAAAAAAGGCTGTTTAGGTTGCTTAGGGTTTCTCTTAAGCTTCGGCATTATTTTTTTAATTGCGCTTGTTTTTCTAGTAACGCGCGATGGCGGTACAGATAAATTAATGTCAAAACTTGTTGAAAAGCGACTAACGGAATATCAGCCTCTTGTTGAAAGTGAACTAGAAAAGTACGGTTTAAAAGACTACACACCACTTCTACTCGGAATTATGTATCAGGAGTCGAATGGGCGTGGGAATGACCCAATGCAGTCTTCAGAGTCAAACGGTCTTTCTCGCAACGAAATTGAAGAACCCGAACAAAGCATTGAACAAGGGGTTGCCCATTTTTATGACATGTACAGCTATGCACAGAAAAAAGGCGTTGATTTGGACACAGTTATTCAAAGCTACAATATGGGACCAGGATATATTGACTATGTAGCATCAAACGGGCAAAAACATACAGAAGAGCTTGCTAAAGAGTTCTCTAAAATTCAAGTAGAAAAAAATCCTGACGTGTATAAATGCGGAGGCGATAAAAACAACTTTCGCTATCCTTACTGCTATGGAGACTACACATATTCTGAAAAAGTAAATGAACGAACATTAACAGTAAAAGAATGGATTGGGAATTCTGCAACAGCAGATGCTAATCAAAGCTAAAAAGGTGACATCCTAAGATGCCACCTTTTTTTATTTTTTGTAGTGTTCGCCAAGTTCGATAATGAGAGCACCCATTCTTTCTTTTTCAGGTACAACAATATTCCGAATTCCCTCTTCTCGACAGGCTTCAGCGGTAATTTTCCCAACTGCCCCAGCAACTATCTCTTGGCCAAAACACGCTCGTAACCTATCATTCATTCCTATTTCTTTTGCAACATCAAAGAGAGCACGAACTTGGATTGCTGTTGTAAAACATACTGCATCAATTTTACCTTCGATAATCTCTCTACAAAGCATTTCAACAACGCTTTTCTCTGGTGCTATATGTTCATATGGAAGAAGTTCAAGGACAGTAGCTCCTTGTGATTCTAGTGACTGGATAAGGCGAGGCGCTTTTTCGCCGTGAAGCTGTACAACTACTTTTTCCCCCTTAAAGCTATATCCTTCTAGAGCACGAATAAGCCCTGCAGTTGTGCCATCTTCATCAACAGCATTTACTTTAATATGTAATTTTTTTAACGCTGAAAATGTTTTATACCCTCTTGTTCCAATCTTTGCTTCTTTTACTCTATTTAAAAACTCTTCTTTCATTCCTAATTTCTCCGCCATTCCAACAAGCGTTTCCGTTCCCATACCCGTTGTGAAAAGAAACCAATCTGCTCCTTCTTCTATAACGGTACGCAGTGGCTTTTCTATACTTTCTTCTGCTAAAAAAACGGTACCTTGAAGAGATCGAACAAGAGGAATCCCTCCTTGTTTTTCAATAATAGTGCTCATTTCTTCTGTTTTTCTAGATCCTGCGATTACAATTTTTTTCCCTTCTAATCCTTTTCCCATCATATCCCTCTCTTCTCTTTTTTTCTATCTTATCACAGAAAACAACACAAAAAACCTGCATAAAGCAGGTTTATGCAGGAGTCTTTTCTTTTTTAGCTGGTAAGCTAGGCATAACTTTATTATAGCGATAGTTTACAAGAGCGGCAGCACAAATACCTACAACAGAAAGGCAAGCATCAAATATAAAGATAATGGAGATATGACCAGTCTGCGACATTTTGCCTGTTGCAAGAGGTAAAAGAATAGATGCTAAGCCTGCAGCTGTTGCGACAATACCTGTAACAGTTCCTTTGTTCTTATAGAAAAACTGCGTCATTACTGTAATTGTGAGCTGAAAAACACCAGCAGTTGAGAAACCTAAAAAGAAAGAAGCTACGATAACAACAGGAATAATATGCACAGTTAAAAGAGTGACAACCGCTGCTAGCGTAATAAGTGGATAAACTAGTAAAACACGAACAGGTTTTACTATATTTTTTAAAAGAAAAGCAAGAATAAGGACTGAAATGAGAGCTCCGATGCTATAGTAACTTAGAAGTTTAACAGAAGCTGTATCTTGCATTCCAAGTACATCTTGTCCAAAAGTTGGCAACCAAATTTGAGCAACTGTGAAAAGAGCGGTTGATGTAAACCCAATCACAACAAGAGCTGCTCCCTCTTTCCACATATTCGGTTCTTCTTTAAACACTTCCTCTTCGTTAGAACCCCTCTTCCCTTCCACAACCATTTTATGATGATTTGGAAACGGAACAAAAAATAAAAAGAGCATATTAACGAAATAAATGAGAGCTGGAATGAAAAATGCGTATCCATAAAAAAGATCTCGATTAGCAAAAAAAGCAATCATATATGGAAGCAGAGCTGCTCCAATTGAAATAAAGGCTTTTACAAGAACGCTTGCTGAACCAGGAGATTTTGGAAACACTTCAATAAGAGCCGGATACGTCCCTGCATCCATAGCAGAATTTGCGATCCCTGCTAAAATAGCAAATATAAAAGCTATTTGATATGTAGGCGAAAGTGGAATCGCAACTAAAAAGACAGCCATTAATAAGCTTGATGTAATAATAAGCGGTTTTCTTCCAAATTTATCAGATAAAACGCCTGATATCCAGTAAGATAAAAGCTTTCCTATTCCAATAGCTGAGATAATATAACTAATTCCTGCGCCATCTGTATTAAGCTGACGCGTTAGAAAAGTCATATTGGAAGCTAACATAATGTTAACCATTCCAAGTAAAAAGTAGTTCACATACATTCCAAAAGCTGCATTCATATAACTGTTTTTCATAGTACACTCCCCTAAATTAATAAATGTACAAAAAAATAAACCTCCTTTGTAAAATTAATTTCTATTATTCTAAAAACAACGCACATTTTAAAGCTGTAACGTATAGAATAAGTATGGGTGAAGATAGTTTGAAGAATGATTATCAATGTTAAGCATCTGCCCATTATGGCAGGTTTTTAACATGATAACATTCTTCTTTACATAAATAAAGAAGGTGTTACATAATTAAGCAAAGCTTTTTAAAACCCTTTCATGCTCCAAATATCCCATTATAAAAGATATTTTATCTTCTCTTAGGACATCCTCTGTTGAACTATAATTAAAATATTTTTCTCAATCCCCTTGAAATTAACTTAATTTTCAATTAATTTATAGTTATGTGTTTTCTCTTACAATGTCATATCACAAATTGAGAAGTTGCTTCTTTTACCAAACTTTTTAAAAGCGCTTTCATATTGATAACAAGGGGGAGAAAAATGGTCATTTACGGTGTTGCTATTCTTGCAGTTAGTATGCTTATTGGTGTTTCAGCCGGAGAGCTTATTGGAACTCTTATCGGAATTGATTCTAACATTGGTGGAGTCGGGCTTTCTATGATATTTTTAATTGTTGCGGTTAACTTACTATCAAAAAAAGGAAGGTTGAAAAAGCCCTCTCAAGATGGGATCGCATTTTGGAGTGCTATTTATATTCCTATTGTGGTAGCAATGGCAGCTCAGCAAAATGTTGTAGCAGCTATTAAAGGAGGTCCATTGGCTGTTTTAGCAGGAGTGCTCGCTGTTTTGATTAGTTTTGCCACCGTTCCAATCCTAAGTAAAAGTAATAAACCTAAAAAAGAAAGCGTTTCCAAATAGGGATGTCCTAAGATAAGGAGCTGAATTATGGATGGAAACCATTAAAAATGTATTAATTGAAAACAACCTTGTGACAGCTTTCGCCCTCATTGGCTTTACAATGTACTTCTCTTACTTCATATCCACAAAGCTCACACGTGGGAAACTTCACGGCTCTGCTATCGCCATTATGATTGGTCTTCTTCTTGCTTATTATGGAGGAACCGTAACAGGAGGAGAAAAGGGACTTGCTGATATAAGTATTTTCGCTGGGATTGGCATAATGGGTGGTGGCATGCTGCGCGATCTTGCTATTATTTCAACAGCTTTTGGTGTGAATTTTAATCAAGTTAAAAGCGCGGGTGTTATTGGGTTCATTTCTTTATTTATTGGCATTTTCCTTTCCTTCTTTATTGGTGTCATTGTTGCTCTTTCATTTGGCTATTCAAGCCCTGTAGACATTACAACAATTGGCGCTGGAACAGCTACTTATATCGTTGGTCCTGTAACAGGATCAGCACTTGGAGCAAGCTCTGAAGTTATTACACTCAGCATTGCAGCAGGACTTATAAAATCTATGCTCACAATGATTTTCACTCCATTTGCGGCTAAATTTATCGGACTTGATAACCCTCGTTCTGCGATGATTTTTGGTGGACTTATGGGAACAACAAGTGGTACAGCAGCAGGGCTTGCAGCAACAGATCCAAAACTTGTTCCTTATGGAGCAATGACTGCTACATTTTATACAGGACTAGGCTGCTTATTGTGTCCATCTCTTTTATACTTTATTATTCAACTTACTTTTTAACTTTTTGTTGATAATACTCAATAAAAGCAAGAACGCTTTCTCATAAAAAGAGAGCGTTCTTGCTTTTTTATATAAGAAGGCTCTCCTTCAAATTCTCTGTTATGAAATTGTACATAAAATACATTTATTTTATACACAATTTTTCTCATAAATGTTACAATGATGAAACGGAGGGATTTTAACATGACTCGCGAAAGGACTATATTGTTAAAAAAACTTGAAAAGCTAAACCAGTATGAGCAAAATGTGTTGGAAGAAATTCAAGAAGAGCGAAACGCATTAAAAAAGAGACTAAAAGATTTAGACTACATTGAAGGTCGCCATTTTGTGCCTTCACACGTAACCATTAACAGAACCTCTCATAAAAAAATGGAGGCTTATTACGAGGCTACACAACTATTAAAGAACAACCCTGAAAAAGTATTTTTAGCTAAAGAAATTACAGCACATGTTGAACAAGAAACAGGATATAAAATTTCACAATTTGCTTACTTTTATAAAAAGTTGCAAGAAATTGATCCAAATATTATGCGGATTCGACGTGGGTGCTACGGCTATAAATCTGAAAAAAGCACTTGGTAGTAGCTCGTATACATATTTTACATAACAAACACGTATAAACACCGTCTCTTTTGCTCATGAAAGAAAGAGAGGAAAATATATTCCTCTCTTTCTTTCTGCTATATGTTCTACCCCCTACAACCTCCGCTTTTTCTTCACCACTAATTCTTCGCTCAAAAAAACAGAGGTCTACAGACCTCTGTTTTTTATTCTTTTGAGAACTCTTTTACAAGACCGCTAAATACATTTAGCGCATTGCGAATTGGCTCTCCCTCTTCTAAATCAACTCCTGTTCTTTTTAGCAAGTTAAGCGGATAATCAGAGCTTCCACTTTTTAAAAATTCTAGGTAGTTGTTTTTCGTTTCTTCATCGCCTTTAAGAAGACGGTCTGCAATATGAATGGCTGATGCGTAGCCTGTTGCATACTTGTAAACATAGAATGGACGGTAAAAGTGAGGAATACGGCTCCATCCGTATTTCACTTCATCTCCAAGCTCCAAACTTTCTCCGTGGTAGCTTCCAAAAAGTTCTTCATATACTTCATTAAAAGCTGAAGCATTAAGAGGTTCTTCTTTTTCTGCTTTCTCGTGCACAATTTTCTCAAATTCAGCAAACATAACTTGAGTAAAAAATGTTCCTTTAAACTGATCAATAAAATGATGAAGTAAGTAACGTCGCTTCTTATCATCTTTTTCATGATCAATAAGGTGATGCATAAGCAAGACTTCATTCACAGTTGAAGCTACTTCCGCTACAAAAATAGAATATCCTGCCGTTATATGTGGCTGATGTTTATTTGAATAATAGCTGTGCATAGCATGACCCATTTCATGCGTTAATGTAAATAAACTATCTAAGTCATTGCGGTGGTTTAGAAGAACATAAGGATGCACTCCATATACTCCAATATTGTAAGCTCCAGAACGTTTCCCTGGTGTTTCATGAACGTCAATAACACCTGTAGCCTTCATTTCTTTTAATTGACTTACATAGTCTTCTCCAAGCGGACTTAACGCTTTTAACATCATTTCGTATGCTTCGTCATATGAGATATCGTACTTTACTCCTTCTACAAGTGGCACCCCTAAATCATACGGGCGAAGCTCGTTTACATTCAAAATCTTTTTCCGCTCTTTTGTGTAAGCATGCAAGGCTTCTTTGCCTTCATGTGCTGCTTGAATGAGCGTCTCATATACTTCTTTTGGTACTTTGTCGCCAAAGAGCGCTTTTTCTAAAGCAGATGGATAGTTTCTTAACTTTGTCAATTTGACGTTGTTTTTCACCGCAGCTGAAAGTGTTGAACCAATTGTATTATGAAGACCTATGTATGGTTCATAATAAGCTTCATACGCTTCTTTTCTTTTTTCTCGATCGGAACTTTTGCTTAATAATGCATATTTTCCACGTGTTAGGCGCTCTTTCTCTCCTTGATCATTTGTAATATACCCGAACGTAATGTCTGCATTATTAATCATCCCATACGTATTGCGAGGAGCTTGCAGTGCCTCCCCCATTTCAGAAAGGAGCGCCTCTTGCTCTGCAGATAACACATGTTCTTTATATCGATACGTATCAAATAAATCTTCTTCAAAATATTGAAGTCCCTCTTCTTGCTTAATATAAGTAGAAAGTGTTTGCTCATCTAAACTAAGAAGAAAAGGTGTAAAAAAAGACGTAGCGCTGCTTAATTTTACGCCAAGCTGCTGCACTTTTGAAAGCCTTGCTTGTGACTCGGCAACTCTTGTATCTTCATCATGAGAAAGCATTGCATAAACATAAAGCTTGCTATATTTTTGAGAGATTTCTTCTCCTTTTGTTAAGTATGTTAAAAGTTCTTTTGCATTTGCAATATTTCCTTGATAGTGTTTGATATCATCAATACGAGTGGAAACTTCTTCATAGCTCTTCTTCCATGCTTCTTCAGAAGAAAAAATATGTTCTTTTTTCCATTTCTCGCTTTCTGGAATGCTTTTTGTTTCTACCATAACAACACTCTCCTTATGTATGTATTCTTCTATTTTACGTTTTTTTGGAAAAGAAAAAAAGAATACTGCTTCTTAGTTTATGCGTTACTTCCTTTACCATATCCTTAAAGGAAGATAAAAAAACACGAAAAACTTTCGTTTTTCGTGTTTTCATCTTAATAATAAGGAGAAATCATTAAATATACAATAACCCCTGTAAGACTTACATAAAGCCAAAGTGGCATTGTCCATCTTGCAATTTTTTTATGACGCTCATCTTGTCTGCTCAATCCACGTAGAAGTGTAATAAGAGCAAGTGGGACAATAGCAGCTGAAAGCGTAATATGAGTAATAAGAATAAAGAAATAGACGTACTTGATAAATCCTTCTGCTGGGAAGTGCGTGTTTGGAGCAATAGCGTGATACGTAACATATGAAATTAAGAACAAAAACGTTGTTGTAAAGGCCGCAAAAATAAAGCGTTTGTGCGCGGTAATGTTTCGCTGCTTAATCATAATAAGAGCTGAAAGCAAAAAGATAAATGTAAAACTATTTAATACAGCATTTAACAATGGTAAGAAGGTAACATCGAGATGACTGAACTGCTCAAGCTTTGGCATAAAGAAAAGAAGAGCAATAAGTCCGTTAATGACGATTGTCAGCATCACAACAATCCCAGTATAATTTTTTTGACTCTGTGTGGGTTTCATTCCTGTAACTCCTTTGAAATAATGTACTTCTCAAATATCGTATTGAATAAAAAGACAAGTGTCAACAAATAGCCTTGAACGTTTTAAAATCCTTCACAATTTTTCCTTTTCTCTCCCTTTCTCCTCTTTATTCTACACACTTTTCTCTCTTTTCATAGAAAGAGCTTATGACTTAAGAATAAGCCATAAGCTTTTGCGATTTATAACTGTTGCGACTTATAATAATCTTCCGGTAAAGCGCGATTACTTTTCGATTTTCCGCTTCCCACTTCACATTCTCGATTGGTGGAACAAAGTACTTTTTTCTCATGTATGTGAGCAAATGTGATAGTTTTAAAAACTTGATAGCATGTGTTGTTTTTAAAAGAAGCACTTCTTCATACTGTTTGTTAATCATTGAAAGAGATAACAAATAATCTCTCCTTTTCATTTTGCCTTGACATCTATTGTAACGCTTAAAAATACTTCATGCAACAAGCAAGGAAAAGATTGGTTATAAATAAATATATATATATATTACTTCTCTAAAACAGGAATAAATAACCTTGTTTTTTTAAAAAATATACCCCCTATAACACTCTTTAAAATTACATACTTTTGTACGATAAAAGAAAAAAAGAGAAAAGGGGTTTTTACAGTGTTAAAGTTAAAGCTGGGGACGAAAGATGATATAAAAGAAATTGCTACACAAAAAACCCAAGCAGATTTAAAAATTAGCTATTCTTATTTAAACAGTCGTTATAAAGGTGAATGGACCCTAAAAAAGATGGGTTATATAAAGGAAAAACTCGTATGAATGGAAATTACGATATTGTCGATCAAATTGGAAATCTAACGGGAGATACTGTGACGATTTTTGAAAAAGAGGTTCCTGTTACATCTAACGTTATGATTAACGGAAAGCGGGCGATTGGGACGAAGCTTGATCCTAAAGTAGCGAAAACGATTTTCGAAGACAAAAGACGTTTTTATGGAGAAACAGACATTGTTGGCGTTCCTTATCAAACCGCATATATGCCTATTCGAGCTAAGAATGGAAATATTATTGGTATTTTTTACGTTGGAGCAAATCAAGATATGATCAAAGAAACAACTCGATCATGTTTTCTTCTTTTCACATGTACTGTTCTCATTATTTTAATCTTATCAGGGATTGCCACTTACCTTTTTACTACTAAAATGAAAAAGCGTCTTAATAAACTTTCTGCTGCTTTTGAAAAAGCTGGAGATGGAGATTTAACAGTAGAATTACAAGATACAACCCATGATGAGCTGACAGTTTTAATAAAATGAAAGAAAATTTACATACGATGATTAGAAAGATTTCGCACACGTCTGAGCAAGTCGCTTCCTCTTCTGAACAGCTGAAAAACGGAGCACAGGAAGCAAATGAAGCAACTATTAAAATTACTGAATCCATTCAACTTGTTGCTCATGCTTCTGAAAACCAAATGGCGAGCATGATGGAAAGTGAACAAGTTCTTGAAAACGTCACAGTAGGAATTCAGGAAATTGCAGAGGGTTCTAAAATAATGGCAACGAAAGGAAAACTAACAAACGAACTGGCTTCAGAGGGACGCAATCTAATTGAGTCTTCTTCCTTTCAAATGAAGACAATTGAAGAATCGGTTTTACAAAGCAAACAGGCTATTCAGCTTTTAAATAGACGATCAAAAGAGATTGACGAAATTTCCGCCTTTATTACAGAGGTTGCGAGCCAAACGAACCTGCTTGCTTTAAATGCTTCTATTGAAGCGGCAAGAACTGGAGAGCATGGTAAAGGCTTTGCAGTTCTTGCTGAGGAGGTTCGCAAATTAGCCGAACAATCTCAGCAGTCTGCTACTCAAATTTCAAATTTTATTAAAGAAATTCAAAAAGAAATTATGGCTACCGCTCAATCCATTCATCATGTAAAAGAAGATGTCCAAAATGGATTAACGCTTGTTAGAAAAACAGAAGATACATTCCAAGAAATTACGTCTTTCACAACAAAGCTTGAGCAAACGATCACAAACTCTGTCTCTATTACAGAACATATGACTTCTCATACGCAGGAAGTAACGGCAACGGCTTCCTCCATCACAGAGGTTGCAAAGGAAAATGCTGATCATGTTCAAAGTGTGGCAGCTCTAACAGAGGAACAGCTCGCTTCAATGGATGAAATTAATGCTTCTGCTCATTCTCTTTCAAAAGTAGCGATAAATCTTCAAAAACTTGTTACACATTTTAAAATATAAGAAAAACCACCCTATCTGGGAGGGTGGTTTTCCTTTATTAATATTAACGAATTTGTCCTGTACCGTTCATCACATATTTTACGGTTGTAAGAGCTGGAAGACCCATTGGACCGCGCGCATGTAACTTTTGCGTCGAAATCCCAATTTCTGCTCCAAATCCGAGCGCTCCACCGTCTGTGAATCTTGTGGAAGCATTGTGATAAAGAGCTGCAGCATCTACGAGTGTTGTAAATTTGTTCGCTGCTTCTGCATTTTCAGTAATAATCGCTTCCGAATGTTTTGTACCGTATTTTTCAATATGCTCAATTGCTTCATCGATGTTACTTACGACTTTAATAGCAAGATCTAAACTTAAATATTCTTCTTTCCAGTCTTTCTCTTCTGCTTTATATCCATCGTTAAAAACAGCAAGCGCTTTGTCATCTCCATGAACAGTAATTCCTGCGTCAGAAAGAGCTTTTTTCAGCTCTTTTTGATAATTTTGCAACCATTCTTCATGGAGGATGAGCGTTTCTGCTGCGTTACATACAGCAGGACGATCTGTTTTAGCATTAATGATAATATTTAAAGCTTTTTCCACTTCCGCATCACGATCAACGTAAAGATGACAATTTCCTACTCCTGTCTCTAGTACCGGAACGCTTGCATTGTTCACAACAGTATTAATAAGTGAAGCTCCTCCACGTGGAATAAGCACATCAATTTCATCTTTCATTGTAAAAAGTTCGCTCGTTGCTTCTCGGTTTGCTGTTGAAATAAATTGTACAGCATCGCTTGGAATTTTTGTTTGATCTAGAGCCTCATGAATCACATCTACGATAGCTCCATTCGAATGAAGAGCTGATGAGCCCCCTTTTAAAATAATGGCATTTCCTGATTTTAAAGCAAGACCTGTTGCATCAACCGTTACGTTTGGTCTTGCTTCATAAATCATCCCAATAACCCCAAGCGGTACACGAACTGTTTTAACACCAAGATCGTTATCAAGTGTCCAGCTTGAAAGTTCTTCTCCAACAGGATCGTCGAGCTTGGCAACATTTCTAAGTCCCTCCGCAAACTCATGAACTCTTTCTTTTGAAAGAGCTAAACGATCCATAAAAGCTTCCTCAAAGTTTTGCTCGCGTCCTTTCTGTAAGTCACGCTCATTTGCCTCTAAAATCTTTTCATAATTTTCTTCAAGATGTTGAGCTAATGTTAGCAATGCTCTGTTCTTTTCATCTGTTGTCAACAAACAAAGCGTTTTTGCTGCCTTTTTTGCTTTTTTCCCTTGTTCTTTTACGTTTGATACTTCTTTTGTTAACGTCATGTGTAAAGTAATGCCTCCTAGTTTTTTATTTCATAGAATAATCGAACTATATTTACAGCTAAGCTATATTTTAATTGGCGTTATTACTTCTTTATGACAAACTAAGTCTTCAAACTTTACGGCCGCTTCTTTTGCTTCAAGAGCTTCAAGATCTCGGCAAAGCGTTAAATCTTCAGAAGAGTAATTTACAATGCCAAGGCCAATTGCTTCTCCATTCAAATCAGTAATACGTACAACGCTTTTGCTTTGAAATGTACCTTCAACGCTATAAACATGTGTAGGAAGTAAACTTTCAGAGTTTTCCAAAATCTCTTTCTTCCCTTGTTCATCAACGGTAATTTCTCCTTCAGGACCTGAATTAAAAGCAATCCATTGTTCCTTATGATTTAAGTTTAGCGCTCCTTCTGCACATGTAAAATACGTTCCTTTTGCTTTATTTTGGACAGCATCGTCCAAAATATTTGAAACTCCTGCCTTACCAAGGAAAGTTGGAATACCGGAAGCATTTGCAATCTTAACTGCCTCAATTTTAGATTTCATACCTCCGGTTCCAACACTGCTACCTGAACCACCAGCAGCTGCTTCAATTTCTGGTGTGATTTTGTCAACGGTGCGTAACAGCTTAGCATCTTGGTTGTTATGTGGATTGTCGTCATAAAGTCCGTCAATATCGGAAAGAATGATGAGTAAATCTGCATTAACAAGACCGGCTACTTTAGCTGATAGCGTATCGTTGTCACCGAATTTTAAGCGATCAACTGTTACCGTATCGTTTTCGTTTACGATTGGTACAATTCCGCGTTCAAGCAAGATACTTGTTGTGTTACGCACGTTATTATAGCGAGTTTCGTCTGAGAAATCGTTTCTCGTAATTAAAATTTGTGACGTAACATAACCGTGTGATAGAAAAAGCTCTGAATAAGCTTCCATCAATAATCCTTGCCCTATTGATGCGGCTGCTTGTTTTTCAGGTAAAGAACTTGGACGTTCAAGACATCCGAGCTTGCGATAACCCGCCGCAACTGCTCCAGATGAAACAAGCAATATTTCATGTCCCTGATCTTTTAATTGCACAACTTGGTCAACTAACTTTTCTAATTTTCTTCTACTTATTTCTCCATGTCTACTTGTTAGTGAACTGCTTCCAATTTTTATGACAACCCGTTTTACGGTGTCTAATGACATCATCTCACTCCTGTTTTATAGCTAGTTTCAATTTATATTTTTAATTTACGTTTACTGAGTGACTATTTTTTTATTTAAATTAGCACTGATTTCTTCTGAACGCTGTGCCGCACCTTTAATGGCTTCTGAAATCGCTTCTCCGCCTCCGTGTTTTTCAAGCGCTGCAAGTCCAGCTGCTGTCGTGCCGTTTGGTGACGTTACTTTCTTGCGTAAATCAGCAGGTGTATCATCTTGCTCCATCATCATTTTTGCTGCACCAAGAATTGTTTGAGAACCAATTTGACGTGCTGTTTCTTCATCAAGACCGGCTTCTTTCGCTGTTTTTTCAATATGTTCCATCAAATAATAGAAGTACGCAGGACCACTTCCAGCAATTCCTGTAAAGATGTCCATTTTATCTTCTTCAATTACGTAAACTTCACCAATGCAAGCTAGAAGCTTTTTCGCTAATATTACTTTATCCATCGATGTGTGCTTTCCTGGTGAAAGTGCTGTTGCCGATTCTCTTAACATGCTCGATGTATTTGGCATAACGCGAATAACTTGTTGGTCTTCATTTAAATTTTCTTCCATATATGAAGTTGGTATACCCGCTAATACAGATAAGATAACCTGCTCTTTTGTTACTTTATCTTTAATAGATGAAAGAGCCTCATCGATATCTTTTGGTTTCATTGCTAAGATGAAAAAATCTACCGAGCTAAAATCCAATTCTTCACGTTTCATTGCACGAATTCCATATTTATTTCTCAGCTGTTGTAATCTCTCTTCATTGCTTTTATTTGTCGCAATAATTTGTTCAGCAGGAATTAACTCTGCTTCTACAATGCCAGAAATCATTGCTTCTGCCATTGAACCAGCTCCTAAAAAAGCAACTTTTTGATTACTAATCAAAATATCCTCTCCTTTAAAATGTACTGCTGTTTTTTGTGCCAACAACGTAATTAATCGTAACATGGTCATATTCTATGTCAAGGTTGAAACGCCTGTAAGACAAGCCTTTTAGCGTTTTGAAAACGCATACAAAAAGGATTTTAGAACACGCTGTAACACTTGTCATTCGTGGGATAGATGAGGAAACTACCTTGGTAAATCCAAGAAACTTTTAAAAATCATAAAAAAATTATCTTTTCCTCATTTGTCAATAGCTTTTTGACAAATAAATATTTTTTCTGTCGTTTTTTTACAAAAAGAGCAACTTGTCCATTGCTCTTTTGTAAAAAGTAGAAGCTATCTTCCAAAACTATAAGACGCCAATAAGCTTACTTATATAGGTAATAAGAACAGCTGCTGGAAGAAAGAAGATTTGAGACATTATCGTCCCTATTAAACGTGAAATCATAAGAAAGATATATGTTCTTGTCATTGCAGAAGACCCTGTGTCCTCAATGAGCGCACGCTCTGTCAAAAGTGCTATGTGTGGATCAAGAAATAGCGTAAATAAAATCGTGGCTACTCCGTTAATAATTCCAGCTGACATAATAGATGTTGCACTATGAGCAGGATCGAGAATTGAAGCATACAAAGCTGAAAGAACTCCAGTTGTATAAACAGAGGTTACGAAAATGTTTGTGAGCATCATTCGCTTCGGAATCCCTCCAATGCGAAGTTTTTGCATGACTGTTATTCTTGGCTTTCTTATGTACGAAGGAACATAACGTAATTTTTTAATATTTGTGAGCGTCATTAAATTCATTAGTGATCCTTCTATCTCAAAACGCTTAATAAGTAGAGGAGAAAGTTTTGCCATTGTTGGATAAGCAACTATACTAATGAGCGTTCCGATTGAAGCACTCAATAAAATAAGACGAAAGGAAAGAACAATACTTCCTTCCATGCCTTCATCAACGCTATCTACCATATTCCCTAAAAGCATAGACTGAGACAAATTCGATGTTCTTGCGATAAGTAAAACAGCACTTGCAATGGAAAGAGATACGGCAATTTTCTTTAACTTCACTCCTCCAAATCGAATGCTGTAGCACGATGTTTCTACAAAGTGAATAACTCCTGTTAAAACCATGATAAGGACTAATATCATAATTGACCAACCTTTTTACCATATTTTCAAAATAGACGTTAATATTTGGTAGAAAGTTGCTCTTTTATCTGAAACAATAAAAAACCAGCCAATTTCGCTGGTTTTTTATTATGAAAGTGTTGGATTATCGACAACTTGAAGAATTTCTACTCCCGACTTCATTTCACTTTCACAAAGCGGGCATGTCGGCGTCTCACTGCTTTTAAAATTATCTCGCACCCAGCAGTTACAATCTTCGGAAACACAGTTCCAAACTTTCGTTTCTGCTGTCACAATTTCAGGGACTTCCTTTTTATTATACATGCGCTCACTCCTTGGTCTTGAAATGGATTCATTTCCTTTTCATAGCCTTTCCAAAAAAGGCGAAGTTAAGCCATTAAAATGTATTAAAGAAAGATTTCACAAAGAAAATTGTGGATACTAACCCTTTATTATATGCGGTGAATTTTCTTTTGATTCAACTTATGATCGAGAGTAACTTCCCAAAACTAGAAACAATGAAAGCCCTACCTCTCTTTCATGCTTACGGCTCCTAGGCCGTGCCTGCTACGAACAAAGTCTTGAGTTTCTTTTTAGTCGGAATTAAATTACTCGTCGCATGTGAGATGTTCATATTCTCGCTATTAGAAAAAAATTTCTTATAGCTTTGTTTCTTCTCACTTTTTAGATATAATGTTCCAGTTATATTTAACGTAGTCATACGATTTATTTACCCTCGAATATTTAATAGTGTGTTTAAGCTCCGTTTCTCTTATTAAAAAGAGAAATAAACATGTATTAAACTGCTTAAAAAAGAGTCAGCAATATATTAATATACACCTATAAATCACTTATGTCAACAAAAAAACGAGCATTTCTGCTCGATTTTTTTGTTAAGCATATTGTTTGCGGTCACGCAGTACGTTTTTCAATACTTTCCCTACAGGGTTTTTCGGAAGGCTCTCTACAAACTCAACTGCTGGAATTTTGTAGTCAGACAAGCGTCCTTTACAATAAGAAAGAACATCCTCTTCACTAAGCGGTGAACCTGGTTGTTTAACAATGAAAGCTTTTGGTACTTCACCAAATGTTTCATCTTTCATCCCAACAACGGCCGCTTCTCGAACTCCTTTAATTGATGTTAATACTTCCTCAACTCCATCTGGATAGATGTTTTCGCCTCCATATACAATAACATCTTTATAGCGTCCCATAATATATAAGAAACCATCTTCATCAATCATCCCAGCGTCTCCCATTAGGAACCAGCCGTCTTCAAATGCTTTTTCAGTTGCTTCTTCATTTCCCCAGTAGCCTTCGAAAACATAAGGGCTTCTGATTAAAATTTCTCCAACTTCTCCATTTTCTAGAGGTTCATGTGTATCCTTATCAACAATTTTAATCTCAATGTCGTCGACCGGAAGACCAGCAGAATCTGCTTTTTCTCGTCCCATACTTGGTACATATCTTGTTAACACAAATGCTTCTGTACTTCCATAACCAGAAAGAAGCGGTACATCAATTTCTTTATATTTATCAAATAAAGAGGATGGTACCTTTGTTCCTCCTGTTTGAAGCTGTTTAAGAGATGACGCATCATAATTTCCTTTATGATATTCTTCAATCATATGATTATAAACATATGGGAAAGCCATCATTGAATTGATTTTTTGATCTTGAATGACTTCCCAAATTTGTTTTGGCTCAGATTTCATAGAGCAAACAACTGTCATTCCCATAAAAACGGCTCCAAATACGCTGATAAGAGAACTCATATGGAAAAGTGGATGAACCGCAAGAAAACGAGCTCCTTCACCTGTATTTTTCCATTTTGAAACATCGCCACTTTCAAAATAGCTTGTATACGTTTTATGAATAATTTCACAAATTTTAGGTTTTCCTGTTGTTCCTGATGTGAATAAGAAAAGAGCTGGATCTTCTGGATTCACCACAACATTTGGCTCATCCGTTGAATAGCTTTTTAAAAATTGTTGGAATCCTTCTAAGCTTTCATCTTGAGCCATTACAGATTTAAAAATAACATCCCCCTTTTCTTCAATAAGAGGGGCCATCACATTTGCAAATTTCTCATCATAAAGCACAAGTGTAGCTTTGGCAGAATCAATTACATTTTCCATTTCTAAGGTTGTTGACTCACTGTTTGTTGGAATAGCAATAGCTCCTACTTTAAATGATGCAAAAAGGGCTACAGGATAAAATAAGGTATTTTCAAGAAGCAGAGCGACTCTGTCTCCTTTTTGGACCCCTTTTTCCTTCATATAATGAGCAAGTCTGTTTACTTCTTCATTGTATTGTTTAAATGTATAACGGTGTTTTCGGTCCACTAAACCTTCAAAGTTTGGTATTTCAATAGATCTTTCTACTAAGTAAGAATGAATGGTCTTCATAGCTTTACACACTCCTAAGCTAATGATTTTGTTTTTTATTTTTTGTTCACTTTATTAACTTTATCATAAAGTGAATTCTTTATAAAGTGATGTAGATCAAAAAAGGACAAAGGACTTAGGAACGGAAAATTCCAGAAAAAGAACCCGCCTCTTTTAGAGTGTGGATTGTAAGCATTTTTATGTTTTTTTAAAACTGGAAACTATTTTCTTTTTAACAACCAGTCGTTCTATTATATAGAAGCATTTATTAATGAAAAATATGACAAATTCCCTATTCTAAAATAGAGATTTTCTCCCCCACATTCATTTTCAGTTCTTTTGCTCGTGTAAAAATAAAATCTGTTACAAATTTAAAAAAAGTACCTTTTCTCTCTTTTCCTACCGAAATCGTTTAATGCATATATTCATCCATGTTAGGTAATGTTGAAAAATAGATGTAAATTTGTAGCTGTCTAGTGGATTTTCAAAACGGATTCTTTCATATATAAAAAAGAATACATCCAAGAAAATTATATAAAAAAAGATTCTTTCATTTAAGATCTGTTTATCGTTTCTTTTTGCCGCCCAAAACCCTTCATACTCTGTTCTAAAACCTTCTCTTGACGCTGATACAAAACGACAATATACTACATAAAGCAATTCATGTTTCAAAAAGACAATTTCATATCGAAGAAAGGGTGATTTTTATTTATGAATAGTATCTTTCGGAAGAAAACGATAGAAGCTCTTTTAGCTCAAAGCACACAAAAAGATTTAAAAAGAACACTTAGCGTGTTAGATCTTATCTTCCTTGGTGTTGGTTGTGTGATTGGCACAGGCATCTTTGTGATTACAGGTGTTGTTGCAGCAACAAGCGCTGGCCCTGCTCTCATTTTATCTTTTGTTATTGCTGGAATCGCTTGTGCTCTTGCTGCCTTCTGCTACGCAGAGTTTTCTTCTTCCGTTCCTGTCTCAGGTAGCGTATATACCTATACATATGCTACGCTTGGCGAGTTTTTCGCTTTCTTAATTGGATGGGATTTGATGCTCGAGTATGTACTGGCAATGGCAGCTGTTTCTACAGGATGGTCCTCTTATTTTCAATCTTTCCTAACAGGTTTTGGTCTCCATTTTCCGACAGCGCTTGGATCTGCTCCTTTAAGCGGGCAAGGTGGGATTATAAACTTACCTGCTGTGATCATCATTCTTTTAATTACAGCCCTTGTTAGCTATGGAGTAAAAGAAAGCGTTCGATTTAACAACGTAATGGTAATTTTAAAAATCGTTGTGATTTTAGCTTTTATTGTGACTGGAATTGGGTATGTTAAACCTGAAAACTGGTCTCCTTTTATGCCTTTTGGGATTAGCGGAGTCATCACAAGTGCTGCAACTGTCTTTTTTGCTTACCTCGGATTTGATGCTATTGCAACAGCATCTGAAGAAGTAAAGCGTCCACAGCGTGATATGCCAATTGGAATTATTGGATCTCTTGTTGTATGTACAGTGTTATATATTACTGTATCTGCCGTCTTAACAGGAATTGTTCCATACACAAAGCTGAATGTAGATGCTCCTGTCTCATTTGCTCTTTCCTTTGTTGGACAAGACAAGATTGCCGGTTTTATTTCCGTTGGCGCTGTTATTGGAATGGTTACCGTTATTTTAGCTCTTATTTATGCACAAGTTCGTTTGTCATTTGTAATGAGTCGTGATGGTCTTCTACCGAAGCCTTTATCGCGTTTAAATAAAAAACGTCAAACGCCATTTTTAAATACGTGGATTACAGGATTTATTGGCGCAGGAATTTCTGGTTTTCTTGATTTAACAACGCTTGCCCATCTTGTTAATATGGGAACTCTTGCCGCATTTACGCTTGTTTCCATTGCTATTATCATTTTGCGCAAGAAATTTCCAGATGTTAAGTCTACTTTTCGCGTTCCATTCGTTCCAGTTGTTCCTCTATTAAGCGCCCTATTTTGTATTTATTTATCACTAAGCTTACCGGGAATTACGTGGATTTCATTTATCATTTGGATTGCTGCTGGAGCTGTTGTTTACTTCTTATATGGGAAAAAACATAGCAATTTAAATGTCAAATCATAATTTTCAAACTGGAGAACGCTTTTTCTTTCAAAAAGCGTTCTCTTCCTTAGGAGTGCATCTATGAATTCACAAAATCAAGAATTAAAAAAAGAAGTTGGTTTATTTTTCGCATTATCTATTGTTGTTGGTACGATTATTGGCTCTGGTGTATTTATGAAGCCAGGCACTGTTTTAACATACTCGGGTTCTGCAAACATGGCTCTACTCGCCTGGTTTCTTGGCGGAATTTTAACACTTGCTGGTGGCTTAACAGTTGCTGAAATTGGCTCGCAAATTCCAAAGACAGGTGGTTTATATACATATATTGAAGAAGTATACGGTGAACTTTGGGGCTTTTTATGTGGATGGGTTCAAACCATTGTTTACGGTCCTGCTGTAATCGGTGCGCTTGGATTGTATTTTGGTTCCTTGCTTACAAATCTTTTTTCATGGAATTCAGCATTAGAAAGTGTTGTTGGAGTTATAACAGTTGTTTTTTTATGTATTGTAAATATTGTTGGTACAAAATATGGAGGCTTTGTTCAAACGCTCACAACAGTCGGAAAATTAGTTCCTATCGTATTTATTATTGTTTTTGGATTATGGAAAGGCAACGAAAATATTGGTTCAACTGTTGACAGCGCGCTTACGGATATGAACTTAGGAGCTGCTATTTTAGCTACGCTTTTTGCTTATGATGGGTGGATTCTCCTTGCTTCAATGGGAGGAGAAATGAAAAACCCCGCAAAACTTCTGCCGCGAGCAATGACAGCTGGCCTTCTTATTGTGACCGCATGTTACCTTTTTGTGAATATTGCACTTCTTCATGTGTTACCAGCTACAGAGATTGTAAAGCTTGGTGAAAATGCAACAGGCACGGCAGCTACGATGCTTTTTGGAGATATCGGAGGAAAAATCATTAGTATCGGCATTATCGTTTCGATTTTTGGATGTTTGAATGGAAAAATTTTAACATTCCCGCGTGTAACATTTGCAATGGCAGAACGTGGACAGCTTCCATTTTCCAAAAGTATAGCTAAAATTCATCCTTCCTTTCAAACTCCTTGGATTTCCGTTCTACTGCAGATGATTTTAGCTTCTATTGTCATGTTTGCTAGCAACCCAGATAAGCTATCAGATCTTGCTGTTTTTACTATTTATATGTTTTATATGCTCGCTTTCTTCGCTGTTTTTATACTGCGTAAGAAGAATAAGAAGAAACGGGAATATAGCGTACCTCTTTATCCTATATTACCAATCATTGCGATTATAGGTTCGCTTTTTGTATTAATTAGTACTCTTATGACAAAACCTTTATCATGTCTGCTTTCTATTGGTGTCACTATTATTGGGCTTCCGATATATTACGCTATCAAGAAAAAAAGACAAAGAATATAAAAAAGAAAGAGGAGCTCCTCTTTCTTTTTTTATATTACCGGAGAAAACAAACGCGCAAATGATTCCTTCAATCTTTTTAACAAAGAACGATGTCTATACGCTTGTTTTTCTACTTTATGGCTATCCTTTATATCTTCATAAAAATTGTGAATAAGCTGTTGAATTGTTTTACTATGAAGTAAAAATACGTTGATTTCAAAATTAAGCTGAAGACTTCTAATATCTACATTTGCTGTGCCAACAGAGGCAATTTTGTCATCAACAATAAGAATTTTATGATGCATAAATCCTTTTTCATATTGATATATATTTATATTTTCGTTTAACATCTCTCCAAAATAAGAGTTTGTTCCATACTGAGTTAAAAAACCATCATTTTTACGCGGTACCATAATTTTAATATCTACTCCACGAACAGCCGCAATTTTCAGTGCCGTACGAATATCCTTGTTTGGGACAAAATATGGAGTTGCAATAATAATAGATTCCTTTGCTGATGTTACCATTGCGTGATACAAATCACTCATTACACTTTGACTTGAATCAGGACCGCTTGTTACAACTTGTATGCCACCATCCCCATTTTGTAATTCTTTTGCTTTATACTTAGAAAATGGAAGCTCTTCTCCTGTTATATAAAACCAATCTGATAAAAAAGCAGCTTGAAGAGTTTGCACAACCTCTCCTTTTACTTTCAGATGGGTATCACGCCAAAATGAAAATCTCTTTCCTTCTCCTATATACTCATCTCCAATATTCATTCCGCCTACAAATCCTACTTTCCCATCAATTACAATGATTTTACGATGATTTCGAAAATTAAGCTTTTGATTAAAAAAACTTCGACGAAGCGGCAAGAAGCCATGTACACGCACACCACATTCTCTCATCTTATTAATCGTCCTTCTTGAAAGAGAACTGCCGATATAGTCGTGATAAACAAGGACTTCACACCCGTTTTTAGCTTTTTCACAAAGAATGTCGATAATACTCATCCCAACTTTGTCATCTCTCAACGTATAGTATCCAAGGTGAATATACTCCCGAGCTTTCCTTAGCTCTTCTCGAATAGCTGGAAAAGTCTCATCTCCATTTTTCAACACTTCTGTTTGAGAATAGCAGCTTAGAGGGTGTTGACTTAGCGTTTCCACTAAATCTGCAAACGATTTTTCTTTTTCATTGAATCCTTGTGATAGCTCAGACGGTCTGCAGTGAATCATTTTCTTCATCATCTCAATATGTTTTTCTCGCTTTCTTTTAAACAAATGCCCTTTTACTTCAAGCTGTCCAGAATAAATAAAAAAAACATATCCCACAAGAGGGAAAAAGATAATAGCATACATCCAAAGAAGCGTTTTGTAAGGAGAACGATTTTCAAGCATAATCCCCCCACAAATGGAAAGCACAATAATTATGTAGATTAGACCAAATACAATTTTTATATTTAACGAATAGTTTGTTGCCACCACAACTATAAAAGAAACGATCATACCTAGAAAAAATAAAAACTGTCGAATTTTTTTCATATTTTTCTTCCTCTCTATAAACGCCACTTCGTATTGTTACCATAGCCTATTATGTACTTTTTCAAACTGAGAGAATATGACTTTTTAGCTTAGGACATCTTCTTGACATATTTCTAAGATAAAGTAAAAGAAACGCTTACGAGAAATAAGGAGGAGATAACATGACATCCGTATGGAACGAATCACTTGAAAACCATTCAAACAAACATCGTTATGATCAAGAAACGCTAATTCAGGACCCTGTCCATTCTCATATACAAGCCTTTTTAGAAAGATGGAAAAGAAACAGAGCTAAAAAAGATCAAGCTCTTTTACAGCATGCACGAGTTAAAAAACTAATGAGACAGGCTAAAAAACTCGGTATATCAACAGAAAAGCGAACATTCACCCAGCTTCGCAATCAGATTCGTCACAAACATCTATATCAAAAAGCACAAAATGCCGGTATTGAAACAAGCGGAAAAAGCAAAAATGAAATTTCTCATCGTCTTTATGCTCTTCATTTAGAAACTGAAGCACAAAAAGTAGGAATCTCGCCTGAAAATCTAGATTTTCTAACTCTTTCAAAATTAGTGCGCCAACAAATGATCCTACAAGAAGCGAGTGAGCTTCGTATTTCAGTAGAAGAAAAACCATTAGAAACTCTTGAAGAAGAAATTCGATGTCAAAAAATAAAGCGCGCAGCTATTCTCCTTGACATAAATGTTGAAAATAAAAACGAACGTGAACTTTTAAAAGAAATTGTAAGAAGGCATCCACATAAATTAAAAGAGCTTGATTTATTTCCTCGAAGTTGTGCGAGAGTCTTTTTTCCATATCATGAATAAGTAAAGCTATTCTCAAGCTTTACTTATTCGCTATAATAGAAGTAGACTTTCAAGGAAGTGAGAATCATGCAAAAAATTTTAATTGTAGAAGATGAACAAACGATAAGCCGAATTCTTTCCGTTTATTTAAAGAAAGCCGGTTACAGTATTGAACAAGCCTTCACAGGGCAAGAAGCTTTTGATAAATTTGACGAGCAAATTTTTCAGCTCGTTTTATTAGACGTGATGCTCCCTGATTATGACGGATGGCACATTTTAAAAGAAATACGCGCCAAAAGCGCTACACCTGTCATTATGTTAACAGCACTAAGCGATGTGCAATATCGTCTATCAGGTCTTAATGGAGGTGCAGACGATTATATTTCAAAACCTTTTGTAGCTGATGAAGTTGTTGCGAGAGTTCAAGCCGTTTTACGTCGCTCTGTTGGTACGCTTAATAGCGAAGACAGCCAATATTTTGGTAATTTAAAACTAGACTTTAAATCACATACAGTAACGTTAAATGGAGTCTCTGTGGAACTAACGAGAAGAGATTTATCTTTACTTTTTTTCCTTGCTCAACATCCTAACCAAACATTTACAAGAGATCAGCTTATTGATCAAGTATGGGGGATAGATTACGAAGGAAGTGACAGAGCCGTTGATTTATCTGTTAAGCGTCTTCGTCGAGCATTAGAAAACTGGAACACTGATGAAGGAGAAATTAAGACACTACGAGGATTGGGGTATCAATTTTGTGTATACACAACAAGCTAAACGCTCATCGCTTCTTCGCTATTGGACAACTCGTTATGCTTTAACACTCGTTATTGGTCTTGCTATTATCTTGATTATGAGCGTTCTGTGGATTCGTCATTCAACACTTGAAAATAATTTAAATCTAAACAAATATATGGCAGAAGAAATTGCGGATCGGATGGAAAACAGCGTTGCAAATGATATCGATGGCCCTCTGAAAATCTTTCCTAATATTTTGGAGGATCGCAGCAAAATTCTTAATTCCAAGAAAGAACCTTCTCTTTACATTGTCAATGAAAATGGAAAAGTCATTTTCTCAAATGTTCGTTCACCTGGAGTTATAAACAGCTTTGTGTCATCGTCTTTTTTTAGCAGTAAAGATACGGTTAAAAAGTTTCGTCTTAATTCTCCTCCATACGATATCTATGTTGTAAAATCAGCTATTGAAATGGAAAATGGAGAAAAAGGATGGGTTCTTGTTGTTCAGCCTGAAAAAGAATTAACCGAAGTTCACCAAGAATATAGTCTTTTACTTATTATGATTATTAGCCTTGGACTTCTAGGCTGGGGGGCTATTTACTTTTTATCACGAAAGTTAACCTCCCCTATTCAAGATGTGTCGAAAGCAGCCAAACGTATTGAAGCAGGACTTTATGACGTAAATTTATCTGAGAACGTACCACAGCAGGAAATGTATGAGCTTATTCACTCTTTTAAAGAAATGGCCCAAAAGCTTGAACGTCTTGAGTCTTTGCGTGCTGAACTTCTTGCAGGTGTAACTCATGAATTAAAAACGCCCGTCACTTCAATAAGTGGGCTTCTTCAAGCTGTTAAAGACGATGTTGTAACAGGAGAAGAAGCAAAAGAGTTTCTAGACATTTCTGTAAAGGAAACAAGTAAACTTCAAAATATGATTGGAGATTTGTTAGATTTTAATGCTTTTACAGCTCAAGCTATTCCTATTAACATTGAAACTCACGATGCTCTTGATTTAGTTAAAGAAATCACGTATCAATGGCATCTTGCGCAAGGAAATGAAGCTCTTTCATATGATATCAATGCAACCAACAAATCTATACTTGTTGATGTAGATCCAATGCGCTTTCAACAAATTATGACCAATCTTTTAAACAATGCTAAACATGCGATGAAGGAAAACGGTCATATTACAATAGAGTGTTCAGAAAGCTTAACACAACTACTTATTACAGTTACAAATAACGGACCTCCTATTTCTGAAGAAGAACAACCTTTTATATTTGATCGATTTTTTAGAGGAGAAAAGAAAAAATACGAAGTCCGTGGATTAGGGCTTGGTCTTCCCTTTAGTCAAATGTTAGCACGAGCTATGAATGGAGACTTATTTTTACAAGCTTCCTCTAATGAAGGAACATCGTTTACAATTACACTCCCCCTTCATACAGATTAAATTCAAAAAAGCCATGATTCTCATCATGGCTTTTTTACGATTATGTTTTATTTTTATTTTTTGTCTTACTTTCTTTTTTTAGAATGTGATAATAGGTGAATCCTAAAAGAATAACACCTGAAATGCTGCATACATATTGAATAATTCTCATCGTATCCATTTTATACACCTACCTCTATTAATAGTAATTAGAATGTTCGATTCTCTCTCTTTTATACAAAAAAGGATGATAGAGGAAGTTGTGCAATTAACGATAAGTAATAAGAAAAGTACTTTTTAAAGTTCTTTTTATTTTTCTACAAATTAATAATCCGTCCATAAAAGTATAGCTAAAGGAACAGAAAAAGCGAAGTGATGATGCTAAACGTTTTTAATCAAACTTTATTTTAAAAACTAGGAGTAATTAAAGAATAGTATTTTAGGGGTACTAATAGACACAGAAGCATATTTGTTCAGAATGTGAAGATCTTTGGAGTTAATCCCCTCTTAAAAAATGAAAGGGGTTAGGTGCCTAAAAGACGACCAACCTCTTTCTCTTTCATTTCCAATAATATATTCCACACATCAGTGGGGATTCTTGGGTTATTCACTTATCGCTGGGAAGAAAATGTGATGCAGTTATTCACTTTCTTGAAGCTCCGTCTCTACAGTATGTTGTTCCGGCAGGGAGTCCCAGATACTTGTATCAGCCGTTTCAATAGAACGGTCAGCTACCGCTTCAATGGCAGCCATCATCGCTACTTCCCCTTGTTTAATTAAATACTCCTTATCTTTTTGTTCTAAAATAGCAGATCTATTTGGCGAATCAGAAAGTCCTCTATTTTCAAAAAGAAGGGTTGGAATGTCGTAACGCGCCGCAAAGTTATTTCTGGCAATGGAGGTCGACGTACTATCACTATGATAACGTGCTAAATTACTGTATTTCTTTGGCTCTATTGCTTTATACACAACAGATCCTAGTTTTTTTGAACTTTCGAGAACTTCATCCTTTACGCCGTCATTTGTCGGATAAAGCATTGCACCGGAAACAAGCTCTCCATCATCAGTAGCCCGATTCGCAATTTGATGATGAAAATCAATGGCATAATCAATGTCATACTGTTGAAGTACATTTTCGTGCAATGCCTTTGTTTCTGGTTGGGATAATGAATTATGGGTCCGGTTTAAATTAATACCATTAGCATTATTACGAGTCTGCAGCCCCCCTCTATACAAATGAGAACTATCCCAATCCACATCCCCTTCTGCACCATCAAGATTTAAGCGTGGTACAACGAGAATATTTACCTTATCAATTAAGCTTCTCACTTTCTTGCTATCGGTTGATAACTGACAAATCACTCTAAGGGCAGATTCTGTACCTAATGGTTCATTTCCATGCTGTTGGGTTAAAAATAATATTGTTGGTTTATTTGGGTCATTTAGATTATCCCCTATTTTCACAAGATGAAGTTTACGTCCTTTTACAGATTCGCCAATCTCTTCTACATTAACGTGTTCTGATTTTCGATCAACGTTCTCGAGAAATCTAGACATTTCATCGTAGTTTGTTAAACTCTCAATTTTTAAAAGTTCAGGATGTTGATTTACATCGGTCCTGTTACCATCAGCTTTAACAGAATCATAGAGTGACGGTACTACCAATAGAGATAAAGCTAATGCTGTAGCGGTTCCTGTTTTCACCATTTTTCTCATCATGTTTATCCCTCCATTTTTTAGAATACCTCTTTAATATTATTCAAAACTATAAATAGAATACCTTCCAATAATGTGAAAATTAGATAAATAACTGGTTTTATTTTTTCTTCTATTCATTTTTAGGGATGACGTGACTAAGTTCATTGATGAGTATTAGGGATTTTAATAAAATTCATTTTTTACAACCTTGTAACTGGAATTTAATATCCTTCCATTATATTAATAATTGATAATATTACTAAAACAATCAAATGGAGGGTTATTTTATGAAAAGCACCTTAAAAAAAATGGCATTAAGTACTTTAGCTCTTGGATCTCTTGTTGTTGGATCTTTTGGAATCTCATTTTCAGAGAATGAACCTAAGGCTGTAGCCTACAGTTCGTATGATGAAGTGTTAAATTTTCCTACTGAACGCTATCCGTTAACTGCCGATCATATCAGTGATGCTATAGCTGCTGGTCACCCTTCAGTTTGTACAATCGATCGTGATGGTGCAGATGCTAATCGAAAAGAATCTTTAGCAGGAATCCCAACAAAATCAGGTTACGACCGTGATGAATGGCCAATGGCCGTATGTGAAGAAGGAGGTGCTGGTGCAAGTGTAAGATATGTTCCCTCCTCTGATAATCGTGGTTCAGGAGCATGGGTCGGCAATGCCATTGAAGATTTCCCAGATGGGACTCGTGTTAAATTCATTTTAAACTAAGATTTTACTATATTGAGAGGGAGTATTATACGTTGAGGAATTCATGGCCTATAGAGGAATTAACGGTTTCTTATTCACAGCTCGTGCTATGTCATAATAGAATAAAAGAACCTTATCTGGAATGGAAAGAAGTAGATCTTAAACGGGGATATATCAGCCAAAACGGAATACTTTCCATTGAAACATTGTCTAATACAACGTGTGAAGTGAGTGTTAGAGTTATCAATGAGTATAAAACAATCAAAGAATCGGTCCGTTCCTTTTCACTTCCTTTTGAAGTGCTAGAAGATGGAATTATGATTTCAAGCGTCGGCCAAAAGGGATTATTTTTTGACATACCAAAAGGATCCTATTCTGTTCATTTTGATGCCCTTCCTCTTGAGCCTTCAAATGCTGAAGAACTCTATCGTGTAAGGTATATTTTTCAATTTAAAAGGGTTTAAAAATAATTCATTCTTATGATGATATCGTTTGATTTGCTTGCCCGTTTCTCGAAACAATACAAGATTGAAATAAAAAAGAATCTATTTTAAAATAGATTCTTTTTTATTATCTATATAATAGGAGATAGATTAAACGGATGTAGCTCCTTGTCCGCCATCTATTCTATAATAAGATCCACTCGTAAATGATGCTTTTTCTGAAGATAAAAATACCATTAAATCTGCAATTTCTTCTGCAGTTGCGTATCGATTCATAGGGACTGATGCTTCAAATGCTTTTCTTGCTTCTGCTGCCTTTTCGCCCATAGCATTCTTCTCTATACTTCTCATCATTTCTGTATTTACACCTGATGGAGCCACAGCGTTCACACGAACTCCATATTCCGCCATTTCAAGTGCAGCTGTTTTATTTAATCCGATGACAGCATGTTTAGATGCCACATATGCGCTCATTCCTGGAGCCCCTAGTAAACCACCGTTAGAAGCTGTATTAACAACTGCACCACTCTTTTGTTCTTTCATCAATTGAAGGACATATTTTAAACCAAAGAATACACCCATTACGTTAACTCCAAATACATTTTGGAAGTTTTCTTCTGTTTGCTCTGTTATATCTTTAAATTCTCCATTAATACCAGCATTATTGATGAAAACGTCAATTTTCCCATAATAATCTTTCGTCTTTTGAACATATTCCTTCACTTCATCTTCAATTGAGACGTTAGCTGTAAGTAATAAAATGTCTCTTGCATCCACAGACTCAGCTGCCTTTTCTAGTGGCTCCCGCTTCAGGTCTACTAAAGCTAATTTTGCTCCTTCTTTTGCAAATGCTTTCGCAGCAGCAATACCAATGCCACCAGCTCCTCCAGTTATTAATACTACTTTGTCTTCAAATAATATAATAATAACGCTCCTTTTTGTTCATATAATGGAATAAAGAAACAAGTCTCTTTCTTTTAATATTTATAAGATTGTCCACCATCGATTGGAATAACAACTGCGTTAATAAATCTAGATTGATCAGAGAGGAGGAATGCTACCAAATAACCCACCTCTTCTGGTTTACCAAAACGTTTCATTGGGTTTGGTTCAACAAATTGTTTCCCCACTTCTTCCCAGTTATCTTGATCAATTTGTTTTAATGAAGCTTCAACCATTGGTGTCATGATGGCGCCTGGGGCAATGGCTTTGATGCTGATTCCATATTGACCGTATTCTATTCCAGAATTTCTTGTTAAGCCGACCACACCATGTTTACTAGCCGCATAACCCGATTGATTTCCTATTCCACGAATACCACCAACAGAAGCACTATTAACAATAGAGCCAAACCCTTGTTTTCTCATGACTTTCAATACGTATTTTAAACCATAAAACACACCATTTAAGTTGATATTCACTACTTTTTGAAATTCATCAATTCCAAAATCCTCTGTCAGACTTTGTTTCCCTTCGATCCCTGCATTATTAGAGAAACCATCGATTTTTTCAAATTTCTCAACTGTTTCATTTACATACTGTTCAACTGCTTTTTCATCCGTCACGTTCGCCGTAATAAGTAATACTTCTGCATTTGGTGCATTCTAATACTTTACTTTTTGTTTCTTCTAATGAAGCAGTGTTTAAATCAACAAGCGAAAGATTTGCACCTTCTTTTGCTACCTGTAAAGCAGAGGCTCGGCCTAAACCAGATCCTGCACCTGTAATTAATATTACTTTCCCGTCAAAACGATTACTCATTTGCTTTCCCTTCCTTTACCATTAGTGTAGGAAATAATGCAGTACTTTTTAGATAACTTAAATTACCTTCATTTAAGTTATCTCGAATTAAAAATACATAGCAGTGTAAGTCATCTTTTCCTCTATTTTATTGATGTAAAATAATTTATTAGTGAACTTAGCACTTATAAATAACTTTGTTACTAATAGTAACTCTTTTAATTTATTTAATCAAATATTTTGAATTGACTATCCTTTACCTATTGTTTTAAAACACTGGATTTTTTATACTCTATTTTAAAAATTCAACCTTTCTAATGTTCTATAAACACAAAAAAATTATATTTAAGGAGAAAGCAGAAATTTATTGTCACTGAACGAGTTTGTGCTTTTTTCATTTCCTTAAACTTGTTTTATGTTAAATCAGTTTGTCCTTCGTATACAATTAAAAAAACCAGAAAAATTTAGATTTATTTCTGGTTTCAAAAGTATTTGTTTGCCGTTTTTTATTTATGAAACAATCATGCGTACAATTCTTTTTCTTCATATATCTTTACTTTATTAATACGTTTCTCATGTCTACCACCTTCAAAAGGTGTTGTTAGCCATACTTTTGCAATTTCACGTGCAAGTCCTGGACCGATAACACGTTCTCCCATTGATAATATATTTGAATCATTATGTTCTCTTGTCGCTTTAGCACTAAATAGATCATGTACAAGGGCACAACGAACTCCCATTACTTTATTTGCTGCAATACTCATCCCAATGCCAGTACCGCAAATTAAAATTCCACAATCTACTTCTCCTCTAGTCACTTTTTCTGCTACTGGAATTGCATAATCTGGATAATCAACTGACATGTTACATTCACATCCTAAATCCTCATATTCAATATTCATCTCTTTCATTAACGAGATAATTTCGTTCCGAATCGTAATACCACCATGATCAGATGCAATAGCTACCTTCATTTTCTTCCACTCCTATTCTTATATAACTGTTATAAAAGTTCATTTAAAATTACTTTTCTAAAGTACTAGCATTCTTTTTTTACAGCACTGACACGTAGTAAAAAAAACGCTTACCTTTTTATCTTCAAAATGATCAACTGTTGAATTACATTCCTGACAAATTAGTGTACCCATTTCTCATTCTCCTTTTTATATAGTAAATAACTTGTGTACTTGTCTGCCATGCTATGGTGAATGAATTCTACTTTTATTATATATTTGTATAAATATCATTAAATTAACTAAAACTCTTTTCTCAACACGGTGTGGCTTTTTTAGTTTTATTAGAAACTTTATGAGTAAGATCATAAGTGGGAACTAAGATATCATAATGAACTTTAGTTAGTTATTGAGCTATCTTAAAACTTGGCCTCCTTTGTTAAAGGTGCTAAATGTATCTAACAATCCAAGTTTTTCATGATGATCAAACCGTATATTGTTTACATTTTCAAGTTCTATGCTTATTATTTTATTTTCTTTAATACCAACCGCAAGGCCGGAATATCCCTCAGTTAACAATTCTACCGCTTTAACGCCCATCCTACTTGCTAATATCCTATCAAAAGCTGATGGACTTCCTCCCCTTTGTATAAAACCTAATACAGAAGTTCTTACACTAATCTGTAGACTTTCCTCAATATACTTTTTTAGTTCTTCGATATCATACATCTTTTCCGTAATAATAATTAAGTTGTCCTGTTTGCCACTGGTCATCTTTGAATGTATTTGTGAACAAATTGTATCGAAATCTAATTTTCTTTCTGGGATAGAGATAATTTCCCCTTCCCCAGCCAGCGCTGAATAAGTAGCTAAATCCCCACAATATCTTCCCATAACTTCAATAATTGTTGTTTTATCATGTGAAAAATCCGTATCTTTAATTTTACTAATAGAATCCAATATAGTATTTAAAGCTGTATCAAATCCTATTGAATAATCTGTATAAGCAAAGTCGTTATCGATCGTTCCAGGTATACTTATCACATTGATACCTAAATGATGTAATTTTTCTGCTCCTTTAAAGGAACCATCACCACCTATAACGACTAAAAAGGTTATACCGAATTCCTTTAGTACTCTTACAGCCTTTTTTCTTCCTTCCTCTTCCATAAACGCTAGGCATCTAGAAGTTTTTAATATAGTTCCCCCCTTATCTGCAATCCCATCAACATCAAAAGGAGTTAACCTATCAATATTTCTATCGATCAAACCTTGGTACCCACCTTTTATTCCCATTGTCTCTATATTCTTTTGTTGTGCAGCTATAACAACAGCTCGTATAGCAGCATTCATTCCTGGAGCATCTCCTCCACTTGTTAAGATGCCGAGTTTATTCATAGCTGTTCCCTCACTTTCCCGTTTCTAATAATTGAGACCTTTGTCTGTTAGGTGCTAATTCATACTAAATTTACTTCTTTCTATTTAATGATAGCGATTGCAACTTCTGGATAGAAAGTACACTTAGTTGTTAATTGTTAATTTGTATACTTGTCTACTAAGTTGACTTATATACATAGATTACTTATAATATGTGTAGATGTCAATAAATATAATTTATTCTATTTAAATTTATTATCTTTATTGTTCATCGCTAAATTTGTTAGATTACTATATTTATAATCTACATAAATCCTAAGGAGGAATTTGAAATGGCATCGATTACATTCTTAAACAAACCTGTTACGTTATTAGGGAACGAGGTAAAAGTTGGGGATACAGCACCTGATTTCACTGTTCTCAATAATGAATTAACTCCAGTAACCCTTGAGGATTCCAAAGGTAAGGTTCGCTTAATTTCAGTAGTGCCTTCTATCGACACAGGAGTTTGTGACGCTCAAACACGCCGTTTTAACGAAGATGCTTCAACTATAAGCAATGTGGAAGTTTTAACAATTAGCGTTGATCTACCATTTGCCCAAGAAAGATGGTGCGCTTCAAATGGACTTGAAAATGTACATACATTTTCCGACCATCGTACCCTCTCATTCGGTGAAGCGTATGGCGTCCATATTAAAGAATTGCGTTTATTAGCACGTGCCGTATTTGTGCTTGATTCTAATAATAAGGTTACATATGTTGAATATGTAAATGAAGCAACAGATCACCCTAACTATGAGGCAGCGATTGAAGCTGTAAAAGCAGCGCAATAAAAAGTAAGATGAAATGAATATAAATGAAAAGTTTCTTTCCTCTCAAATAGGAAGTCATACTTCCCTCCAAATATGTAAAAAGAGGTTGCCATTAGGCAACCTCTCCTCAAGAAGTCATGTGCATGGAGGTACATATCATCTCTTCAAAAATTAATTCCATTGTATAACTCCTTAATTCTAAATAAAAACTCCTAGCTCAACTATCAATCATGAGCTAGGCTCCTCTACTGTTTAGAGTATGAAGTCTCTGTTATTTTAACCTTCCTATGGCTTTTTGCTATAAATCATAAAAATCACACGATAATAGGACTGCCGATAAACATCGCCAGCCTTTAAACTTTATAACAATGCTTTGACCAGAACAAGGTCTCCGCATTGGAATTAGTAAAGTATCTCAACTCTAAGGTAGTTAATGTATACTAAAATAACTAGACACATGTTAAAGGTTCATAAAACAATCAGAAGAATCTTAGAATGTTAAGCTTTCCAATATCGCTCATACAAATTTTCCATATGGTTAGTCATTAGCTCTATTGCCTCTTTTTCATTATGATCCCCTATAGCTTTAATTAATAATTGATGTTCTTTAAAATTCACATCTCTATAGTCTGGTCGAGTAACAGTTCGATCTCGAATGAAGTGCCACATCTCTTGTTGTTTCATTGCTGTGCTAATAGCTGACATAAATTTGATAAATAAATCATTATGAGAAGCAATGGCGATTTGATTGTGTAATTTTTCATCTGTTTCAGGTACGTATACTCCAGACTTTGTTTCTTCTTCCATCTTATTTATAGTCTCTTGCAGTGCTTTAATATCGTCATCAGTAGCTCTTAATGCTGCAAACTTTACAATAAGAGGCTCAATATTCATTCTTGCCTCAACAATATCTTCTGGCGATACAGCTTCTAATATAATAGCTGAATGTTGGTCCTCGGAAGCTGATTGATGGTTTTTTACATAAACACCTTCCCCTTGACGTGAATAAATATAGCCGTTTAATTCTAAGGCACTTAAAGCCTGCCTAACTGGAGCACGACTAACCCCGAATTGCTCACAGAGTTCTCTTTCAGCAGGAAGCTTATCTCCTACTTTAAATGCCCCTGATTGGATCTCTGAAAGAACTTGTTGATAAATTTGGATATATAATTTATTACTAGAAACTCGATTAAATCTAATATTAACCACTTCTCTCCATTATTTTTTATTCATTACACTCTAAAAGTAATCACCATATCGCACTCTCTTGCTTTAAGAGGGAAGAAAATACATTAAATCGTCAATTAACTATCTCATTAAAGTTGTCTTCTTGTCTACTTAGTTAACTATATGTATATTATACAATTTTTTAGTAATTGTAAACTAGGGTTATAATAATTTTCTGCATTCAAGTTGATTTCTCTCCATTTTTAACACAAAGGAGTAAGTATACACACCACCTCTTGGAGTATTTATTATTGAATGACAGAGGGATGAGTCAATAACAATACTCCTTGTATTAAAAGAAAAGAAACCTATTGAATTTTATTCACTCTTTCATATTTAGAAAAATAAGTCTAGTAACATAATAAACCCTAATCCAACTACGGATATAATACTCGAAATAACACTGTAGGTTGCAAATGTTTCTTTCATGCTCATTCCCATATACTCTTTAACTATCCAGAATGCGGCGTCATTTACATGTGATGCCATACAACTACCAGCTCCAGTTGCAAGTGTCACTAGAACCAAGTTGACATCAGATGTTTGACTAAGAATGGGAATAATTAACCCTGCCGTTGATAAGGTTGCAACAGTACCAGACCCTAAAGCAATACGTAATAGCGCTGCCACAGTCCAGGCAAGTAAGATGGGTGAAATCGAAGATCCCTCAAATAGCTTAGCGATATAGTCTCCTACCCCTCCATCAATAAGAATTTCTTTAAACGCTCCACCCCCACCAATAATAAGA
>NZ_JALAMS010000034.1:457-89217 GCF_026790145.1 Priestia endophytica | reverse complement strand
AGAAGGGAATCAAGGTAAATCGAAAAAGAGTAGGCAAACTAATGCGTCAAATGAACGTGTATGCGAAAGGAAGTCGGTATCGCTATAAGCGTTATAATAAGAAATCACCTTCTATAGAAAGACCCAACCTCTTAAATCAAGTTTTTCATACAGACGGACGAAATAAAATATGGGTCGGTGACATTACCTATATTCCTACTCAAAAGGGTACCTTATACCTCGCAGTAAAGGATGGGATATTATACAGTATTCCTTTTTCTGATCTCTATTAAAGGACCCATCTACAAAGGACTTGAACAACTAAACCAATTACTACGCCGGGAAGTACAAATAACATAGGCAGCCACACAGGACCCCATAACACCCCAAAGATTGTCAATGTTGAGGAATAAATGGCTCCTACAGTTACAAAATAGGCGCTGAATACAAACGGAAGAAAAGAATATCCGTCTTTTCCTCCTCCGGCATCTTTAAAAGCATCCCACGCCGCAAAAAAGTATACACACGGATAAAACATCAACCATGGATAATTCGTGTGTTGGATAGCCGATAAAATATCCCCTTGAAAACTTAAAATAATGACTTCGTTAAAATTCGCTTGTACATTAATCAAAAATTCGAGAATTAGTAAAACTGTGCCTTTAACATATTTACCGTTTAAATATTGGCCAAATCCAGGAAGTGCAATACTCCACATTAACTTTTCAAATGGATTATTCTTCACTTAAATCTACCCTAGAAATAGTATTTTAATTATTGTTCTTTTGCAATTTCCTTTCTATTCGGAGCAAGTGGCGGTTGTTCTAACCATTTATTTTTCACCATAATATTAAACCATTTTTTAGTTACCATTAGATTTTTCAGAATGGTGCCTTCATAAGTGGTTATAAGGTCTGTTCGCATGGCTGATGCTAAACCGGTTCCGTGATACGCTTGTGCAGCTTGGAACAAGAAACCAATATGATACAACATCAACTTATCGGAAAAAGGGGAGTCGGTTGAAATGGTCACTTCTGTTTCCCACGATCGAGGAACAGGTAAATTATCCGCGTGCATGATTTTTGAAAAGGCTTGTATCTGTTTATCAGCCGTGTTTTGGGAATCCTCTAAAAACTTTCTTACTTCTTTTGATTGAGCGACTTGACTGAAAGCGATAGAAAGCGTTTTAGCCATAATACTCTTTTTCAAGTTGAACGAAATACTTATAATTTCTGGTGCAGATAAGCGTCTTCCTTTTCCGAAAATGCCATCTGTGAAATCTTGACTAGAAATAAATTCAGGATTTTTGGCAGGATAAAATAAAGGATCTCTCTGAAAGTTCCCTTTCTCAAGCAATAACTCAATCGTTTGATGATACATTCTTTTGGCATCACTATCACAAGAGTCGTAAAAATCCCTTAAGTCCTTTCTAACCGAAACACCTAATGCAGTGGTATGCCCGAGCAAGCCGTGTAACGTCATGATATGTAAGTAATTCAAGCAAAAGATATCCGTGAACAATTTCTCCGTACCTTTATAGAGATCAGACTCCGTAAATCCAATGGGAACTGGAAACCCTTCGTTTTCTATAAAAGCTACGATTTGTTTCTTTTGTTTTGCAAAGGTCTTAATAGCATCTTCAAAAATGGTCTTGATTGACTCATCTTCAACAATAGAGAACATATATCGATTGACTACATCTGTCATTGTTCCGTTTATATATTCTCCCCATAGTGTTCCTATTTCGGAAGATGTGAGTTTTAACTTATTCTTATCCACATTATCACCTCTTGGATAATATTTGCCGATTCACCAATAGATATGAATTTTTTCTTAATAAAAGAGGTAGTCAGCATGTAATTTCTGATAAGCAACATTATGTTAACTGTAAATACATAGGATATTCATGTCATAAACGGTTCTCTTAAGGTGTTATTTACCATAAAAACACATGAATGATATCCATTATTTTTTCACAAACTAACATCATCATTTTTGGAGGTACAAAAAGAATGGCTCAAGCCATCTCATGGATATTCTTCCTGTTACCTTGGGTTTTACTCTGCCCTTTAGATTCACAACGTGTAAAACGTTTTGCTCCAGTAGGTCTATTCTCAGCTCTTGTTATTACCATCATTTTTCAAATAGCAGAAAAATAGAACTGGTGGATTATAAATAATAATATATTCTTTTTGACTAGTATTTTATCGTTTGTATATGGCTTTTTTATCGTAGCCACTATCCTTGTTTTTTATTTTTCTTACCCAAACTTTTTATTTTATATGATTGCCAATCTTATCATCGATGCCATACAAGGCCATACAAGCATTCATTATAAGTCCCTTTCTTTTTATAAAGGTTGGTCTTTATGACCTACATAAAATTAACGCTTTTGAATTGTTTCTTCTTATGACTTTGGTTTCTCTTATTATTTATGGGTACCAAAAATGGCAAGACACCGTATTTGATGAAACTAAAGTATAATACAAATTAAAAAATAAACATAACAAAGATCGCCTATCATCTGTAAGCAGATAAGGCGGTCTTATTTACCTTGCAATGGAATAGGGATTGCCGATAAAAAGTGTTATGTTAACTGATTTGTTTTGGGTTATCTCTGACAAAAGTTAAAATTTCTGGATTTTGATGAACAGGACTTGCGATTAGTACCCTTTGTTTATGCTCCACTCCCTACACCATCTTCTATTGGGAGTTTTGTTTTTAAATACTCCTTATTATGCAGGTATTTGGGATTGTTGGGTCTGTAAGTACCTGCTAATTCATTATGATGATTTGCCTTTTCATAATCCCCTAAAGCATCGTAACAAACGCATAGTTGAATGTGAGGAATCCATGTAGAGAAAAATGAATTTTGAATTCCACAATTATCTTGTGAAACCTCTGTTTTTGTTGCTAGGTCATACCAGAAAATAGCCGAATGATAATCATTTTTTCCAATAAAAGAATGCGCCAATCTGCAACAAATTTCGGGTCGAGGAGTAGTGTAAGTAAAAGACCGTAGTAAAGATTTAATCATTCTTTCTTTGTCCAAAACCTCGTGATAACAATCTGCTAGGTTCCTACATGCTGCAATATTATCTTCAATCCAGCCTTTTTCTGTTGAAAGAAATTTTTCATAAAAATTAATCGCTCTTGCAAATTGCCGATGATCTTTTAATTCATTTGCAAAATAATATAAATCTCTTGGAGAAAACTCTTCACCAGTAAGTAGCTTTTTCTCATAGATTTTTAAATTACGGTCAGAGTCGTGGTGAATACTTTTATGGGTTACAGCCACTTCGCTATTCATAATATTTCCCCATACTTCAAGGTATTCGTGGACAGAACCAATCCAACGGAACCCATTACTTCTCTTTACTAATCGATTTCTTCTTAAACTTGACGTAACGTTACCATATTCATCTGTAGCTAAAATATACTTCATCGTTACTGAGTCAACAAAAGGATCTAGGTTCATTTTTAATGTCATAAATTTCCTTTGATCCTCTTTTAGAAAAACATCATCCGCATCCAACCATAAAATATAATCTTTGGTGGCTTTCTCAAAAGCGTAGTTACGTGCTTTTGAAAAGTCGTAAATCCATTCAAAATCATAAATTCGATTTGTATATTTACTAGCAATTTCTTTTGTTCGATCGTTGGAACCTGTATCAATGATATTTATTTCGTCAACTAATTGGTAAACAGTCTCTAAACAGCGTCCAATCGAATTTTCTTCATTTTTGACAATCATACACAAACTAATAGAAATCATAACTTGTGCCTCCTATAAATTTTTAATACATGTGTGGTTATCATCCATTTTTATAAATAGAAAAAATAGAAGTCTCGTTCTAAAGTAATGTAAATTTATCAATCAAGAGTTAGAGTACCAGTATATGTGAAGTGAATAATGAAAAAATTTAAGAATTATCATTTTCTCATAGCTCATCATATGTATTTTTCACTAAGATATTAACCTTAAATTTTGTCATATGAATAGTTAGTAAAAAAGGTTATTTTTGTATATATGCAATAATTCTATTGAAACACTTGTAAAACATTTTGGATTTTAGTCATATGTATATCCTTGTAAAGTATTTTTATAAGTAGAAAATACCATAGAACGAAAATGCATGAATTCCTGAAAAGTCATTTAATGAAGTGGGGGGAAAATAATTGAATGTCTATTCAAAACTTAATCATTAATGGGGGATTTGAAACAGGAACGCTCGCACCATGGATAACTGCTAATACAGTAATTACCAGTGAATATTCGCATTTAGGATTTTATTCAGCGAGATTACAAGGAGGGGCAACCTTCTCTTATATTTCACAATTTGTTCCAATTGAACCAGGGGAAAGCTTAGAGATTTTGGCTTCTCTAGCCACAGTAGGACAAGCATCAGCTATTTCGATTACTATCCAAGCGTTTTACTATGACAGTCAGCTTAATTTGCTTGAAAATGGACTTCTTACTACGGTCTCAGGCAATCAAATCCCTAATGTAGAAAATCGTATATGGCTAGAAAACTATCAAACTACGACCACGGCCCCACCGGGTTCCACACAAGCATTTATTGTCATCAATACTCTTCCACAAGTGGAAACTTCGGATATTTTAGTAGATGATGTCGCTGTGTTAGCTATAAGTAATAATGGAGCTACCGGCTCCACTGGGGCAACCGGAATCACTGGAGCGACCGGAATTACTGGAGCCACTGGAGTTACTGGAATTACTGGAGCCACTGGAGTCACCGGGGCGACTGGAGTTACTGGGGCAACCGGAATCACTGGAGCCACTGGAATCACTGGAGCGACCGGAATCACTGGAGCGACCGGAATCACTGGGGCCACTGGAATCACTGGGGCAACCGGAGTCACTGGGGCAACCGGAATTACTGGAGCCACTGGAGTCACCGGGGCCACTGGAATTACTGGAGCAACCGGAATTACTGGAGAAACTGGAGTTACCGGGGCAACCGGAATTACTGGAGCCACTGGAGTCACCGGGGCCACTGGAGTTACTGGAGCCACTGGAGTCACCGGGGCCACTGGAATTACTGGAACCACTGGAGTCACCGGGGCCACTGGAGTTACTGGGGCAACCGGAATCACTGGAGCCACTGGAGTCACCGGGGAAACTGGAGTTACTGGAGCCACTGGAGCGACCGGAATTACTGGAGCCACTGGAGTCACCGGGGCGACTGGAGTTACTGGAGCCACTGGAGTTACCGGGGCGACTGGAGTTACTGGAGCCACTGGAGTTACCGGGGCAACCGGAATCACTGGAGCAACCGGAACTATGGCTAGCTCATATGGTTATGTGTTTAATACCGGTGCCCAAACTGTTAATGCAAATGCAGATGTTGTATTCAATAATACAGGTCCTCTAGCCGGGGGTGTTTCATTTACACCACCTTCTACGATAACCGTGGCTAATGGAGGAGTTTATCAGGTGATTTATGAAATTGTACCATTATTTAGTACGCTAGCAAATACTACGGCAGCTTATGCTCTTCGATTAAATAATGTAAATCAGACTTCTACCACTTATGGTGTCATTTACACAGCTTCTTTTAGTCCGATTTTAGTGGGTTCTGCGATTTTAACGATTCCAAGTGGAGCCACACTGACCATTCGCAATATAGGAGCTACAAGCGATAGTTTTAACACTACGGCAGATGGTGCCACGGTCGTGAATGCTTCTTTTCAAATAACTAGACTAAGTTAAAATAGAGAAACTAGATATAAATTTTTGCATAGTATATACCTTTTTACAAAGCAAATGTGTGGACACAAAAGAAACGGATCTACCACTTTAAATGGTAGATCCGTTTCTTTTGTTAGGATTTCAATTAGCAAAAAGCAAAAAGGGTTAATTTACTTTTTTGTTTTGGTGGCGTTAAAAAAAATTCAATAATTCAAAGAAACTCCTTGACTTTATTCCCTTCACGTTTCGAAACAGAAGTAAATGTAACGTTCATAAAAGTATACTTTTGCGGACGTACCTTTCTTAGAAACAGGGAATCTTGGGATAATAGCAGTTAGCACCAAAGCAATCGGGCATAAACTTTCAAAAGGAAATGTGTTACGTACCGATTCTTGGCGTGCCTTTAAAACATATGCTACCGAAAAAGGTATGAAAATTTATCAGTTCAAATCTGATGGAAAGATTCGAACAAAAGGACTCTATCACATTCAGAACGTCAATAACTACCACCGCAGGCTCAAAGGGTGGATACAACGATTTAACTAACGGAGTTGCAACTAAATATTTGAACAATTACCTTACTAGGTTTCAAGTATTAGAGAGTATTCAACACCGGAAAACTAAAGGCACTATGAATGATTTGATTATTAAAGGAAATCTAATACGAAATGTGGAAACTTATGATACGCTTAGGTTATCTAGTTTCACGATATAATCATCAATTATTCTTGAGATTTCTATTTTTATAAATTTAAATACCGCACCTTCATTCTTATAATATTGAGGGGAAAGCATCCCTGATTTATCAAACTTTCTAGGATCTTTCAACGATAAGGAAATGAACAAAGAGGTATATACTATTTGAAAATATAAACTACTAATAGTTTTGAATAAAATTCTTATAATCTAATTTTTAGAAATCTATCTATTATATTGAATTTAGTTGTGAGCGCCGGTAAAAAGGTTTAGTTCCCTACCTTGAAGTTATTTCCTTAAATGTTATAATTATTTATATAATATTTTAAATTTTTAGAAAATATAATATTATAATCAAGGGGAGGAACATTATGAAAAAAAGTGTAAAACTGACAACCCTGCCGGCTATTTTATCACTCGGATTATTGCTATCGCCATTTTCGGTACAAGCTGATACGCCTTACTATGGAAAGGTCTACAGTCAGCCCGAAAAAATTATAGGGCTTTATCCACAAGTAGTGCCAGCAGAAGCGACACCTGCGTTTACGAAAGGGCAAGAAGCATTTACGACGCAAGAAGAAATGATGGCCTATATGCAAAAGCTCGCTAAAAAAAGTCCATATGTAAAGCTTAAAACTATTGGCAAGTCACAAGAAGGAAGAGAAATTCCAGTGCTCTATTTTTCAAAAGAGAAAAAGTTTGTGGATGGAAAAGCATCGAAAAAGCCAACCGTTTGGCTTCAAAGTCAAATTCACGGAAATGAACCGGCAAGTGGCGAATCTGTGTTAGCCGTAGCAACTCGTTTAACAGAAGACTTTGGAAAAGATGTACTGAATAAGGTTAACATCGTTGTTGTTCCGCGCATTAATCCAGACGGATCATATGCGTTTAAACGTCAGCTTGCGAATAATTTAGATGGAAACCGCGACTACATAAAACTTGAAAGTCCAGAAGTACAAAGCTTGCGAAATGAATTTAATCGTTTTTCACCAGAAGTCGTCATTGACGCCCATGAATATACTCCTTACAGCAGCAGTTTTAAAAATATCGGGAAAGAAGGCGTGTGGAAGTATCATGATATTTTACTTCAATCTGGCCGAAACTTAAATATTCCGAAAAGCATTCGAGAAGTGTCTGATGAGTTATTTGTGAACAGTACACTTCATGATATTAAAAAGCAAGGATATTCGGGAGAGGTATACTATACGTCTCAAGTCAACAAGCAAGGACAGCTTGAGATTGAGGAAGGCTCAGTTGAACCGAGGATCGGTCGAAATTCATTAGGATTGTATCCGTCGTTTTCATTTTTAGTAGAAAGCCGCGGAATTGGCATTGGGCGTGAAGATTTCGGACGACGAGTAGGCGCGCAAGTTGCGACGCAGGAAAAGCTGATTAAACAAACAGCCTTGCACGCCAAACAAATCAAATCGATTGTCGCCAAAGAAAAAGCAGCTCTTGTTCGAAAAGGAAAGAATGCCAATGACCACGATCCAATTGTGGTGAATAGTGAAAATAAGAAAATACCAAACTCCACTCTTGAAATGGTGGATGTTGAAAGTGCTTCTGTCAAAAATATTTCTGTGACATACTACAATGCAAAAGAAGCTACGCCGACCCTTGTCCGTGAACGTCCGACTGCTTATATTTTAAAACCAGGTTATGAAGGTCTAGCTGCAAAACTGCAAGGGCAAGGAGTAAAAGGATTCAAGTTATCCAAAGAAACAGCTCTTTCAGTAGAGGCTTATAACGTCAGCAGTCGTATTGAAAATGAAGCATATGAAAACAGACCAAATATAGAAGTACAAACAAGCCTAAAACAAAAAAACGTTTCGTTTCCAAAGGGAAGCTACGTCTTTTTAACGTCACAGCCTCAAAACAATTTATTATCTCTATCGCTTGAGCCTGAATCAGTAGACAGCTTTACGACGTTCGGGTATCTTCCTACTGAAATAGGACAAGAACTTGATGTCTATCGTTTTACACGTTCGATTGAGAAATCGCCATTGCAAAAAGAGTCTGATAAATAATAAAAAAGCGTGAGGCTTGGCTTCACGCTTTTTTTATTTTGTATAGTAATTAATGTTCAGTTTCTACTTTCAAATTCAGAAACCAAATATTGTATAGAACAGTGTTTAGAAGAGGTTGTAAAGCAAAACTATGTTTTAAGATTGATAGATACAAATTCAGTTGATATAACATTTATTGTAGGGCTCAAATTTTGCATTGAATGGAGAATTACAACGAGTTTGTGCTTTTTCTTGCCCTTTAAGTATATTTTAACGAACGTTTTTTTAGGGATAAGATAAAGACTTTAATAGATTGCAATTTCAGACACTGAAAAACTGCATTTGCTAAAGACTAAGATAACTGTGAAGTTTATGGACGAGATTAGAATGAAGAAAGTGAAGGAATACGAGGGTGTTAAGTAACAATGGAGTTGTTTAATAAACGCCAGTCATGCTATCCCACAATTGAACCATTTAATGTAATGAGAAGCCCAATACAAAACTGGATATGGACATATTTTATTCCACAATGGGAAAACTTGTTGTAGAGGTGAAAGCATTGGAAGATGAAAGGAAAGACGCGCCTAACTATTGTCATTATGTAATGAAAAATGAGACAGATAAATCGTTAAAAGTAATTTGGACTGGTGACATAGAAGATGAACCCAAAATAATAATACTAGAACCTGAACAGGAAAGTGAAGGAATAAAATCTACGGACATGGGAGGGGGAGGAAAAGACACTGAGTTCCGTTATCATATCTATAAAATTAATCAAGATGGTTCAGAATTAGATTGTGGTAGCCATAGAATAAAAATCGAACTCGATGCATTTTCTTTGTGTAACACATCATTTTTGGATATACTTGTAAAAGCAGAAGGGCCTAATGCGGTCGCGATTACATCAGAAGGTATTATTGGTGGGGAGAGCAGAACACCTTACGCAGTACATTTAAAAAGTATTTACCTTAGTGAATGGATGAAATAAACGAAAAAGGACAATGAGCCCAGCGATTAAACAACTATATTTTAACTCTATCCTACATTTAGATGGGACTTATCATTATAAAAAAACCTTTTGCTAATGCTGGGTAAAGGGGGTTCTTTTTATTATAGGGAATTCAACAATGATTAGTTATCATAAAACATGTTCGAGGAAGTAAAAAAGCACAGACCTGTTGATTACCAACGAGTTTGTGCTTTTTCTTTTTACATAGTTATACTTTTATGGAGGGGAGGGTTAATTTATAGAAAATAAAAAGCACTTTGTTCATTGTTTTATGTTTTAGTATCGCCCTTGTCCTGATTAGGATCGCTATTGGACTTCTTCACTATTTGATTTAATTCCCCTGTATCTCCTTTTGCATTGATGATTTCAATTATTTGATTTAACCCTTCGTTCATTTGATCATCATTATCTCTCATCATCTAACCTCCTTATAAGGTTACTATTATCATTTTCCACTTTATTATGAATTATGTTTCTGATTGGATAATATCAAGGCAAAGTTTATTTCACTGTAACTCTTAACATAAGTTATTATGGTCATATTCAAAGCCCCATGAAGTAAACGTTCTTATTAACTATGAATGCTTACCGTATACAAAGTTAGTTTACATAAAATATGTTCGAGGAGAAAAAAAGCACAAAGTTATACTTTTACGGATGGATTATTACTTACAACTTTTTTCATTTCCTGTAAAGGGATATAACAATAAAAAGAGGTTGAACACCTTTTATGTATTTACTTTCTTTTGAATAGAACAGGATAAAGATTTCGTTGTATGAGAGCCATCTATAGGATCAACTTATTGTACTCTAATCCGTAAAGAGAATTAAAATATGTAATATTGTTATCTTTAATGGAGCATACTAACAACGAAAGGAGCTTTATTATGAAAGATAATAACTTCGATAAGTTTTTTTTACGTGTTTTATTCACTTTAAACTTAGTTTTTAATCCCTATTATACTTAGGAAACCCCGATAAAAGACTGGATAGTGGTTTATTTATAAATTCATTAAAGTCGAAACAAATCCTAAGAACAAATCTTCCTTTAGTTGTAAGCTTTGTTCTGATATATAACGTATAATTTCTCAATTCATATAACGCCAATTGTTAGAAGTAACGATTTGGAATCAAAGCAAGCTTAATCTTGCTTTTTTCTTTTATTTAAAGGTATAAAAGGATTTTATTAAGAAAATTATATTAAAAAAATGGAAATGATTGATATGGTTGGACTAGGGATTGCTATTATTATTTTTAATTTTATTGCATTTAAAACAAATAAAAGATTAACATCTAATCAAATTATTCACATTTGGTCGTTTACTATAGCTGCACAGGCAGTCTTTGATACATATGTAGATGCAAGATACCATGGATATTGGTACTTTTCTTTAGAAATTGATTGGAAAACAGTCCCTGCATTATTATTATTAGTTCCACCAGTGAATATGATGTTTCTAAATTGGTACCCTTTTAAAAAAACGCATATCAAACAAATCCTTTATATCTTCTTCTGGATAATAGGCATTTTGATTTATGAAATCATCACATTACTTCCTGAACCTTGGGGTTACTTTCATTATGGGTGGTGGAACCTGGGATATTCTGCAGTTCTCGATCCACTACTTCTTTTTATTGTATTAAAATATTATAAGTGGATATGTAAAGCCGAACATAAACTTTTTACAAAGGGGAAATAAAGTTCTATATATCGAGCACACTATTCAGAATTCCACCAGATCACCATTTTACAGAGACTAAAAATAAAAAAATTACTGTCAAATAAAGAGGGAGTAGTTTTGTGTATTTTTAGTCTGTATACTGTATTCATTCCTTGTTACCATAATGTAAATCCCAGGAAGCTAATTTGATCTTATTACTTTCCCATAAGCTACATGCCAATGCAAATGCTTGGAATCTTGATACTGTCCAATGTTTGTAATAATTCTACAAACTCCGATTGTTAGATTGTGTCTAACAATCGGAGTACAGTTCACACCCGATGAGTCCCTTTTCATTCGAATATTATTCTTGGTAGTTGTTCTCTCATATATTTTTCAATAATGGGTATATTACTCTTTGATATATTAAAGAGGAGGTTGTTTAAATGAAAGATAAAACAAACATTCGATTAACTGCTGCAGAAATGTCTAGCTTATGGTTACAATATATAAATGACACACTAGCAGTCTGCGTGAATACATATTTCTTAGAAAAGGTGGAAGATACGGAAGTACGTCCTATTATCGACTGGACATTAAATATAGCTAAAAACAATCTTTCAATGATGAAAGGTATTTTCACAAAAGAAAAGTTCCCTATCCCTATTGGATTTACGGATCAGGATGTAAATCTACAAGCTCCAAGACTCTTTTCTGATACATTTATCTTAATGTATTTACAACACATGGCTATTCTTGCAATGAGATCGAACAATGCTGCATTAGGCCTAGCAACTCGACCTGATGTGGTTACTTTTTATAAAAAGGTGTTAAACGCAGGTGTTGATGGGCTGGATAAAACACGAGAATTAATGTTGAAGCAAGGTACCTATGTAAGACCCCCTTATATACCTACTCCTGACGAAGTGGATTTTGTGGAGAAACAACATTTTTTAGGTGGATTTTTTGGAAAAAAAAGATCGATTACTTCAATGGAAATCACCCATTTGTTTTTTAATATTCAAACGAATGCCATTGGAAAAGCCCTTATAACAGGATTTGCTTAAACTTCCCAAAATAAAGAAGTGAAACAATATTTGTTAAGAGGAAAGCACCTTTCTCAAAAATATATAGAGATATTTAGCGACTTTTTAGTAAAAGAGGACTTACCTGCTCCAATGGCTTGGGATTCGGCTGTATCAGATAGTACAACAAGTGTTTTTTCTGACAAGCTCATCATGTTTCATGTATCGGCGATGATTGCAGCAGGGATCGGAAATTTTGGAATGGCGATAGCAACAAGTCCAAGAAGGGATTTAGGATTAAAATATGAGTCATTAATTCCAGAAATTTCACTTTACGCTGAAGATGGAGCCAATATTATGATTAAAAATGGATGGATGGAGGAACCTCCACAGGCAGATGACCGTGAAGATTTGATGAAGGGTTAGAATGATGTGGCGAATGAAAAAGAAACGTCATTATGGAACATTGCTCTTCCTGGTTTCGGTCAGTTTTGAATGGTGAATATACAAAAGGGGTATTTTAATCAAACTTTATTAAAAAGTAACAAGTAAAACAAGCGTAAATCCATTGAGCAAAAATGGGTTTACGCTTTTTCTTTTCCTATATGTATACTTTTACGGACGCTTTGTTTGATTCCATGTTCAACATAATTTAACTGAATATTCACTTAATTAAAGAATTTGTATTTGTTTTCTAATATTTTTACATTTTGTCCAATGAAAGAGAAACTATACACTACTATGATTGTATTATCAGAATATTTAATTGTTTTTTAGTTAAAAGGGGTTTTTGATGGTAGTGAAAAAAGAAATTAAAACAGTAAAGCACTTCATTAATGATCGATGGTTGGAATTAGCTAGTCAAAAAAATGAGTAATTCTAAAAGGGGTATGTTTATGAAAGCTGACGTTGTATTGATAAATGGAGAAGTTATTACAGTAGATCAAAAGAATACAGTAGTTGAAGCTGTGGGAGTAAAAGATAATCGTATCATAGTTGTCGGTTCAAATCAGGAGGTTAAGAGTTTTATAGGAGAAGAAACAAATATATTAGATCTACAAGGAAAAACGATTCTTCCTGGATTCATTGATTCTCATATTCACCTTATTTTATATGGAGTTAATCAGTTAGCGGTAAGTTGTAAAGCTGAACATATGGACTCTATTGAGTCTTTGTTAGATGACTTGAGGAAGAAATCCCTAGAAACTCCAAAAGGGGAATGGATACGTGCGTGGGGCTTCAATGAAACCGTTGTGAAGGAAAAGCGTTATCCAACGATCGCTGAGCTTGATGTAATTTCAACAGAACATCCCATTATTGTATCTCGTACTTGTAGCCATATAAGCGTGGTGAATAGCAAAGCGTTAGAAATTACGCAAATTCACGAAAATACACCGGATCCTAATGGGGTAGTTATTGAAAAGAATCAGGAAGGAAGGCTTACAGGAAGGTTAATTGAAGCAGCAAATATGGCAATGAACGAGGTTGCGAGTTATACAGAGAGTAAACTAATGAAAGCTGTGAAAATTGCATCAGATCATTTCATTGCAGCAGAAGTATACATGAGGCAGGTGGATATGGCTCTGAAAGTTACCGTTTACTGCAGCAAGCTGTAATGAGTAAGGATATTCGTGTCCGTATATATGCAATGATAGGGGCGTTAAATAACTCCCATGAATTTGTTAATAAAATGGTCGAAGCCGGTGTAGTAACTGGTACAGGAGATGAGAGATTCAAAGTTGGACCAGCAAAATTGTTTATAGATGGGAGTAGCACCGGACCTACAATTGCAACTCGTAAGCCATACTCTAGTGATTCTGGTAATTCTGGCATTCTTTATTATAGTGAGGAAGAAATCTACGAAGTTTTAGGTGAAGCCCATAAAAAAGGTTATCAAATAACTGTACATGCACAAGGGGATAAAGCTATTGAAATGTATTTAAATTGTGTAGAAAAGGCGTTAAAGGACTCACCAAGAAAAAATCATCGCCACCGGATTGAACATGCGGGGATTTCGTCACCAGATTTACAAGAGAGAATGAAAAAACTCCAGGTTATTCCTATTCCGAATCCTTCATTTCCTTATGAATTTGGGGAGATATATGTCCAACACTATGGTGAGCGTGTCAATCACATGTATGCTGTTCGTGATTTTATTGATAGTGGCATCATGGCAGCAGGTGGATCGGATGCGCCAGTTACTGATTATGATCCTTTATTAGGAATTCACGTTGCTGTTAATAGAAAAAGTCAGTCCGGAATGGAAATTGGTGATAATCAATCTATCAGCGTAATGGAAGCCATTAGACTATTTACTTGGAATGGCGCTTATGCGAGTTTTGATGAAGAGAAAAAAGGAAGTATAGAGGTCGGAAAGTTGGCGGATTTAGTTATATTAAATGATAGCATTTTACGTGTCAATCCAAATCAAATTAAAGATTTAAAAGTAGAAACAACGATTATTGATGGCGAGATTATCTACCAGAGGGGGAATTTAATAAAAATCTAATATGGCATTAATTATTCCCTACGTAATTTTTGTAATATCGACTAACCACCAAGGAGGTATAATTTGAAAGCTATTAAACTTTTAATTTTCGTTCCGTTTATTGGATTCTTGGGTTTCTTGCCATTTGCAAATAAAATTGAACCTTACGTATTGGGCATGCCTTTTCTATTATTTTGGGTTGCATTTTGGATGGTGCTTTCCTCCATTATTTTAACAATTGTATATAGGTTTGATCCTGATAACAAAGGTTGTGATGTAGAATGAATATGCCCTTATTTATTATTTTTATTTTCCTAGTTCTAGCCCTTTATTTAGGCATACAAGCAAGAAAAGGGAAGGACATGAATATGGAACAATTTTCTATAGGAGGCAGAGGTTTTGGAACATTTTTTGTTTTCTTACTAATTGCTGGTGAAATTTATACGACATTTACATTTCTAGGTGGAAGTGGATGGGCCTACTCAAAAGGAGCAGCTGCTTATTATGTTCCTGCATACATTTTTTTAGCCTATGTACTTTCTTATTGGTTATTGCCAAAAATTTGGAGATATTCTAAAGAACATTCTATTATCTCCCAGCCCGATTATTTTGCCTCTAAATATGGAAGTCGTACAATGGGGATTATAGTGGCTATTTTAGGAAGTTTGGCCCTTATACCTTATATCGTCATACAAATTAAGGGATTAGGAATAATTGTTTCAGAAACTTCTTACGGGGTTATTTCACCAGTTTTCGCGAGTATTATAGGCGCCATCGTTGTTACTACTTATGTAATGATATCAGGTATCCATGGCTCTGCTTGGACTGCTATAGTTAAAGATTTTATGATTTTGATAGTTGTTATATTTTTAGGTATATATATTCCTTTTCACTATTTTGGAGGGATTCAGCCAATGTTTGAGACCGTTCAGGCTGTTAAACCTGAAATGTTTACATTGTCAGACAAAGGGTTAAGTCAATCCTGGTTTATCTCCACTGTTTTGTTACAAGCCGTAGGTTTTTATTTATTACCTCAAACTTTCATGGTGGTCTTATCATCAAATGGAGAAAAAACGCTTCGTAAAAATGCGATTGCTTTACCTTTATACACCTTGTTACTACTGTTTGTCTTTTTCATAGGTTTTGCAGCTATTGTGCAAATTCCAGGTTTGAAAGGAGCTGATGGAGATCTTTCTCTTTTAAGATTATCAGTTCAAACCTTTGATCCATGGATAATTGGCTTGATTGGGGCAGCTGGCTTACTAACGGCTTTAGTGCCAGCTTCCGTTATGCTAATGGCTGCATCAGTTGGGTTAACAAACAGTTTTTACAAAACTCTGGTACCGGAAGCTACGGAGAAACAGCAACTAATTGTCTCAAGACTAATTATTATTGGTCTATCTGTCGTTGCTTTAATAGTAACTATCACAGGCGGAGACGCATTAGCTATTTTGAATATCATGTCATATAGTTTAATTACTCAATTAGCACCAGCGTTGTTTTTTAGCCTACCTAAGAACAATATTATTAATAAGTATGGAGCAATTGCAGGAATTATTTCAGGGGTGCTTATAGTTTTATATGCGACAATTTCAGGCGTAAAGATTGCTACGTTTCTGCCGAATGTGCCACATGTAATTAATGATATTAGTACAGGTATTATAGCTTTATTAATAAATTTAATAGTAACGTTTATTGTAAGTATATTTACTAAAAATATAGCTATTCATGGTAAGCAAACGAAAGGAGTTAAATTTAATCCTTTTTTATGAAATAAAGCTCCTGCTATTTCAAATTAATTGAAAGTTACACCTATGTATATGATATATAAGACTCGTTAACGTAAACCATGTTATCGGCACATAGAAGGACCTTATTTGAATCAAATAGGGTTCTTTTCTCTTTTTATTAAGGATTAGGAACTCTAACAAAGGTTCCTAAACCAGCTATTTGTTTTTCTATAGAACCACCTAATTTTCTTATTAATAACACAGACCCAATAGAATGATCAAAGCGAGTCACATTTCAATTTAGGTTTACCAAATAACTAGCACCTCTCTGGTGAATATTCTTAAGCCTTTGAAGAGGTTTAGTTTGTATTAGTTCAGCCAAAATAGGGTCCAAATTAAAAGAGCCTTAAATAGAATCATAAATTTTCATAAAACTACGTTCATTATACTACCTTACGCGTACGAAGTTTAAGGACTAGTACATATATAAAACCACTTACTACCATTAGAAATCCATTCGCACATGTAAAAATCCCTAAAATAGCGCCTCCGTAAGCAGCTCCTTCTCCAGTTTCCCCTTGTTCAAGATGTTGAAAATGAAAGAGCAAACTGCCGCTTAAAAATCCAATGATAGGGGACAAGAGCATGATAGAGAGTCCCCATAAAACAAATCGCCAGCGCGATCGTTCCAAAAAAATAAAAGAGCAAATGTTTAATATAAAGATAATACAAATGAAAACAGCTAAAATAAAATTTTCCATTTTCTCTCTCCTTATCTATAGATATATAATTTTTGACGAGATTCGTCCTAAAAAGTTTTAAAAATTTATCTTTTCTACGAAAAAGGATTAACAGAGATGCTATAATGAACATTAATCTTCTATGATAAGGCTTACATAATAGTTCCACTATTATAAAGAAAGTGAGGGGGAAGAACATATGTAGGTCAAATTTTTAGAATATTTAGTCTTTTAAAAGTGGATTTCTAAGTTTTCTGTTTTATATACAAAGGGGGATTTGGGTCGTGCTGTCGATGTTAGGTTTTTGTATGATTGCTACTTTTCTTTTTTTCGTTATTTTTAAAAAGCTTTCAGTTGTTGTTGCATTTGTGTTTGTATCTGTTGCTTTTGCTCTAATTGGGGGATTTGGGGCAAACATGGGCGAGATGATGATGGACGGGATTATAACTGTCGCGCCAACAGCGGTTATGATTGTTTTTGCTATTTTATACTTTGGATTAATGATTGATGTAGGGCTATTTGATCCAATGGTTTCTCGTATTCTTACGTTTGTAAAAGGAGATCCGCTGAAGGTTGTAATGGCAACAGCTATTATTACAATCATTGTTGGGCTTGATGGAGACGGTTCGTCTACTTTTATGATTACAATTTCAGCCATGCTCCCTCTTTATAAACGTTTAGGGATGAATCGACTTATCTTAGCTTGTGTTGTTGCATTAGCAGCGGGCGTTATGAACATTATTCCTTGGGGAGGACCTTTAGTGCGAGCTTCTGCAAGCCTTGGGGTTGAAGTATCAGATCTATTTATCCCGCTTATTCCTGTGATGATTTCAGGCCTTTTATGGACGCTCTTTTCTGCTTATATACTTGGCAAAAAAGAACGTGATCGCTTAGGCGTTATTAATCTAGAAACAACCCAAGCAAAAGGTCTCGCAGAACAAGCTGTAGCAGCTGAAAAAGGGGGAGCAGGCCTATTTTGGTTTAATTTATTGCTTACATTAACGCTTATGGTTCTTTTAGTTATGGAAGTATTGCCAATTCAAATTTTATTTGCGATTGCTTTTACTATCGCTCTATTTGTCAATTTTCCAAATCCAAAAGAGCAGCAAGAAAGAATTTTGAGTCATGCTCATAGCTTTGTTACAATCAGTACTCTTGTGTTTGCAGCAGGTATTTTTATTGGTGTTTTCAGCGGTACAAAAATGATGGATGCTATGGCAAATTCTATTGTTTCAATTGTTCCGGATTGGTTAGGACCGCACTTGGCATTAGTTGTAGCTCTAACAAGTCTTCCGCTTAACTTTATTTTTTCTCCTGATGCGTACTATTTTGGAATTTTGCCGATTTTAAGCGAAACAGCAGCAAACTTTGGCGTAAATCCAGCAGAAGTGGGGAGAGCTGCTCTTTTAGGACATTCAACTGTAGGCTTTCCTTTATCTCCTCTTGTTCCAGCAACATTTATTTTAATCGGACTTGTAGGGGTGGATTTTGGAGAACATCAAAAATTCTTGTTAAAATGGGCAATCGGAACAACTGTAGTTATGACGGTAATAGCTGTTTTAACAGGAGCTATTCCATTTTAAAAAACAAAAAGTGACGATGACTTTTATCATCGTCGCTTTTTGTTTGCGAAAGAATTTACATTTCACTATATCATACTAACGCTAATATTCCATTTAAATCTTGATAAATATAATGTGGTTTCTGATCCAATTCTTCAATTGGAGAACGTGCTCTGTTAATCCATACAGTTTGAAATCCAAAGCTTTTGGCTCCAGATATATCCCAACCGTTTGATGATAAGAAAAGGATTTCTTCGCGTTTCAAATTAAGCATATTTAACGCATGCGTGTAGGAGGCGGGTGTTGGTTTGTACTGCTTAATGTCATCAACGCTAATTGTCATATCAAGGCATCGAGCTATGGAAGGGTTTTCAATAAGTGGTTCTAGCATATCCTGTGAGCCATTAGAGAAAAAAACGAGCTTTTTATGCTCAAGCTTTTGTAAAACATCTTCTACCTCTGAATAAGGGGTGAGCTCCTTATACGTTTCCCTTAATATTGTGATCTCTTCTTTGGTATAGGAGATATCAAGTTGATTTAGTACATATTTTAATGATTGTAACGTTATCTCGGAAAAAGGTTTATATTGACCCATAAGCTGTCGTAAAAAAGAATATTCTATTTGTTTTTGGCGCCATAATGTACTAATTTCTTTTCCTTTTTCTTTAAATAGTGTGTCACACTTTGTTTTAACCGAATTAACATCAAACAATGTACCATATACATCGAAAATTAGCCCTTTAACTGAAGAACTCACTTCTCTTCCTCCTTGTTAACATAAAGCAACTTATATAGTACATTACACGTTTAGTTTTACAATGAAACAAAGATGAATTTTATGTTGTAAACATGGCAACTAGGTGGTTTTGAGATAGAAGAAGATGGGAAAGGTATTTGTAAGCGTTAACAAAAATATAACTCTCTTTTTATAAGGAAGATTACAGAATTTGAAATAAAGAAAAGAAAGAAGAAGGAATACGGCATCAGAGCAAGAATAAACTAAGAATCTTTACTAAATTTTTTGCAGAAAATAAACAAGAGTAGTTTTTATTAGTTTTTTTTCTAAAGAAAAGGGTAAATAAAAAAAGTCGGAAAATGTCTTTATTGTAACAATTTTGTCATATAAAAATCGTTTGATTTTTAAATTCAATCAAAAATTCTCTCATAATACGTAATAAATAGAGAAATAGTAAATAAATTTCATAAAAAGAGAGAAAATCCTTTTCTTTTTTAAAAAAATGTTGTAATATAAGTGTAACAAAAGTAATATAAAATAAATTTACGTTACATAAAGATATGAACTTAAAATTGAGGAGTGATTTAGAAATGAAGAAAATTGGACTAGTATTATCATCAATCGCAATGTTTTTTGCTCTAAGCACAGGAGCTACAGCACAGACAAATTCTCAAACACTAACAAATGCAAATGCGATTAAAATCGCCGCTAGCGCCAGCGATCATTTCTGGAATGCCCTACACGGTTATAAAAAAACACCATGTACACAAGGCACATTTAACTATAAAGGAACACCGTACACATACCTTTGCCCAGAATTTGATACTAAAGCAGAATTAACAAACTACTTATCTGAAACATTTACAAATAACGCAGTTGAAAAAGGATTAACAAAATACAGCTACATCACATACAATGGCAAACTTGCTCACCCAGTTGGCGATGGATTCAGCATGCTAGAGTGGACAAAATCGAAAGCAAAACTTGTTTATCAAACATCAACAGTTCGTTCTTATGAGTTTACAGTTCCAACAGTTGATGGAGCAACTGTAAAACGTACTGTAACATTCTACAAAGCGGGAACACAATGGAAAGTAAATAAATTTGATGCTGCTTTTTTCTATTTATAGAGATTTAAATAAGAACTTTATCACTTATGCTTTTATACAGAGTCTCTAAAATTGAATTTCTCTAAACTGTTTTGGAGTTAAACTTGTATGTTTTTTAAAGGTTGTCATAAAGTGGGTGTCACTATTAAATCCAGCTTCAATCGAAATTTCTTTAATAGATATGTTTGTGTTTTGAAGTAACTTTTTAGCATAGTTGATTCGGAAGTTGATAATGTACTCATATGGTGAGAATCCAGTGTGCTTTTTAAATACACGGGAAAAGTGGAAAGGAGTTAAGTGAACATACTGAGCTAACTCTTTTAGGTTAATCTCTTTTGTAAAGTGATTTTCAATATATGAAATAGCGTGTTTGATTACTCTTTCTTGAATATCCGTTGTTTCGTGTGTGACTTCATTCAATTCATACATGATTTTATGAATATTCATAGAGATTAGATGTTCATTAATATTGGCTTTTTCCGCCATGCGGACAATTTGATTCATGCATTCTGGAATTACAAAATTGTTTTTAATTGAAAATATACAGCCGCTTTTTTCAAAGAGTAAATTAAAGTAATGCTCACTAGATATGCCTGAGAAATGAAACCATTCAAAAAATACATCTTCATTTGCCTGATACATATGGGGTTGACAGCAGTTAAGAAAAACAAGCGTATCTTTTGGGGCTTGAAACTCCTGGTTTTGGTATCGAATTGTCATTGATCCTTTTTTGATCAACATCATTAGGTAGTTATTATAATGCTCTCTTTCTATAAAATATGTATTGTTACAGTAGAATAGCCCTGAGTCATGCAAACAGTAAAGGGCATTCTTTGCAAACTCGCTCGGGATATGAAAGAAGATTTCAGATTGATTTAATACACCTTTTTCAATGATTTTCATATTCGTTCTCCTTCTATAGAAATAATGTTATTTTCATTATAATGTAGATCTATTAAATGTTTGAAAACGCTTCCTTTGATAGCAATATTGTTAAGTTACTAAGCAATATAACTTAGTGTATTTGTGTTTTTATTATAATAAAATGAATTTACAGAAAGCAATAAGTGAAAGTAATATTCCAAAAAAGGGGAGATACATATGAAAGAAATTAGAATAGGACTTGTTGGTGCTGGATGGATGGGGAAGGCTCACACTAATGCATTTTTAAACGCACTAATGCTGTTTGGACCACAAGCAGGAAAACCTGTTTTTGAAGTTGTTGCAGATGTAAACATTGAAGCAGCGAAAACAGCATGTGAGAAATTAGGTTTTGCAAGATGGGCAAATAATTGGCAAGAAGTTGTGACAGATCCAAATGTGGATGTCATTGATATTGCGACACCAAATGCTTTTCACTACGAAGTAGCAAAAGTAGCGTTAGAAAATGGTAAACATGTATATTGTGAAAAACCACTAACGCTTTCTGCAGAGGAGTCTAAAACATTAGCCGAGCTTGCTAAGCAAAAAGGCGTTGTCAATTATGTTGGTTACAATAACGTAATGAATCCTGCAAACGCTTATATTAAAGAACTTGTTTCTTCCGGAAAATTAGGTAAGATTATGAGATTCTCTGGAACATATGATCAAGACGGCCTGCTAGACCCGACATTGCCGATCACATGGCGTCATATTAACAAACATTCTGGAAGCGGTGCTCTTGGAGATCTTGGTTCTCACTTACTTAGCGTTTCTCAGTTTATCCTTGGTGATATTAGCCGTGTAAACGCTTTATCAAAAATTGTTATTCCACAAAGACCCGTACAAGCTGGTTCAACAGAGTTAGCGGATGTAGAAAATGATGACTTGATTACGATTCTTGCCGAGTATAAAAACGGGGCAGTTGGTACAATCGGAGCAAGCCGCGTTGCAACAGGGCGTAAAAACTACTTAACGTTTGAAATTCAAGGTACAAAAGGTTCTGTTTTCTATTCACTAGAGAGAATGAACGAAGTGAATGTTTATTTTGCATCTGATGATAGCGCTGACAGAGGATTTAGAACCGTATTCCTTGGACCAGATCACAAAGGTTACAGTGCATTCTATCCAGCATCAGGAATTGCAATTGGATACAATGACATGAAAGTTTTAGAAGTACATGAGCTGCTTGCTGCCATTTCAGAAGGTAGACCATATGCATGCGATTTTGAATTTGGTTGGAAAATTGATGAGATTGTAAGCGCTGTTTTAAAATCTGCTTCAGAACAATCGTGGGTAGACGTTCAAACATTAGTAGAAGTGAAATAAAGGAGGAGAAATAAAATGGAAGTTAAAGTTGGTACAGCACCAGATTCTTGGGGAGTATGGTTTCCAGAAAACGAGAAGCAAATTGATTGGGAAAGATGTATGAATGAAATGGCGGAATCAGGATATCAAGGTATTGAATTAGGGCCATGGGGATATCTTCCGAATGAGTATGAGAAGTTAAAAAATGAACTTGAAAAAAGGAATCTCGAATTGACGGCAACAACACTTGTAGGAGATCTTATGTCTGAAGAAAAAACAAGAGAGATGATGGATCTACTAGATGAGATGGCTAAACTTCAGCTCCGATTTGAAAGTGCAAAATATGTTGTTTTAATTGATGACTGCTACACAGACCTTTTTACAGGTGAACTAGTAAGACCGCGAACATTGAACGAGGCTCAGTGGAGTAATTTTGTAAATAACATTCTGAAGATACGCGATTATGCAAAAATACAGCATGGCCTAGAAGTTGTATTCCACCCACATGCTCAAAGTCATATCGAAACAGAAGAACAAATCGAGCGTCTTTTAGATGATACGGATATTAATCTCTGCCTTGATACAGGTCATCATGCCTATGCAGATGGAGATCCTGTGGCATTTATGAAAAAACACCACAAAAGAATACCTTACTTACATGTAAAGAGTTGTGATTTAAAAATACGAGAAAAAATGCAGAGAGAAAATTGGCCGTTCGCTAAAGCAGTAAGCAATGATATTATGTGTGAGCCAGAATTAGGTGTTGTTGATATGAAAGCATTTGTAGAAGTGTTAGAAAGCATTGACTTCAAAGGTTGGGCAATTGTAGAACAGGATATGTATCCTGCCCCATTTGACAAACCGTTCCCGATTGCGAAAAGAACGAGAGAATACTTAAAAGTTATGGGCATGAGTTAATGTATCGGAGCCTATGAAATAGGCTCCTTCCTATACCTATTACATGTTTAAAATAAATATTAGCTTTAAAAAGGGGATATGTAGAAGCGCATTTACGACTGCTAACGAGATAAAGAGATAGATAAAATCAATATTACTAAAAGGGGATTTTAACTATGCGAAATGTCAAGGTTTCCGAGGAATCAATTCAAGTAAAAGTTCCTGAGAAAAAAGATCCTCGAAAGTTTTTAACATTAGTCATTATTGTATCGACTTTTGGGGGGTTATTGTTTGGATATGATACAGGAGTTGTAAATGGAGCACTTCCTTTTATGGCCCAACCTGATCAGTTAAATCTTACAGCTTTTACTGAGGGAATAGTAGCAAGTTCTTTAGTATTAGGGGCTGCTTTTGGTTCACTCTTTGGTGGTCGTTTATCAGATAATAAAGGACGCCGCAAAAGCCTTATGTATCTTTCCATTCTTTTCTTCTTTTCTACACTTGGTTGTGTATTTTCACCAAATTTAGCTGTCATTGTATTTTTTCGTTTTCTATTAGGCCTAGCTGTTGGTGGCGCTTCTGTTATTGTTCCATCATATCTTGCTGAAATGTCTCCTGCCGATAGGCGTGGTAGAATGGTAACTCAAAACGAATTGATGATTGTAACAGGACAGTTTCTTGCTTTTGTAATTAACGCTGTTATTGGAAATGCTTTTGGAGACACAGGGCATGTATGGCGCTATATGTTAGTTATTGCTGCATTACCAGCCATTGCCTTATGGATTGGAGTAGCCGTTCTACCTGAAAGTCCGCGCTGGTTAGCAGCAAAAGGGAAACTAGGAGATGCACTGCAAGTCCTTCAAAAAATTCGTAAAGAAGGGCATGCACAACAAGAATTGAATGATATTAATCGATATATTGAAGAAGAGCGAAAAATAGAAAAGATTAGATTCAAAGATTTAAATACGCCATGGATTCGCCGTATTGTATTCCTTGGGATTGGCATTGGTGTCATTTCACAATTTACAGGTATAAACTCTATTATGTACTATGGAACCAAAATCCTTCAAGATTCCGGTTTTGGAACAAAAGCAGCTTTAATTGGCAATGTAGCTAATGGATTGATTGCGGTTATTGCATGCATTATTGGGATGTCGTTGATGAATAAAGTAAATAGACGTACAATGTTTCTAGTTGGCTTAACAGGCGTAACTCTATCTCTTATTTTGATTGGTATTTCTTCTATTATCCTTGAAGGATCTTCAATACTGCCATATATCACATTATCTTTAACAGTTGTTTATTTAGCTTTTTATCAAGGGGCAGTTGGCCCATTAACATGGTTAATGCTTTCTGAAATTTTCCCTATTCGCTTACGTGGTCTTGGCATGGGAATTGCTGTTTTATGTTTATGGCTTGCAAACTTCTTAGTTGGATTGTTTTTCCCTGTTTTACTTAGCGGGGTAGGAATTTCCGTAACATTTTTCGTATTTGCTGTTTTTGGTATTATCGGTTTAACCGTGATTGCTAAGTTTTTGCCAGAAACAAGAGGACTATCATTAGAACAAATTGAGCGTAATTTTAAAAAGGTGTAAGAACCAAAAATATAAAGAAACGAATGCTATATTTGTAAGCGCTTCAAAAAATGAGAATCAACAAGTTTAAAAGTCAGAAATTTCATTTAACTAAATTGAGCGTATAGAAATAAAAAGTCTAACACCTCTTTATGATGGTTGTTAGGCTTTTTTATTTTCTGAATTTACAAGAATAAGAGTATACTAATAGAAGCAAGAGACATCTTCAAAAAATACATAGCTAAAGTTGAAAGGAATGGGGAACTAGTGATGATTTATTTAATCGCTGTTTTACTTGTATTATGTCTGGCCATTGTATCATTTATCAACTTTCATCCTGTATTTGGAGGAAGTGTAAAGAAAGAACAAAAGGATAATTATAGTAGCCTCAATAATTATCAAAATGGAAGATTTATGAATTTAGTACCAACGAATGAGAATATGGGTGTTGGTGATATGTTCTCTATGCTTAAAGATTCTTTTAGGAATAGAGAAGAGCGCAAACCGAATCGAAACCTCCCTATTGTTGAGGTTGATTGGAATAAAGTCAACAGTGAAAAAGATAGTTTAACTTGGTTTGGTCACTCTGCTTTTTTACTTAGTATTGATGGTAAGAAACTGCTCGTCGATCCAATGTTAGGTTCCGTGGCTTCACCAGTTTCGTTTGTAGGAAGTAAACGTTATAGCCAAGATACATTAACAATTATTGAGAGATTACCTCGTATTGATGCTGTCCTTCTTACTCATGACCATTATGACCATCTTGATTATCCGTCAATCCGAAAGTTAAAGAATAAAGTGGAACATTTCTTTGTTCCTCTCGGTGTTAGCCCACACCTTCTTCGATGGGGCATTGTCAAAGAAAAAATCACTGAACTGAATTGGTGGGAGGAAAGGGAGTTCAAGGGCTTAACAGTAGCGCTAACACCATCAAAACACTTTTCAGGAAGAGGAGTTTTTAATCGAAACACGACTCTATGGGGAGGATGGGTCGTTCTTGGACAAAAAACACGTTTTTATACGAGTGGAGACGGGGGATATGATGAACATTTTAAAGAAATAGGAAAAAAATATGGACCGTTTGATATGACCTTAATGGAAGGTGGCCAATATGATCAACGCTGGTCTGATATTCATATGAAGCCTGAAGAATCTGTGCAAGCTAATATCGATGTAGGTGGAAAGCGGATGATGTTAATCCATTGGGGAGCTTTTACGCTTGCTTTTCATCCTTGGACGGAACCTGTAGAACGAGCCTTAATAGAAGCACAAAAGGAGGGCGTGAATATGGTAGTTCCTAAGATTGGAGAAACTATTGAATTAACAGGAGAGATATCACATTCATCTTCAGTATGGTGGAGAATGTAAATAAGGTAAATCAACTTTTGAAAGAACCGTACTTTAAGAAATAATAAAATCCCCATACATTATAGTTTCCTATAAAATTATTATGTTAACTAAATCGATATAAAGAAAAGGAGCGCTTGCTAACCAAGATTGGGTTCGAAAAGTAAGAAATGGTGAACAATTAAAAGAGTTTAATCAAGAAGAAATTTTAAGACCTAATGCAAAAATTAAAGAATTTGAAATATAGGTCGTCTATAAGTTATCCTTTCTTAAAAAGCTGATTCCTTAACAGAGGGGAATCGGCTTTTATATTATAATCAATCTCATTCTCGCCCATCTTGAGCATGTTACTTCACTTTATGTACGATAGAAAAACGTTGTTCAAAAATGTATATTTAGGGAAGACAGCATATTTTAGTAAGCTAAACATGATCATATTAATAGCTCTCGATTATTTCTATAAATTTGACTTAGTAAAATAAAATATTAATAATGAGTGTAAGTTATATGCTATTATAGTAACTATTATGTAGTTCAGTGAGCTAACAAATGATTTAGATAAAACAGGAGGGGTTTGTATGGAGGGCAATCAAAGACATAATCTTCTAGATAATTGGCTATCCATCATTAATGTACAAACAAACATTGCAAATACATTAGAACGTGCGCTAGAGGAACAATACAGTCTATCATTAAAAGAGTTTTATGTTCTTTATTTTTTATCACAGACAGATGATAAGCAATTAAGACTTCAGCAGTTGCAAGAGATGGTTGGATTGAGTCAAAGTGCGATTTCAAGGTTAGTTGGAAGAATGGAAGCAAAAAGCTGTGGAGCATTAGAGAGACACCTATGTGAAGATGACCGTCGAGGTATTTATACTCGGTTAACACCGCTAGGGGAAGAAAAATTAAACAAAGCTTTAGCTACTTTTGAAGAAATCCTTCAATCCATCTTAGCAGAAGGAAAAATGCAGAGTGAGTGGCAATCGTTCCTAAACAAATTTCAATAATAAAGGATATGGGTATAAGAAGATAGAAATAAATATGAGGATGTTCTTGATTCTATCTCCTGCCCATTTTACTTTATATTGAATGGAAATTCTTAATATTTAAGTATTAACTTAATCGTTATAGTGATACATGAATTTCTACTAAAGTTTATGTAGAATTAACGTTTGACAGAAGAAAAATAAGATGGTAAATTATATGCGTGCGCATGCATATTGAATTCATCACTTTTAACATTAGCGGTATTTATATAGGTTGGTCTTTGAACTATATTGAATGATGAAATATCATTTGATAGATGCATGATAGAGATGGTAATTTAAATGCGTGCACATGCATATTAAAACGTATGGACAATAAATAGTCCAAAAGATGATCGCTGATGTCAGATGTGGAGAAGATTTTTCACTTTCCATTTGTTTTGGGTGTTCATTAAAGCAGAAAAAAATGATAAAGGAGTTTTTAGAATGAACGATTTATTTGCGCCTTATAAACTAAAAGGGCTGGAGATGAAAAACCGTATTGTTATGCCTCCCATGTGTCAATATTCAGTAAATGCGAAAGATGGAATTGCGACAGACTTTCATTATCTACATTATGTAAGTCGGGCAATTGGTGGAGCTGGATTTATTATAATTGAAATGACAGATGTAGAACCAGACGGACGAATTTCAGATTACGACTTAGGTTTATGGTCTGATGATCAAATTCCAGCACTCAAACGCATTGTAGATGCTTGTCACAAATACGGAGCGAAAGTAGGCATCCAAATTGCCCACGCAGGACGTAAAGCAGAAGATGCAGAAGTTCCTGTAGCACCGTCGGCCATTGCTTTTGATGAAAATTATAAACAACCTCGTGCATTTTCAACTGAAGAAGTAAAAGAGATGGTCGAAAAGTTCCGTAAAGCGGTACAACGTGCAGTGAAAGCAGGCGTTGATGCGATTGAAATTCATGGTGCTCATGGCTACTTAATTCATCAATTCCATTCTCCATTAACAAACAAACGTGACGATGAGTATGGACAAGATTTAACGAAGTTTGGTCGTGAAGTTCTTCGCGCAGCTAAAGAGGAAATGCCAGAAGATATGCCATTAATAATGCGTATTTCTGCAAAAGAATATGTAGAAGATGGGTATGATATCGAAGAAAGCATCGAATTTGCGAAAAAATATCAAGAAGAAGGCGTTGATATCTTTGACATCTCTTCAGGTGGAGAAGGTCCAATCGGGGCAGGGGGACGTCCTGGAACACACGCAGGATACCAAGTGCCTCTTGCAAGAGAAATAAAAAAAGCGCTTAATGTTCCTGTTATTGCTGTAGGAAGATTAGATGAACCAACACTTGCTAACGCAGTGATTGGAAATGAGGAAGCAGACCTTATTGCTATTGGCCGAGGCATGTTAAGAAATCCTTACTGGGCATTAGAAGCATCGAAAAAATTAAACAAAGAAACTGAAATTCCTAAACAATACGCGGATGGTTTTAGACGTTAAGCTTACATTCAAATGGTATCTATCTAAGAAAAGCTTGTCATTATGATAAATAGTAAATAAGCAGAATTAAATCATAAAATATTTAGTAGGGAAAAAAGGATCTTCAGTTGAAGGTCCTTTTTTGCTACTTGTTTACATTAATATCCTTTAGTTCAGTAAGAAATAAATCTTCTGCTTCTTATAGAACATTTTAAGCCTAGAAAGGGGAAGAAGCATTGTCTTGTTTTGCTGATATCATTTGTCCTTCTTACTATCATGTACATAATTGATAAAACAAAAGGACAAACTTTTCAAAGTGGGAAAACTTCCTAAAAACAAGGGGGGTTTGTTTATCGGTTATGGGTATCTTCTCATGAAATCGTTTCTAGTGAAATCAATAAAGAAATATTTAAACGGAATCAAAATTAGATATAGTTCTTTGCAGTTAATGTAAAAAACCAAATAAATAATTTCATTAAAAGGAGGATTGTGGAATGGACTCGATGACTTTTGTTTTATTTGGAGCGACAGGGGATTTGGCTAAAAGAAAAATTTTTCCTGCTCTATATAATTTGTTTTTAGATGAGAAAATACCTCCATCTATTTCTATTATTGGGTCAGGTATAGAAGAAATGTCTGATATAGATTTTCAAAATCAGGTGAGACAATCAGTAGAAACCTTTTCTCGACGATTGATAAATAATCATTCAAAAATAGAGGATTTTATAAGCTCTTTCTGTTACAAAGCCTTAGATGCGACAAATAATAAAGATTATGCAGATTTATTAGAGCTTGTTCAACGACGTGAAGAAGAACTAAGGATTCCGGAAAATCGGATGTTCTATTTATCGGTAGCACCAGATTTTTTCGATCTTATTGCATTAAACATCAAAGAAAGTGGATTAGGTTCTACAAAAGGGTGGAAGCGTCTCATTATTGAAAAACCATTTGGGCATGATTTGGCATCTGCGCAAGACTTAAACGAAAAATTAAGTCAAGCCTTCAAAGAAGATGAAATTTATCGAATTGATCATTATCTTGGAAAATCGATGGTTCAAAACTTGGAGGCTTTAGAATTTGCCAATCCTATTCTTCAATCATTATGGAATAACCAACATATTGCTAATGTTCAGATTACAGCAAGTGAGACGGTCGGAGTAGAAAAAAGAGCTGATTATTATGATCAAACAGGCGCAATTCGGGATATGGTTCAAAATCACATGCTACAACTCGTAATGATGACTGCTATGCATCTTCCTAAAAAACTTAGTTCACACGAAATCCGTGATGAAAAGAGGAAAGTGATGGATTCACTTCGTTCGATAAAGAAAGAAGATGTAGGTCTGCATATTATCCGAGGTCAATATGATGCAGGTGAAATTCATGGTCAACCAGTTGTGAAATATACCGATGAACCTAAAATTGATTCTTCTTCTCAAAATGATACATTTGTAGCTGCACGCTTATGGATTGATAATTCCTTTTGGAATGGAGTACCTTTTTACATTCGGACTGGAAAAAGAATGAAGGATAAGTCAACTCGAATTGTCATTGAATTTAAAAACTACTTAAAAGATCTGTACGAAAATCAGGATGAGATAGTTGAACCAAATCTCTTAATTATTGAAATTAACCCACATGAAAATGTAGCCTTACAGTTGAATAGTAAAAACCCATTAAAAAATGGAAAAATCGAACCGGTTAGAGTGGAGTTTGCAGCAGATCAAAAAGGGGCACCTGAAGCTTATGAACGTCTAATTTTCGATGCTTTAACAGGTGATTCCACCTTCTTTGCTCATTGGAAAGAAGTTGAATTAGCTTGGGAATGGATTCAGCCAATACTAGAAGCCTTTGAAGAAAATCTTTTGCCTCTTTATTCATACTCATCAGGTTCCCATGGCCCAGATGAAGCTAATCGTTTACTAGAAGAGAACGGGTTCAAATGGTGGTTTGATGAAGAATACTCGGAACGTAAAAATTAGTTTGACCGCTTTAAAACAAAATAAGAAAGTTGTTAGGAAGGAATAATATCTATGAATACTAACATTGAAACACTTGCTATAAATACCATTCGAACTTTATCTACCGATACTGTTAATGAGGAGAAATCTGGTTATCTTGGATTTCTATTGGTGGTACGCCTATGACATATGCTTTATGGGCGAATTATTTGAAAATATTCTTCACATTAATAAAAGTATAATACATGCCTAAATCAAAATCATGTAAAGACAAGAAGCACAACAACTTTTCTATACCAAGTATTTGAAGATAGAAAAAGCCAGACCGTTAAGTGGAAAATAACAATTTTTATTTAGCTAAATATTAATGGTAGGAGGCAATCATGATGAAAATTGGGTTAATTGGTTTAGGGAAAATGGGTATAAATTTAGGTCAAAATCTACTAGACCAACGTCACCAGGTTGTAGCATTTGATGTAAATACAGATGCTGTTGAAGAAATGAGAAAGTATGGAGGTACAGGTACATCTAGTTTAAAGGAACTCATTCACTCATTGGAAACACCTAGAGTTCTTTGGATGATGATTCCCCATATTGTTGTGGATTCAGTTATTGATGAAATTACGCCTCTGTTAGAAAAAGGGGATATTGTAATCGAAGCAGGTAACTCTCACTATAAAGAATCTATTAATCGTTATAATCAGTTAAAAGAAAAAGGAATTCATTTTATGGATGTGGGAACTTCAGGGGGAATAGAAGGGGCTCGTTATGGGGCTTGTTATATGATTGGTGGAGATCCTGAAGCATGGGATTTGGTCGAACCTATATTCCGTGATACGGCTGTAGAAAATGGATATTTTTATGCAGGAAAAGCGGGAAGTGGGCATTTCTTGAAAATGGTTCATAATGGTATTGAATATGGAATGATGGCAGCAATTGGTGAAGGATTTGAAGTGTTAGAAAAAAGTGAATTTGATTATAACTATGAAGGAGTAGCAAGAGTATGGAATAATGGATCGGTTATTCGCTCATGGCTTATGGAACTAACAGAAAATTCCTTTTCTAAAGATGCCAAGTTGGATGGTATTAGAGGTATTATGCATTCTTCAGGTGAAGGAAAATGGACAGTTGAAACAGCTTTAGATTTGCAGACAGCTACTCCAGTTATTGCGATGTCTCTATTAATGCGCTATCGCTCGTTAGAAAACGACACATTTACAGGAAAAGTTGTAGCAGCTCTCCGAAACGAATTTGGCGGACATGCTGTAGAAAAAAAATAAAAAGATATACCCATATGAATTTTAAAATAATGGAGGAATGAAATTATGAAATTTTTTATTGATACTGCAAACCTTGAGGATATTAAAAAATCATACAAAATCGGTATTTTATCTGGGGTGACAACGAACCCATCTTTAGTTGCAAAAGAAGGTATAAAATTCGAAGACCGTATTGAAGAAATTTGTCAAGTAGTACCAGAGGTTGAATCCGTTTCTGCAGAGGTAACTCCAGATGCTGTTACAGCCGAAGAAATGATTGCTCAAGCTGAAGAATTAATTAAAATTAACAATGGAGATAAAAAGATAACCATTAAACTTCCTATGACATTAGAGGGATTAGAGGCGACACGTTATCTTTCTAAGAAGGGGGTAAAAACAAACGTAACCCTTATTTTTACAGTGAACCAAGCTCTTTTGGCAGCTCGTGCTGGTGCAACTTATGTTTCTCCATTCTTAGGACGCCTAGATGATATCTCTGAAAATGGAGTATATTTAGTATCTAAAATTGCCGAATTATTCCGAGTTCAAAATATAGATTCTCAAATTATTGCTGCATCTGTAAGGCATCCTGATCATGTCACGCGTGTGGCACTTGCAGGAGCTCATATTGCAACAATCCCTTATGCTGTCATTGAGCAATTAGTGAAGCATCCTTTAACTGAGCAAGGAATTGAAAAATTTGCAGCTGATTGGGAAAAAGCAGTTAAAAATTAAATTAATTTAATTAAATGGGTATTTTATTTTGATATGACTGGGGGTCAGTGTGATGAGTTTGTTAGATGCTAAAGGAATTCAAACTACACATGGTGTAGAACTATATGTGGACCTTGTAAAGAACGTTAATATTAAAGAACTTCTTATTCCAACTGTAAATAATCCTTTTTATGGGGTTAAGCTTGAAATTGATTATTTGTTATTAAAAGAACACAAACATTATGAGCATCATTATGAACATCAAAAAAATTCTTTTTGGATTGTTATGGACGAAAATCTCAGTTCAATTACATTAAAAGAACCTGAGATGGAAAGTTTATTTGCTGTTAAAAATGAAGAAGAACGAGAAGCTACTAAGCAACTTTTAGGTGAATGGTTTATCAAAACAACAGGTTATAAAACAGCAATTACTCAAATTCTTACTGAATTTGAACAAAACAATCCTAATATGGAAGAAAACGAAGGTACTAAGAAAACTATACAATTTCTGAAGAAATTATTAGAACTAAAGACAGAAGATATCGTAAATGCTTTCATATAGAGGCCAATTTACTCTTAAATGATTAATTGCACATGGTGAGAAACATGTCTAGCCTAATCAACAGAGTCTTTTGTCAGATACACAAACAAGCCCCATCCTAACTTTAGATTAGGATGGGGCTTGTCTACGCTCTGAAAAGACTCCTTATTAAGGAGTCTTTTAAAAGAAACACATTGTCTTATATATCTTTTTTAACTAAATTATTGTTCTGTTAAATCTGATATAGAAACACTTTGTTTATTATTTGGTTCATCAATATTATGAATTGTAGCTGTTCCATTTTCTTGATCTACATGTTCAATATAAACATTTTTTCCATTATACATTATATTAGCCATGTTCGTTGAATTAGAAATTTCTTGTGCTCTTTGTGCATCCATGTTGACAGCCTCCTTTTTCATTTATAACAGTTACAGTATTTACTTTTAGCTGCTTTATATACATAAAAAGAATGTAAAACGAAATAGCACAGTTCATTACCTCCTAATATATTTACATCAGTTCGTTTATTCAAGAATAAAGGAGGTTGCCTTTCATGTAGATAAATCTAGTGATACCTAGCAAGCCAAGTGCTTTTTCAAAATAGCCTTGGCTGTTCGTCATTCTACCTCTTACCTATTATTAGACATAATAAGAGTCTAATGATTAACTATTAAACAGTTAAAAGAGGAAAAGATGAAATTTTAAAAATATGAAAGGTTAGACGAATAAGGTATCTATAATAATGATTGTGTTATTAAAAAAGGGGCTCATTTTATGTTGGATATGATTTGTCATTGTGAAGACTATGAAGTTTCTGTAGTGCTATTAAAGAGTTTTAGAGTCAGGACCATTCGTTTTTTGAATAGGCACGTAATTTTCATGAAGTTCAGTAGATTCTTTCTTAATAGTAAATGCGTAAGCGCTTACACCTAGAAGAGATGCAAAAATTAACATAGCAATTGATATACTGAAGTCACCATCTGATAGGTCACGAAGCCATCCCATAATATAGCTTGAAAAGCCGCCCATAATATTTGCAAAACCTAACAAACCAGCTGCCCGTCCAGCTGTTTTAGGTGTTGAATATTTTACTATTAGCATATTACTTAGATGGAAAACACCTCCTTGACAGCCCATTGCAAGTCCCATACAAACTCCCGCTAAAATTGGATTAGGGATAAAAACAGCTAGTGTTAAAAATCCGGCTGTCATTGAAAATAAAATGGTTGCCATTAAACTTGGCCGATTTGTTTTATCGGCAAGAAAACCACATGCTAAAACAAACCCAAGCGCAAATAACCAGGAAAGTGAAGTAATACTTGACATGCCTTCTTGCTCAAATCCTTTGGCTTCTATGAGATATGTAGGGAGCCAAATGCTGATTCCGAAGAAGAGAAAAGAATTTACTAGCATCCCAATCCAGACAAGCCAGAAACGGTAATCTTGAGCAAAATTTTTATTCTCGGTTATTTTTTCTTCTTTCTCATAATCTGACTGACGGATAAAAGCTAGTTCATCTTTACTAACTCCCGGGTGTTCTTCTGGTGTATTTCTTGTCAGGAAGATAAACATGGGGATATTAATAAATAAGTTAAAGGCTGCTAACATAAAGAAAGCTGCCTGCCAGTGAAATGATGAAATAACGAGTACAAGTACAACAGATCCAATAGCAGGCCCTAAATAGTTTCCTGTAAGCCATGATGCCTGAGCACGTCCTAATTCAATTTTATTAAACCATGCAGAAATAAACTTACCAGATACAGGGATCATCATTCCTTCTCCAAAACCAAGAATAATTCGGCTTATTAAAAACATTTCATATGAAGTACTGAGACCTGACGAAATCATAGTAAGCGTCCAAACACATAATCCGGCAATAGCAGTTTTTCGTGCACCTAATTTGTCGATAATGAAGCCCCAAAAGAGATTTGACACCCCATATGCAATAGTAAAGACAAATGAAAGGAGGCCAATTTTTGCATTTTTATTTTCACCTGTTATCCCAAGTGCATCTAAAAATTCGGGGTCTGTTTGAATGACAGAAATCCCAACTTTGTCAATTTGTCCGAAGAACCAAAAAAAGAAAACGGGTACGATAATATACAACCATCTTTTTTGTCCCTGTAACATCTTATCCTCTCCCTATTAAATATTAAATTCCTTATGATATAAAGCGAAAAGCAAATGAATAGAGGGGAATTCACTAAAGAAAGATTTATTCTCTTCAGCAAAATTAATAATTCTCCTCATTCTTTACTTTTCTATGAAAACACGATAAGTAGAAATACCATTTGTGTTTTACTTATAAAACTTTGTTTTTATTTTTTAACAATAAAATAACCAAAATCATTTGTCAATTTAATATTTTGAAAATTCAATATTTTAAGAAATCCTATTTTTACATAAATTCATGTCATCGAAAACTTCATTTCTTGTAATTACAAAAAATAATATTAAGACTGTAAGGAATCCATAAGTTGTTAAGGATTCTTGTTTATTCGTGTTGAATTCAAACTTATAAAAACCTATAATTTACATATAAATAATGTTTTGGATATGAACGATTAACTATGAAATTATTGTATAATCAGAGGTTAAATAGAGGTTTAAGCAAAGAAAACTAGAAATGTTGTACATAACTCTTTAATATAAACCTTTTGAAAAATGATTAACTAAAGCATATTGAAGTTAGAGGCACTTAGTTTTTACTTTTATTTATAGTGACAATAGATGGTCTGATAAAAAGAGGCTGTCAGGGGTGCTTTTACCTTTTTTAGAGAAAGAAAGGTAAAGGTAGTTTACTTCTATATAAGCTTAAGGTGTCAGAAAGTTAGAATAATAAACAACAGGAGGGGTACTTAAATGGCAAGCGTAGAGAAAGAAAAATATAGCGCCAACGCATTAACAAGAGGGTTAGAAATTATAAAGCTTTTCAATGAAGAGCAGCCTAGTTTGTCGCTTTCAGAAATAGCGAAACACTTGGGCGTAAGCAGAACGGTCCCATATCGTTTGTTATTTACACTTCAAAACCTAGGTTATCTAGCCCAAGATGAAAATACAAAGCGTTATAGTCTAACGCCAAAAGTACTTGAATTAGGTTTTAGTTATTTAAACAGTTTAAAATTCCCAGAGATTGCTCAGCCTTATATGGAAACATTACGTGATGAAATCGGTGCCTCTTGTCATTTATCCATTTTGGATGGACAGGAAGTTGTATATGTAGGAAGTGCTCCGATTAGAGGAATATCTGTTGTTAATGTGAATATTGGCTTACGGCTCCCAGCTCATGCAACAGCCAATGGAAAATTACTACTTGCATATGAACCGAAAGAGAGAGTAACGGAAATGTTTCATATTTCAAATCTTACTCCTTATACGGATAAAACTCCAACAGTCCCAGGTGAGCTTCAGCAGCATTTGGAATCTATTCGTCAAAAAGGATATGCGATAACAAGTGGGGAATTCCTTCCTGATATCTACTCTGTTGCAGCGCCAATTTTTGACCGGACAGGGAAAGTTGTAGCTGCTTTAAATGTCGTAGCAGTAGAATCGGTTTACCAGGAAGACTTTATTGATAAAGTTGCATTGCCAAAATTGCTTGAAGTGGCTCACTTACTATCAGATTATATGGGCTACAGTGGAAGTAAAACGGTGCTATAATCGTTTATTCAACAAGTGTGAATCCTCAATTGTTAAGAGGAATCACACTTGTTTTGTTTAAAAGAAGATAAATTTATGTATGCATGAAGATTTCACGATCACGAGCTTTGTGCACTTTTTGCATATTTATCAGTTCGTAAATCCATCTAGAAGGTTGAAGAGCAACTTTCTAGATGGATTTTTTATGCTTGTTAGAGATGATAAGCTGCTTGGTTGTATTTTAACAGTTTAAACTAGCTACTTAGATTTTTTTACAAAAATGATTTATCTAAACAAAATTTTAAATTATCTGAAAATTTTGTTGACAATGGAATATTTTCATTTTAGAATTAATTCAAAGATAAAACATAGTTTTATATATAAAACAAAATAGAGTTTTATATATAGCTAATAAAGGGAGGATTTTTAAAATGACAAAAGCAACTTTTTCCGTGAAAGAATTTGAAAAGAAATATGTGGCTCGCTTGCAAGATCGTACACTTGATTGGAATGTGTTAAAGTTCCAAGAAGAGATTGATCCAGCTTATAGACGTGCACAAATGAGGTATATCGGGCGCGGCGCTACAGCTAATAATGATTCAAATGTTATTACAGCAGAACATTTTACTCTAAGTACAATGGTTCTTCCTCCAGGGTGTATTGGACCATTACATCTCCACGACGATGTAGAAGAAGTGTTCTTTATCCTTGAGGGAGAAGTTACAGCATTGATTCAGGAAGATAGCGACAGTGAGGTGCATGAAATTAAACTAAGTGCGAGAGACTGCATTAGCAGCCCGCCAGGAGTATATCGCGGCATTAGAAACGATGGAAAAGAAGAGGCACGTATGCTTGTTATGCTTGGAGCGGTAAAACCGAATCTACCAACATATCCAGAAGGTAGCGAACTTGAGGAACTCCGTAAACAACGTGCTAAAGAAAGAGAAGCTATTATTAAAGATTAATGAGAGAAGTAGAGGAGGAAGGGCTGCATTATGAAAATAATGCAGTACTCCTTTTAAGTAGAATGATAAATGATAGCGCTTTCTATGAAGGGGAATCCATCTAGTAGGAGGGATAAATAGTGCTTGGAATTACTCATTTGCGACATATCAGTATGATTACTCCAAATTTTGATGAACAAGCTAATTTTTACGAGAAGGTTTGGGGTTTGGATAGAGTGGATGTTCCAGAAGAAAAAAATACAGTTTACTTTCGCGGTGCAGGACCAGAACATCACATTGTAAGCCTTCATAAAGGAGAAAAGCGCGGGTTACACCACATTTCATTTGGAATGGTCGATAAGAATGCCGTCGATCAGGCAGCTGAAATATTAACATCAAAAGGTGTACGTATTATCAAAGAACCAGGTTATTTAGATGAAGCAGGAGCTGGATATGGCCTTCAATTTGTAGATCCGGAAAACCGTGTAATAGAACTTTCAGCTTGGGTGGAAGTTCAAACGTCTACTTGGAATAAGAAAAATGTAGATCCTGTGAAGTTAAATCATGTTGTGATGAACACAAAAGACCTAGATATGATTGTAGAATTTTATACTAATGTACTTGGCTTTAAAGTAACAGATTGGAGCGAGCATCAAATGTCTTTCTTACGATGCAATAGAAAACATCATTCCATTGCATTCAATCAAGATGAACATGCTTCAGTTAATCATATTGCTTATGAGGTGGATTCAGTTGATGAACTAATGCGTGGTATAAGCAACGTTCGAAAAGCAGGACTAGAAGAGCTATGGGGACCTGGACGTCATGGACCAGGAGATAACATCTTCTGCTATTTTCAAGATCCAGGTGGTTTCGTTATGGAGTATACGTGCTATCTTGAGACAATTGAAGATGAGTCTGAGTGGAGAGCACGTGTATGGAAACGTGTGCCTCATTTAATGGATCAGTGGGGAATTGCAGGGCCACCAAAACCCGAAGCCCGTAAAGCAATGAAGGGAGAGCCGGATCCAGGATGGGTAGATGAAACAGTTGACGTTCGTTAATGAAACGAAAAGAATAACTAAAAAATAGGATTGATAAAGAAACAATTTAGAAAAATGTTTCACCTTATTATCATCTAAACAAGACGTTATAGTTGTAAGTAAGACTTCGCATCTTGTTCATTTTCCAACAATATAACGTTTAGAGAGAAGCTGCTTATGAAAGGAAATGATGAGATGGACTTAGGTTTAAAAGAAAAAGTAGCTGTTATTATGGGTGGCACATCTGGTGTCGGATTAAAAGCTGCAGAAATGTTTTTGAACGAAGGAGCAAAAGTAGCGATTTGTGGAAGGAACAAAGAACGCCTGGAAAAGGCAAAAAGTCAATTGCTTTTATATGGCGATAAAGAAGATATTTACACATTAACTTGTGATGTTACTTCGAAATCAGACGTTGATTCATTTATTAACGGTGCAGCTGAAAGATTTGGTGGAATCGATATATTAGTAAATGCAGCGGGACAAAGTGTGATGGGTTACTTTTTCGATATCACGGATGAACAGTGGGAAGAACAAATTCAATTAAAGTATTTCGCTATCATCTATGCAGTTCGTGCAGCTCATCCACATCTTGTTAAAAGAGGTGGAGGACGGATTATTAATATTAACGCTACACTAGCTAAAGAACCTGAGCGTCATATGATTGCTACAGCCGCTACCCGAGCTGGTCTTTTAAATTTAAGTAAAACGCTTTCTCAAGAACTGGCCACAGACAACATTTTAGTAAATTCCGTTAGCCTCGGATTAATTCGGACGGATCAATGGGAACGCAGAAGGTTAAAAAATGCGCCTAATATGGATCCGGAAAGATATTACAGTGAGCTTGCAGAAAAACGAAATATTCCACTCGGTCGTGTTGGGGAGGCAGAAGAGGTTGCTAGTGTGATTGTGTTTCTCGGTTCAGATAAAGCAAGTTATGTAGCTGGTTCAACAATTGAAACTGCAGGAGCAATTGGCAAAGCCCTTTAATTATATCACTCAATAAAGGTAGGATATGAAAATGAAAAAACAAGAAATAATAGAGTTTACAACTGCTGATGCCATTGTAAAAGAATTAGTACGAGCAGGCGTAGAAGCTGCTTTTGGTGTAGTCAGTATTCATAATATGCCTATCTATGATGCCATTCTTAGAGAGGGAAGCATTAAACTGATTTGTTCGCGTGGGGAGAGTGGTGCCGTTAATATGGCAGATGGTTATGCTCGCGCGACTGGGAAGTTAGGTGTAATAATTACAAGCACAGGAACAGGGGCAGGAAATGCGGCTGGTTCATTAGTAGAAGCATGGTCTGCGGGTGTTCCACTACTTCATCTTACTGGTGAAGTAGCCTCTACGTATCTTGGTACAGGGAGAGGCTACATACATGAATGTAAAGATCAACTTTCAATGATGAGCGGTGCATGTAAAAAGGCTGTTCAGCTTAGAAATCCTGAGCAAACAGCTTCAGTAGTGAGAAAGGTCATTAAAGAAGCTCTAACTGCACCTATGGGGCCTGTATCTCTAGAAATCCCTATCGACTTTCAATCAGCAATTATTGAAGATCTTTCTATTGAGGAAGTACAGCTTGTAGCGTCTAAAACATCATTAGCAGCATTAATTCCCGAACAAGCCGTGACAAAAATTATAGAAGCAAGCCGACCGGTAATTTGGGCAGGTGGTGGTGTCATTTCTGCTAATGCTTCAAAAGAATTACAAAAATTAGCAGAGATACTTGGGGCCGCAGTGATAACAAGTCAATCAGGAAAAGGTTCAATTCCAGAAGACCATAAGCAATGCATAGGACATTTTATGGCATATGAGTCCACAAGAGAGTTTTTACGAAATGCAGATTTGTTAATTAGTGTAGGAGTGCGATTTAGAGGCAATGAAACATCGAATTGGAAAGCGGTAGTGCCAGAAGAACATATCGCAATCGATGCGGATCTTCAAGCAATTAACCGCAACTATAAAGCAACATTTGGATTAGTTGGCGATGCGAAAGAAATGTTAAAAGCTCTTATTCAAAAACTTGAAGAAAAATCGATTGCCCCAGTTTCTACTTATATAGAAGAAATAGATTCTCTTAGAAATGAAGTTCGTGGCAACCTTCGCAAAACGCTTGGACCATATGAGCAATTTGTAGATGGAATGAGAGACATATTGCCACGAGATACGATTCTAGTTCGAGATGTAACTGTACAGGCAAATGTTTGGGGAAGTCGTTTATTTGAAATTTATGAACCAAGAACTTCTATTCATGCATCAGGAGGTGGAATTGGTCAAGGCCTTCCAACAGCAATTGGTGCACAAATAGGCTGTCAAGATCAAACAGTTGTGCTGATGGCTGGAGACGGAGGCTTTATGCTCAATGTTGGAGAGATGGTGACTGCAGCAGAAGAAAAGCTACCTCTTATTATTGTATTATTTGATGACTCAGGGTACGGAGTTCTTCGTAATATTCAAGAAGCTGCATATGGACGTCAAGTAGCTGTTGATTTACTAAGCCCAGACTTTGTGAAGCTTGCTCAGTCCATGCACTTTGATGCGGTGAGAATTGGTTCTGGAGATGAATTTGTCAACGAACTAAAGAAGGCACAAGAAAGACGTAACCCTTCAATGATTGTAGTTGATATGGAAGCTGTTGGACCAATGGCAAAGCCGTTCGGCGGACCCCCAGGAGCAGCGGAAGCATTTAAACCAAAAAAACTATAAAGGGGGACATAAAAATGATTTCGACATATCCAGTTATTTCGGGAAAATATCTTATTAACGGAGAATGGAAAGAAATAAGAGAAACAGCTAATGTCATCAATCCTGCAAACACGTCAGAAGTAGTCGGGGAAGTTGCACTATGTTCTAAGGAAATGGTAAATGAAGCAATAGAAGCGGCAGAGAAAGCTTATAAAATGTGGTCTCGCTCTAATGTAGAAGACAGATCCGCTCTAATGAACAAAGCGGCAGAAAAACTAGCGAATATCATCGAAGAAAATGTCACCTTGTTTGTGAGGGAAAATGGCAAAGCACTTGTAGAAGCTAAGAAAGATTTATTACGTTGTGTTGAAATTATGAAAGGTGGAGCAGCAGAACTGCTTAACTGGTGGAACCCAGAAGTACTTACAGGAACCCAAAAAGTCCAAATTAGACGGCGGGCAAGAGGCGTTACAGCCGTGATTACCCCTTGGAATTCTCCTATGATTTTAACATTTAAACGAGTTATCCCAGCCGTTTTATCTGGTAATACGGTTGTTGTAAAACCCGCTACGAATTGTCCCTTAACAATTATGAGCTGTTTAAAAGTAGTTGCCGAACATTTCCCCCCAGGCGTCATTAATATTGTAACAGGTTCAGGAAAAGTAATTGGTGACACCCTTTGCTCTGATTCCCGTGTTCGTACCGTCGCTTTTGTCGGCAGCACAACAACAGGAAAAGATATTATGAAGAATTCTGCTGAAAACCTCCAAAAAGTATATATGGAACTAGGGGGAAATGATCCAGCCATTATTTTGGCCGATGCTAACCTTGATGAAGAAGCAATCAAACGTCTCAAAACAGGTATTTTACGAGCAGCAGGCCAAGTATGCTCAGCTATTAAACGAGTCTATGTCCACAAATCACGTTATGATGAGGTTGTGAAAAAATTAACAAAAGAATTTGAACGAGTTGTTGTAGGTGATGGGATACAACCGGATGTAACAATGGGGCCATTAAATAATAAAGCACAGTTTGATTATGTGAGTGAGTTGATTGAACGTACAGCTCGTTCAGGTGCAGAAGTGGTCACTGCTGGTATTCAACTTAATCCAGAAACATGGGATAAAGGTTATTATATGCTTCCTTCTATTGTTACAGGAGTAAATCAAAAAAGCGAGGTCGTGCAGGACGAGCAGTTTGGACCAGTTATCCCTATTTTGCCTTTCACTACTGTTGATGAAGCTATAAAGTTAGCGAATGATAGCAAATTTGGTCTGCGAGCTTCTGTGTGGACGGAAAACGAAGAATTAGCTATTGAGATAGCTGATCGTCTTGAAGCAGGAGCTGTTTTCCATAACAATCATACTATTTTTAACGATTTGGCTCTTGATTTTCCAGGTTTAAAAGAAAGCGGTGTTTCTCGGGAAACAAGACATTGCGGACTGGAATTTTTCACAGACTCCTATGGTTTTGCTAATTAAGGAAGGATGAAAGAACATGAAATTAGGGTTAATTGGATGTGGGAATATCGGTAAATTTCTGCTTCAGGCCATAAATAAGGATGAGCTTCTCCCTGGTGGGAAGATTAGTTCAATTTATACACGTCGTAAAGAAAGTACATCTCAACTAGCTAAAGCATTTGGTGCAGAGTTTTATCCTGATGTTGAATCATTTCTTAACTCTGACGTCGATTTAGTCATTGAGGTAGCAACCATTGAAGCTGCTGAAGAGTATGCATTGAAAGTACTTGAAGGTGGAAAAGATTTGTTATTAAGTAGCATAGGAGTTATGGCAAATGCTACTTTTGAAGAAAAAGCAGGAGAATTTTGTCGAAAAAACAAGGTAAGGGTCTTTCTTCCTTCTGGAGCAATTGGAGGACTTGATATCCTTAAATCCGCAAAAGCTGTGAACGGGCTTAAGTCTGTATCTCTTACAACGAGAAAACCACCAAGTGCCTTGACAGAAGCTGTTTCATTAGAAAAAGAAACGGTTTTATTTGAAGGCTCTGCAGCGGAAGCCATTAAGCAGTTTCCGAGAAATATTAATGTTGCGATTGTATTATCTTTAGCTGGTCTTGGTGTTGAAAACACCAAAGTCACCATTATTGCTGACCCAAATGTCGTGAAAAATAATCATCTTATTGAAGCGTGGGGTTCGTTTGGAAACTTTAAGCTTGAAATTGAGAATGATCCAATGCCAAATAATCTAAAAACAAGTTATTTAGCTGCATTAAGTATATTGGCTACGTTGCAAAACAAAGAGAGAACGATTCAAATTGGATAATGAAGCTCATCGAGGGGGAGAGGATAAGAATGATTAAAACAGATAGACCTTTAGAGGAAATGTCGAAAGAGCAAGTTATTAACTATTTGAATGAGACAGTCAAACCTGAGGAAGGAGTTATTCCAGCTTACCTTTTAGGCGATCAAACGGTTTATGATTTAGAACACGAAAAAATATTTCTAAAAACGTGGGTTTTTGTTGGTCATGAATCCGAAGTTCCTCATAAAGGCGACTTTATGACACGTGAACTTTCCGGATACTCCATTATTATTACACGTGATAGTAATGATGAAATTCATGCTTTTTATAATATGTGTACCCACCGTGGCATGAAACTATGTCGAGCTGATAAAGGGAACAAATCTTTATTTACATGCCCATATCATGGATTTAGTTTTAAAAATACTGGTGATCTTGTTGGAGTTCCTCTTCAAAAAGATACTTATGGCGGAAAGATAGACCGTTCTAAAATGGGGCTCCATCAAGTGAGACTTGAATCTTACAAAGGCCTTTTATTTGGAACATGGAATGATCATGCAGAACCGCTTGAAGATTTTCTAGGTGACTTCAGATGGTATTTAGATATCCTTGTAGGACGTGCCGAAATGGAAGTAGTGGGAGCTCCGCAACGATTTGTTGTTCATTCTAACTGGAAAGTTGGTTCTGATAACTTTGTTGGTGATTCCTACCATACGATGGTTACACATGGTTCAATTGCGAAATTAGGAATGGTGCCAAATGCAACGTATTCCAAACGCGGTTTTCAAATTCATACAGAAAACGGACATGGTCTAAACCTCGGAACCCCTAACCCAGACTTTGCTTTTCCTGAAGAATTAAAAGATGAGTATAAAAGAAATTTGTCCCCAGAACAATATGAAGTGCTATCAAACTTAAAAAATATGATTGGAAATGTTTTTCCAAACTTATCGTTTTTAATTTCACATACAAAAATAAAAGATCATTTAATCTCTAACACTTCTGTAAGAATGTGGCGGCCAATTGGTCTTAATAAGATGGAAGTGATTGCTTGGATGTTTGTTGAAAAGAATGCCCCAAAAGAGTGGAAAGAGCGCTCAAGAGATTCGTTTATTTTGACATTTAGTCCGTCCGGAATTTTTGAACAAGATGATACAGAAGTATTTACAGATATTACAGAAGCTGCCCAAGGTGCTATGCCTTTTCAAAAGAAATTAACTTATAACTACACAATGGGTTTGCATCGTGAACCTGTTGAATTTATTGGACCAGGTGTTACTTATGATGACAAATTTACAGAAGCAAATCAGCGTAATTTTTATAAATACTGGATGGAACTAATGACAAAGTGATAAGCGAGAGGAGGAGGGAAAAATGAATATAGAAAAAATGCTAGTGAAATGTGAGTTTGAACAATGGTTATATCATGAAGCACAATTACTTGATGATATTGAATTTGATGACTGGTTTAGCTTAATGCATTCTAGTTTGCGTTATCAAATGCCTGTACGTGTCAATAAAGAAGGAACAGAGCGTCCAGACTATTCAACAGATATGTTCACATTTAATGATGATATTGAGTTGCTAAAGCTTCGTGTAGAACGTTTAAAAACGGACTATGCATGGGCGGAAATTCCTCCTTCAAGAACACGCCGTTTTGTTAGCAATGTATGTGTTAAAGATTTTGTTGAAGGAGAAAAAGCAGTCGTAAAAAGCTATTTACTTATTTATCGAAGCCGAAGCAAAGATATTCACCATGATTTAATCTCTGGTGAACGAAATGATGAGTTTGCATTTGAAGATGGAAAATGGAAACTTTCAAAGCGTGTATTTATTGTAGATCAAACAACAATAAATACAAGAAACCTTGCCATCTTTGTATAACAGTTCGTTATGTATAAAAGATAATAAGAAAGGTTGTGTCCAATGGCAATGATGCTAAAAGATAAAGTAGTGTTGATTACAGGCGGAGCTTCGGGGATAGGGGAAGCAGTCACACGCCGTTTTATACAAGAAGGAGCAAAAGTGAGCATTATGGGCCGCTCTAAGGAAAAGCTAGTAAAAATGAAAGAAGAATTTGGAACGAACATTCTTACCTACCAAGGAGATGTCAGTAATTACGAAGACAATGATCAAGCTGTCCAAGCTACTGTTAGCGAATTCGGCAAGCTAGATGTTTTTATTGCTAATGCTGGTGTATTTGATGGATTTGCTAAATTCGCCGATGTGCCTCCTCATGCACTTGCTGAAGCATATGATTTTCTTCTTAATATTAATGTGAAAGGCTCTTTTTTCGGAGCAAAAGCAGCACTTGAAGAGTTGAAAAAAACAAATGGAAATATGATTTTTTCTGTGTCTGGTGCAAGTTTCTATCCTGATGGTGGTGGTGTATGGTATACAGCGAGCAAGCACGCTCAAATCGGACTAATGCGCCAGCTTGCCTTCGAACTTGCCCCTCATATAAGAGTCAATGCAGTAGCACCAGGAGGCACGCTGACAGAACTATCAGTCATTCCACCGCTAAGTCCATTTGTGAAAATTATAGATAATGATACTAAAGCAAGTAACATAAAAAAACGAAACCCTCTTCAACTTGCTCAGCTACCAGAAGATCACGTTGCAGCGTATGTGTTATTAGCATCTGATGAGTCACGTGCAATTACAGGTGAAGTCATTTCTAGTGACGGCGGATTGGCAGTACGGGGACTTGGTTAAATATTATGGGAGTTAACCTTTTTTTATAGAAAAGTAAAGAATTTGGATTCTGAAAATTAAGAATTAAATATCCTTCTTAAAATTTAGAATGAATAGAGGAGACTTGTATTATGCCTTATGTACAAGTAAAAGACTTAAATATTTATTATGAGATAGAAGGTAATGGAGAGCCATTAGTATTGCTTCATGGAATGAGCAACAATTCACAGTCGTGGAAAGAACAAATACGTGAATTAAAAAATAATTATAAGGTGATTGCTTGGGATGCTCCAGGTTATGGGAGAAGTTCAGATCCAGCTGAAGAATTGAGATCTTTTGAAGAGTTTGCCCACATTTTGAAAGGCATGATAGATGAGCTAAAGCTAGAAAAAATCTATCTTCTCGGTCATTCAATGGGGGCAGCCATTGCAATAGAGTTTTGTAACTTTTATTCTAATAGAATTGAAAAACTTATTATAGCGGACCCGACCAGAGGGGCTGCTACTTTGAATGAAGAAGAGAATAAGAGGAAGTTAGAAAATCGATTATTTTCCATTGAAAATCTTTCTCCAGAGGAGATAGCAGATAAAAGAATAAAAGCATTGTTATCTCCTTATGCTTCAAAAGAAGTGTATAAGAGAGTAAAAGAGATTATGTCACAAGTAAGACAGGCAGGATATCGTTCAGTAGCATATTCACTTTATCATCTAAATCAAATGAGTTTGTTATCTCATATAACAGTTCCTGTTCTTGTTGTTTGTGGCGAACTTGATACTGTTACTCCTGTAAACGAATCAAAGGCTATTCATGAGGAACTAATAAACTCCAAGTTTGTGATTATTCCAAAATCTGGACATTTGTGTTATCAAGAAGAACCTAAAGTGTTTAATTCAAGAATTATGGAATTCCTCAATGAAAATAGATAAATGAAAACTATCGACATTATCTTAGATTTCTAAATCTTATTTAGAAAGGCATGCTAATAAACAGGGTGCTGAGAGAGGGGAAAGGAAAATGAAGATGTGTAAAAAGTATACAATTATAGATAGAGAAACTTGTATTGGTTGCGGAGCATGCGGGGCTGCTGCCCCTGACATTTACGATTATGACGAAGAAGGTATTGCATCTGTTAGATTAGATAATAATGAAGGAACAGCTATTATACCTGATGAATTGGTAGATGATATGATGGATGCTTTAGAAGGATGCCCAACAGGATCAATTAAAGTATCTGAAAAGACTTTCAATTGTAATCCTCATAAATTTGAATAAAAATCCCTATATATTTTAGAAGATATTTGCAAAACATGTTAGATTAAGATGCCTCGTTGAAATTAAAACATTATTTAGCTAACCTCTAGTCAACACCCCTAAAAAGTAAAACGAATTTGCGTTCGGAAGGATTTTCCTATATAGATTGGATTTTGTTCCATCAATATATCCAGGGTTAATTAAGCAACCAAGTACTTCTTAAAAGTCTTGGTTGCTTTTTATGTTAGAAACGTTATAAATTACCTCTCTATTTTCTTTTCTAAAATATTTGATAAACTTTTTCCATTCCTCTTTATAAAAATCCCTGGGTATATACATACTACTCATGCCATGGCTACAGTGGAATTTCTACAAAAAGAGGATGAATATAAAGAAATGAACCTAAGAGTTGTAAAAGGCAGCACCTATTTAGTAGGTGCTGTCTTTTGAATTAGAGAATATTTTAAAGATACATTTCTGAGAACTTAGATTACTTCAGCTAGAAATCAATATTAGATACAGCTGAAAAACAGAAAGAACTTCCTATTGCCAAAGAGAGTTTTTCTTATTAAAAAATCTCCTAATTTCCACATGTCATCTCATATTTTATGATTCACGCCAGCCCTCTATTTGTAAGATGTAAAAAGTATGATATACAGTGGTGATAAAGGAAAAGGGAAGGGACAGCAAATTTTTTTCACACAATAGGCATTGCTCATTTTTTTATTTTAGGAAAAATGGTTATAATTAATTGAAATTTCAAAATAATATGTTATAATTGGATTAGTTTTAAGTACAGAACCTAGTTCTCTATAATGAACCTGATTGTAATTATAACTAAACTAGAAGGTGAAAAAGAATTTATGAAAGAAAAGTATTGGGTCCCAGCAATAGAAAGAGCACACAAAGTACTAGAAGAAATTAGTGAACATCCAAAAAAGCTACGTTTAATTGATTTATCTAAAAAGCTAGAAATTAGCAAAAGCTCATTATACTCTTTATTAAACACGCTTGAAATTTTAGGTTGGATTACTAAAGAAAAAGGAGATACCTATTCACTTGGACATTCATTAGGAGCACTTAGTGCAGGATACTTTCACCAGTTTGATATTCTGCAAGTCTTTTATAAAGAGGCGAGTTCATCTGTCTTAAGTATTAATGAACATATCCAGTTAGGTATTCTAAAAGAAGGAGATGTGGTGTATTTAGGAAAAATGGAAGGAGATTCAAGAGTCCGTCTTGTAACAGATCCTGGCATGCGTTTTCCGGCATACGCGTCTGCTATCGGTAAAATACAGCTTATCCAATATAGTAAAGAACAACTAAAACAAATCTATGCTTCTCATAAGTTAGAGAAAAAGACACCAAATACAATTACAAATATTGAGGAACTTTATGATAATGTCCAAAGAGCAAAACAGAGAGGGTATGCTACTGAGAATGAGGAAGCAGCAATTGGATTTCACTGTGTAGCCGCCCCGATTTATAATTTTGAGAACAAGATAATTGCTGGTGTGAGCTTTACAATGTTAGAGAATAGTTGGAATGTAAAAAAAGACGCTGCACAAGAAGAAATTATAAAACTAGCCTATCGCTTATCACAGCTTGCCGGCTATACAGGAAAGGTAAAACAAAATATTGAGTAATAGATCTTTTTACTAGAAATTTAAGAGACTTCTTAAATTTCTATCTCAAAAAATGAAAGCGTATTCAAAGTTTAAGAAGAGGAACATTTCTATACAAACATTATTTAGATAAAGAACATTATAAAAATAAACCTTCTCGCTATCCCTAAAAAAATTTAAAAAGGAAGAAGGAATAGGACTATGAAAGAATCTCGGGAATTATTAGAAAGTTTAGGTTATCCTTCAACAGATCTAAGAGACCTTCCAACTTCTACAAAGACATTTCCAGATGGCGCTCAGTACCGTATAGAACTTCCTAGTACGGAAGGTCCCGTTGCTTTAAGGGAGATGTTAAAAGAGATTGATCGTTATGGATTAACGATTCATCGCATCTCACAAGGAAGCGGAATTATGCTTCTTACAGATGATGAAATCAAACAAATGTGTGAACTAACTGCCAAAAGAGGAATGGAGTTAAGCTTGTTTGTTGGGCCAAGGGGAACGTGGGATATTAGCGCAGGTCCTCTAACATCCGCTGGTAAGGCCCAGGGTTTACGTCATGAAGGGGCTGATCAGTTAGTTTATGCAATGGAAGACTTGAAAAGGGGAGCCAATTTGGGTCTTCGTGGTGCTCTTATTGCAGATGAGGGACTTTTATTGCTTACAAAAGAAATGAAAAAGCAAGGTCACCTTCCAGAAGATTTTGTTGTAAAGGTTTCAGTGCAAATGGGATCAGCAAATCCAGTTTCCGTAAAGTTGATGCAGAACTTAGGGGCAGACACTTATAATGTTCCACCAGCCCTCACTTTAGCTAAACTTGCCTCCATTCGTCAATCCATTGATATACCAATTGATTTATATGTTGAAGTTCCAAACAACTTTGGTGGGTTCCTAAGATACTATGAAATACCTGAAATCATTCGCGTTCTGGCACCCGTATATATTAAATTTGGGCTTCGTAATCATCCAGATGTGTATCCTTCAGGAAAGCAATGGGAAGCAACCAACATTTCATTAGTGCAAGAACGAGTCCACCGTGCTGTATTAGGGATTCAAATGATTGAGCGCTATTGCCCAGAAGCGAAAACATCCAAACTCGGCACTAAAGACCTCGGTATTCCCACACTAGTTTCTTCTCCCATAGCTTAAAGTCATAAAGGAGTAATTTACGAGTTTTTATGCTCTGTGGAAATATCAGAGCGGTGTTTAAAAAATTTTAAAGGTTGGAGAGAAAAAATATGAAACTTCTATCATTTCGTTCTCAGTCCCATACGTATGTAGGTGTTTTACAAGACAATAAGATTGTGAATTTAACAATTCTTCATGATTTGTATCAACATAAAGTAGCAAGCCGTTCTACTCTTTCGAATAAGATGGAAACGTTGATTCAAAATCATGATACTATGATTCCTTATATTAAAGAGTTGATAGAATATCATAAAAACCATGGAACAAGCGGTATAAAAACTACATTTTCTCTTTCAGAAGTAGAAATCATTCCTCCTATTTCACAGCCAGAAAAGATCATTTGTGTTGGATTAAACTATCTTGATCATTGCAAAGAAACAGAGATGGATCCACCTCCAACGCCCGTCATTTTTTCAAAATACGCAAATGCAATTATTGGAGATAACGATGCTATTGAGCTCCCTGTTAATTCGGATCAAGTGGACTTTGAAGCAGAATTAGTAGTGGTTATTGGGGATAAGGCAAAATGTGTTACAGAAGAAACAGCAGATGAGTATATTTTTGGCTATACAATTATGAACGACGTAAGCGCAAGAGACCTTCAGTTTGCAGATAATCAATGGACACGCGGAAAATCACCGGATACGTTTGCGCCGATTGGTCCCTATATTATAACGAAAGATGAAATAGAGGACCCTCATAATTTAGACATTTTACTGACTTTAAATGGTGAAGTAATGCAAAAATCAAATACAAAAAATTTGATTTTTACGATTCCATACATTATCTCATATTTATCACAATCAATGACGCTAAAGCCTGGTGATGTAATTGCAACAGGTACACCTTCTGGAGTAGGAATAGGCAGAACTCCACAAGTATGGTTAAAAGAAGGAGATGAGTTGTCGATTACAATTGAAAGAATCGGAACCCTGAACAATTCTGTGAAAAAGCATCCCTCTTATGTAAATTCAACAGCAGGTAAGCATTAAGTTAGTTTATTAAAGATCAATATGTAGGCGTTAACAAATATCAACTTGTGCCAATTGGTTAAGCTTTAAGCCTCGAGTTCGAAAGAAAGATTTTATAAATTGGAGGATTGATTAAAGCGATGAAAATCAAGCAAAGGATTGATAAAGTTCCTGGTGGTTTGATGGTTGTTCCGCTGTTTGTTGGTGCTTTAATAAATACAATTGATCAACTTCACTTACCGTTTATTATGAATTTCTTGAAGAGTATAGGGGTTGCTCCTACAGAAGAGGGCTACTATGAGTTTTTTAAAATAGGGGGATTCTCACAAGCTCTATTTAAGGATGGGGCCCTTACATTATGTGCATTGTTTTTGTTTTGTGCCGGTAGTCAAATGAACCTTAAGGTGGGAGGGCGAGCTTTAAAAAAAGGGGTTTTATTGACTACTTCTAAATATTTAGCTGGACTTGGAACTGGTTTACTTTGGGGCTATATGTCCGACCCAGTCAATGGCTTCCTTGGATTATCCACAATGGCAATCATTGCAGCTATGACAAATGGAAATGGCGGAATGTTCGCTGCTTTAACAGGACAATATGGGAATCGTTCTGATGTAGGGGCGACGGCTGTTCTCTCACTTAATGATGGTCCGTTTTTCACACTAATGGCGCTTGGGATGATGGGAGCTAACTTTCCAATCATCGCTTTTGTTGCCGTCCTTTTGCCTATTTTAATAGGGATGATATTAGGAAACCTTGATAGTGAAATCCGCGCTTTCTTATCTGCTGGAGAATCGCTTGTTATTCCGTTCTTTGCCTTTACATTAGGAGCAGGAATGAATCTATCTAATTTTTTCAATCCTGAAGTAGTGGGAGCTGGCATTGCTTTAGCTCTCATGACAGTATTTATTTCAGGAGGAGTAATGGCTCTTACTTTTAAAGTATTCCGAGAAAAAAGCGTTATTGCACCTTGGGCAGAATCATCAACGGCTGGAAATGCAGTAGCAACCCCTGCGGCTATTGCAGCAGCAGCTAGTGTAGCAAGTAGCACAGGGTTAATGACAGCTGCAGAAGCTCAAACCTACCAAAGTACAGCTAGTGTCGCTACAGCACAAATTTCGATTGCTTCAATTAGTACAGCCGTCCTTGTTCCGATTGCTGTTATTTTAGCTGATAAATATCAAAGAAAAAGAGGGATTGATGGAAAAGTAGAAAATCATTCTACCAACAAAATAAAAGTTAGCGGTAAAATGCCTCCAACTGATCTTAGTTAGCATGCAAATGATGACAAGAGACTTCAAATTAAAATTTCATTATTTTTTATAAAAGAAAGGTGAGCTAAATATGAGCTATTCTTTTGAGGGGTTTGCACGGAATGATGGAACGGTAGGAATCAGAAATTATATTGGAGTCGTATCCTCAGTCGTCTGTTCGAGTGTTATTACAAAAGAGATTGCAGACAAAGTACCCGCAGCTATCCCTATTACTCATACAAATGGCTGTGCTCAATTAGGAGACGATTTTCAATTAACTAAAAATACGTTGCTAGGCGTAGCCTCGAATCCTAATCTTCATTCAACCCTTTTTATAGGACTAGGATGTGAAACAAACCAAGTGAGCGGGCTTCTTGAGAGCGCCATTAAAACAAAACCTATTGAAGGAATTGGAATTCAACAATTAGCTGGAGGTAGCAATACAGTAACTAAGGGAAGCACAATTGTGGAAAGATGGGCAAAGGAAGTCGAAAAGGAAAAAAGAGTAGAGGTGCCTCTATCTTCTCTAACCGTAGGTGTATTAGCTATTGATATAGATGAAGAATCATTAACTAAAGTAACATCTGTGATTGGAAGTGTTATAGATACCTTAGTTGACCACAAGGCAACAGTGATTGTAGGAATGTCAAAATCTTTAGAACCAGCAAGTGCCCTCTTGTCTAAACGGGCAATAAGTGAAAAGTTACAACAAAGGCTTCAAGAAGCAGGAAAGGGATTAAAACGTAGGCGATGGAAAGAAATTAAGAACACGTCAAGTGATGGTGACACATTTTCACCATCAGAGAAATCTTATGCTGCTGTTGAGGCGTGTCTAACAGGCTCTAAGTCTATTCAAAATTGGCTTAACTATACGGAACAACCTAATCAAAAAGGTCTTCATCTATTAACCGTTTCAAGTAATTTAGTAGAAGCCTTATCAAATATGGCTGCAAGCGGCTGTAACATGGTGATGGTTGTAAGCGATCGAGGTTTACTCGCTAGTTCCATTGCACTACCTTGTATGATGATTACCCCAGAGAATTCTCATGAATCTTTTGATGAGCTGACGGACTATACTATTTCAGAAAATATAAATGTTAATCACGTGGAAAAAGTGCTTGAGATGATGATAGATATTTGTTCTGGGAAGCAAACGAGTCTTGAAAAGTTTGGCTTAGGCGAGTTTGCTATCCCTCATATAGGAACTACATTTTAATAAAGAAATGAGGGGAATATAGTGATTCAAAAATTCAATGCAATTAAGTTAAATGAAGCTGATAACGTTGCCGTGGCGCTAACGAATATCAAGCAAGGAGAGTATCTTTCTATTAAAGGGAAAGACGATAAATTACAAGTGATGGAGAACATTCCTTATGGACATAAAATTGCAACTGTTTTTATTAGGAAAGAAGAGAAAGTTATAAAGTATGGAGAATGTATGGGAATTACGACAGAAGCAATCTATGAAGGATACCATGTTCATACATCAAATGTTCGAGGACTGAAAGAAGAAGAGCGATTAGATATACTCAAACAATCAACTTCTTTTCATGCATAAAAAAGGTAGGGGACTAATCAATAGGTAGAAAGTTATGGAGGAGGTAAAAATTTGTGAAAACATTTGAAGGATATAGAAGAAGGAACGGGAAAATAGGAGTTCGAAATCATGTTATTGTGATTAATACGGTAGGCGAGTTAGCTAGTTTCACGAAAAAGCTAGCACAGCTTGTACCAGAAGTTATTCCTGTAGCTCATCAAACGGGAAAAGCGCAATTTCCAGAAGACCTTCAACAGACAATGAGAACTTTAAAAGGAACTGCTGGACACCCGAATGTAAGTGCCGCACTATTTTTAGGAATGGGAAAAGGAGACCCTGCTGAAGAAATGGTTGAGCTTTTAAAAAATGAGGGCCATCATGTTCATGCTATTTATTTCTATAGGGATAAGTCAATCACTGAAATTCTTAAAGAAGGACAATTATGGTTAGAAGAAGCATTAAAACGGAGTAAACAGGAACAACGAGAAATCATCAATATTACGGAGTTAACGATTGGACTTGAGTGTGGGGGGTCTGATGCTTGGTCAGGAGTTACGGCAAATCCTGCAATAGGAGTTTGTTCAGATACCCTTGTAAAAGATGGCGGAACTAGTATTCTAGCGGAAACAACAGAAGCAATTGGAGCGGAACATATATTAGCTAATCGTTCGGTCACATCCCAGGTAGCAAAAGACTTCCTTAACATTGTAAGAGATTACGAGAAGAGAATTAGAGACACTGGAGAGGATATAAGGTCTGCAAATCCTACGCCAGGCAATATGGCTGGAGGCCTAACCACTTTAGAAGAAAAATCATTAGGTTGTATAAAAAAAGGGGGAGATTCACCACTAATGGAAGTTGTCAATTATGCGCAACCCCCAACTGAAAAGGGATTTATTTTTATGGATACACCTGGCTATGATGTTGAATCTGTAGCAGGACTTGCAGCAGGTGGAGCTCAAGTTGTGTTATTCTCCACTGGTAAAGGCTCACCTACAGGCTCACCTATTGTACCTGTTATAAAAATCGGCACAAACCCTAAGTTGTATGAAATTATGGCTGAACATATTGATGTAAATGCAGGGAAAATTGTAGAAGGGATTAATACTATCGAAGAGATAGGGGAGGAAATTTATAGGCGAGTTCTTGATACAGCAAATGGGGAGTTAACGGCTGCTGAAAAACATAAAAATCAAGAGTTTGCAATTTGGAGATTAGCAGAAACGATGTAGTCACCTTTTCTCGAACGATTTATATTATAAGAGCACTTGTTTACAAATAGTATACCCCTATAAATAAAAACAAGTTAGCTTTACTGAAACAATAGAAAAAGTCTAATTTTCTATCGAGCTTGTCAATTTGTAAAGTCAGAATTAAACATTGAAGGAACCTTTTCTCTTCAGTCATGTCATAGTTGACACTGAAGAGGAAAGGTTTTTATGTTGATTAAGAAACATAACAATAAGATAATTATTTGTTTTGATAAAAGAGACTTTTGTTTTTATGTTTTTTACTATATTCCGCTTCCTTCCTTAAAAAAGAATCGCTGCATTTGTAGGGAAAGAAGGTAAGTGTGTGTGATATATAAGTTTTATTCTAGATTGTATATTACTTTTTTTGTAAAACTTGTTATAATTTATATTGACTATAAAGTATATTGAAGAAGGGGAATTTAGCTCATTTTAGATTATGAAAAGGAGTACTAGTAGAATGAAAAATAAACCAAAAAAAGGACGTGCTATTTTAAAACGAGAATGGGTACGCCCCCTTATAGCATTACTCGTTTTGCAATTAATCTTTTTCGTTTGTGATAAGAATGGATGGTCAATGAACTTCAGAGATGACGAGGGAACAGTGTTAGGTAGATTCTCTAAAGCTAAATTGTTTACCGAACAGTTCGTTCCATATGAAAATTCAACATTCAATTTATTCACAGCGGTATTCCTTGTCACTTTACTTCCCGCTGCCATTATAGGTGCGATGAAAGATCTATTTTCTAGAAAACAAACTAATCATCATGCAGGCTAACAGTTGCATCTTTAAGAGTGCAATCATTAAATTGGCTAGCTCCTTATACGGACCATATTCAAAATGAAGACTTAAAAACGATGCTATCCATTTTAAACTATGAAACCTATATCGTTTTGCTCCGTATTAGTAACTATAAGAAAAAATGATAATATAAGGGAGCGATTTTTTGTCTGAAGACAAAAAGAGAAGTACAAATTATTTAGCACTATGGTTAGGTATTGGTTTATCTTTTGGATCTTTATATGGCTCACTGTTTCATAATATTGGTTTAGGTATTGGAATGGGCCTTTGCTTTGGAGTAGCGATTGGCTTAAGCCTTGAAAAGAAGAATAAGCAGAAGTAGTGTGTATCTTAACCATTCAATGATAGGTAATTTAGGAAGCGCACTTATCCTTACAGCTAATTTTATGTGAATTAATAGATTAAAAAGCCTTGGTTTAAGAAAACTAAGGCTTTTAGTATATCTTCACAACATAGATACGGCCTACGAAACCAATAAATTCAAGGTATATAAGTAGTTCCATTTCTTTGTTCTTTTTGCAATTAACCATTTTAATAAGTTGACCAAAGGTTTTAATCCACGTTGCAAATACGATTTGGTTTTTTAGTTTTAATTCTTCCTTATAATACTAGGTGAACAATTTGGCTAATGAATCCTTTTTTATTTAACTTCCTGTAGTGGGAAGAACTTTAGCACCTGTTAAAAAGATTTCTCCAAACAATAGTAGATTATTTTAACGGAATTAAAAGGAGAATATGGTATTATAAATATATAATGTAAGTTCTGTTTAAACATAGAAGAATTATGAAAGTGGATGTGAAAAATGATTAAAACCGTAATTTTTGATTTTGATGGAACAATTGTAGAATCAGGGCAAGTAGTATTTGATCTTTTTAATAGCTTTGCAGATAAATATAAATACACTAAAATGCCCCAAGAACAGAGTGATTATATCCGTACTATCACTTTTAAAGAACGATTTAAGAAATTTAATGTTCCTTTATGGAAGATCCCGATGTTAACAATTGATATCGTGAAGAAATATAAAGAAGAGATTCCACATTTAGAACCCATTGATGACATAAAGTCTGTTTTGAAAACCTTAAAAGAAACAGGGTTTCAGTTAATATTAGTTTCTGCGAATTCGCAAGAAAACATTAAAAAATTTCTAAAATTAAATGACATGGATTATTTTGATGAAATTCTAAGATCTCATCGCTTCTTCGGTCGCCATATCACACTTAATAGTTACGTGAAAAGTAATAATGTTCAAAGAGAAAACATTATATTTGTTGGTGATGAACATCGGGACATTATCGCTTGTAAAAAGAGCGGTATTAAAATTATCTCTGTTACATGGGGGTATGATTTTGAGGTGCTATTGCAAGAGGCCCAACCGGATTATATAGTGAAGGAACCTTTGGACATTGTAAGAACTATTGAAGGAATTAATAAATGATTGCTTTATTCTTGGTTAGCGCTATATTTGCTATCCTTTGTTATCGCTATGATCCTAAATCGCCATCTTTAAGATGGGTCGTATTTTTGCTAATATGTTCGTCATTAGCTGGTTTATCGCGCGCAATTGTAGAATCATTTATCCCGGCCTTAAACAAGAATGGTATGAACTTTGATTTACTTAATACTTTTTTGTATAGTCTAAGGATTTTCACGGGCTTTGTATCTATTTATTTTTGTCCTTATGGAATTTTAATGCATGCAGTTGTTTATAGTGGGAGGTTTACATCTAAAGTTATAAGAACTTTGAAATATATTTTGTTAATTCCAATCCCTTTTATGGTTGAGACTACTGTATATGTTCCAGACATTGTCCCTGATTTTGATTCTATGCTCTATTGGGCAGTCCCTTATATATGTATTGCATGTATTATCCACATTTACACATATATGACGGAGAAAGATGAAAAAAAGAAGAAGAGTCGTTTTATCACCTTGTCTCTCATGTTTCCCGTTATATTAACGGCCTTGATTTTAAATTATATCGTACGAGCCTTTAATAGTAGTAATCAAATTTGGCGATACGTTGTGTTTTTTCTTATAATCTCGTTTTTTATTTTTATATGGAAAGCTCTAGGGAGCGGATCATTAAATGGAATTAAATTACGTTATGAAAGAGAAGCAAGGGAAAAAACAAGTAAAGCCGTTACTTCAGGAACAAGCTTATTAAACCATTCCATTAAAAACCAAATCTATAAAATTAACTCAAGCCTGCAAATTATACAACCTCACAGTCACAATCTTGATACCTCGTGTCAAAAAGCAGTTGAGATTATTAATAAAAGCTCTAACCATTTAATCGAAATGGTCGATAGAATGCAAAGTCAAACTCAAGAGATTCAAGTTAAAAAAAGTGCATGTGATTTAAGTGAATTAATGGACGAAAGTTTAAATTATGTTCAAAAAGAAATTGAAGCAAAGTGTATAACTGTAGAAAAGGTGTATGAATCCAATAACTATGCTTATTGTGATGGTACTCATACAAAAGAGGTATTTTTAAACATAATAAAAAATTCTATAGAATCAATGGATAGAAGTGGTAACATAAGGATAGTAATTACTAAAGGCACTAGTAATCAGATTACGGTTTCTTTCACGGATAATGGTAGTGGTATATCAGAAGAAAATCTAAGACATGTCACAGAGCCCTTTTTTACAACCAAAGGGAGAAGAGGGACTAACTTTGGTTTAGGTTTACATTATTGTTATGATGTAATGTTAAAAAGTAATGGTAATCTACACATTGAAAGTGAACTAAATAAGGGAACAACTGTGACGCTAACGTTCCCATTAAAAGGATGATGCTTATGAATCCCATTAGAGTAGTTCTTATTGAAGATGATATTGATTGGTTAAATATTATGGAAACAATTATAGGAAATGAAGATGATATCGTTTTAGTCGGGTGTGGCACTACAAAGGAAGAAGCTATTAACTTATCGAAGGCTCTTGACCATATTGATATTTTCCTTGTCGATATTAATCTAACGGATAATAACTTGGATGGAATTTACACAGCATTAGAGTTAAAGAGTAGTGGTGATTGGAAAGTATTAATGTTAACATCAATGTCTGATGAAGATATCATTCAAAAGTCATTCATTGCAGGAGCAACGGATTATATTCTAAAAAAAGATGTACATAAAATACCACATATTATTCGTTCCATTTATCATGAACCATCTAATCCAGTTGAAGTTATTTTACAAGACTATCGACGTATGAAGAGTGAAGAGCAGCTCAAAGATCTAACTAATGCAGAGCGAGAAGTTTATAAACTGATAGAACAAGGCCACTCACGAAGAGATATCCAAAAGAAATTAATGAAATCAGATAATACGCTAAAAAACCAAATTAAAAATATATTGAAAAAAATGTCTGTTTCTAATTCCAAAGAGGCGATAAGGAAAGTGAAATCAGGAGGTTTATGGTGATTACGCGATGAAGCGTAATCACCTTTTTTATTTTGGGATAATTTCATGTATAAAGGGACTACTTTTTATAGCCCTTTCTCTAAAAAAGGGGTGAGCATTTATAACCCTCCTTTGGAAAGTAGAGCCTTAAAAAATGACACTACCTTAAATTGCATAAACTTTATACCATATAGTTAAGACTTGTTACTTGTTATAAATTTTAAAAAAAGGGTTCTTTTGAGTAGAATCTAAATTCATCCATACTCTTCAACAAAAGCATGTAGGCAATGACTAGATGGTCTACATATTCAGTGTTCTTTAAAGATAATCGCTCTAAATTAAGGGGGTGGAAGAGATTAATATTATCAGAGCAAAGAGAATGAAAAAAAGGTGGACTCAGTTAGAACTAGCGAAAGTATCAGGGGTTCCTCAATGTACGATTTCTCAACTTGAAAGAGGAAATCGAAAGTACCCCACGTATGAAACGATTCGAAAAATTGCCAAAGCATTGGATTTGACGCTGGAGGAAATCTACCTTCTAAAAGATCATAAAGAAAAGGAGGTGGTGAAAGAGGAAGTGGGCAAAGCAACTGCCCTTCTATGATATAAGGAGGAGAATAAAATGAAGACTGATAAAAGTAAGAAATCAGTTATTACATTAGCAGTAACAGAGAAAGAGACTTCTTGTTCACTAGAAGAGAATAAACATGTTTTGGTCATAGGAGAAGTAGCTACAGGAAAAACTTCTACTTATGTTTTACCAAATATTCTCGAAGAAAAAGAGAAAAGCTTACTTGTATTTGATCCTCGGGGTACAAGATATCATTTTACACAGGGGGAAAAGCAAGAACAGGGGTATATTGTAAAGGATTATCGTGTTCTTTCGTTAGATGAAGAAACAATAAAACATATAGCACAGATGCTAGTTAAAGAAAAAACAGTAGTTTATCTCCATTTTGATCATAGAGAGGGAAAGGAAGAGAGAGAGGAAACGTTTACCAGCTTGCTAAATACATTATACGAGGAGATTGAAGCACAAGGATTCTATCATAAGGGCATCCATGTTCTGATGGATGAAGCTCAAGCCTACAAGGTTCCCCATCTCCCTTTATTCCTAGTAGAAGGAAGAAAATATAATGTAAATTTCTCTCTTACGGTGCTTCATTTATCTTCTTTACAGCACTTATACGGCGAAGAAGCTACACAACAGATGCTAAAGTATAGTGTTAAAGGGTTATTTGGTACGAGAAGTCAGGAAGATGCCGAATACTTTGCTTCTTTTATTGAAGGGCCTTTTACGAAAGAAGAATGCAATGCACACTATCTTTTATCACTGCCAAGAGAGGTTCCTGTATGGCTCCTTCCTTCTTCTCATTAACATTAAGGGAACAGACTATGGATACAAAGATTCCGAAGGTGTGGAAAGAATATAAACAAATTCACGTCAATCAAATAGAAGGTTGCTGAAAAACAAGTACTCATTTCCTTGAATGCTTGTTTTTTTAGCTATTATGTTCAGCGTCCGTTTTGCATTCAATATAGTACTAGATGTGATAAAGGCGAGTTCTAGTGATGTACTCTATCCTCCATTTTTTATGTATCGTTAAAGAATGTGTTCAGAATTCATCTTCTCCAATCTCCCGTATATGGAGGGAGGCACAAGAAAAGGAAATGTAGTTCTTAATGAATTTACATACAACATTTGTTCAAATTTAAGTTGTAATGAAGAAGGTTCAGGGAGATTATCAATCCAGAGGAACTACAAAGTTGGTATCATTAGAAAATTACATGCTTCAATCTACTATTCTCCTAAAAAAGATGAAAATGAGGAGTTGAAGAAGAGCATTTAAAGACGATAACAAGAACTTTTTCATCAAATGAGAAGAAGGGATAAATCTATACACGAACAGGAGATTGCACAAAATGGCAAACAGCGTATTTATCTTTATCATTTTTTTTCTCCTGATTGTATTATTTCAACTGATGCGCTATGTCTATCGCACGGTACTAAAACGACAAGCATTGAAGTGTTTAATGCAATCAGGGATTCCTTACATTGATCAGATGGACGGATTTCAATTTAAGATGTATCTAAAAGCTTTATTTCAGCAGTTAGGATATAAGGCACAGCTTGCCCCTCAATCAGGAGATTTTGGGGCAGATTTAATTATGAAAGGGAAAAAGAAAATTGTCATTCAAGCCAAACGATACAGCGTTAAAAACAAGGTTAGCCAGTCGGCTGTTCGAGAAGTCTATGGCGCTCAAGCCTATTATGAAGCTGACGAAGCATGGGTGGTGACGAATAGTTTCTTTACAAAGCAAGCTAAAGTGTTGGCCGAAGTGTGTCATGTGCAATTATTTGACCGTCATGCTCTTCAAGCTTTGATTCTAGAAGTAAATCCGATACATACAGCCGAAGATATTTATCGAGAGGTTAATCCAGAGCCTCGTACATGTCCAGTGTGTGAAAACTCGCTAGTTATACGTCATGGGAATGGTGAGCGTTTCTTTGGATGTGTTTCTTTTCCTCAATGTAACCATAAAGAGGCGATTAATAAGAATAACCCCCATGAATAGATCATATTAAAGGGTGTGTAAGGGGGCTAGAGTAGGTTTGAGTTTAGGGGAAAAGGGTGGTCTTTTCAAAGCAAAGTGATTACATGTACATTCGTTTTTCGCTTAGAATAATATAAGAAAGATAAATTAGGAAGCGTTTTCTAAAAAGGGTTGGGTACTTAAAAGGCGCCCAACTTTTTTTGAATTCACTTCACACCAGATAGTTTTTTACGTGTAATAGAGGAAAACTATAGCGAAAGGCTGCTCAAGGTGCATAGAAAGAAGAAAACCTACATAATAGTGCACAAAATGTCGGATAGCTCAATTTAAATCCTGCTATTCTGATCATAAGGAGGTCATATAAATGAATTTGCTTAGGAATATGAATGGAGCTTTACAATATATCGAAGAGAACCTAACTAACGATGTGGATTTTAGAGAAGTAGCAAGGCGGGCTTTTTGTTCTGAATATCACTTTAAAAGAATGTTTTCTTTCCTAGCGGGCATTACGTTGTCAGAGTACATTCGCCGAAGACGCCTTACTCTTGCAGCATTCGAACTTAAAAATAGTAACATGAAAGTTATTGATATTGCGATAAAATACCAATACAATTCACCGGATTCTTTCACAAGAGCTTTTCAAAATTTACATGGGATAACTCCTTCAGAAGCTAAAAAGAATGGCCATTCACTTAAAGCCTATCCACGAATGACCTTCGAGTTATCAATTAAAGGAGGAAATGAAATGAACTATCGAATTGAAGAAAAAGAGGCATTTTGTATAGTGGGTATTAAGGAAAGAGTCCCGATCATATTTCACGGAGTTAACCCACATATTGCTGCTATGTGGGAAAGTTTAAATGAAGAAACGATAAATAAACTCAAAAACCTTTCTAATGTCGAACCATTAGGACTGCTTAGCGCATCCGTGAATTTTTCTGAGGGGCGAATGGAGGAAAAAGGGGAGCTTGACCATTATATTGGTGTGGCAACAACAAAGGAATGTCCAGATAATCTGACGAGACTTGAAGTACCTGCTTTAACATGGGTAGTGTTCGAAGCAGTTGGGCCATTCCCAGGGGCATTACAAGATGTATGGGGGCGAATTTATTCTGAATGGTTTCCATCCTCAAATTATGAACAAGTAGAAGGACCAGAAATTTTATGGAATGAACATAAAGATGTAACGTCACCAACTTTTAGAAGTGAGATATGGATACCTGTGTTAAAAAATAATGATGATAGAGGCGTGTAATAAATATTTTCAGGTAGAGAGAAAGAGAAGGTTACAAATGTAATCTTCTCTTCTAATTTATAGCTCTCTGTAAGCAACATGAAATGAACTAAAATTGTAAATGGTATACACCTATGTAAAGGAAGATGGCCTATAGCAACTTGAAGGATTTCCTCAAAGTACTAGACATAAAAAAAGATTTAATCCTCTAATTTTTTACGATCTTCTGCTCTAGGTGGTTCTTCCATCCACTTATGATCAATCATACTTTTTCCAATACGACTATATATCCATAAACTATTCAGCCCGGCCTTTTCACAATGTGCTGAAATATCAGCTCTCATGCTTGAAATGACAGAAGTATTATAGTAAGTTACGGCTACACCAAAAAGGAACCCAGTTTGAAGAAGGATCAGTTTGTCTGAAAAAGGAGAAGCCGTGGAATTTGTAACTTCTGTCTCCAATGATTGAGGAAGATGAAGGTTGTCCTTGATTAGTAACGATGAGAATCCTTCGATATGTTTATTTTTTACTTGTAGGCTTTTTTCCAATAGGTTACGTACTGTTGGGTCTTTAGCGACTTGTTTGAAAGCAAATATTAGGGCCTTTGCAGTTATGGCTTTGCTTAAATTATAATAAATATGCCCGCTTTCAATGGAATTCATAGGTCTACGTTTACCTAAGATATTTGTGACATACTTGTAGTTTTTTATAATCTTAACTTTCTTTGGTGTTACATATGTAGGTGGTCGTTGATAAAGTTGTTTTGAGATAAGAAGATCTTTCGCTTTTTTATAAATCTCCATCGCATCAAGATTACATTGTTGATAAAATTCGACGATATCTTCCCGTATGGAAGCTGTAAACGATAAACTATATTCGTTAAGGCCATGAGTAGTCATTATATGAAGGTATTTAAGACACAGAACGTCTGTAAATAGAGGAGGAGCATCTAGATTTACATCCTCTTCTGTAAATCCATTAGGAATTGGGAATTTTTCTTGGTTAAATAAATTTTCTAAGGTTTTGATATGTTGAGATGAAATTTTTAAGGCTAATTGAAAGAGCTGATGTATTTCAGGATCCTGGATTGTTTGAAGCATATATTTATTTACACATGCAGATAAGGTTTCACGGATATAGTGGGCCCACAAATTTGCGATTTCAGCCGATGTTAAATGGTTATTTTCTTGCAATTTCTTTTTCCTCCGTATAAAAACTATTTTTTCATAGTTTGCCCTCCTTTTAAGCTTTCATACAGATTCGCTTTTTTGATAACATGTCTGATTATCGCGGTTATGGTAACTAAAAGCATAGAGGGTATACATCTAAAAAAGAAGAAATTTCTTAGGGGGAGGAGGGGGGATTTTTAGATATTCATGTGACTAGTCGATGTCTCACAGCGCTTTTGAGTAGTTTATCTAGAATATGTATTCGTTACACGTTTTTATGAGAATATAAGCATTATTTGCTAATGAAAAAAGTACCCTTTATTTGGGGCGTACTCTATCTATATGATAAAACATGCTTTAATAAAAGTCTACAATTTCATATTTTTTTATATTATAGTTTGATTACTGAATTCAGTGGTATCCATGGGTAAATATAAGATTGAAAGGAAAATGTTTATGACACACAAGAATACTTCTGTTTTAATAGTGGGGGGAGGTCTCAGTGGGCTCACTTCTGCTCTTTTTTTAGCACGTTATAACATTGATTATTTACTCATTGAAAAGCATTCTAGTACGGCTATACATCCAAAAGCTGGAGGAATTACGTTTCGTACGATGGAGTTATTTCGACAACTTGGATTAGAGTCAGCTATTCGTACTGCTAGTAAACCGTTAGATCATATTCGTGGAAGGATTGCTGTGGAAACACTCCAAAATATAGACCTAGCGAAGTTAAAAAAGGTAGAGAGTGTACAAAAGGCAACTGACGAAAGGGTAGCTAAAAGTATTGAAAAAATTAGCCCTTCAAAGGCAGCATCGTGTTATCAAACAGAGATAGAGCCTATCCTTCTTCAAGCTATTGAACAAAGAAAAGGGCATATACGCTTTAATACTGAACTTATAAAATACCAACAGGATGATTTAGGGGTTACCGCGACTATAAGGGATCGAGAGACAGGAACAGAAGAAGTAATTCGAAGTGATTATTTAGTAGCGGCAGATGGTGCTAAAAGCACAATTCGTAAACATACGAACATTCCAACGACGGGAAGAGGTGTAATAGGCGGCTATTATATGAATATCCATTTTCGGGCGAATCTAAGTCATTTTCTGAAAGGTAGCCAGTTTGGTTTCTACCAAATTCTAAATCCAGAAGTATTTGGTGCGCTAATTACAGTTAATAATTGTGATGAATGGATTTACCATGTAGCCTATGATCCTTCAAAGGGACAGTGCCCAGAGGATTTTTCTGAAGATGAGTGCTATAAGATTATAACAAAAGCTATAGGAGTTTCAAATCTTGATATTGCTATTTTAAGTATTTTACCTTGGGCAGCTGTAGAAAGGACAGCTACTCGTTTTCAGGATAAGCGAGTCTTTCTAGTTGGAGATGCAGCTCACCTTATGCCGCCTACCGGAGGGTTTGGTTCAAATACAGGGATTCAAGATGCTCATAACTTAGCTTGGAAACTGGCAGCAGTCATCCAAAAACAAGCACATCCAAGATTGCTCCAAACCTATCATGATGAAAGATATCATGTTGTAAAAGAAACAACGAAATATGCTAGTGATTTGTTATTTAGTGCTGTGAATAAAGGGGTAAGCAATCTTAATAATATGGATCATCTTGCAATTACAGTAGGATATAAATATAGTTCAGGAGCCATCAGTGAGGAAAAACTTAATACACATAGAATGGATCGATTAGAGCTAAAAGGACAACCAGGTACACGTGCTCCACATATGTGGTTGAAGTATCAAGATAAGTATATATCTACCTTAGATTTAATAGGTGAAAATTTTGTTCTATTAACGGGTGAAGATAATAAATGTTGGCGCACTGCTGCTGAGGATGTAGCTTCTCACCTAGGCATTTGTATCGATGTTTATGGCATTGGTTCAGAGAGTGATTTGGTTGAGTATGAGGGGAATTGGGAAGCAGTGTACAATATTTCCTCTCAAGGTGCTGTATTAATAAGACCAGATGGTTTTGTAGCATGGCGCACAAAAGAGAGAATAGTGAATCCTAACTTAATGCTTAAACAAGTTATGACTACAATTCTAGGGTAAGACAGTGAAACAATATATGTCTTACACAATAGGAAACTGATAAGCTTCCTCAGTATAAAATAGAAAAAGCAGGCAGTTTCCTAGAGATACTGCCTGCTTTTTACACCGTAAGTTAATAAAGCAATCATTCTGTTTTGAAGTATTCTCTACTTATGCTGTTCTAACGATTGATTTAAATCAAGTATAAGAGATCATCACTAGCTTCTGTACCAGTGGATAGGCAGGGCCTTACACCAGAAGCCTTTTGCTGTTCTTCAGTGACCTGTTGATGTTGGATAACAAGTAATTTAGAATCTCCACCATTAGCTAAATGTGAAACCCATTTTAAAGAATGTATACATATTGATCCTACATGCCACTTAGTTCATCATAGTGAAGCTCAACAGGTGCTTTCTTAAAGAAACGCGTTGTACTAGTCAGATAAACTACCCCTAACAAAGTCCAAATGCCTCCTATAAGTAAAGAAAAAGGATTAAGACTTATCCAGAGAAAACCAGTAAAAACTAGGCCAAGGAAAGGGAATAGGAAATTCTCCAAAAAAGCGGGTTTCTTTTTCCTCTTAAAATATGCATATAAAACACAGATGTTAACAAAAGTGAAAGCCGAGAAAGCTCCAAAATTAACGAGTGCTGTTGCCTTTTCTAAATCTAAAAAAAGTGCAGTTGCTGCTAGTAATCCTACTATTAGAATATTAAAAAGAGGTGTTTTAGAACGAGGGTGCAAATAAGAGAATACTCTCTTAGGCAATGCCCCATCTCGTCCCATTGCATATAAAAATCTTGATGCGACTAACTGTGATGCTAACCCAGAAGCAATGCAAGATAATAAAGCTGCTCCTAAAAAGAAAGCAAGAAACAAGTTTCCACCTAAATGAACGGCAATTTCGGGAGAAGCTGCTTCATAATTATTAAACTGACTAGCACTAGGAAAAAGAGATTGCATAAGATAGGTAACAGTAACGAAAAAGACTAGTCCACCTATTGCTAGTAAGATAATAGCTTTTGGAATCGTTTTTTCTGGCCTAACTGTTTCATCACATAGATTCGTGATGGCATCAAAGCCTACAAAAGATAACGTAAGGAGAGCTGCTCCAGGAAGTAGAGTAGGAAATTCATTAGGTGTTGGCAATAAATCATGAATAGGCATAAATTGAGCTGATGTATTTAATAAATCTTTGAGACAAAGACCTATAAAAACTATTACAACAATGAATTGTAGGATAACAAGCCAAGTATTTAGGGTTGTCGCTATTTTGATTCCTACACAGTTCATTAAAGTAATAAAAGTAATTAATGAAATGACCCACACCCACTTTGGAACATTTGGAAACCCTGATGATAAATAAACACTAGCTAGTAAAGCGTTAATCATAGGTAAGGCTAAATAAGCGATAAAGGATACCCATCCAACCAGGATTGCGGCATAAGGGTGAATAATTCTCTTTGTATATAAATACACAGAACCTGCTATTGGATACTTTTGCACAAGTTTCCGATAACTAAGAGCTGTAAATAAAATGGAGATAAACACAATAAAATAAGCAAGGGGAACAAGTCCAGTTGTAACATGTGAGACAATACCAAAAGTATCAAATACGGCAAAAGGAGCCATATAAGCAAAACCAATTGCTACTACATGTTTCATCCTCAATTGACGCTCCGGAGCTACTTGTTTAGTTGAATTATTCATCCAAGGATAACCTCTCTAATCTAAATTTACCCAAACACTTTTAACTTCTGTATAATTCTCTAATGCATACGATCCCATTTCTCTTCCATATCCTGATTGTTTGTAACCTCCAAAAGGAACAGCTGCATTCGTAAGATTATAACAGTTGACCCATACGGTTCCGGCCTTTAATTTACTTGCTAATTGGTGGGCGTTTTTTACATTTTCTGTCCATATTCCAGCTGCTAATCCGTAAATTGAGTTATTAGCTTTAGACACAACATCTTCTAGTGTATCATAAGGGATAACGACAACAACAGGACCAAATATCTCTTCTTTTGCAATCGTCATTTCATCATCTACGTCAGTAAAAACAGTAGGAGTGATAAAGCAACCTTTGTCTAACTTTTGGCCACCAGCTAATAGTGTTGCGCCTTCATTAACTCCTTTCTCGATGTAGGAAAGAACTGTATCTTGTTGTTTTTTCGATACTAAGGGGCCCATCTCCGTATCTTCTTCTAAACCATTTCCTAATTTCACATTTTCAGCATAATGTTTTAACTCTTGAACAACGAGGTCATAAGAATCTTTTTGAACATAGACTCTAGACCCGGCACAACAAACTTGCCCTTGATTAGCCATAATTCCGGAAAATACACCAGGTATAGCTTTTGTTAAGTCTGCATCAGGTAAGATAATGTTAGGAGACTTTCCTCCTAATTCTAATGTTACGCGCTTTAGTGTTTGTGCCGCCTTCTGCATGATTGCTTTCCCGACGGCGGTAGAGCCTGTAAAAGCAATCTTATCGACATCAGGGTGCTGTACAAGTGCTTCACCTGTGATAGAACCCTTTCCATTTATAATGTTTACAACTCCCTTTGGAAAGCCAGCTTCTTCAATTAATTTAGCAAGATATAAAGCTGAAAGGGGAGTCTGCTCTGCGGGCTTCAATACGACCGTACATCCAGTAGCTAAAGCAGGTGCAATCTTCCAAATAGCCATCATAATAGGAAAGTTCCAAGGGATAATTTGTCCTACAACGCCGACTGGTTCATGCTGTGTATAAGTGAAATATTGAGGAGACATAGGAATCGTTTGTCCACCCCATTTTGTTGTCCATCCTGCATAATAACGAAGCTGCTCAATAGCGTTTGGTAAGTCATTACCTAGCATTTCTGCGATAGGTTTCCCATTATCTAATGTATCGATTTCTGCTAAAATACGAATATCTCTTTCCATTAAGTTTGCTAACTTATATAAATATTGACCACGAATTGAACCATCCATCCGAGCCCATTCTCCGTGTTCGAATGCAGATCGAGCTGCATAAACAGCTCGATCTACATCTTCTTCCGTTGCCTCAGCAACCCGAGCGAGAAGTTCTCCGGTAGCTGGATTACATGTTTCAAAAGTACCAGTCATAGGGGATGAATACCATTCCCCATTAATAAAAAGTGTTTTAGGTTCTTCTAAGAAATCTAATACTTCTTTTGTTATGTTCAACACGAGTGTTTCCTCCTTATAGCCCAAGTCGTTTTGAATAAGCAGAGAGTGATTCATCTACAATTGAGATAATTGTCTCGATATCCTCTTGTTGTGAGATAAGAGGGGGAGCAATAGCTACAATGTTCATCCCAGGTTCGAAATCAAATCCTCTGATAAGCAATCCACGTTTTTTACATTCTTCAACAATACTCATTGCGGCAGCTTCCTCTGGTGTAAAGGTGATATTTTGCTCAGGATCTTTTATTAAATCAAATCCTGTTAACAACCCTCGTCCTCGACCATTATGAAAGAATTGGTATTTATCGCTGAGATAATCAAATCCTTTTAAAAGAAGTTTCCCCATTTGCTCAGCTTGATCAATGAGGTTTTCCCTTTCAATAATTTCAAGGTTTTTCAAACCAACTGCGCATGCTGTAGGGTGACCACTATAGGTAAATCCGTGAGCAAGCATATCTGGTACTTCACATATAGCATCCATAATAGGGGTGCGCATCACAACCGCTCCAAGTTGAGCATATCCACTTGTGATTCCTTTGGCTACAGACATGAAGTCAGGAACAATGTCCCAATGATTTACACCGAAGGAACGACCAGTACGACCAAATCCACAAATGACTTCATCTGCAATAAGGAGAATATTTTGCTCATCACACAATTTACGGACAGCCTGTAAATAATCTTCTGGAGGGACGTGGACGCCACCAGCACCTTGAATAGGTTCTATAATAACAGCTGCTACATGGTTAGCGCCTTCTCGCTCAATAGTGCCACGAATACTATTTTGATAAGAAGGATGATTAATATCACCAAGTTCACAAGAAGTTAAATGGGGTTCTGCATTTATGATGTCGGGATCTCCTGAGCCTGAAAATGCACGATATACTTCAATACCTGTAGCTCTTTGAGCAGCAACTGTTACACCATGATATCCTCTTTTTAATGAAATAATTTTCTTTTTGTTTGCTAATCCTTTTCTTTCCCAATAAAAACGAGCCAATTTAAAAGCTGTATCATTAGATTCAGAACCCCCAGAGGTGTAAAATACGCTGTCTAAGTCACCCGGTGTCATCGAAGTAATTTTCTCAGCAAGTTTTACGGCCGGTTCATTTGAATATCCATAAAACATTGAGCTGTAAGCTAGCTTTTGCATTTGATCGAAGCTAACTAGTGCTAACTCTTTATTACCGTGTCCTACGTTTACATTCCATAGCATAGACACACCATCAATATATTTGTTGTTATCCATATCAAAGATATGAAGTCCTTCACCTCGCTCAAAAATAATCGTAGGTCCATTATTACGATTAAAAGCAGGGGACGTAGAAGGATGTAAAATATGTTGTTTATCCAATTCAGCTAGTGTATAAAGCGTTTGATTTTTCATTTATATCGCTCCTATTCATTAAATAGTTTTTGGGATTTTTGCGCCAGATAACTGACACACAACATCTAGCAAAAGATTAGCGCCATTTACTAAGTCATCATCTCTCGTAAATTCCTCTTCATTGTGACTAATGCCGCGATGGCTTGGAACAAATATCATCCCTGTTTTAGTTATTTCAGCCATATACTTCGCATCATGCCCAGGCCCGCTAAACATTCTTTTAGTAGATAAATTTCTCTCCTCTGCACATTTGCTAATTGTCTCAATAACTTTTTCAGAAAAAGTAACGCTATCATTTTCCCATGAGGTATGAAAAGTTAGCTCTACATTGCATAAACCTGAGATTGTACTCAATTGCTGTTTCATTACTTCAAGAGCTCTTTCTCTTTGTTCATCTTCTTCATGGCGAATATCAACAATAAATTCAACTTTTCCTGAAATAACATTAGGTACGTTAGGATAGACATTTAATTGTCCAACTGTAGTTTTTAAACCTTCATATTCCTGTGCTAATTTATCTATGCTTTCTATCATCTTTGCTGCTGCTACAACTGCATCTTTACGGTTTTCCATTGGTGTTGGACCAGCGTGATTCATCTCACCTTCCACTGTAATACTAATCCAACTAATTCCTTGGATTCCTTCGACAACTCCAATTTCTAATTGTTCTTCTTCAAGAATAGGACCTTGTTCAATATGTAGTTCTATAAAGTATTCAGCTTTTTGTAACCTATTCTCTTTTAGTCCTTTATAACCAATACTTGAAAGTGCATCATGAAACTTTATTCCGTCTCTATCTTGGCGAGAATAAATGAAATCTTTCTCAAATACACCACATACTCCACCAGATCCTAGCATTGGTGGTTCAAATCTTGCTCCTTCTTCATTCGTAAAATTAATAATCTCAATTGGACGATCTGTTTGTACATTTGCTTCGTTCAAAGAACGAACAACCTCCAAAGCTGCTAATACACCTAAAATTCCGTCAAAACGCCCTCCACAAGGCTGAGTATCGAGATGTGATCCAATGACAACAGGCATTTGGTGATGAGATTTTCCTTCACGTCTACCATACATATTGCCAAAATCATCTACTCTAATAGATAATCCTTCTTCTTTAAACCACTTGATTAGTAGATTCCTCATTTGCTTATCGTCTATTGATAAAGCTAAACGATGTAGGCCTCCATTAGGAGTTGCTCCAATTGCTGAACTTTCTTTTATAGACTGGAGCAGCCTTTGTTGATTAATATTTAAGCCATTCATATTTGTTAAATCACCTCCGTACTGTAATTAGTTGCAAGTATCGTGCCAACATAAAAAGTTAAGGATTAATTGAAATTTTCAGAATAATATTTTAAAATGAATCGATAATGATTCAAATACAAATCGATATCGACTCAGATTAGATTGGAGTGAAAGCTATGAGCCCTGTCTTTTTAAGCTCAGAAATAAAAATGATGCTTGATCAATTAAAAGATGGTATTTATATAGCTAACAAAAATGGAGTAACATTATGGATTAATCAAACAAGTGAAAAACAACTAGGTGTGAAGCGAAAAGATATTATTGGGAAAACAGCTGATGAACTAGAAGCACGAAATTTATTTACTCCTTCCGTAACAAAAATTGTACTAAAGAAAAGAAAAACAATATCGAAAGCTCAAACTTCAAAAGGAATTCAATATTTAGCTACAGGTAGTTTAATTGAATTAGAGGAAACAGGAGAAGAATACGTAATTGTGCATGTTAAAGATATTTCTGAGATGGTTAAAAATGCTTTTAAACTTAAAAAAGCAGAAACTCTTATGAGTCAATACTGGAATGAAATACAGAAAATGAAAAGTGAGAAAAGAGACAAAACAGGAGAAAAGCGACTTATTGGAACAAGTGACGCTCATAATGAAGTAATGGATCTTTTAAGAAGAGTCGCTAATTTTGACGCTACTATTCTATTACAAGGAGAAACAGGAGTCGGAAAAAGCGTGTTTGCAAAAGAAGTCCATGTTCTAAGTGAACGAAGAAATCAACCATTTGTTCAAGTAAACTGTGGAGCTCTTCCAGCTAATTTAATTGAGTCAGAATTGTTTGGTTATAAGAAAGGAGCTTTTACAGGGGCTAACAGCAGAGGAAAAACGGGTTTAATTGAAGAAGCATCTGGTGGAACCTTATTTTTAGATGAAATTGGTGAATTCCCCCTAGAACTACAGCCTAAACTGCTTCAATTTCTTCAAGACAAGTCGTTTCTTCCGATTGGTTCTACAGTTTTACAGCACTCTGATACAAGGATAATTACAGCAACAAACCAGGATTTATTACAGCTTGTAAAAGAAAAACGTTTTAGAGAAGATCTGTATTATCGGTTAAATGTCATTCCTATAGAGATTCTTTCCCTTAAAGAACGAAGAGAAGACATTCTCCCACTTGCGCATCACTTTCTTCAAACTTATAACTATAAATATCAAAGAAATGTCGTACTATCAAAAGAAGTTCAACCTTTTTTCTATCGTTATAACTGGCCCGGAAATATCCGTGAACTAGAAAATCTTATCGAAAGACTTGTTATTACAGTAAGGCAAGAAAAAATCTTAGAAAATGACTTGCCATACCACATGCTAAAAACTAACGATGAACCAGCTTCATTAGGAGCAGAGGAAGAGGAGTTACAAGGAAAAAGCCTTTCTGAGTATTTAGATAGTATAGAGCGTAAGATGATTTTTAAAGCTTATTCTAAATATAAATCTACTCGTAAAATGGCAGAGAAGCTTGGCTTGACTCAGTCTGCTGTTGTACGTCGAATGAAAAAATATGATATTTCATAACTTTTTATTTACTAATCTCTAAATATTAAATTGAAAATTAATTGGCACAAAACTTGCATTATAAATAACTGTCAGAAACTGAAAGGTTTAAGGAGGAATTTACAGTGAGTTTATCAATTACAAATCGTACACCTAAAAAGGACGGGTTTAGAATGCCTGGAGAGTTTGAACAACATGCAGGTACATGGATGTTATGGCCTGTCAGAACAGATACTTGGCGCAATGGAGCAAAACCTGCACAACAAGTTTTCGCTAAAGTAGTAAGTTCTATCGCTGAGTTTGAACCTGTTACTGTAGGTGTGAACGCGGAACAGTACGAAAATGCAAGAGCTATGCTTCCTCATCATGTTCGAGTTGTAGAAATCTCTTCAAATGATGCTTGGATGAGAGATATTGGTCCTACATTTGTAAAGAATGAGGAGGGAGTGGTAAGAGGAATAAACTGGGGATTTAATGCTTGGGGAGGACTTCAAGGAGGGTTATACTTTCCATGGGATCTTGATTTAATGGTAAAAAAGAAAGTTCTTGAAATCGAAAATAAAGACTGTTATGAATGTACAGAATTTATCTTAGAAGGTGGATCTATTACTGTAGACGGAGAAGGAACTTTAATTACAACAGAGCAATGTCTATTAAACAAGAACCGCAACCCACATCTTTCTAAAAGTGAAATTGAAGATAAATTAAAGGAGTATTTAAACATTGAAAAAGTAATATGGCTTAAAGATGGACTGATAGGAGATGAAACAGATGGACATGTAGATGACTTGGCTTTTTTTGTTCGTCCAGGAGAAGTTGCTATCGGCTGGACAGAAGATGTTAATCATCCCCAATACCATGTTCATCAGGAAGCATATGAAATACTAAAAGAAGCTACAGATGCAAAGGGCAGATCTCTAACCATTCATAAAATTGAATTACCTAATGAACTCATTCTCTCAAAAGAAGCAAGTGAGAATATCGATTTTGCCTCATCTAGTTATAAACGTGAAGAAGGCATGCCTTTTGTTGCCACATATATTAATTGCTATCTATGCAACGGAGCTGTAATTGTTCCTTCATTTGATGATCCAAGTGATGATAAAGCTCGAAAGAAATTTGAAGAAATTTATCCAGATCGAAAAGTCATCTTAATAGATACGCGTGAGCTTCCGATAGCTGGAGGAAATATTCATTGTATTACACAACAACAACCTGCATCTACGTTTCAGAAAAATTATTAAATAAAAACCATATTAAAAGTTAATTTGTCATCTTATCTATGTAAGGCAAGATGACAAATTTCAACATAAAATATCCCTATATGCTATTCTTGGAATGGAAAACAGCAAAACAACCGGCTGTATTTCTCTTTAAATGCCTTACAATAGTATTTCTTAATTAAAGACACTCAATTAAGTGATTAGTCATAAATCAACATCCTGCCTATACTAACTAACGGTAGTTAATATGAGGTAGGGTGTTATGTCTAGAACAAAAATAAATGATGATCTACGCCTATACACCTACTTATAAAATCTTATCCTGTAAAAACAAGCATATTCTAGCTTCCTTATTAAAAAACTCTCATTTTTTTCGTAGTATATAAATAAATATCATCGTTTTGATAATCATGGGGATGTCATTTTAGTCTTTACATAAAAAGAGATTTATATAGATTTAAAGACATTACCGTATGAAGGAGGAGAGTGTTATGACAAAAGAAACATCTGAGCTGAAACCTTTGTTAAATACAAGGCATATCGTTTTATTTGGTCTGTCTTTTATGGCCCCTATTACTGTTTTTAGCACATATGGCATTGCTATTAATCAAACGAAAGGGATGGTGCCAACAGCTTATATTATTGCTTTAACGGTCATCTTATTCACAGCTTATAGTTACGCCAAAATGGTTAAAGTTTATCCTGCGACTGGTTCTGCTTATGCTTTTGTTCAGAAAGGGATCAATTCACATCTTGGTTTTCTAGTAGGATGGGTCATCTTGCTAGATTATATGTTTAGCCCTATGATTAGTTCCTTACTTTTTGGAACTATGCTAAATGCGTATTTTCCAAAAGTTCCAATCGAACTTTGCATTGTATTTTTTGTGATAATTGTGACGATAGTTAACATTTTGGGAATTAAAATTGCCACAAATGTAAATACCTTTCTTGTCTTTTTCCAAATCTCTTTCATTCTCATTTTTAGTTTCTTTTGTATACAGGGATTGATGTCAGGAAAGGGGGCAGGGGAACTATTTACAAGAGAACCTTTTTATAATTCAAGTGTTGATTGGAATAACATTCTATCTGTTGTTCCTCTCCTATGTTTTAGTTTTCTTGGATTTGATGCGGTTACTACGTTGGCTGAAGAGACTAAAAATCCTAAAAAAGCACTCCCAAAGGCTATTTTCGCTATTACCTTAATAGGAGGGCTACTCTTTGTCATAGCTACTTATTTTGCACAGGCTATATTTCCAAAGTTTAGCACGTTTCAAAATCCTGATACTGCTATAGTAGATGTTATAAAATATGCTGGTGGTAATTTTCTGAACAGTCTGTTTGTTTCTGTTGTATTAACCTCTTCTATCTCATCTGCTATAGCCTCAGGGACTAGTGGGGCGAGGATATTGTATGCGATGGGTAGAGATAATGTTCTTCCTAAAAAAGTGTTTGGTTATATTTCTTTAACCTTTAAAACACCAATCTATAACTTATTAATAATTGCTTGTATTGCATTAAGTGCCATATTTCTAAGTATAGAAACAGCTACCTCTCTCATTAACTTTGGAGCTCTATTCTCTTTTATGTTTGTGAATATCGCTGTAATTGTTCACTATTTTATAAGAGGAAAGCAGAGGAGTCTGAGAAGTGGCATATTTAATTTACTCATTCCTCTAATAGGTGCTGTTATTATTTTGCTGTTTATAACGAAGTTAAATATTTACTCTCTATTATTAGGAGGGACTTGGTTACTGGTTGGCTTTGTTTATTTACTATATTTAACCAAAATGTTTCAAAAGCGTCCTCCAGAATTTGATTTGCAAAACAAAAATATAAGCTCTATGTAGAGCCTATATATAGACATTTATCCATCATTTTATAAGGAAAGAGGTAATTTATATGGGTATGAAAAAAGCAGATATGGTGATTTCAAGTGATGCTCTATTTACAGGACTTACGGAGAAACCAACTTCAGGCTCAATTGCGGTTTTAGATAATAAAATTATAGGGGTAGGGCCAAAAACAGAAATTGAACATCTTATTGGAAATGAGACTAAAATATTAAATTATGGAAACCAACTCATTATGCCTGGATTTCATGATTTTCACCTTCACATTATGTTTGGTTCATTAAGTATAAATAGTGTTAATCTATCCGACGCTATGTCAGCTGAGGATGTAGCTAAAAAGGTTTGGGAATTCTCAAAAGAATGTGATGAAGGTGAATGGATTATAGGGATGCAATGGGATGCTGGTTATTGGGATGATAAACAAGAACCACATTACAAAATCCTTGATTCTATGATTCCAAATCAACCTGTTGTTCTCTTTCATGCTGAAGGTCATTATACATGGGTAAACAGTAAGGCTATGAGTTTAGCAGAAATTAACGAAGATATAGATGATCCAAGCTTTGGTCGCTTTGAAAGAGATGAAAACGGTTTACTCACAGGGGTTTTATATGAACAAGCTCAACAGGTAGTTCTAAAAGAAACATTAAAATTAACGCAAAGCAAAAAAGAAACGTTACTAAAAAAATTTTTAGAAATGACTGCTCAATATGGCATTACCTCTGTTAACGACCTATACGCTCCAATAGATGATTTTATTCAAGATTACAGCCTCTATGAAAAACTTGACCAACAAGGAAAATTAACAACTCGATTTCATATTACACCTGAATTAGATGGTGACTTAGAGAAAGCAAAGGTTCTCCGTGATAAATATCAATCAAAAAGCCTTCAATTCTCAGGTCTAAAGCAATTTGTGGATGGAACAGTAACAGGACATACCGCTTATTTTCTAGAACCTTATTCTGATCAACCAGATTCTTATGGACACCCAGCTCTAGATGCGGAAATTTTAGTTAATAGAGTTATCGAGGCAGACAAACTCGGTTTTAGAATAAGGTTTCATGCTATTGGAGATGCTGCAATTCGTTTAGCTTTAGATGCCTTTGAAGAGGCTGTAAAAAAGAATGGGAAAAGAGATTCTAGGCATACAATAGAACATATTGAGGTTCTTGATCCTAATGATACGAAACGTTTTTCAAAGTTAGGGGTTATGGCTTCTATGCAACCAGACCATATGGCCGCTTCATCAAGAGATGTGTATTCTGCTATTATCGGTCCTAAAAGGGAGAGAAATATCTTTCAGGCAAAAAATCTTCTAAGATCTGGAGCTCACTTATGTTTGGGAACAGACTATCCCATTTCTATATCACTAAATCCTATGAGACAAATATATACGGCAGTTACACGAATTGATAATAGTGGAGATTCAAATCATACATGGCTTCCTGAACAAAGGTTGACTATCGGTGAGGCACTCCAAGCCTACACAGCAGGACCAGCACATGGATGTTTTAGGGAACATGAGTTAGGCACAATTGAGGTAGGAAAACTTGCTGATATTATCGTTTTGGATCGGAATCTTTTTGAAGTGCCAACACATGAGATTCTTGAGACTAAAGTGCAACTTACAATAAAGGATGGAAATATTGTTTATGAAAAGAAAGAAGTCTCGATTTCTGAAACATCTTCGTAATGAGGTAATGTATGATAATTCTCTATAATAAGAGAGAAGATGAAAAGGATTAGATTTAGAAGGGAAACGTGTTTATAATTTTATATAGTGATATCAGAAATTATGGAGGGTAACAATGACAAAGGATAAAATTAAAGCCGTTTCCTTAAAACTTTTTACTGAGTATGGATATGATGGAACGACCTTATCAGAAATTGCGAGGATAGTAGGGATCCAGAAGCCATCAATATATAATCATTTTAAGAGTAAAGAAGATCTTTATTTATGCCTTTTTGAATCTATTCTTGGAGAGCATATTTATAACATTAATCAACTTATAGAAGAGATCCATGAGTTATCTCCTAAAGAGAAATTAAAGTACATTCTTTTTGATACATGTAAATATTATAAACACCATGAAAATGAATCAACTTTTTTGAAAAGAGCGATGATTTTTCCACCAAAGCATCTAAAACATATTCTAAATGAGAAATTTCTTTCGTCTGAAGCTTCTTTTTCATCTATTTTACATGCTATTTTTTTAGAAGGTATTGAAAAGAAAGAAATACGTCCAGGAAATATTGAAAACCTAATTATGTCTTATTTATGTTTAATTGACGGCATATTTATTGAATTTTCCTATTATGGTCCTGAAAAGATGGAATCAAGAATACAGAATATATGGGATAATTTTTGGTTTGGTGTAGGTGAATAAGATGATAAAGGTCTTTACTTGTAGGACATGCACCTCAGCATATGAAACCGAAAAAAATTAATCGTTTTATAAGAGATTTTTTTTAAAATGAATGAGTAGATTACAGGCTGCTTTCTAAAATGAGAGCGGTCTTTTTATTTACTTTACTAGCAGAATTTACTTGTCTTTTATGATATAATCCATATAGGTAAGCGGTTACATATAGTTAGGTGAAGATTCAGGAAAATAATTCTTTTGAGGAGCCGATGAAAGATGAGTCTAAATCATACATCTTTAATGACTAAAGAACAAACAATTTTTAACCATGCGGGGAGCAAAATTAAATTAAAAGATAGAGAGATTGATATTATCACTCGTTTAGAAGAGCCTCTTGTTCTAGTGTTAGGGAATGTCCTAAGTAATGAAGAATGTGATGAACTCATACAACTATCGAAAGATAAAATGCAACGTTCAAGAATTGGCGCTGCACGTGAAGTAAATAATATGAGAACAAGTAGCGGAATGTTTTTTGAAGAAAGCGAAAACGAACTTGTACATGCAATTGAAATGAGAAGTTCTGATATCATGGGCCCATCTATTGAGCATGCTGAAGGCCTCCAAATTTTAAAATACTTACCTGATCAAGAATATAAAGCACATCATGATTATTTTGCTTCTACCAGCAAAGCATCTAAAAACAATCGCATTAGTACATTAATTATGTACTTAAACGATGTTGAAGAGGGAGGGGAAACTTATTTTCCTAAGCTAGGTTTCTCCGTATCTCCAAAAAAAGGAATGGCCTTATATTTTGAATATTTTTATGAAAATACTGAACTTAATGAACTCACCCTTCACGGTGGAGCGCCTGTCGTTAAAGGAGAAAAATGGGTTGCTACTCAGTGGATGCGAAAACAAAGAGTTCGATGAAAAAATCACGCAGAGCGTGATTTTTTATTTTGCTTTCAATTCCTAACAGAAAAATCTTAAGGTTTTCTTAAGGTTTATTCGCAATAATACGTGTAATCAATAAATTTTAAATCTAGAGGTGCTGTTTCACATGAAAGAAGGGAGTTGAGTTTTTGTTTAGTTCCATTTAAATTCACTTCAATATGTTTATTAGTACAGGTAATGATGGGAGAGAAATTTGATATAAGCTATCTATATTAGAGGGTACAAAGATGGTGTACTATACACCTCTAATATAGGAAGCCCATTTAAAAGGAAAAAGTATAGTTTTTAAGAAGGAGATTAAAAAATGAAAGCTAAAAAAATACTTACTTCTGTTTTGATGTGTGGGTTCCTAAGCGCACCATTGATGAATGTTTCTGCTGCTAATTCAGATACTAATACAACTACAAAGTACAGTTTAAAATTTAACTCGAATAACTACACAGAAGAGACGGCAACAGTAGACGGAAAAACAATTACCTATCGTGCTTACGAAAAAATCGTTTATGTTAAGAATCCTGTTGACACGAAGTATGAAATTATGAATATTTATGTGCCTGAAGAGTATTATGAGGGAACATCCATTGGTAGCTACAATGCAGATACCGCGCCTATCTTCTTTCCAAATACAGTTGGGGGTTATATGCCTGCAGAGCCTGGAAGTCCTGGTCTAGATGAACGAAGTGGGGAACCAAATGCGGCACTTGTAGCACTCTCAAAAGGATATGTGGTAGCAGAGCCTGGTGCACGCGGTCGAACAACACAAAATGAAAGTGGAGAATATACAGGTAAAGCTCCTGCGGCTATTGTGGACTTAAAAGCTGCAGTTCGTTATTTACGTTATAACGATAAAATTATGCCTGGTGATGCTGAGAAAATTATTTCAAATGGGACAAGCGCAGGTGGTGCACTCTCTGCTTTGCTTGGTGCTACTGGGAATAGTAAGGATTACGACTCTTATTTAAAGAAACTTGGAGCAGCAAATGAGCGCGACGACATCTTTGCCGTATCTTCCTACGCTGCAATCACAGATTTAGATCATGCTGATATGGCCTATGAGTGGCTGTTTAATGGTATTAATGATTATAAGAAGCTTGTCATTTCTAGTGATACCGACTATCACATTCAAAGAGAAATGGTGGAAGGAACGTTGACCGAAGATCAAATTCAAGTCTCGAACGAACTAAGTGCTCTGTTCCCTAACTATGTGAATAGTCTAAAGCTTACCGACTCTAATGGAACACCATTAACATTAAATAAGAACGGGAACGGTACGTTTAAAGAGTACGTTAAATCCTTTGTCATGGATTCCGCGCAAAAAGCACTAGACAGCGGGACCGATTTATCTTCTCTTACATGGATTACAATTAAAGATGGAAAAGTGACTAATCTTGATTTTGATCAATACGTCCAATATGTCGGCAGAATGAAGACTCCGTCTGCGTTTGATGGATTGGATTTAACCAATGCTGAGAACGAGCTGTTTGGTACGTCAACTACGAAGGCTCAGCACTTTACTCAGTATAGTTTAGAGAATAGCACAGTGAGCAGTACACTTGCGGACGCTTCCCTAATAAAAATGATGAACCCGCTATACTATATCGGAGCAAAGGGAACTACTACTTCTTCGTATTGGCGTATTCGTCAGGGCACAGTAGATAATGATACTTCTCTCGCCGTTCCAACTCTTTTATCAGCAAAATTAGAAAACAGCGGGTTCAATGTTGATTTCTCTATGCCTTGGGACCAATCGCACGGTGGAGATTATGATTTAGATGAGCTGTTTGAGTGGACAGATAATATTGTTGCATCATCAAAAGATTCTCCATCTTCTAATAGTAAAAAGAGAGCAACTAACACATCTAACAACGGAAAGGATAGCAATGTAAATAAGAACGCGAAAAGTTCTTGATTGTGTTCAATAGATTATCATACAAAGAAGAGGTCCACATTTTAGTTTTAATATACATGCTAGATTTTGAGAAACAGACAGAATTTTTACTGTCTGTTCTTTTTTATGAGGTGGAGTTTTCTATCTTCCAAAGAATTATTTTCTTTATAGTTATTCCAACGAGTAAGCCAATTGGTAAACAAAGAAAAGATAGCCATATTGGTCCTAATAATATATTCTTTATCGTAAACGTAGAGGAGTAAATGACTCCAACTGTAACAAAATAGGCGGAGAAGACGAAGGGGATAAACATGAAAGGAGAATGTTCGCCCTCGGCATCTCTATAAGCATCCCACATTGCAAAGAAATAAAGACAGGGGTAAAACATTAACCATTGGTAATGAGTTTGCTCAATTGCCTTTTCAATTTCTCCTTGAAAGCTTAATATGATAACTGTATTAAAATTAGCCTGAACATTGATTAATATTTCTAATCCAATAAATAGAATTCCTTTTATAAGTTTTCCATTCATTAGTTGAGGAAAGCCTGGTAATGCTATGCTCGAAAAAATACTTTCTAATCCCTTTTTGGTCATTTTCTTCACTTCTATTTTTTATTTTTCTAGAGTGTTCAATTCATATGTGATTTAATTTTGTTATGATTAATCCTTCATTAATTTTGTTCGATCTTCCATTTGTGGTGGTTCCTCTAACCAACCGTTTTCAATCATAATTTTAACTCCATCATCAGCATAGAAGTAGATATCCTTTGCAATTAATGCCGTTTTCATCGATACATCTTTTCTCAGACTGAAAATGGTTCCAAAACTACTTCCTACAAGGCCAAAACCATTTAAAAGGTAAATGCAAAACATCATAAGTTTTTGTGAAAATGGAGCCTCTTTAGAAGTTGTTACAGTACTTCCAGAAGTTGCAGAAAACTGAACATCATTTTGAAGAAGAATGTCTTCAAATACTTTTATCTGTTTTTTAGCCAGTTCTTTTCCTTTCACAAAATATTGTTTAACTTCTTTATTTGTTGCACATTGTGCGAATCCAGTAATCAATTGCATTCCAATATTATTTGTCTCGATTCCATGATGAAGATAACCTAGTTCAATGTCATTCAAAGCTCTTTTTTTATTAAAGGGATTAAATCCATTTAGATAGTTTTTACTTTCAACAAACTCAGAGGACTTAGGCATTGTCACTTTAGGTGGACGGATAAGAATCCCTTTTTCGAGTAAATAAATAGTAGATGATTTATAAATTTTTTGGGTGGTAGAAGTCAAACCTTCATAAATTTCCATAACCTCATCTTGATAGGACATATTCATATTAAGTGTGTACATGCCCATACTAATTTCTTTTAAAATACGTACGAACATAATATCAAATCCATTGTCATATAACTTAGGGGCTTCTAAATTAACATCTGCTTCAGTAAATCCAATAGGTATAGTTATACCTTGCTCTTGAAAAATGTTCTTTATCTTCGATACATAGTAACTTAGTTCTTGCCATAAGCCTCCCATTATATTTTTAGCTTGTTGATCATCAGCTTTTTCAATGAAATACTCTAATATTCTTAAGATCATGGTTTTTTCTTGATATGTAAGCCAAAGGGTACCGATCTCTGATGCACTTATGGAATTTTTATTTTTCACAATACTCTACCTCCATTTCTATAATTAAATTGTGCTTCAAATGGTTATTAAATATCCAATAAAATATTTTTAATGATTGACATTGTATGAGTTAGCTACAATCGTTTTGTTCTTCAATAATCAGCACAATTGCAAGAAAAAAATGTATTTATCATTTTTAATACAAAATTTTTTGTAATCATTAATTTCAATGGGCTACTTCTGATAAATCACATTATCGTAATTAAATTTGTATAAGATACACAAATAGTATTGACCATATTATATTTGTTAATAATAACAAAAAAGGAGGTGGAAACGATGGCTCAAGATGTTCTTTGTGAAGTCAGCAATTGTACGTATTGGGGTTCTGGAAACAAGTGTCAGGCAGACGCGATTTATGTAGTAAGTCATAAGGGTGAAGAAGCATCAAATAGTGAAGAAACAGACTGCAAAACATTTAAACCACAGCATTAATTTTATAAAAGGTAACCAGGAGTCTGGTTACCTTTTATGATTTGTAGTATTAGTAATGAAAATGATTTTCATTCATGTTATGTAATCACTCTGAATTTTTTGGTATGCTTACTAGAAATTCTATAAATAGTGTGTTAGAATGAATGAACGTCATTCATTTAAGAAGGGAGCTGCCTTATGCAAAAGAAATCAGATGATAAATACAAAAGAATTTTGCAAGCTTCTATAGAAGTTATATCTGAGAAAGGTCTTTATAAAGCATCTATATCAGAGATTGCTAAAAAAGCTGGAATTGCACAAGGAACTTTTTATTTATACTTTAAATCAAAACATGATTTGATACCTGCTATTGCAGATTACCTTTTAACTCTCACATTGAAAAGCGTTCAAGAAGAGGTAAAGGAAGGAGAGAGCTTCTGGGATACTTTGAAAGTCCTAATTGCTGATACTTTTAAGATTACCGAAAAGCATAAGGATATCATTGTGCTTGTTTATTCTGGGCTTGCTTTTAATCATTCTTTAGACAAATGGGAGTTAGTATATGAACCTTATTATAGCTGGCTTGGAAATGTAATGGAGAAGGCTGTTAAACAAAATGAGATTCGAAGTACAACAAACGTCAAATGGACATCCAAAACGATTATCAATCTTATTGAAAATGCAGCTGAAAGATATTACATAGGCCAAGAACAAGATCAATCTCTAGAAAAGTACCAGGCAGAGTTGTTTAATTTTATTAAGAGATCATTACTATTACTTAATGAATAAAAATTATTGGGAATACCCAATAATTTTTATTAACCAAAAAATGAATGACATTCATTCATTCATTTTTTATAAGGAGTTGAAAGAATATGAATTGGTTATTTGTATTTATTGCGGGACTTTTAGAGGTAGTATGGGCCTCAGGATTAAAACATGCTGAAACAGGATTCCAATGGGGTGGGACTTTTATCCTCATTCTAGTAAGCTTTATACTTCTGATTTATTCGTATAAATCACTTCCTATTGCAGCTGCTTATACTGTGTTTGTTGGGATGGGGACAGTTGGAACATATCTTGTAGGGATTATTTTAGGAGATTCTTTCTCAATCAAACAACTTGTTTTTTTAGCTATTTTATTAGTGGGGATAATAGGAATGAAAGTATTCACAGGAAAAGAGACATATGAAGCTAGAGGTGAAAAGTAATGGTTTGGGGTTTATTATTATTGGCTGGACTTGAAGAGGTTGTAGCGACGATTGCGATGAAATATATAAATGGAAAAAGAAAAAAATGGGCTATACTTACAATGTCAGTTGGTTTTATTTTATCCTTTTTATGTCTATCAAAGGCGATGCAAGTTATCCCAGCTGGGGTTGCTTATGCAGTATGGACAGGTATTGGAAGTATTGGGATCGCGCTAGTTGGGATGCTGTGGTTTAAAGAGAAATTGAGCATTTTTCAGTACTTATCATTGTTTCTTATTTTAATAGGAGTTGTTGGTCTTGGAGTGACTTCATAACTATGAATTTATAAAGTTAGAATAGGATAAGAAGAACAGGAGTGAAGGGTGCAATTCAAAAACTATAGTTACCACAAATTTATGGAGGTTAAATAAAAAATGAGTAAGGATCTTAAATTACGTCCTTTGGAACGCGAAGATTTAAAATTTGTGCATGAACTTAATAATGATGCAAACATCATGTCTTATTGGTTTGAAGAGCCTTATGAAGCTTTTGTAGAGTTACAGGATTTATATGATAAGCATATTCATGATCAAGGTGAGCGTCGTTTTATACTCGAAAAAGATGGTGAAATGATTGGGCTAGTTGAATTAGTAGAAATTGATTATATTCATCGGAGATCAGAGTTTCAAATTATCATTGATCCTAAGCATCAAGGCTATGGTTATGCCATGATTGCTACTAAATTAGCTATGAAATATGCCTTTTCTGTATTAAATATGCATAAACTATATTTAATTGTAGATAAAGAAAATGCTAAGGCTATTCACATTTACAAAAAGGTTGGTTTTTCAGTTGAAGGGGAGTTAGAAGATGAATTTTTCGTTGACGGTAGCTATCATAATGCAATAAGAATGTGTATGTTTCAAAAGCAATACTTAGAAATAGAACAATGAATATACGAAAGAGTGTTACACAGAAAGTAAAACTATAAGATTCACCAGTAATTTTCTCTAAAACAAGCAGTGCGACAAAAGTGCTGCTTGTTTTTTAAAACTGTTTAAAGACTACTATCGATTTTATATAAACTAAATATTAAGGATTCTTTATTTCTCTTAATATAAGTATCTTTCATTGTCTATTTTAATAATCCTTATCTTGCTTTACCTACGGTTTAAGTGAGGTCTTTTTGTTTGTAAAGAAAAGAGGGAATATAACAAAGTAGTTATATGACAAAGCCCTTGGATTCCATGAGAATCCAAGGTTTTTTTCTGCTCATAATGTATATGGAATCTTTAAGTCATAATTAACCGTTAATGAAAGAAACTAATTTTTGAATTTCTAGAGCATGTTTTATGTTAACTTACTTTGCAATGTCATTTGCATTTTTGAAAAATATATTCAAAAAGAGAAAAACCTATTTAATGATTTCATCGTCTAATGCTTATAAAGGGGGATCATTCATTTGTCTGTCTTTTAAATAAGTTTGTGTCATTCCATATGTTTTTATAAATAAGTCGATTGAAAAGGAGAAAATTTAGTATGAACAAACTGTTAATTTTGACAATAGCTTCGGAATTTTTTCTTTTAGCGTCTTTCCTGCTCATTTTCCTAACAACAAGAAAGACAAAAAAGAATATTCTCTTAATACCCTTGCTGATTATTGGAGGCGCACCACTTCTCTATTTAGTCATAGATGATATGAACAATCATTATGTGGATGCCAATATCGGTTTGGGATTAGCTTTTATGTTTACCTGGATATATAGTGTAATTGCTTTTGTCATCGCCATCGTGCTCTTAGTAAAAAGAAATAATAATATTTCAAAAGAACAGTAATTATGGGGCCGGTGTAAGAAATTCAAAGATATGGTTACTATGAAATCTCGTCCTAACGTTGTTGATATTAAAACGGAACAAGAATTAATTATACAATCAGCGGGAAGGAGGCACAACTAAAATAGGGGAGAGCATTATAAAATATAATGCAGCTAACAATCTCTCACTCTTTATTTATCTAAAGAATATCATTACTTGTCTATAATTAGTCTTTATCATACAACAATACAACGGTTGGACTTTTAGCCTTCATAACATGAGTTCTTTTCGTTCTCTTTTTTAAGAAGTTTTTACAGAAACATAGACTGGAAACCTATCCATAAAAGTATACCTAAGAGAAAGGGAGCAAACTTATTGTTACTTAATGATATGATCCCCTTATAGTAGACAGAAAAAAGAGAGCCTTTTATTCTATCTACTACGGAGGGGATTTTTTTATGGGTAAAACTAATAGAACGTATGACCTAAAAACGAAGAGAAAAGCAGTAGACTTATATCTGAAAGAAGAAATGGGGTATAAAACGATTGCGAAGAAGTTAGAAATTGATGTTGCCATCATATATCGATGGGTGAAGCACTTTCAAGCTGAGGGACTAAAAGGTCTCGAAGAAAAACGTGGAAAAGCAAAAGGGGTTGGTAAGGGAAGACCAACTACTCAACCTGAAACAACAGAGACCAAACTGAAACGATTGGAAGCAGAAAATGCACTCTTAAAAAAGTTCTTAGGAAAATGAAAGGAGGAATGGAAGAACTATCAGCACGGGAGAGATATAAGGGAATTCAAGAGCTCGCACATCAATATCCTGTTCAACTCTTGTGTGACCTAGCCCGTGTCTCTCGGAGTGGGTATTATAAATGGATCAAACGACAAACAAGCCCTTCTCCCAAACAGTTAGAGGATCAAAATATCCAGGAAAAGATCAGAGAATGTCATACAAGAATGAAG
>NZ_JALAMS010000034.1:0-389 GCF_026790145.1 Priestia endophytica | reverse complement strand
AACAGACAGTTCAAAGCGTCACAGCCAAATGAAAAATGGGTAACGGATATCACGTATCTTCTATTTCAAGGAAGAAAGTTATACCTCTCTGTCATTAAGGACTTATACAACCACGAGGTTGTGGCTTATCAGATGAGTCACAGAAATGATCTGCAGCTTGTCATGGATACTCTTAAGAAAGCTCGCAAGAACCGGAATGTACAAGGCGTTCTTCTGCACAGTGATCAAGGATTTCAGTACACATCCCATCAATATAACAATGCCCTTAAAAAATACAAGATGAAAGCCAGTATGTCTCGAAAAGGAAACTGTTGGGATAATGCAAGTATGGAAAACTTCTTTAGCCATTTTAAATCAGAGTGTTTCCGTCTTCGTTCCTTCCATACAAC
>NZ_JALAMS010000033.1:0-8319 GCF_026790145.1 Priestia endophytica | reverse complement strand
GGCAGAAGCCATTATGGTGGCAACGGCATTAAAAGCAGGCTCTGCCCTTGCTCATGGAGTAAATGCACTAAATGCTTACGATGAATAAACTGTGCTTAACGAACTGCAGGGCCGATTGTTAGATTGAGTCTAATAATCGGCCCTGTAGTTTTTCATGCCAAGATAAAGCAAAGGTCTTGATAGCATCTTCAAAAATGGCCTTTATGGATTCATCCTCAATAATAGAGAGCATGTATCGATTGACTACATCTGTCATGGTTCCGTTTACATATTCTCCCCATAGTGTTCCTATTTTGGAAGATGTGAGTTTTAACTTATTCTTATCCACATTATTACCTCATGGATAATATTTGCCAATTCACCAATAGATATGAATTCGTTCTTAATAAAAAAGTGTTCAGCCTATAATTTCTGATAACAAACATTATGTTAATTAAAAATGAATAGGATATACATTTTCAAAACATAACATTAAATATTTTCTTTGTTTTGTAATCGCTTTCATTTATACTGAGTATAGGTAGGATAGCATGAGTGGCTGTCACAGTATTTAGCGTAGGTGGGGCTGATACAGGGAAGCAGGGCATATAAGAAATGTCCTTTTTTATTTGAATAAAGTTAATTTATCTCATTATTTAAATACAGATTGATTAATATTAATATCGAAACTTCTATACTTTTTACATAAGAATAGCGCCCAATTAATTGGGCGCTATTTTTGTATAAAAAGATCCATGTAAAAGGTTGCTACCTATAATGCGTGTTATGTTAACAAAGTTATAGTTATGAAATACATAGAGATAAGACTAAGGGATTTGAAATGCAATAAAAGTCCATACATATTATGGGCTTTTATTGTCTAAACTCTAATTCTTATTGAATAATATATAGCAGATAGGGGAGTTGAAAAGTAATTAGTTGTCTAGGTAACGATATAATGTTGTTTTGCTAATCCCTGTAGCTTCTGTAATTTGAGAAATCTTATATTTCTTGCTCCAATACATTTCAAGAGCACGATGAACGTTATAATCCGGTTTCTTTGGACGTCCACTATTTTTCCCTTTTTGCTTAGCTTCTTTTAATCCAGCTCTGGTACGTTCACTAATGACATCATGTTGAAACTCCCCCATACGCTTCATCATATTGAAGAAGATTTTCCCTTCTGAGGTTGACGTATCTATATTATCCAGAACCGATACAAAGTTAATGTTATGGTCAGAAAAGTATTCAATTAATTCAATGAGATGTCTAGTAGAGTCCGCAATGCAATAGAATTTATAAACCATTACGGTATCCCCTTCATTTACATTCCCTAACATATCATCAAATTCCACACGTTTATTTATCGAGTTTGTTTTTTCTTCATATATTTTTTCACAATGACGCTCTTTTAAAGCGTTCAATTGCTTACTTACATTCTCATCGTCACGATATGGACGAGTATAGCCAATGATCACTAAACCATCTCCTATAAGGAAGTTTTCTTTGCATTTTATTATTGTAACAAATTATCGATACCGTTAACATTTGTTTTATTGAGATATTAGGAAATCTAACTAGAACCAAAAAAGAACGTTTTTGGAACTAAAAAATATAGACTTTTACTTTTCTTTCTGTTAAAGTTTTATTTGTTAACAGCGTCCCGGCTTCTATGAGAGTTAGAAGTCACTATTAATAAAATATTAATAAAAATAGAAAGGAGTTTTATGTACCTTAAGAAGATAAGTAATTAGACTACAGTAATTTGCGTAAAAAACAGGAGTATACGTATACTATGGAAAAGGTATAAAAGAGTTCATATATAAGAATAGGGATATATACTCTTTTACTTTTTTTATGGTCTTGAAGTACCTAAAAGGTACATTTATGGTACTTTAAAAAGATAATTTTTCCTAATACAGTAAGGAAGGTGTTTTGATTCAGATGGTAAAAAAACTAAATAGTGAATGGTTTGGAAATATAAAAGGAGATATCCTTTCAGGTATTGTGGTAGCTCTAGCCCTTATTCCAGAGGCGATTGCTTTTTCTATTATTGCAGGGGTTGATCCTATGGTGGGGCTTTATGCGTCCTTCTGTATTGCCGTTGTGATGGCTTTCGTTGGCGGTAGACCTGCTATGATCTCAGCTGCTACAGGAGCCATGGCGTTACTAATGGTGACGTTAGTAAAAGATTATGGAATTCAATATTTATTTGCCACAACCATTTTAACAGGTATTATTCAATTAGTCTTTGGAATCTTTAAAATTGCACGTCTTATGAAATTTATTCCCCGATCTGTTATGGTAGGATTCGTTAACTCATTAGCTATTTTAATTTTTATGGCACAAGTTCCTCACTTTGTAGGAATTTCTACGATGACATATGTATTTGTAGCGATTACATTGGCTATTATCTATATTTTACCACGTTTTACAAAAGCTATACCAGCTCCATTGGTAGCCATTGTTGTCATGACGATTGCAGCTATTGTAGGTGGGTTTCAGTTGAACACAGTAGGTGATTTAGGGGGAATTACACAATCATTACCAATGTTCGCGATTCCTGATATTCCTTTGAATATGGAGACATTATCTATTATCTTTCCTACTGCTTTAGGATTATCTATTGTCGGACTAACGGAATCCCTATTAACCGCATCTATTGTAGATGATATGACAGATACACCAAGTGATAAGAACAAAGAAAGCCGCGGACAAGGGATTGCCAATATCGTAGCTGGTTTCTTCGGTGGTATGGCTGGTTGTGCGATGATTGGTCAAACCGTTATCAATGTAAAATCTGGGGGAAGAGGACGTTTATCGACATTCGTAGCTGGGGTATTTTTAATGTTTCTTATCTTGGTTCTTGGAGACTGGGTAGTGAAAATTCCAATGGCTGCTTTAGCTGGTGTTATGATTATGGTGTCCGTTGGAACGTTTGACTGGTCTTCCCTTCGTACTTTAACAAAGGTACCTTTAACAGACACAATTGTCATGCTTGTAACGGTTATTACAGTAGTAGCAACACATGATTTATCTAAAGGGGTTATTGCGGGAGTTATTTTAAGTGCTATCTTTTTTGCAGCTAAAATATCCAAGGTCGAAGTATCGACAAATGAGTCTTCACATAAAAAAATCTATACCGTTAAAGGACAATTATTCTTTGCGTCTGTTCAAGATTTTGTGGACTCTTTTGCTTTTGAAGGAAAACCAGAACTTATCTTAATTGATTTTTCAGAAGCCCATATTTGGGATGATTCGGCTGTCGCAGCGATTGATAAAGTGGTATTGAAGTTAAAAGAACAAACAAATGCTGAAGTAAGACTAACGGGTTTAAATGATGTTAGTAATAAACTGCTTCAAAAATTAGCAACGTATAATAACCCAAATGCACGACCATCTAATCATTGATAGGGGGACAATGTATGTATAAAAACATTTTATTAGCCGCAGATGGGTCAGAGCACTCTAAAAGGGCTGCTGCACATGCGATACAGTTAGCTAAGTTAGTTCCTGATGCTGAAGTAGAGATTATTTCAGTCCTTGATCTTTCTAAGGTGAAGACAGAGGTTTTGCACAGCGAATTGAAACAGAAGAGACAGCAAGGTTTAGCTGAAATCGAAAACTTGTTTAAACAAGAAAATGTAACATACAAGTTAACGATTGAACGAGGTGAACCAGGCCCAACTATTGTATCGTATGCCAACAAACATGCATTTGATATGATAATTATTGGGAGCCGTGGTTTAAATGCACTTCAAGGAATGGTCTTAGGAGGCGTCAGTCATAAAGTGGCGAAAAGAGTACATTGTCCTGTAATGATTATTAAATAGAGTAGGATTAAGATACAAAAGAACCGGTTTTTCTTATAAGAGAAAGATCGGTTTTCTTTTTATTATTTGAATGGGGATGAATGGCAGTGAAAAAAGGTATGGGGAGATAGGTTCCACTCTATTATGGCTGGATTATTATACTTATTTTAAACCCCAATTTACTCCTAATGAGAAAATCGGGGTTTTTGTTCTATAGGCTAACAATTGCAGCAAGATATACATTTTTTAGATTTTTGAAATCTTATTCTTGTAAAAAATGATTTAATAGATTTTATTGTAAAAGGCATTTGATACCGATAAAAAGATTCATATTTCCACGCTTCATGATTAGCAAAGTTTAATTTATCTTTTTCTTCCTTATTGATAAATCGAGACTCGTAATTATTCTTATTCATAAACAATCTCTCCCTTAGTTTATTAACGGCAGTATGTATTTATGGTGTCTACCTCCGTGTCTTCTTTAGTAAAAAAGAATTCATGTGCGTGATCAACGGGATTCGTAGCAAAAAGTATCTGCTATCCTAAGCAGATACTTTTTGGGTGAAAAGAATCCTCAACGGTCTTTTGACTTTATCAAGTACTTAGCAACATGGAACACAACATTGGTTTTTAGTTTGATGATTAGATGTTCTAAATAAAGCACTCTTTATTAGTGAAGAGATACTTTCCTCTACCAGTGAATTGTTATCTACCTCGTGTAGAGATATTTCATTAATTAAACGTTGTTTCTCTAAAAGTACCAATTCCAATTCATATCTCATTATCAATCACTCCCTTTAATCTAATTTTTATCGTATTAAAATTGAGCAATCAAGAGATGGACCCTATAATAGACTTACTTAGAAGACCAAATCTCACCTTATCTTATTCTGCTTTCTTTTCACTTTCGTTATTTTCACTCGAACAACAGCTATTTTTTTCTTCCTTCACTTCTACAATCTCAACTTGGCAACAATCTTTTACCTTTTTGTTTCCTTTAAAAATTGATAGTAAACCCATTATTATCACCCTCCATTAAAATTCGAATATTAAGAATAAATAGCCTGAAACAGTGGCCATTAGAAACACAGAGACAACAAATGCTCCAACTAACTTCTTGCGGAAGATACTCTTTAACATGATGATTTCAGGTAGGCTTGCGCCTGCTCCCCCAATTAACAGGGCCATAGTTGGAGCAATTGGGAAACCATTAACAAGTAAAGCTTGAGCAATTGGCATCATGGTTGATAAGCGAATATAGAGAGGAACACCAATAATCGCTGCTACCGGAATTACCCACCATTGATTCTGATCTGAAATAAACGTTAAAAAGTTTGTGGGTACGGCCTCTTTAATAATAGCTCCTATGAAAGCCCCAATTAATATATAAACGAGGACTGAGCGCATAAGATCTACCATTTCCTTAACAGATTCTTTTAAGTTTAAAATAATATCTTTTTTTCGAGCTTTATCTTGCTCGGGGAGCACACCTTTAACTACAACTTTCTTAACCTGCTCTTTATAATTATTTTTATCTAAATACCACCCAATAATCATAGAGAAAATAAAAGTAGCAACCGTATAAATAACTGTCACCTTTACTCCATAGATGTAAGCCATTAACCCCAATATCCAAGGATCTAGCAAGGGAGAAGTAAATAAATAAGTCATGGTTGTTTGAAACGGAATGTTACGATTAAGCATAGTAACAAGTAGTGGAATGGTTGAGCATGAGCAGAAAGGGGTGATAAACCCAAGGGCTGCCCCTGCCAAGTTTCCGAGAAAGGGATTCTTACTTCCCATCCACTTTTCAAGCTTTTCAAAAGGAACATAAGCTTGAATAAAGTTAATAAAAAGGGAAATTCCAATAAATAAAATTAATAAGTTCTTACTTAAAGATAGAAATTCTAACAGAACTTTGGTTACAACATCTGGCATAACCATCTGCCTCCTCGATAAATGTATTTCAAAACTATGTACATTATCAATAGTTGTAAATTACAACTATTGATTTTTAAAAAAGGCGAGCTTAACAGCAACTGCTGTTTTGCATAGCCTCTAAAATTAAATCAATACTTTCTAATACTTGCCCACGTTTCTCCTGAGGAACATTAGAAAGGATTTCTTGAATATATACATTCATTTGTCCTGCAATTTCATTTTCGTATTGCTCTCCTTCAGGGGTTAACGTAATGGTAATATACCGTCGATCTGTGGGAGATGGCATACGATTTACTAAATTTCGTTCTACAAGCCCCTGAACATGACGACTTAATGTACTATTATCAAGCCCTAAAGAAGACGATAATTCATTTAAAGATGGGTTTTTGGTACGTTGTACTTCAAATAAGATATGACTTTGGACTAAAGAAACCCCACAGCATTGAGCTCCTTCTTTTTCAAGAAGACCAAAACGCCTAATTAGAATTTGAAGCATTTGACGAAATTGATAAGATTCTTTCCCTACGTCTACGTTGTTCATTATTTATCACCACATTTTATATTTGCTTGTTGAAACAATTGTAAAATACAACTATTTCTATTGTCAATGGTTTTTTATTCTTTTTTCAGAATTTTTAGTTGACTCATCTAGAAATTGATTATATCATCTAAGTAACATATATAAACATTTTAAAGTATATATAGAAAATGTTAATAAAGTTAAGGGGAGTGTTATAAATATGTTAGCCTTAAATCAAACATTAAATTCTCATTTTGAAACATTTTTTAATGAAGCTATTGAAGGAGGAACATTACCAGAAAGGGAGAAAGTTGTAGCTATTCTAACTTCAGCTACTTTGTTAAATGATCAAAAGATATTGAAAAATGCTGTCTTAACAGCTAAACAATTAGGGTTTACAAAAGAAGAAATCGGACAAGTAACGGCTATTGCTATCGCTGTAAATTCACAAAGATTAAAGGATTCAGTTGAAATCAAGACAGAAAGCTCTAACACTACAACATCTACTTGTTGCCAATAAGGAGACAGTCTATGAACAATCCATTTATTATTTTAGTTAGCCCAAGGGATAACGAAGTAAAACTTGTTCAAGAACTTGGTTATAGAACTATTTTATTGAGAAAAGAAATTGCATTCGATGAAGTTTTTGAAGTGGATATACCTGTCGAAATAGACTTGAATAATGAAACCTTAGTATTGGAAAAGTGTTTAGAATTAGCTAATAACCATGATATTGCCTCTGTATTTACTATGAATGAATATCGTATTCCATTAACATCTAAAATAAGTGAAGTCCTACAGTTAGATTACATGTTACCTTATGAAGCAGCCAACGCTTGTAGGAACAAAAAATTAGCTCGAAAACGATTAAATGAAGCTGGCGTGGGACCAGTCCAGTATCATCTTGTTACTTCTCAGGATGATGTGGCATCTAAAGTTCAGGACAGTGATTTCCCTCTTATCGTCAAACCTTCTAATGACTCAGGTAGTAAAAATGTTTATTTATGTAAAAACCTTCAAGAAGTATCAACAGCTGTTCAAAATATTTTGCAGGGTGCAGAAAATATTGTAGGTCAAACCATTGATTCAGAGGTCCTTATTGAAGAATTCTTAGAGGGACCGGAATTTAGTGTGGAATCTGTTACAGTCCATGGTCGCACTACCATTATAGGAATTACGAGAAAAGTGGTAACTCCTTATCCTCTTTCAATTGAAGTAGGGCATGATTTTCCAGCTCAATTAAGCCCTCATCAGGAAAAAGATATTGAAAAGTTAGTCATAGAAAGCTTAAAGGTGATTGGTGTGGATTTTTGTGTTACTCATACTGAAGTTAAGCTAACAGAAAAAGGACCAAAAATCGTTGAGATTAATGCTAGACCTGGTGGAGATGAAATACCAGAACTCGTTAAAGCCGTTAATGGCATTGATCTTAAAACATTAGCTTTCTACGTTACCTTAGGTAAAGGAATAGATGATCTCTTACTATCTTCATCCAGTGCTTCTTCTGCGTCCATTCGCTTTCTTCTTGCTAATAAGGCTGGTAAAGCCTTATTTGATGAGAACTTTCACTCACCTTATATTAAAAAGAAGAAATGGTATATTCAAAAGGGTGATGTAGTTCCAAAAACAGAAAGTAATTTTAATCGTTTAGGATATTTTATTGTCTATGGGAATACAGAAACTTCTTCATTTGAGACCGCAAATTCTTTACAAAAATCTTTAGATGTAACCATTCAACAACCTTTGGAGACTTAAAAATGCTTACATACTATGAGAGTAAACTTCGTACTCTTGGTTATAAAATGAGATTGGAAATTATAAAAGAAATTTATCATCATAAAGAATTGTGCGTCTCTGATCTACAAAGAACGTTTCACATTTCCCAGTCCAAACTTTCTTATCATTTAAAGCAACTTTTTGATGCTGGATTTATTCTGCGCTGTGAGAGAGGAACTTGGTGTTATTACCAAGTGAATGATGAAGAAATTAAGCGTATAATCTCTCCATCACTTTATGAAGAGATTATAAAAAGACAGTGAGTTAAAGGTGAATATACCCCTGTCAAGT
>NZ_JALAMS010000032.1:69924-139924 GCF_026790145.1 Priestia endophytica | reverse complement strand
TTTTTGTCATAGCAACTAAACATCCTGTATCAACACGTAGACGTTCACCACGTTCAAGTGTTTTCTCGTGGATTGTACCCCCAGCATGAAGGAAAGCAAGACCATCACCTTCTACTTTTTGCATAATAAATCCTTCTCCACCAAAGAAACCTGTTCCAAGTTTTCGTTGGAAATCAATTCCAACTGCTACACCTTTTGCTGCACAAAGAAAAGCATCTTTTTGACATATGATTTTGCCGTTTAGTTCGCTTAAATCCATTGGGATAATCTTTCCTGGATAAGGGGCAGCAAAAGAGACGCGACGTTTGTTATGAGCGCTATTCGTAAATGCTGTCATAAAAAGACTTTCGCCTGTTAATACACGCTTGCCAGCTCCCATAAGCTTTCCAAATAGTCCACTTCCACCAGAACTTGCTGATCCATCTCCAAAAATGGTTTCCATTTCAATGTTCTCTTCCATCATCATCATACTTCCAGCTTCTGCTATAATACTTTCACGTGGATCAAGTTCAATCTCTACGAACTGCATATCATCTCCATAAAGTTTATAATCTATTTCATGTGAATTCATTTCTTCTCCTCTTTTCAAATAGTTTTCTTCTTGTAATACGTTGTACAAAGTTAAAAAGTTTCAACATGTAATAGGATAAGCACAATGTTCTTTTCTAATGTATAGGATTATAAAGCATATAATTAAAAGTCGATCTTAAATAATGAGAAATAACAGTATCGTAATATAAGAAAAAACACAGTCAAAAGACTGTGTTTTTTAGAAGAAGTAGCCGATAAAAAGACCAATGGATAATAAAAATCCAAAGAACGTATTTGTTTGTGCTGTAGCTTTCATAGCCGGTACCATTTGAATTGGCATTGTTTTTCCAATAAATCCTTTTACAGCTTGGATTGGTTTTGGAAGGCTAAGGAATACTAATAATAGCCAAGGGCTTGCTACTCCTGCAATAATAAGTCCAATAATCCATACATAAGATACGGTGAACATAGATGCTAACACTACAATAGACTGTTTCTTTCCGACGAGAATAGCTAACGTCTTACGGCCAAACTCTTTGTCTCCGTCAAAATCACGGATATTGTTTGCAAGTAGAATAGCACCTACAAGAATTGCAATAGGAATAGATACGACAACACTTTCTGCTGTAATCTTTCCTGTTTGAATGAAGAAAGAAATCAATATGATGGAACTTCCCATCATAAGTCCTGATACGAGTTCTCCAAACGGTGTATAAGCAATAGGGTATGGACCTCCAGTATAAAGATATCCAACAGCCATACAAAAAAGGCCGATAAGCGCAAGCCACCAGCTGCTACTCATGCAAATATATACCCCAATAATCATTGATAATAAGTACAAAATAAGAGCACTGTTCATAATTGTCCGAGGAGAAATTCCTTCACGAACAATTCCGCCACCAATTCCTACCGAGTTTTCATTGTCAAGTCCACGCTTGAAGTCGTAATATTCGTTGAAAAGGTTCGTAGCAATTTGAATAAAAAGACACGCAATTAACATTGCTAGAAAGATGGGAATATTAACTGAAGTAGATTGCATAGACAGAGCTGTTCCAATTAAGACAGGAACAAAAGCTGCTGTTAAGGTATGTGGACGTGTTAATTTCCACCATACTTTCCATCCCTTTTTTGGCGATTGAGCAGCACGCGGTTGTGATGATTGCATGCTTGTTCTCATCCTCTCTCTAGAAAGATATTTATAAAAACATTTTAGATAGACGTTTTTAGACAAAAAACACCTAACATTAGTGTAGAGAAAATCACGAGAAAGTTCAACTTTTTTTCACTTACTAAATCTTTGTGCAAATAAAGTTTAAAAAGGGGTATAGAGATTACATTTAGATTATGAAGCCCTTCACTAGCATTTTTAAAGAGAAAGATTTATAATTATTTAGTTGCGTATTTCTACAACATTAGACAAGCATTTATTTTAAGAGAAGATTTTTTTCTTTGTTACAACTTTCTATCTTTAAGAAAAGATTTTACCATATAAATTTCCCTAAAATAAATTGGGAAATAAAAATAAGATTATGTCAGATTTTACTGGAGGGAGCTAGTGTGGTTACAAGCATTGAGGAAGCGAAACGGAAAATTGAAGACGCTAGTTTACGTGCTAATAAATTAGAGAAGCCTCAGTTTGTTAGTATCGTAAAGCAAATTGCTCAGTTTGATCCTCTCTCTGTTTACTATAATGGGCGCCATTTATATGAAGGGAAGCGTTTCTTTTGGAAAGATGCGTATGATCCTTTTTATCTAGTTGGATTTGATTATGCCCATATTATTGAAAAGAATAAGGGTAGAGATCGTTTTAAGTATGTTGAAGAAGAATGGAAGCGTTTTATTGGAGGTGCAGAGGACAACAAAACACCGTTTGGGACAGGTAACTTGCTTTTTGGAGGATTCTCTTTTCATCCTTATCAAAAGGAAGATAATTTATGGACGAGTTTTCCTGTTAGTCGTTTTTTTGTTCCTAAAGTTCTTTTTACCTCCTATAATAAAGAAGCTTTTTTAACCTTTAATCGATATATTAAGCAAGGCGAATCAGTAGAGGACATTATAAAAGAAATGGAGCATATCGAAGAAACTTTTCTTGCTTCTGACACTCTTCCATCTCAAGTTCATAACAGAGATGCTGTTCAACATGAAGTCGCTCCTGAAGAATGGAAAAGAGCTGTGAAGCATGCAACAGAACAGATTAGAAGTGGTGAAATTGAAAAAGTTGTATTAGCACGTGAATTACAAGTAACATTTCATGAAAAAATATGGAGTGAATATGCCTTATCAAACTTGCTAGAAGAACAGAATTTAAGCTATATTTTTGCTGTTGAACAAGATAGCCAATGTTTTATCGGTGCTTCTCCGGAACGACTTGTAAAAAGTGTTGATGGTGAGGTCTTTTCAACGTGCTTAGCAGGCTCTATCCCAAGGGGACATTCTGCAGAGGAAGATGAAAAATTAGGGGAAGAGCTATTGAACGACGAAAAGAACTTGTTTGAACATAACCTTGTTGTAAATATGATTGAAAAGGCAATGAAAGAGACGTGCTTAAATGTATATGCCCCTGAGCATCCAACTCTTTATAAAGTAAAGCATATTCAACACTTATATACTCCTATTAAAGGAAAAGCAAAAGAAGGAACCACTCTTATTGAACTTGTGGAGAAACTGCACCCAACTCCTGCTCTTGGTGGATATCCTAAAGAAGAGTCTGTTGAGGTGTTAGAAAAGCTAGAGGTGTTTGAAAGAGGATGGTATGCAGCCCCAATTGGATGGCTTGATGGGGATGGTAACGGTGAATTTATTGTTGGAATACGATCAGCATTGCTGCGTGGTCATGAAGCATCACTTTTTGCAGGTTGTGGAATTGTGGGAGATTCAGATCCTCAAAGTGAATATGAAGAAACAAAAACAAAATTTAAGCCAATGCTTTCAGCGTTAGGAGGAATGAACAATGACAAGTGATGCTCTTACTTCATATGTAGCAACATTTGTAGATGGACTAGTAAGCAGTGGCATTGTGGACGTTGTTATCAGTCCTGGATCTCGTTCAACTCCGCTTGCACTTACAATGGCAGAGTGTGACGAACTAAATGTGTATACTAATATTGATGAACGATCTGCGGCTTTTTTCGCTTTAGGAATAGCGAAAGCAAAACAGCATCCTGTCGTTTTGCTTTGTACGTCAGGTACAGCAGCAGCTAACTATTTTCCTGCTATTGTAGAAGCCCATTATTCTCGTGTCCCGCTTGTTATTGTAACAGCAGATCGACCGCATGAGCTAAGAGAAGTAGGGGCTCCACAAGCAATTGATCAAGTAAACTTGTACGGTAAGTATGCCAAATGGTTTGTGGATGTTTCTATACCTGAAAGCTCAGTAGAAGCTCTTCGGTATATTAAACAAGTAGCTAAAAGAGCTGTTCATGTTGCTGAACGTGGTGGCCAAGGCGTTACACATGTGAACTTCCCGCTTCGAGAGCCACTTCTCCCTAACTTAGCAGAAGTGCACAATTTCTTTGAAGAAAGAAGAGAAGAGCGAAAAAAAGTAAGCGAGAGAATTGGTTCCCAAGCTGATGTTGCTTACGTAGAACAATTGTTGGAAAGAGCAGAAAAACCTCTTTTCATTTGCGGCCAACAAATTTCTGAAGAAGGAAGCAGGGAGATTGTTGCTTTAGCAGATATGCTTAATATTCCTATTCTTGCTGATCCTTTATCAAATATTCGAACAAATAAGCTAGTGCAAGATGTTGTAATGGATAGTTATGATACTTTCTTAAAAAATGAAAAGGTAGCTGAAGAATTAGCACCAGATCTTATTGTTCGTTTCGGTGGAATGCCTGTTTCAAAAACAACGCTCAAGTTTATGACAAACTACGCACCAGAAAATTTCATAATGGTAGATCATACATTAGATTGGCGTGATCCGACAGGAACGATAACAGATGTTATTGTATCGCATGAAGAATTTTTATGTAGAAGCTTAAGGGAACAATGTGAAAACATCATTTTCTCAAAAAATTGGCTTTCAAAATGGATGAATGTGCAAAATATCACAAGTGACCTTCTTAAGCAGGCAATGGCCAATACAGAGGAACTTGATGAAGGAAAAGTTGTTGTAGAACTTCAAGAAGCTCTTCCAGAGCAAAGCCTTCTTTTTGTTGGAAACTCTATGCCTATTCGAGATGTTGATACATTTTTAAGAAAGTCATCTAAAAGTCTAGATGTATTAGCAAATAGGGGAGCTAACGGAATTGATGGAGTTGTTTCAGCAGCACTTGGCGCAAGTACTGCTTATCATCATTCTGTATTATTAATTGGCGATGTATCTTTTTATCATGATTTAAATGGGTTATTAGCTGCACATTTGAATGAATTGAACCTAACCGTTGTGCTTGTTAATAACGATGGTGGAGGTATTTTCTCTTTTCTTCCTCAAGCAAAGGAAGAAAAGCATTTCGAACTTCTCTTTGGTACGCCACTCGGAATTGATTTCTCAAATGCTGTAAAAGCTTATCATGGGTCATTTCATAAAGCGAGCAATTGGGCGGATTTTCGTTATTACCTTGAGGAATCTTTCAGAACGAAAGGTGTTACAGTCATTGAGATTGAAACAGTGCGTACGAAGAATGTTGAAACACATCGAAGCATGTGGAAAGATATTGAGGATGCTTTAAATGAGGAAAAGAAAAAATGAACAAAATCATTCGTGGAGTGAATTATAATATTGAAATCGAAGGAGAAGGCCCACCTCTTCTGCTTCTTCACGGTTTTACAGGATCTCAGGCAACATGGAAACATGTGAAGAAAGATTTTACTCATTATAAAGTGATTACAGTAGATCTTATTGGACATGGAGAAACAGACAAGCCTGCTGATCCTAGTCGTTATACGATGGAGGAAACTGTAGCAGACTTGCTTCAATTGTTCTATGAATTAAAGATTGAAAAAGCAGCGATTCTTGGTTATTCAATGGGTGGAAGAGTTGCGTTATCGTTTGCAATCTTATATCCTCATAAAGTGACAGCACTTATATTAGAAAGCTCTTCACCTGGTCTTAAGACAATTGAAGAAAAGAAAGCTCGTCAATTGAATGATGAGCAACTTGCTTCTTTCATTAACGAAAAAGGAATAGAGGCTTTTGTCGAAAAGTGGGAAAACATCCCGCTCTTTCGTTCTCAAAAGTCCTTGCCAAATGATATTATTGAAGAAGTAAGAAAAGAGCGATTAAAAAACGTTCCCCGCGGTTTAGCAAATAGCTTAATTGGGATGGGGACAGGCATGCAGCCTTCATGGTGGCCGCTTTTGTCTACTCTCAATATGCCAACACTTCTTATCACAGGAAAACTTGATATAAAGTTTTGTCAGATTGGTTCAGAGATAGATGAGCAGCTTACAAACTCTTTTTTAGAAAGAGTTAAAGAAGTTGGGCATGCTATACATGTGGAAAAACCTCGAATTTTTAGTAAAATAGTAGATGGGTTTTTACAAAGTGTACATGAATAAAGGAGGACTAAAAAATGTCTACAGTAGAATGGACTGCAGAACGTAAGTACGAAGATATTTTATATGAAACGTACAATGGAATTGCTAAAATCACAATTAACAGACCAGAGGTGCATAATGCATTCCGCCCACGTACAGTTTCAGAGCTAATTGATGCTTTTGCATATGCTCGTGATGATGCTAATGTTGGTGTTATCGTACTAGCAGGTGCTGGTGAAAAAGCATTCTGCTCTGGTGGAGATCAAAAAGTACGTGGTCATGGTGGCTATGTTGGGGATGACCAGATTCCTCGTTTAAACGTACTTGATTTACAACGCTTAATTCGTGTTATTCCAAAACCAGTTGTTGCAATGGTTTCAGGATACGCAATTGGTGGAGGTCATGTTTTACACTTAGTTTGTGACTTAACAATTGCAGCTGATAATGCTGTGTTTGGTCAAACAGGTCCAAAAGTAGGGAGCTTTGATGCTGGTTATGGTGCTGGTTATCTTGCTCGCGTTGTTGGGCATAAAAAGGCGCGTGAAATTTGGTTCTTATGTCGCCAATACAGTGCACAAGAAGCATTGGATATGGGTCTTGTAAATACAGTGGTTCCTCTTGAGAAGCTAGAAGAAGAAACTGTTCAATGGTGCAACGAAATGCTTGAGAAAAGTCCGACTGCTCTTCGTTTCCTAAAAGCTGCGTTCAATGCAGATTCAGATGGACTAGCAGGTATGCAACAATTTGGTGGAGATGCAACGCTTCTTTACTACACAACAGATGAAGCAAAAGAAGGAAGAGATGCTTTCAAAGAGAAACGTACTCCAGACTTCAAGCAGTTCCCAAGATTCCCTTAAAAATAACAAAGAGAAAGCAGCTTAATGAATTTCGTTAAGCTGCTTTTTCGATAAAGAAGGAGTAATAATATGGAACAGACAATGCCAAGCTGGTTAAAAAAGAGAGCTTTTCTGTCTCCGAACCGGATTGCAGTTAAAACGCCGAAAGAAGAAATTACATTTAAAGAACTTTTTATAAAAGCAGAAGAAATAGGGAAGAAGTTAGGGGCACTTGGGATAGAAAAAGGAAGCCATGTTGGGATTCTTGCTCACAATAGTTTAGATTTCGTCATTTTTCTTCATGCACTGCTTGGTATAGGAGCTAAAGTCGTGTTTTTAAACACTAAGCTAACGGAGAAAGAGCTATCGTTTCAGCTAGAAAATAGTAAAGCTTCTATTCTTATTACAGATGATGAACTATTTAAAACGTCAATTACAGGTGTTCAAAAAGCTTCATTTTCAGAAGTGAAAAAACTTGAAGAGCGTAATCTATCTTTCCAAGAGGAAGTTTCCCTTTCAGATGTAGCAACAATTATGTATACATCAGGAACAACAGGAAATCCTAAAGGGGTTGTTCAAACGTATGGGAACCATTGGTGGAGTGCGACTGGATCTTCTTTAAACTTAGGTCTTCATGATAATGATCGTTGGCTTTTGGCCGTGCCACTTTTTCATATTAGTGGATTTTCGATTTTAATGCGCAGCGTCATATATGGAATGACTGTAATTCTTCATGAGAAATTTGAGGCAGAAAGAGTGCAACATGCTATTTTTTATGAGGGGGTAACAATTATATCCTGTGTAACAGCAATGCTGCAGAAAATGCTAGAGCATCTTCACGAGCCGTATCCAGATACATTTCGATGTCTTCTCTTAGGAGGAGGTCCAGCTCCTTTGCCAATACTAGAAAAGTGCAAAGAAGCAAACATTCCTGTCTATCAAACATATGGAATGACGGAAACTTCCTCACAAATTGTAACTCTTTCACCTGAGGATGCGCTTACTAAACTTGGGTCGGCTGGAAAGGTGCTTTTCCCAGCGCAGCTAAAAATAAAATCAGAGAATAAGCAAGAAGTAGGAGAGATTGTTGTAAAAGGACCGAACGTGACAAAAGGATATCTCTACAACGAAGAAGCAACAAATAAAGCCATTATAGATGGATGGCTTCATACGGGAGATATGGGATATGTTGATGAAGATGGTTATTTGTACGTACTTGATCGACGTTCAGACTTAATCATCTCAGGGGGCGAAAATGTATATCCGGCAGAAATAGAATCTGTGCTTCTTTCGCATCCTGCTGTTAAAGAAGCTGGTGTAACAGGTCAAGATGATGAAAGATGGGGGAAAGTTCCGGCTGCTTTTCTTGTCATGGCACACTCTATAGAGGAAAGTGAGCTAAAATCATTCTGTCAAAAAAGACTCGCTTCCTTCAAAATTCCAGCAAACTTTTATTTTGTAGATGAGCTAACAAGAAACGCTTCAAATAAATTAGTGAGACGGAAGCTGTTTTCTTTGCTAGAGGGTCAACAAAATGAAGATTGAGAATATCACCTTATATAGGTTGAGTCTGTCATTAAAAAGTCCTTTTTCTACAAAGTATGGAACAGTAAAAGATAGAGAGTTTTTACTTCTTAAAGTGAAAGATGAAACAGGAGCAGTTGGCTGGGGAGAATGTGTTGCTTTTGATACTCCATGGTATACGGAAGAAACGGTAGATACGTGTGAATATGCGTTAAAGCATTTTTTAATTCCCTTTTTGAAAGGGGAAAAGGTAACACACCCAAGGGAAACAACCAAATTGTTTTCATTCGTTCAAGGTCATAGTATGGCTAAGGCATCGCTTGATTTAGCTCTATGGGATCTTTATGCAAAGAAGCTTGGCAAACCGTTAGGAAAGGTCCTTGGAGGCACAGCTTCTAAAATTTCCTCAGGAGTAGCTATTGGTATTAGTGATGAAGAATCAATGATTCAAAGTATTAAGGGATATGTAAAGGCAGGATATAAACGCTTTAAAATTAAAATTAAACCTGGTCACGACTATGAAGTTTTGAAAAAGATTCGTCACCAATTCCCAGATTTACCGCTTATGGCAGATGCTAATGCTTCATATACATTCACTGATATGTCTCTTCTAGAACAGCTTGACTCTCTTAACTTGATGATGATTGAGCAGCCCTTTGGAAAAGATGAATTTTTTCAACATAGCGAACTTCAGCGAGTATTGAAAACGCCGATTTGTCTTGATGAAAGCATTACATCTGTTGAAAAAGCTTACCAAGCGATTCAATTTAAGAGCTGCAAAATTCTTGTTGTGAAACCAGGGAGAATTGGTGGGCTATCCCCATCTCTTCAAATTCATGAGCTAGCTCTTAAACATCATTTTCCACTCTGGGTTGGTGGGATGATTGAATCTGGTGTGTCTCGTGCTCATAATGTAGCACTTGCAAGCTTGCCTGGTTTTACAATTTCAGGTGACGTTTCTGCGTCAGACCGTTATTGGAGTCGAGATGTGATCAAAAAAGGGATTAAAGTTTTTGATGGTCATATTGAAGTACCATTAGAAAGTGGTTTAGGATTTTTCATTGATGAGCCTTTTATTGATCAAATTGCAACTAAAAAAGAAGAATTTTAAATATAAAAGCTCGGAAAGAAGAATAATTTCTTTCCGAGCTTTTATATTTAGAGAGAAGATGTTTGTGAAGAACAGAACGATAATATGAAGAATATACAAAAAAAGTTGACATTTTTTCAATTAGGCTATATTTTTTGTATTAAGGAAACTTTTTAGTATGTAAGCATAAATTATTCTAAAAAGAAAAAGGTATTTTTTTGCTTAAAAAGTTGCCTTAGAGCAAAAAAATAGTGCGAGCACAAAAGGGGGATGAGTTTTGAAGAAGTTAGTCGTAATGATAGGGGCATTTTTGTTCATTTTAGTACTGGCAGGTTGTCAAAGTGAAAAGGCAAGCTCGTCAGGAGATAAAGGAGAAAAAGTAAAAATCACAGCTACAACAGGTCAAGTTGCAGATATTGCTAAAAGTATTGGTGGAGATAAAGTCACAGTAGAAGCCTTAATGGGACCTGGTGTTGATCCACATCTTTATCAACCTTCTCAAGGAGATATTAAAAAAATACAAGAAGCAGATATAATTCTTTACAATGGTCTACATCTAGAAGGAAAGATGGGGGATATTTTTGAACGAATTGAGAAAGAAAAACCTGTTGTGCCTGTAGGAGAAGCTATTCCAAAAGAAAAGCTCATTAAGTCTGTAGATGATGCAAAGCTTTATGATCCACATGTTTGGTTTGATCCAGAGCTTTGGGTGTATGCAGTTGAAGAGACAAAGGAAGAACTTGTGAAGCTTGATCCTGATCACAAAGGTGAATATGAAAAAAATGCAGAGCAATATATAGAGGAATTAAATAAGGTGAAAAAAGAAGCGAAAGAGAAGTTTGCTGAAATCCCGAAGGAACGTCGTATTCTTGTTACAGCTCATGATGCTTTTGGTTACTTCGGCAAAGCCTACAATATGGATGTTATGGGACTACAGGGTTTAAGTACAGACTCTGAATATGGTTTAAAAGACGTTCAAAATTTAGTAGATACACTTGTCGATAAAAAAATTAAAGCTGTATTTATTGAAAGTAGTGTCTCTAAAAAATCAATCAATGCAGTTGTAGAGGGAGCGAAAAAAGCAGATCACAATGTAAAAATTGGTGGAGAACTTTACTCAGATGCAATGGGGGAAGAAGGAACAGAGGAAGGTACATATATTGGGATGTACCGTCACAATATTGAGCAAATTTCAAAGGCGCTTAAATAAAGGAGGTAGGACATGGAACCTGTAAGAGTTGATAACTTAACGGTTGCTTATCATAAAAAACCAGTTCTTCAAAACGTTAGCTTTTCAATTCCAGAAGGAAAACTGATTGGAATTATTGGTCCAAATGGAGCTGGGAAGTCTACACTTATTAAAGCAATATTAGGATTGATACCAAAAGCAAGCGGACATGTATCTATTTATGATAAGCCATATGAAAAACAAAGAAGCCTTGTTGGTTACGTACCTCAAAGAGGATCTGTGGACTGGGACTTTCCCACAAATGCACTTGATATTGTATTAATGGGAAGATACAGACACATTGGCTGGCTGAAATACCCTTCTAAAAAAGATAAACAGTTTGCAATGGAATGTTTGGATAAAGTTGGAATGTCAGCATTTGCTGGTAGGCAAATTAGTCAGCTATCTGGAGGACAGCAGCAGCGCGTATTTCTAGCAAGGGCACTTGCTCAAGATGCTAAAGTGTACTTTATGGATGAACCGTTTGTTGGAGTTGATGCTGCAACTGAAAAAGCAATTATTACTCTACTAGATGAACTAAAAAAACAAGGAAAAACGGTTCTTGTTGTTCATCATGATTTGCAGACTGTTCAAGAATATTTTGATTGGGTTTTTCTATTGAATATGAGAAAGATTGCAATAGGCCCAACAGAAGAGGTATTTACCTTTGATAATTTACAAACAACATATGGCGGGGGATTAGCATTTTTAAATCAAGAAATGCTTGTCACATCTAAAAAGTAGAGGAGGGAGGACGATGGAAGTTATTCAAGAAGTTTTTAAGAATGGAAACGTTCAGTGGGTATTGCTTGGAACATTACTGTTAGGTCTTTGCAGTGGGGTTCTTGGCAGCTTTGCTCTTTTAAAAAAGCAAAGCTTAATTGGAGATGCAATGGCACATGCAGCTCTTCCTGGAATATGTCTCGCTTTTCTCATTGTAGGAGAAAAGGCGCTTATCCCATTCATCATTGGAGCTACTATACTAGGAATGATTGCAACTTACTGTATTCAATTCATTGTGAGGCATTCACGTATTAAAGAAGATACGTCGATTGGGCTTGTGCTTTCTGTCTTCTTTGGTATAGGGATCGTTCTTCTTACGTATATCCAGCATAATGGAGCCGGAAATCAAAGTGGACTTGACGATTTCTTATTCGGTCAAGCGGCTTCTCTTGTTGGAGCAGATGTTCAGATTATTAGTATCATCTCTCTGCTTCTTTTATGTGTAACAGCTCTTTTATTTAAAGAACTTAAGGTCATCACATTTGATCCACAGTTTGCAAAAGGATTAGGACTTCCTGTGAGAGGATTAAATGGTTTACTAATGACAATGATTGTACTTGCGGTTGTTATTGGCTTGCAAGCTGTTGGCGTAATTTTAATGTCTGCTTTACTCATCACTCCAGCTATTACGGCGCGCTACTGGACAGACAAATTGAGCGTTATGACAATCTTATCAGGGATAATGGGCCTCGTTTCTGGAGGGCTTGGAACAATTGTGAGCTTAAGTTACGCCTCTTTACCAACAGGCCCTGTAATTATTTTGTCTTTAACTGTCCTCTTCCTTTTTTCACTTTTATTTTCTCCAAAGCGAGGGCTCATTTCCACGTTAATTAAAAGAATTCGTTTTAATCAAAACATGCTAAGAGAGGATGTTCTTGTTCTTTTTTATGAAGGAGAAGAGTGGGCAAAGCTTCAGAAAAAGCAAGATTATTCTCCGTCTATGTCTTCTTCAGATCTTATGAAAACAAGATTTATTTCACAGAGGAAATTAGAACGAAATTTAAAAAAGTTACGTTCAGAGCAGTTATTGAAGAAAAATAGTAGAGAGGAATATCGTTTAACAGAAGAAGGTCTTTCAGTAGCTCACGAGCTGACCTTAAAAAGAAGGCTAATGGAAGTGTATCTTATGAATGAAATGCACTATGGTCATCTCCAATTAAGAACAGCTCACGGGGAAATCAGAGATATACCAAAAGATATTCTAACAGAACTTCTAGACATTCTTAAAAACCAGGGTCGTATGCCTTTCCTTTTAAAAGAACAAGAGAGCGAACTAACAGAAACAACGCCAGAAAATATTTCATAAAGGAGGTTAGGAATTTGAGCTTTGAAGGATGGATTATTATTACCGGAATGCTTGTTGGGATTGTTTGTGGAACAATTGGCTGTTTTTTAATTCTCCGTAAGATGGCAATGCTAGCAGATGCAATTAGTCATACTGTACTTCTCGGTATTGTTGTAGCTTTTTTAGTCAGCAACAGCTTGGACGGTATTTACATGCTGATTGGGGCAGCCTCTGTTGGATTATTAACAGCTTGGTTTGTTCAGCTTTTGCATCAAAGCGGTGTTCAATCAGATGCAGCTATTGGGGTTGTGTTCACATCTCTTTTCGCGCTTGGCGTTGTCCTTGTGACTGTCTATGCAGATAAGGTGCATTTGGATGTGAATCATGCTCTTATGGGCGATATTACATTTGTGCCATGGAATACACTGGAGCTCTTCGGTTATTCTTTAGGACCTAAAGCAGTATGGATGCTTGGAACTGTAGCTCTTATTAATTTCATATTAATATGGATTTTTTATAAGGAGTTGAAGATTACTTCTTTTGACCCTCAAATGGCACTTGAGCTTGGTATTCCAGTTACATTTATTCACTATTTGCTGATGGGGATGCTTTCCTTATCAACTGTTGCCTCATTTGATAGCGTTGGGGCCATTTTAGTTGTTGCAATGCTTATTGTTCCAGGAGCAACAGCCTATTTATTAACTGATCACTTAATCGTCATGATTATACTAAGTGCCGCTGTTGGGGCAGTAGCAGCTGTTATTGGATACTATAGTGCATCATATTGGAACATATCTATAGCAGGTGCAATGGCAGCTTCGTGTGGTCTGCTTTTCTTGTTAGCTTTTCTTTCTTCACCAAAGCATGGCCTTCTTTTTAAGCGACTGTCACAACAAAAGCTTAAACAAAGCGAAGGTTTTTCAGAAAAGTAATGACCCTTCATTTGAAGGGTCATTTTTTGTATAAATTCTCCTTTACTGACAAAGCTAGTATGTGAATAGAAAAGGAGAATTTAACATGAAAGAAATTCTAATGAAAGATTCAAAGGTTATGCAAACAAAGCTTGTTCTTCCTCTTGATACAAATAATCTAGGAACAATGTTTGGGGGAAGAGTACTGGCCTCCATTGATGAGATGGCTGCTATTGTTTCAATGAAACATTCTGCTTCAACAACGGTCACAGCTTCTATTGATTCTGTGGATTTCCTATCTCCCGTAAAGGTTGGAGATATTTTAAGTATTGAAGGACTAATTGCTCATACAGGAAGGAGTTCAATGGAAGTATATGTAAGAGTGATAAAAGAAGATTGGAAAACAAAAGAGAGAGTTACTACTACAACTTCTTTTGTCACAATGGTAGCTATCAATGAAGAGGGAAAAACAATAGAAGTTCCAAAAATTGTGCCCCAAAGTGAAGAAGAGAAAGAGATTTATGAATCAGCTTTAAAGCGTAAACAGCAAAGAATCTAGCTATAAATGGGCATGCAATATAAGCATGCTCATTTATTTTTTCTATAGGACAGAACAACTAATTGATAAATGTTATCAATTAGTTGTTGACAAAGAGAATCATTCTCAATTATGCTAGTTATAGAAGAGCAAAGAGAAAAAATATTCTGATTGCTTGTTGAGGATACTTAAATATGATTATGGAACGCCAAGAATTTAACATAATGAACGTGAAAATAGAAGAAATAAAAGAAGGGTGGAGCTAAAATGGGATCGATTTTAGTTGTTGGAGGAGACCGTGTTAAACATATTACAACAAGATTAGAGAATGAAGGGTACAATGAGGTGATTCATTTAGACGGACGTAAGGCAAACATGGTAAAGCGAGATATTCCAGAACATATTCGTTTCGTGCTTGTCATTACTGATTTTATCAATCATAATCTTGCAAAAGTAATTAAAGAGAAAGCGAAAAAAAGCGCTAAACCAATTTACTTTGTTCATCATTCGTGGAGCGCAATCTACCGAGTAATTCAAAAGATAGACTAATAAAAAACGAAAGAGGGATAGTATGAGCTGTAATGACATAAGGAAAGAAGGGTTGTTCTTAGATTGGATAATAGAAAGTACAAAAAGTGAAGCAAAGTGGAAGAAGCCTATTATAAGGGCAATAGAGAAAATTACAACTTTGTTCTATCAAGCCCCGCAAAAAGAACGTTCTTCTCTCTATTTACTTCAACTTATTGACAAGTACTGGCATAATATCCCGAGAGAGTCTTTTCAATCCTTAACTGAATATTACCTTTTGTTAGCAAAAGTCAGTGATTACTTATTAACAACTCTTTTATATAATCAAAAATCCCCTCTTAGAGAGTCCTAGGAGGGGGTTTTTTTAATAGGCACCTTCTGGATCATTATCATCTTTTGATTTGAAGTTCTTCTTCAGATAGCCGCGATCTTTCATGAAAAGTCTCCAAAAATACACAAACCCAGGGAAGAGAATGATGAACGCTACAATATAAGTGATAAACAGAGCTTTAAAAGTTGCCGGATCTGTAAATCCTTCTTCAAGTGTTACATGTGGGTAAACCATGTATGGGAGATGAGAGCGGCCATACACATAGCTTGCAAAGAAATATTGAATAATAACCATCACAACAGAAATGCGGGGTCTTCCAAGCCTTGATTTTGTTGGAAGGAAGAGACACAGTCCTGCGATAATAAAAGCAATAATAGAAGCAACTAGAGCCCAAATATGATCCATCATATTGTTGTAAATCCAAGGGCTTTCAGTTCGTAATGTTGCTATAACAAGAAACCCAGCAATAAGGGAGCATGGGCCTGTGATGAGAGCATCACGTCGATATACTTCGTATGCATTGTACTGATCAGATGTTTTGGAGTAATCTGTCAATAGAAGTGATGAAAGAAATAGCGTTGATGTGAAGGCGAATAGCATAAACATATATACGTTTGGGCTAGTAAAAAGTGCTCCTAAATTTAAATGATCGTTTCCATTCACTTTGTTAATATAGCCACCGTGTGTGATAGGGAGAACGCAAATTAACAGAGCAGGGATGAAAATACCTGATACGCCAGAAACGTAAATTAGTGCTTTTTCATATCCTTTAGCCATGTGAGAAAAAACAAGGAATCCGCTTCGAATCGCAAGCAAGAGAAGCATAATACTTCCTGGAATAAGGAGAACTGTTCCGAGCGTAAATGTAGCACTTGGAAAGAAACTAAATAATCCAACCACAATAGCTACAATAAATACGTTTGTAACTTCCCATGTTGGTGAAAGGTAACGGTTTGCAATATTCGTTGCATTCGTTTTTTCTTTGTTAATATACACCATAGACCAAAACCCAGCTCCAAAATCCATGGAAGCCATAATGGCATAGATAAAAACAAGCCCCCACAAAAGAGTAACAGCAATGAGCGTATCCGCCATTTAAATTCCTCCTTCAGAGTTTAGTTTAGCTAAATCTTCTGAAACAGGATGTCTCTTGAAGTAATAGCGAAGCACAAGAACAACAGCTATTCCTAAAATAATATAGACAAGAAGGAATAGGAAAAAGAGTAGACTTAAATCTGCTGATGTTGTAACAGCTTCAGACGTCTTCATCATACGGTAAATGATCCATGGCTGACGTCCTGTACAAGCAAAGATCCATCCGGATTCAATAGCAATTACAGCAAGCGGGCCTGAGATAATAAATGCCCAGAGAAAAAGTTTCGGAAATTCTTTTTTCTTTAAGAACTTCGTCCACACGAATGCTGCAAGAGCTAACATAAGAAGAAATCCACCAATGACAACCATTGAGTTAAATAAAGTGTGAATAAATAACGGTGGCCAATATTCTCTTGGGAAATCATTAAGCCCAATTACAGTAGTATTAAAACTGTTGCCAGCTAAAAAGCTTAACGCCCATGGGAACTCTATTCCGTATTTAATTTCTTGATTTTCAACATCCGTGAATCCTCCGAGTGTTAGTGGAGCATGATCCTGAGTTTCGAAAAGCCCTTCAGCACCTGCTAGCTTTTCTGGCTGATATTCATAAAGATGCTGCGCTGATTCATGACCGTTAAGGGCTGTTAGAAAAGAGAATATTCCTCCAACAGTTAAACCGATAATAAGAGCTTTTCGGTGGAAAGAGTATACCTTTTTATCTTTGCGCGAGCGTAGCATTTTGTAAGCAGCAATCGAAGCAATAATAAAACCAACTGTTGTATATGCTGAGACAACAACATGCCCTGCTGTGACTAAAAAGCTTGGATTAAAGAAAGCTGCCCAAGGTTCAACATTAGTAATATTTCCATCTGTAATGGTAAACCCTGCAGGAGTTCCTTCAAAAGCATGGACATTCGTAATTAAGACAGCTGAAGCTGCTCCACCAATTGCAATAGATATGACACTAATAATCCTCATCAATGGAGAAATGCGGTCTGCTGCATACACGTAGATAGATAAAAAGAGAGCTTCAATAAAAAAAGCATAAATTTCAATTTGGAACGGAAGAGACATAACTTTACCAACAACCTCCATAAAACCAGGCCACAATAAAGAGAGCTGTGTTCCGGCAATTGTTCCGGTTGGAATAGCAACGCCAAGTAAAACAGAGAAACCTTTGATCCAACGCTGTGCCATAATGTTATAAGACGGATCTTTTGTTTTTTGATATAAAAGTTCTGCAATGAGAATCATAAGAGGAAGACCAACGCCTAGTGTGGCAAAAATAATATGAAAACCCATTGTCATTCCAAACATTGAGCGTGCTGTAACTAAGTGATCCATAATGCTCCTACCTTTCCAGTGAAGTATCAATAAACCTTATTGTCCACTTATTGGAATTAATTATTCATGATTTTGGAAGGGAGGAAAACTTTTCGTTTGCAAATAGTAATGGTTACGTTTTATAATAGGGATATGATTTTGAAAGGAGCACGATAACTATGAAACAAAATTTACATCCAGATTATCAGCCTGTAGTATTTATGGACACAAACAGCGGATATAAATTTTTAAGTGGTTCAACAAAGAAATCAAACGAGACAATAGAGTGGGAAGACGGAAACACTTATCCGCTTTTAAAAGTAGAGGTTTCATCTGACACACATCCATTCTACACAGGCCGTCAAAAATTTGGTAACCGTGATGGACGAGCAGAGCAGTTTAAGAAGAAATATAATATGAAGTAAAAACAACAATAAAAGGAGGATGTTCTAAAAGGATAAATTTTAGGACATCCTCTTTTTTAAAAATTTGATATAATAAATAATGAATTTCACAATATAAGATATGATAAGGGGAGTAGAAAAATGTTAGAACAAATTCTAGAATATAACAAGCAATTCGTTGAGAAACAAGAGTACAAAACATTTGAAACAACAAAGTTTCCAAACAAGAAATGCGTTATTTTAACATGCATGGACACAAGACTTATCGAACTTTTACCAGCAAGTATGAACTTAAAAAACGGAGACGCTAAAATTGTAAAATCAGCAGGTGCTGTTGTTTCAACACCATTTGGCGGAATTATGCGCAGCCTTATTGTTGCTATTTATGAATTAGGCGCAGATGAGGTATTTGTTATTGGTCATCATGACTGCGGAATGAGCAGTATCAATCCAGAGTCTGTAAAGAAAAAATTTGTTGAACGCGGTATTACAGAAGATACAATCCATACGTTAGAAAATGCTGGAGTTAACCTTGATGACTGGCTTCGTGGATTTGATAATGTAACAGATAGCGTTCAACAAAGCGTTGATCAAATTCGCAACCATCCGCTTGTACCAAACGTCCCTGTGCACGGTTTAGTCATTGACCCTGCAACAGGAAAATTAGATGTTGTAGATCGTGACGAAAAAGCCGTTACTTCAGCGAAATAATTATTTTAAATGTGAATGCTTGTCCTTTTTTTCAGGAACTGGATCAAAGCCTCCTGGATGGAAGGGATGGCATTTTAATATTCGTTTTATTGTAAGGTAGGTACCTTTAATGGCTCCAAAGCGCTGAATCGATTGAAGACCATAGTGTGAACATGTGGGATGAAAGCGACAGCGTGGAGGAGAAAGGGGAGAAATGAACAGCTGATATCCTCTAATAAGCCAGAGCAATAATTTTTTCATAAATAAAACCTTCCTTAAAAAGAGTGTTCTAAATTTATTATAACCTACGATATGTTATACTAGATACGATTAAAAAATACAAATGATACATTGAAAGGAGAGCTTTTTTATGCCTTCAGTTGAAAGTTTTGAACTTGATCATACAGCCGTGAAAGCTCCTTATGTTCGTCATTGTGGTGTTCATAAAGTAGGAACTGATGGATTAATTAATAAGTTTGATATCCGTTTTTGTCAACCGAATAAGCAAGCGATGAAGCCTGATACTATTCATACATTGGAACATCTTTTAGCATTTACAATCCGTAAATACGCAGAGAAACACGACCATTTTGATATCATTGATGTTTCTCCAATGGGTTGCCAAACAGGGTACTATTTAGTGGTAAGCGGCGAGCCAACTGTAAAAGAAATCATTACATTGTTAAGAGAAACATTTGAAGATGCTGTGAATATTACTGAAATCCCAGCTGCAAATGAAACACAATGCGGTCAAGCGAAACTTCACGATTTAGATGGAGCAAAACGTCTAATGAAGTTCTGGCTTGAACAAAATGATGAAGATTTAGAAAAAGTATTTGGTTAAGAAAAAAAGCGTCCTTTTTTAAAAAGGACGCTTTTTTTCCATAATTTTAAGTTTGAACATTGTGTAAAAGTGGGTACAACTATAATAGAGAAAATGTGTTAAAAAAAATAATTCGGAGGAATAACGATGTCAAACAATAAAGTTACAACAATTGTAAATAATCAAATCGCAAATTTCAGTGTCCTTTACATTAAGCTACATAATTATCACTGGTATGTAAAAGGAGAAAACTTCTTTACCCTACATGAAAAGTTTGAAGAGCTTTACAACGAGACAGCTACAAATATTGATGACTTAGCAGAGCGTTTATTAGCTCTTGAAGTAAAACCTGTTGCAACAATGAAAGAATATCTTGAAATGTCTTCTATCAAAGAAGCAGAAAAGAATGAAAGTGCAAAAGACATGGTAGCAAACCTTGTAGCAGACTTCAATACATTAACAAAAGAGTTGAAAGAAGGTATGGATGCTGCTGCAGAAGCTGACGATGAAACAACAGGAGATATGCTCCTTGCTATGCATAAAAGCTTTGAAAAACATAAATGGATGTTAAATTCGTTCTTAGGACGATAAGAAAAAGCGGAGAATATCTTCGCTTTTTTGCTTCTAGCAAGTTTTTGAAACAGTTTCTCTCTTTGCTCCGTATATCTTTTTAAACAAAGAAAGGAGACGGTGCAGAAGTGAAGCTGAAAAAGAAAAAGCAGAACAGGAGAAAGAAGGAAGTAGCAGAGACAGCCTTTGACGTTTTGCTTGAAGTACCTGAACTTCTTTATTACGCTCCTCGCTTACTTTGGATGGGCTGCAAAACAGTTTTAAAAGTAATTTCAGAAGCGTGAAGGCAGAGAGTGTAGCAGATATTTGTTACACTCTCTGTTTTCATTTAATATAAATTGTATGGGAATATAAGAAAGGAGAATTTTTATGAAAGAGACTTTTAAAGCATTAGTTATTCGTGAACAAGGTGAAGAGGTTTCACGGAACATTGAGCATCTATCTCTGTCAGACTTACCAGAAGGAGATGTTGTTGTAAAAGTTGCTTACTCTGGTGTGAACTATAAAGATGGACTAGCAAGTATTAAGAATGGAAAAATTGTCTCTTCTTATCCCTTTATCCCTGGAATTGATCTTGCAGGAGAAGTTGTTTCCTCAAAAGATGAGCGCTTTAAAGAAGGTGACAAAGTAATTGCAACAAGCTACGAAATTGGGGTTTCTCATTTTGGTGGTTATAGTGAATATGCACGCCTTCGTGGAGATTGGATTGTACCATTACCAGAAGGTTTAACATTAAAAGAAGCAATGATTTTAGGGACAGCAGGATTTACAGCTGCTCTATCTGTTCAACGGTTAGAAGAAAACGGTCTTCAAGAAGAAAACGGTGATGTTCTTGTGACAGGAGCAACAGGTGGAGTTGGTAGCGTTGCTATCGCAATGCTTTCTAAGCGGGGCTATACCGTTGTAGCAAGCAGCGGGAAAGAATCACAGCACGAGTATTTGAAAAGTATTGGGGCGTCTGAGATTATCTCGCGTGAGGATGTTTACAATGGCAAAATAAAAGCGCTTGATAAACAAAAGTTTGCAGGAGCCGTAGATCCTGTTGGTGGTGAAGTGCTAGCGTCAATTCTTAGTCAAATCTCTTATAACGGTTCTGTTGCCGTAAGTGGGTTAACGGGTGGAGGCCAAGTTCCAACATCTGTTTATCCATTCATACTGCGTGGGGTAAACCTCCTTGGCATTGATTCTGTTTATTGTCCAATGGAGCGTAGACAAAAACTTTGGGAGCGAATGGGAGGAGATTTAAAACCCCAAGACTTCTCAAAGCTTGTGAACAAAGAGATTTCCTTGGAAGAACTTCCAAATGCTCTAGACAACATTTTACAAGCAAAATCAACGGGTAGAGTTATTGTGAAAATGTAATGAAAAGCAAACAGGCCTTATGCTTGTTTGCTTTTTTATATGATATATGCCTCCTTTTCCCTCTTTTTTTACACGTTATCTTCATTTCTTTAAATTCCCACGCACTTTGGTAGTTTGTACATATAATAATACTGTGAATTAACTATTTCCTATCATAGGAGTTTGGGAGGAGGGAAACTGTGTTTAAACAGTCTTTCTTGCTCGGCATTGCTAGCATCGGATCTTTTACTGGACTGCTGTTCGGTGGGTGGGATTATTTACTAACTATTCTTTTGGCATGCGTTATTCTCGATTATATAACTGGCTTGCTATCAGCTATTGTGCACAAGAAATTCAATAGCCGTATCGGTTATAGAGGAATTGCTCAAAAGATTTTAATTTTTATTTTAGTTGCTGTAGCAAACTTTATGGATGTTCTACTCTGGGATGAGAATTTCATCCGCAATACAACAATCCTATTTTATACGCTTAACGAAATCATTTCTATCACTGATAACGCAAAAAGAGTAGGACTACCTGTACCACAAATTATTATCAATGCAATTCAAGCCTTACAAAACCGATTTAAAAAATAAAATGAATATTTTTCTCCTTTTTGTGGGATAAGAACACTATTATCTCTACAAAGAGGAGAGAATTCTATGATAAACGAGCGACAAACCTATTACGTTACATTAGCAACAGGGGAAATTTCACAAATTAGTACTGCGTCAGATTGGAACTATACGATTTATGCCAATAATGAGGAAATAGAAGAACTAAGAGAGATCTTTAATGAAAACAGAGCAACAGATTGGGGTAACTACTTCAGAGCCCATGTTCCATACTTAGAATATCATCATGATAAAGGAAATGACATTTATGATCGCCATATTTGTGCTATATATGATAAATTGTATGAGCTTGGAGATGAGAATGCCAAAGCCCATATTGAACAAATCCTGCCGTTGCTGAACAGAAATAAAGAGTGATTTCAATAATTGCTCTTTTTTTGTCGGGAAAAAAGAACGTATTGAAAACTTCTATGCTACAATAGAAATCATAATAATGAGCGATGGAGTAATGTCATATGTACACGTTTAAAGATAGCTACCAGAATCAAGTTTTTTTGTCTTTTAATAAACATGCTTTTTCTAAAAATCCGAAACATGTCTGGGTTGTGTGTCGTTTTGAAGGCCAATGGCTCTTAACAGATCATTCAACACGTGGAATGGAGTTTCCAGGTGGAAAAGTAGAGCAAGGAGAGACACCTGCAGAAGCTGCTAGACGAGAGGTAATGGAGGAAACAGGTGGAGTTGTTACAGATTTACACTATTTAGGGCAGTATAAAGTATGTAGCCGCCAACGAATTATTATCAAAAACATTTACTTTGCTTCTATTCCAGAGATTAAAAAAAGAGATGATTACCTAGAAACTAAAGGACCTGTTTTAGTAAGAGAATTACCAAAAGATATTAAAAATCATGAAGAATACAGTTTTATTATGAAAGATGACGTTCTTCAGCACGTGTTAACTGAAATGCGACGTCAGGGAATATTACCTCAAAAAGGAACATCTTCGTAAGAGATGTTCCTTTTTATTATTTCAGCAATTTTTTTTCAAGAATAGCAACGCCTTGATACATAAGCGTAGCTAAAATGGCAATAAGCAAGAGGCTTAGAAGCACAAGGGTAAAATTAAACACTTGGAATCCATAAATAATCATATAACCGAGCCCTTGACTTGAAACGAGGAATTCCCCGACAATAACGCCTACCCAAGATAATCCAACATTCACTTTAAAAGTAGAAATGATAGCTGGAAAAGAGCTTGGTAGGATGGCTTCTTTAAAACATTGAAGTCGTGAGGCATTGAAAATACGAAGGACTTTTACATAGTTAGGATCCACTTCTTTAAATGATGTATAAATAACAATGGTAGTAATAATCACAGAAATGAGAGCCCCCATAATTAGAATGGAGGAAAAGTTTGGTCCAATCGCAACAATCAGAATCGGCCCGAGCGCTACTTTAGGCATCGCATTTAATACAACAAGATAAGGATCAAGAATTTTAGCAAGCTTTGGTGACCACCAAAGAAGCGATGCAAGTAAAATCCCAGCAAGCGTCCCAATTAAAAACCCGAGCAGTGTTTCAAAAAGAGTGACGCTTGTATGCTGCAACAGAGAGCCATCTATCAGCTTTTCAATAAAAAGCTCGCTCACTTTAACAGGGGAACTGAAAATAAGCGGATCTAAAATTTTTGTTCGCGAACCAACTTCCCATAGAATAAAAAAAGAAACGAGGATAAGAAGTTGAAAAAGACGAACATAAACTTTTTCTCTTTTTAAGGTACGCAAATACTGTTCATGAAGGAAGGCTGTATTTTTATTATTGTTCAAGATGTTCAAACTCCTTCCAAATGCGTTGAAATAAGGCATTATATTCTTCATGTTGACGTGCTTCAAGCGGTGATAAGCTCCGTAAACTTTGAGGAACGATAAATGTTTTAGAAAGTCTCCCCGGGTTTCTTGAAAGAAGAAAAATACGGTCACTCATTGCAATGGCTTCACCAATATCGTGTGTAACAAGAACGGCGGTTTTATTGAAATTCTTTAACGTTTCCCCAACAAGATCTTCAAGCTTTAATTTGGTTTGAAAATCTAACGCTGAAAAAGGTTCATCAAGCAATAAAAGCTGTGGATTCGTAATGAGTGTACGAACGAGTGAAACACGCTGCCTCATCCCACCTGAAAGCTCGCTCGGATAGAGGGATTCTACATTTGGCAGTCCAACAGTTTCTAAGAGAGCTGTCGCCTTTTCCTCCCATTCTGCTGACGTTTGCTTTTTGATTTTAGGCCCAAGAAGGACATTTTCTTTTATCGTTTTCCAATTAAACAAATAATCTTGTTGAAGCATATAGCCAATTAAGTCTTTCCGGTCTTTCATTTTTTGATCTTGGATAAATATGCTCCCTTCTGTTGGAGAAAGGAGCCCAGAAATGATAGAAAGAAGCGTTGTTTTCCCACAGCCACTCGGTCCTAAAAGAGAAATAAATTCGCCTTCTTCAAGAGTGAATGAAATGTTCTCAAGAACAGAAGTAGCTTGCTTTTTTGAGAAGTACGTATGACTTATGTTTTGAACATCAAGAAATGTCATTTTTTATCGCCTACTCTTCCATAGCCTTTTTGGCTATCTTCGTGTTCACAAGTTTTGTATAATCCACATTTTTAGGTAGTTCGCCTGCTTCTTTCATAATTTCCTCAAGCTGATTCCACTCTGCTTTGTTTAGCAAAGGATCTTTTGCATAGGAATCTTGTGACTTGTAACGATCAACAACAGTTTCAATTGTTTCTAAGGACGTATCTTCAAACTGAGGAGCAATCTCTTTTGCTACTTCCTCTGCACTGTGCTCATCAACCCATTTTTGCGCTTTATAAAGAGCACGTGTGAATTTCTCCATCGTTTCTTCATTTTCAGTAAGGTAGCTTTCTTTCGCCATAAAAGAAGTGTAAGGAACTTTGCCTGATTCGGTTCCAAATGAGGCAACAATATGGCCTTTTCCTTGTTGCTCAAAAATACTTGCCGTTGGTTCAAAAAGCTGGACATAATCACCTGTTCCTGATGCAAAGGCATTCGCAACGTTTGCAAAATCAATATTTTGGATAAGCTCTAAATCTTGTTTAGGATCAATATTATGCTGCTTTAATACATACTCACCAACCATTTGTGGCATGCCACCTTTACGCTGACCGAGAAATGTAGAACCTTTAAGCTGTTCCCATGAGAAGTTCTCTATTTTTCCTCTTGCTACTAAAAAAGTTCCATCATTTTCTGTTAACTGTGCAAAGTTAACGACAGGATCATCTGCTCCTTGAGATTGCACATAAATGGATGTTTCAGAACCAACGAGAGCAACATCAATGCCGTCTGATAGTAAAGACGTCATTGTTTTGTCTCCGCCCCACGTTGTTTTTAATTCAACATCTAATCCTTCTTCTTCAAAAAAACCTTTGGAAACAGCGACATACTGTGGAGCGTAAAAGATAGAATGCGTTACTTCTCCAACTCTGACCGTTTTTTTCGTTTCTTGACTACATCCAAACAAACTTAAGCAAACTAAGAGAAGAGCTATAGATAAATAAACTTTACCTTTTTTCATCATGAAAGAGTAAACCTCCTTTAAAAAGACTTCTTTTGTCTATATTGATAAAATATGAGGAGGAGACAATATGTGTGAATGCCTAGAAAAATTATTTTAAAGGATGATGTTTTTTGCTAAATGGAACGGTAGTTAGTAAGCAGCGATTTCCATCACCAAACCCGCATGTACTCCTTCATGTTGTGGAATATATGGTGGATGGACTTCGTGTTAAAGGACTTTTAGCAGAGCCTGTAGCTAACGGAAGATACGATGGTTTTTTATATTTAAGAGGAGGCATTAAAAGCGTTGGTATGGTTCGAGTTGGTCGAATTGTTCAATTTGCTTCAGAAGGATTTGTTGTAATGGCCCCTTTTTATAGAGGAAACCAAGGGGGAGAAGGAAATGAAGATTTTGCAGGAGAAGATCGTTATGACGCGCTGAGTGCCTTAGGAGTGCTTGAGCAACATTCAAAAGTAGACAAGGATAACATTCACGTTTTTGGGTTTTCAAGAGGAGGAGTAATGGCTCTTTTGGTTGCTGAATTATCCGATACCGTTCGCTCTCTTGTATTATGGGGAGGCGTAACAGACATGGTGCTCACCTACAATGAGCGAAAAGACTTGCGTAGAATGATGAAGCGCGTTATTGGAGGAAGTCCAAATAAGGTACCAGAAGCTTACAAGTGGCGTACCCCTCTTTATGAAGTGGATCAAATTTCTTGTCCTGTACTCCTTATACATGGAGTACAGGATGAAAATGTCTCAGTACAACATGCTTACAAATTAGAAGAAGAACTCAAAAAGCTAAATCATACATATGAAGCATGGTACTTTGAGGGGTTTACACATTACTTTCCACCACGTGAAAATCGCCGAATTGTTCATTCACTTACAAGCTGGATGAAGAAGCATTCAAGCCTTTCACAGGTTTGATAATTTGATATAATAAAAAAAAAGAGGTGATTTTTATGGGTATGCCAATGGAGCTAAACACGATGATTGTAACAAAAGGCAACGAAGAAAGAGTAGGGGAGAACGAGTTTGCACTTGAAAAAAGTGGATACCGTCTTTACCCACTTGATATTCCAATTGACATCCGTACGACTAAAGAAGGCGAAAGTCGAGGACGAGCAATCATAAAGAAAATAGAATGGTCCAAAGAAACGACTTTTTTAACATATGAGTTCATTTCCTTGAATTCTACAAACTAAAAGAGCGAGCGCTGTTGCGCTCGCTCTTTCGATTAAACGATTGGTCCACCAAGTTTTTCAATCTCAGAATTGTTTGTTGAGAATTTTTTGAAATTCTCTTTGAATTGATATGCAAGCGTTGTTGCCGCATTTTTATATTCCTCAGGGTTTTTCCACGTTTTGAAAGGCTGCAGAACTTCATCTGGCACTCCAGGAACATGCATTGGCATATGAAGCCCAAAAATACCGTCTTGAACTGTTTCTACATTAGCAAGTTCACCTTCAAGTGCTGCTTGCACCATTGCGCGTGTGTAAGCTAGGTTCATACGTTGGCCAACGCCATAAACGCCGCCAGTCCATCCTGTGTTTACAAGGTAAACGTCCACACCGTGTTCTACTATTTTCTTTCCAAGCATCTCAGCATATACAGTAGCAGGAAGAGGAAGGAATGGAGAGCCAAAGCACGTAGAGAATGTGGCTTCAGGTGCTGTGACACCTCGTTCTGTTCCTGCTAGTTTACTAGTGTATCCGCTTAAGAAATGATACATAGCTTGTTCTTTTGTTAGTTTGCTAATTGGAGGTAGCGTACCTGTTGCATCTGCTGTAAGAAAGATGATTGTTGAAGGGTGACCTGCAACACTTGGTTTTATAATATTATCAATAGACTCAAGCGGATAAGCTGCTCTTGTATTTTCTGTTAGTGCGTTATCGTTATAGTCTGGAGTTTTTGTTTTTGGATCTACAAAAACATTCTCAAGCACTGCTCCAAAACGGATAGCATCAAAGATTTGAGGCTCTTTTTCTTTTGTTAAACCAATACATTTAGCATAGCATCCACCTTCAATATTAAAGACGCCAGAATTTGACCATCCGTGCTCGTCATCTCCAATAAGGCGGCGGTTTTCATCTGCAGAAAGGGTTGTCTTTCCTGTTCCAGATAAACCAAAGAAAAGGGAAACATCACCTTCACTGCCAACGTTCGCTGAACAATGCATTGATAAAATATCTTGCTCAGGAAGAAGGAAGTTCATAACAGAGAAGATGGACTTTTTCATTTCCCCAGCATATTCTGTTCCCCCAATTAAGATAATGCGTTTTTCAAAAGAAATAATAATGAATGTTTCAGAGTTTGTTCCATCTATAGCCGGATCTGCTTTGAAGTCAGGTGCTGATACAATTGTAAACTCAGGCTTATGAGTCTTTAAATCCGCATCTTTGTCAGGACGGATAAATAGCTGACGCGCAAATAGATTGTGCCATGCATATTCATTAATAACACGAAGAGGAAGTTGGTATTTCTCGTCTGCCCCTGCAAAACCATCAAATACAAAAAGTTCATCTTTTTTCTTTAAATGATTTACAACTTTCTCATATAAACGAGAAAACATATCAGGAGCAATTGGTTGGTTTACCTGCCCCCAATTGATTTTTTTTTCGACAGAAGCATCACGTACAACAAATTTGTCAAGAGGAGAACGCCCTGTGTACTTTCCTGTTGCAACACTGACGGCTCCTGTTTCTGTTAATATACCTTCTTTACGATCTAAAATACGTTCAACAAGAGAAGGTGTTGCAAGGTTATGTTGAACAGACGGAAGCGTTAATAGTTCAGTTAATTTTGTTGACATATCGACAGTACTCATAAGCAATATCATCCTTTTTTCATAACGTTTTTATTTTAACTTAAAAAGAGTATAACACATTTATTTAAATAGTCTATACTAATTTATGAAAAAAGTGCATCACTTTACTGATATTATATTAGATAAATAAATTTGTAATAAGGGTTGAGTGTTATATTGTTTCTATAATTTAAAAGTGTTATACAATTTAAATTTGAATTTTATTCTTTTTCGTTAGATGACACAAATTCAAAGAAACTAGGGATATTGTGTAAAAAAGGAGTTTGCATTTTCTCAAGCATTTTGAGTTTTAATTCTTGTTCTAAATCTTCTTGATAAACGGGATGGGCTTCTTTTACAAGGCTTGCAATCTTAGGTTGAAGCAGATTGAGAACAGCTATTTTATATTGTTTCTTAGTTTGTTCGTTCAAAATTATCCTTCCTTTCTACCTTGCAGAAGTGCACGAAGTTGGGATACTTCGCGTTCTAAATTTTCCATGCGCTTCTCAAAACGGGATAACAAGTAGAAGGTCATTGCTATCGGAAATCCTGCATGCTGGATAAGAGAGACAATACTTATACTTTCCATCATATTCTAGACCTCCTCAGTTTTCTCAGGGCATTTTTTTTCGTTTTTGAGATGGCTTGGGGAGAGACAGCGAGCTTTTGAGCAATTTCAACGTTTGTTAAACAAACATAAAAATGTAGATAGAGAACGGTTTTTTCGCGTTTTGTAAGCATTTTGACACAGTGATAAGTGTATTCGTTTGTAATACATTCCTCTATATGTTCCTCATGCTGATGATAATAATTAAAAAAACTGTCATCCTTGATCATATTTATTCTAGGCTCTCTGTTATTTTCAAACACTGGTTTATCCAATACAAAAGAGTGAGTATATTCATATTTTTGAATCTTCTTCTTAAAAGCGATAGCTTCTGAAGAAAGAAATCGAGAAAAGTATGCGACAAGTCGAACTTCCTCATAAAAACATTTAAAAGCTTGATCAAGCTCTTTTTTTGTTTGCTTGCTTGGATTTTGCTGGTAGTTCTCAAACTTTCTTTGGTGAGAAGGTGAAGAGAAAAAATGCTTTAATAAGGAGTTATTAGGCAAAGAATGAAAAGGTTTCATAAAAAATCCTCCTAACCGGAACGTATGTTCTTTTTTAGGGTAAAAAAATATGCTGGTAGAAAATCTGCCTATAGTAAAGTAAAGAGGAAAGTTCTAGTGAAAAAACAACCATCTTTTTTAAAAGTTTACCTTATTATAGCTATCTGAAACAGAGTCTTTCTTCCTTACTCTCTGTGATAGATAGGAGGAGAGTAAGGATATCCTAGACTAGAGAAAAAAGAGTTTTCTCTCTTAAATGAAACGGATAACGTATTAAGGAAAAGGAAGTTCCTAAAACGTATTGACACTTTTCCCTTTTGTACGTTAAGATAAGTCATTGAACGGATACTCTCTTATCCCGAGATGGTGGAGGGACATGGCCCTATGAAACCCAGCAACCGTCATCAATTAAAGATGAAAAGGTGCTAACCTGACGCAAGGGAAACCTTGATCGATAAGAGCGAAAGGCAAACTTTGACGTTAAACCTTTCCTCGAGCTAGGAAAGGTTTTTTTATATGTGTGTAAGAGGGAACTTTATTTACAATAATAAGGGAATGAGTACCGTATCATAGATTTGCTACCTTTAGAAGGAGGAACAAAGATGTCAGTTAAACGTCGTTTATTTACTTCTGAGTCTGTGACAGAAGGCCACCCAGATAAAATTTGTGACCAAATTTCGGACTCAATCCTTGATGCTATTTTAGAAAATGACCCTAATGCTCGTGTTGCTTGTGAAACATCTGTAACAACTGGTTTAGTATTAGTAGCGGGGGAAATTACAACTTCTACTTATGTAGATATCCCGAAAATTGTTCGTGAAACAATTAAAGGAATTGGTTACACTCGTGCAAAATATGGTTTTGATGCTGAAACTTGTGCTGTATTAACATCTATTGATGAGCAATCTGCTGATATCGCTCAAGGTGTTGACCAAGCTCTTGAAGCTCGTGAAGGATCAATGTCTGAAGAAGAAATTGAAGCAATTGGAGCAGGAGATCAAGGTCTTATGTTCGGATTTGCTTGTAATGAAACAAAAGAGCTTATGCCTCTTCCAATTTCATTATCACACCGTTTAGCTCGTCGCTTAGCAGAAGTACGTAAAGAAGAAATTCTTCCTTACCTTCGTCCAGATGCTAAAACACAAGTAACAGTTGAATATGATGAAAATGATAAACCTGTTCGTATTGATACAATTGTTATTTCAACACAGCATCATCCAGAAATTACGCTTGAGCAAATTCAACGTAATGTAAAAGAATATGTTATTAACCCAGTTGTACCAGCAGAGCTTATTGATGAAGACACAAAATATTTCATCAACCCAACAGGTCGTTTTGTAATTGGTGGCCCTCAAGGTGATGCAGGTTTAACTGGACGTAAAATCATTGTTGATACGTACGGTGGATATGCTCGTCACGGTGGTGGAGCTTTCTCTGGTAAAGATCCAACAAAAGTGGACCGCTCAGCAGCATATGCAGCTCGTTATGTAGCAAAGAACATTGTTGCTGCAGGTTTAGCTGACAAATGTGAAGTGCAGCTTGCATACGCAATTGGTGTTGCACAACCTGTATCAATTTCAATTGATACGTTCAAAACAGGAAAAGTATCTGAAGAAGTACTTGTTGACGTTGTTCGCAACAACTTTGATCTTCGCCCAGCGGGAATTATCAACATGTTGAACCTACGTCGTCCAATCTATAAGCAAACTGCTGCTTATGGACACTTTGGTCGTACTGATGTTGAACTACCATGGGAATTAACGGATAAAGCTGAAGCTCTTCGTACTCAAGCCCTTGAAAAATAATCAAAAAAAGCTTGTCACTAATTCAGTGACAAGCTTTTTTTATATCTCTCTTCTCAAAGCAGAGAGGACATTTGTTTTTGTTGCTTTACGAGCGGGTCTTAATCCTGAAAGAACCGCAACGCCAGCGCTAATAACTACGGCGATAATAATGAGTGAAAGCGGAATATAAGAATAAGTGACATGGAACGAATCATCCGCTCCTTCACTTAATACAGAAGTAAGAATCATTGGTAGAATAGCATTTGCCCCAAAGCTTACAATGTAGGACACAATAATCCCAATAATAGATCCTAACACTCCAATAAAAGCACTTTCCATTAAAAAGATTTTTTGAATAACTTTTGGTTGTGCACCAATCGCTTTCATAATCCCAATTTCTTGAGTTCGTTCTGTGACAGCCATTGTCATTGTATTAAAGATACCGATAGCTGAAATAATTACAGCGATAGTTCCAACAAATACTAGTCCAATTTTGAAAGCTGTAAAAAACTTGTTAATATTATCAAGCTGCTGTGTAACAGAATCTGCTTGATAACCTTTATCTAAAAGCGCTTGTGTTAATTGCTCTACATGCTCAAATTCATCTGTAAAAACAGCTAAGTCTGTTGGAAAGCTCTCCTCTTCAACTCCGAGAACATTTGAGAAATCACTTAAAAATGAACTGCTTATAAAGATGTTAGAATCAACAACCCAATCCTTTGGGTTTTCTTTCGCAATGCCTACAATTTTGAAAGTATAAGATTTCTCCTCCTTTACTTTCCCAGTCTCTTCGTCTGTATTAGACACCTTTAGAGTAATGTTTTTATTTAAGACATTTCCTTGAAACCCTTTAGGTTGTGTTAGATCATAATTTACATTTTGTTCAGACCTTTTTAGTTCTTGTTCAAACTTTTCCTGCTCTTTCTTAGACCAAAGCTGGCTTGCAAAGTTATAGCCAACAACAACTTCATGTGACGAAGTTGGCATCCGTCCTTTTGAAAGACTCATTCCTGCGTTTGTTTCTTGTTTCATATTCGTAAAAATGAGAGAAGAGTTCTCACTAGATCGTTCATCAAGCATTGTTTGAATAGGTTCGTTAACTGTTGTACGTTCAACAATAGCTTTGACATTTTCGTTGTCTTTTAAGTCTTTTTTTAAGTCACCACTTAAATTTTTTGTATTCTTGTCACTACCGTAAATAGGAATCTTTGTAACAATCTGCTGTGAGAGTATTTCGTCTATAACTGTCTTTTGCATTCCAAAACCAATTGAAGCAAGAACAACAAGAAATGCACACGACATAGCTGTTGCAAGAACGGTCATAAAGACACGGAGTCGGTTTTTCTTCATATTTCGTTTGATAAAACTAACTTGATCTTTAAAATTCATTTATTACACCTTCTTTACGTAGTACACCATCGTGTAAATGAAGCTTATGATGTGCAATAGAGGATACTTCTTCATCATGAGTAATCATGACAAATGTAATTCCGTATTGTTTATTTAACGTTTGAATGAAAGAAAGAATAACTCTCTCAGTCTCTGAATCTAAGCTTCCTGTTGGTTCATCTGCGAGAATAATAGAAGGGTTCAAAACAAGGGCCCTTGCGATACTGACACGCTGCTGCTGTCCGCCTGAAAGCTCATTAGGATAATGGTTACGGTGGTTCTCTAATCCAACTGTTTGTAGAATTTCTAAAACCTTTTGTTTTCGTTCAGACTTGCGCATACCTTTTAAAGTAAGTGGCAGTTCAACATTTTCATATGTAGTAAGGCTAGGGATAAGTTGAAAGTTTTGAAAGATGAACCCAAAATGCTCAAGACGAAACTGAGCCCATTCTTTTTCATTGAAGTTTGTGACCGTTTGATTATTGATTTCAATGGTTCCTTCTGTTGGGGCAATGTAGCCAGAAATTAAGTTAAGAAGCGTTGATTTACCAGAGCCACTTTTTCCAACAATACAGGTAATTTCACCTTTAGGAATGTCCATAGAAACATCTTTTAGGACAGGAACAGTCTCTTCTGTTCCTTTTTTGCCGATTTTAAAAGAATGAGAAATGTTTTTTATGCTAATCATGCTTTTTCCTCTCTTTCATTTTATAAAATAAAATTGTTATATGTGTATTAACATAAGTAGTACAGTTAATACTGTATGTTGAAGAAGAGAGAAAGTCAATACTTTTTTCAGCAGAAAATATAAAAAGAGATCCTCGTTGATAACGAGGATCTCTTTTTTAAGCAAGCTTACTGGTGGTAGAAGCAACTGAAATTGTTTCTTCATACTGAGTAAGAAGGTTGGTGAAAATCTGATCCCATGTTTGGGTAAGGGCGTAATGACGAGCTTCATTTCCCATTTGCAGTCGATCATGATGCCTTGTTAAAAGATAGGTCACTGCTTTAATAAACTCATCAGGGTTATTAGGGTCACATAAAAAACCTGTTTTTCTATCTTTCACAATCGATTTTACTCCTCCTGCATTTGCTGCAACTGTTGGAATTCCTGAAGCCGCAGCTTCAAGAACAACATTTCCAAACGTTTCAGTTGTAGAAGGGAAAAAAAACAAATCAGAGGCTGCGTACAAAGGTGCAATTTCTTTACTTTTTAGAAATCCTGTGAAAGACATATTTCTGGGAGCCTTTTGTTCAAGCTGTTTTTTCATTGGTCCATCTCCAATAATGAGCCAATGGATCTTATCTCGCAGCTTGGAAGGAAGTGCCTGAGCTACATTCATTAGAAGTTCTAAATTTTTTTCAGGAGCAAGCCGCCCAACATATGTAATAACGTAGGGTTCTTTAATATGGTAAGCATCCCGAACATTTTTTTTATGGTAGTGAGGATGAAAAAGGCGATGATCAACACCACGAGACCAAATGGAAAGATTAGAAAAACCATGTCGCATAAGCGTTTCTTTTGTATCTTGAGAAGGCACAAAAATAGTTTTCATTGAGCGGTGAAACCATCGCATATACTTCCAGACAAGAGGAGAAAGAAATTCTAAATCATAATAAGAAAGATATTGATCAAAATCAGTATGATAAGAACCAACGAGAGGAACGTTGAATTTTTTAGCATAGTGAATTCCACAAAGTCCTACATTGAAGGGAGTTGCTACATGAATAATATCTGGTTTGAAAGATTGAAGCTGTTGCCGGATTTTGAGCATGTTGGGAAGGGCGAGCCGACATTGTGGATAAAGAAAAAACGGTAAGCTCATAAATCGATGAACATTGAGCGAATATGGCTTTTCTCCCGTACTATCAGGAGCAAAAAGCTGAAATGAAATATGTTCATTACGCAAATGCTCCGTGAGTCTTTTCAATGTTTTCGCAACCCCATTAACATCAGGTGTAAAGGTATCTGTGAAGATGGCAATTTTCATTTCAATCCCTCCAATGAAAAATCATGATCTACAGAAAAAAAGAAAAACATCCATAGCCAAATGAACTGCCAATAAGCATACCAGCTGCAACATCGCTTGGGTAATGAAGACCAAGATAAATTCTTGAGAGTGCGACGCTTAATGAAAGTGGAAGAAGCAAAAGAGAAAGAGCAGAAAATGAAATAATAAAAGGTGTTGAGATAGCAAAGATAGCTGTCGTATGACCAGATGGAAAAGAATGATCACACAAAGGATTCTGTAAAACATAGCTGTTTATAATTTGAAGATAAGGTCGTTTTCGTGGATAAAGTTTTTTTAAGAGAGCAACTGGAATATGACTTAAAGCTAGCGCTAAAGCACTCGCTAAACTTGCTTCCTTCAATGTTTCAAAAGGCAAGAAAAGAAGTAATAGACAAACGCTGATGGAGACAGCTGCTCCTCCTAGATGTGTAATAAAACGAAAATACCCGTTCAACCATTTGCGATGAAATTGGTTGTTAAGTGAACGGAATAAAAAGCATTCAAATATATAGGCTCTTTTTAGCCATCTTTCCATTTCGTTTTTCATCTCCTTTTTACAGCCTTTACTTCTATTGTAGAAAGAAATTTTAGAGTTAGTGCTAAGAATTTGTAAAATTATCGTGTAGCTTTTCTTTACAAAAAAACACACCGTGTGAGCGGTGTGTAAATTCTGTTATTCAAGAGGAGAAAGCTGCTTATAATATTGTCCTTTTTCTACATAGCCTGTACGAATGCGTTCCATTTCTTTTAGGTCTTCTTCTGTTAACGTTCGAATAACTTTAGCTGGCCGTCCAAAAGCAAGAGAATTTGGGGGGATTTTTTTACCAGGAGGAACAAGACTTCCTGCACCAATAAAAGCTCCTTCGCCGATTTCTGCTCCATCTAAAATTGTGGACCCCATTCCAACTAATGCTTTTTTACGAATGATTGAGCTATGTAAAATAACGGCATGACCAACTGTTACATCATCTTCAATTATAAGAGGATGATTGGGGCTCTGATGAAGTGTTGATTGATCTTGGATGTTCACTCGACGACCAATAATTGTTGGAGCAACATCACCGCGGATAACGGTATTAAACCAAATGCTGCTTTCATCTCCAATTTCAACATCTCCTGTAATTGTTACATAGTCAGCAATGAAAGCGGTATCTGAAATACGTGGTTCTTTCCCTTTGTAAGCGTACAACATTTATTATCCCTCCATGTTATCAGTTGCAAAAAAACAAAGAATCTTCTAATGTAAGTGTACAAACTTTTTTTGCATCGGTAAATATAAAAAGAAGGGAAGTACATAATATGTGGACATGGGAAGTAGAGAACGCAAAGGGAGTCATGGTCATCATCCATGGAGCAGGAGAGCATCACGGACGCTATGAATGGCTGAGAGAAAGATGGAATGAAGAAGGTTTTCACGTTATCATGGGAGATCTCCCAGGCCAAGGAGTGACTACGAGAAGAAGAGGACATATTCGCTCTTTTAATGAGTATATTGAAGCAATTGAAGAGTGGGTTGAAGAAGCGCAAACATACGACTTACCCATTTTTCTACTAGGACACAGTATGGGAGCATTGACGGCTATACGAGCGCTTCAGCTTCGCAGTTTGCCTGTATGGGGAGTTATTTTATCATCACCAGCCTTAGGATTAAAAGAACAACCACCAGCCTTTAAAGATGTCCTGTCAAAAGGTTTAAATAAGCTCATGCCTGGTAAACTTGTTCAGTCTCCACTTGTGATTGAAAATGTCACAAGAAATCAGCGTCTTTGGAGAGAACATAAAGAAGATAAGCTGTATGTGAAAAAAGTGTCTGTACGCTGGTATCGTCAGTTTGTGGAAGCGATGAATTTAGCTTTTAAAGATATGGATAAATTTCCAGATGTGCCGTTATTAATTCTTCAAGCTGGGGAAGATAAGGTTATTGAGAAATTTATTGTAAGACAATGGTTTGATGATATGAGTTTAAGTGAAAAGATTTATAAGGAATGGACAGGACTTTATCATGAAGTATTCAATGAGCCTGAACAGGACCAAGTGTTTGCTTATGCGAAAAGCTTTGTTCATTTACATGTATAACGGGAAAAATAGAGCCGTAACAATCTCGAGGTGAGCAATGTGGAGATACCAAAACACCCTTTTATGTTAATGAGAAAAGTCTATAAAGAAGTAATGCCGATTGTTCATGAAGAATTGTTGAAGTGGAAGAAAAAAGCCAGCAATATTCCAAATGAAGAACTTCGAACGCAAGCGTTAGCAAGCATAAATGATAAAACCTTTCACTGTGAAGGTGGATCAATTATGGGGTTGCTTGCATGTGGAGAATTTAAAAAAGCAATCCGTTTTATTGTTGCTTACCAAACGATCAGTGACTACCTTGATAACTTGTGTGATCGAAGTACTTCGCTTGATCCGCTTGACTTTGCGGCTCTTCATGAATCAATGCCGCATGCTCTCACACCACATGCGACACTCGGAGAATATTATCGTTATCGAGAGGATCAAAATGATGGGGGGTATTTGCACGCTCTTGTTCAAACATGTCAGGAAGTGCTAGCAAGTATTGAACATTATCCACTCATTAAAAGCCATTTATTAGAGCTTTGCCGCTATTATTGTGATTTGCAAATACATAAACATGTAAGAGAAGAGGAGCGCGTTCACCGCCTAGAAACGTGGTTTCACGAGCATCAGGAGAAATTCCCAAACATGACTTGGTATGAATTTTCGGCCTGTGCAGGTTCAACCCTTGGCATTTTTTGTCTTGTTTCTTATAGTTTTCAACGTGATTTCACTAAACAGCAAGCAATACAAATTATGTCAGGGTATTTCCCTTATATTCAAGGACTTCACATTTTATTAGACTATTTTATTGATCAAGAAGAAGATGAAGAAGAGGGAGATTTGAACTTTTGTTTTTATTATCCAGAACAAGAGGAAATGATGAAACGCTTTTACCATTTTGTGAGTGAAGCAGACAAAAAAATTAAAGGTCTTCCACATGAGCATTTTCACCATTTTATTAATAGAGGTCTTCTTGGATTGTATCTTTCAGATCGAAAAGTAAAAAAACAGCGAAATGTTCATAAGCAGGCTAAGAAGATTATTAAGCTTGGAGGAAAGATAAGTCGATTTTTTTATTGGAATGGGCGTTTATACCGCATGCTACAAAAAAGTACTCCACATTAAGGAGTACTTTTTTCAATGGCAATAATAAATGGAGGATTGTTTTTTTGATTTAAAAACTCGTATTTCAATACGCGTGCATTTTTTTGGTCTAGTGTTGCTACATACTGCATAAGGGCATCTCGTTCCACTGCTCCTTCTTCATGACCATGATAGACAACGAGAACAATAATTCCTCCCTTTTTCAACCATTGTAGAAGACCTTTCACAGCTTCGATAGTTGTGTCAGGGGTTGTGACAATCTTTTTGTCTCCACCGGGTAAATAGCCAAGATTGAATATGGCACTGCTTAGCTTTCCTTTTAATTCAAGAGGGATGTGTTGGTGGAAATGATGATGACCATCATGAATAAGCGTGACATTTTCGGTTTTTTTTGCCTCGTTCAAGCGATTATACGTTTCATCAATTGCATTTTGTTGGATATCAAAGCTATAAATGTGCCCTTTCTCGCCAACAAGATTTGCTAGGAAAAGAGTGTCATGACCGTTTCCTGCTGTTGCGTCAACAGCAAAATCTCCGTTCTCTGTTACTTTTTCAAGAAGCGTTTTGGAGAAAGTTAATACGCGTTCAATATTCATTACACTCTTACTTCCTTTCGTTCAAAAAGTCGTCCTTGGTAGCTATTTCGTTTTTTTAATTCATCATCGATTGCATTTAAAACACTCCACTTATCAACGCTCCACATTGGACCAATCATAAGGTTAATTGGCCCATCTCCTGTTAAACGGTGAACAACCATTTCAGGGGGAAGCACTTCAAGTTGGTCACAGACAAGGTTGATGTAATCATCAAAAGCTAAAAATTCAAGCTGTCCTTTTTCATATTGTTTGACCATTGGTGTTTTCTTTAAAAGGTGAAGAAGATGGATCTTAATTCCTTGGACATCTAATTTTGCCACCTCATGAGCTGTTTTCATCATCATGTCATAATCTTCAAGAGGCAGACCATTAATAATATGGGAACAAACGCGAATACCCCGCGCTCGTAGTTTATTAACTCCTTCAACGTAACATTCATAGTCATGAGCTCTATTAATTAAGAGAGCTGTACGTTCATGAACAGTTTGAAGACCAAGTTCAACCCACAGGTATGTTCTTTCATTTAGTTCTGCTAAATAATCAACAACATCATCTGGAAGACAATCAGGACGTGTTCCAATGGAAAGTCCTACAACACCTTCAAGGTTTAGAACTGTTTCATATTTTTCTTTTAGTTCGGCAAGTGGTGCATGCGTATTTGTGAAGGCTTGGAAGTAAGCCATATACTTTCCGTTTTTCCACTTGTTGTGCATTTTACTTTTAATATCATTAAATTGGGTAATTAAATCTTCAGCTCGGTTTCCAGCAAAATCACCTGAGCCAGCTGCACTACAAAATGTACAGCCTCCATGAGCAACAGTTCCGTCTCTATTCGGACAGTCAAAACCCCCGTCAAGAGCTACTTTAAACACCTTGTGTCCAAAAGTGTTTCGTAAATGATAATTCCATGTATGGTAGCGTTTATGATCGCTTGCAAACAGAAATGGATTAGTTTCTTTCATTCGGAGAATTTCTCCTTCCTTTTTTCATCATAAATCATAGACCATTTTAACAGAATGACTCCTTTTCTCCAATAAGAGGTGTTAAAGGAGAAGCTACATAAAAGAGAGGGAAGTCGTAAAAAATAACGTTGATATGTTATAAGTTAATGAAAATGGAGGGATTAATATGGCAACACGTCAATCTATTGACAATCTTCTTCAACAGTGCGAAGACTCACTTCGCTATGCAAAAGGTCAGCTTAGTGAAGGAATGAAACAAGAACATTACAATGCAACAGAGTATACGAAAGCGCAGGAAATGCTTGAGCAGTCTTACATGAACCTAGAAGAAATGGCACACAGTGCAAACGATCAGCAGCGTGAGCAGCTTTACCGTATGCGTCTACAAATTCAGCAGCTTCAAAATGAAATGATCTTAACAGATTATTAAGAATAAGGAGAGTTTCTGATGAAAAAACGTTCAAAGAAAAATAACCCTGAACAAAAAACACGTAATGGCTTCAACAGCAACGATATGGAAGTTGGAAAAGATTTCGATCCTGTTAAAGAATCAAAAAAACGTTACGAAGAGAGTGGCGGTCAGCCGGTTAAATCAAAACCTTCTAAGGAAAATGAAGGGAAATTGTAATACCAGCAAAGAGAGCGGAAAAAAATCCGCTCTTTCTTCTTTTTTTAGCCATATAGGCGGAATTTTTCGTTTATAATGACTTTTAGCAGGCGATAATAGGAAAAAGCGCTTTTTCATTGCTTGCAGTTTTATTCTAGATTATTTACAATACATAGTAACGAACATTATATTTGCTTTGATAAGGAGTAGTAGGAAACATGAGTCTTTAAGAGAGCTGACGGTTGGTGTGAGTCAGTAGAGGCATGTTTGTGAACTCGCCTTTGAGCTATAAATGTGAACGAAAGCAGTAGCATTTGTCGTTAGTCCACGTTACGGACGTAAAGCTGAGCGTTTTAAGCGCTAATTTGGGTGGTACCGCGGGAAAGCATCTCTCGTCCCTTTGTGGGAGGGGAGTTTTTTTATTTTTACTGGAATATATTGGCTTTAAGGAGGAAACACAATGGCTTATAATCATCAGGAAATTGAAAAGAAGTGGCAAAATTATTGGTTAGACAATAAAACATTTAAAACAGGGGAAGACAAAGACAAGCCAAAGTTTTATGCGCTTGATATGTTCCCATATCCATCAGGAGCAGGTCTTCATGTTGGACACCCTGAAGGATATACGGCAACAGATATCCTTTCTCGTCTAAAACGCATGCAAGGTTATAACGTTCTTCATCCAATGGGATGGGATGCTTTTGGGTTGCCTGCAGAGCAATATGCGCTTGATACAGGAAATGATCCAGCGATTTTTACAAAGCAAAACATTGATAACTTCCGTCGTCAAATTCAATCATTAGGGTTCTCTTACGATTGGGATCGTGAAATTAACACAACAGATTCTCATTATTATAAGTGGACACAGTGGATTTTCTTAAAGCTTTATGAAAAAGGGCTTGCTTATGTTGATGAAATCCCTGTAAACTGGTGCCCTGAACTTGGTACAGTACTTGCAAATGAAGAAGTAATCGATGGAAAAAGTGAGCGCGGTGGACACCCTGTTGAGCGTCGTCCAATGAAACAGTGGATTTTGAAAATCACAGAATATGCTGATCGTTTGTTAGACGACCTTGAAGAGCTTGACTGGCCTGAGAGTATTAAAGATATGCAACGCAACTGGATCGGACGTTCTGAAGGAGCTCATGTTCAATTTGAAATTGAAGGAACAGATGAAAGCTTCACAGCATTTACAACGCGTCCTGATACACTTTTCGGTGCAACATATGCAGTGCTAGCACCAGAGCACAGTCTTGTTGAGAAAATTACAACAGCAGAACAAAAGGAAGAAGTTACGTCTTATATTGATAAAGTAAAAACAAAAAGTGATCTTGAGCGCACAGATTTGGCTAAAGAAAAAACGGGTGCTTTCACAGGAGCTTATGCAATCAATCCTGTAAGCGGCGAGAAAATGCCAATTTGGATTGCAGACTATGTTCTAGCAACATATGGAACAGGGGCAATTATGGCCGTTCCTGCTCACGATGAGCGTGACTATGAGTTTGCGCAAGCATTTGATCTACCAATTAAAGAAGTTGTTTCAGGTGGAGACGTTACGAAAGAAGCGTACACAGGAAACGGAGCCCATGTGAACTCTGACTTCCTTAACGGTTTAGATAAAGAAGAAGCAATTGAGAAAATGATCTCATGGCTAGAAGAGAACAAAAAAGGTGAAAAGAAAGTAACATATCGTCTTCGTGACTGGTTATTCAGTCGTCAACGTTATTGGGGAGAGCCAATTCCAATCATTCATTGGGAAGATGGTACAACAACAGCTGTTGACGAAAGTGAGCTACCGCTTATGCTTCCGAAAACAGATGAAATTAAACCATCTGGTACAGGTGAGTCACCACTTGCAAACGTTGAAGAGTGGGTAAACGTTGTAGATGAAAAAACGGGCAAAAAAGGCCGTCGTGAAACAAATACAATGCCACAATGGGCAGGAAGCTGCTGGTACTTCCTACGCTATATTGACCCACATAACAGTGAGAAATTAGCGGACGAAGAAAAATTAAAACAATGGCTTCCAGTTGATATTTATATTGGAGGAGCAGAGCATGCTGTACTTCACCTTCTCTATGCTCGTTTCTGGCACAAATTCCTTTATGATATCGGTGTAGTTCCAACAAAAGAGCCATTCCAAAAGCTATTTAACCAAGGAATGATTCTTGGTGAAAATAATGAGAAGATGAGTAAATCAAAAGGGAATGTTGTTAACCCAGATGAGATTGTTGGCTCACATGGTGCTGACACACTTCGCTTGTATGAAATGTTCATGGGTCCATTAGAAGCTTCTGTTGCATGGTCTACAAATGGATTAGATGGAGCTCGTCGCTTTATCGATCGTATTTGGCGTCTTATGGTAACTGATGAAGGTGCAGTTGTGGAGAAAATTAAAGATCAAGACAATGAAGCACTTGAACGCATTTACCATGAAACAGTGAAAAAAGTAACAGAAGATCTAGAAGGACTTCGTTTCAATACGGCAATTTCTCAGCTTATGGTATTCATTAACGAGTGCTATAAAACAGACGTTTTACCAAAAGAGTATATGCAAGGATTCCTAAAACTAATTGCTCCAATTACTCCGCATATTGCAGAAGAATTATGGAGTAAGCTTGGCGGAAGTGGAACAATTTCATATGAAGCATGGCCTGCTTATGATGAGAGCAAACTTGTTGATGATGAAATTGAAATCGTTGTTCAAATTAACGGTAAAGTTCGTGCTAAACTAAAAGTACCTGCTGAAACAACGCGTGAAGGTCTTCAAGATCTTGCAATGGAAGACAGCAAAGTACAAGAGCAAATTGAAGGAAAAACAGTTCGTAAAGTGATTGCAGTACCTGGAAAGCTTGTAAATATCGTAGCTAACTAAGAAATGGAGAGGGTTCTTTTTGTGAGAGCCCTTTCTAACAAAACAAAGCTAGGAAAGGTTGAGGGTGTATTACTATGGTAAAAGAAATTACGACAGAAGAGCTTCAGAAAAAGTTAGAGAACGGTGAATCTCTTCACCTTATTGATGTACGTGAAAATGAGGAAGTTGCAGAAGGAATGATTCCTGGGGCAGTTCATATCCCAATGGGCGAGATTCCTCAAAAAATGGATCAACTTGATACAGACAAAGAGTATATCTTCATTTGTCGTTCAGGGCGTCGCAGTGAAAATGTATGTTTCTTTTTAGAAGACCATGGCTATCAAGCCCGTAATATGGTTGGAGGCATGTTAGAGTGGAATGGTGAAGTGAAACGATAAAATACCGTTTTTCTTTGTTAAAGTGCGCTTTTAGTAGAAAGCGCACTTTTTTTAAAAAATGAAAAATTCAAAATGTTCAGGAGGTTATCCCTTTGAAAATAGCTCTTATTCAAGCAGATGTGAAGATTGGAGATCCAGATCAAAACTTTAGGAACATAGAGAAGTTGATGACGAAAGCGATTGAGAAGCAGCCTGATATGATTGTGCTTCCAGAAATGTGGAACAGTGGATATGCATTAGAAAAAGCTGACGAAGTAGCAGATCCAAACGGAGAGCGAACAAAAGAATTTCTCTCTTCTTTTGCTAAAAAATATAATGTGATGATCATCGGAGGAAGTACACTTACACGCTCTCGGCAAAAAGATTTTAAAAATACAATGTTTGTGTTCAGTAGAGACGGCAGGGAGCTATTAAGTTATGAGAAAATACACCTTTTCCGCTTAATGGATGAACACAAATATTTACAAGCAGGAGAAAAAGTAGGTTTATTAGATTACGAGGATATGAAAATAGGATTAATGATTTGCTATGATCTTAGATTTCCACAGCTTTCTCGTAAACTTGTAAATGAAGGGGCAAGTCTGCTTGTGAATGTTGCTCAATGGCCTACGGCACGCCTTGATCATTGGAGACACCTTTTAATTGCAAGAGCAATTGAAAATCAATGCTTTATTGTTGCTGTTAACAGATGTGGAAAAAGTGGGGATACGGAGTTTCCTGGAAACTCAATGGTGATTGATCCATTAGGAAGAGTGCTTTTAGAAGGAAATGATGAGGAAGAAGTATACCATATTGAGCTATCATTAGACGAAGTAGAAGAAGTTAGAAATCATATTCCAGTCATAACAGATCAACGTTTAGATTTGTATTAAAAAAGGGAGGCTATCCCCTCCCTTTTTTAATTTATTTCTAATGTCTCAAATGAACGAAGCGTCTTTTTAATTTTTACAGCAGGTTCTTCCACTTTTTTCTTCTTGTTCATTTCCTTATGTTCCTCAACATGCTCTTCACGAGAAATCCAAGCTTTAAAGTCCTCTTGCTTTTCCCATTTTGAAACAAAAACATATTCAACCGATTCTCGATGCTCTTTACGCCAGCATTCAAATGAAACTACACCATCAGCTTCTAGAATTTCCTGTTTATTTTTCTTTGCCTTATGAGCTAAGCGATCTTCATGTTCTTTATCTATTTCAAAACTTGCATTCATAACAAACATTATTACATCCTCCTCTAAGAAATTATCTTATCCAGTAAGATAATATAATGATAATCTTTCTCAACTAATAAGTCAAATCTTTATGGTTATTTTCTTGCTAACATAATTTGCTCTTTTTTCTCGTAATTATAAAAAAGAAATAGTAGAGGAGGAAGAGAAATGAAAGTGAAAATTTTTGATAAAGAACATGAAGGGGATTTAGAAGAGGCGATAAATCGTTTTTTAAAAACACTATCAGATGAACAAATTATTGATATCAAATACAATGTAGCAACAGCGATGACAGAAAAAGATCAAGTCTACTGCTTCTCTGCTCTTGTTATGTATAAAAAAGGCTGACGTATTACGCGTCAGCCTTTTAACTTATGTTGTTTGTGAGGAATGCACTGCTGCACTATGTCCTGCAAGGCGACCTGTTACAAAGGCCGCTGTAATGTTGTATCCTCCCGTATAGCCATGAATATCTAAAATTTCCCCACAGAAGTGAAGACCATCCATTAATTTTGAGGACATTTCTTTTGGATGAATTTCTTTTGTAGAAACGCCACCACCTGTTACAAAAGCTTTTTCAATTGAAAGTGTACCATTAACAGTAAACGAGAACTGTTTAAAACCTTCAACAAGTGAACGCACTTTTTCATGAGGGACTTGTCCACAAGCTTCTTGTTCAGGAATTCCTACTCTTTCTAAAAGGAAAAGAAGGAAGCGTTCTGGGACAAGCCCTTTTAATACATTTTTAATCGCTTTTTTCGGCTCTTCTTTCATCATTTTTACGATGGACTGGAAGAGCTCTTCTTTATTTTTTTCTGAAAAGCTATCAATTGTTAATGTGATTGGTTCGTTTTTTCGTTTCTTTTGCTCTTTTACGACATATTGGCTACAGCGCAGAACTGCGGGCCCTGAAACTCCAAAATGAGTAAAAAGCATGTCCATTTTATGAGTAATGACTGCTTTGCCTTTTTTATTCAATACACTAAGAGCTACATCACGTAGGGCAAGTCCTTGAAGTGTCTTTTGTTTAATGAATGGCTCATTTGATGTAAGTGGGACTTCTGTTGGGTATAAGTCTGTAATCGTATGCCCAGCCTCTTTTGCCCATGCATATCCATCACCAGTTGAGCCTGTATGTGGAACAGATTTACCTCCAACGGCAATAACAACACTTTTACTTAACATTTCTTCTCCATTTTCAAATAGAACTCCTTTTACAGCTCCATTTTCAAATAGAACTTTCTTGACAGGTGTATTCGTTTTTGTTGTTACACCAAGTCTTCTTAAATGATTTAATAGGGCTTCAACAACTGATTGAGCTTTGTTAGAAACGGGAAACATGCGCCCGTGGTCTTCTTCCTTCAGCTTCACCCCAAGTCCCTCAAAAAATTCAATAATGTTTTCATTGTTGAATACCGAAAAGGCACTATATAAAAAGCGGCCATTTCCTGGAATGTGTTTAATAATTTCATCAACAGGAAGTCGGTTTGTGACATTACAGCGTCCGCCACCTGATATTGCTAATTTTCGACCTAACTTATTTCCTTTATCAACGAGCAACACTTTTGCTCCTTCTTCTGCTGCAGAGATAGCAGCCATCAAGCCTGATGGCCCACCACCAATGACAATGACATCATAATTTAACAATTATTTCACCAGCCTACCTAATATAATCACTTGCGTAAATGCAAAGATATCTCTATTATCAATAGTTGAGTCAGCTTTTTTTGGAGGCACCAATATGTCTAATTCAAAACTATTGCAAGGAACACTTATTTTAACACTCGGTACATACATTGCGCGAGTACTCGGGATGATTTATGTTTTTCCATTTGAAAGTCTTGTTGGAAACAAAGGGGGAGCCCTTTTTCAATATGGCTATGGACAGTATACAATTTATTTGAGTATCGCAACAGCGGGAGTTCCGCTAGCGGTTTCTAAGTTCGTTTCTAAATATAACGCACTTGGAGATTATCATACAAGTATGCGGATGTTCAAAAGTGGAATGAAGTTCACCATGATTATGGGAGTAACCGTTTTTGCAGCTCTATTTTTTCTCTCACCAGTTATTGCAGAATTAATGCTAGGGGGAAATGGCCTTGATAACTCACTTGACGATGTTGTCATGGTTATTCGGATGGTTAGCGTGGCCATCATTGTAGTTCCAACAATGAGTCTTATCCGCGGATTTTTCCAAGGAAATGGTTCAATGGGACCGACAGCCGTTTCACAAGTTATCGAGCAGATTGCACGCGTTGTTTTCTTATTAGCGTCAAGCTACATTATTATTAAGATGTTAAATGGACGCATTGCAACAGCTGTTGGATTTGCTACATTTGCAGCCTTTATTGGCGCACTTGGTGGATTAGCTGTTCTTTATTGGTATTGGAAAAAACGTAAGAAACACTTTGATAAATTGCTCGAACAAAGCGTTGAGCCTGCTAACATTTCAACGCGAGATATGTTTAAAGAGCTATTTTCTTATGCAGGTCCATTTGTGTTTGTAGGACTAGCTATTCCTTTGTTCCAATACGTTGATCAATTTATGTTTAATAGAGCAATGGTTGCAGCAGGACATAAAGACACGGCTGAAACGCTTTTTGGTATCACATTTGGATGGGTGCCGAAGCTTGTGATGATTCCTGTGTCTATTGCAACAGCGTTTGGGTTAACGCTTGTTCCAACAATTACGGATTCCTATATTAACGGAAGACGCAGAACATTAAAAAACCAAATTGATCAAACATATCAAACTATTATGTTTTTAGTATTACCAGCAGTTATCGGGATGTGCGTTCTTGCGTATCCTATTTATGCCCTTATGTATAGCACAAGTGACTTAGGAGGTCAGATGCTAGCAACGTACGCACCGCTTGCTCTGTTCTTCTCATTCTTTACAGTCAATGCAGCTATCTTACAAGGTATTAACAAGCAACGTTATGCTGTTATTAGTTTAGTACTTGGTTTGCTAGTAAAGATTGTTTTTAACTTTCCGCTTACGTATTATTTGCAAGCAACAGGTTCTATTCTTGCAACAGCACTTGGCTATTTTGTAGCTATTGCTTACACGTTCTATATGATTCAAAAACACGCAGCATATAAATTTACGCTCTTTGTAAAGCGATCCATTTTGATTATTCTATTTGTAGCTATTATGGCTCTTGCTGTATGGCTTGTACAGCTTGGCTTGTCTTCTTTTGTATCGTACAAAGACGGACGAATTGCTGCTGGACTGATCTCATTTGCCGGAGTTGGCATTGGCGGAGCTCTATATTTAGGACTTGCTTACAAATCTCGTTTACTAAACATTGTGTTTGGAGATGGATTTGTGAATAAAATCACCCGCCGTTTTAAACGTAATAAAGTAAGAGAACAATAGAAAGTAAAATGGCGCTAATCTTAGCGCCATTTTATTATCATTTTAGAAGTCTTCGTCTGTGCCAAAGACTGAGAAACCGATTTGACGTTCAACACGACGCAAGCGCCGATTTAGTTGGCGTAATTTACGATCATGATCATTAAGGCGGTTGTCGATTCTGTCAAGGCGGTTGTCAATTCTGTCAAGGCGTCGATTAATATTTGAAAGGTTAGGGAAGAAGCCTTGTGGTTGTTGACGATAATCATAATAATAAGGATACATAGAATTTCTCCTTTCCATCTAGGTTCACAATAAAGTATGAAAAAGATTGATTAGATGTATAGGTAAGAGTCTAGTTTTTTTAAAAATAGGAGGTATTTGTCATGAGAATTGACAAGCTTTTAGCGAATATTGGATATGGTAGTCGGAAAGAAGTAAAATCATTATTGAAATCAGGAGCTGTTAAAGTTGATGGAATACCTGTAAAAGATGCGAAACAACATGTAAATCCTGAAGAACAAGAGGTTACAGTTTATAACGAAGAAGTTGTATATCGAGAATTTATTTATCTTATGCTACATAAGCCACAAGGACTTATTTCAGCGACAGAAGATGTGTCCCAACCAACTGTTGTTGATTTATTAGAACCGGAAGATGCTGTTTTTGAACCTTTTCCAGTTGGTAGGCTTGATAAAGATACAGAAGGCCTTCTTTTATTAACAAACGATGGCAAGCTGTCTCACCAGCTTCTTTCACCGAAAAAGCACGTCCCAAAAACGTATTTAGCTCACATTAACTCAGAAGTGACTGAGGAAGATGTGGAAGCTTTTAAAAACGGTGTAACACTTGATGATGGATATGTTACGAAACCAGGGGTGCTAGAGATTATTGAGAGTGGAGAAACGTTTGTTATTCACTTAACAATTACAGAAGGAAAGTTTCATCAAGTTAAGAGAATGTTCGAATCCGTAGGGAAAAAAGTGATTTATCTCAAACGCCTCTCAATGGGAGAACTAAAACTAGATGAAGAACTTGAGCTTGGACAGTACCGCGAGTTAACAGATGAGGAAGTGGCATTGCTAAAAGGAGAATAAAAGAATAAAAAAGCCCTTAAAATTTAAAGGCTTTTTAGATTTAAATTTTTTTAAAAAAAGGATTGACGAAGAAAGAAAATTTATATATTATAATCCCTATAGAATTAATTGGATATAAAATTATATATTTCATATAGCTGATCGGAACACCGAAAGCACATGTTTCTTTTACAGAAGCGTGTGCTTTTTTTGTTGCTACTAAAGGAGTTGATGCTTTTGTGAATGACTGTAAACACATATTGAAAAAGGCTGATCGGAACAACCGAAAGCTCTCTATCTTATTTAGATAGGGAGTTTTTTCATAAGGAGGAGAAGAAAAGTGGCGGTTTCAATTGTTGTAAATGAAAAAGCATTTATAAGTGATGAAAAGCGCAATGTAGTAATTGATGATATTAGTTTAGAAATTAAACAAGGTGAGTTTTTAACTATTATTGGTCCAAGCGGATGTGGAAAAAGCACACTATTAAAAATTATAGCTGGTCTCGATACTGACTATATTGGGAAAGTTCATATTGAAAATAGAAGGATTGTAGAGCCTGGAATCAATCAAGGATTTATTTTTCAAGAACACAGGTTGTTTCCATGGTTAACCGTTGAACAGAACATTGCAGCAGATTTGAATTTGCGAGATCCAAAAGTTAAGCAAAAAGTAGCAGAGATTATTCAAATTGTTCGCTTAGATGGATACGAAAAAGCATATCCATCAGCACTGTCAGGAGGCATGTCTCAGCGTGTAGCTATTGCTCGCGCACTTATTCGAGAACCAGAGGTATTACTGCTTGATGAACCATTTGGAGCGCTTGATGCGTTCACGAGAAAGCATCTTCAAGATGTTTTGCTGCAAATTTGGCAGAAGAAAAAAATTACGATGATTTTAGTTACCCATGATATTGATGAGTCCATTTATTTAGGTACAAAGCTTGCGATTTTAAGAGCAAAGCCAGGTGCCCTTCAGAAAGTTATGCCTATTAAGCTTTCTTTTCCAAGAGATCGAACTGATTCATCTTTCCAGTATCTCCGTCAGGAAGTGTTAAAAGAATTTGAAAAAACAAAAGAAGTGGTCTATGAACAAGGATCAGGAATTTAGGAGGGATTTTAATGAAGAAATGGTTGTTAGTAATAGCAGCTGCACTGTTGTTATCAGCTTGCTCTGCTAAAAGTTCAGCAGAACCTGGAAAATTAAAAGAAATTAATATTGGCATTCAACAAAGCCTAACACCGCTATGGATTGCAAAAGAAAAGAAGTGGTTTGAAGAAGCGTTTGAAAAAGAAGGGATTAAGGTGAAATGGACAGAGTTCCAAAGTGGACCACCTCAATTTGAAGGGATTGCAGGTGGAAAACTGGATGTGACACTAGTAGGAAATTCACCTGTTATTGGAGGGCAGGCTGGTGGCGTCCCATTTAAAGAAATTGCGATGACATCAGATGGAGTGAAAGGTAACGCTATTTTAGTCAATAAAAACAGCAGTATTAAGTCACTCAAAGATTTAAAAGGAAAGAAGATTGCTGTTGCAAAAGGAAGCAGTGGGTTTGACTTCCTTCACAAAGCATTAAAGAAAGCTGGAATTTCTCCTAAAGAGGTAGAAATTATTCAACTTCAGCCAGATGAAGCAATGCCTGCTTTTCAGAATGGTTCTGTGGATGCGTGGTCAATCTGGGAACCATTTATTTCACTTCAAACGATTGAACATGACGCTAAAATACTAGCAGATGGAGAAACGGTTGGTACATACTCTCCTAATTTTGCAATTGCTAGAGAACAATTTATTAAAGACCATCCAAAAGAATTGGAAACGTTTATGAAAGTGTACGACAAAACTGTAAAATGGCAGAATGCTCACAACGACGAAGCTGTTGCAATTTATGCGAAGACGAAAAACTTAGATGAAAAAGTAGTGGCGAACGTCTTAAAAAATACAAAACAATTTAATGTTCCCATTTCAAAAGAAATTATTAAAGATCAGCAAAATACGGCTGATTTCCAATATGAAATAGGGGCAATTAATAAAGAGATTGATGTATCCAAAGTAGTTGATAATACTTTCGTGAAAAAAGTAAGAGAGGAGGATGAAAAGTGAAAACAGCAGCCTATGTCCAAGTGCAAAGAGAAGGGAAAACAAGAAAACTAAAGGGAAAAAGAGGTATACCGTTATGGATAAAAGGATGTGCTTTGCCAGCTGTTATCCTTGCTGTTTGGCAGTATATAGGGAGCATTGGTCTTGTTTCGGCTAATATTTTACCAACACCAATGGCTATTCTTTCTTCCTTTTATGAACTTACGTTATCTGGAGAGCTTTTTAGCAATATGAAAATTAGTATCATAAGAGCAGCGCTTGGTTTTCTACTTGGTGGTAGCCTTGGATTAATTTTTGGAATCCTAACAGGGTTTTCTAAAAAAACAGAGGCGTATATTGATCCAACTCTTCAAATGTTACGCACAGTTCCGCATTTAGCTGTAACGCCGCTTTTTATTCTATGGTTTGGATTTGATGAAATTTCCAAAGTATTATTAATTGCTCTTGGAGCGTTCTTTCCAATCTATATTAATACGTTTCTTGGAATAAGAAGTGTCGATACGAAACTGTTTGATGTTGCTAGAGTTTTAGAATTTAGTTTTAAAGATAAAATTACAAAGCTGATTCTTCCTGCTGCCCTTCCTAATATTTTACTAGGTGTGCGCTTATCACTTGGAATTGCTTGGCTTGGCCTTGTTGTAGCTGAGCTTATGGGTTCAAGCGCTGGGATTGGCTACATGATTATGGATGCGCGCTTATATTCACTAACAGATAAAGTATTCGTAGGGATTATCATCTTTGCAGTTGTCGGAAAAGCAACAGACTCACTTGTACGCTTATTTGAACGAAAGCTATTAAAATGGCGAGATAGTTTCAAAGGTTAATAAAACAAATCTAAAGGAGCGATAAAAATGGAAATTTTATGGTTTATTCCAACACATGGTGATGGTCGATATTTAGGAACACAAATTGGAGGAAGAGAAGCTGATCATACTTATTTTCGTCAAGTTGCACAAGCAGCGGACAGATTAGGATATACGGGTGTTTTGATTCCAACTGGAAAGTCATGCGAAGACCCTTGGCTAACAGCAGCTGCCCTTGCGGCTGAGACGCAACGTCTAAAGTTTTTAGTAGCTGTTAGACCAGGCCTTATGCTTCCATCTGTTGCCGCTCGGATGACATCTACTCTTGATCGTATATCAAATGGTCGCCTGCTGATCAACGTTGTAGCAGGGGGAGATCCGGTTGAGCTTGCAGGTGATGGTGTTTTCCTTTCTCATGACGAAAGATATGAAGCAACTGATGAATTTTTGAAAGTTTGGCGTAGTCTTTTAAAAGGAGATAAAGTTCATTTCGAAGGTAAGCATATTTCTTCTCAAGGGGGAGAGCTTATCTTCCCACCTGTTCAACAACCAACACCACCTGTTTACTTTGGTGGATCCTCAGAAGCAGGGCAGAATGTGGCAGCAGAACATTCTGATGTGTACCTAACATGGGGAGAACCACCAGAACAAGTAAAGGAGAAGATAAAAAGCGTTCGCGAAAAAGCGGCTAAGGAAGGTCGAACAGTAAAGTTTGGTATTCGTCTTCACGTTATTGTACGTGAAACAAATGAAGAAGCATGGGCTGCTGCTAATAAGCTTATTTCATATTTAGATGATGAGATTATTGAGCAAGCACAGCAACGGTTAAGTCGACATGATTCCACAGGTCAAAATCGAATGGCTGATCTTCATAAGAAAGGAAAAGAAGCTGACTTAGAAATTAGTCCGAACTTATGGGCTGGAATTGGTCTCGTGCGCGGGGGAGCGGGTACCGCTCTTGTTGGAGATGCCCAGACAGTTGCTGCAAGAATTAGAGAGTACCAAGAAATGGGAATTGAAAGCTTTATTTTCTCCGGGTATCCGCATTTAGAAGAATCTTATCGTTTTGCAGAGCTTGTTTTTCCGCTCTTATCTTTCGGAGTTGGTGAAGATATTGGACGTTCACGTGGAAACATTGGCGAAGCGATTGGAAATGATATTTTAGCGAAAGATATTAAAAAACAGTTAATTTAAAAATTAATGATCAAAAAAGTGCCTGAATAATTAAATTCAGGCGCTTTTTTAGAAGGAGAGAAAGAAGATGAATATTGATCACATAGAAGCTTTTATTTACGCAGTGCATCTAAACAGTATTCATAAAGCAGCAGATGCTTTATTTCTATCACAACCAACGGTAACGGCTCGAATAAAGACACTTGAGCGTGAGCTTGGGCAGGCATTATTTAAACGAAGTGGAAGAGGAATTAAACTAACAGAAAAAGGGCGAGAATTTTTTTCGTATGCTGAACAAATTGTGCAAACGTATGAAAAAGCGAAGAAGCAGCTTAGTAAAGAACTTATCCAAAAGGAAATAGTCATAGGAGCTAATCCCATCTCTTCTCAATACTTTATTCCTCATATTTTACCTTTGTGGAAGGAAGCTCTTCCTGATGTCCATTTTACATTTATAACGGCAACAAATGAGATACTTGTGGATCAACTCATTCGGAAAGAGATTCACATTGCCTTCTTAAAAGAAATGAGCCGCGATGCAATTTATCAAAGTCCTGTACTTGATAATTCCGTTCGCCTTGTTTGTCATCCAGATCATCCTTTGGCGAATAAGAAAAATATTAATGTGGACGATTTATCTGAAGATCCTCTTGTCTTCTTTGAATGTGGCGCTTTTGATTGGAATAGAATTCATAAGATGTTTGAAGCGGCAAATGTTAGTCCTCGTATTGAATTTCGAATTGGTCACTTAGAAGTAGCTAAATCACTTATTCAACATAATAAAGGGATTGGGTTTTTACCTTCCTTATGTATAAAAGAAGAACTGAAGAAAGGGACGCTGGTTACGATTGAAACAGACCATATTTTAAATATAAAACAGCAAGTATATGGAACGTACTATGGAGCAAACCCTCCTTATTTATGGGATCACCTTTGGAACGTAATCGAATCTTTTGAAGAGAAAAGCGAGCAAGCAGAAGCTATATAAATGTATTTATTTTTTCTATAAATACAATAAATCTTTCTATCATCAAAAGCATTTATTTTATGAAATGTAGATGGTAGGATAAGTGTCAATTAGAAAAAACTTACTATCCTTATGAAAAAAGTTGGATTAGGGAGATGAAAAGATGGAATACAAAATAAGTTTACTTGACCAAAGCCCTATATACGAAGGGGAAACGGCATTCCATGCTTTACAGAAAACAGTCGAGTTAGCACAAGAAGCAGAAAAATGGGGATATCATCGCTTTTGGGTTTCTGAACATCATAATGCAGAAAAGCTAGCGGGATCTTCGCCAGAAGTGCTGATGGCTTACTTATTAGCAAAAACGAATAAAATTCGGATTGGATCCGGAGGTGTTATGCTTCAGCATTACAGTCCATATAAAGTGGCTGAGAACTTCAGTGTTTTATCTGCTTTAGCTCCGAAAAGAGTTGATTTAGGGATTGGCAAAGCCCCTGGTGGCTTACCTTTATCCACAAAAGCTTTACAATTTGGCACAGTGAATGATGGGGAAGATTTTGAAAAACGATTAAGTTCACTTTATGAGCTATTAGAAAAAAACTCCCCCAAGATCATCCGCTAGCTGAAGTGAATGTAACGCCAGAACCTCCTGAAAATCCTCGCTATTACTTGTTAGGAGCAAGTGCTAAAAGCGCTGAGATTGCTGCTAAGTTCGGCTGGAACTTTGTTTTTGCTAAATTTATTAATAGCGATTCTACAGCATGGACAGAAGCAGCGGAGGTATACAGAAGCTTATCACCAAACGGACATTTTGCGATGGCCATATCTGTATTTGCTGCAGATCATCAAAAAGAAGCTGAGGAACGTGTTAGCGATCAAATGATTTATAAAGTGGCTTTAGAAAGTGGTCGAATCGCAACCGTTAACTCTTTAGAACAAGCTGAAGGATTTGGAATCCAATCAGGTCAAGCGTACGAGATAAGAAAGCAGAAACTACAAACATTAGCAGGAACGCCTCAATATATTCATAGCGTTCTAAAGTATTATCACGAGCATTATGGTGTGAAAGAATTTATTTTTCATACTCCAATCGAAGACCGTCAAGCGAGGAAGCATTCATTTCACCTATTAAGTTCTGCACATTCTCTCAAAGAAAAGAGGAAAGAAAATGTCTTCTAAAAAGCAAATAAAGTTTGGCATTATGCTACATGGTCCAGGGGGACATATGAATGCATGGAAAGATCCATCTGTTCCAGCAGATGCGAGTGTGAATTTAAGCTACTATAGATCAATGATAGAGAAAGCTGAAGAAGCAGGATTCACGTTTGCATTTGTAGCTGACGGCTTATTTATTAATGAAAAATCAATTCCACATTTTTTAAATCGTTTTGAACCAATTACGATTCTTTCAGCACTTGCAGCCGTCACCTCCAAAATTGGCTTAGTTGGCACATTATCAACTTCTTATAGTGAGCCATTTACAGTGGCAAGGCAGTTTGCTTCACTAGATAAAATTAGCGGAGGGCGTGCTGGCTGGAATGTTGTGACATCTCCGCTAGAGGGGTCTGCTGAAAACTATAATAAAGGAGAGCATCCTTCTCATAAAAAACGTTATGAGATAGCTGATGAATATTTAAAAGTGGTAAAGGGACTTTGGGATTCCTGGGAGGATGGTGCTTTTGTAAGGAATCGCGAAACAGGAGAATTTTTTGATCGAAACAAGCTTCATACATTAAATCATGAAGGGAAATTCTTCTTTGTAAAAGGTCCTCTTAATATTGAACGATCAGAGCAAGGTCAGCCCGTGATTTTTCAAGCAGGGGCTTCTGAAAGAGGGAAGAATTTAGCTGCAAAAGAAGCAGATGCTGTGTTTACAAATGCAGGATCTTTAGAAGAGGCACAAGCATATTACCAAGACATAAAAAATAAAGCAAAAACGTTTGGTAGGGATGAAGAAGACATTAAAGTCTTTCCGGGTATCCACCCCATTGTTGGAGCTACTGTTGAAGAAGCAGAAGAGAAGTATAGAGAGATTCAAAACCTAGTTTCAATTGAGGAAGCATTAAACTATTTAGGGCGTTTCTTTGATCATTTTGATTTTAGCGTATATCCATTAGATGAACCATTTCCCGACATCGGAGAAGTTGGTCAAAATAGCTTTCGTTCTACAACAGATAAAATTAAGCAGCGAGCCTGCGAGAAAAATCAAACATTACGAGAAGTAGCATTAGAAGTAACAACTCCAAAAAGCGCTTTGTTTGGAACTTATGAAGAAGTAGCAGAAAAACTAATTGCGTGGGTTGAACAAGGGGGAGCTGATGGCTTTATTTTAGGGTCACCTGTTCTTGCAAGTGGTTTGGACGATTTCACAGAACATGTTCTTCCTATTCTAGAAAGCAAAGGATATTATAGTCGTCAATATCAAGGGAATACGTTACGAGCAAATTTAGGTCTTCCGTTTAAGGAAAATCAATATACAAAACAAAAAGTTTAATAAAGGAGGAAATAAGCATGTCAAATTCATTTTCAGTTGCTGTTTGGTCAAAGAAAGGGTGCCATTATTGCACGGAGGTGAAAGAATACTTAAGTAACCACAACATAGCTTATCAGGATATTGATGTAACAAATGCTGATGACCGTCGCGATATTTTAGATATCAAATATGGAGTGCGTCATGTTCCAGTTGTTGAAATTGGAAAAGGTGAAGTGTATGAAGCTGTTACAAAAGTTGGTATTCAATATGTGCAAGAAGCTATTAATCGTATTAGAAAAGAAAAGGATTCTTTATTGTCTTAAAACCAACTAAATTTATCGATTTAATAGATAAAGGGGGAAATGTGATGAAAGATGTTATTCGTCTAGCAGAAACTGAGGATGTAGATCAAGTCCATGCTCTAACATTACAAGCTTATGCACCAATTCGAGAATTGAATATTAAATTTTCAGCAGCAACAGCTGATAGAAACCTTGTGGTTGAGAACATAACAAGGAATGCCTCTTATGTACTAGAGAGGGATGGAGAAATTGCGGCAACTGTGACTGTTCAATATCCTTGGACACATCCAGAGCACATTGCCCCATATCCCTTTATTTGGTGGTTTGCTGTTCATCCAAAGTTTAAACGAAAAGGTGTTGGCTCTAAATTGCTTTCTTATGTAGAAGAGAAGATACTCGGAGAGCAAGCCAAAGCACCGGCTGTTTATTTGGCTACGGCTAAGCGCCACCCGTGGCTTGTCGGAATCTATGAACGACGGGGGTATCAAGCTTTTCAAGAAAAAGTACATGAAGGGGATGATATTGTCTTTCTTCGGAAAGTGCTAAATCCATCTCTTTATAACTTATTAGATAATCATGTAGGAATAGGAGAACAAGGATGAAGAAAAAGGCGGGTCTATTTTTAGCTCTTGTATTTACTTTACTAACAACAGCATGCTCGCAAGTTGAGAAAGTAAGCTCTGATGGAGAAAACAAGGAAAAGATTCAAAAAATTATTGTTGGAACAGGAACACAGTTTCCAAACATATGCTTCATCGATGACAATGGGAAACTTACAGGTTATGATGTGGAGCTTGTGCGCGAGATTGATAAGAAACTACCTGAATATGAATTTGAGTTTAAAACAATGGATTTTTCTAATCTTTTGTTAAGTTTAGAAACCAATAAGATTGATTTTATTGCACATCAAATGGAAGTGAATAAAGAGCGTGAGGAGAAGTTTCTCTTTAGCAAAGAGCCTTATAATATTTTCCCGCTGCAAGTAGCAGTGAATGAGAAGAATAAAGACATCCAGTCTATTAAAGATTTGAAAGGAAAAAAAGTCATCGTAAGTGCAACAAGTAACTCAGCTGTTTTCATCGAAAAGTATAATAAAGAGCATAATGCAGGAATTAATATTGTTTATTCTGGCCAAGGATCTGACGATACGATTAACCAAATCCGTACAGGGCGTGCAGATGCAACCATTCATACCCCATTTGGAGTGAAATTGCAGAATGAACAGGCTAATGCAGGATTAAAAGTAGTGGGCGATCCTGTTCAAAATTCAAACGTGTATTTTATGTTACGTAAAGATGAAACAAAGCTTCAGAAACGAATTGATGAAGCGGTAGCTGAACTAAAGAAAGAGGGAGAAGTGAGCAAATTAAGCAAGAAATGGCTTGGTGAAGATTATACAGTAGACTTCTAACGAGGAGGAAAGCAAGGTGGGTAAAGCATTTGATTTCCCTTTAATTTGGACTTTTCTATCACAGCTCATTCCCTATCTATACGTTACACTTGAAATTGTAGCCTTTTCAACAATTGCTGGAATAATAATAGGGGTGGTAGCGGCCATCCCTAGAATTTTTAAGATTCCTTTCCTTTCTCAGCTTGTTGTACTCTATGCTTCCTTTGTGCGAGGAACACCAATTTTAATTCAGCTGTTTCTAGTATTCTATGGAATTCCAGCTTTCATATTGTTATTTGGATGGGACGTTTCAAGAGTTAATCCAATGTATTTTGTGATGATCACTTATTCTCTTAGTAATGGAGCTGTTTTTTCTGAAATTTTCCGGAGTGCAATTAGAGCTGTTGACAGAGGACAGACAGAAGCTGCTTTATCTATTGGGATGAGCGATACACAAAATTTTATACGAATTGTAATTCCCCAAGCATTAGGAATAGCACTTCCTAACATGGCAAACACAGTGATTGGATCCTTAAAGGATACATCCCTTGCTTTCACAATTGGTGTAATGGATATGGTTGGACGAGGAGAAGCATTAGTTGCATCTTCTATGCATGCTCTAGAAGTTTATATCGCTCTTTCTATTATTTACTACGGGATTGTATGGATTATGGAAAGAGGTTTTCAATTATTTGAGAAACGAGCAAATCGATATAAACCAAGCGTCATGAAATCAGCTTAAAAAGCAGAAAGGGAAGAAGAAAATGACAATTGATATCCCCTTTATTTGGACAGCATTAACGGAAATTATTAAGGCACTGCCGATTACCTTAATGCTAACGCTTATTCCTTTATGTGCAGGCTTTCTTCTCGGGTTAATTTTAGCTATTATTCGGATTTATAAGGTGAGGATATTAGCACCATTTGCGGAAATGTATGTTTCTTTTTTAAGAGGAACACCTATTATTATGCATGTTATGTTGATTTACTTTGGTCTTCCTCTTCTTATTGATAAAGTAGTGAGAGAAATGGACATAAACGTACAGACAAATGCTATTCCTGTTTCTTTATTTGTCCTTTTTGCTTTGTCACTGAGCGCAGGGGCCTATTTATCGGAAACAATCCGATCGGGCATTGTCAGTCTTCCAAAAGGTCAAGTAGAAGCTGCATACGCAACAGGCATGACAACTTTTCAAGTAATGAGACGTATCGTCTTACCACAGGCTTTTGCTGGGTCTATTCCTAACTTTACTAATGTTTTTGTTGGCTTTTTGCATACATCATCAATTGCTTTTATTGTCTCTCAAAAAGAGATAACAGGAGCAGCAAATATCGTGGCATCTACAAATTTAAAGTTTCTAGAAGCCTTTATTGCAGCAGGGATGATTTACTGGGGATTAACGATTCTTATAGAAGTGTTGTCATCTTGGATTGAAAAAAGGGTGTATTCATACGCAAAAGGAGGAGTTCGGTGATTAAATTAGTTGGAATTAAAAAGTCGTTTGGAGAGCAAGAGATATTAAAAGACATTAGTCTTAATGTAGAGCATGGGAAAGTTGTGGCAATCCTCGGACCGAGCGGATCCGGCAAAACAACGTTGCTACGGTGCTTGAATTATCTTGAAAAACCAGATGAAGGCACTGTATCTGTTGGAGAGATAAGTTTAGATGCTCACAGTGTTCGGAAAAAGGAGATTATTGCACTACGCAGACAATCTGCAATGGTTTTTCAACATTACAACTTGTTTTCCCATAAAACTGTACTTCAAAACGTAATGGAAGGGCTTGTTGTTGTGCATAAAATGAAAAAATCAATCGCTAGAGAGCAAAGCAAAAAAATGCTTGCTAAAGTAGGACTAGAAAATAAACTTCACCACTATCCAAGCCAGCTTTCCGGCGGGCAACAACAGCGAGTTGGAATTGCAAGAGCTCTTGCTCTTAACCCCAAAGTCATTTTATTTGATGAACCTACATCCGCCCTTGATCCTGAGCTAGTCGGAGAAGTACTTTCTGTTATTAAGGAAATTGCTAAGGAAGGAATCACAATGATTATCGTGACGCATGAGATGAACTTTGCAAGAGAAGTAGCTGACTATGTTCTGTTTATGGACGAAGGCATCATTGTTGAAGAAGGAGTGCCAGAGCAAATATTTTATAAACCAAAAGAAGAAAGAACGAAACGCTTTTTAAAACGACTTGAAGGTGATAACTACGATAACCAACATCATGTTGGAAAAGGAGTACATCAACATGCTTTATAAACAGAGAGAAAAGCTTGAAAAAGTCTCAACATATCAACAAGCAAAAACAATTGAGCAAATCAAGCAAGAGTATAAACAAGAGAAAGTATTAAAGCTAGCAGGGAATGAGAATACAATGGGGGTTTCATCGCTTGTAAAAGAAGCGATGAAAAGTACGGAAAATGAACTGTTTCTATATCCAGATGCAAAATGTCAGCTTTTAAGAGAGGCGCTAAGCAATCTTTATAATATTCAGGAGAATCAGCTTATCTTTGGAAACGGATCTTTTGAGCTGATTACTCTCATTGGTCAAACCTTCATTGAAGAAGGCGATGTTTCATTAATTCCATCTCCAAGCTTTGGGTGGTACAAAAACGTTACATTAACTTCAGGTGGTACGCCTCTTTTCATACCGTTAGTTCACCATAAAATTGCATTGTTAGATATAAAAGAAGCGATTACACCTAGAACAAAAGTGATTTGGTTATGCAACCCAAATAATCCAACAGGCACACACTTTTCACATGAAGAATTGGAGAGTTTTTTACATGATATTCGAAAAGATATCGTTGTTGTTTTAGATGAAGCTTATTATGAATATGCAGTTGGAGAGGATTATCCAAATTCAATAGATATCATCCAAAAGTACTCTAATGTAATTATTTTAAGAACTTTTTCAAAAGTATATGGCCTAGCTTCTTTGCGGATTGGTTATGGGATAGGTAGTCAAGAAATAATCAGTATGCTAGATAAAGTTCGAATTCCTGTTAATATTAATAAAATCGCACAAGTTGCGGCATACGCTAGTTTACAAGATGAGGAGTTTAAGAGAAATTGTTTAGAGAACAATGCAGAAGGATTAGCCTTTTATGAACAGCACTGTAGGGAGGAAGGATGGGAGTATATTCCTTCTAAAACAAACTTTATTACGATGAACGTTCATCATGATGCCAAAAAAGTAGTTGAAGAACTACTGAAGAGAGGGATATCCATAAGACCTGGTGCAGACTTTGGAATGGATGATTGGATTCGAATTACGATAGGGAGAGAATCTGAAAATCAATTTGTAGTGAGATCTCTAAAAGAAATTATAAGAAAATTCAAACATAATAGGAGTGTTGAGAATGCCAGTATTTAAAACGCCCAAAAATTATATTAGTGAAGCTGGAATCTTACAATCAGCAGGAGAACTTGTAGCAGCAATTAGTAAAAGCGCTCTAGTTGTTGGAGGAGAAAAAGCAATTCGCGGAGTACAGGATTCTTTTATGAAAAGTTTAGATGAAGCAGGTGTAAAAACAGAGATTATTATTTTTAAAGGATACTGCACAGAAGAAAATATCGATAAAATCAAACAACATGCTAAAAATGCAGAAATCATTATTGGAGTTGGAGGAGGAGGTGTTTTAGATGCCGCAAAAGCAGCTGGAGATGATGAGAATAAAACCGTTGTAACGGTTCCAACGGTTGCAGCTACGTGTGCTGCTTGGTCTGCCTTGTCCGTTTTTTATGATAAGGATGGAAGAGCTACCGGACATCAGCTTTTAAAACAGGCACCAGCATTAGTGTTAGCCGATTTAGCACTTTTAGCCGAAGCACCAAAGCGATTTTTGATTGCTGGTATCATTGATACTTTAGCCAAATGGTATGAACTAAAACCACATGAAGAGTATGAACGTGAATCCGTAGCCTTTCATATTTCTCTTTCTACTTCTAAATTAGCTTTAGAACTTATTGCACAACATGCTGAAAAAGCCATTTCGGCTAACGAACAAAGGGAAGTGAATGCTTCTTTTGAAGCTATTGTTGATAGTATTATTGAGCTTGCTGGATTGGTAGGAAGCATTACAGATGGCGCACCGCGCGCTGTTCTTGCTCACTCTCTTCATAATGGTTTAACTCAATTTAATGGGGCACATCAGTCACTTCATGGGGAGCTTGTTGGTTATGGATTAATTGTTCAACTTTTCTTGGAAGGAAAAGAAGATGAAGCTAAACAGCTGTCAGAAAGAATTGCCGAATGGGGAGCACCCGTAACATTAGATGAACTTGGATTAAAAGATTCGAGTGAAGAGATAAAACAAATTATCAATGAAGTCAAACTAAGAAAACAAGCATTGGATCAGCTAACATTTATTGTTGATCAACAAAGTTTTATAAAAGCAGTAAAAAAAGCAGAAAAAGTAGGAAAGGCGAAAAAAATAGAAAGTTTATAAGTTCACTACTGCTTCATAATAAGTAAACTTATCGGAATACAAAGTTTTAGAAAAGGAGACAAACTAAAGTGAAAAATAGAGTGAACATTTTTTTAGCATTGGGTTTGTTGATCGTTTTGATTTTGAGCGGTTGTTCGAGTCAAGGAAGTAATGCATCGGAGTCTAAGAAAGATTCAGAGTTAGATGGTGTCACCATAAAAGTTGCTCAAACAGGATGGGGATCTTATGAGGAAGCGCTAAAAGCAGCTGGATTAGATGATGCGCCGTATAAGGTGGAGTACAGCGTATTTCAAGGTGGCAATCTTATTTTAGAAGCTATGACGGCTGGACATATTGATTTTGGAGCAACAAGTGAGATTCCTCCTATTTTCTCTGCTTTATCCCAAAAGGGAGAGAACTCCAAGGTCATTGCTACCCAACAATCTCACACGCTTCAACAAGAGCTAGTTGTACCTAAAGGGTCAAAAATTAAAAAAGTTGAAGATTTAAAAGGAAAGAAAGTAGCCTACGTAAATAATACAACGTCACACTATTTTCTTATTAAGATGTTAGAAGATGCTGGTCTTTCTTGGGAAGATATTAAGCCAGTCCAACTTACAACATCTGACGGTCTTGCAGCATTAGTTGGTGGGAAGGTCGATGCACTAGCAAGCTATGGTAATGCTATTTTATCAGCCCATGAAAACGATGCTGTGACAGTTGCCAGCGCTAAAAATATCCTCTCAGGAAATTTTCAACTCAATGCTTCAACAACAGCAATTGAAGATCCTAAAAAGCATAAAGCAATTGTAGATTATATCTCACGTCTTAATAAAGCGTATGAGTGGCAGCGTCAGCATAAAGAAGAATGGGCTGAAATTGTTGCTGCAAATACAAAACAGCCTGTTAAACAGGCGCTGCAGACTCTAGAAGAAGGAGAAGCGCAGAAACCGACTAAAATTATTCCAAATTCTGAAGTTACAGTAGATTCACAGCAAGATATTATTGAAACATTTAAAGATGTGGGAATTATTGAGAAAGATTTAGATGCTAAAACATTTTGGAGCAATAAGTTTGATAAAGAATTAGCCAAAGTATTAAAGAAATAGGGAGGGGAGTTAATGAGACAAAAAAGGTTCTTTTTTCACTACCTCATACCTTGGGTTTTGCCACTTTTGTTATTAGTAACATGGCATGTTGTGACAACAAAAGGTATTATCGGCGCACAAACGTTTCCACAGCCTTTAAAAGTTTTAGATACGTTAATCACCCTTTTACAAACAGGGGAACTTACTCAATATATTGGAGACAGTGCAAAGCGAGCATTCACTGGGTTTGTGATTGGAGGAGGATTAGGATTAGCGTTAGGCATGATAAATGGATTAAGTACCATATCGGAAAAATTGTTAGATTCTTCGATTCAAATGGTACGAAATATTCCCCATCTAGCACTAATTCCGCTTGTGATTTTGTGGTTTGGGATTGCAGAACCAGCCAAGCTTGTTTTAATTTCTCTCGGTGTTTTCTTTCCAATATATTTAAATACTTTTCACGGCATTCGCTCCATTGACCCTACTTTAACTGAGATGGGAAGAGTCTACAATTTAAATAAAAGGGCTCTTTTCTGGCATGTTATTTTGCCAGGATCCCTTCCTTCTATTCTAGTAGGAGTTCGTTATTCTCTCGGTGTGATGTGGCTTACCCTTATTGTTGCTGAAACGGTTGCCGCAGACTCTGGAATTGGTTTTATGGCGATGAATGGAAGAGAGTTTATGCAAATGGATGTGATTGTACTTAGTATCCTAATTTATGCGTTGTTGGGAAAGTTATCAGATACAGTTGCAAAATGGATGGAAAAGAGCTGGCTTAAGTGGCATCCGAACTTTGCAAAAGATTAAAGGGGGATATTTTATGCAGAACATTTCAAATGGGATGAACCTTTCTATTCAAAACCTATCAAAACGATTTGGAGAAGTAGCAGTTTTGCACAATATTAATTTAGAAATTCAAAAAGGAGAGTTTATTGCCATTGTTGGAAAGAGTGGATGTGGAAAAAGCACGCTTCTCCGGTTAATTGCAGGGTTAGAGCAACCGTCAGCTGGAAACTTGCAAGCAAATGGTACAGAAGTAAAAGGATATAATGAGCAAACTCGAGTGCTTTTTCAAGAGCCGAGGCTGCTTCCATGGAAAAAAGTAATTGAAAACGTGAGGATTTGCTCCGTTGATAAAACAGAGGAAACAGCTTTTGAAGCTCTCCAAGCTGTAAAATTAGCAGATAAACGAAATAAGTGGCCTCAGGTTTTATCAGGAGGCCAAAAACAGCGTGTATCACTAGCAAGGGCGCTTGCCGCAGACCCTAATCTTCTGTTATTAGATGAACCACTAGGAGCACTTGATGCACTAACGCGAATTGAGATGCAAAATCTAATTGAACAATTATGGTTTGAAAAAGCTTTTACAGCCATTCTAGTGACCCATGATGTGAGCGAAGCTGTTGCTTTGGCAGATCGCGTTCTTCTTATTGAAGAAGGACGAATCGAAATGGATATTGAAATCTCATTAGCAAGACCGAGACCAAGAGATAATGACTTTATTTACTTTGAGAAGAAAATTTTAGATCGAGTGATGGGAAGAGAAGAAAGTATAAGAAGCGAGCATCGAGATGTGGAGTACTCGATATAAATGAAGAAGGTAGATATAGGCTCTCGTCTTATTATTTCAAAGTTGAGCGAGCTTGAAAAAGAGGAAACAAGGGCTCTTCTACTAGCGAGCTATGGACAGTATGAGAAAGATTATGAGGATAAAAGTGTATGGGAAGAGTACAAAGCAAATATAGGTGACTCCCTAGAAAAGCAAGGAATTGACAGAATTTTAGTTGCGAAACAAGGAAAAGAGATAGTCGGAACTCTTCAAATTTTTTGTAATGGGGAAACAGCTTATAACAAACCAGAACTTGAAATTTTTGATCCTATTGTACGTTTATTAGCCGTTCATCCAAAAGCAAGGGGAAGGGGCGTGGCAAAGGCTCTTTTAAAAGAAAGTCTGATTTATGCAAAGAATAAAGGAGCAAGGTGCTTATATTTGCATTCTGGAGAGATGATGAAAGAGGCCATTTCACTATATGAACGGTTGGGATTTAAGAGAGATTATTCAAAAGAGTTTTCAAATCAAGCCATTCTTGTGAAATGTTTTCGCTACGATTTATATAAAGGAGGAGAGGAAAATGAATGCCAAAGTTCTTGAAGAACATCTAATTCATATCTATAGGTCTTTACATCAATACCCTGAACTTTCTCATGAAGAATTTGAAACAACAAGTAGAATTAAAGAATGGCTAATAGACAAAGATATTCGCTTGGAAGAGCCAGTTTTAAAAACGGGAGTTGTTGCAAACATCGGAAATAATGAGGGACCTGTTGTGGCCATTAGAGCAGATATTGATGCTTTACCCATTCAAGAGAATACCGACCTTCCATATTCTTCGAAAATACCTGGAAAAATGCACGCATGCGGTCATGATTTTCATACAGCGGCTGCTATTGGAGCGGCCTATTTATTAAAAAAAGAAGAACAACAACTGAGGGGCAGTGTTCGTCTCTTATTCCAGCCTGCTGAAGAATACGGAGCTGGAGCAGAAAAGGTTATTAAAGCAGGCCATTTGGAAGATGTAGAGGCTATTATTGGTCTTCATAACAAGCCTGACTTACAAGTTGGAACAATAGGAATTAAAAGAGGCCCATTGATGGCGGCTGTTGATCGTTTTAAAGTTGTGATCAATGGAAAAGGAGCACATGCGGCTCTTCCTCATAATGGAAACGATCCAATTGTAGCATCAGCTCACATCATTACAGCTTTACAAACCGTTGTAAGCCGAAATGTTTCTCCGCTAAAAAATGCGGTTGTGAGTGTAACAAGAATAGAGGGAGGAAATACATGGAATGTTATTCCAAGCTCTGTGACGATTGAGGGAACAGTGAGAACATTTGATAAGGAAGTGCGTGCACATGTCAAAGAACGTTTCTACACCATTTTAGAAAATATATTTAATACATTTTTAATGGAGGGAGATATCAAATGGTATGAAGGGCCGCCGCCGCTGATTAATCACTGCAGCATACTTGAAGCAATAGAGTCTGGAGCCAAAAGTGCTGAGCTAGAAATTATTGAACCAGAGCTTTCAACGGCAGGAGAAGACTTTGCTCATTATCTAGAGAAAGTACCGGGGGCTTTTGCGTTTTTAGGAACAAGTGGAACAGAAGATTGGCATCATCCTTCTTTTACAATAAACGAAAAAGCATTAATAAAAGGAGCTTATTTCTTGTATAGCAGTGCTAAATACCTTTTGCAACAACAGCATGATGTATTAAAAATCTAGCAACAACATATTAAAAAAACGAATTAGAAGAGAAGAATTTATAAAAAGAGATAAGAAGTGAAAATTTAAAACCTACTTTACAAATAGGAATAATTGATTTAAGATGAGTTTAATCTAAAATCTGCCGGCTAGAAAACTAGAGGCCTTTGATGTGTATCTTACACATCAAAGGCCTTTTCTTATTTTTAAAGTAAAGGGTGATAAGGATGGAAACTAAGAAAAATGTACAGTGGATTAATAAGCAAGAGTTTGGTGGAGAAGTAATTCATGGTATGAAGATTGGAAGAAAGCTTGGATTTCCGACAGCTAATGTAGCTTCTTCATCTCCCTCGCTTCAAAATGGAGTTTACGGTGTGCAAGTTCATGTAAATTCCAAAAAGTACGAAGGTATTATGAACATAGGCTTCAAACCAACGATAGGCTCTGATCTTAAACATACAATTGAAATTCACCTCCTAAATTTTGAAGGAGATTTATATGGTCAACATTTAAAATGCATTCCTCTTTTCTACATCCGCGCTGAGCAAAAATTTTCTTCACTTCACTCACTTCTTAAACAAATAAAGGAGGACAAAGAATATGCAAGAGTTGTATTCAGAAGCGAAAATATCGATCAAAACAAGCGAATATCTTAACTTACCAAATGTACATTTTTATAATTGGTGCTATCAAAGGTACGGTCTTAACAGAGGCACGTTTAATACAATTGAAGACTGGCTTTATAATCACGGTATTATTAATGTTCTTTCTCGTCGTATCTATTTATTAGCATTTTTAAATTACCTTGAAGAAAAAGGGATAAAAAAAGGAAGTACAAAGTATTTGAAGTTTGGGCAAGGAGGGTTAGCAAGAAAGTTTGATGATTTTTTAAATAACCTTGAAGAAAATTCATTACGCAAGCATTAAAGAAAGGAGATAACAATATGACAAATGCATTGATCATCTATGGAGGAAACAGTAAAAAATCACGTTTAACAGGTTTATTCGACAAAGCCGAGCAGTATTTTAAGAAAGAGAATATCTCAACTGAAACAGTGTTTGTTGCAGACTTACCTGCAGAGGATTTGATTTCAGCTAATTTTCAGAGTCAAGAAATTATAAGGGCTAACGAAAAGGTAGCAAATGCTCACATTATTGTTGTCCTTACACCTGTTTATAAAGCTGCTTATACAGGGATTCTAAAAACCTACTTAGATCTGTTACCACAGAAAGGACTACAGGGAAAAACGGTTGTTCCACTTGTACTAGGAGGTTCTTTTGGACATCTACTTTCTATTGATTATGCATTAAAGCCTGTGTTATCAGCCCTTGGAGCAACAAATATTTTAAGTGGAGCCTATGTTATAGACACGCAAGTGGAGAAAATAAATAGTGAACATTACACGATTGAAGAGGAGATAAGTGAACGTATTGATAAGTTATTAGCGTTATCTATTAATGAAGCAAAACGTACCATTCCTGTGAATGAATAAAGCGTGTTTTCATTTATACACGTAATATGAAAACGAGATGTTCTTCTTTAGTCGTTAAGATGAAATTCTTAACGACTTTTTTATATCTAGAGATTTATTTTAGGGTAGACAATAAATTAGAAAATAGATATAATTATAATAATTCCGATAAGTATAGTAAGTTTTAGGGGTGGAAATATGAAAGTCTCTAGTAAAGGTGAGTATGCACTGCGTGCTCTTATTGTTCTTGGACAGAAGAAAGAGCTTATGTCTATCAGCGATATTTCCGATGCAACACTTGTTACAGTAAAATATCTAGAAAAAATTTTACTTACCCTTAAGAAACTAGGATATGTAGATAGTAAACGTGGTATACACGGCGGTTACTTTTTAAGTAAACAGCCTGAAGACATTAACATTGGTGAAGTCATTCGAAGAATAGAAGGACCTCTTTCTCCAATGAGCTGTGCTAGTGTAACAGCTTATGAACCTTGTGCACTTGAAAAGACCTGCTTATTAAAGCCACTTTGGACTCTTGTTCGGGACACAATTGCATATGTACTTGAACAAACTACGCTTGATGATTTATTAAAAGGCAATTTAAAATCTATCCAATTAAACTAACTACAAATTTTGTCTTTTTTTAGAAAATAGGTAGACATCATTTCATGAATAGGCTATAATCCAATTAATCATACAAAACCAATTGAATTACTAAGTTATAAAACTACATACTAAAAGATGCCGATTAGACAACTAAAGGCTCCTTCTTATCTAATTCCAATTAATGGTGTGTAGATGAAAGGAGTCTTTTTTAATTAAAACTCGACTGAAATAGTCGAGATTAAAAATGGAGGGATTTTCTATGGGAGAAAAGCAAATTGACCAACAGTGGATTGATCGTATTGTACAATCACTTCAAGGCATTGAATATGGTTCGGTGGAGATTGTTGTTCATGATTCACAAATAACTCAAATTGACAGATTAGAAAAGCAGCGTTTTCCTCTACAAAAGAAACAACAAACAGGAAAGTTAAAAGAAGTAAAATTTAAATAATATAGCTTAAAATAAGAGCGCTAAAGCTCTTATTTTTTGTTTTTATAGATAAAAAAGTGTAAAAAAGGGAAGACAAAAAATAGAAGTTTCATTCTTTACATAGGGTAGGGGGGTATGTTAATCTTAGAATAGAAAGGGGGAGAATAATTGAAGGAAGAGAAAATTGTAGAAGAAAATCTTTGTCATATTTCAACTGAGCGAAGAAGTCATCATTCTGAAGAAGTAAAAAAGAATTTAACAAGTCGCTTAAATCGTGTTGAAGGTCAGATTCGCGGCATTAAAGGATTGATTGATAAAGATACGTATTGTGATGACGTAATTACACAAATCGCAGCTGCTCAATCAGCTTTAAATAGTGTGAGTAAAATATTGCTTGAAGGTCATTTAAAACATTGCGTGGTAGAACGTGTTAAAAATGATGATCCAGAAATTGTTGATGAGCTATTAACAACAATGAAGAGGTTAATGAAATAAAGGAGATGGAGAACATGGAAAAAGTAACTTTAAATGTTGAAGGTATGTCATGTAACCACTGTGTAAAAGCAATTGAAGGTAGTGTTGGAGAACTTAACGGAGTAAAAAAAGTAGACGTGAATTTAAGTGAAAAAGCTGTAACAGTTGAATTTGATAAAGATAAAGCAACGCTTGATGAAATTAAAGAAACAATTGACGACCAAGGCTATGATGTAAAATAAAAAAATA
>NZ_JALAMS010000032.1:0-69855 GCF_026790145.1 Priestia endophytica | reverse complement strand
AAATATATACTCTGCGCAGGTATGTGAGGGAGGGCAATATGACAACTTATAAAGAAGTTTCCTTATCTATTAGTGGGATGACATGTGCAGCATGTGCAAATCGGATTGAGAGAGGATTAAAAAAGTTAGAAGGGGTAGAGGAAGCAAATGTAAACTTTGCGTTAGAGTCGTGTACAGTAAAGTATAATAAAGATGAAATAAACGAAAATCAAATTGAAGAAAAAGTGAATAAGCTTGGTTATGAGGTTGTAAAAGAAAAAACAGAGCTTATACTAATGGGAATGACATGCGCAGCATGCGCAAACCGGATTGAAAAAGGGTTAAACAAACTAGAAGGAGTAGAAGAAGCTACTGTAAATTTTGCACTTGAAATGGCAACAGTCGTTTATAACAAAAATATTCTATCACCATCAGATATGACTGGAAAAGTAAGAAAACTTGGGTATGATGCTAAAGTCAAAGAAGAAACAGAAAATGTTGATTATCGTGAAAAAGTTTTAAAAAGACAGCAGTTGAAGTTTTGGGGTTCGCTTATATTAAGTTTGCCACTTTTATGGACGATGGTCGGCCATTTTTCTTTTACTTCTTTTCTTCCTATGCCAGATTTATTTATGAATCCATGGTTTCAATTTGCATTAGCAACACCTGTGCAATTTATTATTGGCGGGCAGTTCTATATTGGCGCTTTTAAAGCATTGAAAAATAAGAGTGCGAATATGGATGTGCTTGTTGCTTTAGGAACAAGTGCTGCTTATTTTTATTCTTTATATATGACTCTCCGTTCATCAGGAAGTCATCACATCGAACTTTATTATGAAACAAGTGCGGTTTTGCTTACGCTCATTTTACTAGGCAAACTTTTTGAGGCAAAAGCAAAAGGACGTTCCTCAGAAGCAATTAAGAAAATGATGAGTCTTAAAGCAAAGACAGCCACTATTTTTCGCGGTGGTGAAGAAATAGAAGTATCCATTGATGACGTAAGAAAAGGGGATATCTTATATATTAAACCAGGAGAGAAAATTCCTGTTGATGGGGAGGTTATTGATGGAGAGTCAAGCATAGATGAAGGAATGCTTACAGGGGAAAGCGTCCCAGTTGATAAAAAAGTTGGCGACAAAGTAATTGGAGCTACAATTAATAAAAATGGTTTTTTAAAAGTAGAAGCAACTAGAGTTGGAAAAGAAACAGCACTAGCTCAAATTATCCAAGTTGTTGAAGAAGCTCAAGGCTCAAAAGCTCCTATTCAGCGCTTAGCTGATAAAATTTCAGGTGTTTTTGTCCCTATTGTTGTTGGTATTGCACTCGTAACCTTTTTAATTTGGTATATCTGGGTTGAACCAGGCCAGTTTGCATCGTCCTTAGAAGCGCTGATTGCTGTTCTTGTGATTGCTTGTCCTTGTGCTCTTGGATTAGCAACGCCAACTTCAATTATGGCAGGATCTGGACGTGCAGCAGAATACGGTATTTTGTTTAAGGGTGGCGAATATTTAGAAACAGCACATAAAATTGATACGGTCATTCTTGATAAAACAGGTACAATTACAAATGGAACACCGAAAGTAACGGATATTTTAGTACGTGGAAGAGTAAGCGTTGCAGAACTTTTAAAGATAGCAGGATCAGCTGAAAAACAATCTGAACATCCGCTTGCAGGTGCTATCGTAGAGGAAGCAGAAAGAAGAAAAATTGAGTTCTGCTCTGTTTCCCAATTTGAATCTTTCTCAGGGTTTGGTATTACCGCAACTGTAGAAGGAAGAAAAGTACTTGTTGGTACCCGTAAGCTTATGCTTCAAGATGATATTCATATTGAAGCAGCTGAAGAGCATATGACAAAGCTTGAGCAAGAAGGAAAAACAGCGATGCTTGTAGCGATTGACGGAGTATATGAAGGCATTATTGCTGTGGCAGATACAGTAAAAGAGACATCAAAAGAAGCCGTACAGCGTCTTATAGATCAAGGGTTACACATTTTTATGATAACAGGTGACAATGAAAGAACGGCTAAAGCAATTGCAGCGCAAGTTGGAATTCAACACGTTATTGCAGGAGTACTTCCAGAAGAAAAAGCCAAAGAAGTACAAAAGCTGAAAGAAAAAGGACATTTTGTAGCTATGGTAGGAGATGGAATCAATGATGCTCCTGCTCTTGCTCTTGCTGATGTCGGGATGGCGATTGGAACAGGGACAGATGTTGCTCTAGAGGCAGCAGATATTACTCTTATGCGAGGGGATTTAAATAGCATAGGAGACGCTTTATTTATTAGTGACAAAACAGTTAAAAATATTAAACAAAACTTATTCTGGGCGTTTGGATACAACATGTTAGGAATTCCAATTGCAGCAGCTGGGTTACTAGCTCCATGGATAGCAGGAGCTGCAATGGCGTTTAGCTCTGTATCTGTTGTAATTAATGCCCTAAGACTACAAAGGTTGAAATTATAAAGGAAGAGGAGTTCTTTGTACTCCTCTTTTTTTGTATAATAAAGTAAAAAAAGGATGAGAAGTAATGAACTTAACGGTATTAGTTGATAATAATACATACATTGATCGTTATTTTATAGGAGAACCTGCCCTATCTTTTTTTATAGAAGATAGAGAAAAAAGAATATTATTTGATACAGGTTATTCACGTGCATTTATTCATAATGCTGAAAAAATGAGAATTAACCTTAGAAAGTTACACTATGTTGCATTATCACACGGTCATATTGACCATACGTGGGGATTAACAGATCTTGTGAGGGTGTTTATGGAGGCAAAAGGAGAAAAAATAGATTATACAATTCCGACTGTTATTGGACACCCTCTAGTTTTTAATAGCAAGCTCTTTCCTTCAGAAGGTGAAATAGGCAGTCTCTTATCGGAGGAAAAGTTGAACTATCATTTTCCTGTGCATCTATCAAGAGAGCCTTTTTGGTTAACAGAGAAGCTTGTGTTCTTAGGAGAAATCGAAAGAAAGTTTGACTTCGAAGAAGATGAACCAATTGGGAGTGTAATTGTTGAGGAGCAATATGAAGATGATTATGTAGTAGATGACACAGCCCTTGTGTATAAAGCAAAAGGGGGCCTTGTTGTAATTGTTGGTTGTGCTCATTCTGGAATTTGCAATATTATTGAACAAGCAAAAATGGTGTGTGAAGAAGAACGAGTTATAAGCGTGATCGGAGGGTTTCATCTTCTAAATCCATCTAAAAACAGAATTGAGAAAACCATGAGTTATCTAGAAAAGTTAGAGCTTCAGTCATTATATCCATGTCATTGTACAGATCTTCAATCTAAAATAGCGCTTGCTAGAACAGGGATTATTAAAGAAGTTGGGGTAGGATTAAACATCGAGTGGAAGTAAAAAAGGATTTTTATCTGAAAGGGCACATAAAAAAAGCTTGTAGTGCCATTCTTTATCCAGAAGGCAGTGGTCTACAAGCAGAAAAAAACGTATGCTGTTTTTTTCAATATCATGCTTCTTCGTTATTTTTTATTTTCGTAGTTAAGATGATGCTCGTACTTTCTTTTCTGTAGCCGTCCATTTTCCTCTACCAGGACTGCGAACTAAATCATTATATGCCAATACATTCAAATCTCGCTGGACAGTCCGTGGAGTAATCCCAAATTCGTCTACTAGCTCCTGAGTCGTTACTGTACCTTTTTGACTAATGAACATGTAAACTGATTTGATGCGAGTTAGCATTCGATTCGTTGCAGGTTTCAAACAACCACTTCCTTATCAGATTTTAACATGGTACGCTTTGCTGATTGGATAATGCCACTACACTTCTATTGTACACAAACACACAAACGTTTGAAAAGCAAAAGGCATAAATTAACACAACATTTACAAAAATGCGTAACAATTATGTAATATTGAAGGAAGTCACCTCCATTTTTACTTCTTATTTTTAATTATAATAAATTTTCTGAAATATATGAGTAGAATCTTCTAAAACGCTTTATTTTAATTTCTTTTTTATAAAAAGGTATAATGAAAGGGAAGATTTACATAGGAAAGGACTGAAAAAAATGAAAAATATTGATTGGGTTCAAGAAGTAGAGAATAGAAAAAATGAACTTATTGAAGATACAAGAGAGCTATTAAAAATAAAAAGTGTATTAGAAGAAGGAACAGAGAAAGCTCCTTTTGGAGAAGGAATAGCAGAAGCTCTTCACTTTTTATTAGAAATTGGAAAAAAAGATGGCTTTGTTACAAAGAACGTTGATGGATATGCAGGTCATATTGAGCACGGTTCAGGAGAAGAATTAATTGGTGTTCTTTGTCATATTGATGTAGTTCCTGAGGGAGATGGATGGTCTGTTCCACCGTTTGGAGCCGTTGTGAAAGATGGTCGAATTTATGCGAGAGGAGCAATTGATGATAAGGGTCCCACAATGGCAGCCTACTACGCAATCAAAATTTTAAAAGAGCTTGAGATACCTTTGTCAAAGCGAATTCGAATGATTATTGGAACTGATGAAGAAAGTAACTGGCGCTGTGTTGATCACTATTTTGCTCATGAAGAGATGCCAGGGATTGGATTCGCTCCAGATGCTGATTTCCCTATTATCCATGCTGAGAAGGGCATTATGGATTTTGATCTTATCCAGAAAAAAGATGAAAAGGGAAACAAAGTGCTAAAGTCTCTGACATCAGGACATCGTTATAATATGGTTCCTGATTATGCGGAAGCATTATTAGCTCTAGAGGACTTTGAAGAAGAATCTTTTCATGCCTTTTTAGAGAGCGAAAATTTAAGTGGTCATGTAACGATAAAGGGAGAAGAAGTGCTTTTGACAATTGAAGGGGTTTCAGCACATGGGAGCATGCCTGAACAAGGGATTAACGCAGGAATTAAAATGTGCGAATTTCTTTCAACTCTTGCATTAGATGAGAAAGCAAATGAATTTGTTCAGTATGGAGCACAGATGTTCTGTGGGGACTATTATGGAGAAAAGCTAGGAATCTCATATAAAGATGAAGTAAGCGGGGCGTTAACCATAAATGTTGGTCTTATTCGCTATAAGGAAGATGAAGGAGGAAAATTCGGCCTCAACATTCGTTATCCTGTTACACAACAATCAAGCGCCATTATTGAAGGAATTGATCAAAAAACATTTTTAATTGAAAATATTGATGATTCACCTCCACATCATGTTGAAAAAGATCATCAACTTATTCAAACACTGCAACGCGTTTACGAAGAACGCACAGGAGAAGAGGCAACGCTCTTAGCTATTGGAGGAGGTACATATGCGCGGGCACTGAAAGCTGGTGTTGCATTCGGGCCTTTATTTCAAGGACGAGAAGATGTTGCACATAAAAAAGATGAATATATGGATATAGAAGATTTACTAAAAGCAACAGCCATTTATGCTCAAGCACTATATGAATTAGCAAAGTAAAAAAATATAACAAAATAAAAAAGATAGAAGAAGGCTCTTCTATCTTTTTTATTTATTCATTTTCAAAATCAAATAAGTCTGTTGATAAATAACGTTCTCCTGTATCACAAGCAATACAGACAACAACTTCCTGAGGAGATAAACGTTTAGCAACTTCAATTGCTGCAAAGCATGCTCCCCCAGAAGATGGACCAACAAGGATTCCTTCTTGAGAAGCAAGGTTACGTACCATCTCATATGCTTGTTCATCTTTAATTTTAAAAATTTCATCATAAACATCTTGGTGAAGCGTTTCAGGAATAAAACCAGGGCTTGTACCAACGAGCTTGTGACGTCCTGGTTTACCTCCTGATAGAACAGGGGAACCAGCTGGTTCTACAACATGAACTGTAATATTTGGATCATGTTTTTTCAATGTTTCGCCTGTACCAGTAATCGTCCCACCTGTTCCCGCTGTTGCAACAAAGGCAGTAAGTTTTTTTCCAATAGAATCAAGCGCATTGATAATTTCAGGTGCTGTTGTATTCCGATGGGCATCTGGGTTTGCTTGGTTTTTAAATTGCATTGGGATAAAAGAGTTCGGAATAGTTTTAGCAAGCTCCTCTGCTTTTCGAATAGATCCTTGCATTTTTTCTTCACCAGGCGTAAGTACAACGTCTGCACCATATGCTTTTAATAAGTTAATTCGCTCTTGGCTCATTGTATCTGGCATCACAAGAATAGAACGATAGCCTCTTACAGAAGCATTCATCGCTAAACCAATCCCCGTGTTTCCACTTGTAGGTTCAATAATAACAGAATCAGCAGTTAACAATCCGGCTTTCTCTGCTTCAATAATCATATTATAAGCGGCTCGATCTTTTACGCTTTTACTTGGATTCATAAATTCTAATTTTAGATAAACAGACGCTCCATTTGCTGGCTGTAAGCGGTTTAACTTCACAAGGGGAGTTTCTCCAATTAATTCTCCCATGTTGTTGGCTACTTTCACTACTGTCACCTCAATCACTTTGTATGTAAATAAGAGTATTAAATATAATATTACTATAACATATCTTTAATTTCTTACGAAAAGCCACCTTGTAGTCTTTTCATAAATTGCGGTAAAGTAAAAAAAACTAATTCATTATAAAGGAGAAAAGCGGAATGTCATCTTCTCACTATTTTATTGGAATTAAACTTCCTAAAGGGATTAACGAACAAGTTCATGCATGGGTGCAAAAGCATAAAAAAGAGCTTCCGTTTAAAAAGTTTGTTCATAAAGAAGATTACCATATTACCCTTGCTTTTTTAGGAGAAACAAGTAATGAAACCCTAGCGTTATTAATTAAACAGCTTGAAGAAAACAGTAAAAATGTTTCCTCCTTTAAATTAGTAACATTTGAAACAGGTGTTTTTGGATCAGCATCAAAACCTCGCGTGTTTTGGCTTGGTGTTCATCATGAGGAAAATCTGTTTCAGCTTGAACAAGTTGTTCGCACTAGTTGTGAAAAAAGCGGAAAAAAACTTGAATCAAGACCGTACCGTCCTCATATTACATTAGCTAAACGATTTAATGAAGGAGATAAAGGTATCAAAGAAAGATTTATAAAAAATAATGATCTCCAAAGTTTATCATGGGATGTGGCAGAATATCAGCTTGTTAAAATTAATCCATCTAGAACCCCTAAATATGAAATAGTTCAAAACTTTTCCTTAAATAGGGGAGAAGAGCTATGAAACGTTTTAGTTTGATAGCTCTTCAAATTTTGTTCCTTTACTTCTTGTATAAATGCGGTACATTTGTAGCTTCATTTTTCCATCTTCCTGTTCCTGGAAGTATTGTAGGGATGCTCATATTGTTTTTGTTGTTACAGTTCAAATTAATACAAGCAAAATGGGTAAGTGAAGGAGCAAATTGGCTGCTTTCTTATCTTTCCCTTTTATTTGTTCCGGCAACCGTTGGGATTATTGATTATTTATCGTTCTTTGCTTCAAAAGGTATTCTTACAATTTTTATCGTTATTATAAGTACATTTCTCGTTATGATGACAGCAGGATTGTTAACTCAATATTTTGCTAGAAAGCAAGAAAAAGTAACAAGAAAAGGGGAAAGAGAGGTATCAAGATGAATGTACTATTGGCGATTATTGTCATTTTAGCAACAATATTAATTTATATACTTATGAAACGTGTTTATGAGCAATATCGATTTCCACTCCTTGTTCCAACAGCAACTACGACGCTAATCCTTGTCGTTCTGCTCTTGTTTTGTCATATAGATTACAAACAGTATATGGTTGGTGGGAAGTGGATTGGAGAGCTGTTAGGTCCTGCCGTTGTTGCTCTAGCATACCCATTATTTAGAAATAAGCATATTTTAAAGAAATACGGTTTTTCTCTTTCTTTAGGTGTTGTGGGAGGGGCGCTTGTAGGAATATTTAGTGGCATATATTTAAGTGTTTTATTACATATTGACTCAACATTCATTAAAGCATTAGCTCCGAAGTCTGTTACATCTCCTGTTGCTATGGACGTTGCAATGATTACAAAGGGTTCTCCATCGCTTGCAGCTGTTTATGTAATGATTGCAGGAATATCAGGAGCTGTGTTTGGAAACATATTGTTAAAATATTGTCATGTGAATCATTTTGTTGGAGTAGGAGCTGCATTTGGTACAGGAGCCCATGGAATTGGAACAGCAAAAGCTTTGGAACTTGGAGAAGAGGAAGGAGCTATAAGTTCTGTTGCAATGACGTTAAGTGCTGTTGTTACTGTTCTCCTTTGTCCAGCAGCCATTTCCTTCGTTTTGAATGCTTAGCATAACGAAATAAATGTTGTTCCGTCTCTGTATTTAATATTAAAATAAAAGTACTTGTAAAATGATAAAAATGGGTAATTTAACATGATTATGGCAAAAGAATGTCCAAATATAACAGCTCGGGAGACGAGAACAAAATGGCACAGTTAATTAAACTACAAGACTATATATCACGATATGAACAAGATATTTATCAATATCCTAGCCAATATATACAATTGAAGAAAAGAAACTGGGAGTTCATAAAATCAGCATTTGATAAAGGAGAATCTTTAATTGCTGAGGAAGAGATTACAGAAGAAACAGAGGTCCAAGCAAAAGAAAAGAGTTCTTTTTTTAATAACATAAAAACATTATTTCAACGAAGAAATGAAGAAGTAATAGAGAAAGAACAACAAGAGCCTGTAATGACAGAGGAGAAACTGTTTGAAAAGTCACTTCGTCATTTCACAACAGAACCAAAAACAATCGAGGATTTAAAAATTTTATTTTTAGACAATCTTTTTCAACTCCAAACGCAGTGGGCATCCACTGTTTTAACATCTCAAGCAATACCCCATTCTTTATATTATAACGAATATTTGAAATACTTTTTGCAACGCTTTCCTGATAATTATTTACTCTTATATAATCCTGTTTTTAAGCTCAAAAAAGCACCAATTGAAACAGACCTTATTTTAATTAGTCCACTTGAAACAATTTGTATTTCTATTGTTGAAGGAAAGGAAAATGGGATTTTTCAATATAACCAAGGACGATTTTGGAAATACTTAGACGGAGAAGATGAAAAGAAAATTGTAAATCCTTTTATTAGTTTAAATAGAACAGGTCTTATTGTTCAAAAACTTTATGAGCGAGCAAACTGTGATTTTCCTGTACGTAAAGTTGTATTAAATCGAAAAGGATATTTTGACTGTCCTATTGTTCCTCATGATACGATGCTTGTTGATCGGAGAAATTATGGAGAATGGTTTGATCAACTTAGAACGCTAACAACTCCTTTGAAGCATGGGCAGCTAAAGGCAGCCAAAGCCCTTCTAACAAGTACTCAAAATACATTTGTCACCAAAGAAGAAGAGTAAATCGTTATTGTAAGCTACGTTTAATTCATATTTGTTCAGGTTACATTAATAGAGATACGATAAAGCCTAATTTACGTGTGGAAACATTAAATAAGAGAAAACTTCTGCAACTATTCTTGTTTATCTGTCAGTTTTACTTGACGAAAAAAGATATTTGAGGATAAAATCAAAAAAGGATGGCTACTTGTCTGTGTATCCTCAGGTAGCTGTCTTTTTTATTTCTAAACTTCTAAATGAAATGTGTGTGTTGAAATTGAAGGTGAACTGGTTGGAACATATATTAGGAAGTGAATGGAAGATAACGCCAGCAGGCGGCTCAACAGGAGATGCTTATTTTGCGAAGTTTCAGGATCGGGAACTTTTTTTAAAGCGAAATTCATCGCCTTTTTTAGCTATGCTTTCAGCAGAAGGAATTGTTCCAAAACTTGTATGGACAAGAAGAATGGAAAATGGAGATGTTATTACTGCGCAACATTGGTTGAATGGCCGAGAACTAAAACCAAGTGATATGGTTTCAACAAAAGTAGCAAAACTGCTCAGTAAAATCCACTATTCTCAAGAACTGTTAGATATGTTAAAAAGATTAGGTAAAACGCCGTTGCGTCCAGATGAACTTTTACAAAGTTTATATCAACATATCGATCATGAACTACTAGCAATTCCAGCAGTTCAAGAAGGTATTCGGTATCTACAGCGTGAATTACCAAACATTCATACGATTCGTTACGGAGTTTGTCATTGTGATGTTCATCATAACAACTGGCTGTTAGGAGAAAATGGACAGATGTACCTGATTGATTGGGACGAAGCAATGATTGCAGATCCTGCTATTGATTTAGGATTGCTTTTTTACCTCTATATTCCGAAATCAGAGTGGGGAGAATGGCTCGAAGAATATGGAGCAGAAATGACTGATGACTTAGAACACCGAATGAAGTGGTATGCCATCAGCCAAATGATCTCTCTTATGCAGTCACATAAAGACTGTCAAGATGAACGAGAAATGAATAGATTACATCATCACCTCAGCGAGCTTGTTTCATGATAAAGTGTGGAGTTCGTCCATCCATTGAGTTAAATTAGCTTGATTTGTTTGGATATATTGATTAAGCTCGCTGCTTCCTTTCCCAGTCTGTGAATAGTAATAAATGTTTTCTAAAGTTTTTTTAACTTCCTCCTTCGTCTGCGCATTTGCTAGCATCGATTTAGCGAGACGCTCCATTTGCTCACATTCCGAAACAGTTCCACAGCAGTCACTTTGATGTTCTGAAAGAATATCTTTTAATACACTAAGCTGATTTTGATAATTTAATGGCATAAGTATCACCTTTTCTTTACGTAGTGCCTTTAGTTTTATCTTTATCAACACATTTATGCGATATATTAACAACTAAAAATTTAACTGAACTAGACAGCCTTTCCTCTCAATTAGGAAAGAAGTGAAAAACATAAATAGATGAGGTGTGTAACATGCGTTTGCGAAACAAGCCATGGGCAAAAGATTATATTGATGCCCACCCACAATACATTATTCCGACTCCAGAGAAACGTAAGGGGGATTGGAAGGGTGTATTTCAAAATGATAACCCAATCCATATTGAAGTTGGAACTGGGAAAGGTCAGTTCTTAATCGGAATGGCGAAACAAAATCCTCATATTAACTATATTGGGATTGAAGCATATCAAAGTGTTATTGTGAGCGCTCTTGAAAAGCTCATTGAGGAAGATTTACCAAATTTGAAGCTTCTTGATGTTAACGCGGAAAATTTAACAGACTATTTTGCTCAAGGTGAGATTGACCGTGTGTATTTGAACTTTTCTGATCCATGGCCAAAGCCTCGACATGAAAAAAGACGTCTCACATACAAAACATTCCTAGAGCAATATGAAGAAGTGCTTGTTAAAAATGGAGAAATTCATTTTAAAACGGATAATCAAGGATTGTTTGAGTATTCACTTCAAAGCTTTTCAGCTTATGGTATGCTTCTGACGTTTGTTAGTCTTGATCTTCATAAGCTAGAGGATGAAAATAATATTATGACAGAATATGAAGAGAAATTTTCTGAAAAAGGAAATCGTATTTATCGCTGCGAAGTGCAGTTCAAATAAGACTTATGCGCCGTACAAAGACGGCGCATTTTTTGTATGCGAAAAAAATGGAGCGTGATACAATAAAGAAAAAGCAAAGGGAGGTTATTTTTTGGAAACGTTATCATTAGGGGAGCTAAAGCTTACTTGGCTAGATGGAGGAGACAATCATCTTGACGGTGGGGCAATGTTTGGTGTAGTTCCTAAGGCTTTATGGTCAAAAAAGTATGAAGAAAATGAAAAAAATCAAATTCCGCTTCGTACAGATCCTATTTTAATTCAAAAAGAAAACAAAAACTTTCTTATTGATACAGGGCTTGGGGTTGCTAAACTAACAGAAAAGCAAAAGCGTAATTTCGGCGTAACAAGAGAATCGAACCTTATTCCTGCCCTTAAAGAGTTAGGGGTGTGTCCAGAAAGTATTAATGCTGTTTTAATGACGCATCTTCATTTTGACCATGCTTGTGGTTTAACAAGTGTAAAAGAGGGGGAGTTTGTATCCACATTTCAAAATGCTGAAATCTTCGTCACTAAAACCGAATGGGATGAAATGAGAAGTCCGAACCTTCGCTCACGAAACACATATTGGAAACAAAACTGGGAAGCAATAAGCAAGCAAGTCGTTCCTTTTGAAGAGTCAGTAAGTGTAATAAGCGAAATAGAAATGATTAAAACAGGAGGGCATAGCGGCGGTCATGCCATTATCCGACTAGAAAGTGATGGGCATGCTGCTTATCATCTTGGTGATTTGCTTGGTACACATGCCCATCAAAATCCACTGTGGGTTATGGCCTATGATGATTATCCGGTCACATCTGTTTTACAAAAAGAGCGTTGGTTAAAAAAAGCCATTGATGAAAAGGCTTGGCTAACTTTTTATCATGACTATTATTATCGTGCCTTAAAATGGAACGATAAAGGTGTGATTGTTGATTCAGTAAAAATCCAAAGAGACTAGCCAATTTTCTTGAATTCGATAAGTGAGCCTGTCACACTATCAACAAAAAACTCATAGTGTTCTTGTAGCCCATTTTTACTTCTTGTAATACCGCCTTGATATCCTTCAAAAAATAACTCATCTTTGTGAAACGTTTTTTTAGTTGTTTCAATCCAAGAACCGCTAACTGTTCCATTTTGTTTGAAAACGCGTTTTACAGTTTCAAGAGCTTTTTCAGCATCCATCTTTTGTTCACACGTTCTTTGAAGGAGATAAGTTCCAGCTGCACCTGCAGCAAGTCCAATAGCTAAGCTTTTCCAATTCATTTCTTCCACTCCATTTCTGTAACAGCTTTCATTATAAGAAAGTATACAGAACAAAAGGTGGTTTGTTAAGTAAAAAGGGGCGAATTCGTTCTGCAGTAGCAATTCATGATTGTTTTCGATAAAATAAAGAAATAACTATACATATCTAAAGGGGCATGATGATGAATCAAGAAACTTTAGCATTATTTAAAACATTAACAGAATTACCTGGAGCGTCAGGCAATGAACATGCTGTTCGCGCATTTATGAAAGAAGAGCTTACAAAATATTCTGATGAAATTATTCAAGATCGTCTTGGCAGTACATTTGGAGTTCGAAATGGCAACGGTCCAAAAGTAATGGTTGCAGGTCACATGGATGAAGTAGGGTTTATGGTTACATCTGTAACAGATAAAGGGATGCTTCGCTTTCAACCTCTTGGGGGCTGGTGGAGTCAAGTACTGCTTGCCCAACGCGTAGAAGTTATAACAAAAAATGGGCCTGTAGTAGGCGTTATTGCGTCTATTCCGCCACATCTTCTCGATGAGAGTCAGCGCAACCGCCCAATGGCCATTAAAAATATGCTTATTGATGTTGGAGCAGATAGCAAAGAAGAAGTAAAAGAAATGGGTATTAAGCAAGGAGATCAGATTGTACCTATCTGTCCATTCACACCGATGAAAAATGAAAAAAAGATCTTAGCTAAAGCATGGGACAATAGATATGGCTGTGGCTTAGCAATTGAGTTATTAAAAGAGCTTAAAGACGAAAAGCTCCCAAATACGCTTTATTCAGGTGCAACAGTGCAGGAAGAAGTTGGCTTAAGAGGAGCTCAATCTGCAGCAAATATGATTAATCCAGATCTCTTTTATGCTCTTGATGCAAGTCCTGCAAATGATACCTCTGGAGACAAGAATGCGTTCGGACAACTTGGAAAAGGAGTGCTCCTCCGTATTCTAGACCGGACGATGGTCACACATCGAGGAGTAAGAGAATTCGTGCTTGATACAGCAGAAACAAACAATATTCCATATCAATATTTTGTATCACAAGGTGGGACAGATGCTGGACGTGTTCATTTATCAAATAAGGGTGTTCCTTCAACAGTAATTGGAATCTGTTCACGCTATGTTCATACAAGTGCATCAATGGTTCATATTGATGACTATGCGGCAGCAAAAGAACTGCTTATCAAGCTTGTAAAATCTTCAGATCAAACAACGTTAAACACGATTTTAGAACAAGGTTAATAGACAAAGGTTCGGTCAAGCGTATGCTACGCTACCGAACTTTTTTATGAAAGGAGAAGAGAATATGATTGCGCTCGGTACGACAAATCCTGCAAAAGTAAGAGCTGTACAAGCTGTCTTTACGACAACAGAAATTAAAGCTTTATCCGTATCAAGCGAAGTCTCCGCTCAACCATTTTCAGATGAGGAAACCGTTGAAGGAGCTATTAACAGAGCCCGAAACGCGAAGATTGAAGCAAATGTCGCCATCGGAATAGGGTTAGAAGGGGGCGTTGTTGAGACGGATAGAGGGTTGCTTTTATGCAACTGGGGAGCACTTCTTGCTTCAGACTGTGAGCCTATTGTAGCGGGAGGATTGCGTATTCCGCTTCCAGAGGAATTTGTTGCCCCTTTAAAAAGTGGTCGAGAGCTTGGCGAAATCATTGATGAATATGCCAAAAAAGAGAACGTTAGACAAAATGAAGGAGCTATTGGCATTTTAACAGGAGGATATATTTCAAGAGAGCAAGTTTTTACAGATATTGTGAAAGCTCTTGTTGGGCAGTATAAGCAATTAAAAAGTTGCCGATAAATGTTGTTAGTATACTTTCATTGCGGTGAATCTCTTCATTTGTTAACATCAAAAAGATATTATATTTTACTGTATAATCTAGGAGGAAAAGTAAATGGAAAAATTATCAACAATTGAACAATATAGAGAATTAGCTGGGAAAGAAGATGTTATTTTCATGTTTTCAGCAGACTGGTGTCCGGACTGTCGTGTAATTGAGCCCATTTTACCAGAAGTTATGGAGAAATATAATCAATATAAATTCTTCTATGTAGATCGTGATGACTTTATTGAGTTATGTCAAGAACTTAATATCTTTGGTATTCCAAGCTTTGTTGCATTCAGTAATGGAGAAGAGATTGGTCGATTTGTAAGCAAAGATAGAAAAACACAAGAAGAAATTGAGCAGTTTATCGAAGATCTACCCTCTAATTCTTAAGGAGTGAGAGCAGTTGAAAATGACAAGCTTGAAAATGCGTGATCTTTTAAAAGAACGATTGAAAAATGATCATTGGACATTTTCTTTTGATCGTGAAAAAGACACGTTGCGCATTGAAGATAAAGAGACAAAAAAGGGAACAACAGTCTCTTTACCAGGGCTTATTGCCAAATGGGAAATAAGGAAAGAAAAAGCCATTGATGAGATGGTTTACTATATAGAAGAGGCATTGAAAGTAATGTCACAAGAACAAGAATTAACAGGCAAAGAACGGAATGTTTATCCTGTTATTCGCTCAACCTCTTTTCCAACAGAAGCGAACGATGGTACAAAGCTTTTATATGATGACCATACGGCAGAGACACGTATTTACTATGCTCTTGACCTTGGAACGACGTATCGTCTTATTGATGAACGCCTTTTGAAAAAAGAAGGATGGGATTTACTGAAAGTTCGTGAGATGGCTCGTTTCAACCTTCGTTCGTTGCCGCTTTCATATCGAGAAGATACCGTAGCAGGAAATACATTCTATTTTGTTAACAACAAAGACGGTTATGATGCTAGTCGCATTTTAAACGAGTCAATTTTAAAGAAATTCTCAGCCGAAATTCATGGTACAATGGCAGTGGCTGTTCCACATCAAGATGTTTTAATTATTGCCGATATTAAAAACGATACAGGTTATGATGTGCTTGCACAGATTACAATGAGCTTTTTTGCTGATGGTCATGTGCCAATTACAGCACTCTCTTTCCTTTATGAGAACGGTGGATTAGAGCCAATTTTCATTTTAGCTAAAAATAGAAAAAAGGACGGTAAAAAATCATGAACGCATTTTACAATCGAGAAGGAATCGGTGATACACTCATCGTAAAAATAAATGAACTTGAGCTTCAAGACCGAGCTGTTGAGCGCAATGGTGATGTAGCACGCGTATATCACAATAAAACAAACGAAACAGCAGGATACAATATTTTTAATGCTTCTACATATTTTACAGTGTCAGCAAACGGCTTAGTTGATCTAACAGAAGAGTTAGCAGAGAAAATCAATGAAACAATTGAAAAAAGCGGTTTTAAAAAAGTAGACGTTGATTTATCACCAAAGTTTGTTGTTGGATATGTAGAATCAAAAGAAAAGCACCCAGATGCAGATAAATTAAATGTATGTCAAGTAAACGTAGGAAATGAAACACTTCAAATTGTGTGTGGAGCGCCGAACGTTGATCAAGGTCAAAAGGTTGTTGTAGCAAAAGTTGGAGCTGTTATGCCAAGTGGAATGGAAATTAAAGATGCAGAGCTTCGCGGCATTGCTTCTTCTGGAATGATTTGTTCAGCAAAAGAATTAGCACTTCCAAATGCACCGAAGGAAAAAGGAATTCTTGTTCTAGAAGATAATGCAGAAATTGGAAAACCTTTTTTTGACAAATAAATAACAAATAGAAGAGAGTCTAGAGACAAATACTACATTTTTCTTTCAGACATTACAAATGTTTAAAAATCGTTGAAAGCTCTTTTTTATATTTGATAAAATTACAGACCACTAGTGTATACACTAGTGGTCTTTATTTGTAAAAATATGAAGAAGAGGATAGAAAATCTTAAAAACGTGGTAAAATGTATGTGAAAATAAAAAGAAATCCTTTGTGAAAAATTTAAGCCGAAATTTGAATAGATAAAGTAAAACGTTGGAGTGATGAAAATGGGTTTTATCCGAAAATTTGTGGATTACTTATTAGGATATGAAGTGAAAGAGATTATTGTAGAAGAGCCTGCTCAAGAAGAGAAAAAGAAACAGCAGCAAAGTCCTAAAAAGCAACCAAAACATCCAATCGTAAAACCGAGTGGGCCAAACGGAGTGAAAACACCGCAGTCTGATTTGGAAACGCGAGTCGCTTATCAATATCCAAAAGGAAAGTTTCGTTTCCCTCTTATTGATGATAATGCAGACGTTAGACAGCCTCGACAAGAGCGAGAAGAGGAGCGTGAAGTGCGTCCGTCAGCGCGTTGGAAAGAAGAAGAAAACGCAGCTCATCGTCACAGAGAAGAAGAACAACCAAAACGGCCATCTAGTAGACCATCTAATAGGAGAAGAAATCATGAGATCCGTCCATCAGCGCGTTGGAAGGAAGAGTATGAAGAACATCCTGTTTCTAATGGAGAAAGCTCTCTCTCGCCCAAAGAGAGAAGAAGAACGCCAAAACAATGGAGAGAGCAGCAAGAAAGTAGTGAAAGAATGTCTTCTGATCACCTAAAACCAAAGGTAGAAGAAGAAAAATTAAGAACAAGACCGTTTCGCCCAACTGAAATACCTTCTCCTATTTATGGATTTAATCAGCGTCCAGATAAAAAGGAGGAACCTGAGGAAGTTTATGACGACATTATTGAATTTGAGCTTCCTTCATCTGCGCCAATTAGAGAACGACGTGAAATAGAGAAGAAAGATGAATCAGCTTATCGTGCTTTCCCTACTTTTGAAGAGCATTCACCACCGACGCAAGAAGAAGAGATTTATATGATGAATGAAAGTGAGCCACTTCAAAAGGAGAAGGTTGCTTCTTACGAAGAGACGGAGCAGCTTGAAGAAGTACCTTCTATGTATACGAATGAAGCAAAAGAAGAAGTGTCAGCTACAGAAGAGCCTTATTTATACGAAGAAGAGGAAGCTCCTGCTCACTCTTTTAAGCATGAAATCGAAGATGAACAACCAAAACGGAATTCTGTCTCTTTGTCTCCTATTCAAGAGATAGAAGAAGAGAGAAAAGAGGACATAAGCTCAGCTTCAGTAGAAGATGAAAGAATGGAAGAATACGAGATAAAAGAACCCGAGCCTATTGAAGAGAAGCAGACTGAAGCTCCTGTTGAGGAAGTCCGTGAGCAAAGAAAAGTGTCACCTGATGACAGGGAAGAGAAACGAAAACGGCATGTTCCTTTCAATGTTATGATGCTTAAAAAAGATCGACAGGAATTAAAAAAAAAAGTAGAAAAAGAGACGATTCTTCCAACTAACGAAGATATGAATGAACGTGATAGTAACAGGGATAGAGAATTAGAAGAAAAGATTAATAGAGAACATTATCAGTTTCCTGAGCTAGCTCTTTTGGCAGACCCTCCAAGAACGGAAGGGGATGATGAAGAGTGGATGCAAAGTCAAAGCGAGCTCTTGAACACAACTCTTTTTAACTTTAATGTTCGGGCAAGCGTTGTAAATGTTACGCAAGGACCAACAGTAACTCGCTTTGAGGTACAGCCAGAACCAGGTGTAAAAGTAAGCAAAGTAACAAACTTAACTGATGACATTAAGTTAAGTATGGCGGCTCAAGATATTCGAATGGAAGCCCCTATTCCAGGCAAGAATGCAATTGGTATTGAGCTTCCAAACCGAAATAGCAAACCTGTTCTTTTAAAAGAAATTCTAGAAAGTAACGAATTTCAACAAAGCGCGTCACCGCTTTCTGTTGCTTTAGGTCTAGATATTTCAGGTGAGCCTATTGTGATGGACTTAAACAAAATGCCGCATGGTCTTATTGCAGGAGCAACGGGTTCAGGGAAAAGTGTGTGTATTAATACAATTATTGTCAGTCTTCTTTATAAAGCAGCTCCACATGAAGTGAAATTGATGCTTATTGATCCCAAAATGGTAGAACTTGCGCCATATAATCATATTCCTCATCTTGTAAGCCCAGTTATTACAGATGCAAAAGCTGCTACTTCTGCTTTGAAGTGGGCTGTGGAGGAAATGGAAAGAAGATATGAACTCTTTGCTCATACAGGAGTACGTGATATTAAAAAGTATAATGAGCTTGTTGAGAAAAAAGGAGAAAAAGGGCAGGAGCTTCCTTACCTTGTTATTATCATTGATGAGCTTGCTGATCTTATGATGGTATCTCCAGGGGAAGTCGAAGAGGCAATCTGTCGAATCGCACAAAAAGCTCGGGCATGTGGTATCCATCTGCTTCTTGCTACACAACGTCCATCTGTAGACGTGATTACAGGCCTGATCAAAGCAAACGTTCCGACGCGTATTGCCTTTTCTGTATCTTCACAAGTAGATTCAAGAACAATCATTGATACAGCAGGAGCTGAGAAGCTACTCGGAAAAGGAGATCTGCTTCTGCTTGCAAATGGCTCGTCAAAATCAGTGCGGATCCAAGGGAACTTTGTGTCAGATGAGGAAATTGATGAAGTTGTTCAGCATGTAAGAGACCAAATGAAGCCGAACTATTTATTTAACCAAGAGCAGCTTCTTCAAAAGCATGATAGCTTTGCAAGCGATGAAGACGAGCTTTTTTATGATGCTTGTGAGTTTGTAATCAATCAAGGTGGGGCCTCAACATCAAGCGTTCAGCGTCGCTTTCGAGTAGGATATAACCGTGCAGCACGTCTTATTGATATGATGGAAGAACAAGGCGTTATTTCAGGATCAAGAGGCAGTAAGCCTCGTGATGTATTAATGAGCGAGGATGAACTTATGGAGCTTCAAGGAACAAGTACATTTTAATAAAAAAATGGCATATATGTGAAGAATAAAACTTAACGTTGTCGAGAGGCAAAAAATGTTTTACTATATGAAAAGACAGCATTATTTTACAGCTAAAGAGCACATTTCGCTCTAGAAAGTGCTCTTACTTCACGCCAAATAGCATGTCAAAGATGAAGAAGTACAGAAGCTAAAAGAAAAAAGCTAGTTTTATGAATGAGAGAAGTAGAAAAAAGGGAAAGCTAAATATGGAAAAAAAGGAAAAAAATACAGAAACTTATCCTCAATCGTAATGGTTTATTATCTAAAGAAATGGTATAATGATGAACTGTTACAGTGAAAAGCTGTACATAAAGTACGTTCTTTATTCTTTTTTAAGCTCGTTAGCACCCTGAGGCAAAGCCTCTTTCTACTGTCAAAAGCTCAAGATTTACGATTGAAAATTTAATTTTATGCAAGCAACAGAAGTAAGATTACAAGTATTTATAACCAAATTAAGATAAACGTCATATACTGTCTTACAGATAGACGTATTTTGGAGGTTCTTTTCTATGACTGTTTACCATTTTGTTGGAATTAAAGGAACTGGCATGAGTGCACTAGCGCAGATTTTACATGATATGGACTTTCAAGTACAAGGCTCTGATATTGAGAAAAAGATTTTTACTCAAAAAGCGTTAGAAGATCGGAACATACCAATTCATCCATTTTCCAAAGATAATATCCACGAAGGATTAACGATTATTGCGGGCAACGCATTTCCAGATACGCATGAAGAAATTGAAGCAGCGAAAGAGCAAGGTTTAGAAGTCATTCGCTACCACCGTTTTTTAGGAGATTTTATGAAACAGTATACAAGCGTTGCTGTTACAGGAGCACATGGGAAAACGTCTACAACAGGCATGCTTTCTCATGTTATTCAAGGTGCGCGTCCTACGTCATATTTAATTGGTGACGGAACAGGAAAGGGAACGGCAGATAGCCAATACTTTGCATTTGAAGCATGTGAATATCGTCGTCATTTCCTTTCTTACCATCCTGATTATGCAATTATGACAAACATTGACTTTGATCACCCTGACTATTTTGCTAACGTAGATGATGTATTTAGTGCGTTTCAAGAGATGGCTCTTCAAGTGCAAAAAGGAATTATCGCTTGTGGGGATGATGAACATCTGCAAAAAATCCAAGCTAAAGTACCTGTTCTCTACTACGGGTTCCGAGAAGGAAACGACTTTCAAGCTCGCAACGTAGAGAAAACAACAGAAGGAACAACATTTGATGTGTTCGTACGCAATACATTTTATGCAACATTCTATATTCCAGGTTATGGAGACCATAACATTTTGAATGCTCTTTCTGTTATTGCTCTTTGTCACTACGAGCAAATTGATTCTGAAATCATTCAAGAGCGTTTTAAATCTTATGAAGGAGTAAAGCGTCGCTTCAGTGAAAAAGTGTTAGGTTCTCAAGTAATTATTGATGACTATGCACATCATCCAACTGAAATTCAAGCAACAATTAGTGCAGCTCGTCAAAAATACCCTGATCGTGAAGTTATTGCTGTATTCCAGCCACATACGTTTACACGTACACAAACGTTTTTAGGGGAGTTCGCAGAATCTCTTCAAAGTGCTGACAAAGTTTATCTTTGCGATATTTTTGGTTCTGCTCGTGAAAAACAAGGAAACTTATCAATTGAAGACTTACGTTCTAAAATTGAAGGTGCAGAGCTTATTAGCGAAGAAAGTATTGAAAAGCTTAGCAAACATGAAAAAGGTGTCTTAATTTTCATGGGAGCAGGAGACATTCAAAAGTTCGAAGAATTATACCAAAAAACGCTCGTATAAAAAAGGTTCCCTAATGGGAACCTTTTTTATTTTAGGTTTTCTGGATTTAGAGCTTCTAACTCTTTAATGACGAAGCGACCGTCTTTGCGGATCAGAACATCGTCAAAGTAAATCTCTCCTCCACCATATTCAGGGCGTTGGATCATTACCATATCCCAATGAATGTTAGAATGGTTGCCGTTATAGGCTTCTTCATAACATTCTCCAGGAGTGAAGTGGAAGCTACCGTCAATTTTTTCATCAAACAAGATGTCTTGCATTGGATGTTGAATGTATGGGTTTACCCCAATTGCAAACTCCCCAACAAAACGAGCTCCTTCATCAGTATCAAAAATATGATTGATACGTTCAGTATCATTTGCTGTTGCATCAACAATTTTTCCATTTTCAAACGTTAATTTTACATTTTCAAATGTGAATCCTTGGTATGGAGATGGTGTGTTGTAAGTGATAACTCCGTTCACAGAATCACGAACAGGAGCTGTAAAAACTTCTCCATCAGGAATATTCATTTCACCTGCACATTTCACAGCAGGGATGTCTTTAATAGAGAATGTTAAGTTTGTATCTTTTCCAATAAGCTGAACTTTATCTGTTTTATTCATAAGTTCTACAAGAGCATCCATTGCTTTATTCATTTTGCCATAGTCAAGATTACAAACATTGAAATAAAAATCCTCAAAAGCTTCCTTACTCATTTTTGAAAGCTGAGCCATTGATTCTGTAGGATAGCGTAAAACAACCCATTTTGTTTTCGGTACACGAATTTCACGATGAACTTTCTTGCCTACTGTATCGCCTTGGATTTTCATTTTTTCAGCAGGTACATCTGATTGCTCAAAAATATTGTCCCCTGCGCGAAGCCCAATATAAGCATCCATCTCTTTCATAACGTTCGCTTCAAACTGAGCGATAAGCTCGTACTGTTCTTCAGAAGCCCCCATTAAGAGACTTCTATCTACTGTATGGTCTTTTAAGCTTACAAATGGAAGACCACCAGCTTCATAAGCTTCCTTTACAAGTGCTGTAACAAGTTCTTTTTGTAAACCGAAGTTTTCAATGAGAATTTTTTCACCTTTTTGTAGCTTCACAGAATATTGAATAAGGTTTTTCGCTAGTTGTTGAATTCTTGGATCTTTCATGAGGAACCTCCTTGGAAATAAATATCTGTCCTTATTGTACCCTAGAAGAGGAAAATTTCATAAAAATATGAATAAAAGGGAATAAAAAAAGAGAGGAGTTTGTTTTCTTTCTGTCGAATGATAAAATAGTATAAGTACATAAAGAGACCTACTTCCTTTTTCCGAGATTCCTGTCCACAGTGAATAATATGTTTGTTTCTAGGTGAAAAAGGGTAGTGAATCGTATCAAAGAGTAGGAGGTTACTGTTCATGATTATCATCTTGTACTTAAGCGTTGCAGTTATTGCTGTTGCATTTCTTTTCCTCGTTATTTCACTCTCTAAAACTTTGCGATCTGTTCAAACTACGTTAGACTCTGTGTCTACAACGTTAACAGGTGTGGAAACGCAAATGAAGGGTATTACCGTTGAAACAACAGAGCTGCTTCATAAAACAAATGCACTAGCAGTTGACATTCAAAAAAAATCAGAGTCACTAAACAGTGTAGTAGACTCTGTTAGACAAGTAGGAAACTCTATCCAAGGATTAAACACATCTATTTCGCGAGTGTCTACAACGGTCACAGAACAAACTGAAGCAAATAAGGATAAAATTGCTCAAGTTGTTCAATGGAGTAACGTCGCAATGGATATTTGGAACAAAGTAAAAGGAAAAAGAAATCAACAACAAAAGCAATCACCACAAATTGAAGAAGAGAACGTTCCGAAACGTTCACGTATGTATATGTAGGATTTAAAAAGGAGGAGATTCAATTATGGGCGATCGAAACGGGAAAGAATTTATCGTTGGGACTGTTATTGGCGGAGTGATTGGCGCAGCTACAGCACTTCTATTAGCACCGAAATCTGGTAAAGAACTTCGCACAGATTTAAACGAACAAGCTGCATATGTTCGCCTTAAAACAGAGGAATTTAAAAACGTAGCTGTTGAAAAAGGTCAAGGATTTGCTGAATCAGCAAAAGGAAAAACAGCAGACTTTTCTCAAAATTTCTCAAAGCAGTCATCTAATGTGATGGATAAAGTGAAAAGCTTCCGTAACAAAGAGGATGACGAAATCTCAAAGGCAAGTCTTCAAGTTCTTGAAAGTGAAGTAGAAGATCAATTAGAAAAGCTAGATGAAGAAGTAAAAAGTCCTGAATACAAGGGAGAAACACCTTCAAGTCAGCATTAATGAAATAAAGCGTTGCTAATTTTATTAGCAACGTTTTAATTTTTACAAGCTAAAGGAGTCGTAAGCGTGGATAAAATTTTTTCAGAAGACCAATTAAATCAAGCACTAGAAGAAAATAATACGTTATTTTTATTAAAACATAGTACGACGTGTCCTATTAGTCAAAATGCTTTTGAACAATATGAGAAGTTTTCTAAAGAAGAAAATTTTCCCTGCTATTATTTATATGTGCAAGAAGCACGCCCTCTCTCAAATTATGTGGCAGAACAATACAATGTAAAACATGAATCACCTCAAGTTCTTTATTTTAAGCAAGGCAACGTAGAGTGGAATACCTCTCATTTTGACATTACGTACGAGAAACTAAGTGGTTACTTACACGAATAGCATTCTTTTGGAGGAATATGTAAGAGTAATACCAAAGGCTCGGCGTGTTGCTGAGCCTTTTTTATGCGATTTAGTAAACTTTTTGTGAAAAATATACATGAGAGACCAATAAGCATTTGTCATTATGTAAATAGTATCGTATATTATTTACAGACAATGAATCCGAAATTTAATCACTATTATGTGAAAAATGTGGATAAGCTAAGCGAAAAGCGTTGATATAAGGAGTGTTAAAACATGAATATTACAATATATGATGTTGCAAGAGAAGCAAATGTTTCAATGGCAACCGTATCACGTGTAGTAAATGGAAACCCAAATGTTAAACCATCAACAAGAAAAAAAGTATTAGAAACAATTGAAAGACTTGGGTATCGCCCAAATGCTGTAGCAAGAGGCCTTGCTAGTAAGAAAACAACGACAGTAGGGGTTATTATCCCTGATATCTCAAGCATTTTCCACGCAGAGCTTGCACGTGGTATTGAAGATATCGCAACAATGTATAAATATAATATTATTTTGAGCAACTCAGATCAAAACAAAGATAAAGAGCTCCATCTTTTAAATACAATGCTTGGCAAACAAGTGGATGGCATTATTTTTATGAGTGGAAATGTACAGGAAGAGCATGTTGAAGAACTGAAAAAATCTCCAGTTCCAGTTGTGCTTGCTGCATCTGTTGAACAATCAGAAGAAATTCCATCTGTAAATATTGATTATGAACAAGCTGCTTATGATGCAGTAAACGCTTTAATCGAGAAGGGTCATCGCAAGATTGGCTATGTTTCAGGCCCTGAAGAAGAACCAATCAATAGTCTAAAGAAAAATGAAGGTTATAAGAGAGCTTTAAAAGAAGCAAATATTTCTTATAACGAAGATTATGTTGCTGAAGGAGACTACACATACGATTCAGGAATTGAAGCTGTTCAGCAACTTTTGAAATTAGAAGATCGTCCAACAGCTATCTTTGTTGGAACAGATGAAATGGCTCTTGGAGTTATTCACGGAGCGCAAGATGAAGGCATTTCAATTCCAGAAGACATTGAAGTGCTTGGATTTGATAATACAAGATTAGCGACAATGGTGCGCCCGCAGCTATCAACTGTTGTACAACCAATGTATGATATTGGAGCTGTTGCAATGCGACTATTAACAAAATTAATGAACAAAGAGCAAGTTGACAGCAACATTGTTCAACTTCCACATCGAATTGAATATCGCAATTCTACAAAATAAATAAAAGCTCATCAGCAGCAGACTTCTAAGTTTGCTGCTGATGAGCTTTCATGAGTGAGAAGCTAACTTTCTAAAAAGCTCGGGGTAAAAGAAAATGGAGAAACGTAATGAAGAAATATGATATTCTTACACCGCTAGGATTAGTTGTTGGTTGTGCCATTATTATTTTTGGAGTTATTACAAGTGGAGGGATTGAGAACTTCTTTTCCCTTTTAAATATCCCTTCCTTCTTTATTGTGTTAGGAGGAGTTTTAGCAGGACTTTTTGTTAGTTTTCGTATAAACGAGCTTAAAAAAGTAGGAACCATTGCTAAGCAGGCATTTCGCACTCAAACTTTTGAGCCTGAACCATATGTGGATCTTTTTGTTGCTTTTGCTAATAAAGCAAGAAAAGAAGGGCTTTTATCTCTTGAAGCAGAGATGGGAGATGTAGAAGATCGCTTTCTGAAGAAAGGGATTCTTTTAGCTGTTGATGGAGTAGAGACAGATACGATTGAGGAAATATTAAATCTAGAAGTTGATGCGCTAGAGGAACGTCATCGCAAAGGTCGAAGTATTTTTGAGAAAGCTGCTGAATATGCACCAGCGTGGGGAATGATCGGTACTCTTATTGGTCTTGTATTAATGCTGAAAAATATGGATGATCCTTCTTTACTCGGGCCAAATATGGCAGTAGCTCTTTTAACAACATTATATGGCTCATTGCTTGCTAATTTAGTGTTTCAGCCCCTTGCAGCAAAACTTTCGTTACAAACAGAGCAAGAGATCTTCCTAAGACAATGTATAATTGAAGGCGTTATTGGAGTTCAAACAGGTCAAAATCCAGGTATGGTAGAAGAGAGGCTATCTGCCTTTTTATCAACAGAAGAACGTTTAAATCGTAAGAAGAATAAGTTGGAAAAAGGTGTACAAGGAGTTAAAGAAATTGAGATCTAGAAAACATCGTCTTCGTCGCCCAAAGCGTCGTGAAGATGGAGGAAATGTAAAATGGCTTGTCACATTCGCAGACTTGATTACGCTTATTCTCGTTTTTTTTGTTCTTTTATTCTCCATGTCTCATATTAATAGCGGCAAGTTTCAGAAGCTTGTTGGCTCAATGGATAAGACATTAGCTAGTGAGAAAACAAAAGATGTACATAATAAAGAAAGTCAAGGAGAAGCACAGTCAAAGATGAACTCCGATGAACTTTTGGCTTATATTAAAGGAAAGTTGAAGAAAAACAACTTAGATGATAAAATCGCAGCTAAAAAAGATTCACGAGGAGTTGTACTTGTTTTACAAGAACAAATCCTTTTTCCAACAGGGGAAGCAAGGCTCGTTCCTGAATCTCGGCCGTTTTTAAATAAGATAGGTGAAATTATTAAAGAGCTGCCAAATGTTATTCGTGTTGAAGGTCATACAGATAAGAGGCCTATTCGAAACAGTTATTATCCTTCAAATTGGGAGCTTTCTACTGCCCGAGCAAGCAGTGTTATTCAATACTTGTCGGAAACCTATAACATCAACTCAAGCAGGTTTGTGGCAATTGGATATGGAGATACAAAGCCACTTAAGATAAGTAATCAAGAAGAAGAGATGAAGAAGAACCGCCGTGTAGAAATTGTAATCTCAGATCTTAATGACTAATACAGTAAAAATCCGCTTTTTTGAAGCGGATTTTTTTAGTTCATGTGACATTTTTATTTCTTTCTGTTCCACGGATTGGAAAAAGCAGATTTTGAAGCGTACGGCTATTTTTTTCTTCAATTTCTTTTTTGCGGGGCACCTTTTTATATAAATTAGGAGGATCACTCCACGTTGTACAGAGTGGATGCTGCGCTCTTTTAGACCATTTATCAACCCAGTTCTTTGGCAAGAGATCTTCTTTAAGAGTGAACCCCGTCATTTCAAGCCAAATTAATGACCATGCTCTAGGAACTACGCGCCAAATATCATATCCTCCACCTCCAACAGCAATCCAGCGTCCATTACAATATTTATGAGCTAGTTCATGAGCTATTTTAGGAATATGTTTGTAGGTTTCCATAGTAGTATAAAGATGTGTCAATGGATCATGATAGTGAGCATCTGCGCCATTTTGCGTTAAAATGACGTCCGGTTTGAAAAATTCTGCAATTTCCCTTACTGCTGTTTCGTATGTGTATAAAAATGATTCATCTTCTGTATAGGCATCAAGAGGTAAATTAAAAGAATAGCCGTATCCATTTCCATAGCCTCTTTCATTAATTGTTCCTGTGCCAGGAAAGAGATAGCGACCTGTTTCATGAATTGAAAACGTGCAAATTTGGGGATCATCATAGAAGGCAACTTGAACACCATCTCCATGATGTGCATCAGTATCAATATAAAGAACCCGTGCATTGTATTTCTGCTGTAAATATTTAATGGCTACAGCACTATCGTTATAAATGCAAAAACCAGATGCCTTTCCACAAAAACCATGGTGAAGCCCTCCTCCTACGCTGAATGCATGACGAGTGCTCCCAGACATCACAAGATCAACCGCAGTAAGCGTGCCCCCTACAAGATAAGCACTTGCTTCGTGCATGTTAGGGAAAATAGGTGTATCTTCTGTACCAAGTCCAAAGTTTAGCCCTTCATCTTTTGATAGAAGTCCTTGACCAGCTTTCTGAACAGCCTGAATGTAAGCGTCATGGTGGATAAGCTTAAGCTCTTCTACAGAAGCTTGACGAGGTTTTATAACTTGTTGATCGCTTAAGGCGCCTAATGCTTTTAATAAATCGTACGTTATCTCGACTCGGAGTTGATTAAAAGGATGATGAGCATTAAATTTATATGTTAGGAAATCAGGAGAATAAACAAATAAAGCGTCATGTTTCATCGTATCACATCCGTTATATGAGGTCGTAACACTTCATAACCGTGTTCAACTAGGGCATAGATTGCTTTTGTCGGGTTTAGCGTTTCAATGCGCAGAACAATTGTACGGTATGTATCATCTTGCTTATAAGGATAAACGAGAACGCTTAAAATATTTAGATGATGGTCACTTAATAGCTTTGTGACTTCACTAAGTTTACCTGCTACATTTGGAACCTTTACTTCAATTTGAGAACCTGGTTGGTGTGCACCTGTTAATTGAACAAGAGTATTCAATATATCAGTTTTGGTTACAATTCCAACAAGTTTGCCTTTGTGAATAATAGGAAGGCAGCTAATTTTGTTCTCATAAAAGATGAATGAGATTTCTTCAACAAAGTCAAGCGGATATGCTACAATCACATTTTTCGTCATAATCTCATGAACAGGATTCTCGAATTCTTCAAATTTGTGATTTTGTGCAAAAATTGAAGGAGCAGCATCTTTTATATCACGATCTGAAACAATACCAAGAAGCTTATATTCTTTATCCACAACAGGAATATGACGAACATGATATTTATTCATGAGAACAACAGCTTGTTTAATTTTATCTGTTGGTAGAAGAGTAATTAGATTTCTACTCATAACCTCTTCAACAATCATCCTTCACAGCTCCTTTTGTAAGTTAGTACATAAAGCGATTTTGAAAACGAAGTTGATCAAACTTCTGCACAGATTCATGATTTACTTTCTTACCGAACCGAGCCATTAAGCAGTTAGCAGGATGAGAGCAAATTTCAGGATCATCTGTGGCTACCCAAGTAAGTCCTCCTGTTTCCATCATTTTTTCCATTGCTTTTCGATACTCCCAAACATTTAACCCAGTGCCTTTTAAATCCCAATGCCAATAGTATTCGGTTGTAATAATAATATAGTTTTCCATCATCTTATCCCTCATTGAAACTTCTAAAAGATTTTTCCCAATAGATATCTCTCTAAAAGGAGGAGCAACTTCAATAGCACCAAGCTCAATCAAGTTCTCTAAATTTCCTTCAGACCACCGCTCAAGTGGATCAGGATATAGAAATGTGACATAGCCTACAACAGTATCCTTATAACGGGCAATAATAATGCGCCCTTCTTCAAGCTCTGAAATTTCAAGCAATGCTTCTTTCTGTTGATCAGAAGGTCTAAAGGCCGTTAATCCTTCATGAAAATGAAGCTCTTTTAATCTATTTGTTTGGATAGGGCCTTCTACAATAATTGGACCTTGCTTTGTTTTTATTTCTTTGGAGTGGTACGTTTTTATATGCCTCAAATGTATTCACCACCTCGAAAATCTTTTCTTATATAGTATACATGAAAAATTATCTTATAAAGCGTTTTCAATAGGCTAAAGGGTAAAATATATAAATATTTTAAAAATTGAGAAATATTCCATTTTATATTATAATAGATTTTGTAAATTGCTACATAAGGAGGAGTTTGATATGGGGATGGAAGCGCTTCCGGTGATTAAGGGGAATTATAACTTACAAAATTATGATGATGTTTACAGCAATTTTAACTGGAAAAACGTTGAAGAGCAATTTTCGTGGTATGAGAGTGGGGAACTAAATATGGCCTATGAAGCAATTGACAGGCATGCAAACTCTTTCAGGAAAAATAAAGTAGCGCTCTTTTATGAAAACGGAGAAAGAAAAGAGAAATATACTTTTAGAGAAATGAGTGCTTTGTCTAACAAAGCTGCCAATGTTATCAAAAAGACAACAGATGTAGAAAAAGGGGATAGGGTGTTCATCTTTATGCCTCGATCGCCTGAACTGTACTTTGCAGTGCTAGGTGCTATTAAAGTAGGTGCAATTGTAGGGCCGCTTTTTGAAGCATTTATGGAGGGGGCTGTAAAAGATCGCTTAGAAGATAGTGAAGCGAAAGTACTTATCACAACGAAGGAGCTTTTAGAAAGAGTTCCCGTCAGTGATCTTCCTGCTTTAAAAAGTGTTCTTATTGTAGGAGAAGATGTTGAGGAAGATGATGTTTACCTTGATTTTAATAAACATTTTAGTGAAGCAAGTTCAACATTTGAGCCTGTTTGGGTGGAACGTGAAGACGGACTTATTCTTCACTATACGTCAGGATCGACTGGAAAACCAAAAGGTGTTTTGCATGTACACAATGCTATGGTACAGCATTATCAGACAGCAAAATGGGTGCTTGATTTACAAGAAGACGATATTTACTGGTGCACAGCGGATCCAGGATGGGTAACAGGTACGTCTTACGGTATTTTTGGGCCTTGGCTTGCTGGAGCAACAAGTGTAATTGTTGGGGGCCGTTTTAGTCCTGATAACTGGTATAAAGCATTGGCTGATTATGGAGTAACTGTTTGGTATAGTGCTCCCACAGCGTTTAGGATGTTAATGGGAGCAGGGGATGAGCTCATGAAGAAGTATGATTTAAGTAATCTTCGCCATATTGTGAGTGTTGGAGAGCCTCTAAATCCTGAAGTTATTAGATGGGGAATGAAAGTGTTTAATATCCGCATTCATGATACATGGTGGATGACAGAAACAGGAGGCCAAGTGATCTGTAATTACCCAGCAATGGAAATTCGTCCAGGATCAATGGGGAAACCAATTCCAGGAATTAAAGCAGCGATTGTAGATGATAGAGGCCAGGAACTTCCTCCAAACCGAATGGGGAACCTGGCTATTGCAAAAGGTTGGCCTTCCATGATGAGATCAATTTGGAATAATCCTGAAAAGTATGAAACGTATTTTATGCCTGGTGATTGGTATGTTTCAGGTGATTCGGCTTATATGGATGAAGACGGATATTTTTGGTTCCAAGGAAGAGTCGATGATGTTATTATGACATCCGGTGAACGGGTAGGTCCATTTGAAGTGGAAAGCAAACTTGTAGAACATGAGGCTGTTGCAGAGGCAGGCGTTATCGGCAAGCCAGATCCTGTGCGTGGGGAAGTTATTAAAGCATTTATTGCTTTAAGAGATGGATATGAGCCTTCTGATGAACTTATCGAGAATATTCGTCAGTTTGTGAAGAAAGGCCTTGCAGCACATGCTGCACCACGAGAGATTGAATTTAGAGAAAAGCTACCGAAAACAAGAAGTGGAAAAATTATGCGCCGCGTGTTGAAAGCGTGGGAGCTTGATTTGCCTGCTGGAGATCTTTCCTCAATGGAAGATTAAAGAAAAGAGAGACTGCACTTGGCAGTCTCTCTTTTTTATTAAGGCTGAAAACGTTCGGATGGAGCTATAAGACTAGGTTCCACTCGATACGCTGCATTCATATACTGAGCCCACAGTCGTAAGTGATCTCCTGGTTTTGCTGAACTTTGCGGACTATTTAATCGTCCCATCCATGTTCCAAACGTTACATTTGGATTTGATGCAACAAACCATAAATCATTTTCATTTTGCGTTGTTCCCGTTTTTCCAGCAAGATCTGAATTAAACTGTAAGTAGTTTCGTACTCTTGCAGCGGTTCCTTTTTGTACAACATCTCTCATCATACTAATCATTTGGTTAGAAGTATTAGTAGAGAACACGGTTGTTGGTTTTGTCTCATGTTGATATACAACTTTGCCATCGCGAGTTTCAATTTTTTCGATAAGGTAAGCGTCTTTGAACTGTCCCTTGTTAGCAAAGGTAGTAAAGGCGTTGACGTTTTCTTCCACTGTAACGCCTGTTCGCATGGCTCCTAATGCAAGGGAAGCATTCACGTAATCCTCTTTTTGGAGAGAAGTAAAGCCCATTTTTTCTAGGTAAGAGACTGGATTGTTTCCTTTGTTCATCTTATATACTCTCGCAGCTGGAATGTTGTAAGAGTATGTAAGTGCTTTTCGTACCGTTACTGGAGCTGTATAGTTTTTTCCTGCATTTTTCGGTGACCAGTTTCCCCATGTAAACGCACTATTGTTAATCATTGAGTTAGATGAAATTAGCCCTTCTTGGATAGCAGGCGCATATACAAGAAGTGGTTTCATTGTTGAGCCATTAGCCTTTTCTACGCTTGTTGCATAGTTATACTGAGAACTTTGATAATCTCGGCCCCCAACAAAACTAATAATAGCTCCTGTTTTATTATCAATCATCACACTACCAGTATTGACTTTCACGTAGTTATTAAAGCCATTGAAATTTTTTGTTACGTTTTCCATTGCATCATAGATGTCTTTATGAACTGTCGTATGGATGCGATAGCCGTTTTGTCTCATATTAAGATCTGCTTGCTCGGTATATTGTTGAAGAAGAGCTTTGTCACCATAAAGCTTTTCTGTACTAACACCTGCTTTATTTGCAAGCTGCTCTGCTAAAATTTTACGCACTCGCTTTTCCACTTCAAAATTCAACCAAGGATACTTTTCCACAACAGAAGGAGAAGAAGTTTTAAAGTCTTTTGTAATATCGTAGTTTATCGCTTGTTCATACTCCTGTTTGTTAATGTACCCAGCTCGTTTCATGCGGAAGAGCACGGTTTTCATTCGTTCTATTCCTGGAGAAAGATCTTCCTTTAATTGTCCAGCTTGTGTAAATGGTGTATAGCGGGATGGACTTTGAGGAAGGCCAGCAATAAAGGCTGCTTGTTCAAGTGTCAGATCTTTGGCATCTCGTCCAAACAGTCCTTGAGCAGCTGTTTGAACACCTGCAATATTGTTTCCTGCTGAGTTTCTTCCAAAGTAAGCAACGTTTAGGTAAGCTTCTAAAATTTCCTCTTTAGAGAAGTAGTTTTCAACACGGAGGGCAAGAAGAATCTCATTTGCTTTCCTTGTAAAGGAAACTTCATTTGTTAACATCTGATTTTTAATAAGCTGCTGTGTTAATGTACTTCCGCCTGTTCTCGTAGCAGAATTTGAAACATCTTGATAAAGAGCTCGAAGAACAGCTTTTGGAACCACTCCGTCATGTTTATAGAAATACTCATCTTCTGTTGAAATGAGGGCGTTAACGAGGTGAGGAGAAACGTTCTCTAACTTCACTTCAACACGTTCAAGATTTGATCGTAGCTTTCCTAGAGGTACATTGCTAGCAAAGTAAATTTCGCTTGTTTCGCTATAATTCGTTAAAGCGTCACTCATCTCCTTTTTAGAAGGAGGTGACTCGTCTTTAATGAGGGAAGCGAAATAGCCAGAGCCTGCTCCAAAGGCAAATGAACCGATTATAAGTAAAAAAACGAAGCCAATAATAACAATATTATAAATAACGAGAGAGGCTAACTTTCCTCTTTTTATATAAGTGGATGATTGTCCATCTTTAAGGCTAGCTAATAGCTCCTTTAGTTTTGTTTTCCACTTTTCCCACATATATGATTTCCCCCTTACTTCTGTTTATTATAGCATAGTTATTTTTACGAAAAATGTAGTATTTTGTCTATAATGTAGTATATTTTCCATAATATTTGATACCTGTTTTTAGGACCAGTTCTTGCAATTTAAGATAAAATCGTTCATAATCAATGATATGTGAATATATGGACTGCTATGAAAGGAATTAGTAACAAACTTCTCCCTGTTTTAGAGAGCTGATGGATGGTGGAAATCAGTACAAAGTTGTTTTGTGAATTACCTCCTAGAGCATCTTTTGTGAACAATGAGGTAATCATTTATTAGCAAAAGACGGTGTATACCGTTAAAGTAACTGAGTGAAAACAATCTTTAGTGGATTGTTTTAACAAGGGTGGTACCGCGATCAAACCTCGTCCCTTCTAGCAATAGAAGGGGCGTTTTTTATTTGAAAAGAAAAAAGGAGCGAATAAAATGAATCTTATCGAAGATTTACAATACCGTGGTCTTATTAATCAAATGACAGATGAGGAAGGACTAACAAAGCTGTTAGCTGAAGAAAGTGTAACGCTTTACTGTGGATTTGATCCAACAGCAGACAGTTTGCATATCGGTCATTTACTTCCTATCCTTATGTTAAAGAGATTCCAAGAAGCAGGACACCGTCCACTTCCTCTTGTTGGTGGAGCAACAGGTCTTATTGGAGATCCAAGTGGTAAGAAAGCAGAACGAACTTTAAATGAAAAAGAAGTTGTGGATCTATGGGTTGAGCGTATTAAAGAACAGCTTTCTCGCTTTTTAGAGTTTAAAGAAGGCGATAACGCAGCAAAAATGACAAACAACTATGACTGGGTTGGCAATATGGATGTTGTATCATTCTTGCGCGATATCGGAAAAAACTTTGGCTTAAATTACATGCTTGCTAAAGACACTGTACAATCTCGTATTGAAACAGGTATTTCATTTACTGAATTCACGTATATGATTCTACAATCACTTGATTTCCTTCGTTTATATCAAAATGAAGGGTGTCGTTTGCAAATTGGTGGAAGCGATCAGTGGGGAAATATTACATCTGGATTAGAATTAATTCGCAAATCAGAAGAAAATGCAAAAGCATATGGTTTAACTGTCCCACTTGTAACAAAATCTGATGGAACAAAGTTTGGGAAAACAGAAGGTGGCGCAGTTTGGTTAGACTCAGAAAAAACGTCGCCATATGAGTTCTACCAATTCTGGATTAATACAGATGATCGCGATGTAATCAAGTACATTAAGTACTTTACTTTCTTAAGTCATGAGGAAATTGAAGAACTTGATCGCAAAACAAAAGAAGAGCCAGAGCAACGCGCAGCTCAAAAAGCACTAGCTGAAGAAATGACAAAACTTGTTCATAATGAGAAAGCTTTAGAGCAAGCGATCCGTATTTCACAGGCATTGTTTAAAGGGGATATTAAAGCTTTGACAGGTGCTGAGATTAAGCAAGGATTCAAAGATGTTCCAACGTTTGAAGTGAAAAAAGACGAAGAGATCGGTCTTATTGATCTTCTTGTATCAGCAAAAATCTCTCCATCTAAACGTCAAGCACGTGAAGATATCGGAAATGGCGCAGTTTATATTAATGGAGAACGCGAGCAAGATTTACAAAAAACATTATCAGCGGAAGACCGTATTGACGGCGAGTTCACGGTTATTCGTAGAGGTAAGAAGAAGTACTTTGTAATTGAGTATAAATAATGAAAAAAGAAGCTAAACATTTATTGTTTAGCTTCTTTTCATATATAAATAAAAAAGCGATTGGACCAGTCCAATCGCTTTCTGTTATTAACGAGAGTAGAACTCTACGATAAGTGCTTCGTTGATCTCAGCTGGTAATTCAGAACGCTCTGGTAAGCGAGTGAAAGTACCTTCTAATTTCTCAGCATCAAATGTAACATAATCAGGTACGAAGTTTGTTACTTCGATTGCTTCTTTAACGATAGAAAGGTTACGTGATTTTTCACGTACAGAAACAACTTGACCTGGAGTTACACGGTAAGATGGGATGTCAACGCGAGAACCATCAACAAGAATATGACCATGGTTAACTAATTGACGAGCTTGACGACGAGTGCGTGCAAGACCTAGACGATATACGATGTTATCAAGACGAGCTTCAAGAAGTGTCATGAAGTTTTCACCGTGGATACCTTCCATTTTACCTGCTTTTACGAATAAGTTACGGAATTGACGTTCGTTAACTCCGTACATATGACGTAATTTTTGTTTCTCTTGTAATTGTAAACCATACTCAGAGATTTTTTTACGTTGTCCTGGACCGTGTGGACCTGGAGCGTAAGGACGTTTTTCTAATTCTTTACCTGTTCCGCTTAGTGAAACACCTAAACGACGAGATAATTTCCAACTTGGACCTGTATAGCGAGCCATAATTGACTCCTCCTTTTGTGTGTTTTTATTTCGCATGAAATAAAAACAGCCACAATCCTTTATCATGTTCATTTTGTTTTCATGCATCCTCGCTCCAGCAGCCAAGAGTTACAAGATACACCTTATTGTTAAGGAACAAAATGAATTCACCATAAAGATTGCCAGTACTGCCTTTCATATTTCACACAGAGAGTATTATATAATCTTCTCAGAAAAAAATCAAATCTTTTTCTGTATAAAACAAATAAAGGAAGAAAAAGAGTGAAAGGTTAGAAGATAACCTTTTGAGGGTACAAAGTAATGGGAAGATGTAACTATATTGATTATAATATATACTATAATTTAGAGTACATACCTTAAATTACAATAAAAAGTTTATTTAAACTGAGGAGTTTGATATGCCTATAGAAAAAATAATAACCCGTCTAAAACAATCTTTTTTCGATATTCTGATGAAAAAAATGCCCAGAGAAAATCCTTCCTCTTTATATGAAGAGGTCCTCCGTATTCTTGTTGATTCCTGTACATTAGAAGGTGCGTTTCTAGTATACGAAGGGTATAAATATATAGTGACTAGTGAAGAGGTTGCGTGGAATGACGAACACAATATAGTAAAAAATGTTCAAAAAGTACCAGACGATCAAACGATTTTCTCTTTTCAAGAGAGCGGAAGGGAAATCGCTGTTTTTCAATTTCCTTTTCTATCTTTGAAGGAATTTTATTTAGGAATTGTATACAGAGAAAATACCTTGCCACCTGAATTTTCTCCTCTTTTATGGACAACATGTGCTCAGTTTTTAGAATATGTAGATAAAGAGATAGAAAAAGAATATGAAAGAGCCCGATATGCAAGCCTTTATGATTTAACAATGAAGCTTTATTCTTCATTAGATCCTAATCAAGTGTTAAAGGACGTTATTACGGCGCTTGATACCATTTGTCCGAAAGCAGAGTGTTCACTTATTCTTTCACATGATAGTGAAGTAAGTCATGATCTCTCTATTCGTACAATGAAATATAACGACCAAAAGTTGAGTTCTGGAGTAATGAAAGCATACGTTTCAGGAAGAATTCATATTGAAATGATGGAAGATGGAAAAAGGTCTGTTCTATATGCACCTTTGCAAGGAAAGCAAGGAGTGTATGGAGTTCTTGAGGTGATTGGGGAAAATGGAGTCATTTGCTCAGAGCAGGAAATGAGTTTTATTGAAAAATTTGCTCATACAACAGGAGCAGCTTTAGAAAATGCCAAGCTCCATGAACAGTTGAAACAGGTGATTGAAGATGTCAAACTTATTAATGAGACTTCACATAAGCTCAACTCAAGTTTACGGTTAGACGATACGATTCATTATATGACAGAGCAAATCATTACTTTTTTTCATGCTAAAGGTGTTGGTTTTCTTCTCTGTATTACAAATGATAAATATAAAATATTAGAAGGTAGTACAGAATTATTTTTTCAAACAGAAAACAAGCCTTATATTGATAAAATTTATAAGAAAGTTAACAGAGAAAAAGAGTCGAAATTTATCAATGACACATATACACTATTTAGCGAGAGGTTTCCATATCGTTCTCTTATTGCTCTTCCTATGATTCACAACAATAAAATGTCCGGACTTGTCCTCATTGTTCATGATAAGCCGTACTTCTTTACATTTAACCACTATAGAGTATTACAATCCCTTGTACATCATTCAACACTTGCTTTTACAAATTCTATTTTAAGAGAGGAGTTGGAAAGTTTAGTTGTAACAGATCACCTTACAAAACTTTATTCACGAAGTTATCTAGATAAGCAAATTCAGCAGTCTATAGAACAGGACAAACTTGGTTCTCTTCTTTTGTTGGACATTGATAATTTTAAGCAAGTGAATGATACGTATGGTCATCAAACAGGAGATCAAGTCCTCATACAAGTGGCTTCAATTATTAAAAATAATTTGAGAGATGGAAATATTGGGGCTAGATGGGGAGGTGAAGAGCTTGCTGTTTATTTGCCAAATGTTCCACAACATATCGCAGTCAGTATTGCACAGCGCCTTGTCGCAAAAGTCCATAAGGAAACTGTTCCACATACAACCGTTTCATGCGGCGTTTCATCGTGGGAAAGGGGTGAAAAGTCAGCACATCGGTTATTTATTAAGGCTGATAAAGCTCTTTATCAAGCGAAAAATAACGGGAAAAATCAGGTTGTGAAAAGTTGTGAAAAATAAAGAAGCTGCCAGGATACCACTTTTTGTGGTTTATTGGCAGCTTCCTTATTATAGCGTTTGAACTAATACATCAACAAACTGATTTAGATATTTTTCATCTTGTTCATCAAAACGGTTTTTAATAGGGCTATCAATATCTAAGACTCCAATTGTTTTTCCATCTTTGATAATTGGAACAACAATCTCAGATTGAGAAGCACTGTCACAAGCAATGTGGCCTGGAAACTCGTGTACATCTTTAACACGAAGAGTTTTTTGTTCAGCAGCAGCAGTACCGCAAACTCCTCTTCCAAATGGAATTCGAACGCATGCAGGAAGCCCTTGGAAAGGTCCAAGAACAAGTTGATTTTTAGCTTCATCTATAAGATAAAAACCAACCCAGTTGATTTCTTCTAAAAATTGATTTAGAAGTGATGAAGCATTCGCCAAATTAGCAATAGTGTTTGGTTCATCAGCTGTTAGAGCTTGAAGTTGTTTAATAACAAGCTCAAAGTCTTTCTCTTTTTGTCCACTATAATTTTCGACATGAAACATGGAAAAACCCCTTTCAACTATAAAAAAATCAAATTTCGATTTTGTATTTATAGAACCTTCAAACTTTGTCGAGTAAAAAGAGGAGGAAAGAAGGTTCATAAAACGAATCATCTATAATAAAGTCAAAAAATTAGATATTCTGCTCGTGTTTGATGTTACTAGTAGCCCTTATGTCTGCTTCTGTCACAATAGCCCTTATTATAAATTCCTTTTGTATCGTTCAAAGTATTGTTGCACATTCGTTTGTAATTTGCAAACACTTTATATTGAGAGGGTGACAATGTTGAAGGAAAAAGTAGAAACAAAAGAAAGAGTGTTGGATGCAGCTGTTTCCTTGTTTCAAATTAAAGGATTTAACGGGACTTCTGTTCGCGAGATTGCGAAAAAGGCAGGTGTGAATGTAGCAAATATCTCTTACTACTTTGATGGGAAAGAGGGACTCCTTGAGTATATTGTTACCAAGTTCTTTGAAGGATATATTAAAGAAATGGATAAAGTATGGCGATCATTTCAAAATCGGCCTGTGCGAGAATGCTTCGGTCAAATGCTTTTTCATGTAATGAAATATCAGCACGAACATAGAGAAGTTGCCCGGGTCATTTACCGGGAACTTTCCGTAGATACAACGTTTGTTCGGGAGATTATGTCAACCTATTTAACGAAAGAGAAATATTATTTAAAAATGCTCCTAGAGCTTGGTATGAAAAGAAAAGAATTTCGACATGTGAGTGTTTCTTTTACAATTATGCAGCTTAAGGGCATGATGACAATGCCTTATTTGCATCAGCAGTATGCAGCGGAAGTGCTTCATGTCCTCACACATGAGGAGTATTTTGTTACTAAATATACGAGTGAGCTACAGCAGTGGATTAACGAGCATATATGCTTGCCATGCACTCCGCTGCAGCTTGTTGTAAAATAACGTTTATCTTTCAAAAAGTTTTGTGTAGCTTTGACCAACATCCTTCGCACAATGGGCATCTGACCCATAAACAAGAGGGATGTTTTTTTGTTGAGCAAGTACAACAACTTCTTTAGAAGGGTATGCTTCTTGACAAAGTGGTTTGTGAAATCCAGCTGCATTATAATCGAGTTCTAAATTTCGGTTCTTCACTTCATTTAGAATATGCAAGACTTCATTTTGAAAAGAGACTTCACATGGAAACTTTTTTTGAAATTTATGAACAAGCGTTATATGACCTATTCGTTTCGGTTTGTAAGAACCTAAATCTGCTTTAACTGATGAAGCGACGGCTTTAAAGTAAGCTTTGTATACTTCTTTAACAGAGCCAAACTTTGTAATGATATATTCAAATTCTTCCGCACTGTAGTCCAAGCAGTAAAAAGAACCCTCTTTATTAAGGAAATGAACAGACAATAAGCTGTCGTCAAGATAAGGACCGTATGTATTAAGAAAGTGCCTAATCTCTTCTTCATATTCGTTAATATAGTCAACCTCTAATCCAACATTAATCTTTACTTCTTTTTGAAACTCTTTTTTCACTTTCTCAATTTGCTCAATATAGAGTTCCATTTCGCTCACTTTCATAGCACTATCTTTCAATGGAGTAGGATCCTTGAAAGAAGGAGGAAGAGGAGCATGCTCTGTAAAAGAAATTTCTTCAAATCCTTGTGCAACTGCTTTATAAACATAACTCCTTAATTCATCACTTGAACCATGGGGACAAAATGGAGTATGAATGTGACCGTCTTTCTTCATAATGTCTCTCTCCTTAACAGCAAAATATAAGCGTTTTCGATAAAAAAATGCTAGAATGTAGAAAAGTATGAGGAATATTGTTTATTTCCAAGGATTTATTAAAAAAATTTAAAAATTTCCTCAAAAAATGTTATGAACATGGTATCATAAAAGTATTGACAAAAACATCATTCATTACATATTTACATAAGAAAATTGAACAGTCGGACGGCATTGTGAGGGGGAATAAAGATGGAGCTCGCGATTATAATCATTCTCCTTATTATAGGATTTATTTTGTACGGTTTCTTCCTTCGAAAAAAAGTTTATCGAGAAGTTGATCGATTGGATTCTATAAAGGCGACATTGATGAGCGAACCTGTAGCAGATGAAATTGCAAAAGTGAAACAACTTAAAATGACAGGAGAAACAGAAGAATTATTTGAAAGCTGGCGTGAAAAATGGGACAACATTGTTGCTATACGCCTGCCCAAAATGGACGATGCGTTTTATGAAATTGAAGAACTTGCTGATAAGTACAAATTTCGAAAAGCAAAAGCGCGTATTGCTTCTTTAGATGAAGAGCTTGCTAACATTAAACAAGATATTGATACAATTTTAGAAGAGCTTCAAAACTTACTCGGTAGTGAGGAAAATAATAAGAAAACCATTGTAGAAATGGAAGAACTTTTCAGGGAAACTAAGAAACGATTGCTTGCACATCGTTATTCATATGGAAAAGCAGAAGAACCTCTTACAGCGAAGCTTGAAAAAATTCAGAAACAGTTTGTGAAATTTAACGAAGAAACAGAGAATGGCAACTACTTGCAAGCAAGTGCCATATTAATGAGCATTGAAGAACGGTTAGCAGTAATGACAAACAATCTTGAAAAGATCCCGGCTCTTTTTACAGAGCTTCAAACAACGATACCAACACAGCTTGAGGAATTAAGAGAAGGCTATATTGGGATGATTGAAGAAGGGTACATTCTTGAGCATCTTCAAATTGAAGAGTCATTAGAGGAACTAAGCAGAGCAGATAAAGCTATTATTGGAGAGATTGAAGCATTAAATATTGAAGAAGCAGAAGCGAGTGTTGCGGCAATTAACGCTAAGATTGACGGCATTTACGATATGCTTGAAAAAGAAGCGCGTGCATTTCAGCAAATGAATCAGGACATTGATCGAATTTCGGTTATGATTAAAGCTCTTCAGGCAAGAAATCATGAAGTGAAAGAAGAAGCGCTTCTTGTTCAAAAAAGCTACCATTTAACACCAGAGGAGCTTGAGCTTTATCAAAAGATTGATCGAGAGCTAAAGCGATTAACAAATCTTTATTACAACATTGTCAATAAAGCAGAGCAACAAAATATTGCTTATAGCGTGATTTTTGAGGAACTTGAAGAAGTGTTAACACAGCTGAATAAAGTCGAAGGTATTCAGCAAGCATATATTGAAATGCTTCAAGATTTAAGAAAAGACGAGCTAGCAGCTAAAGAGAAAATTGCAGACTTGCGCAAGCAGCTTTTTGAAGCTCGTCGTATTGTGGAAAAAAGCAATGTACCTGGAATTCCAGAATCTTATCGAGAAGATATTCAACGCGCTTATGGGAAGATCCAAGAAGTTAGCACAAAACTAGAAGAAAAGCCGCTCGATACAGTAGCTGTAAATGAGCTGCTCGAACAAGCTGTTGAAGAAGTTCAGCTTTCCTTCCGCGAAACAGAAGAATTGATTTTTGAGGCAGCACTTGTAGAACGAATGATTCAGTATGGAAACCGCTACAGAAGCCGTCATCCAGAAGTTGCTGAAAGTTTACTACAAGCAGAACAGGCTTTTAGACAATACGAATATAAGAGAGCCTATCAAGAAGCGTCTTCAGCGCTTGAGAGCGTTGAACCAGGTTCTGTTTCATCCATTGAAAATTCGTTAAAAGAAGACGAGTCGCTACGATAAAATGTAGCGGCTTTTTTCTTTGTGTTTTCAATCAGCTTTATTGCAAAACTTTATTCGTATGGTATGATAAAAAAAGTTTGTAAAAAAAGAAATTAATCATAGTTATTATAAAAAGTAGGGAGGGAACTGAAGATGATTTATGCAGACAATAGTGCAACAACAAAGCCTTATGACGAAGTTATTGACGCTTATGCAAAGGTTGCGAAAGACTATTTTGCAAATCCTTCTTCTCTTCATAAGCTAGGCGGAGAAGCTGAAAAATTATTAACACATGCAAGAAGCCAAATTGGTGATTTGTTAGGTGTAAAAGCGAAAGAAATTGTTTTTACTTCTGGAGGAACAGAAGGAAACAACTTTGCTTTAAAAGGAACCGCTTTTACTTTTGGAAATCGAGGTAATCATATTATTACAACGACTGTTGAGCATGACTCTGTTCATAGTTCACTGCAACAGTTGGAAGATATGGGATTTAACATAACCTATGTTCCTGTAGATAGTGAAGGAAGAGTGTCTGTTAACGCTATTTTAGATGCTATTACACCTGAAACAATCCTTGTATCTGTTATGCATGTTAATAACGAAGTTGGTACAGTGCAGCCTGTAGAAGAAATTGGTCTTGCTTTGCAAAAGTATCCTAAAATTCTTTTTCACGTTGATTCTGTTCAAGGGATAGGCAAGGTCCCTATCAATTTAAAATTAGGTTATATTGATCTTTGCACATTTTCCGCTCATAAATTTCATGGTGTAAAAGGTGCAGGTATTTTATATATAAGAGAGGGTATCTCTCTTTCAGCCCTTCTTTCAGGCGGAGCTCAAGAACACGGTCATCGAGCGGGAACTGAAAATGTAGGAAGCATTGTAGCTATGGCTAAAGCTTTGCGGATGACATTTGAACACAACCAAGAGACTTTACGAAAAATGAGTGAAGAGTTTAGAAAAGAACTTTCTTCTTACCCAGACTTTATGATTAATACGCCGAAAGACGGAGCTGCTCCGCATATTGTGAATGTGACAATTCCAGGGATGAAAGCAGAAGTTGTCATTCATAGCTTAGAGAATGAAAATGTATATGCATCTACAACATCTGCTTGTTCTTCTAAAACAGCCCAACCGAGCAAAACTCTTCTTGCGATGGGGAAATCACCTGAACAAGCTAGTCAGGCTATTCGCTTTAGTTTTTCTTATTGTAATAATCCGGGAGACGGCAAAAAAGCAGCACAAGCGTTATATAAAACCATTTCACATTTAAAAAAGGTAGTGAGGTAATCTATGAAATATGATCATATTCTAATTCGATATGGAGAAATTTCAACAAAAGGCCAAAACCGTAAAAAGTTTGTAAGCCGATTACGCAAAAATATTAAGAGTGTTCTTTATGATGTTCCCGGGATAGAAATTGTTCAAACTCGAGATCGCATGTACATTCAACTTCATGATGAAGATGAGAAATTAATCATTGAACGTTTACGAAAAGTTTTTGGGATTCAAAGCTTTAGCTTAGCTCAAAAAGTAGAGAATGATATAGAGAAAATTAAAGAAGCTGCTCTTGAGGCATTGAAAGAATATGATAAAGAGGGTGTGACATTTAAAGTCTCTTCCCGCCGTTCTTTCAAAGATTTTCCGTATGATACAAATGGATTAAATCAAACAATTGGTGCCCATTTGCTTCGCAATACAAAAAATCTAACTGTTGATGTTCGCAATCCAGATGTGAATGTAAAAGTTGAAGTGCGTAATGAAGCAACGTATATTATGAGTGGGGATTATGAAGGACTTGGTGGTCTTCCTGTTGGTACGAGCGGAAAAGCAGCTTTAATGCTTTCAGGTGGACTTGATAGCCCTGTTGCTGGTTATCTAACAATGAAGCGCGGCGTTGAAATTGAAGCTGTTCACTTTTTCAGTCCTCCTTTTACAAGTGAACGTGCAAAGGAAAAAGTAGTAGACTTAACAAAAGAGTTAACAAAATATGGAGGAAGTATTAAGCTTCATATTGTTCCATTCACAGAGATTCAGCAGCTTGTTCATAAGCAGGTTCCAGAAAACTATACAATGACATCAACACGTCGTATGATGTTAAAAATTGCGGATAAAATTAGAGAACAAAACGGTGGTCTAGCTATTGTAACAGGAGAAAGTCTTGGACAAGTAGCAAGCCAAACGCTTGATAGCATGGTTGCGATTAATGATGTTACATCAACACCTGTTTTACGTCCACTTATTGCTACAGATAAAACTGAAATCATCTCAGTATCTAAAAAAATCAATACGTACGATATTTCGATTCGTCCTTATGAGGATTGCTGTACAATCTTTACACCAGTAGCGCCTAAAACTCGTCCAAAGCTTGAGAAGGTGCAACGCTATGAGGAGTTCGTAGATTTTGATGAACTAATTGAAAAAGCTGTGAATGAAACAGAGACCATTCTTATTCAGCCAAATGATAGTTCTAACAACATTGAAGAATCATTATTTTAGACAAGAAAAAGAGCAGAATTTCTGCTCTTTTTTTGTTGAGCTTATTTCTGTGTGATACGATACATAGTACAACAATTATGATGTTAAAAGGGGTTATGGTAATGGGAAAGCTTTGGTGTAACGGCATAATTTATACGATGAAAAACCAAGGAGAGACAGTTGAAGCAGTTTTTACTGAAAACGGAATTATAAAAGCTGTTGGAGAAAAAGAAAAGCTTCACCAAGAATACAAACATGCTATTGAAGAAGTCATAAATTTACAAGGGTCTGTCATGTATCCAGGATTTGTTGATAGTCATATGCACCTTATAGGACATGGAGAACGGTTAATGCGTCTGGACTTATCACAAGCGAAATCAAAGGAAGAAATGCTTCACCTCTTAGAAAGAAAAGCAGAAGAACTTGAAGAAGGGGAATGGCTTATTGGAGAAGCATGGAATGAAAATGAATGGGATGATAAAAGCATTCCAACAGCAGAGGAACTTGATAATGTAAGCAAAGGACATCCGCTCATTGCAAGAAGAATTTGTCATCATGCAAGTCTCGCGAATAGTTATTCACTAAAGCTAGCAAGTATTAATAAACATACTTCAAATCCTCCTGGTGGAGTTATTGTGAAAAATAGTAGAAAAGAGCCAACAGGAATGCTTCTTGATAGAGCTCAAGATTTGGTTACAGCATATATGCCTCCTGTTTCTAAAGCATATGTGCAAAAGGCCTTGCAGATGGGGATTGAAGATTGCTTAAAGGTTGGTCTAACTGGAGGACATACAGAGGATTTAAACTATTACACAGGTTTTAAAGAAACGTATGAGGCATTTCTCTATGCAACAGAACAAAGCGGATACAAGTTTCGTTTAAACTTGCTTGTTCATCATGAAGTTGTAGGAGATATGATTCAATATATGGCAAAGAATAAGAAACAATCTTCTTTCGTTGAACTTGATGCTATGAAGATTTTCTCAGATGGATCACTTGGCAGCAGATCTGCTCTTTTAAGCGTTCCATATAAGGATGATCCGTCAACAAATGGTGTTGCTATTCATACACGGGAAGAGCTACAAGGGCTTGTAAAAGCAGCAAGAAGTCATGGGATGAATGTAGCAGTTCATGCAATTGGAGATCTTGCTTATGAGTATGTTCTAGAAAGTTTAGAAGTTTATCCACCAAAAAAGGGACAGCGAGATCGTATTATTCATGCTCAAATTTTAAGAGATGATTTGATTCAACGAACGAAAGAAATTCCCGTTGTACTCGATGTTCAACCTCGTTTTGTTGCAAGCGATTTTCCTTGGATTCTTGATAAAATTGGGAAAAATACGTTTTCATATCTTTATCCTTGGAAAACATTATTACAAGAAGGAATTATGTGTGCAGGAGGCTCAGATGCACCAATCGAGCCCGTAAATCCGCTTTTAGGTATTCACGCTGCTGTTACTACCAAAAGAGGACCATCTTCAAATATAGAGTATATTCCTTCTGAAAAGCTTTCCGTATATGAAGCAATAAAGCTTTTTACCGAAGGAAGTGCTCAAGCTGTTTGTCGAGAGAGAGATAGAGGAAAGATTGCGGAAGGATATTTAGCAGATTTTACGGTGTTAGAACAAGATTTATTTAAGATTGAAGAAGACGCTATTCCAAACGTTGGAGTAAGTATGACAGTCGTTGATGAAACAATTATGTTTGAGAAAAATAAAGAGAACAGTGAATTTTAAATTTAGCGCGTGATTTTATAGAATGTGAAATTATATGCTGTAGACATTAAAAAAGCTTGGACATTCATTGTCCAAGCCTTTTTGTTTTTTATAAAAATGTGCGCTGTACACGGCGCCAGAACGAATTATCTTTTAATTTTACAGTTTTAATTTTTTGATGGTGAAGCTTTACTTCGATTTTTTCAAGCTGTTGAATATTCAATGCTTCATTGTCAACGCCTACAATTGGATTTAAGTTTTGGTAGCTTCCAAGTCTTAATGTAAGAGAGTTTTGCTCACTTAAAATAAAAGAAGAGCCAAGCGTTCTGTACGTATTATTATTAAGAGAAGCAATTTCACTAATTTGCATGCAGTCCATTAATGGATCTACAACAGCACCATTGATTGATTTGTTGTATGCTGTACTTCCAGTTGGCGTTGCAATGACAATACCATCTCCTCGGAACGTTTCAAAATGTAGGTCATTAATATATACATCCGCTGTTAAAGTCTTAATTACAGAGGAGCGAATTGTACATTCATTTAAGCAATAAAAAGGAGGATTCTGATCCACCTTTACTTCTATAATAGGAAAGCGGCGTACTTCGATGTCAGCATTTGTCATAGCTTCAACCATTTTTTCTTTTTCATCGATGTTGAAGTCACAGTAAAAGCTAGGCTGTTCATCAAGCGTTACACCAGCATATAAACAGTCATCTCTAAACCCTGATTTACGGACAGCTTGTAGGAATGTTCCGTCTCCTCCAAGGGCTGCAATGATGTTTGCCTCTTTCATTGTGCTGACAATATTAAATCCATTTTGTTCGGCTAGCTCGTGTAAGCTGCTTAGGTTTGCAAGGATTTTTTCATTTTTTTTGTAGAATAAATAGATATTATTACGATGTGCTGTCATGATTTAACCTCCCATATGATGATAATAGAGTAACCGCTTTCTACCTTCTATCATATCATCAAGTGTTAGAAAATTAAAATAATTATTTCACATTCCATTAATTTTATAGTTTTTGATTATGGCATAGGGAGCTAATTTGTTAATATTAACTGGGTTTAGAGTGGGGTAAATGGGAAATAATGAATATTTGGAGGTGGTAGAAGGTGAATGTTGTATTCATTATACTCCTTGTTCTTATCGCATTTTTTATTTTAGTTTGGTTTACTAACATAACAATAGAGGTTCATCTTCGCCATCAGCATAAAGATGACTTTTATCAGATAAAATGCAAAGCACTCTTCGGGCTTATTCGCTATACATATGAAATTCCTGAAGCAACATTAAATGAAGACGATGGTGAAACTAAGTTGAAAATCAAGCAAACAGAAGCTATTAACAATAATAAAAAAGGGGTGAAACAAGAAAGTATTTCGGTCGAAAATGTCACTGAAGCTTTTCATCGGGTACAAGAGATCATTCAAGATATCGTTTCTTTTCATGAAATTGTTCGAAGATTTTTGAGAAAGGTGCACGTTCGCAATATTGAGTGGGAAACGGAAATTGGTGTGAGAGATGCAGCAATAACGGGTGTTCTAAGTGGAGCATGCTGGGGGATTAAGGGAAGCATTGTAGGTCTACTTGTGGAATATATGAATGTTTATCCTGAACCAAAACTAGCTGTTACACCCATATTTAATAAGCGAGCTTCATATACGTCCTTCCAATGTATGGTTTCAGTCCAAAACGGTCATGCTATATTAACGGGAATAGCTATGCTTTCACATCGACGTAGCATAATACGTAAAAAAGAAAAAATTAAAAACGATCACAAGGAGGTTTCCTCATGAGTGAACACCCTATTGAAGGTTTAATGTCTACAGCAATGGAAAACTTAAAAGAAATGATTGATGTTAATACAATTGTAGGAGATCCTGTTGAAACACCTGACGGAAGCGTAATTTTAACCGTATCTAAAGTTGGTTTTGGTTTTGCGGCAGGAGGAAGTGATTTTTCTACAGATGGAGGAAAGAGAGAAGGAGGCAGCCAGTCAGCTCATACTCCGTCTAAAAAAGAGCGAAGTCCTTTTGGAGGAGGAAGCGGTGGGGGAGTATCTATTACGCCAATTGCTTTTCTGATTGTCAACTCCTCAGGTGTGAAAATGCTGCATCTTGATGAAAGTACGCATCTTTACGAGCGATTGTTAGAAACAGCACCACAAGCAGTAGAAAAAATACAAGGACTCTTTAAAAAGAAGGAAGATGGAAAGAAAAATGGCTCTTCTTCTGACAGTCATGCAAAAGGAATTGATCCTGAAGCATAATCAATGTTTCTCCTTGTGAAAAGTAATAGAACGAAATCGTTGCAATATGTACATAAACAGGCTAACATTTACATGTACATATTCTTTTTATATAGGAGGAAATTATCATGACAACATTTAAAGGAAATGAAGTAACGCTTCTAGGGAAAAAAGTAGAAGTAGGACAAAAAGCTCCAAACTTTACTGTATTAGCAAACGACTTATCAGAAGTTACTTTAGATGATTCAAAAGGTTCTGTTCGTATCATTAGCGTTGTGCCTTCAATTGACACAGGCGTTTGTGATGCACAAACACGTCGTTTTAATGAAGAAGCAGCTTCACTTGAAAATGTGAAAGTGCTAACGGTTAGCGTTGACCTTCCATTTGCTCAAGCTCGCTGGTGCGGTGCAAATGGTATTGAAAACGTTCAAACTTTATCAGATCATCGTGATCTTTCCTTCGGCGAAGCATTTGGCGTTACGATTAAAGAACTTCGTCTTTTATCGCGTTCTGTATTCGTAGTTGATTCAGAGGACAACGTAACATATGCAGAATACCTTGAAGAGGTAACAGAACATCCAAACTATGAAGCAGCTATCGAAGCGGCAAAAGCAGCAAAGTAATTTTCTTATAAAAAGGCCTCGAAACTCTCGAGGTCTTTTTTTGCGTCTCAATTTGGAAATATGCTAAAATAGTCAAGTTATCAAAAGAGATTTTTGATTCGGAGGAGATAGAAATGACTGAGCTCAAAGAGATGGAAACGCTCTTTAAAGTGATAGATGATACAGCAAACATTTTGCGAAATAAATTGAACTGCACGTATTTAGAAGCTGTTAGTGAAACAGGTGAAAATTTATTCGAAAAAGCGATTCTTCAAGAAGAAGTTGATGATGTAACAAAAAAGCGTGTTGAAAAAGAATATGAACGTGTAGATATCGAAAAGCTATCTAAAGAGAGTATTCGAAAAGCTTTTCAGCTCGCGGTATTAAAAGGAATGAAAGAAGCAACACAGCCTAATCATGAAATGACTCCTGATGCAGTCAGCATCTTTGTTGGTTATTTCGTTCAAAAATTGATGGAGAAAAAAGATGAGTTTTCCATATTAGATCCTGCTGTTGGAACTGGGAATCTACTTACGGCTATTTTAAATGGAAATAGTAAAAAAGTACGAGCGTATGGAAGTGATGTTGACGAGCTTCTTGTAAAACTTTCGTATGTTAATGCAAACCTGCAGCATCATGAAATGGAATTTTTTAATCAAGATAGCTTACAGCCTCTCTTTGTTGATCCTGTTGACGTTGTCACAGTAGACTTACCAGTTGGTTATTATCCTAACGATGAAGGTGCTTCAACTTATCGCTTGAGAGCAGAAGAAGGGCATTCATATGCTCATTATTTATTTATCGAGCAAAGCTTCCGCTATTTAAAAGAAGGAGGCTACCTTATTGCTCTTGTTCCGAATAATATTTTTTCAGGGGATGAAGCGAAAAAACTACATGCTTTCATTAAAGAGGAAGGGTTTATTCAAGGACTGCTTCAACTTCCACTTACAATGTTTAAAAAAGAACAGCATGCTAAAAGTATCTTCATTGTCCAGAAAAAAGGAGCTACTGCAGCCCCACCTTCGCAGGCTTTGCTTGTTGATCTGCCTTCTTTCTCAAATAAAGAAGCTATGAGTGATATTATGAGTCAAATTAATGAATGGTTTACTGCAAAGCAATGAAGAATAAGAATACGATAGAAACCTGTCGTATTCTTATTTTATTTTGATATAGTAAATTCTTGAGGATTTATGCAAATAAAAAAGAAAACAATTACAAAAAGGTTATTTAAGTTACAAAAAATATATTAGATGTCAGAAAAAAATGAATATTTACTAATAGCGTTTACTATATTGAAATTGTGTACTACTAGTGATTAAATGGAATAGGATAGAAATTGTGTCGAATATCATAGAAAATTGTAGAACATGGTGGCGCAAGAAGCTACCTAGTCCGTGTCTATATGAAAAAAGGAGCTGTATTTGAGTATGACCAAAATTTTGGCAATTAATGCCGGTAGTTCATCACTTAAATTTCAATTATTCGAAATGCCAAGTGAGACGGTATTAACAAAAGGCCTTGTAGAACGTATTGGATTAGATAACGCGGTATTCAATATCGTTGTTAATGGAGAAAAGAAAGAAGAAATAACAGATATCCCAGATCACGCTGTTGCAGTGAAAATCTTGCTTGATAAATTAATTTCTGAAAACGTTATTAGTTCTTATGATGAAATCAATGGCGTTGGTCACCGTGTTGTACATGGTGGAGAAATATTCAGCGATTCTGCTCTTATTACTGATGAAACATTAGCCCAAATTGAAGAGTTAAGCGAACTAGCTCCTCTTCATAACCCAGCAAACGTTGTAGGAATTAAAGCATTCAAAGAAATTATGCCAAACATTCCTTCAGTTGCTGTATTTGATACGGCATTCCATCAATCAATGCCAGAGCAATCTTATCTGTATAGCTTACCATATGAGTACTATGAGAAATATGGCGTACGTAAATATGGTTTCCATGGTACTTCACATAAATTTGTATCACAACGTGCTGCAGAGTTACTTGGTCGTCCAATTGAGCAACTTCGCATCATTACTTGCCACTTAGGAAACGGTGCAAGTATTGCTGCTGTTGAAGGCGGGAAATCAATTGATACTTCAATGGGATTCACACCACTTGCAGGTGTTGCGATGGGAACACGTTCAGGTAACATTGACCCAGCTTTAATTCCTTTCATTATGGAGAAAACAGGGAAAACAGCTGATGAAGTTCTTCAAGTATTGAACAAAGAAAGTGGACTTCTTGGTGTTTCTGGTATTTCAAGTGACCTTCGTGACCTACTTGGACAAGCCGAAGAAGGTAACGAACGTGCAGAGTTAGCTCTTGAAGTATTCTCAAGCCGTATCCATAAATATATTGGCTCATATGCTGCTCGCATGTCTGGTGTTGATGCAATCGTCTTCACTGCTGGTATCGGTGAAAACAGCGTAGAAATCCGTGAGCGTATCCTAAAAGGCCTTGAATTCATGGGCGTATATTGGGACAAAGATCTTAACAATGTACGTGGGGACGAAGCTTTTGTAAGCTATCCACACTCTCCAGTAAAAGTTATTGTTATTCCAACAAACGAAGAAGTAATGATTGCTCGCGACGTAACTCGTTTAGCAAACATGTAATAAAAGAGAAAGCCTCTTTTCCTTATGGGAAAGAGGCTTTTTTTTTATAAAGAAGATTTATTTTGAGCATCTTAAGTGAAGTGTAGAAGGGGAGATGATACAATATCTCTGTTTCAATTTAAAAATTTCGGGAGGCGAAAGATATGAAAACAAAGTTATTTTCTCCTTATACAGTGAAAGGCGTTACAATCAAAAATAGAATTGTTATGTCTCCTATGTGCATGTATTCAAGTGATGAAAGTGGAAAAGTGAAAAACTGGCACTTAACACACTATACAACTCGTGCTGTTGGTCAAGTTGGTCTTATTATGGTTGAAGCAACAGCTGTCTCATCAGAAGGACGTATTTCTTCTCGTGATCTGGGGATTTGGAGCGATGAACATATTGATGGATTAAAAAATATCGTTTCTTTAAGTAAAGAGCACGGTGCAAAAGTAGCCATTCAGCTTGCACACGCAGGTCGTAAAGCGGAGCTTGAAGAAGAAATTTTGGCTCCTTCTGCTATTGCTTTTGATGAGAGCTACAAAACACCGAAAGAAATGACAAAGGAAGATATTCAAAATAAGGTCCAAAACTTTAAAGAAGGTGCGCGTAGGGCAAAAGCAGCTGGATTCGATATTATTGAAATTCACGGTGCACATGGTTATCTAATTAATGAATTTCTTTCTCCAATTAGTAATAAACGCGAAGATGAGTATGGTGGATCAGCCCAAAATCGCTATCGTTTCTTAAAAGAAGTGATTGAAGCTGTGAAAGAAGAATGGAATGGACCACTATTTGTTCGCGTTTCTGCATTTGACTATCTTGACGAAGGCTTAAAAGCTGACGACTATGTTCCATTTGCGAAATGGATGAAAGAACAAGGTGTAGATCTTATTGATGTAAGTTCAGGTGCCGTAGCCCCAGCGCCAATTACAGCATATCCTGGTTATCAAGTTCAATTTGCAGATCAAATTAAAAATGAGGCAAATATTGATACAGGAGCCGTTGGTCTTATTACAAACGGTTTCCAAGCGGAAGAGATTTTACGTAACAATCGTGCAGACCTAGTATTCTTAGCCCGTGAATTGCTTCGCGATCCATATTGGCCAAGAACAGCTGCAAAAGAACTTCGTGAAGAAATTGAAGCTCCTGTTCAATACGAATACGGCTGGTAAATAAAAATCCCCTCATAGAAGGGGATTTTTATTTAGGATAAAACCCAGTGATGGATAGCTTTTGCAACTCCATTCTCAATATTGGGAGAAGTAATCCAATCTGCTTTTTCTTTAACAACTTCTTGGGCATTTCCCATTGCAACTCCCACACCTGCTTCTTCAATCATAGCGATATCATTTAAGCTGTCTCCCATTGCAATGACGTTATCCATTGTAATATTTAATCGTTCACAAACTTTCATCAATGCTTTTGCTTTATTAATTCCAACAGCATTAATTTCAATATTTGTTGGGCTTGAATTTGTGATTTCAAGCTGTTTGCTTTCTTGAAGTTCTCCTAAAACAGCTTCTCTGATGCTATCATCTGGAATATCAAATCCAAACTTTAACCACTCATGTTCCACAATTTTATCAGGAAATTCTTCTCTCCATAATCGTTCTGTTGTGGAGGCCCAAAAGTGAATATTATACTTTTGTTTGAGTTCCCATAGTTTTTCGATATGAGCATGCTCAATAAGATTGCGGTCAACAAGCTTAAAAGCAGAATCCCATATTTCACTTCCATTTGAAGTAACAAGGAAGGAGGAAAGCTCCAACGATTCTGCATATTCACGACATGTGAGAAGTGAGCGTCCTGTACTCAATACAGTTGGAATTCCTTTTTGCTTAGCAAGCTTAATAGCCTCTTTGTTTTGAGAAGATACATTTTGTTCATTATCTAACAATGTACCATCCATATCGAGTGCGATAAGTTTTATTGAATTTTTCATAGGAAAAAAATAGCCTCCTTCTTTTTACGTTCCGTCTCTTTCATTTTAATATAAAGGAATGATAACTGTAACCGCCTAATGTTTCTTATATCCCCTTGTGTTAAAATAATCTTTAACAATAACGGAGGTGTAAGAATGAAACGTACAAGCCGAGAAAGAATTATGCTTGAAGAAATCTTGCAATGGGAACAGGAGCTTGAAAAGTGGAGTTTAACATCAGCTGAGAGAGAGAACAAGCAGTTGCTGCAAAACTTTTTTGACTCCCTTCCTGAAGATAAATATTACAAGTACATGGAGTTTCTAGACAATGGGCTTTTTCACCTTCAAGGTTTTATTGATCGATCTTACATACAAAAAAGCGAGCGTAAACGTCTTCTAAAAACCGCTTCATTGCTAGACGAACGCATAGAGGAAATTCAAGATCTTAAGATGCTAAATATTGATCAGTTGTCATACCTCGCTGATGAGCAGCTGAAAAAGCAGCGGCTTTATTCGTTTGTTCAAGGAGCAGCTTCTGGAACAGGAAATGTTTTATTTGTTGGCACAGATATTCCTCTTCTCATCACATTGAACTTTCAATCTATCCATTTAACAGCACTAAGCTATGGATATGATTGTGAAGACCCATTTGAAATGATTCTTATTCTAAAAATATTTCATGCAGCTATTGTGCCAAAAGAGTATCGTTTCGCTGCTTGGGAGCAACTGAAAGAAGAGATTGAGACGTTTGAAACGGCCTATTATAATGAGCAAAGCGAAAAAGTATTACATAATGCATTAAGTGCTCATCTATTACAACAAATTATTAAAACAATGCTTATTTTATCAACAAGACGTCACTCTTCAAAGAAGCGTTCTCTCTTTGCAATGCTTCTTTCAGGCAGTTTCAACTACAAATTCACAGCTGAAGTAACGGATTTTGCAAAACGCTTCTATCAATATCGCTTCTTAATGGAAGAGAAGGGAGGAAAGCAAAATGAGCGTTGAAGAACACAAAAGGGAAGCACCAACGGTTGTTGCTTGTGGAGTTATTACAATTAGTGATACAAGAACAAAAGAAACAGACAAAAGTGGAGCACTCATAAAAGAGAAACTAGGAGAAAAGAATTTTAAAGTTGTTGAGCACGTGATTGTAAAAGATGAAAAAGACGTGATTTTAGAAGCTGTTCAAAGGTTAATTAATGATGAACGTATTGAAGCAGTTATTACAAACGGAGGAACAGGACTTGCTAAAAGAGATGTAACAATTGAGACTGTCACACCTCTTTTTGAAAAGGAAATCGTTGGCTTTGGTGAACTTTTCCGTATGTTAAGTTATCAAGAAGATATCGGATCTGCAGCACTATTAAGTAGGGCTGCAGCCGGAGTGGTGCAGAACACAGCTCTTTTCTCTCTTCCAGGCTCTTCAGGAGCTGTTAAACTTGCAATGGATAAACTTATTATCCCTGAACTTGCTCACGTTATAAAACATATTAAATAACTTTTTTAAAAGAAGCTGAGAGTTTTTCAGCTTCTTTTTATTTTATAACATACCTATAAAAAATTTAGGCTTCTCCCTTTATTCAACAATTCTTCCTTCTTTTCATAAGGTATAAAAACTGTTGCTTCTCGCCCGCTATGTTAGTACTTGTTCCTGTTTTTTTGGAATATGTGTATTTGCTGAATATGTAGTGATTATTCATTGTTTCTTGCAAAAAGATAGAAAAAGAGAAAAAGGTGAACATTGAAAGCAAAAGAAGATGAAAGGGCTAAAAACCTTATGTTAGCGGGTTTAAATAAAAAGTAAATAGAAAGAGAAAATAAAAAAAATAAGAAATATACACTAATATTTATACTTTTTTATGAATAAGTATTGAAAGTCAGAGAGATAGGTGATACATTATTATTAACAAAGATGAATAAAAAAACAAATCGATAAAAATATACTTATATATAAATGCAAGGATATTAAGAGGAGGATTTTAGAAATGGCAAAAGAAAAAGTCGTGTTAGCATACTCAGGTGGATTAGATACATCAGTCGCAATTAAATGGTTGCAAGAGAAGGGTTATGACGTTGTAGCATGTTGTTTAGACGTCGGGGAAGGAAAAGATCTAGATTTCGTTCAATCAAAAGCACTTTCTGTTGGCGCAATTTCTTCACATGTTATTGATGCAAAAGAAGAATTTGCGAATGTTTATGCATTAGCAGCTCTTCAAGCGCACACTCTTTATGAAGGAAAATATCCACTTGTTTCAGCGCTTTCTCGTCCGTTAATCGCTGCGAAACTTGTGGAAGTAGCTGAAAAAGAAAATGCAGTAGCTGTAGCGCACGGTTGTACGGGAAAAGGAAATGACCAAGTGCGTTTCGAAGTATCAATTAATGCTTTAAATCCAAATCTTGAAGTATTAGCTCCTGTTCGTGACTGGAAATGGTCTCGTGAAGAAGAGATTGAATATGCAAAAGAGAAAAATATTCCAATTCCGATTAATCTGGATAGCCCTTTCTCAATTGACCAAAACTTATGGGGAAGAAGCAATGAGTGCGGTGTTTTAGAAGATCCATGGGCAGCACCACCTGAAGAAGCATATGATCTTACAACTCCAGTTGAAGCAACACCAGATGTTGCGGATGTTGTAGAAATCGAGTTTGTTCAAGGGGTTCCTGTTTCGTTAGATGGAGAGAATCTTCCACTGTCTGAACTTATCTTAAAATTAAACAACATTGCTGGGAAACATGGTGTGGGACGTATCGATCATGTTGAAAACCGCCTTGTTGGAATTAAATCTCGTGAAGTATATGAGTGCCCAGGTGCTATGACGCTTATTAAAGCACATAAAGAGCTTGAAGACTTAACACTTGTAAAAGAAGTAGCTCATTTCAAACCAGTGATTGAAAAGAAACTAACAGAAGTGATTTATGAAGGTCTTTGGTTCTCACCGCTTACAAAAGCACTACTAGGTTTCCTAAAAGAAACACAAAAAACAGTAAACGGTACAGCACGCGTGAAACTATTCAAAGGTCATGCTGTTGTTGAAGGAAGAAAATCGCCAAATTCTCTATACGATGAGAAGCTTGCAACATATACAAAAGAAGATGAATTTAACCATGATGCTGCTGTTGGATTTATCAACCTTTGGGGCTTACCAACAAAAGTAAATAGCATGGTGAACAATAAGGAGAAGGTGAACTCATGACCAAATTGTGGGGAGGACGTTTTACAAAACGTCCTGAGCAATGGATTGACGAATTCGGAGCATCTATTACATTCGATAAAGCACTTGTAGAAGAAGATATTCAAGGAAGTCTTGCTCATGTTGCAATGCTTGCAAAATGCAACATTCTCACAGAAGATGAGAAAGACCAAATCACGGCTGGACTAAACAAATTAGCGGAGAAAGCAAAAAGTAACGAACTTTCTTTCTCTGCTCAGTATGAAGATATTCATTTGAATTTAGAGAAACTTCTTATTGATGAAATTGGGCCTGTAGGAGGAAAACTTCATACAGGGAGAAGCCGTAATGACCAAGTTGCAACAGATATGCATCTTTATTTAAAAAAGCACGTTACAGAGATTATTGGCTTATTAAAGAAACTACAAACAGTTCTTATAAATAAAGCTGAGGCACATATTGAGACTGTTTTCCCAGGATATACGCACCTGCAACGTGCTCAGCCTGTTTCATTTGCTCACCATTTAATGGCTTATTTCTGGATGTTGCAACGAGATGTTGAGCGTTTTACAGAATCATTAAAACGTATTGATCTTTCACCCCTTGGGGCAGGAGCGCTTGCAGGCACAACTTTTCCTATTGATCGTAACTACTCAGCAGAGCTATTAGGCTTTTCAGGTATCTATGAAAACAGTATGGATGCCGTTAGCGATCGAGACTTTATTATTGAATTTTTAAGCAATAGTTCGCTTGTTATGACCCATCTTTCTCGATTCTGTGAAGAGTTGATTTTATGGTCAAGCCAAGAGTTTCAATTTATTGAAATGGATGACACATATGCAACAGGAAGTAGCATTATGCCACAGAAGAAAAATCCAGATATGGCGGAATTAATCAGAGGGAAAACAGGCCGTGTATATGGAAATTTATTCAGTCTTTTAACAATTCTAAAAGGAACTCCTCTTGCTTATAACAAAGATTTGCAAGAAGATAAAGAAGGAATGTTTGATACGGTAACAACACTTGAAGGTTCGTTGACAATTTTCAGCGGCATGATTGATACGATGACTGTCAAAACAGAGAATATGACGAAAGCAACTTCACAAGATTTCTCAAATGCGACAGAGCTAGCCGATTATCTAGCATCAAAAGGAATGCCATTTAGAGAAGCGCATGAAGTTGTAGGAAAACTTGTTTTAACATGCATTAATCAAGGCATTTATCTTCAAGATCTTACATTAGAGCAGTATAGAGAAGCATCAGATCTTTTCGAAAATGACATTTATGATGTAATTGATCCTTATAATGCTGTTAAGCGTCGTAATAGCCAAGGAGGCACAGGCTTTGCGCAAGTGAGCCTTGCAATTGAAAAGGCAAAGCAGCACATATCGTTATAAAAAGAAGACACCAATTAGGTGTCTTCTTTTTTTGGGAATAATGTTAAAAAATAAGTAGAAAATAACGGAGAATAAAGATAATTTGAGGAGTGATAATAGATGAAAGATCCAAAGTCAGTAAACAAGTCTTATGATGAAATGTTTTTTTACGATGAAGAAGGAGAGCAAATGACAACCCAGCATATTATGGAAGCGTATGAAAATGGTCATTTTGATACAGGATACAGTGAAAATCAAGGTGAAGGATAACGTCTGATTAAGACAAGTTCTGCATATAAATAAAGCAAAAGGAATAGTTAGGAGGTCCATATGAAACAGAAATATCTTTTATATGTTTTGCTAACAAGCCTTTTGCTTTATTATGCAATGCCATATCTACAGCCTTTTTATGGGGGAACATTTGGTCTTTTCTCACTAGTATGGATTCTTTTTGCCCTTCTTGTCTTAAGCGGTAATTTCTTAGCTTTCTTATCCGCCCCTAAAGGAGAGAAAAGACTAAAAGTGAAAACAGCAAAAGCCCCTTTGAAAAGAAGAATGTATCAGTAGAGAAAGAGATGGAAAGCCTTTCGTAAAAAGAAAGGCTTTTTATTATGAAAAACGAAAAGTAAGATAAAGAGTAGTTACATCATCGTAAAAAAATGGTTTAATGAAGTAGAGTATACAAAATAAATGACGCTGTAGAGAAAGATAGATAACAGTGGCGATTAACAAATAAACTAAGTAATTTTAAAGGGTGAAGAATCGTGGCGACAAAGCATCAACAAATTTTGCAGCATATCGATCATTTACCGATTGGCGAAAAGATCTCTGTTCGACAGATTGCAAAAGACCTTGGAGTAAGTGAAGGGACGGCTTACCGTGCCATCAAAGATGCTGAAAATAAAGGGTATGTTTCGACAATTGAAAGAGTTGGAACGATTAGAATTGAACGAAAACAAAAAGAAAATATTGAAAAGTTGACGTATGAAGAAGTTGTTAATATCGTAGATGGGCAAGTGTTAGGCGGCATGGAAGGGCTTCATAAAACACTCAATAAGTTTGTTATTGGAGCAATGAAACTTGAAGCAATGATGCGTTACACAGGAGCAGATAATTTGCTTATTGTTGGAAATCGAACAGATGCTCATGAGCTAGCATTAGAAGCAGGAGCCGCAGTTTTGATAACAGGAGGATTTGACACTGAAGATCATGTTAAAAAGTTAGCGGACGAGCTTGCTTTACCTGTTATTTCAACAAGCTATGATACGTTTACAGTAGCAGCTATGATCAATAGAGCTATTTATGATCACCTTATCAAAAAAGAAATTGTCCTTGTCGAAGATATTTTAACATCTGCTGAGAATGCCACTATTCTAAACATAAGTGATCCTATATCAAAATGGTATGAGTATAATCATCATACAAAACATACTCGTTTTCCAGTTGTAGATGATGATTTACATGTAAAAGGAATTGTGACTTCAAAAGACATTATTGACTATAGCAGAGATACGATTATTGAAAAAGTGATGACGAAAAATCCAATTACTGTCCACCAAAAGACGTCTGTTGCTTCCTCAGCTCATATGATGGTATGGGAAGGAATTGAAATATTACCTGTTGTGGATGAATATAATATACTTCAAGGAATTATTAGCAGGCAAGATGTATTAAAAGCTCTTCAAATGATTCAAAAGCAGCCACAAGTTGGGGAGACGATTGATGATATTGTGACAAGTCAGTTTCAAGACGTGTCAGAGGCAAAAGATAACTTCTATTATCGTTGTGAAGTAACCCCACAAATGACAAACTATATGGGAACTATTTCAAATGGGGTTTTTATGACTATATTGACAGAAGCAACAAACAGAGCTCTTCGTGTCTATAAAAAAGGCGATCTCGTTATTGAAAATGTAACTTTATATTTTATCAAACCTGTCCAAATTGACAGTACGCTTGAAATTCGCCCAAAAATACTTGAAATTGGTCGTAAGTTCGGAAAAGTAGATGTTGAAGCATATAGTGAAGGAGTGCTAGTTGGTAAAGCACTTATGATGGCTCAAGTACTTGATCGAACATAAAAAGACGCAAAGCAACTCTGCTTTGCGTTTTTTATTATAGAATTTTATTTACGTTCTTCAATCGTTTTTGGAAGATAGTATTTGTAAGCTTTGAAAGCGGCAATTACGCTTGCTCCGCCTAGTAAAACGAAAACAACTGCTACAATAGTGTAAACAACAGAATTATGGATGAAAAAGAGGTTTATTCCGAACAGAAAAACGAAGAGACCAAGAGCAATGCTACATTTAGCAGAGAGCCACTGTTTTTCCATTGGAGCTTTTGAACGAATGTACTTTGTTTTGTAGAAAAGATAAAAAACGAGCGAAAAAATAATCAATACTACAAAAATAGGCATACAATTCCTCCATCTTTTAATAGTGGTGATGCTTCATTTTCTTTTATTTTAGCTTGTAAAAAGGAATTTTTCTACAGCTCGGATGACATTTATTTAAAACAGAGCCATTGTATGATTTAATAGGTAATATAAATAGATCACAATATAGTAAATAAAGTGCACCGTTTAGCGAAAGCATAGCTATAAATTCTAAATGTCTAATTTTAGATATTTCAAGGAGAGAGAAAATGAAAGAAAGAATCTTGCAGGAAATTATGAAATATGAGACCATCATTATTCATCGACACGTACGTCCAGACCCTGATGCATATGGTTCGCAGTGTGGATTAGCGGAAATTTTAAAGGCCTCTTTTCCAACTAAAAACATCTATGTAACAGGAGCTAGTGATCCTTCTTTAGAGTTTCTTTATAAAATGGACGAGATTGATGATGCTATTTATCACGAGGCTCTTGTAATCGTGTGTGATACCGCAAATGAAGCGCGTGTATCTGATCAGCGCTATAAAAACGGTAAGTTTATCATTAAAATCGATCATCATCCAAATGAAGACCCTTATGGAGATTTACTGTGGGTTGAAACGTCAGCAAGTTCAACAAGTGAGATGATTTATGAACTATACATAGAGCTAAAAGACAGCGGACTTACAATGACAAAGGAAGCTGCACGCCTTATTTACGCAGGGATTGTAGGGGATACAGGTCGTTTCCTTTTTCCAAATACAACGCAAAGAACGCTTCAATATGCAAGTGAGCTTGTTCAAGCTGATTTTTCATTCACGGATCTTTATCAAGGCATGTATAAAACAAAGCTTAATGTCGCACGTCTTCAAGGCTATGTGTTAAACAATTTCACATTTGAAGAAGAAGGAATTGCTTATATTACAATTACAAAGGATATTTTACAAGAATACAATGCAACTCCATCAGAAGCATCTCAGCTTGTCGGCCTTCTTGGAAACATTGATGGAGTAAAAGCATGGGTTTTCTTTGTTGAAGAAGAAAGTCTAATCCGAGTTCGCTTGCGTTCAAAGGGACCGGTTATTAACGGTGTTGCCCGTAATTATAACGGCGGTGGTCATCCGCTTGCTTCAGGAGCTTCTATTTATCAGTGGAGTGACGTTCAGTCCGTCTTAAATGATTTACGAAAAGTATGTCAAGAGTAGAGAAAGAGGTGGTTTCCTTTTGAATGGAAATCACCTTTTCCATAGTTTTTAAAGAGATGATTTTACATCTGTGACTTTAAGTTGAACAGATAAAGTCCGATGGAAAAGGATTTCGCGAACTTCAATCTTGTATATTTTTTTATCGATTTCATATTGTCTGTTTTCGATGACTCTTTTTATAAGCTCTTTTGATTCATAAACTTCTTCAACAGGCTGAGAAATTAAGTTGTTTAATTCTTTTTTAACAGCTTCTTCGATAAAAAAGGTAGAATAGTATCCAAGTTTAAAGTTATCGCTATTTATAATTTTAACATCTAAATTTTGGATAACGAGCTCTTTTGTTTGTGGTTTTTCTTCATCAGGTTTCTCACTTTCGTGTTCATTTTGCCAAATTGACAGTTGATCTTGAAGTTGTTCAATTTCTCTTTTTTGTTTAATAATAGTAATGGTTTGTCTTTCTTGCAGTGTTCCGTACATAAACAGAAACACGCCCCAGCTAATTAATGCCCCGAAAAATGCTCCGACAAGTAGAAAGCGAAAAGAAGGACGTTCATGTAACGGTGGAATTCTCATGATGAGAGATAGTCCTGGATAAGCCATTTGATAAGAAGTGCACCTGTTTGAGCACCGCCTAGAGCAGAAAGAATATAAAGAATCTGTTTGAACGCTTCTTTTGTTGCGCCTTGAAAAAAGCCTTTTTCAATGCTGAAAAAAGTGTCAAAAGTTCCGCCAATAGCCGCAATAAGGGCCCAGATTTTTAAGTTGTCGGAAAGAGTGTTCATATATGTTAAAGGGGGCTTGCCCATTAAAAAGGCACCAAAAGAGCCGATAAAAGAGCCGCCAATAATAACACCAAGTGCAATAAAATAACTCGTAATAAAAAGGGTTACAAATGTATCTTTCATCTCTTTCTCCTCCTTTTCTATATGTATATGTGTGAAGGAGGCATGTATGAAAGAGGAAAAGAAAACGTTATGTTACAAAGGAAGGTGAAATGCAATGTCATTTGTTCACTTGCAAGTAAAAAGTGGATATACTTTGCTTCAGAGTACAGTGAAAATAAAAGAACTTGTTCAAAAAGCAAAGGAAGATGGCCAAAAGGCAATTGCTTTAACAGACCACAATGTCATGCACGCTATTCTTCCTTTTTATAAAGAATGCAAAAAAGAAGGTATTAAGCCAATTCTAGGAATAACACTTACAGTACAAGTGGAAGAAAACATCTATGATCTTATTTTGCTTGCTAGAAATAATCAGGGATATCAACATCTCTTAAAACTTGCGACAGCTGTTCAAATCAATGAGAAAGAAGGAGTATCGCTTGAAACGTTGACAGCGTACAGTGAGCATCTGTTTGCGCTGTTCCCTTATTCCCAACTTCAAGGGATGTTCTTTAATGAAGAACACGTAAAAAACGTGCTATTACCATTCTCCTCACTATTCCGCCACAATTTCTACATAGCTGTAACAGAGAAAGACGTTTCAGAGGAAACGATAAATATGTTTCGCTCTTGTGGAATGAAAGCGGTAGGTACGAACGATGTTCGTTATTTAGAAAAAGAGCATCAGCTTGCTTATCAATGTTTAGAAGCGGTAAGAAAAGGTGTTAAAAGAGAAGAAATTGAAATCTATGAACAGGAACGTTATTTAAAAAAAGAAGAAGAAATGAAAGAAGTTTTTGCGCACTTTCCCTCTCTATTAGAAGAAACCGTACACATTGCAAACAACTGCAGCGTCTCGTTGAGTCTTGGTTCTTCTTTTCTACCAAAATATCCTGTAGAAGAAGGAAAAAGTGCTCATGTTCTTTTAAAAAAGCTTTGTGAGAGAGGGATGGAGCAAAAGGGGCTTTCTGAAGATACACATTATCAACGTCGCCTTCAGTATGAGCTTCATATCATTGAGAAAATGAGCTTTAGCGATTACTTTTTAATAGTTGCAGATTTTATGCATTTTGCTCATCAAAAAGGAATTATAACAGGTCCTGGAAGGGGATCTGCTGCAGGATCACTTGTTGCTTATGCTCTTGATATTACAACTGTTGATCCTATTCAATATGATTTATTATTTGAACGCTTTTTAAATCCAGAGCGAATAAGCATGCCTGATATTGATATTGATTTTCCGGATCATCGCCGTGATGAAGTGATCCAGTACGTGATGAAAAGATATGGAAAAGAGCATGTTGCCCAAATCATTACGTTCGGAACATTAGCAGCAAAAGCAGCTTTGCGTGATATTGCAAAAGTATTTGGAGTAGACGGAGCGGAAATGAACAAGTTGTCAAAACTTATTCCTGCTAAGCAAGGAGTAACATTAAAAGAAGTGTACAACACATCAGAAGAGTTTCGCTCCATTCTTCAATCTTCCGCTCTTTTGCAGACCGTATTTTCAGTAGCTCTTCTAGTTGAAGGCTTGCCTCGTCACTCTTCAATTCATGCAGCAGGCATTGTAATTAGCGAACAGCCATTAACACATTACGTACCGCTACAGGAAGGGCACGGAGACGTACCTTTAACACAATACGCCATGAATGAAACAGCTGCTGCAGGACTATTGAAAATTGATTTTCTTGGACTGAGGAACTTAACGATCTTAGAAAGAATCTTGAAATCTGTTCAAAAGTTCAACAGAACCCTAACGCTTCAAACCATTCCTTTAAATGATTCAGAAGCTTTTCGTCTACTAAGCAATGGAGATACAGCGGGAATCTTTCAATTTGAATCGTCAGGTATTACAGAGGTATTAAAAACGTTAAAGCCAAGTGAGTTTGAAGATTTAGTCGCTGTTAATGCTTTATATCGGCCAGGACCAATGGAGCAGATTCCTCATTATATAAAAAGGAAACATGGAAAAGAAGAAATTCACTATTTCCATGAAGATTTAAAACCAATTTTAGAGAAAACATATGGAGTTATCGTTTATCAAGAGCAAATTATGCAAATTGCCTCACGATTGGCAGGTTTTACGCTTGGTGAAGCTGACTTGTTAAGACGAGCAGTAAGCAAAAAGAACCGAAGTGTACTTGAAGAAGAACGTCAGCACTTTATCAAAGGATGTTTGCAAAAAGGGTATAGCACAGAAGTTGCTTCAAATCTCTATGGGTTAATTGTGCAGTTTGCAAATTATGGGTTTAATAGAAGTCATGCTGTTGCATATAGCCTTATAGCCTATTATCTTGCTTACTTTAAAGCGCACTACAAAGCTCACTTTACAGCTGCTTTGCTAACGAGCGCAATTGGAAATGAGGAAAGAGTTAAACAATATGTTCATGAAGCAAAATTAAAAGGCCTTGAAATTCTGCCTCCTTCTATTAATAAAAGTATTTACCCATTTACTGTGGAAGGAGAAAGTGCTATTCGCTACAGTTTAGCGCCAATCAAATATATTGGGCAAACAGCTCTTCGCGAAATTATTGAAAAAAGAAAAGAGAAAAGGTTCGCTAGCTTATTTGATTTTTGCATGCGCATTTCAGAACAAGCTGTTGGGCGGAATGCTCTTATTTCTCTTATTTATGCGGGAGGATTTGATGAGTTTAGGGAAGATAGAGCAACATTGATCAAATCCATTGACGTTGCTTTCGAACATGCAAGTCTTATGGAGGATTTTGGGTTTGAACCAAAGTATGCAAAAGCAGAGCCTTTAACAGAGGAAGAAAAGCTTGGTTACGAAAAGCAAGCACTTGGACTTTACTTATCTAGTCATCCTTTGTCTTCTTATAGACCCTTTCTTCAAAAAGAAGGGGCACACCCTCTTTTCACTTTAGGACAGCAAAAAAGAGGAAACGTAAAAGTAGGAGCTCTTGTAACAGAACGACGAGAAATCCTTACGAAACGAGGAGAGAGAATGGCTTTTCTGAACTTGCAGGATGAAACAGGAGAAATAGAAGGAATTGTATTTCCAAATGCATTTAGAAAGTTTCAAGAAAAATTAAGTATTGATGGTAAAATATTAATAGTTGGGAAAATAGAGGAACGAAACCATAAGTTTCAGCTGCTTATTAATGAGGTTATTTCACTTGAAGATATGAAACAAAGCTTCTTAAAAGCGCTCTATTTAAGAGTAGATTCACAGCAAAAGCAAGAAGAAGTTTTCATAGAGTTAGAAGAGACTTTTAAGCGATTTAAAGGCGATACAGCAGTCATGATTTACTATGCTGCTGAAGATAAAACCATTCGTTTAGCACCTTCTTTTAATGTGAATCCAAGTAATGAATGCTTGCAATATTTAAAGAAAATACTAGGGGATGGAAACGTGATTCTTCGTGAGTAATATGCTTTACATTCTGTCCCCATTTGGTATATTGTAAAAGAGTTAATGTCTTACATTAGAAAACTTCAAATTTATTAACTATTCTATACAATTGAGTAGTTTTTGGACAAAGGAGAGAGTTTTATGTCATTGAAAGAGGAAGCTTTACATATTCACCGTATGAATCAGGGTAAATTAGAATCAAAAGCAAAAATTCCCGTAAAAAATGCGAAAGACTTAAGTCTTGCTTATTCACCAGGAGTAGCAGAGCCTTGTAAAGCCATCTATGATGATGTTAATAAGGTATATGAATACACAATGAAGGGCAACATGGTAGCAGTAGTTTCAGATGGAACAGCGGTACTTGGACTTGGGAATATTGGCCCAGAAGCATCTTTACCAGTTATGGAAGGAAAAGCTGTATTGTTCAAAAGTTTCGCTGGAGTGGATGCGTTTCCAATTTGCTTAAATACAACGGATGTAGATAAAATTGTTGAAACTGTAAAACTGCTTGAGCCAACATTCGGCGGCGTAAATTTAGAAGATATTGCAGCACCTAACTGCTTTGAGATTGAAGAACGTTTGAAAAAAGAAACAAACATTCCTGTGTTTCATGATGATCAACATGGAACAGCAATTGTAACAGTAGCAGGTCTTCTGAATGCATTAAAACTTGTTGGTAAATCAATGTCTGAAATCAAAGTTGTAGCAAATGGAGCAGGTGCAGCTGGAATTGCTATTATCAAACTTTTATACCGTTATGGTGTGCGTGATATTGTGATGTGTGATTCGAAAGGCGCAATTTTTGAAGGTCGTTCATATGGTATGAACGATGTGAAGAAAGAAGTTGCTTCATATACAAACCGTGACAGAGTTGAAGGAGATTTAGCTGACGTAATTCGTGAAGCAGACGTATTCATTGGTGTTTCTGTTGAAGGAGCACTTACAAAAGAAATGGTACGAACAATGAATACAGATCCAATCATTTTTGCAATGGCAAACCCAACGCCAGAAATCATGCCTGAAGATGCAAAAGAAGCAGGTGCCAGAGTTATTGGAACAGGACGTTCAGACTTCCCGAACCAAGTTAACAACGTGCTTGCATTCCCAGGGATTTTCCGTGGTGCACTTGATGTGCGTGCTACACATATTAATGAAAAAATGAAAATGGCAGCTGTTGAGGCTATTGCTGATTTAATTTCTGAAGAAGAGTTAAATGCAGATTATGTAATCCCAGCTCCATTTAACCCAGAAGTAGCTCCGGCTGTGGCAGCTGCTGTTGCAAAAGCAGCTATGGAAACAGGAGTAGCTCGTATTGAAGTAAATCCAGAAGAAGTAGCGGAGAAAACGCGTAAGTTAACAATCATTGAGTAAAATTGTTTTCCTGCTTTCTATTTTTATATTCATTGAAAGAGCGCCTATTAAAAAAGGCGCTCTTCCAATGAAAGAAAAATGAGGCATCGTAAGAAACGCATACTTCTGGTCTTTAAACTCGATTTTCCGGATTTTTTCCTCGCGTTTTAAGTGCTTACAAGAAGTTTGAAAAGAAAGCTTTTCGAGCGATGAAAAAGCAACTTTTACAAAAATCTCCTTGCTTTTTAAGCAAACATGACTTATTATTCGAGCAGATGTGTCAACATTTTTAAGTATGTAATAATAACTATATTATTCTTATTATGGAATAACTTATCATTTGTTCGTCTAGTAGGGAGCTCCTCATCCTTTAGTCCTGTATAATAGAATGGGTGAAGCACTTTTTACCTTTCGTTCGCACTGTATAAATGCTTATTTTAAGTGAAAATGTCGAAGGACATGCGTCACAAACTGACAGCATCTTTTAGAAAGTTCCGCTATTCTAATTCTAAAATACAAGCACCTTGAACGTAAGCAGATATGTACAAGTGTGATCTTCTTAGGCATTTTACGCTTGCCTTTTCACTCCAATGACACTAATGAAATGTAAGGGAGGGCAAACTTTGTTAAGAGACTGGTTTGTTAAAAAGAAAAAATATGCTTCAATTCCTTCAGAACATATAAGACAAGAAGTACCAGAAGGAATTATGACAAAGTGTAAGAAATGTAAAAAAATCATGTATACAAAAGAATTGAAAAAGAATTTAAAAGTTTGTTTAAACTGTGGATATCATCATCAAATGACAGGATATGAACGTATTTCAAGTTTACTTGATGAAGAAAGTTTTGTTGAATATGACAAAGGTATGACGTCTGCAAATCCGTTAGACTTTCCGTCTTACCTTGAAAAAATCCAACAAGATCAACAGAAAACAGGAATGAATGAAGCAATTGTAACGGGTGAAGGAACGATCAATGGTGTAGCTGTTGTTATAGCGGTAATGGATTCTCATTTTAGAATGGGAAGTATGGGATCTGTAGTTGGCGAAAAAATTACGCGCGCGGTAGAAAAAGCAGTAGAAAAACGCGTGCCGTTTTTGATTTTCACAGCTTCTGGCGGTGCTCGTATGCAAGAGGGTGTATTAAGCCTTATGCAGATGGCTAAAACAAGCGTTGCTTTAAACCGTCTTGGTGAAGCAGGAGAGCTGTTTATTTCAGTAATGACGCATCCAACAACAGGAGGAGTTTCTGCAAGTTTTGCTTCGCTTGGTGACTACAATTTTGCTGAGCCTGGTGCACTTATTGGATTTGCTGGACGTCGAATTATTGAACAAACGATTCGTGAAGAACTTCCAGAGGACTTTCAAACAGCTGAATTTTTATTAAAACATGGTCAGCTTGATGCTGTCATTAAAAGGCATGATATGAAAGAAACGCTTGGAAATATTCTTGATATGCATAAGTCAGGAGGTGGAGAAGAATGGCAGTAGAGCTTGAATTCGAACGCCCTGTCGTGGAGCTTCGTAATAAAATTCAAGAGCTTAAAAACTTTGCTAAGAGCTCTGACGTTGACTTATCTGGAGAAGTAAGCAAGCTTGAAGAACGCTTGAAACGTGTGGAACATGAAATTTATGACCATCTCGCTCCATGGGACCGTGTGCAGATTGCTAGACATGCTGAACGTCCTACAACATTAGACTATATTGAGCAGTTGTTTACGAACTTTTTTGAGTGTCATGGCGATCGTCTTTTTGGTGAAGATGAAGCTATTATTGGTGGTATCGCTAAATTCCATGGTCTTCCTGTTACAGTTATCGGCCATCAGCGTGGAAAAGACACGAAAGAAAATCTTCGTCGTAACTTCGGAATGCCACATCCTGAAGGATATAGAAAAGCTCTTCGTCTTATGAAGCAAGCTGAGAAGTTTAACCGTCCGATTATTACTTTTGTCGATACAAAAGGAGCTTATCCAGGAAAAGCAGCTGAAGAACGTGGACAAAGTGAAGCAATTGCCAAAAACTTAATGGAAATGGCTGGATTTACGGTTCCGATTATCTCTGTTGTTATTGGAGAAGGTGGGAGTGGTGGTGCTATTGGATTAGGTCTTAGCAATCATCTTCATATGCTTGAGAATTCCACTTATTCTGTCATTTCTCCAGAGGGAGCAGCAGCGCTTCTTTGGAAAGATTCGACGCTTGCTAAAAAAGCAGCTGAAACAATGAGAATCACGGCTCCAGATTTGAAAGAATTAGGGGTTATTGATGATGTAATTGAAGAAATTCGCGGCGGAGCTCATCGAGATGTTGTGAAACAGGCACAGTTTATTGACGCGACAATTAAATCATCTCTTTTATCTTTAAGAAAACTTTCAAAAGCAGAGCTTGTTAACCAGCGCTATGAGAAATATCGCGAAATTGGCGAATTCCTAGAAGAACAAAAACAAAAAGTTACAAAATAGATACCAGAAAAAAGATGCCTTTTTTAAAGGCATCTCAGCTTGTAGACAAAGTCCA